>CAVYQJ010000005.1:0-655680 GCA_963770615.1 uncultured Solirubrobacterales bacterium | reverse complement strand
GCGCCATTCCGCGGCTCGGCGGCCTGCCCGCGCCGCGGCGTCAGGCGCCAGAGACGGCTTCGGGCCAAGGTGCGCCAACCTCGACATCAGGACGAGGGGCCTCCGCGAGGCCCTACCGACTAGGGACCGCGAAGGCGCGCCGACGTGGTCCCCGGGCGAGGGCGAGAGCACACGTCATGTCTCTCACTCCTCGCCGTATCGCGAGCCAGTCGACGATCCGCTACGCACGACGCCATCGGTGACGAGACGACTTCGCCGACGGTGACCGCAAAACCAGGGCAACCCCGTAGGCCCAGGGATTCAACGGATGCGAAGCCCGACCCAACGCGCAAGGCTAGCCAGGTCAACCAACGACTGGAGGTCATCATGAGCACCACCGACGTACGCGCTGAAACGTCATCCGAGTACGCCCCGCGACGATCACATGAAGCTCGAGGTCGTCACGTGCCGGTGTCCGACGTCGACAGGGCAAAGCGCTTCGACGAGAGCCTGGACGGCGTCGAGACGGCGATTTCACCGTCGGCGAGGACTTCCGTGCCGGCAACACACGCCGCTCGACTCGCAGTGCGCGATCACCTTCGGCAGCGGGGTCACGACGGCCACGCCGGTTCGCTGCAAGACCTGATGCTCGTCGTCGACGATATCGACGCGGCTGGAGATCCGACCCATCAGCCGTGGCATCGACGTGAACGAGGTCGACCACTACGAGACCCGACCCTTCGACAGCGCCGGGACCGAAGCGCGCGTGCCGGTGTAGACCCTCAAGGCCGTGCATTTCACGTGGGCTTCCTCCAGCGATCCGGACGGGAACGGCTGGCTGCTCCAAGAGATCAAGACCAGGCTCCCGGGGCGCGAGTGGGACGTGTGACGCATGGACGTTGCGACTTCGCGGACCGCGTTCACGAGACAGGCGCGCACCACGACCGGTACGACAAGACCCACGGCGCGCACAACTCGTGGGACTGGGATCCCGCCGACATGCACGGCACGGAGAGGGAAGCACGTAGGCATCGAGCCGCTAACGCCCACGAGCAGGACGTCTTACGTGTACTTCCCAGATAACTTCGCCAGCCTGCGGCCCTTCTGAGCGCGTCGCCCGCCTCGTGAAGTACTGGGTGCGACGGGTCGGGAGAGCGCTATCTCGACCGTCCCAGGCGCGTGCCGCTAGCCGAAGGGGCGACGCCGAGCCCGCGGACGGCACCGATTCCTCGAGCCAAAGTGCGGGAGAGCTCATCCGTCTCCTCTGCTCGCAAGGCTGACACGCGTCCAGCGCTCTTGGCACGCTCCGCAAAGAGGTCGACCACGCGTGGAGGGGCGGCGATCCTCGCCGCGCTCTTGGATCCTGTGTCGGTTGATGAAACCGCCGGACGCCGCAGTCGGCTCATCCAAAGCTGAGTCGCGCGCGCCGCCGTGCGCGAGGTGCTCGGCAATCCTCGTCACCACAACGTGGGGGGCGAAGCCGAGTTCGTCGTCCGACCACCACCTGAGCCGAGTTCCGGGGTCGGGTTCGGCTGGCGTGGGCTCGGGACTGGTCGATGCGGGGCACGACCGTCGCTTGGCGCCCCGGTCGGGTTCGCCGAGAGGCTCGGACCGGTACCGTGCGACCCAAGCACATGAGCATGCTCGCTGCGGCTTTCGCCCCGGTGCATCAGCAGTATCTGCTGGAGGCTCGGCAGATGCAGGCGCTGTCGTTCGCCGTGCACATCCCGCTGGTGTGCTTCGGGATCGCGTTCCCGGCGATGGTGCTGTTCATGGAGTGGCTGGGGATGCGGACCGGCGATCCGCTGTATCGGACGGTGGCGCGGCGCTGGAGCCGGATCGTGTTGGCGCTGTTTGCGATCGGCGTGATCACCGGGACGATCCTCAGCTTTGAGATGGGCCTGCTGTGGCCGAACTTCACGGCCACGTTCGGCAGCGTGTTCGGGCTGGGGTTCGCGATCGAGGGGTTCTCGTTCTTCATGGAGGCGATCTTCATCGGGATCTACGCCTACGGGTGGGACCGGCTGTCACCGCGAGTGCACTTCCTGTCCGGGCTGCCGATCGTGATCACCGGCTTCACCGGTTCGCTCACGGTGATCTCGGTCAACGCCTGGATGAACCACCCCGGAGGGTTCCGCCTCGTCGGCGGCAAGGTGGTCGACGTCGATCCGTGGGGCGCGCTGTTTGGCAACTCGCTGCTGTGGTCGGAGCTGATCCACATGTACATCGCCGGGTACATGGTCACGGGGTTCGTGATGGCGGGCGCGTACGCGTTCTGCCGGCTGCGCGGGCGGTGGACCCGGTATGAGCGCGTGGCGATGACGATCCCGCTCACGATCGCCTGCCTGGCGGCGCCGGTCCAGGTGCTCGTCGGCGACTGGATCGCGCGGGTGATCGCGGTCGAGCAGCCGATCAAGCTGGCCGCGATCGAGGGGCTGTACAAGACGACCCGCGGCGCCAGCGAGCACGTCCTCGGCTGGTACACGGGCGGCCAGATCAAGTACGGGATCGGGATCCCCCACCTGCTTGTCGCTGCTGGCCTTCCACAGCTGGAACGCCCGCGTCACGGGCCTGGACACGGTGTCGGCGAGCGCAGCGTCCGCCGATCAACGTCACCCGCCTCTCGTTCCAGACGATGGTCGGGATCGGCACGCTGCTGGCGCTGCTCGGCCTCTTCTACCTGTTCGTGCGCATCCGCCGCCGGCGGCTTCCGCTCTCCAAGTGGTTCTACTGGGCGGTGCGTCGTGTCGGGGCCCGCTGCGACGGTGGCGCTGATCGCCGGCTGGGTGACGACCGAGGTCGGACGCCAGCCCTGGGTGGTCTACCACGTGATGACGACCGCACAGTCGGTCACCGGCGCGAGCGGGATTCCCGTCGGCTACACCGTCCTCGTCATCACCTACATCGCCGTCGCGGGCGGCGCTGGTGTGGATCCTGCGCCGGCTGGCGCGCTCGCCGCTTGACCTCCCCGGCGCCGACGCGCCTCCCGGCTCGACCCCGCAGCCCGCCTGATGTTGCTCGACGCGCTCCCGCTCGTGTTCGTGCTCATCGGTCTGGTGCTGTACACGGTGCTGGCGGGCGCGGACTTCGGCGCCGGCATGTGGCAGCTGATGAGCGGCGGCGGCGAGCGGGGCGAGCGGATCCGAGACCACTGCCATCACTCGATGGGACCCGTGTGGGAGGCCAACCACGTGTGGCTCATCTTCGTGCTGACGGTGACATGGACCGCGTACCCGGTGTTCTTCGGGTCGGTCGCCTCGACGCTGTCGGTGGCGCTGTTCATCGCCGCGCTCGGGATCATCCTGCGCGGCGCCAGCTACGCGCTGCGCTCCGCCGCCGCCGGAACTCGCGGGGTGCGGACGATCGATGGGATGTTCGCGGTCGCGTCGCTGGTGACCCCGTTCGCGCTCGGCGCGGCCGCGGGCGGCATCGCGGCCGAACGCGTCCCGGTCGGCAACGCGGCGGGCAATCTCATCACCAGCTGGCTGAACCCGACCTCGATCCTGATCGGCCTGCTGGCGGTCGCGTTCTCCGCCTACCTGGCCGCCGTCTACCTCGCCGCCGACGCGGCGAGGCGCGGGGAGACCGAGCTTGTGGAGGCGTTCCGCGTACGGGCACTCGGCGCCGGCGTCGTCGCCGGCGGCCTAGCGCTCGCCGGGCTGATCGTCGTCCACGCCGACGACCACCCGCTGTACACGGGCCTCGTCCACGGCGCCGCGCTCGCGGTCCTCATCCTGTCAGTCGTCGTGGGGACGACGACGATGGGGCTCAATACGGCGCGCCGGTTCGAGCTGGCCCGCTACACGGCCGCGCTCGCCGTCGCGCTCGTCGTCGCGGACTGGGCGTTCGCGCGGTGGCCGACCCTGCTGCCAGGCCTTACGGTCGACCGGGCCGCCGCCCCGCACGACACGATGGTGGCGGTCGTGGTGGCGGTGCTGGCGGGGGCCGTCCTGCTGTTCCCCGCCCTGGCACTCTTGTTCACCCTCACCCTGCGAGGCCACCTCGGCGCCCACGGCGCCGAGGCCGAGCCGGCCGCGCCCGCCGGTCAAAGCGGCGTCGCACAGCTGCTCCTGGGACCCACGCTCGGCGTCCGGCTCGCGGTCGCGCTGCTGATCGCCGGGATCGGGCTGCTCAACTTGGCAGACGCGGCTTGGGCACACGCCATCGGCGTGATCAGTCTGCTCGCGTTCATCCTCGTGGCGTTCGCCGCGCTCGTGCCTCGGTCGCTGGCCGAGGACGCCTGAGCCTCGCGCTGTGTGCCGAACGAGCTCCGAACGCCCGCCGAGGCGAGCTTTCCGCGCTAGGCAGGGCCGCTGGTCGGTGGGTAGGGATGTACCTGTTGCTACCGAAGCATGTGTCCATTAGGCCGGATCCTCACCGGGACAGCGGGCTGGGCGGCGCTGTCCTGTCTGATGTGGGCTAGGCGGCTTCAGGCTGTGCCGGCGTTGTTGAACAGGTTGGCCAGAGTGTTGGGAGCGCCGGCGCCGAAGATCAGTTCGATGGTGTCGTGCGCGGCGATGGCTTCGGTCTCGGCGCGGGGGAACATCGCCTGTTCGTAGGCAGCGAAGGCGGCCTCGATGCCGTCGGGGTGCGCGGCGATCGCCTGACCGAGGTCGGCGGCGTCGAGCATCGCGAGGTTGGCGCCTTCGCCTCCAGGGACGGTGACGTGTGCGGCGTCGCCGAGCAGCGTGACGCCGGGCGTGCGGGTCCAGCGGTGGCGGTCGGGGAGCTGGTGGATGCTGCGCAGGATTGGTGGGGACTCGCCGTCGGTGATCAGGGCGGTGAGCTCGGGCGCCCAGTCATCGAACTCGGCGGCAATCCGCGTCCGCGTTGTCGCGGGGTCGTCGAAGTCGATGTCGGCGAACCACTCCAGGGGGCGTGAGAGCACGACGTAGGTATGGATGACGTCGTCGGGTTCGCGGTGGGCGAGAAATCCCTTGCCGGGGATCAGGGCGTAGAGCGCGCCCTCGCCGACGGTCGCGGCCGCGGTGGGATGGCGCTGGTCGACGTCGTCCAGGTAGGTCTCCACGTAGCTCATCCCGGCGTACTCGGGCTTCTCCTCAGAGAGCAGCGCGCGCACCTTTGACCAGGTGCCGTCGGCCCCGACGAGGACGTCGGTACCGGCGATCGACCCGTCGGCGAAGCTGAGCTCATGACGTCCCCCGCCGAGCGGGGTGGCCGACACCAGCTTCTTGCCCCACTGCACGGTCCCGGCGGGGAGGGATTCCAGGAGGATGCGACGGATCTCTCCGCGCAGCGCCTCGGGCTTCTCCATCGAGCCGTCATCCGGTGCCGCGGCTAGCACCGTTCCGTCATGACCCATGACACGAGACGCGGCACCACCCGAGTTGATGATCGCGCGGAACCCTTCGGTAAGCCCGGCAACTTCGAGCGCGGCCTGCCCGTTGTGCTCGTGCAGGTCGAGTTGCCCGCCCTGGGTGCGCGCCTGAGGCGAGGCGTCGGCGTCATAGACGGTGGCGGGGATGCCGTTGACGTGGAGAACACGAGCGAGCGTCAACCCGCCGAGGCCGGCGCCGATGATCGTGACTGACTTGGATGACATGATGATCCTCTTTGGCTTGGAATGACGTTCCAACAACTTAGAACATCATTCCAACTTGTGTCAAGATGCGCTCGTGTCCACCCCGAAGCGCAGCCCCCGCCGCAGCGACGCGCTCTCGCGCGACCGCATCGTGGAAACGGCCGTCGAGATCCTCGACACCGAGGGCGAGCACGACCTGACGTTCCGAGCATTGACGACCCGGCTATCGACCGGCGCCGGCGCGATCTACCACCACATCGCCAACAAGAACGAGCTGCTCGCCGCGGCGACAGACCAGGTCGTCAGCCAGGTGTTGGCGCAGATCGATGCGGACGCGGACCCGGCACGAGCTCTACGCGCGATTTCACTCGGCATCTTTGATGCAATCGACGCGCACCCCTGGGTCGGCGCGCAGCTCTCTCACGATCCGCTGCCCGCGGTGCTACGGATCTGGAAAGCCATCGGCGAGCAGCTTCAAGCGCTCGGCGTGAGCGGATCCGCGCAGTCAGACGCCGGCTCTGCGCTGGTCAGCTACGTCCTCGGTGCCGCTGCGCAATACGCCGCCGGCGCCCGAACACGCCCTAACAGCGCCGAGCGCCAAGACTACCTAGAGACGCTGGCACAGCGGTTGACGCTGCTTGATCCAGACCCGCTTGTGGGCGAGATGGCCGCCCAGTTGCGCGAGCACGACGACCGAGAGCAGTTCCTCGCGGGCGTCGACATCTTCCTGCGCGGCATCATCACCGCTCAGACCTCGAGCTTCTAGTTTCCTTGGATCGTCCCCGCGGAGCTGGCCTCATAGCACGGGGTCCCGATAGACGGACCCAAAGGGGCATCCGATGCCAAGCGATCGCTTTGACATCGCCCCCCCAAACGACCACCTTCGCGGGGAGTGGGTCCCGTAGACCCGCCCGGATGAACTCTCCCGGGACCCGGGTATCAACTACATACCTTTCACGGGTCGTGGCAGATACGTGGGCTACGGCAAGAGCAGGTCTACGACCCGGCCCGCACCGCGCACCTGGTTCTCGCCAAACTCGGGACGCGGCGCGTCGCTAGATCGTCCAGCAGTCGTGCCGGCCAGCGCGGAGTTCTGCTTTGGCATGAACTCGAGTGCGGCCCTGGCGCCGGCTCCGCGGTCGCAAGGTGCTTGCCGATCGCTGACTCGCGCCGGGCAGCAAGCACCCCGGCGCTGTCGCTCTCATAGACAGAGCAGGCGCCCGACCGAGCCCCCGAATCTCTTCCCGGTTGGACGACGAGGGACAGCCGCAGCCCGGACTGTCGGATCCCCGCGATGCAGAAGTCCACCCGGGTGCGGGGCCGCGTTACCTACCTCGAGCGCAGCGTCGCCACCGGTCGCCGAGCGGAGCGGCCACGTGGGCGGCGCGCCCGCTTTAGGCGTCAAGCGGACTATTACGCCGGCGTGGCCGGTTTAGGCGCGTCAGGCAGCAGCAACGGGGCGCCACCCTCCGTGGCTCCCTTCGACAGGCCGCGGTCGTCCGGGCGGACGATCCCTTCGGTCGCGGTGACGGTCCCCCGCCGGCTTGCGCTTTGGCGAGCAGGGAGTCGCCAGCCACGCTGGTGAGCCGACGACCGCCCTGGCCTGCCGCGCGATCTCGACGTTCTCGGCAATCACGACGTCGCCAAAGGGCCCGCCAGGGGGAGCACCGCCCCCAGGCGGGCAGGCGATCGCACCAGGGAGCGGACAGGTCCGCCGAGCGACTTTTGGGCCTAGTCGGCGTCTCGCGGGTCCATCGGGCGCGTGTTCAGCGGCCGAACCGAACGCTCGGCTGCGTAGACGGTCGACTCGCTTGGCCTCGCGAGGAGGCCGTCGAGGCTGAGCTGAAAGTCGGCGAACGCTTCAGAGCGATAGTGGGCGTCCAGCGCCTCCTGGGTTTCCCACTCGCTCACCAGAACGAACCGGCTGGGATCCGTCAGGGTCGCGGCGAAGATGTAGCGCCGGCAGCCGGGCTCGCCGCCAGCCCAACCGCCAAAGCGCTCGAGCAGCGTCGCGAGCTCAGCTCGCCGTCCGCTGATCCCGAACATCTCGGCGATAGCAATCACGGTCATGACGCGCAGCTTCGCACACTCTTCATGGGGCTTCTTCGTTCATGAGTGTCAAACCCGCCTTGCAAAGAACCTCCTCAGTTCTTGCTCCAGCGCGCGCCCCTAGTTCCGAGGGAGCGACCGTCGCCACCTCATCCAGAACCCCTTCGGGGCCGATCGTCCTGATCGGATGGTGTTCAGCGAGAGTGGCCAGGATTTCGATCAGCGGTAGGTCCCCCTCACCCGGGAGATAGCGTCCGTGCAATCCCTCTTCCCAGGGATTGGCCCACTTCGGGTGCCGATCCCCGTCGACGAGCTGGACATTTACGATGCGCCCGGGCGGAATTGCCCGCACCAGTTCCAGATCTGGGTCTCCCCTTTGGAAATGCCAGGTGTCGAACATGATCCCGCTGTTGGCGCGGTTCGCGCGTTTGACGATCTCCCAGGCGAGGCTGAGCGTCGGAATCCCACTCATCGGAACCGGCTCCAAATCGACCCACACCCCAGCCTCCCGGGCTCGGTCGCAAAACTCCCCGAACGCAGTCACAAGATCCGGTAACGGGACCGCGCCGACGTCGAACGCCGATACCGCCACCACCGTTGTCAACCCGAGAGCGGCGCACATCTCGAGAGCGTCGTCGACCGAAAACGCGAACGCCTCTCTGACGAACTGTCCGACCTCTGGTCCCCATTCCACCGGCGCCCAGCTCATCACGCCATCGAGGAAGTCGAGGACGACACCGCGGTCTTCAGCGATCCTCCTCATCTCGGCGGGGGTCAGCCCTGCGTCGAGCGACGCCCGATATTGCCGGTAGGGGACGGTTAGGACGTCGAATCCGCCGGCTGCTGCTGCGATGACCTGATCCTCGAGCCGCGGATGTCGATTGACCACCCACGACCACAGCACCCGCGTCAGCTCCTCCCTCTGCTGCATCTAGCCCTCCTCGGTGTCCCCGGCACCTGGGTGCCACCTCTGGGGCCAACCGCTCGATCGATGGGTGGCGCGCATCTGACTACTAGGGTATAATAATTACATGGGTATGTCGGCCGAGGATCTCGCTCGCCTGTCGATCGCCGACTTTGAGGACATTGCCCGGCGGAACATGGCGCCGGCGAGCTTCGAGTTCTTCTTCGGACGCCCCGGGCACCCCGTTTGGCTGAGTGATCGAAACAACATCCGGGGCTTCGACAATTGGGAACTTCGCCCCAGAGTCATGCGTGACACGAGCAGCGTCGGGCTCGGCGTCGAACTGCTTGGTCAGAGTGCGGGCATGCCGATCTTCATCGCCCCGACTGGTGCCCAGGTTCGCAGCCACCCAGACGGTGAGCTTGCCACGGCTCGCGCATCGGGCGAGTCCGGGGTGATCATGGCGGTGAGCCACAACTCGAGCTTCACCATCGAGGAGATCGGCGCGGCGGCTTCGGGCCCGCTCTGGATGCAGATATATCCGATGAAGGATCCGCGGCTCGACGAGAATTTCATCAGCCGGGCACAAGCGGCCGGCTACTCCGCGATCATGGTGACCGTCGACAACCTGGGACAGTCGACACGCGAGCGCGGTGGCCTCGACCTTGCGCCCGACGCGGACAATCTTGGCCTGGCCAACTACCGCGACACTGGTTTCAGCCTTGACTCCCTTCAGGATTTCAAGGGGACACAGAACAACACGATCACCTGGGACTACATCGCCTGGGCGAAGTCGGTAACGGATCTGCCGATCATCGTGAAGGGAATTCAAACGGGCGAAGATGCAGCGCTTTGCGTCGAGGCCGGCGGCGACGCGGTCACGGTGTCGAATCACGGCGGCCATGCCCTTGGCAACGCGCAAGCCACCATCGACGCGCTGCCCGAGGTGGTCCGAGCCGTTGATGGGAGGATTCCGGTTCTCTTTGACGGTGGCATACGCTCCGGTGGCGACGTGCTCAAGGCTCTCGGACTGGGCGCCACCGCGGTCATGATCGGCCGGCCGGTGTTTTGGGGCTTGGCCGCAGGTGGGCAGTCCGGCGTCGAGGGGGTGCTGGAGGTTCTTCGAGCCGACCTAGAGCAGACCATGGCACTCTGTGGTCAGTCCGACGTCAATTCGCTCACGCCGAACTTGGTGAGCAGGAAGTACGCGCCGCCCCCGGGGTATGACCACGCTGGCAACGGGTCGGATGTGTCTTCGGACGGCAACTCGAGTTACAACCCTGAGTCGTCGGCGGCGGGCAACCGGACCGCCGGCGTCCGCTGACTGCTCAGGCGCCCGAGAGCCCCGTCGCTCAGGCGCCGGACGCCCCAGCAGCCGTCGCAGACCGTACCGACGCCGCGATCGCTTCGACCTCGTCGAACACGGAGACCGGCACGAGGTATCGCGTTCGATCTCGGATCTCGTCCAGGTGCTCCAGGATGGCTTCGGCGGGGGGCGGTTCGGGCGGGGCGCTGGTCCAGCCCTCCGTCACGCCGGCGAACACGCGCGCGTATCGGCCCGCGCCGGCTGAGAACGTCTCACCGGTTACGGTGCACTCACGGCTTGCCAGGAAGGCGACCATCGCGGCCACCATCTCCGGCGTCCGCCGCCCTTCCAGCGGGGCCAGCGCCGCTTCGAGGCGCGCGCGGTACTCCTCGCTCATCGGGCGTCGTTCGTCGCTCGTGGCCGCATTCGGCATGATCGCGTTCGCCGCGATCCCGTGGCGTTGCCCTTCCAGAGCGAGCGCACGGGTCAGGCCGAGCAGCGCGGCCTTGGCCGCGACGTAGTTGGCACCCTGCTCCCGGCCGAACGCAGCGACGTTCGAGCTCGTGAGGATGATCCGGCCGTACCCCTTCGCCGCCAGGATCGGCCACGCGGGTCTCACTACGAAGAACGCCCCTCGCAGGTGTACGTCGAGAACCGGGTCTAGGTTCTCGGTGGTCATCTCGTCGAACGGGGCATTCCGCCACGCGCCGGCGTTGTGCACCACGACGTCGACCGTTCCGAAGCTGTCGACCGCCGCCTGGACGATCGCCGCACCGCCGTCGGCCGTCGCGACCGAGTCGTACGAGGGTGCCGCGCGTCCGTCCCCGGCAACAATCTCCGCGACCACGGCGTCGGCGGCGTCGCCGGCGATGTCATTGACGATGACCGCGGCCCCGCGCCGCGCAAGCTCCAAGGCGTAGCTACGGCCGAGGCCGCGACCGGCGCCCGTGATGACCGCAACCTGGCCGTCCAGCGAGATCGTGCCGGTCATTCCTTCCATCCCGTCACCACCGGTTCCAGACCAAGACGTTCCATCGTTGCGATGTAGTCGCGGACGCCAGCCTCGATGTCAAACCGCGGCTCATACCCCAAATCCGTTCGAGCCCGCGTGAGGTCAAAAATACAGTAGTAGTTGACACCCATACCGAGGTAGTCAAGGCCGTCACCGATCTCGATGTCCGCGCCCGGTATCACGCTCGTGACGGCATCGGCGAAGTCGACCAGCGTTGCCCCGCGCCCGGCGCCAATGTTGTACACGGAATGGTTCAACTTGTCCGCCACAGCCGCCAGCGCCACCGCCTGTCCCAGGTCTCCGTTGTAAATCATGTCTTCTTGCTGCTCGCGGCCCCTCGGAACCCTTACGGGCTCGCCGGCGAGCGCGTTCTCGATCAGGACGCACTGAGTCGCGAGATGATCGGCAGCTCCCGCTCGCCCAAGCTTTCCGGGTCCGTAATTCGTCGCGAACCGCATCGACGCGAACTCGAGGCCATACTGGCGTTGATAGTTGATGCCCATCCGCTCGCTGGCGAGCTTGGTGACGTCGTAGACGGAGATCGGATTCGGCTTGTCTTCCTCGGTCATCAGTTCAAAGTCCGGATGCCCCTTGATCGGATCCACGTCGCCATACACGCCCCTCGAGCTGATGTAGACGACCCTCCGCACTCCGGCTATCCGCGCGGCTTCCAGCACTTGGATCGATCCAAGCGCATTGACGCGGAAGCCGTTCAGCGCGTTCGTTTCCGTGGCCGGCGGGATCAGAGCCGCCATGTGCACCACTCGCTCGACGCGCCGTTCCAGGAACACGCGCGTCAAGGTCGCAAGATCGTTGATGTCGCCGACGACCAGCTCGATGTCTCCTCTGATATCGCTGACCAGACGGAAGTCCGCCCGCTGGTCGTAGACGATTGGCTCGACGCCCTTTGCCAGGAGATCCCTCAGTACGAACGCGCCGTTCACGCCGAGGCCGCCCGTCACAAGGACATTCATGCCAGGGCCGCTTTCTCCAGATCCCTTAGAAACGTCGCTGCGGTGGCACCGTCGACGGCCCGGTGATCGCACGTCAGCGTAACCGTCATGACGCGCAATTCCGCCGGAGCTCCACCGACCATCGCGAGCTGCGTGCGAATCTTCCCGACGGCGAGTATCGCCACCTGCGGCGGGTTCAGGAGAGCCGTGAAATGCGACACGCCGAACATCCCGAGGTTTGACAGCGTGAACGTTCCTCCCTGCATCTCCGCCATCGATAGCCGGCCGTTTCGGGCACGGTCGACGAGTTCACGCCGTCGCGTCGCAAGCTCGTCCAGCGTATGTCCCTCGACGTCGCGCAGGACCGGCACCAGCAAGCCGCGGTCCGTCGCCACAGCGATGCCGATGTTCGCCGTGTCGAATCGCGTGACGCTGAACTCCTCCGCGTCGTAATGAGCGTTCAGCTCGGGATGCGCCGCCAACGCCTGGGCGCAACACATCAGCAGGGCGTCGGTGAGGGTCGCGCCTTGATGGTCTCGGCGCATACGCTCTAACGGGTCGACCTCGATCTCGACAACGAGATTGAACGCCGGCGCGGCCCACGCGTGCTCCATCCGCCGCGCGATACTTCGGCCGGTCCCGCTGAGTGGTACGCGCTGCGACCGCGGCGCGGACGTGTCGGGAGATTCTCGAACCGAGCCGCTCATCGGAGCGAGCCGCTCATCCGGTCTTGGACGGCGGAATGTTCTTGTTGCCGCGGAACACGTTCTGCGGGTCCCAGCGGTCCTTGAGCGCGACCAGCCGGCTGTATTTCTCGGCCCCGTAGGCGGTGCGCAACCAATCGCCGTAGGGATCGTCATCGACCATCAAGTTGATGTACGCACCCGCACTCGCAAACGGCCGCAACCTTTCATACACGTCACGACTCCACGAGATGAAAGCGTCGTCGTTCCCCTCGTCCTCCCACATGACGGCCACATCCCACCAGTACGCGCAGTCCGCGCGGGGGAACGCCATCGCGTCGTTCGAGACTCGATCGATCGCACCGCCCATCGGCATCGCTGAGAGCAGTGGCTTCGCGGCCGTTCCCTCGTTGGTGACCGGCGCGCGGTCCAGGCAGGCCACCATCTCCTCGATGAATTCGTCCTGCATCGAGGAGAGGTAGCCGGATTTTTCGTAGAACCGCTTCTTCGGCGGCCAACCCTGCTCCAGCACCTGCTGAATCTCGACGTATGGGATCGGCGCCACGCCATCGACGATCGGAGTCCCCCACTCTCGCAGCGGCCGTAAGTCGCGTTCGGCCTGCTCACCCCCGTCGGCGTGCACGACTAAGAATCCGACCACCGGCTTGCCGTCGTATTCCGCCGGAAACAGCGGCGCCGCCGCCCTCATGACCAGCAGCATCGACCCGACGCCATCTGGCGCCTGGTCCATGTAGTCGCGCCAGTGGCGGATCACGGCCGCGGCATCGTCCCCGGGGTGGATGACCATGCCCGCCAGGACCTCAGGTCCGACCGGGTGCAAGTTGAACTCGAAGGACGTAACGATGGCGAAGTTGGCTCCGGCACCACACATTCCCCAGAACAACTCCGGCTCGTCTTCAGCACTGATGCGGATCGGCTCGCCGTCGGCGGTCACCGCGGACAGTGCGACGAGACTGTCGAGCGTGACGCCCGCGCGACGCATGAGCCAGCCCACACCGCCACCGAGCGTGAGCCCGGCGACGCCCGTGTCGGAGACTGTCCCGCCAGTCAGGGCCAGGCCATGCAACTGACTCTCGCGATCGACGAGTCGCCAGATGGCACCGCCCTGGACCAGGGCGCGTCGCCTGTCAGGGTCGACGACCACACCGTTCATCGCCTTGAGGTCGATTACGAACGTGTCGTCAAGAACGCTCTTACCTCCCGCGTCGTGGCCGCCGCTGCGCACGCTGATCGGAAGGTCGTGGTCGCGCGCGAAACGGACCGCGGCAACCACATCCGCGTCGCCGGTGCATTTCGCGATCGCCAAGGGCTGCCGGTCGAACATCGAGTTCCAGAGGATGCGCTCGTTATCCCAGCGCGGATCGTCCGGGAGAATGACGATGCCGTGAAAGGCCCGGGAAAGCTCGCCGAACGGCGCCGCGAAGGTTTGTGTCGTGGTCATGCTCTGGCCTCCTCTTAGTTCTCGATCTGCAGGGGCCGGATCACCGCTAGCACCGCCCCGACCTCGACCGTCGTTCCCGCCGGAACGGCGAGAACGACAACGGTGCCGGCGATCGGGGCAGGCAGCTCGGTGTCTGCCTTGTCCATCTCGACCATCAGCATCGCCTGGCCCTGCTCGACGATGTCGCCCTGCTCGACGAGCCATTCGCTGACTGTGCCCTCGACAATCGACATCCCAAGCTTGGGCAACCGGAACTCGACATCAGCCATCTCAGGCGCCCGCCGATGATCCGGAGACGACCTCGAGGCCGGCGGTCACGATCTGTTCGACCTGAGGGATGACGTGACGCTCGAGAGATTGGGCGTACGGCACGTGAACGTCCGGATTGGCGATGATGCGGGGTGCCGCGCGCAGCGAACCGAACGCGGCCGAGCTGATCCGGGCGACGATCTCCGACGCCACCGAGCAGCTCCGGCGCGCCTCGTCGACGCAGATCAGCCTCCCGGTTTTACCGACCGACGAGATGAGCAGCTCGTCGTCCAGTGGGTGGAGCGTCCGCGGGTCGATCACCTCGGCACTAACTCCAGATGAATCGAGCCGCTCGGCAGCCGCCTGGGCCCGACGGACCATCGCGCCGATCGCCACGATCGTTACGTCCGTGCCTTCACGGACGACCTTCCCTTCGCCGATCGGGATCAGATACTCCTGTTGGGGGACTTCGCCTGAGACGGATCCGAGGGCCATCGGCAACAACACCAGCACCGGGTTTGGATCCCGGATCGCCGACTTGAGCAACCCTTTGAGATCTGCGGGAGTGGTGGGCACGATGACCTTTACTCCACCGGCGTTGATGATCTGCGCGTAAGGTGCGTCAGAGTGCTGGGCACCAATTGCTCCGGGTGCCCCGGTGCTCGCGAGGATCGTCATCGGGAGACTCACCGCTCCGCCCATCATGTATCGGAGCTTGTTGGCGTTGTTCAGAAGCTGATCGGCACCGACGTAGAGGAAGTTCGACATGAACATGTCGATGATCGGGATCATCCCGGTAGCCGCGGCGCCGGTCCCCGCGCCCAGGAACGCCGCCTCACTGATCGGCGTATTGCGCACGCGAGAGCCGCCGAACTGCTTCAACAGGCCAGCGGTTCTACCGAGCATCGCTTCCTCGATGTCCTCGCCCATGATGAAGACGCGCTCGTCCCGCTCCATCTCCTCGCGAATGGCCGCAGCGCAGGCCGCGGTGAACATCATCCGCGTGCCCTCGACGGTTGCCGCGGTACCCAGCGGCGGAAGGGTGTCTGCCGAGCTGCTCATGCAACACCCGCTTGCGCCGGAAGCTGATCGTCCGCTTCGCGCCAGAGGTCGGTCAGGGCCTCTTCGGGGAGCGGGTCGGGGCTGGTTCGCGCGAAGTCAACCGACGCCTCGACCTCAGCCTCAATTGCGTCGTCCAGTTCCTTGATTGCGCTCGCGGGCACACCGTGGTCGCGAAGGACGGACTCGTGCCGCGACACCGGATCACGCGCGATCCAGGCCTCGATTTCCCCGGGGTCGCGTAGCCCCGAAAACAGCACTTCCAGCCCCTCCGCGTGCTCTCGCCACCGATACGTCATCGCCTCGATGAAGGATGGGCCCTGTCCCCCACGAGCACGGTCGACGGCATCGGTCATCGCCGCATGCACTGCAAAGCAGTCGTTCCCGTCGATCCGCCGGCTCGGGATGCCGTACGCGTCCGCGCGATGGAACAGCTCGGTCGTCGCGGTCACCTTCTCCATCCTCGTCATCTGTCCGTAGCCGTTGTTCTCGCACATGAACACGATCGGCAGCGACCACGTAGCTGCGAGATTCATCGATTCGTGGAAAGCGCCTTCGTTGGTCGCTCCGTCTCCAAAGAACGCGACCGAAACCTGATCGGTGCCTCGCATGCTCGCCGACAGTGCCGCCCCCAACGCGATCGGTATTCCCGCAGCGACGATCCCGTTGGCGCCGATGATCCCCATGCTCATGTCTGCCATGTGCATGGATCCGCCTTTTCCGCGGCAAACGCCCGTGGCCTTCCCGAACAGCTCGGCCATGCATCCCGCGATGCTCGCGCCCTTGGCCACCACGTGTCCGTGCCCTCGATGAGTCGACGACACGTAGTCGTCGTCTCTGAGTGTGGCGCACGCCCCCGCCGCCACCGCTTCCTGACCGGTGTACAGGTGCGCGGGACCGGGCAGCTCGCCCGTCGCAGCGAGCGCCTGGACCCGTAGCTCGAACTTCCTGACCCGCAACATCCGCCGGAGAAGTTCAAGTCCCAGGTCGGTGTCGACGCCCTCTGCCCCTGTCACCTCAGTCTGATCTGCCACTCAAATCCTCTCGCTTTCCTGGGCCCGTTTCGCTCATACCGAGATGCCGGAGGCGGGCTTGACGCCCGCCTCCGGCTGCGCTGCCTACCGGCCCCACAACTTCGCGTACTGCTGCGGAAGGCCTGGGACGATGGTCCCTGGAGTGCTACTGACGTTCTGCTTCGTGATGATGAAGAACGGCGTACTGATCTCGTCCGGTGCCGTCGACTCGTGGTTGACCCACCGTGCAACGCCGTCGACCAGCGTCCAGAAGATCTCGTAGTAGGGATACTGAATGGTCCCCGCCTGTTGGCCTGCCTGGATCATCTCGATTGGCTGGGGACCGCCACCGGCGCCCGCGAACGGAACATTCAGGCCCGCTGCTTTCATCGCGGCCGGCAGGCCTGCGCTGAGAGCGTCCTGGGTCAGCTGGATGAAGTTGACGTCCGG
This sequence comes from uncultured Solirubrobacterales bacterium, assembly GCA_963770615.1. Taxonomy (GTDB): domain Bacteria; phylum Actinomycetota; class Thermoleophilia; order Solirubrobacterales; family Solirubrobacteraceae; genus Palsa-465. The sequence continues at coordinate 639,019 of CAVYQJ010000005.1, read as the reverse complement.
ATGCGACCGCAAGTATGAAACGATCGTGTTCTGAGACGTCGTCCCGATCGCCGTGTTCGGGATGTTGATCACGGCAATCTTCGCACTCGGGCTGTACATCTTCATCGCCGCCAGGTATCGCTCGAGCTCCGGCTTCATCGTCGCGAACTCGGGCAGGTTTACGTAAAGCACGTTCGGTGTCCCCTTGGCGAGCGTGGCGTCCATCGCGGCCTCGCGGTCGCCTTGGAAGGCCTGGTCAGCCGGGCCCGAGATGCTCATCGTCAGCCCGTTCCCCGGAGGGTCGGGGGCGCAGCACTCAAACACGCCGACACCCATCTTCTTGAGCTGCTGAAGCTCCGGCTCGAAGACCGACCGCGGGAATCCCGATGCCAGAACGGCTGTCGGGTGAAGGCGAACCGCGGCGTCCCAGCCCGCCTTGATGCTGCTCGGCGTTGGTTGGGCAGCGATCGTGGTGTATTTCCAGCCGAGCACCTTGGCGGCCTGCGCAGTCGCGTTCGCGATGTACGTGCACGTTGGGACGCCACAGGTGATGTACGCGATACTGACGTTCTTGGGAATCGGCTTGGCGTGTGGCGTCGTGACCGGAATCGTCGCCGGTGGCGTGGACCACTTCTTGTAATCCGCTTGCAGCTGGGCGGAGCCCCCACTCGGGGCGGAACTTGCGGTAGACGAGGCGCTGCTTGAGCCACCGCTGCTGGAGGCAGCGCTGCTGCTTGTCGTGCTGGAGCTGCTGCTGCTACTGCCGCATGCAGTAAGCACGACCGCGAACGCCGCCACCATCAGGAGCGCCGCCAGCACACGTCCCGGCTTAGTCAGGGTCCTTCGATCTGTCATTGCTGCTCTCTCCTCCATGTTGTACCTACTGATACGTGCTGGCCGGCGCGCTGGCCGGATCCGTCGTTACGTAGCGTGGCTCGATGTCGACAGCGGCGCTTCATGTGCACCTGCTGCCCCCTCCACCACCGCAACGTCCTCGGGTTCGCCCCCCTTACGAGTCCACCGACCGCGAGCTGACCCCCGTCTCTGAACACCCGTCAATGCAAGAGCCGCGATGAGCACAACTCCGGTGAACATGTCCTGCGACCATTGCGGCGCCGCGGCCAGCCCGAGCCCGGTGATGCCTGTGCCCAGAAGCAGGATCGCTATCAGAGTCCCCGGTACGTTGAATCGACCGGCCCGCAACTGAGTGGCGCCGAGGAACGCCGCCGCGAACGCGGGCAGAAGGTATGGGGGCCCGACTGTCGGATCGCCCGAGCCGATGTAAGAGGCCAGCACTACCCCCGCCACACCGGCGAAGAAGCCTGACGCCAGCAAGGCGCCGAAACGGAGCCGGTCGGTCCGCACCCCCGCGAGGCGAGCGGTTCGGGCATTGAAGCCGGTGGCGTAAAGGCGACGTCCGGTGGCCGTCGCCTCCAGGACGTACCAGATGATCCCGCCCACGACGATTACGTAGAAGACGGGAAGAGTGAACCCGAGGACCGTGGCCTGCCCGATCTGCAGGAACGTCCCGGAAAGCTTCGGGCTCTCGATCACGAGGTTCCCCGTCACCAGCGTGACGAGCGCCGAGACCAGCGAACCGGTCGCCAGCGTTCCGATAAACGAGTCGACGCGCATCAGCACTACGACACATGCGTTTCCCAGACCGACGAGCAATCCAGTGAAGATCGCCGCGACGATCGCCAGCCAAAGTGGCACGCCGCCGACGATGAGCTTCGTCAGCACGACGCACGTCAGGGTGGCGTTGTAGGCGATCGACAGGTCGAACACCCCGGCGCTCAGGGGGATCAGAAGACTCAGAGCAAGGAGGGCGACGATCGCGTTCCCGTTCAGCACCTGCTTAAACGTCGCAACCGTCAAGAACGTGCTCGGTACCCAGATGCCGAAAATGATGATGATCGCGATCCAGACATAGACCGCGCCGATGTTCGCGAACGAAAGCTTGCGCCTAACTCCGCTCATGGCCCCGTCACCCCCTCGATTGCGTGCACGAGAGCGGAATGTGTCACTTGGTTGTAGTCGAGTTCCTGCGCCACAAGTCCGTCTCTGAAGACCAGGACCCGGCTGGAGATCGCCTGCAGCTCGTCGATATCAGAGTCCGCGACGACCACGGACAGTCCCTTGCCGGCAAGATCGGCGATGAATCCGTAGAGGGCTACCCGGGTGCCGATATCGACTCCGGCTGTGGGCTCGCACAGAAGGAGAACCGCCGGCTCCTGCGCCAGGCAACGGGCCATCACGACCTTTTGCTGGTTACCGCCGCTCAGGGTTGTGACCGTGGCGTCCCGCCCCGCGGCAACGATCTGGAGCCGTCCCATCCAGTCGTCGACGAGACGTCGCTCTTCCCGGCGGTTGATGGCCCACCGCCCACTGAGCCTTCCCAGCAGGGATAGGGTCATGTTCTCACGTACGGTGAAGGGAGCCACGAGCCCCTCCGCGGCACGTTCCGCCGGGACCAGCGGGAGCCCGAGGGCTGCGGCCTCCGACAGCGGAAACCATTCATCGCCCCGAGCTCCAACGACTCGGAGCTCCCCGCTGACGGTTCCGCCGGTAGCCCCGGCCAGCGCGTACACGAGCTCTTGATGTCCGGATCCTTGGAGTCCGGCGAGGCCGAGGACCTCGCCGCGACGGAGTTCGACATCAACGCCGCGCAGTGCCCGGCCGCGCACATTGCGTGCTTCTAATGCCAGGGATGATGAGCGGTTCACCGGGACGGCCGTGCGCAGGTCGGGATCGACCTCCTCGCCGACCATCAGCGACGCCAGCTCATGCGGCGTCGTCATGGCCACCTCTCGCGTCGCGACCATCCGTCCGCCGCGGATCACGCTGACGCGGTCCGCGATCTGGAAGATCTCGTCGAGTCGGTGCGAGATATAGAGCAGGCTCGTCCCCGCCGCCGTGCGCAACTCGGCGATGATCTCGAACAGACGGGTTACCTCCCGAGGAGACAACACGGCCGTCGGCTCGTCCATGATCAGGACACCACGGTCCTCATCCCACCCCTGCAGTGCACAGGCGATGGCGACGACGGTCCTCTCCACCGGGGTGGCGGCGGACAGCGGGGCGTCGATGTCGATGTCTATGCCGAAGCGCGCGAGGACACGGTGCGTAATCTCGGCCTGCTCGCCCCATCGCAACCGACCGAATCGACCGCGTTGGAAGCCGCGGAACAGGGCAAGGTTCTCCGCCGTGCTCAGCTCGAGGACCAGCCCGAGGTCTTGGTGCACGAAGCGCAGGCGCCCATGCTTTGCGACGGCCGCCGAATCGAGATCGAGTGGCTCGCCGTCCAGCCATCCCTCGGCGCCGGGATCCGGATGGTGGACCCCCGCAAGGATCTTTACGAGGGTGGACTTGCCGGACCCGTTCTGCCCGACAAGGGCATGAATCTCGCCGGCGCGGACCTCGAAGTCGACACCCTGTAGAGCCGGAGTCCCTGGAAACGTCTTTGAGACATTCCGCAGCACCAAAAGCTCATCGGAGTCGACTCCCCCTCCGTGAGCAAGGGACCCAGACCACGAGCTTCCCTCCGGGAGCATGGGTCGGATACTTCCATAACTATTATAATTAGTCAAGACCAAATCCGGCCCGGCTCGTCGAATCGCTCGTTAGGATCGCGTGTGTCCCGACGGGGCGGAATTTCCAGGGCTCGGCTGCGTTGGGTTGCGACTTGATGGGACGTCGCAAAGCACTCCAGGGCTAGCCCGCCGGCTCTGAAGTGAACGCTTTCTTAGCCCCACGATCCCGCGTTTCACCAACGCCTCCACCCGGATCGGCGTCGCGTATTGCATGGTGTTGGTTGTCGGCCGCGCGAAGCACGGCGAGCGGACGCTCAGTGTGCGTGATAGCTTATCATCATTATTATCGGAAAGGGGTGCGTTGGACGCGTGAAGGTCTACGAAGCCGTCGCTAAGGTCGTGCAGGATGAGGACGTCGGGGCAGTCTTCGGGCTGATGGGAGACGGCAATCTCAAGCTGCTCCCCTACCTGACGTCAGAGCTCGGCGTGCCGTTCTACAGCAGCCGGCACGAGGCCGGAAGCGTCGCCATGGCCGACGGCTACGCGCGCGTTAAGTCCGACGTGGGCGTGTGCACGTTCACGCAAGGCCCGGGGCTGACGAACGCGATCACCGCCCTGATCAGCGCCAAGCGCAATCGCACCCCTCTTGTGGTGCTGTGCGGGGACACCCCGACCGCGGTCGCCGGCTTGCCGCAGGACATCGAGCAGCGGCCGATCCTCGCGTCGGCCGGCATCCCGGTCCAGGAAGTTTCGTTCGAGAACCCGGCGGAATACGTCAGGCGCGCGTTTCGGCGAGCGCGCCAGCACCGGGGTCCGGTCGCGATCATTCTGCCCACCGACCTCCAGGACCAGGATTGCGAATGGTCCGACGGAGAGCCCGCTCCCCCACCCCCGGCACCTCTGGCGGCGAGTGAAGCGGACCTGACGGCGGCGGCCGACGCGATCAACGAAGCGGATCGGCCGGTCATCATCGCCGGGCAAGGTGCGCGCCTGGCCGACGCGCGGGACCCGATCATCGAACTGGCTGATCGGATCGGAGCGCTCTTGGCGACGTCTCTCTTAGCCAAGGACTGGTTCGCGGGTCACCTGTTCAATTTAGGAATCGCCGGGGGCTTTTCCTCGCCCCGCACCCGGCAGCTCATCAACGAATCCGACTGCATTGTCGTCTTCGGCGCGAGCCTGAACCACTTCACCTCCAGGGGAGGGTCGCTGTTCTCGCCCGACGCAACGATCGTTCAATGCGACGTGGCCCCGGACGCACCTGGCAAGTTCACCGCAATCACCCATGCAGTCCATGGCGACGCCGCGGTTGTGGCCCGCGACCTCATGACACGCGTACAGCCAGGCCAGCGGTATCGGACGGGCGAAGTGGTGTACGACCTCGCGCATCCAGAGGACCCAGAGGACGAGAGTGAACCGGATGCAGCCGATCCGCGATCGGTGTCGGAGGCGATCGATCGAGCACTTCCGCGCGACCGGACCCTCGTGCTCGACGCGGGGCACTTCGTCGGGTTCCCGGCCTCGCTGATCTCCGTCCCCGATCCGTCACGCTTCGTCTCGACTATGGGTTTCGGCTCGATCGGGCTTGGCCTCCCGGCGGCGATTGGGGCCTCGGTGGCACGGCCTGACGCGATTACCGTGGCCGCAGTAGGTGACGGTGGGCTGATGATGGGCCTCGGCGAGCTCGATACCGCGGTACGGTACGGCCTACGTCTGCTCGTGCTGGTCTACAACGACCAAGCGTACGGAGCCGAGATGCACTTCTTACGGATGCTGTCTATCGACGACACGGCATCGCGGTTCACCGTCCCCCCACTCGACGAAGTGGCGCGGGCAATCGGTGCCGATGGGTACAGCATTCGCTCGGCGACGGAGATCGAGCCGCTCGTGCCATTGCTCGGAGAGTTACAGGGCCCCCTTCTTCTCGACTGCCATGTCAGTCAAAACGTTCGCGCAAGCTGGCTCGCGGAGGCTTTCGAGCGGGGAGCGCATTGACGCGCAGCGTCGCTCGCTGAGCCACAGTGGTCAACCTCGCGCGGGGGCAACGGCGTTACGAGCGTCGGCTCTCGCCGTCTGAGCGCAACCCGAGCTGCATCTCGCCGATTAGGGCTCGGTGGAGATCGTTACTACCCTCGACGATCTGCAGCACTTTGGCGTCCCGATACAGCCGGCCCACGCGATAGTCGGATGAGACGCCGGCGGCGCCGTGTATCTGAACGGCATCTGCCGCCGACCGCGCCGCGACGTCGGAGGCATACATCTTGGCCATGCTGGTTAGCTCGCGTGCCCGTTCGCCTCGACCCAGGGCCTCCGCGCACGCCCTGACAAGCAGGCGCGCCGTCGTCGTCCCGACCGCCATATCAGCGATCTTGGACTGGACGATCTGGAACTCGGCGATCACCTGGCCGAACGCCTCGCGCTCACGGGCATATGCCTTGGAGTCCTCGAGGCACGCCTGCGCCACACCGACAGCGCGCGCGGCGACTCCGAGGCGCCCACGCTCCACCGCGGTCATGGCGACAGCGAACCCGCCGCCCTCCGTTCCGAGCAGCGCATCCGGATCTAGCCGGATGTCGTCGAGCACCAGCTCGCCCGTGCAGAGCGGTCGGAATCCGAGCTTGTTCTTGTACGGATGCAAGCCCAGGCCGGGTGTGTCACTTGGAATGATGAACGCCGTTATGCCGCGATGGCGGAGCGAACGATCGAAACTGGCGAACGTCACGAAGAACTCGGCGAGGTCGAGGTTCGAGATCCAAGCCTTCGCGCCGTTGATCACGAACTGATCGCCTTCGCGCCTGTAGGTCGTTGTCATGCCGGCCACGTCGCTGCCCGAGCGCGGCTCCGTGACGGCGGCCGCTCCGAAGATGTCCCCCTGTGCGAGCGGTCGCAACCAGCGTTCGCGCTGCGCATCGGTGCCGAACCGCTCGATGCTGGCGCCAACGAGTCCGGACGGCATGGATACGAGCGTGCCGAGAATCTGACACGCCTTTGAGATCTCCTCGATCAGGTCCACGAACGTCACGTAGTCGAGCCCGAGCCCACCCATGTCGACGGGAATCACCCCGCCGAAAAAGCCGAGACCTGCCATCCGCTCGAGGAGGTCGCGCGGAAGCTGCTCGTCGCGATCGTAGTCCGCGACGCGCGGTGCGATCTCGCGCGACGCGAAGTCCGCGGCCATGTCGATGATCGCGCTCCGCTCAGCGACTGCGAACGCCTTACCGACCTGTCCGTCCGACCCCTCGGGGCTCAACGCAGGTCCGATCGCCAATCGGATCGACGCAGCGTCCAGTTGGCGCGCACCTTGCGGCTTCTGCTTCGCCCCATGTGATAACTATAGTCAGAGTAGGCCCTCCGCGCAATGGCGCGCCGTCGAAGCCAACCTTTCTAGTATAATTAGTACCCGACTATTCGATGGCTGACTCGCCTGCCCCACTGTTGGTCGATCGTCGTGGCCCCAGCGTATGGCTGCGCCTGAATCGACCCGAGCGACGGAACGCCTACGACGAAGGGATGCTCGAGGCGATGCTTGCCGCGATCGGCGAGACGCCGAGCGACCACTTCATCGTAATCACCGGCAGTGGGGGCTCATTCTGCAGCGGTGGGTATCTCGCGAACCTCGCCAGCCCGGACGAGGCGGCGCTCCGACGGATGTTCTACGGGTCGCTGAGGTTGTTCGATGCGTTGCGCGGCCACCCCATGCCGGTGATCGCAGCCGTGAATGGCGCGGCCGTGGGCGGCGGTAACGAGCTCGTGGTCGCGTGCGACCTGGCCATCGCCGCCGAGAGCGCGTTCCTGGGCCAGACCGGTCCACGCGTCGGCAGCGCGCCCGTCCTCGGGGGCACGAACATGCTCGCCGTTTCGGTCGGCGACAAGCGCGCGAAAGAGATCTCCTTCCTCTGTCGACGCTATACGGCGCGGGAGGCCCTCGCGCTGAATTGGGTGAACGCGGTGGTCGGAGACGACGAGTTGGAGACCGCGGTCGAGGGCATGATCGCGGAGCTCTGCCAGATGAGCCCGCGTTATCTCGAGATTGCCAAGATCTCGTCCAACGTCTGGTGGAACGCCTGTCGCGACTCGTTCGTGAGCGGACTGGGGATGCTCGTTCAAGCGATCGGGTCAACCGACATGCTCGAGGGCGCACAGGCCTTCATGGAGAAGCGAAAGCCTGACTTTCGCGGCAGCAGAGGCACGACTTGATGGAGCACTACCGAGACTTTGAGCCCACTTTCGGCGACGTCGAGATGTGGACGCTGCCCCGCATCCTCCGCGAGCGCGCCCGCACCCACGGCGACCGCGGCTTTCTCGAGCTCCCGTTCCAGGATCGCGGCTATTCGTTCATCGAGGCGCTCGGGCTTTCAGAGACGATCGCCGCCGGATTCGTGCGAGCCGGCCTCGCGCACGGCGACCGGCTCGTGATCATGGCGGCCAATCGCGCCGAGTATGTGCTGGCCTGGTTCGGAAGCGCGTTCGCGGGGCTCGTAGAGGTGCCGATGAACACGGCTTACCGTGGCAGTTTCCTCGAGCACCAGGTGAGGACCACGGCACCACGCGCGCTCGCGATCGACGCGCGGTTCGCGGATCTCTTCCTCGATGGTTCGGACGCATACGAGACGATCGAACTGGTCTGGATCTTCGGCGAAGGCTCGGAGGTCGACGCGGCGATCGCCGAGGTTCGCAAGAGCGGGCGAGTAGCCGAGCGGTTCGATGTGCTTCTCGCGGCCCAGCCCACGCCACTGCCGTGCGTCGGCGAGCGCGACCTCGCGGCCATCTTCTTCACGTCCGGAACGACCGGCCTGTCGAAGGGCGTGATGATGAGTCACGCGCAGATGGCCTTCTTCGCCGATCAGGGACGCGCGCTGACGAGGCTGACCGACACTGACGCGTACATGTCGGTGGGCCCGTTGTTCCACGGCAATGCCCAATTCCTAGCGATCTACCCGGCTCTGGTCGCCGGCGCTCGCGCGGTCGTCCAGGACCGGTTCAGCGCGACCCGTTGGCTCGACCAGATCCGCTCGACCGGAACCACCGTCACGAACCTGATCGGGGTGATGACGGACTTCGTCTGGAACCAGCCTCGAACCGGACACGACGCCGACAACCTCCTCCGATGCGTGTACAGCGTCCCGACGGCGACGACCATCCTCCCCGCATTCAAGGAGCGGTTCGGCGTCGAGGCGTTCGTCGAGAGCTTCGGCTCGACCGAGGCCTCGTTGCCGATCATGTGCCCCTACGGCGAGGAACGGCCCGCGGGCGCGGCCGGCCGGCTCGTCGACGAATGGTTCGACATACGTATCGTCGATCCGGAGACGGACCGCGAGCTGCCGCTGGGCGAGGCGGGCGAGCTGATCACCCGCACCAAGATCCCATGGACGATGTTCTCGGGCTACTACGGAATGCCCGACCGGACGCTCGAGTCATTCCGGAATCTGTGGTTCCACACGGGAGATGCCGTCCGCCGAGACGCCGACGGTTGGTACTACTTCGTCGACCGCCTGAAAGACACGATCCGTCGCCGCGGCGAGAACATCTCGTCCTACGAGATCGAACAGGCTGTCATGCAGCACGCGGAGATCGAAGACTGTGCCGCGGTCGCTTCACCCGCCGCCGCTGAAGCCGGGGAGGACGAGGTCGCGATCTTCGTCGTCACAGCGGATTCGTCGTCGCTCGGCGTTGACGACGTACGTGAGTGGTGTAACGATCGGCTGCCCGCCTTCGCGCTGCCCGAGATCATCCGTGTCGTCGACAGCCTCCCGTATACACCCTCGGGCAAGGTGCGCAAGGCCGTTCTCCGCGAGTCGCTGCTGACCACGAGATGAGCGATTCCCCGTACCAAACCGTCGATGTCGTCAGCATGCGGGGCCCGGTCACGCAGACGATCGTCCACGAGTCACCACGGGGACGGATCGTCGCGGTCGACACGGCATACGATGTCACCCCGGAGAACCGCGGTCGTGACGTCGCGGTTAATGCTTCCTACAGCGGGGTACTGCCGGCCAGGTTCATCGGCGAAGCCGCGCCGCGCGGCGCAATCGGCGTCGACTGCGGGATCGGCAAGGACGGCGCCGGTATCGCCGGCCTGTGGTACTTCGAGGCGCTCAGGATCCCGGCGGCCGCCGCCGACGTCGCGACCGTCCGACTCGGAGACGGCGTTGACATGTACGAGACGAGCGTGGTGTCCGTCGTCAACGAGCCGGCGCATGCTTGTGGCGTGCTCCCCGGCATGAGCGTCCGCGAGGCGGCGCTCCTCCTCCTCGAGCGCGACCCGGTTGCCGCAACCGCTGCGGAGGTCACCAACCGCACGGTGATGGACGAAATCAACGGCCGTCAGGTCGTGTGCACTGACTCGATCGCGTTTGGACTCCCGGAGGACGTCGAGCGCAACGTCCTGGTCACCGCGGGCCACACCGGCGCCTCGGCCGTTTTCTATCTGCGCAAGTTCCGCCCGCACGGGTTCATATGTTCGGATGGCGGCAAAGGGAAGGAGGACGCCGGCATCGCGGCTCTGGCCATCGTCGAGGCGGACGGCCTGGCCGGCGCGACCGTCGATGCCCAGACCGCGCGGATGGGAGACGGCTTGAGCAGCTACCACGACGGTGTGATCAGCGCATGCAACTCGATCGCTGTCGGCCGCGGCGTGCGAGTGGGCCAGCCTGCCGCCGAGGCCGCTCGCCTCCTCCTAGTCGACCCGGACAGCGGCCATGAGACTTGAGGCAGCGGTGGCGGAACCGTCGACTGCCGACGAGGTCGCGATCGCGCGCGTGCTCGTCCGGTACGGTCATGGCATCGACAGCCTCGACATGGGCCTCGTGGCGAGTTGCTACTTCGACGATGCGACCGAGGATCGCGGCCGGTTCATCGGTTCGCTCGGCGAGTTCCTACCGTGGCTGGAGACCGAGTTGCGCAAGCTCGAGTCCTGCTGGCACCTGCTCGGCTACCCCCGCATCGAGATCAGCGGCGCTGCGGCGGACGTCGAGACCTACTGCCTGGCGATCCACCGCACACGCGCGAGCGCTGAGCAGCCGGGCGCCGACCTGCTCATCCCCTGCCGCTACCGCGATCGGTTCGAGCGCCGCGAGGGCGAATGGCGGATCGCGCGCCGCACCGTGATCTACGAGCCCACGATCAGACCCGGACCCGCTCGATGACCCCGACAGCCTCACGGTCCCACGAACCCTCGGCCTCGATCCCATGACGGTCATCGACGGTCACTTCCACATCTGGCCCGACGCGATCGCTAGACGCGCGCTGGCCAACCCTTCGCCCGAACAGCAACGTTTCGGCGATGGGACAACCGCAGGCGCGATCGAGGCGATGGACCGAGCTGGTATCGATCGTGCCGTTTGCCTCGGCGTCGCGAACACCGCCCGTCACCTCGAGTCCGCCAATGCGTTTGTGGGGTCGTTGGATCCGGGGCGATTCATCGGCTTCGGAACGATTCATCCGGATGTATCCGTAGAGGAGAACGTGGCGACCCTGCGCGCCCACCACATCCGGGGCGTCAAGATCCATCCGCTGTTTCAGAATTTCTCCCTCGATGATCCGCGACTATCGGAAATCCTCGATGCCCTCCAGGGCGAGTTCGCGGCCATCGTTCATGTGGGGAAGGGAGGAGCGAAATTCGGAGGCGAGCAGTGCACGCCACAGATGCTCCGAGACCTGGCTCATCGGTTCCCTCGCCTGGACCTGGTGGCGTGTCACTTCGGCGGATATCACCTGCTGGACGAAGCCGAGGAGTCGGTGGTGGGGCTTCCAGGCCGGGTCCACCTCGACACGTCCTGGCCACCGTCCCTCGCGACCCTCGACCGCAAACGCATCCGGGCGATCATCAATCGCCACGGACCTGACCGTGTCGTATTCGGATCGGACTGGCCGATGGCCGACCCGTCGGCGGAGGTTGCGTCGATCGAGTCACTAGGGCTAGGCGAGGAACACACCAAAGCGATTCTCGGCGAGAACCTCGCCCGGATGATCGGCTAAGTGCGAGGCGTCTAGGTGCCGGGACCTGGGATCCGCTGGCCGTCGGCGTCGTAGTCGTAGAAGCCGTGGCCGGTCTTGCGGCCGAGTCGGTTGGCGGCAACCAGGTTCTTGAGGCCGACGGTCGGCCGGAAGCGGTCGCCGTGTGCGTCGGCGAGTCCGTTCAGTGCGAAGACGTACGTGTCGATCCCGTTCATGTCACCCAGCTCGAGCGGACCCATCGGAAAGTTGAATCCGAGGCGGAGCGCCTTGTCGATGTCCTCCGCGCTCGCCAGACCCTCCTCGAGCATCCTCACGCACTCGAGCCGGAGGATCGCGTACGCGCGACTGGTCAGGAACCCGGGAGAGTCTTTGCGGCAGACAACGACTTCGCGGCCCAGGTGACCGCCCAGGTCCCTGGCTCGCTGAATCGTGTCCTCGTTCGTCTGCAGCCCTGCGATTATCTCGACCAGGCGCATCATGACCGGCGGGTTGAAGAAATGCAGCCCCACGAGCCGTCTGGCATCGTCGCCGAGCGGTGCGCCGATTGATGTGATCGAGAGCTGCGAGGTGTTCGTAGCGAGCAGCGCGTCGGCTGGGGCGTGGGCCACGACCGTGGCAAACACCTCGCGCTTGAGCTCGAGGATCTCGGGCACGGCCTCGATGACGACATCCGCATCGGAAACCGCACTCGCCAGATCGCTCGTGTAGGCAATTCGGCCGGCAATCGTCGCCACGTCAGACTCGGCGATCGACCCTTTCTTCGCGAACCGGCCTAGGCTCCTTGCGACCGCGGCGCGAGCGCGGTCATGCTGCTCCGCCGAGACGTCGTGATTTGCCACCTGATCGCCGGCCATAGCAGCAAGCTGGGCGATGCCGCCACCCATGATGCCGGCCCCGATGACAGTGACCCTCATCAGGGTGCTTCGCCGTCGTGCCGAATGCCCAGCGCGATCTCTCCGATCAGGGCGCGGTGCAGATCGTTCGAGCCTTCCACGATCTGGAGCACCTTCGCATCGCGGTACATACGGCCGACACGATGGTCCGGAGACACGCCTGCGGCGCCGTAGATCTGGACCGCGTCTGCAGCGTTTCGGGCCGCGACGTCGCTGGCGTGCATCTTGGCGATGCTGGTCAGCTGGCGGGCACGGCGGCCCTCCTGGAGCGCGACCGCGCACTCGCGCGTCAGCGCGCGCGCCGAGGCGGTACCCACCACCATGTCGGTGATCTTCGACTGGACAATCTGAAATTCGGAGATCGGGTGTCCGAAAGCCTCACGCTCCCGGGCATACGCGATCGTGTCGTCGAGACAGGCTTGCGCGACGCCGACGGATCGCGCCGCGACTCCGAGGCGACCGCGCTCCACGGCGGTCATCGCGACCTGGAAACCACCGCCCTCCTCGCCGAGCAAGGCGTCGGGCCCGAGCCGGACATCCTCGAGGACGACCTCTCCCGTGCAGAGCGGGCGGAAGCCGAGCTTGTTCTTGTACGGGTGCAGCCCCAGACCCGGCGTGTGCCGCGGGACCACGAACGCGCTCACGCCGCGGTGACGCAGAGACCGGTCCCGTGAGGCGAACGTGATGAAGAACGATCCGATATCGAGATTGCTGATCCAGGCCTTCGACCCGTTGAGAACGAAGTCATCACCGTCGCGCCTGTACGTGGTGGTCATGCCCGCGACGTCGCTGCCGGAACGTGGCTCGGTCACGGCCGTGGCGCCGAACATCTCGCCGGCCGCGAGTGGCCGCAGCCATCGTTCGCGTTGCTCGGGCGTGCCGAATCGCTCGAGGCTCGCGCCGACCAGGCCCGACGGCATCGAGAGAAGCGTCCCCATGATCTGACAGGTCTTGCTCACCTCCTCGATCAGCTCCGCGAACGTCACAAAGTCCAACCCCAGACCACCGTATTCCTCAGCGACGACGCCTCCGAAGAATCCAAGTGCGCCCATGCGCTTCAACAAATCCCGGGGCACGAACTCCTGCGCGTCATATTCGGCCACCAACGGCGCGATCTCGCGCTCGGCGAACTCCCCCACCGCCCGCACGATCGCGCGCCGGTTGTCTACCAGCTCTACCTGATGGCCGTCAGCCGAGTATTGGACCACGCTGAGTCGTACCTCCGAGCACGCCCGTAGATGGGAATGGTTTTATCCATGATAACCATTATTCCGGTGGCGTCAAGATCGCGCCGGCGCGAGGACATGCCTCCCGGACCGGAGCCTCGCGCAGGAATGGTGAGGATCTCGGACCGCGTTCGGCAGTCGGCGGAACCCGGCCTAGACCCGCTGGAGGAGCGTGGCGGTGCCAAGGCCGCCGCCGCAGCACATGGTCACGAGGCCGAGCTCGCCGTCGTCGTCCTCGAGCTCGTGGATGAGCGTCGTGATCAACCGAGCTCCGGTCGAGCCGAGTGGGTGGCCGATCGCGATGGCTCCGCCGCGCTGGTTGACCTTGTCCATATCAGGCTCGAGCTCGGCTTCCCACGCGAGTACGACCGACGCGAACGCCTCATTGATCTCGATTGCGTCGAGATCGCTCACCGCGAGGCCATTGCGCTCGAGAATCCTCCGGGTGGCGGGAATTGGTCCGGTGAGCATGGTCACGGGATCGACCCCGAGCACGACCTGATCGACGACTCGCGCGCGCGGCTTGACCCCCAGCTCCTCCGCTTTCCGACCAGACATCAACAGAAGCGCGGCAGCAGCGTCGGAAACCTGAGATGAATTGCCGGCGGTCACCCGGCCGCCCTCGCGGAAAACCGGCTTCAGCTCCGCCAGGCGTGCGGCGCTCGTGTCAGGGCGAATCCCTTGATCGCTCGAATGGAGCTTGTCGCCATCTTGAATCGGCAGCATTTCGCGCGCGAAGGCGCCCGAGATGGTCGCGGCATGCGCCAGGCGATGCGACCGCACGGCGAGCTGATCCATGTCTTCGCGGGAGATCCCGTATTGGTCGGCGATCAGCTCCGCCGCCTCGCCCTGCGAGACCAGGTTGTAACGCTCGAGCAGCTCGGGCGTGAAGCCACGCCCGAATTGCGCCTGATGACTCTCGTTGACCCGGAAGCCGACGTGGCCCATGTGCTCGACGCCACCTGCGATGACAACCTCATCGGTCTCCGTCTCGACCCGCAGCGCCGCGAGGTGCACTGCCTGCTGACCGGATCCGCAGCGAATGTCGATCGTGGTGGCGCCGGTTTGCTCGGGAAGCCCCTTCTGGAGCCACGCCGAGCGGGCGATCCCAGCCGCCTGCTCGCCTGCCTGATAGACGCAGCCGACGATGACGTTGTCGACCTCCCGCGGGTCGATGCCGGCTCGCGAAATGAGGCCCTCGTAGGTTCGCCCGAGGAGATCCGCAGGATGAACGTCCTTGTAGATGCCCTTCTCGGGATGCCCGCGCCCAACCGGCGTGCGAACGGCATCGACAATGTAGGCCTGGCTCGCTGACGAACGCATCGGCTGCCAGGCTATAATAGTGATAAGGAATTGTCCAGCGCCTGAGGAGGGGACCGCATGTCGTTGACGCTTTTGGAGCGCGAGAAGGACCATCCACAGACCGTGGTCTGCGACCGCGGCGGGCGCCGGATCGTATACATGGATTCCGCCCGGTTCGTCGACGAGCGCAACTCGGGAACTGACGTCGTCCTGCCGGCTTCGTACATCGGCGTCCTCCCAGCGCGTATGGTCGCGGTCCACAAGCCGCGCGCGGTGATCGGCCACAGCGCTTGCGTCGGCAAGGACGGGGCCGGCATAGCCGGCCTCTGGTATCTCGAAGCGTTGGGGATCCCGGCTGCGGTCGTCGATGGCATGAGTGCCGAGCTCGGGAACGGCCAGGACCTCTACGAGTCCGGGGTGATCTCCCACCTCAACTACCCCGCCGAGATGTGCGGCCTCCGAGCGGGCATGACGGTCTCGGAAGCGGCCGACGTCCTTCTCGATACCGATCCGTCGGATACCGAGGTCGGGAACAAGGTCCGGCGTGAGATCGTCGAGGATGGTCCGAACGGCCGCCGCGTCGTCGTGACGGACTCGATCGTGTGGGCGTACCCCGAAGATGAGAATCGGAGCGTGCTCGTAACGGCCGGGCACACGGGTCGAAGCGGCGCCCAGTTCCTGATCGAGGCAAAGCCGTGGGCGTTCATCTGTCACGACGGCGGGATGTCCAAGAACCGCAGCGGCATCAAGGGACTGCCGACCACCGACGCCGCAGGCGTCGCAGGCGCCTGCATCGACGGCGATAGCTCCCCGATCGGAGACGCCTTCCGCGGCTACGCAGAAGGGGTGATCAGCGCGGCCAACGAGATGGCGCTCGCGCGCGGCGTGACGATCGGCATGCCGGTTAAGGACGCGGCTCACGTACTGCTTGTCAGCGGCGATGAGTGATGTATCCGCCGCAGCCGCGCCTCGGCCTCGGCCCGAGCCGTCGGCACTGACCGAGCCGTTTTGGGACGCCGCTCGCCGCCACGTGCTCGTCCGCCCACGGTGCAATGCCTGCGGTCGGAGCTTCTTCGTCCCCCAGGCCGTGTGTACGCGCTGCCTGTCGCGGGACTGGGCATATGCCCCGAGTTCGGGTCGTGGCGCGGTCTACAGCGCGACGGTCGGGCATCGCGCGCCCTATGCAGGGATCGAGGCCCCATTTCATCTGGCGATCGTCGATCTCGACGATGGGTGGTCGATGCTCACCAACCTGATCGAGCCAGGCGACCGGTCGGTGCCGATTGGCACGCGCGTTGCGGTCGCCTGGATCGACGTCGACGATGACTACACCCTCCCCGTATTCACCCGTGACGAGGAGGCAAAGCGGTGAACCTCGGGGTGGCGATCGCACGCAATGCCAGGCATAGCCCAGAATCGACCGCCGTCTTCGAAGGCGATCGCGAGCTCACCTACCGAGACCTCGACGAGCGGACCTCGAGGCTGGCCAACGCGCTGATCGACCGTTACAAAATCAACCGTTCTGACCGCGTCGCCCTCCTCGTCCACAACCGCGCCGAAGTGATCGAGGTGCTCGGCGGATGCGCCAAGGCGGGCGCCACGTACGTTGGTCTCAACTTTCGTCTCAAGGAGCCCGAGTACCTCGACATTCTCGACAATGCGGATCCGCGGGTCCTGATCACAGAGCCCGAGTACGCAGAATTAGCTACGAGGCTCGCCGACGAGCGCGACCTGGAAGTGCTGATGATCGACGATCCGGGGGACGAGGGCTACGAGAACGTGCTGGCCGCGGCGCCGCCGGACCAGCCGGCGACACTGCACCAAATCCGGCCCGAGGACGATTTCGCCATCGTGTATACCAGCGGCACGACCGGACGGCCAAAGGGAGTGCACTTCGACGTCCGCGCCGCGGTACAGCACGGCACCGTCGTCGCCCTCGAATACGACATCAAGCCGGAATCGCGATGGCTCATGGCCCTGCCGCACAACTCGTCGGTCAACATCACCTTCGTCCCATTTCTCCTTATGGGTGGCTCGGTCGGATTCTTCGACATGCGCAAGTTCGACGCGCACCTGTTCGCCGCAGAGGTACGCCGCCACCAAGCCACCCACACCTATCTCGTCCCGACGATGCTGTTCAGGTTGTTGGACTCGGGAATCGAGCCTACGGAGATTCCCACGTTGCACACGATCGGCTACGGTGCCGCGCCGACTCCACCCGACCGGATCCGCGAGCTTGTCGAACGGTTCGGCACCCGGTTCATCCAGCTCTATGGGATGGCGGAGGTGGCGTCGGTCTGCACGATGCTCCGAAAGCAAGACCACCAACGAGCCATCGACGGCAACGCCCGGCTGTTCAGCTCCGCGGGCCGTGCCTCCTGGACGCAGGACGTCCGCGTCGTCGACGAGGCGGGCAACGACCTTCCGCCCGGTCAGCGTGGCGAGGTCATCTTCGGATCGCCGTACATGATGAAGGGATATTTTCGCGACCCGGAGCGCACCGGAGAGTCTCTCATCAACGGGTGGATGCACTCCGGGGACATCGGCATGTGGGATCAAGAGGGCTACCTGTACATCGTTGACCGAAAGAAGGACCTGATCATCAGCGGCGGGTTCAACATCGTGCCGAGTGAGATCGAGGCGGTGCTCTACGCGCATCCGTCTGTCCTGGAGGCCTCCGTATTCGGCGTACCCGATCTGGAGTGGGGCGAACGAGTCGCCGCGGCGGTGGCGCTCAAGCGAGGGGCCACGGCCGAGACCGAGCAACTTCTCCAGACCTGCCGGGACGCCGGACTCTCATCGCTCATGGTCCCCTGCCGGATTGAGATCCTCGACGCTCTTCCCAAGAACGCGGTCGGCAAGCTCGACAAACGCGCCTTGAGGGACCTCCTGGTCCAGTTGCCTACGTAGCCCGCATGGCTCGGCCCGCCTCGTCACTGTCCAGGGTTGCGATCGCGGGTCTGGGAATCACCCGTCAGGCACGACATATCGACGAGGCCGACAACCTCGGGATCGCGCTCGAGGCAGCCGAGCTCGCTCTTGCCGACGCTGGACTCACGCGCGACGACATCGACGGCATATCGGCCCGCTGGCATGGTCCGGGAGGAACGACGCTGCATCCGGGTTCCGCCGACTGGGCCGGACTCCTCGGGGTCCGCGTCAACTGGATCGGCGACAGCTACCCATTCGGCGTGCCGGGCGTCCTCGACGCGGCCTCAGCGATAGCCGCCGGCCTGTGCGACACGGTGCTGATCACAGGCGGGAGCGCGGGCGTCCGGCGTGCGGACGCGCACGCCGGTCGGGTGGCGGCCTACACCCGACCCGGCAATGAGTTCACCGAGCCGTATGGGTCGTTCACGGCCGCGCAGTTCGCGCTCGTGGCTCAACGCTACCTGCACAAGTTCCCCCACGCGCGGAGCGCGATGGCGGAGGTGTCGGCCTTGATCCGCAACAACGGGCATCGAAACCCGGGCGCAGTGATGGCCGGTCGCGGCCCGTACACGCGCGAGGACATTCTCGCCGCGCCAACCATCGTCGAACCTTTCACCCTCCTCGAGCTCTGCCTCGCCAACGAGGGGGGTGCGGCCCTGGTGCTGACCACACTCGAGCGAGCTCGAGACTGTCCCAAGCCGCCGGTCGTGATCATGGGCGGCGGCATGGAGTGGGCACGCCAGCAGTACGTCGATCCGCCGCGCTACGAGGAAGTTTGGAACATAGGTGCCGTAGCGGCAAGGCGGGCGTTCGGGATGGCGGGGATTACACACCAGGACATCGATGTGTTCGAGGCCTATGACGTAACGTCGTACGAGGTTCTCCGCCAATTCGAGGCGCTCGGCTTCTGCTCCGAGGGAGAGGGTGCGGACTTCGCTCGGCAGACAGGGCTGGGCATCGATGGCGGACTGCCGATCTGTACCGACGGTGGCCTGATGTCATTCAGCCACAATGGGTGGGGATCGCCGACGGTAAAGGTGCTTCGTGCGGCTCAGCAGGTCCGTGGCGAGTGTGGCGACCTCCAGGTGCCTGGCGCCCAGGTTGCCGCGTGTGCAGGGGCAGGGTCCGGCGCCCAGTACTACAACCTCCTCGTGCTGGGGAGAGATCGATGACCAGTGCTTCAGGTCAGTTGGCAGCAATGGCGGTGGTTCTTGCGCCCGCTCCTGCCGGCGCAAGTCGCCTCGCGATGTCGCGACCCGCGAGATAGCCGAAGATCATGGCCGGACCCAGCGTGCCGCCGGCGCCGCCGTAGGTCATCCCCATTGCGGACGCCATCGCGTTGCCTGCCGCGTAGAGTCCGTCGATGCGGTGCCCGTCGACATCGAGGACCGCTCCCGTTCGATCTGTCAGCGGCCCGCCCTTGGTGCCTAGCGCCCCACTCTTGACCTCGATCGCGTAATACGGGCCGCCCTCGAGCGGCCCGAGAGTCGGCGCGGCTGACCCGTCGCGGAGCTCCGGATCGCCGTACCACTTGTCGAAGATGCTTTCCCCTCGGTGGAAGTCCGGATCGTGACCCGCGCGCGCATTGGAGTTGAAGCGATCAACGGTCTTCTCGAGGGCTTCTGCAGGGATACCAAGCCGCTCCGCGAGCCCGGCCAGAGTATCTGATGCCGTGATCCAGTCTGGCGCGCGCGCCCTCTGCCGCTCATGCTCAGCGCCGGGGTCCGGGCCCAACGTGCCCTCGACGCCGGAGCCCCCTGTGATGTCTCCGGCCAGCCCATACTTCGAATAGAACTCCTGGTTGAAGATCATCCAGCACGGCAGGTTCCTGTACACGCCGCGGGTGGTGTCGAGTTCGTGGAATGCCGCCCCAAACGCGTTGTAGTTCGCGGCCTCGTTCGTGAATCGCTGAGCTGAGGTGTTCACCATGATCGAGCCCGGGAAGGTCCGCTCGGCGGTGAGGAGCTGGCGCCCGGTTGGCACGACGTCCGTGGGCACATCGATTACCGGCATCCACCAGGCCTCCGACATGTTCCCGAGCATTGCGCCAACCCGCATCGCCATCCTAAGCCCGTCGCCCGTGTTCGTCGGCACGGAGACGGCGTCCGTCAGCGGGCCTCGGAGGAAGGCCCGCTTCAGACCTTCGTCCCATTCGAATCCGCCGGTCGCGAGCACCACGTTCGTCCCCCGCACCTCCCTTTGCCCCTGAGGGGTGTCGAACAGGACTCCCGCCACTGCGCCATGCTCCATGACCAGTTCCACGGCTCGGTGCTCGGTCTGGGGCACGATGCCACGATCCAGACAGCCTCGCAGGAGCCGGGCGACGAGTGAGAGCCCGAGGCCCCGTTCGTCGTTCTCGACCCTCCGGCGTTTGACGTCCGCAGGAACCTCCATCGGCACCGGCTGTCCCAGTGTCGTCTCACCAACCGTGATGTGGTAATCGGGGAAGTACGGCGAGACCTGAACTCGGTCCCGCCACTCACCGAGCTCGCCAAACGGGTACGGAGGGCACTCGAGCGTTCGACCGCCGCTCGCTGCCGCACCTGGCTGCTCGGGATGGAAGTCGGGGAAGTCCGGAACGCAGACCCACTCGATCGGCGTACGCTCCTCGAGGAACTGGGTCATCTCAGGGCCGGCGTCGACGTAGGCCTCGATGATCTCGTCCGAGAGTCGTTGGTTCGAAAGCGACCTGAGATACGTCAAGGCGGCTTCGCGGCTATCGGGGCGATGGGCCGGCCGGTAAGAGTTGGCGGGGATCCAGATCATTCCGCCCGAGTACGCGCTGGTACCGCCCACGCGGTCACCTTTTTCGAACAGAGCGACCCGTGCGCCCTCACAAGCCGCGGTGACGGCCGCGGTCAGCCCGGCGGCGCCGGTGCCGAGAACAAGGACGTCGAATTCGTCCATCGAAGCGCTCCCCTCTAACTCTGCAGTCAGTCCCGGGCGAGGATCGCGGCGTTCCCGTCCGTCCAGGTGATCTCGAGCTCACGGTGCTCGATCCGCCAGCCGTCCTGAGTGCGGACCAGGAGGTCGCGGTAAGTACCGGCCATGACGTACGTGTTGAGCCCCCGGGCACTGACGAGGAAGTGCTGGGCATGCAGGTAGCACGAGCTGGTCGCCCGGTCTCCGTCGAGAAGAACGGCGAAGTTTCCGAGCAGGTGCTGGCTCGAGGTGAGCGGCTCCAGCGAACGCCGGCAGATCGCCACGATCGCGTCGAGCCCGTCGACGCGGGTGCCATCGTAGACCGCCACCGCTTCCGGAATGAACACCTCCGCCAGCAGCGGCCAGTCGCGTCCGTCCAGTGCGGTGGCGTACCGGACGAGGAGATCGTGTATCTCGAGGCGGTCTGCGAGCTGTTCGGTCGTCATCTGGCGCGGGGCGGAAGATCGACACGCATTCCATGATAATAGTAGCACTCCTGGTGCCATCCCGGAGCCGTCGTGTGTCCGCGGTCCCGACCGGCGGCCGGCCGCCACCGGCTTCGATCCGCCTTTGGTGGTGCTACAACCTGCTGTCATCGCCGCTCAGCGCCTGCCGGTGTTTCCTGTGGCGACAGCGATCACTGCTTAGAGGATTCGCCCCCATCGATCACATACACCGCGCCCGTGATGAAATCTGAAAGCGGCGAGGCGAGCAGGCACGTAAGTGGGCCTATCTCGTCCGGCTCGCCCATTCGTCGGGCCGGGATCTTGCGGAGGCGCAGCTTCAGAATCTCCTCTGACTCCAAGACCGCCGCTTGTGCGTCAGTGGAAAATGCCCCTGGTGCGATCGCATTGACCTGTATGCCCAGCTTCGCCCATTCTCCGGCGAGCGCCTTCGTGAACTGCAGTACCGCGCCCTTGGACGCTGAGTACGCGACAAGCAACGGCTTTCCGCGAATTCCTGAGGTTGAGGCAATGTTGATGATCTTCCCCGACCGTTGGGACATGAAGATCCGCCCGGCCGCCCGTGAAAGGATCGCTGGCCCCGCAACATTCACCGCGAATACCTCCTCCCAGACCGATTGCTCCTGGTCGAGGAAGTTCCCGGCCGGCGCGATCCCGGCGTTGTTCACGACAATGTCGAGCCGACCGAACTCGCCGACCGCACGGTCTGGAAGGGCGATCAGCCCGGCGACGTCGCGCACGTCGACCTCGACAGCGCGCACACGGTCGGGCGCGAGTTTGCGTAGCTCATCCAGGGCCCCAGCAGAGCGTGCGGTGCCGACCACCGAGGCACCTTCATTCAGCAACGCCTTTGCCGCGGCCAGACCGAGGCCCCGCCCCGCGCCGGTCACGATCGCCACCTTGTCCTGCAGGTCCCAATTCATTCAACCAATATACTAATATCGTCTGCGACCTCAGAGCGAATTTCAACGTGAAACGGCTAGGGAGATGAGTTCGACGAGACGACTCACCACCGCGACAGTGGTGTAGGCCTGAGTATGGCTACCGAAACTCATCAGCGCCAAGCGGCGCGGATCAACCAGAAGCCCAAGAAGACGGCGTTGCTGGTCGCCTACAGAATCGTCGACCAGATTGCCCGCCAGAACCTTAAGCCCGGCTATCCGCTCGCCCCCGAGCGAGACATGCTCGTGGAGTTCGGTGTTGCACGTGGCACGCTCAGAGAAGCGCTGCGCTTTCTCGAAATGCAGGGAGTAATCACGATCAAGACCGGGCCGGGCGGCGGTCCCGTCGTTGCGATGCCCGACTCCCGCCATTTCGCAAGTCTGATCGGCTTGCTCCTCCAGTTCCGCGGCGCCAAGTTCCGCACGGTGCTTGACGCGCGGCTCTCGCTCGAACCCCTGTTGTCAGCCAAGGCGAGCGAACACGCGACCCCGGCGCAGCTCGAGTCACTTGCGGCGTCGCTCGAGGCGATGAGCGACCACCTCGACGACAGTCAGTTCTTCCTCGATGAGAACGAGAACTTCCACGAGCTCATCGCAGCCGCCTCCGGGAACGAGCTGTTTTCCCTACTGATCGCCTCCCTCGCCTGGATCACGGATGGCACGGCGCTCGGCGTTCAGTACCGAAGGTCCCAGAGGGAGAACGTACTTGACACCCACCGTCGGATCTACGAAGCGATCAAGGCCGGCAAACCCGACCGCGCCGCAACGGCGATGAGAGAACACGTCATGGAGTTCGCAACGTTTCTCGAGAGAAAGTATCCGGCGGTGCTGGACACGCCGCTGACATGGGAGCAGATCACGGGCTGAGGTCCCCTCGCGGGTACGGAGTCACCCGGAGCCGGTTCCGAACGCCTCCATGACCACCAGCGGGTTGCCGTACTCGCAAAAGCGACGGATCAGCCCGTCCTGGACGCTGACTCGCGTGATGTACCGGTTCCTGTAGGGCTTGTTCGACTCCAGAACGACCGAGTCGCCGCGATACTCGACGACGACCTCGTTCGGGTCTTCCAGAGTGGAGATCTCGGTCACGCGGAAGTTCATCGGGCCGAGCACCGTGGGCGCGGCGCGTAGGAGCTCCATGACATTTGCCTTGCCGCTCAGGACCCCCGGTGCACCCGGTGCGGGGAATCCCTGTTCCAGTTCGACGTCGGGGTGCAGCGTCTCGCCGACGGCCTCCACGTCCGGAACATCCCACAGCTCCAAGTAGCGTTTCACCAGCGCGGCGTTGCTGTGCCTGAGCTCGGCGTCGCTCGTCGTCGTCGTCATCGGGCAACCTCCTTGCGGCTATTTGACGAGGCAACCGGCGTCCACTGGAAGCGGAACTCCGGTGATGTAGCGAGCCTCGTCGGAGACGAGGAAGAGGATGGCGTTGCTGATATCGAGCGGCTGCACCCAGGGAATCGGCAGAGTGTGCATTGCCTGAGAGATAGGCGCGAAGTCGTCCTCAGTCGGGTTCTCGACATCCGGGCAGAAGAGCCGGAATATGGTGTCGTTCAACGCCATGTTGGTCGCGACCTGCGTTGGCAGGATGCAATTGACCCTGATGCTATGCGGGCCCAATTCGTTTGCCAGCGTACGCATCAGCCCGATGACGCCGTGCTTCGCTGCGTTGTAATGACCGTAGTTCGCGTACCCGCGCAGCCCCGTCACCGAAGAGGTGAGGACGATCGCGCCCCCCCTCTCTCCCGCGATCAGGTGAGGAATGGACGCCTTGCAAGCGTGAAACACCCCAGAGAGATTGATCCCGATCATCTCATCCCACGCGTCCTCGGAGGTTTCTTCGATTCTCAGCGGGTACGAGCCGATGCCGGCGTTTCCGCACACGATGTCGAGTCGGCCGAAGGCTTCGACGCCCGCATCGACCGCAGCCTTTACGGCGTCATATTCCCGGACGTCTCCTTGGCTAACGACGATGCGACGGTCGAGGCCTTCGACCTGGCGCACCGTCTCAGCGAGATCCTCCTCCGTCGATCCCGCGTAAGGCGCACCCGGGATGTCCGCCAGGATGTCGACGCCGATGATGTCGGCGCCTTCCTGCGCAAGCCGGACGGCGTGGCTCCGCCCCTGTCCGCGGGCAATACCCGTAATGAACGCCACCTTGTCCTGAACGCGACCTGACATCAGTTCCTCCTATCAGTCGGCGATTTCGGTTCGGCTCTCACGGCCTCGTCACACATCCCACTCCACGTGCAGCGCCGCCGGCGCCGGCGTAATCAGGTTCGGGACCCATTCCAGCTGCTGCTCGGAGAGCCGGATGCCCGGAAGACGCTCGGTCAACTGCTCGAGCGCGATGCGGGCTTCGAGCCGCACGAGCGGCGCGCCGATGCAGAAATGAGTCCACGCGCCGAACGCGAGATGGTCTGAGATGCGCGCCCGGTGCAGGTCGAAGCGGTCGGGTTCCTCGTACTTGGCGTCGTCGAGGTTCGCCGAGGAGGGCATCCAGTAGAGCCGGGACCCCTTCGGGATCTTCGTACCCCCGAGCTCGCAGTCCCGCGTCGTCATGCGGTTCAGCCCTCGTATGGGGCCACGAAAGCGCAGCGTCTCCTCGATGGCGTTGGGAACGAGCTCGCGGTCGGCGCACACCTCCTCCCACCGTGAGCGGTCCCGAAGCAGCTGATAGACGATCTGGCTGAGCAGGATCACCGTTGTGTCCGTGCCGGCCACGATGAACGCGTGGATGTTCGCCGTGATCTCGTCGTCCGTGAACGCCGGCGTCCCGTCGTCGTTTACGGAGGTGAGCAGCGCAGAGACGATGTCTTCGGCGGGCTGCCCTCGCCGCTCCTCGATCAGGTCGCGCGTGTATCGATCGGACTCGAGCAGTCCCTCCCAGATGTCCACGAGGCGCTCGCGCGGCAGCCCGGGGACGCCGAGCAGGTCGAAGAAGCTGTCTGTCCAGTGGCGGAACTTCGCCGCCGCCTCCGGCGGAAACCCCAGGATCAGTGCCATCACCCGGATCGGTATCGGGTTGGAGTAAGCCGGGACCAGATCGACCTGACCGTCATCCGCGAACCCGTCGATCAGCCCGTCGACGATCGCACGGATCTCCTCGGCGCGGTGACCGACGCGTTTCGGCGTGAACGCCGGCTGCATGAGTTTGCGGTACCGCGTGTGCACGGGCGGATCGAACTGCGCCACGTTCTCCAACTCCGGGTAGGGACACCCAGGCGGGATCGTGATCTCGTCCGGGACCGGATTGACCATGTGGATCGCGCTCGCGCTCGAGAACGTCTCGGTGTCGCGCAGCATCTCGCGCACGTCCTCGTAGCGCGTTACGCACCACATGTCGACGTCCGGCATGTAGAAGACCGGCTGTTCCTTTCGCGCCTTCGCGAGCGTCGGCCAGGGATCGACGACGTGGTCGGGGGCGAGCGGATCAAAGCCGAAGAGGGGACAGCTGGTTCCAGAGGCTTCCACGCCGTGCGGTTCGCCCACACCGAGCGTCGCGATTTGATCGGTCATTGGGCCTTGCTCCCTCCTGATTCCGTGAGCCGCCGCGAACGCAGTAATCGCTTGCGACAGGCGGCTGATAGGGTACCATGAACTGTCGTAATAGTGATACTTAAAGCCGAGGCATCCGATGACCGAGGACAGCTCCCGCGCAGGGCCGCACGTTGTGGTCGATCGCGCTGAATGCATGGGCGCGGGGAACTGCGCGGCCGCGGCGCCGCTCACGTTCGATACCGACGACGAAGGCCTCGTGGTACTGCTTGATCTGACCGCCGCGAGTATCGACGAGCTTCGCGCGGCAGAACAGAACTGTCCTTCTGGAGCAATCCGCCTCACGTGAACCCCCCGGCGCAACAGCTACGGGCCCAGTCATCCCCTTCTTCGATCACGCTTGCTGCATCGCTGCGGCAAGGCTCCGACGCCCGGAGCAGTCAGAACCGAAAGGCACGCCGAGGACGTCCCACCGGCTGAGACGCCGAGGTCGTTAGTGCCACGCGGGCCGGGGTGCTCGAACTACTCCTCTCGCCCCGGTCCGCTCGGTTCCCCCGTGGCCGGATCAGCCGTGTAGCTCGCGGCCACGGGCCCCAGCACCAGTCGCTCGCCGACGGCAACGGTTGCCACCACTTCGTGGGCGCCGGTGTTCCAGAACCGCATGCGCAGTTCTTCACCAGGAAAGACGGGCGCCCTGAACCGACCGGAGATCGCCGATAGCTGCCGGCCGGGATCGCCGCGCCGGGTGAGCTGATGGGCCAACGCGCCGTACGTGCAAAGGCCGTGTAAGAAGGGCTCGGGCTGTCCCGCCTCGCGGGCGATCACGGGATCGATGTGAACCGAATTGAGGTCGCCGTTCAGCCGGTACAACGCGGCTTGTTCGTGGGCCGTCGGGAACGTCGCACAGTCGTCTGGAGGTGGCGCGGGCAGCGAGATCGACACGGGCAACCGCTCGGCGGAGCGCGGACCGCCGAAGCCGCCCGCGTCGGCGATCCACCAGTTGCTGCAAGCACGGGCTAGGAGACCTTGCTCGTCCCGGACCGTGTCCTCGCAATCGACGATCGCGGCATTGCCCTTGTCCCAGACGCCGGTGATCGTGCGCGTCACCTCACAGCGCCCCGCGGCGGGCGGAACGCGATGAATGTGTAGGTCCTGTCCGACGTGCAGCAACCGGCGCACGTCGATCGCGAGAGCCTCGATCAAGCCTGGGAGCAGTGGCGCGACCGCGGTGAGCACGAATGCCGGCGTGACGCGCAGGCCTTCGGGGCGAGCCGCCTCATACACGAATTCGATGTCCGCCGGATAGCGAGCGCCGACGCTCAGGGCGTAGAGGATCGCATCGCGCTCCAGCCACACGTGCTCGATCGGCCCGAGCTCGAGGCCAACGAGCGCTGGACTTATCAGTGGATCGCCGATGACTGGGATATGGTATAACTATTACATGATTCTCCGTTCGCTTGTGATGGAGCGGTCGGAGCTCGAGGGCTTGGGAGGGTGGGAGTTCAAGCCCGAGGGCGCGTGTCGCGGAGAGCACTGCGTACCGCTCGCGGAAACCGGCGACGGAAGGGTCGACGTCGAGGACATGGCCCGTCGGCTCCGGATGCCGATCGTCCACGATGAGGAGCATGGCCTGTGGGCCCTCGGCCCAGAGGGTGGCGGTCGGTTCCTGCAAAGCGCCGTGTGTCCGGACATCGTCCTCCCGGATCTCGACGGCAACCCCTTCAGCCTCTCCTCGCTCCTCGGCACGAAGGTGCTGTTGGTCGCATGGGCATCGTGGTGAGGCTGCCGTCACGACCTGCCCGTGTGGCAGGTGTTGCGCGAAGAGTTGGCGCCGAAGGGCTTCGAGGTCGTAACAGTGGCGCTCGACACCGGCGGCCCCGACGGCCCGCGCCCTTATATAGAGGAGGCTGGGAGCCGACACCCGTCGCTGATCGATGTCGGCCACACGGTCGACGAGCTGCTCGGCATCGTCAATGTCCCGATGGGAGTTTGGATCGACGAGAACGGAATCCTGGTCCGGCCCGCCGAGACGGCCGCTCCGCAGGAGATGGAAGACCAGCTTCCCACCGTCGAAGGATCGATGCCGACCGGAACGCCTGACCGGGTGTTTGCGATGCTTGCCGAGGCCCACAAGATTCGTATCTACGCGACCGAATACGTCGCCGCCTTGAGGGACTGGGTCGATCGCGGCGCCGAAAGCCGGTATGCGCTGTCACCCGATGAGGTGGTTCGCCGCTCCCGGCCGCGACCGCCCGAGGTCGCAGAGGCCGCGGCCTGCTTCGAGCTCGGCCAGCACCTGCACCGCGAGGGTCATCCCGAGGCCGCCGTGCGCTGGTTCCGACAAGCCCATCGGTTGCAGCCCGAGAACTGGACGTACCGTCGCCAAGCTTGGTTTTTCGCCGACCCGGTGCGGATCGGTCCGACCGATGGCGCTGAGGACGACTGGCCCTATGACGGCAACTGGCTGGGCGACGCCCGCAAGATCGGCGCCGAAAACTACTATGAGCGCCCTGACCTCTAGCTCCCCAGGGCCGACGGCGCACATGTTCGAGTTGGAGCCCCGGTACCGGGAGCTTCAGGATGAGGCTCGGGCGCTGGCGGATGCAATGGAGCCGTTCGCCGTCGAGGCCGACGCCATGAGCACGGTCCATGCGGGCATGCGTGAAGCCCTCGCGAGCAGCAAGCTGTGGGAGCTGGTCGTGCCGCGGTCACATGGCGGACGCTTCGACGATGTCGATCCGCTCGCCGTTGCGGTCGTGCGCGAGGTCCTGATGGCGACGTCGTCGCACCTGGACTCGCTATTCGCCCTGCAGGGCATCGGCAGTTACGCGATCACAAGCGGGGGCACCAACGAGCAACGCGACACGTGGCTGCCGCGGGTCCTCACCGGCGAGGCGCTCGCCGCGCTGGGGCTGACCGAACCGGAGGCGGGATCGGACCTCAAGAGCGTCCGCACGGAGCTGATCAGCAGCGGAGACGGCCTCATATTGAGAGGCGCGAAGTCGTTCATCTCCAATGGCGGCGCGGCCGCGTTCTACGCGGTTCTCGCGCGGCACGGCGACGGCCACACGATGGTCCTGGTGCCGGCCGAGAGCCCGGGGCTGGCAATTCAGCCCACTCCGGAGCTCATTGCGCCGCACGTCCTCGGCGAGCTCGAATTCCGTGACGTCGCGGTTCCTCTGGACGCCGTCCTGGGTGAGGCGGGCCGAGGCTTCGACCTCGTGCTGGCGACGCTCTCGGTGTTCAGGGTATCCGTCGCCGGAGCCTCGCTGGGGCTGGCGCGCGCTGCCTTGGAGGAGGCCGCGAGGCATGCAGCCACCCGGCAGCAGTTCGGCCGTCCGCTCGCCCGCCTTGGAGCGGTCGCCGACATGCTCGGCGCGTCCTGGGCCGAGCTGGAGGCGGCGCGGCTGCTCACCTACCGCGCCGGCGCGATGGCCCGCAGTGACCCGGGAGCGTCGCTGCACCATTCGTCGATGGCAAAGCTCGTCGCCACCGAGACGGCTGGGCGCATCGTCGACCGCGCGGTCCAGATCATGGGACGGTGGGGACTTATCCGTGATGCGAAGATCGAACGGCTGTATCGGCAGGCGCGAGCGATGCGAATCTACGAGGGCGCCTCCGAAGTCCTTCGCTTGGGGATCGCGAGGGCGCTGGTGGACAGCGTGGGCGCCGGCGACTCGGAGTAGCTCGAGGCTACTCGTGGAGCGCGAGCTCCTCGATGCTCCGCAAGCAATTCTCTCCGTCCCAGTCTCGCGCCGCCCGGGCCACGGCACCAAATAGCGCTGGCACCGGCGGCTCGCCGAGGTAGACCTCGATCCGGGAGCCCAGTACGTCCCCGGCGTCGTGGAACCGAAACTCCTGGGGGCCGGCCGTCGCGGACATGATCTGCCGCATGCCCATCCCCTCCAGACGCGCGGTCTCGGCGTCGAGGTCGTCAACGAGCCATGCCAGATGATGGAGCCCGTATGTCCCGACGCCCATTTGCTCGGCCAAGCTGTCAGGCCACGCCGAGTACTGCTCGATCAGCTCGATCATCACCCGGCCATACTGTCCAAGGCACGTCGAGTGGCTCCAGCCGGCGGCCGCGCCGCGATGCCGGACGGCCGTGAGCTCCATCGAGCCGTCCCCCACCCGAAAGAACGGACCCGCGCCAGCGCCGGACGCCCACGCGGCCGCAGACTGCTCAATGCTTGAAACCGCGAAGCAGACCTGGATAACCGCGCGCTCGCACCCTGAGATTCCGAGTAGCCCCGCGGTCACGGACGCCGCTGATGGCATTACGAGACTTCGTGGCTGTCCATCGACACGACAAGGCGTGCTGTCCTCCAGCCGTCATCTGTCCTGCAGACGATGTCTGTGTATCGGCCTGAGACGACACTCGCGCCTCCCCTGCCGATGTCGACCACGTTGAACAGGCTCAGCGCGACGGCGCCGCCGTCCGTCGCTTCGGTGATGACGTTGCTGATCCAATGGCGGAGGCCGACGATGTTCGGAAGGCTCGCTTCCAGGAACGCCCGCAACTCCTCCGCACCACTCACCGAGGTCTGCATCCTCGACGCCCCACCAGGCAGGTCGAGGACCACACCGGGCTGCTCGAGCACGCCGTCATCCGTGAATGTGTCCACCCACGCGGCCACGTCATGGGAGTCGGCCGCATGGGCACGCCGCGCGAGAAGCTCGTGAATCTCGATCTTGTCAGCGGCGGTCAAGACCGTCGCTTCTTTACCTTCAGAGGGGCTCATCCTGCCTCACTCCCGAATGCAGCCATGAAGATCAACGGATTCGAGAACTCCGCGAAGCGCCGAATCTTCCCGTTCTCGACTCTCGCGCGGGTGATGTACCGATTTCGGTAGGGACGGTCGGTGGCAAGGGCGACGGTTTGACCGCGGTATTCCGCCACGAGCTCAGCTGGATCCTCGAGCGTCGAGATCGAAACCTCGTGGAAGTTCATCGGTCCGATCGTCGATGGCACCGCGCTCATGAACTTCATCAAGCTTGCCTTGCCCGTGATCCGCTCCGGAACGCCAGGCGCAACGAATCCGAGCTCGAAGTGGATCTCGTCATGCAGCGTGTCACCAATCGCCTCGACATCAGGTCCGGACCAGGCTGCGAGATAGCGCCTGAGCACTGCCGCATTCTCCTGCCTGAGCACCGCGTCGCTCCCTAGCGGCGCGCCGGCACCTTCCATGGCGGTTACACCGCCGAGCCGTCGGTGACCGACGGATAGATGGTGACGTTCTCCAGCGCGTCGAATCTGGCACGAAGTTCAGGCGAGGGGTTGCCGAAGACCTCGACGTCCGTCATCTCGACGACCGCGAACAGATCCGTGAAGTCGACCCCTTCCACGTGGGCGATCACGGCCTCCGAGCTGTCGTAGGCCTCGAGCGTCACCAGGTGGCCGTCGTCCTGCTGAAAGAAGTCGTAGGCCAGGGCACCCGGGAGGTTCAATGACGCCACCTTGACATCGCGCACTGCCGCGATCACCGGGTCCATGTCCCCAGCAGTCACACGTGCGATCGCCTTGATTGCGATCATGAATCACTCACCCCCGAGATAGTTGGGCTCCCCGCGCCGGCCCCAACCGCTCCCGCGCTCACCGTTTGGGACTCGGCGTCCTCCCGAATGAAGTCCGCCATCCGCTCTCCGATCACGACCGCGGTGTTCGCGGGCCCCCGGGTCGGGATCGTGGGACAGATCGAGATGTCGGCGATGCGGAGGCCATTGACACCACGGACACGACCACGTTGATCGACGACCGCATCAGGGTCCGTGTCGGGACCCATACGACACGTCGACGTGGCGTGGAAGGTGGGAGCCAGGTGTCCGCGGATCCAGTCATCGAGCAGGCTGTCGTCCTTGAGGATCCGCGGAGACAGCTCAGTCATGCGCCGGTAGATTGGCCCGAACGCCTCGGACTTCAGGATGGCCGCCGCGGTCCGAACCACCTGACGCATACGACGGCGGTCCGACTCCTGCGTCATGTAGTGATACTCAATGTGAGGATTATCACGCGGATCGGCGCTGGACAGCGATACTTGACCGCGCGCCTCTTCCTGCTGCAACGCCGCCACAACGAACAGGTCGTTGCGCCGAGCCCCCTGCTGCACCATCCGGCGGACATTTGCGCCCTTGAGTGAGCGCACCGCCTCGGGCAGGCGCGCCACGAACTTCGCGAACGCGCTCAGGCCGGATTCCTCCCGCGCGAGGAGCATCGCCGCGATCGGCTTGATCGTGGGAATGATCTCCAGGTCGCCTTCGTATGGCGAGCCGGTGGCGGTCAGGTTCAGGACGCCCTGGAACGAGTCCTGCTGGTTCTTGGACGCGAGCTTGCGCCGCGGTCGCCACGTTATCTCGACGTCGGGGTGATCCATCATGTTCTTGCCGACGCCGGGAAGGTCCATCACCACGGTGACTCCCTGGCGTTCCAACTCGTCCCTCGGCCCGATCCCCGACAGCAGCAGGATGTGAGGCGTCTTGAGCGTGCCCGCGCAGAGCACAATCTCCCGCCCCAGGATGACCCGCCCGTCGTCAACTTCGACGCCGGTCGCGGTGGTCCCGTCGAACACCACCCTGGTCACGAGCGTCTCCCCTTCGATCTTCAGGGCCGTCCGGCTCCGAATCGGGTTGAGGTATGTGATTGCGGTGTTGTAACGGAGTCCGTCGGAGGCATTTCGAGGCATCGGCCCGTAGCCGAGCGTCTGCTCGCCATTCTTGTCGTCTTCCTTTGGGAACCCGAGCTCGGCGCACGCGCCGTAGAAGGCTTGGGTGACAGGGTGGAGCTCTGTCGCGCCCCGGCTCACGGGCATCGGACCGTCGCTGCCATGGATCTCGGAGTCTGCGTAGTCGAGATCACGCTCGAGGCGGATGAAATACGGGAGCACCTTGTCGTATGACCATTCTGGATTCCCAGCCTCCACCCAGCGATCGAAATCGGTCCTCCGCGCGCGCTGGAACCCGGTCCCATTGATCGACGTCGAGCCGCCAATGACCTTGCCGCGAGGGACCGGGTAGGCGAGCTCCGAGGTCAGGTGCCCGAGGAACGTCCAGTTGTTCGGGTTCCCGGGCAACGCCCCGCCGATGGCACCCGAGTAGCGAATCTCGAACGGAAACGCCTCGGTCGTCGAAAAGTCCCTACCCGCCTCCAGGAGGAGAACACGCCGCTTCCCGTCCTCCGTAAGTCGCGCCGCCAGCGGCGCCCCAGAGCCGCCTGCGCCGACGATTATCACGTCGTAGGGCTCTGAGCCCTGAGCCGCTTCGCTTGCAATCATGACCAGAAATTACCAGGCTGTCGGGGGCAGCGCAAGGAGGCAGCCGGAGCCTGGTTCGGGCGCGCCGGCTAGTCGTGACCCCACACCGGGTCGCGCTTTTCGACAAAGGCCGTAAGCCCCTCTCGTGCGTCCGCGGACCCGAAAGCCATCGCGAACGCTCGGCGCTCTGTGTCGACGCCCGCGCGTAGCCCCGTCTCAAACGCAGCCTGTATCGACTCCTTCGCCAGGCGCTGCGCGATTGCCGGCCTCGATGCGATGACCTCCCCCACCGCCTGTGCCGTCTGGAGCCAGCGGTCGACAGGGACGACGCGCGACACGAGTCCCGTCCGCTCCGCCTCCGCGGCGCTGAGGAGCCGCCCCGTCAGGATTACGTCCATCGCCTTCGCCTTCCCGATCGCACGCGGCAACATCTGCGTCCCGCCGGCGCCGGGAATGAGCCCGAGCTGAGTCTCCGGCAGGCCGAAGCGCGCGTTCTGGGACGCGACGACGACATCGGCGAGCATCGCGAGCTCACATCCCCCGCCGAGACAGAGCCCGGATACCGCCGCGACCATCGGTGTCCGCACTCGACGGACGGTCTCCCAATGCCGCGCCCGATCGCCGTCGTAGACCTCGGTCGCCGTCCGCGACAACAGAGCGCGGACGTCGGCCCCCGAGGCAAAGACCTTCTCCGAGCCGGCGATGACGATGCAGCGGGTCTCGTCGTCCAGGTCCAGTTCAACCAGCCGAGCCGCGAGCGCCGCCAGCACAGGATCGCTGAGCGCGTTCCGCTGCGCCGGGTTGGCAATCGTGACGGTCGAGACCGCTCCGGAGCGTTCGATCAGCACCTTGCCGGACCCCGACTCATGCATGCCGCCAATAATTATAAGCGACCGCCGGAGCTACTTGACTCGCTTCGGCAGCCGAGGTACTGTGATATTCAATAGACTAAGTTGCGCGTCTCCGCGAACCGGGTATGCGCGCGTACCGAGGAGGAGACCTTGGGCCGACTCGATGGAAAGACCGCAGTCATCACTGGAGGCGCGCGCGGTCAAGGTCGTTCGCACGCGGTTGTGTTTGCCCGCGAGGGCGCTGACATCGTCATCTGCGATGTGGCCGAGCAGGTCGAGGGTGTGCCGTACCCACTCGGCACCGAGGAAGACATGGCGGAGACGGTGCGGCTCGTCGAAGAGGCGGACCAGCGATGCGTCGCCGTCAAGGCCGACACGCGCAGCGAGGCCGACATGAAGCGCGTCGGTGACACCGCGATGGCTGAGTTCGGCAAGGTCGACGCCCTTGTCGTCAACCACGGGCTCTCGATCTTCGCGCCCAAGACCTGGGAGCTCTCCGAGGAACAGTGGCGACTGACCATCGACACCAACCTGACCGGCGTCTGGCAGGCGTGCAAGGCGATCGTTCCGCACATGATCGCCGGCGAAAACGGTGGCAGCATCGGCATCACCTCGTCGACCGCGGGCATCACCGGCTTCCCCTACATGTCCCACTACGCGTCGGCCAAACACGGCGTCGTCGGCCTCGCCCTCACACTCGCGATCGAGCTCGCCCCGTACAACATCCGTGTCAATACCGTGCATCCGTGCGCCACCGAGACGCCGATGATCAGTAACGAGTACTTCGATCAGTGGATGGAGGACCATCCCGATATCTCGGCCGGGTTGATCGGTCTCAACATGGGCAATCTGCTAGCGGTCGAGCGGAACGATCCGAGCGATGTCAGCTATGCGTACCTCTACCTCGCGTCCGATCAGGCGCGCCACGTGACCGGTCTCCAGCTGAAGGTCGACGCGGGTTACTGCGCCAAGCCGTGAGTCTCGACCGTAGCCGGATTCCGGTAATCGAATAGCGGTTTCGACCGTGTTCGCTCTGCGCGGCGTCTACACGATCGACGATCTACGTCGGAAGGCACAGGTCCGCCTGCCCAGGATGGTCACTGATCTCGTGGCAGGTGGTGCCGAGGACGAGGTCACCGTCCGCCGCAACCGGCAATCGTTCGAGGAGATCGTTATCGAACCGAGCTACCTCGTAGACGTCGGGAGACGGGATCTCTCGACCACGGTCCTCGGCATGCCGGTCTCCTCACCGGTCATGTTCGGCCCGACAGGGCTCAGCACGTTGGCCCACGGCCAGGGTGAGTTGGCGCTGGCTCGGGCGGCCGGCGCTGCCGGTTCGATCTATGTGCTCAGCGTCTACTCGGGCTACTCGCTCGAGGAGGTGGCGGCCGCGGGCACTGGGATTCTGTGGTTCCAGACTTACCTGTGGAAGGACCGCGACGTCACCCGTCAGCTGGTCGATCGGGCCAAGGCCCTCGGCTATCGCGCGATCGTCCTGACGGTCGACGTCCCGGTCAACGGCCAGCGCGAGCGCGACCTGCGCAACGGCCTGAGAGTTCCAGTCCGCGTGACCCCGAGAACGGCAATCGATGTGGCACTGCGCCCATGGTGGCTCTACCGCATCGCGCGGCATCCACTCCCGATTCACGGAAGCCTGCGCGGCGTCGCGGGCGCGGGCGGCGACTCCAGCACCGGCCTGATCGAATACGCGAACCGCGAACTGCTGGATCCGACGCAATCGTGGAGGGACCTCGAGTGGCTACGCGAGATCTGGGACGGACCGCTCGCGGTCAAGGGCGTCATGTCGGTGGCCGACGCGCAACGCTGCGTAGAGCGCGGCGCGGAGGCCGTGTGGGTCTCGAATCATGGCGGCCGCCAGCTCGACGGTACGCGCGCGTCGATCGAGGCATTGCCGCGGATCGTTGATGCGGTCGGCGACCGCGCCGAGATACTGTTCGACGGTGGGATCCGCCGTGGTACCGACGTCGTCAAGACACTCGGGCTTGGCGCGCGCGCGTGCGCGGTTGGGCGGCCGTACTGGTGGGGGCTCGGCGCAGCCGGTGAGGAAGGCGCGCGCCGCGTGCTTGACATCCTCAACTCGGAGATCGATCGGGTGATGGCCCTCACCGGCGTCACGTCGCTCGACCAGATCGATCGCTCGGTTGTGCAGGCGCCGGCGGCTTGGACCGCCTGATGACATCGGTCGATGACAGCGAGATCTGACTCCGCGCGGCAACGGATCGCGGCTCAGATCGTGGGCCGCGAACGCGAGCTCGATCTCCTACTCGCGGCAGTGGCGACCGGACGCGACGTCGTGCTCGAGGGGCCACCGGGCACGAGTAAGACCACGATCCTCAAGGCGATCACTCGCGAATGGGGGGTGCCGTTGGTACTCGCCGAAGGCAACGCCGAGCTGACGCCCGCGAAGCTTCTCGGGTACCACGATCCGGCGCGCGTCATGAGCGAGGGCTACGGCAGCGCCACGTTCGTCGATGGACCCCTTGTCCAGGCCATGCGCTCAGGCAGCTTCCTCTACCTCGAGGAGTTCAACCGTGCGCCCGAGGACACGCTCAACGCTCTGCTCACCGCGATCGCCGATCGGTCGCTCTCGATACCCCGCGTCGGCGTCGTGGATGCGCGGCCGACCTTCAGGGTGCTTGCCTCGATGAATCCGTACGACAACGTCGGCACGACGCGACTGTCCACCAGCATCAGGGATCGGCTGTGCCAGATCGAGGTTGGGTATCAGGACGCGGCATCCGAGCTCGAGATCGTCATCTTGCGGACGGGCCTGGACGCCCTCGACGGGTTGACCGACCGGGCCGCTAGAGACGCGGTGGCGCTGACCCGCGCGACGCGCGTCCACGCGGACATCCGTCAGGGCAGTAGCGTTCGCGGCGCGATCGATCTCTGCCTGATCGCGTGCGAGCTGCTGCGCCAGCGCGGCCTCGACCCGTCTGCGAGCGGCTACGCCGAGACGATCCTCGACGCGATGCTGGTCGCTCTGTCCGGAAGGGTCCTGCTCGACGAAGCCTCGGGCGCGTCCTCGGCCTCGGTTCTCCGGGAGATCTGGGAGAACCACTTCGTGCTCGACGACGCGCTGGCCGAGCCGGGCTGAAGGAGACTTGACCTCCAGGACGAGCCTCTGCTCGAGCGGAGAAGCCGAAGCCCCGAGGCCGGCGGCCGCAGACCGCTACGCCGGCGACCGAAGCGCCTCGACGAGCCACCCCTGCTCCTGGACGGCACGTCGTCCTCGGGCGGATTCATCGGAACCCCTGGAGCGGATGTGGACGGGCGCGTTCAGAACCGCGCCTCGGCCGCCGGTGCAGAAGGCTCGACCGAGGAAGCCGGCGAGTTGACTAAACCAGGCCGCGACGACGACGACAACGGCAGGTCCGAAGTCCTTCGCCAGGCCAAGGAGATCGCAGCCCGGCTGTCGGTCCCGCGTCCCGCGGTGAGGCGCCGCGGCCGGCGCGGAGGGGCCGGCATGATCAGCGCACCGTTCGACGGCACCAGCGACGAGATCGATCTCGACCGGACGTTCGAGGCGCTGCTCGACGCCGAGGTAATCGACTCGTCGCGCGTGATCGTGCGCCACCGGCGCCGGATGCGCCGGGCGCTCGCGCTGCTCGTCGACACGTCGGGATCGATGCGCGGCGAGCGCGTCAAGACGGCGGCGGCCGCCGTCGGCGCACTGGCGGCCGAGTTCGGCGACGAGCAACTGGCCGTGATCGCGTTCTGGTCCGATGCAGCGATGCTGCTCGAGCTCGGCGCTCCGGTCGACACCGCCCGATTGATCGCAGACCTGCTCTCCCTCCCCAGTCAGGGGCTCACCAACATCTGCTTCCCGCTCGAGGTGGCGGGGCGAGCGCTCGCCGGCCGCGCCGGCTACGAGCAGCGCGCGCTGCTGTTGTCCGACTGCCTGCACAACGCCGGCCCGGATCCCCGGATTGCGGCCGCGCGCCTGCCGCGTCTCGATGTCCTGCTCGACGTCAGTGGGGAGCACGACCTCCAGCTGGGCCGTGAGCTGGCGCACGAGGGTCGCGGACGTGTGGCCCGGATCAACGATCACCGCGACGTCGCCGGCGCCGTCAATGGCGTGTTCGCCCCATAGCCGGCGGCTATGGCGTGCCACCCAGGCCCGCCAGCGCCCCGGATGCGAGATCGCTGGACCCACTAGGAGAGACTGCCGATGAGCCCAATTGCTGTGACGGACTCGCACTGCCATCCCGATCGGTTCGATGACATGACGGGCGTACTCGGACGAGCCCGCAAGGCGAGCGTCGATGTGTTCTTTATCACGCTCCTGCCGTCGGACTTTCAGCGCTATCGCGAGCGCGATTTTGGCCCCGGGGTACGCCTTGGGCTCGGGTTTCATCCGATGGCATCCCGTGGAGAGTTTCCGTGGCGATCGGCCATCGACATCGACCGGGAACTCGAGCTGTTCGCCGATCTGGGCCCGAGTGCGGAATGGATCGGGGAGATCGGCCTAGACTTTTCACCCGAGGGTGCCCCATTTCGCAGCGTCCAAGAGCGTGTGCTCGACACGATCCTCGCGGTACCCGGAGTTACCGATAAATTTCTCAGCGTCCACTCTCGCTTCGCACCACGGGAGTGCGTAGACGCGCTAGGTGCGGCAGGTGCGACACGCGTTGTGATGCACGGCAACGGCTTCACGGGCGACGTCGAGGACGCGCGGTACGTCATCGACGCCGGGTTTCACCTGTCTCTCGTCGTCTCGAATTTCTTCGACAAGCGCGGGCGCGCCATCGCTGAGTACGCTCCGCCGGACCGTGTGCTGATCGAGACGGACGGGCCGTTCGGAACCATCGAGGGCCGATCCGCCGAATCGCACGAAGTCGGCATGTCGCTCCAGCCTCTCGCCGAAATATGGGGCAGGAGTCAAGAGGAAGTGGCGGTGCAGCTAGATGCAAATCTGAAAGCGCTCATCTCGTGAGCCTCGACCGCATCGCGCCCGGCCGGCTTGAGCACATCGCCGGCGGCTTCGGCTTTCTCGAGGGCATGGTGTGGCACGAGGACGGCGCCCTCTTCTTCACCGATGTTCCAAGGGACACGATCCACCGCTGGAGCCCGTCCAACGGGGCCGAGACGTGGCGGCGGCCAGCGAATATCCCAAACGGGATGACGCGCGACCCGGAAGGAAGGCTCCTCTCGTGCGAGCAATCCACGAGCGAGCTCGTCCGCTTCGACGCCGACGGTACCCGCGCCGTCGTCGCGTCGCACTTCCACGGCAAACAGCTCAACAGTCCCAACGACGTCGTCTGTCGCTCGGATGGCGCGATCTACTTCACTGATCCGCCCGCCGGGCGCTCGGAGCCGCATGGGCGCAGCCGTCTGAATCCGCCCGAGCTGGACTTCTCCGGCGTATTTCTGATTCGGTCCGAGTCCACCGAGCCGGAGCTCCTGCTCGACGACATGATCCTGCCAAACGGTCTCTGTCTGTCGCCCGACGAGTCCGTTCTCTACATCAATGACACGCTCCTAATGCAGATAGTCGCGCTCGACATCCGCCCAGACGGAACGACTTTTGATCGACGCATCCACTTTCAGCTACCCGGGGAGCTCCCGGACCCGGGGCGTCTGGCCGAGGAGATGCACGCGCACGGCGCCCCGACCGATTTGCTTCCAGACGGCATGAAGGTCGATGCGCTGGGCAACCTCTACTTCGGCGGACCGGGCGGACTGTGGGTCATCAGCCCCGAGGGTGAGCACCTCGGGACGCTTCCCATGCCCGCGTTTGTCGGCAACCTCGGTTGGGGCGACGCCGACTGGCGGTCGCTCTACATAGGGGCCGTACGCAATCTGTACCGCCTGAGGCTTGGGATAGCCGGAGCGCCACCGGCATTCCCTCACTGAACGCTCACGATCCAGTACCGCTCGCGTTCTCGGCGCTCTCCAGCCGCCGGCGAACGGTCGTATCGATACAAGTCGTGCGACGGGCGGGGGCAGCTACTTCGCGTCGTCCTTGGGCGGCACCGAGGATTTGAGCGCCAGCACGTCGGGTACCAGCACACGCCCTGCGCTCGCGTTCAACAGCTCGCGGACACGAAAGCGCGAGCAGTCGAGGACGTCGCTTGCCTCCTGGACGGTGATCGTTCCGGCGGCGTCAGCGACGATCGGGCCGAACTTGCTCTGTAGCGGTGTGGTTGTAACGGCGCTCATTCCTCGCACTCCCTCCTGATCGTTCTCGACTATAGGCTCCTGGCGCCGAGCTCGCCGTAGCTGCGCCGCAGCGGGCTGCTGGCGGCGGTGAGACCGAGAGTGTTTTGTGGAAGGTTCCCGCGTTCGCGCTATAGTCGGTCGTGGTTGGCACTCTCGGGCCGGGAGTGCCAAAACCTCCTCAATCGAGCCCCCACTGGAGGCCCCACCTTATGAAACTTAAGCCGCTCGGCGATCGCGTGATTGTGCGCGCGATCGAGGAGGAAGAAACGACTGTGAGCGGGATCGTTCTGCCTGACACCGCGAAGGAGAAGCCCCAGAAGGGCAAGGTTCTCGCGGTCGGCGACGGCAAGATCAGCGAGGACACCGGCAAGCGCATCCCGCCGGACGTCGCCGAAGGCGACGAGGTCCTCTACAGCAAGTACGGCGGCACCGAGATCAAGGTCGACGGTGAGGAACTGCTGGTCCTGCGCGAGTCCGATGTACTCGCCAAGGTCCAGTCCTAAGGAAATCAGGGACATATGCCCCACAAGGAACTCAAGTACGCCGAGGACGCCCGCAAGGCGCTCGAGGGCGGAGTCGACGCAGTCGCGAATGCCGTCAAGGTCACGCTCGGCCCCAAGGGCC
The DNA here is from genome assembly GCA_963770615.1 of uncultured Solirubrobacterales bacterium. GTDB lineage: Bacteria > Actinomycetota > Thermoleophilia > Solirubrobacterales > Solirubrobacteraceae > Palsa-465. The sequence goes on along the minus strand of CAVYQJ010000005.1, from coordinate 598,469 downwards.
GCTACGTGGTCCTCGATAAGAAGTATGGCGCGCCGACGATCACCAATGACGGTGTGACGATCGCGCGTGAGATCGAGGTCGAGGACGTGTTCCAGAATCAGGGCGCACAGCTTGTGCGCGAGGTGGCTACGGCCACCAACGACGTGGCCGGCGACGGCACGACGACGGCGACGGTTCTGGCGCAGTCGATGGTCCACGCCGGCATGAAGAACGTCGCGGCCGGCGCGAACCCGCTTGGTCTCAAGCGCGGGATCGAGAAGGCCGTCGAGGACGTCGTCAAGAGCATCGCGAAGCAGTCGACGGAGATCTCCGGCAAGGATCAGATCGCGCGTGTCGCGACGATCTCGGCCGGCGATGATGAGATCGGCGATGTGATCGCCGATGCGATCGAGAAGGTCGGCAAGGACGGCGTGGTCAACGTCGAGGAGGGCCAGACGTTTGGCATGGACCTCGAGTTCACCGAGGGCATGCAGTTCGACAAGGGCTACATCTCGCCGTACATGGTCACCGACCAGGAGCGGATGGAGGCGGTCCTCGAGGACCCGTACATCCTGATCGCCAACCAGAAGATCGGTTCGGTCCGCGATCTGCTGCCCGTGCTCGAGCAGACGATCCAGTCGGGCAGGCCGTTTCTGATCATCTCAGAAGATGTTGAGGGCGAGTCGCTCGCGACGCTCGTGGTGAACAAGCTGCGGGGCACGTTCACCGGCGTCGCGGTCAAGGCTCCGGGCTTCGGCGATCGCCGTAAGCGGATGCTCGAGGACATCGCGGTCCTGACCGGTGGCGAGGTGATCACCGAGGAGATGGGTCTGAAGCTCGAGAACACGCAGATCTCGCAGCTCGGTCGCGCTCGTCGCGTGGTCATCGCGAAGGACACCACGACGATCGTCGATGGTGCCGGCGAGAGCGATGCGATCAAGGGTCGGATCAATCAGATCAAGATCGAGATCGAGAACACCGATTCGGACTTCGACAAGGAGAAGCTCCAGGAGCGTCTCGCGAAGCTGTCCGGTGGCGTCGCGGTGGTCAAGGTTGGCGCTGCCACCGAGACCGAGATGAAGGAGAAGAAGCATCGCGTCGAGGATGCGCTGCAGGCCACTCGGGCCGCGCTCGAGGAGGGCGTCGTCCCCGGTGGCGGCGTCGCGCTGCTGACCGCGCAGAAGGCCATCAACCTCGACCTGATCGAGGATGAGGACGAGAAGACGGGCGCGAAGATCGTGCTGCGCGCGCTCGAAGAGCCGCTTCGCCAGATCGCGCACAACGGTGGCCTCGAGGGCTCGGTCGTCGTGAGCGACGTCCGCCGCGGGAAGAAGGGCTACGGCCTCAACGCAGCCACTGGCGAGATCGTCGACCTGGTCAAGGAGGGCATCATCGACCCGGCGATGGTCACGCGCTCCGCGCTCCAGAACGCCGCGTCGATCGCCAAGAACATCCTCACCACCGAGGCGATCGTCGCCGAGATCGCGGACACGAACGGCGGTGGCGGTGGCGGTGGTATGCCCGACATGGGCGGGATGATGTAGCGAAGGGAGACAGTGATGGCAGCCAAGCACAAAGTGACCGTGTCCACACAACCTACGAGCTACCGCCCGAGTAGCGCGGAGCGACACGCGGCGCAAGTCGCGTGGCTCTCCACCCAACAGGCCGAGCTCAAGCGAGAAGCAGCGGAGCGCCGCGCCGAACGCGCCGTCAAGAGCGCTTCGGACGGAGCCACCACGCGAGGCGTCTAACGCATCGGGGGTTGACGAGGCACGGCGTCAACCCCCGACACGGCAGTCCGCTCCGGGATCTCAGGCGAGTGCGTCCTCAGGGACGAACCACGCCTGCTCTTGAGTCGTAACTGCTGCGATGCGCTCGTAGTCGCGGTCGTGTCACCGCCGGCGGCCATCGAGAGTTGGACCTCCCGCGCTCTGCTCCATAGCGATTGAGGCATCGAGAGTGCGTCGAATGCAGCGAGACGCGTCGAGAGCTCGCGCGCGCTCCTCATTGGGCGCCAACCGGACCAGCTCCAAGATGACCAGGTCGCGGACGAGCACCCGTCCGGACCGGACCTCCGTGTTGGACCATTCCGCGAGACCTGTCTCGCAGGACGTCGAAGTCGGCCACCGCGGAGCGGTGGTCAGCTCGCGCTGGCTGTGGCGACCCGCGGTCGGGCGTCGGTGCTCGGCCGGTCGCTTTCGTCGGCGAGGATACGGCGGGCGATCCGTCGCAGCGCTTCGGTCAGTTGTTGCTCGTCGGGGTCCTGGCCCCAGTCCGCCAGCTGTTCGGTCAGCCACGCGCGGAGCGTGGCGGCCAGTCCCTCGGCTTCGCCCTGTCCGGCGGCGGTGAGGGTAAGCGTGCCGTTGGCGCGGGTGATCATGCCGTCGGCGGCGAGCTGCTCGAACGTAGGCTCGAGCACGGCGGCGGGTAGGCGGTGGTAATCGGCGATCCGATCGATCTCAGCATGTCCGATGACCGCCTGATAGCGCGCGACCTGAAGCACTCCCCACCTCCCGGCCGTGCCCAGCGTTGTGCCGGACGCGTCGAGAAGCTGCGGAAGCTGGTTCCGTGCGCGCGTGCGAATGATCGCCGCGATCGCGCGCTGCAGACGCTCGTCGGCGTTCTGATCGGTTGCCATGCCGAACCCGTCCCCGAGGTCTGGGGCGGTGGCGCGGGAGCTGCCGCGGAGCGGGACTTCCTTGAGCGTGAGCGCCAAGCCGAACCCGATCACGGCGACCGGCGTCGCCCACAGGAAGACCTTGTCGAGCGCCTGGGCGTAGGCGTGCAGGATCGGGGCGATCTTCTCGGCGGGGAGCGCGTGCAGCGCCTTCGGGGTGTGGGTGACGGCCGGGTTGACCCCCGGGCTCGCGCGCAGCGCATCGGCGAGCGGGCCAGCCAGGAAGTTCGCGAACAGCGACCCGAACACGGCCGCACCGAACGACGACCCGAGCGTGCGAAGGAACGTGACGCCGGAGGTCGCGACACCGAGGTCCTCGTAGCTCGAGGTGTTCTGGACGATGAGCGTCAGCGTCTGCATCGAGAGCCCGATCCCGGCTCCGAGCACCACCATGTAGAAGCTCGAGAGGAGAGTCGAGGTGTGCTCGTCGGCGAGCGAGAGCAGGAACAGGCCCACGGCCATGAGCGCGCAGCCGGCGACGGGGAAAATCTTGTAACGCCCGGTCTTGCCGACGATCGTGCCGGCGAGGATCGAAGTCACCAGCAGCCCGAGCACCAACGGGAGCATCCTGATCCCAGAGCTCGTGGCCGACACGCCGTCGACGTACTGCAGGAAGGTGGGCAGGAACGTCAGCGCGCCGAGCATCGCGAACCCGACGATGAACGCCAACGCGGTGCACACGGAGAACACCGAGCTCCGGAACAGGCGCATCGGCAGGATCGGCTCGGCAGCACGACGCTCGACCACTACGAACATGCCCAGTCCCGCGAACCCGAGCACGAACAGCCCGAGGATCTGCGCCGAGATCCACGGGTAGGTCGTGCCACCCCAGCTCGTCGCGAGCGTCAGCGCGCCCGCGCCGATCGCCACGAACAGGATCCCAGCCCAGTCGATGATCGGGCGAGCGGTCGAGCGGACGGCCGGGATCGTGACCGCGGCCATCGCGACCACGATGACCGCGATCGGCACGTTGATGTAGAACGCCCACCGCCACGAGAGGTGATCGGTGAAAAACCCGCCCAACAGTGGCCCGGCCACTGTCATCACGCCGAACACCGCGCCCAGCGCGCCCTGGTAAGGGCCGCGTTCGGCCAGCGGGATCACGTCCCCGATCAGCGCCGTCGCGGTGACCGTGATCGCACCCGCGCCGAGCCCCTGAATCGCGCGCGCGGCAATCAACCACTCCATGCTCTGCGCGGCGCCGCTCAACGCCGAGCCGGCGACGAACACCACCACCCCAACCTGAAACACCAGCTTTCGGCCGAACAGATCCCCGAACCGACCGACGATGACCACGGCGATCGTGTCGGCCAGCAGATACGAGGTCACCACCCACGACTGGCGCCCCGCTCCACCCAGGTCCCCGACGATCGTCGGCAGCGCCGTTGACACGATCGTCTGATCGAGCGCCGCCAACAGTATCCCCAGCGCAACCGTCACGAACACGAGATTGATCGCACGACGATCGAGCGCCGAGACCCCAACCGAGGCGCGAGAGTTCGCAGCGGTCGCGGACACGCCAACAGCCTAACCCGGTCCCGCCCCCACCGAGCCCCCGCTGGACTCGCGGGAACTCGAATCGAGGCGCCTGGCGACCGCGGCTAGTGGGGATGGCACGCTGCGGCGGCTGACGCGCCGTCGCAGACGAGCTTGAGGTTGAGCGGTAGCGCGCCCAGGCGCAGCTCGCCGGCGAGAGTCCGGGCGGAGGTGATCGTGAAGCTGCCGCTGATGTCGCCGCCGTTGTCGCCGTTGATCCCGTCCGGGTACTGCTTGTAGTCGATGTACGGGACCGTGATCAGCTGGTCGTCCAGCGCCACCGCGAAGTGCTGGTTGAGCGTCTGACCGAGTCCGCTGACCAGCGAGCCGCGCCGCGCGATCTGGGCGGTGACCTTCTGGAACTCACTCCTGCCGTTGGACGTGAACCCGAACACGATGTCGGGTGTGCCGCTGCCTCGACCAGTGCTCTGCTGCGGATCGGTGATCTCGCTGCCCCACACAGCGATGTCGTCCTTGAGCACGAAGAACTGAGCGTTGGGGCCGCCAATCGGGACGGGATGCGCGAAGCTCGCGGGAATCGCCTGGAGCAAGACCGTGCCGCGCGGGATCGAGAGGATCTGTCCCTCTGACGCGCTGACGCCGGCCGGGAGGCCCGCCTTCAGATCATTCAGGTTGTCGTCGGGCCCCGACAGCAGGCAATGCTGGCCGGGTGCCTCTGTGGTGCCCTGGGCGCGGGCGGCCGCCGCGCAGGCCGCGCTCCCGGGAGCCCCGAACATCCAGTACTGGGAGCCGATCCGAGAGTTGAACGGGCTGGTCTCGGGGGGCTGCTTCGAGGCCAGCCGCACCGCCGCGTAGAGACCCATGCTTCCGGCCCCGGGAGATCCCGGCGACACCGAGCCCGACCCCTGGCTGATCGCGATCGCGGTCGGATCCTGTGCCTGAAGTTGGCTCGCGACGGTCTTCCCGGTTGACGTGAGGGCGTTCGCCTCCCAGTCGTAGAACGTCAGCTGGGCGATGGTGCCCGCCGCCCGCTCCGCCTGGGCGATGTTTTTGTCGTTGGGCAGGACCACCGTGATCTCGTTCGCGCGAGACACGGACACGTGCGCGCCGCCCATCCCGATAGCCCGCAGCCGCTCCCGCATGACATCGACGGTCCGCTCGAGCGCGCCGCGGGTCACGACCGGCACCTGGGGGCTCGGCTCGGCGAAGTAGACAAGTTCAACCGAGCCGTGCCTCGAACCTACCGAGCCATGGCTCGATGGCGTGCTGCTCGAGCCCGAACCATGCAGGCCGACGAACACGGCGACCACCAGCGCCACCACCAGCACACCGACCACCGGCACCAGAGCGCCGGCCAGCCGCCCTAACCCGCGACGCCGGTGTTCACCGCCCGAGCGCACACCCGTCGACCGGCCGGGTGAGCCGCCGTTCGAGCCGCCTCGGCGCGCGTCCTGCTCGCGCTCGATCTCGCCCGCCACGGCCGACGACACGCGCGCGTGGAGCACCTGCGGGCGCGGTGGCGTCGTGCCGACGTCGCGTAGCTCGCGGACCAGCTCGAGGGGGTCGTCGCGGTCAGGCATGAGACTCTCCGTTCACGATGCGTGGCTCCGAGTCGGCCGGCTGTCCGATCGCCGTGCCCAGCCGATGCCTCGCCCGGGCGATCCGAGATCGAATCGTGCCGATCGGAACGCCCAGCGCCGTGGCCGCTTCCGCGTAGGTCAGCTCACCCCAGACCACCAGCAGCAGCGTGTCCCGATCGGCCGCCGGCAGGCGGAGCAGTTCCCCCACCAGCTCCGGTGCCAGCGCCCGGCCGCCCCTCTCGGACGACACGGGCGTGGTCGTCGCAAGGCGCCGCAGCATTTCCAGTCGCCGCCGCTCCGCTCGTCGGTGATCGGCGATGAGGTTGTTGGCGATCCCCAACAGCCAAGGCAACGCGGTCCCGTGATCGTCACGAAACACGGCGCGTCGACGAAACGCGCGGACGAACACCTCGGCGGTCAGATCCTCACTCAACTCGGCACCGGTCCGCCTCGCCACATAACTCGCCACCGCCTGCAGATGCCGCTCATAGATTGAGCAGAACATCGCCGGTTCCGAGACCGAGTCACTGAGGATTCGGGCGTCAGACAGCAGCGACTCCATACCTCTACATCGTCGCGAACGCCCAAAAAGTTCGTGGCTCCGTGGGATCCTCGATGTGATCGACGAGACGCGTGGCGAGTTGGGCGAACACGCGTGAAGTTGAGTTCGAGGGCGTTGCTCCAACGGGCAAGCGCGTCGAGTTCAGGACGATGGTTCTCAACCGCACCGCGGCCGGGGGCGCGGTTCTCCGCGTCGCTACAAGGACGCCAACAGCGTCTTGCCGATCGTGGCGCGATCCTCGATCGCGCGATGGGCGTCGCGGGCACGCGCCAACGGAACCTGTTGTCCGATCACGGGGCGAAGCGCGCCTGCGGCGGCATCGGCCAGTGCTCGGGCCGTCAGTCGCCGCAACTCGCCGGGGCTGGGGCGCGCGCCGCGAACCTGCGTGACACCGCGATCGGCAAGGTCTTGCTCGCTGACCGCCGTGAAGCTCCCGGACGCCATGCCGAACGAGCACAGACGCCCACCGGGCCGCAGCAGCTCGAAGGCATCGCGGCCAATCGAGCCGCCGACGCCGTCAAAGACGACATCGACGCTCCCGCCGCTCACCGCGGCCGCCACCTGATCCGTCCACCGGCTGTGGCCGTAGTCCACGGCCACATCGGCCCCCACCGAGCGCGCCACCTCGAGCTTGTGCTCACCGCCGGCCGCGGCGACGACGAACGCCCCGGCGCGCTTGGCGAGTTGCACCAACAGAGATCCGACGCCGCCCGCCGCGGCCTCAACCAGCACCGTCGCTCCGGGTTCGAGCGCCACCCGGTCCACCAACCCGACCGCGGTCCTGCCATCGGCCAGCAGCGCCGCCGCGTCCGCGAGCGCGACCTCGTCGGGAATCGGGATCAGCCCGTCGGCCGGGACCGACGCCAGGCCGGCGTAACCGCCGGTCCCGCCGGTCGTCGAGACGACCCGCGTCCCAACCGCCTCGTTGCCGACCCCTGGTCCCACGGCCTGGACGATTCCGGCCACGCCGTTGCCGGGAATCGTGGGCAACTGCGGCAGCATCGAGGGGTTCGGAGCCCGTCCCCGGCGGACCTGCGTCTCGACGAAGGTCACGCTCGAAAACGAAACCTCGATCAGCACTTCGCCCGGAGCGCACCCGGGGTCCGCGACGTCGCGCAACACGAGTACCTCGGGCGGGCCGAATTCCTCCATCACTATCGCCTGCACGCGCGGCGCTCCGATCTGGACACGCGAGCGATCGTGCTGGACCGCTCGCCCGAGCACAATCCGCAATTAGGCCTACGACCCCAACTACCCGCCCGCTGGTTACGAGTTAACCAGTGCCACAAATCGTAGTGTCACTCTAGTGTCGCCTCGGGCACTAGTTCGGGAGAAGCGCGAAATAGAGCACCGAGGCGCTCAGGGCGGTGATCGGAGCGAGCGCGGAGTCCAGTGCCCATTGGACAAAGGCGCGGCCCACCGTTCCGAGGGACCCGGCGAGCAGGGCAGCCGCGATGCTGACCACGAGGACCGAGAGAAATACCAGCACGATCACTCCGAACACGTTCCAGCCGTTGCCGCGCACCAGATCGCGACTGCGTCCGAAGGCGGCGAATACGCCGGGGCGCTCCAGCACCGTGACCGGGGCGACGACGGACCAGATGACTGTCAGGATCAACCCGGGGATGATCAGCAACAAGAAGCCAACCGCCGTGGCTAGTCCGAACAGGATCGAGACGCCGGCCAGCGGCCAGAACACCGGCTGTACGCTGCGTATCAGCTCGCCGACCGAGTGGTCCCGGCGGCCGTCTTGGACGTCCTTGACGAGCTTCACCACCATGCCCTGGTAGAGGATGCTCAGCGCCCAGAACACGATTATCAGCGCGAAAGCGGCCGCCGTCGAGAGCACCAAAGTCAGCACGAACTGGACGGAGTAGATCGCGACCGCGGTGCTGACCAGCACCGAAAACTGATCGCGGTAGATCGCCCAGATCCGCGAGACGATCGAGCCAGGCCTGATGGGTTGCACCGACATAGATCTCACGACCGTCCGGCGCCGAAAGTTCGAGCCCCCGAGGGTCAGCGAGATCCTAGTTCATGCAATCGGCGCGAGCTGAGAGGGGCGCCGTTAAGCGCCCCTCTCGCTGCGCGGTCCCGTCAGCCGACCGCGATGACCAGCTCGCCAACCGTCGTCTGTCCGACCTCGAGCTCGTGGCGAACGCGCTCGGCCGAGAGCTCGTGCACGATCGAAGCCAATAGCGACGCGCCGACGAGGCCGGCGCCGAGCCCGAACGTCCACCAGCGCAGATTGCCGATGCCGTGGGCTGCTGTCAGGACGATCAGGGCACCCGCCACCGCCACGGTGGCGGTCGTGAGCAGGACCTCGATCGTCCGCGCGACCGTCATGTTCGTGCGCTGGACGTCCACCAGGCCGTCCAGGAGCAGGCCGAGTCCGATGGCGCCGGCGACCGCGGCTACGCCGAACGCGAGCCAGCGGGGCGACAGCTCCGGGGTGGCTTGCGGCCAGATGAACGTGCTGGCCACGACGAACGCACCGGCGAGGCCGATGCCGGTGTGACCTAGCCAATGCAGCCAGGAGCGCATGGTGCCGCTGATCTCGATGCCGCGACGGCGAATCCCCGCAAAGGTCTCACCGGACCCGTTGACGTCGAGCTGGTGCACGACCTGCTCGACCGTCGTCTCATGCAACGCCAGCGCGCGGAGCGATAGCGCCAGCAACGTTATGCCGCCGGCGAAAACGAGCCACAGCGCGGTCGGCGCGGTGAACGCCCGGGTCGCGATGACGGTCCAGGCGGCGACGAGAGCGCTCATCGCGCTCACGCCGGAGAACGTCTGGTTGTCGCGCAGGAGCGCGACCAGCGCCGCGGCGAGCGACAAGGCGACCGCCGCGACGGCGACGCCGAACCCGATCCATACGGCGTTCGAGGGAGCAAAGGCAAACCGCTCAATGGCCAGGAAAGCGCCGCCGATCGCGACGGCGAAGGTCATTGCCCAGTAGCGCATGTGCGTCATGGTTTCCTCCTATCGAAAGGTGATACTGGACAGTCTTATCCGGATAGTACACCTCGGACAATGTTGTCCAGTAACGCTCGCGGACGCGCCCCTCCGCCGTCCGCGCCGTCCGCGACCGTGGGTCGGGGCCCGGCGACGTCCGAAGACCGGCGCGTCAGGTGGGCCGTGACGGCGTGATGCCGTCGAGCAAGAGCGCGAGCGCGCGGCCGGCGGCAGCGGAACGGCCGGACGGGCCCTCGCCGGAGTCGATCGCGCCCCGCACCATCAGGACCACGAGGAAGACGTCGTCGATCGTCAGGTCGCAGCGCACCGTCCCGGCAGCCTTGGCCGCACGGAGCGGCTCTTTCAAGAGTTCGCGGAGCCGCCGTCTGCGCGTGTCGAGCGCCGACCCGATGCACGCATCCTCGCGCGCCAGCTCGCCCACTGGATGAAAGCGCGCGATCGTCTCGACGACGCTGCGGATCAGCACGAAGAATGCGTCGGGGTCGCCGGCGTGCTCGGAGGCCAGCTGCTCGGTGTGCTCCATCTCCTCGAGCAGGATCGCCGCGGCCAGGTCTCGACGGTCCGGGAAGTTGCGGTACAGCGTCGCCTGCCCGACCCCCGCGCGGCGCGCGACCTCATACATCGGCACATCGGCGGAGTCCGCGAACAGCTCCCGCGCGGCAGACAGGATCGCCTCCCGGTTGCGTCGGGCGTCCTTGCGCTTCGGTGCGGTACTGGTCGTCGCCATGTAACCCAGTCTAGGTGCGGAGGTGCATGTCCGCAAGGGCGAGCGACGATCACCGAAGCGCCTGCAATCCTTCATAACTGGACAGCACTCTCCGATTGCGCTATAAGTTGACCGAGCAATAGTCGGAGGTCCAACCAGATGGGCGGTCGCGTGATGGTCGACATCAACCACCTAGCCTTCGGAACGCAGGGCGCCAGCGCCGCGGTGTGACGCGATGTCGGCGCTCTCCCCCACGGCCCGGACTCTCCCCACCGGCCCAGCACGGACTCTCCCCACCGGCCCAGCACGGCCTCCCGCCACGGGCCCAGCACGGCCTCCCGCCACCGGCCCCGCACGGCCTCTCGGCACCTCCCCCGCACGGCCTCTGGCCCCCGCGCCCGAGTCAAAGGACCGGGACGACAGTCGGTTCCCCCGCCGACGCCTCGGGCTGCCGCGAGTGGGCAGGCGTCTGGCCACGATGGGGCTGCTCGTGGCGCTCGGCGTTACGCTGCTCGCCGCGGTGCCGAGCCTGCGGGGCGTCCTGCGAGAGATCGGCGACATCGGTCCCGGCTGGATCCTGGCGGCGGTCGCGCTCGAACTGGCCTCCGCCGTCAGCTTCGTGGTCGTGTTCCGGCTGTTCTTCGACGGTCTCGACGCGCGCGACGCACGGATCCTGGCCTGGACGGCGCAGGGCTCGGGAGCGCTACTTCCCGGCGGCGGCGCCGGCGGCCTGGTGATCGGCGGCTGGCTGGCCGCCCTGACCGGTGCTCCCGGTCGGTGGATCGTGCGCCGATCCGCCGGCCTGTTCTTCCTCAGCACAGCCGTATCGAGCGCGGCGTTGGTCGGCGCGGGACTCGCACTCATGGCCGGGGCTTCGGGGTCCGACGACCGCCTGACGGTCGTGCTGCCGACGGTCCTGGCCGGCGTTGGGTTGCTCCTGGTCGCCGCGTTGCCGGCGATGTTGCGCTCACGCGCACGTACGCCTCGGTGGCTCGCCGCGATCGCGACAGGGGTGAGCGAGGCCGAGCAGACGACGTTCACGAGGCGTCCCAGCTGGCGCGTCATTGGCGCCGTGGGCTACCTCGCGTTCGACATCGCCGTGCTGTGGCTGATTCTCAGGTCGCTCGGGTCGACGCCGAGCGTCGCGGCGCTGACTCTCGGTTACTCGATCGGCTATCTCGCCAACTCACTGCCGATCCCCGGCGGTATCGGGGTGCTCGACGCCGGCCTGACCGGCGCGCTCGTGCTCTACGGCGTCTCGCCCGTGCACGCCGCGGCCGCGGTGATCGTCTACCACGCGATCGCGTTCTGGGTCCCGGGTCTGGGCGGCCTGCTCGCGTATCTGCGCCTGCGGCCCCGACTGCTGAAAGGCCGTCCCGCACTAGCCTCAGACGCAGGTGTGAACGAGGCGGCCGCGCTCGGTTAGACGGGGGCGCCGACCTCGCCGGGTACGAGATCGGCGATCGCGTCCCGAACGAGCGCGGCGAGCTGGTCGGGCGGGGCGTCGCCAAAGGCGGCGCCGCTTTCGACGAACACCTCGGTGATCACGCCGACGATCGCGGCCATCCGCACGCGTTCCCGCAGGGGGATCGCCGGTGAAGCGAGGATCCTCGCGAACCGCGCCTCGAGGTCCTCGTTCTCCTGCCGGTTGCGCTCACTCCTGGAAAGGGCCTCGAAGGCGCTGCGGTTGCGGCTGTGCAGCAGCACCAGCTCGCGGTTCTCGACCATGAAGTCGATCATCCCGTCGGCCAGTCGCGGCCAGAGCGCAACCCGCGCGGGTCCGTCCGGCGCGGCTTCGAGCTCGTCAAGCAGGGTCGTGCCCATCGCGTGAAGCCGGAGATGCAGCTCCAGCAGGATGTCTTCTTTGCGCTCGAAGTAGTAGTAGAGCGCCGCTTTGGTGATCCCCAGGCGGTCGGCGATGTCGCGCAAGGAGGTCTTGTCGTAGCCGTGCTGGGTGAACAGGTCCTGGGCGACGTCGAGGATCCGCTCGCGGGTCTCCGCGCCCTGGCTTCGCGGTGGACGAGGCATCGTTCCCAGGAGTTTACTTGACGACCGGCTAATTAGTGCTAACTTACCGGCCGACAAGCGATTACTTGACGACCGGTAAGGGGAACCGAGATGAAGAAAGGCGGCGCCACGTGTCGAGCGAAGCGATGATCGAGGCGCACGGGCTCCACAAGCGCTTCGGCGGTACCGTCGCGCTCGACGGGCTCGACCTGGAGGCGAAGGCGGGAACCGTGCTGAGCGTGCTCGGGCCCAACGGCGCCGGCAAGACGACGGCGGTTCGCATCCTCACCACCCTGTCGAGACCCGACGCCGGTGAGGCTCGGGTCGCCGGGCACGACGTCGTCCGAGAGCCGACCGCGGTGCAGCGAGTGATCGGCGTCGCGGCCCAGGATGCAACCGTGGACGAGGTGCTGACCGGGCGCCAGAACCTGGTGATGATCGCCCGACTCAGCAGCCTCCCGCGCGCCGGCGCGCGGGCCCGCGCCACAGAGCTGCTGGCGGAGTTCGGACTGTCCGACGCCGGGGACAGGATCGTCAAGGGCTACTCGGGCGGGATGCGGCGCCGACTGGATCTGGCGGCGGCGCTCGTCACCCGCCCGCCGGTGCTGTTCCTCGACGAGCCGACGACGGGCCTGGACCCGAGCAGCCGGCTGCGGATGTGGGAGGTCATCCGCTCGCTGGTCGCCGACGGCACGACGTTGCTGCTGACGACCCAATACCTCGATGAGGCCGACGAACTCGCGGACCGGGTCGTGGTCGTCGACCACGGCCGCGCGATCGCCGAGGGTACGCCGGCCGAGCTCAAGCGGCAGGTCGGCGGTGCGCGGCTCGAGGTCACGCTTACCGAGCCGCACCCCGAGGCGGCACGGGCGCTGGCGCGGTTCGCCGCGGGACCGGTGGCCACCAGCGCCGACGAGCGTCGCCTGGCGACGCCGGTCAACGGTCACCGCGGCCTGGCGACGACCGTGGTGCGCGCGCTCGATGACGCGGCGATCACCGTCGAGGACGTACAGGTCCGGCCGCCGTCGCTCGACGATGTGTTTCTGGCGCTGACCGGAGGCGAACGATGACCGGCCTGCGCGCCGCGGTCCGCGACGTCGTCGTGATGACCGCGCGGAACCTGACCCACATCGCCCGCGAGCCGCTGCGGCTGTCCGACGTGACCGTCCAGCCCGTGCTGTTCACGTTGCTGTTCATCTACGTGCTGGGCGCTGGGTTGGTGCTCCCTGACCACGGCAGCTACACCGAGTTCGCGATCGCCGGGCTGCTGGCCATGAACCTCGTGACGTCGGCGATCGGTACCGCGGTCGGGCTCAGCGATGACCTCGGCACCGGCGTCATCGACCGCTTCCGTACGTTGCCGATGTGGAAGCCGGCGGTGCTCGTCGGCCGCTCGTTGACCGATTTGCTGACGGCGACCCTGTGCGCGCTGATCGTCGTCGCGACCGGAGTCGTGATCGGCTGGCGGCCACATGCGGGCGCCGGCGACGTGATCGCCGCGTTCGCGATCTTCCTCTTGTTCAGCTACGCGCTGTCGTGGGCCTGCGCCTGCATCGGCCTGTTCAGCCGCGACGCCGAGTCCTCGCAAGGGCTGGGGCTGGTGATCCTGTTCCCGCTCGCGATCGTGTCCGACGCGCTGGTCCCTACCCAGCACATGCCGGCAGTGGTACGCACGATCGCCGACTGGAACCCGGTCAGCGCCGTCACAGCCGCCGGCCGGAACCTGTTCGGCAACCCGAACCCAGCCGCGGCGATACACGCCTGGCCCCTCCAGCACGCCGTGCTGGCGTCGCTCATCTGGTCGGTGGCGCTCCTGGCAGTGTTCGCGCCGCTCGCCACCCGGCTCTACCGCACGCGCACCGCGGACTGAGTCAAGGTTGGAGGGGTTGCCACAACTCGTTGAAACGCCGATCGGCGAGGACCGACCGGATGCGCACCGGTCGGGACCTTTCTCCCTTTGCCACCCGAGGCAAGAGGTGCTCGGGAATATCGGGGATCGACTCCTCGCCCGCGTATCGTGTAGCCATCCCCCCCGGTCCTCCGGACAAGCCTCGGCCGGCGGTCTTCGGACTGCTCGTCCTGGGCGGTGCCGGTCTCGCCCTGATCGCGATCGCGGTCTTTGCTCCGGTGTTCCTCGACCCCGTTAGCTCATGGACGCAGCTGCGCGGCGCCCGTGCTCGCAGAGCCCCGGGGGAGGACGAGCGTTAACTGCTGCTCGCCGCCCGACGCGGTGGTGCCATGAACCACACGCGGGCTTGAACCTGGCCCGAGCACTACGCGTATGGCGAGCGCGTGTCGCGCGTGAGTTCCGACGTTCGAACTCGCCGGGCCGGCGGCCAGCGCCAACCCTGCTAGCCCCACGCACGCAGAAGCAAATGACAAGCGCACAAGCGCGATGTGAAGCCTCATATGAAACCTCCCCTGATGTAAATGTCGGGGCATGCGTCCCCGACGTGGCGCTGTGCTATTGCACCACCGTCAATCCGCGGTGCCTATTGACTAAACGGACACATTTGGCCGGTCCGTTGGTTGACCGCTTACGACGTCGCGCGGACTCTGCTCGACCAGTGAAAGGGCGCAGATTTCGTGTCAGTCGCCCGATGCCGTGCCGTTCGCTGCGACGATCCTGCGGCGAAGCCGGTCGAGCTCGGCTTCGGTCAGCCCGTTGGCAGACAGCCAGGCGGCGGACCCGTCGAAGCTTTCGTCGATCAGTTCGAACATCCGCTCGATCGTGCCCGGGATCGGCGCGTGTGCTTGCGGGTCGTGTCCTTCCAGCTCGGCGCGGTAGGTGGGCGAACTCACGAGGCGTGCCATGATCGCCTCGATGCGTTCGTTCGTGGCGAGGTAGTCGCCGGCGATCAGGCCGCGGTCGACCCCGGCGGCGTCCAGGGCGAGCGCCACCACGACGCCGGTGCGGTCCTTCCCGGCCGCGCAGTGCACGAGCACCGCTCCCGCCGCGTCCGCGATCGTGCGGATCGAGCCGACGATCGAGTCCGGACGGACGGCCATGTAGCTCAGGTAGGCCTGGACGACACGCGGTTCATCCGGCCACCGGCTGGGGCCGGTCGGCGGCCATAGGTTGACCGTCCCAGCGTCGAGATCCGTGTTGCCTCCCGAGCGCGGATACAGCGAACGGTGCTCGATGCGCACGCGCGGCTCGCGCGTGATCGGCCCCGGACCCTCCAGCTCCACCTCGACGTCGGTGCGCAAGTCGAGCACCACCTCGAGCGCCTCGCGCTCGACGAGAACGCCGACATCGCGAGGGGTCAGCGACTGGAGGTTGTCCGAGCGGAGCAGCACGCCGGGGACGACGACGCGGGCGTTGGCAGCGCCGTCGAGCCCGATCCAGCGGGCGTTCGCGTTCTCGAGGCTCATGCCTTGATCGTGGCAGGTCGGACCGGCGCTCACCGGATGGCAACAAGTCCGCTCCGGCTTGCACGTTCCTCAAGCGTCTGATTGGATAAATGCCATGGCATCGGCGAAGGTGGACCAGCGTCGCGAGGCCGGTCTGCGGACGCGGACCCGCCTCATGCAGGTTGCGCTGGACCAGCTCGCCGAACGCGGCAAGGACGGGGTCACGCTCCGAGAGCTCACGGATGCCGCCGAGGCCAACGTTGCGGCGGTGAGCTACCACTTCGGCTCGCTGGATTCGCTGTGCGATGCGGCGATCGAGCATGCTCTGGAGGAGTATCTGGACGCGCAGCGAGCGGCGATGAACACGCTGGGCCCCGCGTCGACGCTCGAGGAACTGGCGGATGCGTTCGCTGCACCGATGATGCGCGCGCTGGCCGGGGGCGGTCGCGATCTCGCGGTGATGCGCATCGTGGCCCGCGCCGGCATCGACCCCCCTGAGGAATGGGAACGGCTCGCCCCCCGCTTCGATCAGATTCGCGCCGATGTCGTCCGGGTGTTGAAAGCGAACCTCCCAGGCGTCAAGGACCAACAGTTGATCCTGCGCACGCGCTGCGTCGCCGGGATGTTGAACTGGCTCGTCCTCGCGCCGATCGGATCCGAGCTCAGGAACAAGTCCGTGAAACAGCTCGAACGGCTTCTGGTTCCCGTCGTCGCGGGCGCGTTTCGCGGCACGGGCCCAAGCTGACGCTCTGTCAATCATTTCAAGCGCCTGCTTGACAGGTTCTTCCCCTCACGCTACGTTCAGATGAGCGCTAGCTCTAACCGGGAGAGAAATCATGGCGACGACCCAGAGAGACACCGCCCGAGCCGGCTCGTCCGCCGGAAGGCGCCGCGGACGCGCCCGCCTCGCTGACGCCCACGCAACCGAGTTCCTGCGCGCCGCGGACCCGGTGATGGCAGGGCTCATCGATGCTCGTCCGGACTTCCGACCGCGCGCGTGGATGGATGAGCTCCCCCCGCTCGATGCGTTCGGAACGCTCATCTTCCAGGTCGCGGGCCAGCAACTGTCGGTCGCGGCGACGCGCACGATCGTGTCCCGTCTCCAGGAGCGGTTCGGCGGGCATCTGCCGTCACCGGCGGAGCTGCTGGCGTCAGATCCCCAAGTGATCCGCGACGCCGGGCTCTCGTGGCGTAAGGGAGCGACGCTGCGGGCGATCGCGGAGCGATTCGTCGACGGACGCCTGAGCGACGACGCGCTCGCCCGCATGAGCGACGACGAGGTGGAGGCGGCGCTGACCGAGGTGCCCGGAGTCGGGCCCTGGACCGCGCACGGTTTCCTGCTCGTCGCGCTCGATCGGCCAGACGTGTTTCTCCCCGGTGACCTCGCGCTCCGCCGCGCGGTCAAACGGGCCTACGGGCTCGACCACCCTCCAACCGAGGAGGAGATGGCTGAGCTCGCGGAGCGCTGGCGACCGTACCGGAGCCTCGCCGTGAGTTACCTGTTCGCCTCCGAATACGACACGGGGTGAGCACCGCCACGGCAAGGCCGATCGTCGTCGTGACTCGGCCTCCGCTGCCGCCCGAGGTCGATCAGCGCGTGAACCGGGATTTCAGCGCCCGGACGGCCGCCACTCCGGAGTCACTTACACCACACGGGCTGCTCGGGCTGGCGGACGGAGCCTCCGCACTGCTGGTCACTGGCGCGGACCGGCTCGACGCCGACTTCTTCGACCACATCCCGGGGTCGGTGAAGATCGTCGCGACCCGAACCGTAGGCTACGACCACATCGACGTTCGGTCCGCCGCGCGCCACCACGTCGCCGTCTCGAACACGCCCGGCGTCCTTACCGACGCGGTCGCCGACGCGGCCGTGCTCCTGCTGTTGGGCGCCTCGCGGCGCGCCTATGAGGCGCAGCAGTTCCTGCGCGCTGGTCAGTGGGCCCACACGCCATCCGTCGGCCTGATCGGCCGACAATTGACCGGGAAGGTCCTGGGGATCTTCGGAATGGGACGGATCGGGCAGGCGACCGCCCATCGCGCGCGCGCTCTCGGAATGCTGATCCACTACACGAGCCCCACCCCACTCCCCCACGACGTCGCGCAGGGCGCGATCTTCCACGAGGATCCCCTCGACCTGCTCCGGGTGAGCGAGTTCCTCAGCCTCCACGCCCCGGCGACGCCCGCCACCCGCCACTTCCTCAACGCGGACACGCTCGCGCTGCTCCCACCCGGGGCGATCGTCGTCAACACCGCCCGGGGCGATCTCATCCGCGATGACGACCTGCTCGCAGCGCTCGCCGCTGGAACCGTGGCGGCCGTCGGTCTCGACGTGTTCGAGCACGAGCCCGACATCGATCCGAGGTACTTCGCGCTCGAGAACGCCTTCTTGATGCCGCACGTGGCCGCCGCCACGATCGAGACGCAGACCGCGATCGGCATGCTCGCGCTCGACAACATCGACGCCGTGCTCAGCGGCCGCCCGGCGCCGACGCTCGTGACTGCTTAAGCCGCCACGCATGATGGAGCGTCGGCGATGGGCGGTGAGACCTCGCCGCTAGTCAGCGAGGGCGACCGCGCAACGCGCGGAGCTCGAGTTCGCGGATGCGGTCGAGCAACTCGCAGGCGAGAACGGCGCCCTCTGAGTTCAGACCGAGGTCGCGTCGCAATCGGTCCGCCTTCGCGGCGCGGGCGGCCGAGCCGGGGGCAAACAAGGGCGCGCTGCTCGTCCCCGCCGACGGCTCGAACAGGCCCAGAGCCAGGTAGCGGCGAACGACCGACACCCTGAGCCCGGCTCGGCGGGCGACGGTTACGAGCTCGATCGGCGGCTCGGGGGCATCATCGCCGACAGGCCGCCCGTGCGGCGTAGCGCGGGGGCTCACCGGCCACCCTCACGGGGGTCGAACTCCGAAGCCGCCGCGAGCTGCTCGAACAACTCGCGCTCCTTGTCCGAAAGGTTCTTGGGGACCACGATTTGGACGGTGGCGTAGAGGTCGCCGCGCTCTCCTGCGCCTGTCGGCAATCCCCGCCCGCGCAGGCGCAGGCGTCGGCCGCCCGACGATCCGGCCGGCACCCGAACCTGGGCGGTACCGGTGAGAGTTGACACCGGGACCGTGGCCCCGAGCGCCGCCTCCCAGGGCGCGACGCGGACATCGACCTGCAGGTCGTCGCCCTCGCGTCGAAACCGCGGGTGCGACTTGAGATACACGAGCAGATACAGGTCGCCCGCCGGTCCGCCGTCGCGTCCCGGGGCCCCCCGGCCGGCCACACGGATGCGCTGGCCTTCCCTGACGCCCGCCGGGATGTTGACAGTCACGCTGTGGCCGTCCCCGAGCGACAGCCGCCGCTTGGCACCGGCAACCGCGTCCTCGAGCGACAGCTCGAGCACCGCCTCTATGTCGCGCCCGCGCAGCGGGCCCGAGGCCCGCGGGACGGCACCGTCGCCGAACAGCCGCTCGAAGAATTCCGAGAACACCCCGTCGCCGAAGTCGGGGCCCATATCGCGATCGAACCCCTGCCCGGCGAAGAAATCCTCGAAGTCACCGGCTCCGGGTGCAGGCTCCTGCGCGCGCCACTGCGCCCCAAGGCGGTCGTAACGGCCGCGCTTGTCCGGATCGGATAGCACCTCGTTCGCCTCGCCCAGCTCCTTGAACCGCTCCTCCGCGTCGGGATCTGCGTTGAGGTCGGGGTGGTACTCGCGCGCCAGCTTGCGATACGCCCGGCGAATCTCGTCCTGGCTCGCGTCTCGGGAAACGCCGAGAACGTCGTAATAGTCCTTGTAGTCGACCGCCATCTACACCTCGCCCGGGAGGTCGAATGCGCCCCGAAGATCGCTCGGCACCAGGTCGAGGTATTCGTCGTGGCCCGCGATGAAACTGCGTACGAACGGGCAGAACGGGAGCACCGAGAGCCCCGCGGAGCGTGACTCCGACAGTGCGGCCTCGATCAGCCGGTGGGCTAGTCCCTGACCCTCGAAGCGCGGATCGATCAGCGTATGCGTGAACGCGATCAGCGGCGGCCGGCGACGATACTCGGCGAATCCGGCGAGCTCGCCGCCGACCCGAACCTCATAGCGAGAGTGATCGGGCGTGTCGAGCACGCGGACGTCTGCGGTAGTCGGGGCGGCCATGAGTCGTTCGCGCCGATCATGCCACAGGCGAATCGCCGTCAAATGACGCGGCGCCGGACCGAGCGCATATGCGCGCGGCCCGGCGCCGAGGGTGTGGGTGAGGGGAGGGTTGGGTCGCCGCGTCAGGCGGCCAGGGGAAGTTCGCCGGCCTCGGGCTCGAGCTCGAGCGCGCTCGTCGCCGCCGCCACCTGCCGGCGCAATGTGCCGGGCTTGGCGTCGCCGTACAGCGGGCTCTCGACCGCGTTCGAGATCATCAGCTCGACGATCGCCATACCGCGAGCGGCTACCGGCCGCTCGCTCGTGAGGCGCGCGATCAGCGCATCGATCGCGACTTCGGCGTCGATCACGGCGCGACGATCGATGATCGAGATGTTCGCGCGTGTCGTCGCCGGCTGGTATGCCTCCCGGATCGTCCGGCGCAGGGTATTGGCCAGCTGCTGGCGGTGGCGGTCAGTGACCAGCTTCGATGCGCGCAACGCCAGTTCCGGCGACCGCCCGGCCAGGGCGCCCGCGGCGAGGTCGCGCAGCAGCGCATCCCGCCTCACTGCCACCTTCATCCGGAGCGCCAGCGAACGCCTGGGCCCGGTCGTCTGCTTGTCCGAATTGTCGTAATCACCAAGGTTGGGCCGAACTGCAATTGTCGGCATTGTTTTCTCCTTTCCGGCTTATGCACCACTGATTGTGGTCGCGCCGGCGTGAAGAAAACGTGCAGCCTCGGCCTGGGGTCTAAAGGTTGTGTGAAGACACGCGCGGGCTACTCGAGCCACTCCGTCGTGAACGTCGGGCTGGCGTGGATGCACACCAGGTCGAGCCGGTCCGATCCGTCGTTGACGAACTTGTGCGGGACGTCGGCCGGCGCGATCACGATGTCGCCCGGTCCGACCCGATGGCTGGCGTCACCGAGGTAGAACGTCGCGCTTCCTTCGTTGACGACCCACAGCTCCTCGTAGGGGTGGCGGTGCAGCCGCGGCCCCGTTCCTGGCTCGCTGTGGTCGAGGATCAGCGAGACGCTCGCGCCGTAGTCGGCGCCTCGCAGGTTTCCGGTCGGAAGGTCGCTCTCGTTGACGATTGGCATGTTGCCTCCCCGTTTGGAGTCGTGCGCGTCGATCCCAAAATACAGGCGCGCGGTTGCCGCCCCGCCGCCTTAACCCAGGCGGGCTCGAGGCCGGGGGTATTCTCAGTCGCGTGGACGGCACCGACGGTCCGATACTGATCGCCTTCGACGGCTCCGACGCCGCGCAGCAGGCGGTGCGCGATGCGGCCCGGTTGGTCGGGGCGCGCAAGGCGCTGGTGGTCACCGTCTGGGAATCGGGTCTCGCCTACGCGATGGCGGATGTGCGCCCCGACGGCATGATCGCGACGCCCGCGCTCGAACCGGCGGTGGCGATGTCGGTCGACCGCGAGTTGCGCTCGCACGCCACGCGCGTTGCCGGCGAGGGTGCCGAGCTCGCACGATCGCTCGGACTCGACGCGGAACCGCTCGCCGTCCCCGACGAGCGGCACGTCCCTGAGACGATCCTGAACCTGGCGCGGGAGCATCACGCCGCCGCGATCGTCGTCGGGTCGCGCGGACTCAGCGGGTTGCGGGCGAGATTGGAAGGAAGCACGACCAAGAGCCTGCTCAAGCACGCCAACTGCCCGGTGATCGTCGTGCACGAGCCGCGAGAGGATCACTGAACCAGGGCGGTTGTGACGTCACCGGCCGTCGCGCGTATGGCTGGCGTGCGGGCACGTGAGCTCCGGCTGTCTGGATACGCGATCTACGCGATCTGCGCGGTCTGCGCGATCGCAGGTTGCGGTCGTGGCGGGATGACTCCCAGCGCCGGCGCCCCGGTCGCCCCCCGAATTGCCTCCACAGTCCGAGCGGACCTGACCGTGACAGGATCGGCGGCGAGTTGTGCAGGCCTGACGCGAGGACAGCAACTCGCGGCAGCCCGCCTCGTGTTCACCGGCCGATTTCTGGCCGGACCGACCGTCAGGGTAGGCGGCCGCGACGTGCTCGTCTCGCCGGCACGGATGCGCGTCCTGCGCTACATCAAGGGCCGCGGCCCCAACCTGGTGCGCGTGACGACGGCCGTCACCGCGCAGCGGTCGATCGCCGAGGACGGGATCGAGGCACAGGCCGGCGAACGGTGGCTGATCTATACGGACTCGCGGCATGGGCCGTACGAGACCTCGATGTGCGCCGGAAGCCGCCGGCTCCCTCCGCCGATCGGCCGCCCGGTGAGACCGCCGGGTTAGGCCGCCGGGTTAGGCGCCGGAAGCTGTACAACGCAGCAAAGCCCCGTCTGTCTCACTGTCCCGCCCACATAAGCATGGTCACCACGCTTATGTGGCACCCCCCCGCGCCGTGTGGGGGCGATCTGCTGCGTTTTACAGAGGATGCCGATCGCGCCGGCAGTATGGTGCGACCGGCGCGCCCGGGGGGCGAACCCGTCAGACGGTCGGCAGCGAACCCGCCGGCATCTCGCCGTCGGTATCGGGAAACAGCGCCGTCGCCAGGTCCGCGCACGGCCGCCCCTCGAACAGCGGGCGTGCGTCGGCCATCGTCATGATCAGCCGTACGGTGGAGGTGAGCTGCAGGTCGGCCGCGTTCGGGTGCTCCGCGTCGCCGATCGTCCCGTCGGCGATCCAGCCGTCGATCTTGTCGAGCTGGCCGGGCAGCGCCTCGAGGTCGCGACGGGCGACGCCGGTGTCGGTCCGGTTCAGGAGCGCCCCCATGCGGGCCACCGCCGGCGCGATCGTGCGGATCGCGGGGCCCGGCAACCCAAGCCGCGAGTGCTCGCCGTAGCTGACCATCGCGCCGGGGCTGTGCGTGAAGCCCGCCCAGATCAGCTCCCGCGCGACCGGCTGGAACACCTCGTCCCCCCAGCGCTCGGCCTCCTCGACCCGGGCCCGCGCAGCCGCGTCGGCCGGATACAGCGGCGGCTCGGGGTTGAGGCGGTCGAGCCGGCGCATGATCGCCCGCGAGCCTGAGACCTTCTCGCCGTCCAGCTTCAGCGCCGGCACGGTGCGGGCGCCGAACAGCACGAACTGCATCGGCGCGTGCAGGGTCGGCGGCCACTCCGTCACGCCGTAGGACAGGCCCTTGATCGACATCGCCTTCTCGACCGCGGCGCACGGGTGCGAGCCGTGGACGACGTACAGCCTCAATCGCATCGGCGCGAGCATAGGCAACGCGGTAGGACCCCGCGCCACCACCCGGTGTAGGATCGCGCCCGTGACCGATCCGACGGCATTTGTCGACGAGATAGCCAACGAGCTGACCACCTGGCCCGGCGTCCGCATCGAGCGACGGGCGGACGGCGCCGCGCTCGTCGTCTACGAGCACTCCGAGCTCGGCGTGCTGTATCCGGACCGTGGCGTGGCCGAGCTACCGATCCTCGGGGCCGAGCACGACGAGCTCGTCGAGCACGGCGACGCCGAGCCCGCCGAGACCACGGCCGACTCGTACGGGGTCAGCCACGAGCTGCGCGGACCGTCAGACGTGACCGCCGTGCTCGAGCTGTTCGATCGCCGCTACCGCGACGTCCGCGGCGAGGGCGGTCCCTACAGCTCCGAGGACCCGGGCTTCAAGTCGCCCGGCGGACCCGGCTGACCGGCGGCCCGGCTCTAGGCGCCGCGAATCACTCGCAAGATCACCGGCCGCGGCGTGTGGGCCGAGGCCGCCAGCACCGGCGCCAGCTCCTCGTCGCGGAGCTCCTCGGCCGCCTCGATCACGATCACGAGCGGCTCCACCCCGGTGCCCGCCTGCGCGATGACCTGCCGGACCTCGTCGGCCTGGCGCCTGAGCGCCTCGGGCGAGGGCAGCGACAGCACGACCTCGCCCGCCGAGGCCGCTTCCAGGTTTCCTTCCGCGTCGGTCGCGCCGGCCTCGACGACGACCTCGCCACCGTCGACGCTCGCCGGCGGTTGCTCGCGGAGCTGACGGTGCACCGCGCCGTCGCGCGGTACCTGGACGATGAGGCTCGGCTCGTGCGCCATCAGTTCACCACCGTTCAGAGCTCGACGCCGCGGTCGCCCAGCCAGTCCACGACCGCCCCGGGCGGAGCGCCCTTCCATTCCGCCCTCGCCGCGAGGCGGAGGATCTTGGTCGGGTCGTCGTGCAGCTCGTCGCGGCGGTGGGCGAGGTAAAGAATCGTGGCGGCGGCCATCGACACCGCCGGGTCGTCGATCTCGACGTCGACGCCCTCGACCGCGATCGCGACCCGCTCCTCGAGGTTCTGGATCGCGGTGACGGGCTCGTCGGCGTCCTCGAACTGCTCGAGCAGGTCGCCGAGCCGGGAATCCCTGTCGTCGGGGTCGCTGATCTCGACCGCCCGCCTGGCGACATCGAACAGCGAGATCGGACGGGGCTCGGTCGGCACGGGTCTCAGCCTAACCGTTTGCCCCGGATCGAGGCTGATGACCGACGGGTCTGGGTCACAATCCGGGGCGCATGCCGTAGTAGGAGTCATGAGACCTCGCACGCCGTCGGACTCGACGTTGCTCGCCAGTGGTAAGGCGAGCGACTTCGGCGCGTTCTACGACCGCCACCTCGGCGGGGTGACCGCGTTCGTTGGACGGCGGGTGCGTCAACCCGAGGTGATCTTCGACGTGGTCGCCGAGACGTTCGCCCGGGCCCTAGAGCACCGAGCCCAGTACGACGAGGCGCGCGGGCCCGCAATCGGGTGGCTGATCGGGATCGCCCGCAACCTGATCCTGGACGCGGTACGGCGCGGCCAAGTCGAGGCGGCCAGCCGAGTCCGTTTGGGGATGCAGCCGGTCGAGCTCGAGGATGAGCAGCTCGAGCTGATCGCCGAGCGCGGCTCGATCGATCTGCGGGCGGCGCTCGCATCGCTCCCCGCCGACCAGCGCGACGGCGTGCTCCGGCGCGTCGTCCTCGACGAGGGCTACACGACGATCGCGCCGCGGTGTTCTTCCTGCCGGCCGGCTCGCCGCAGCCGACCGTGGGCTGGCAGCCGGGACAACCGGTCCACTCGTACATGCGCGTTCCCGCACCGCATTCGGGAGCGAACCCGAGCACGTGGCAGAAGCTCCCGACGGTGGCGCTGCTCCCGCTCGACTCGACTGGCCACGTGATCGCCACGCGCTTCGACTACCCCGACACCCCTTTCCCGTCGTTCTGGCAGGCGCCCCGAGCGATCACCCCGCAGATCCACGAGCCCCCGTACCACGGCCCGACCCACCCGCGGGCGGATGGGATCTGCCGGCTCTCCCAGCACGGGCTGCCCGGCCTCGCCCCCGCCTGGGGACATACGATCGCGCGGATCCAACCGGTGAGGGGCTCGCTCGGCGAACTGTTCCTGTCGTGCGTCGACACCGAGTACTACCTGCACGGCTGGCCGCTCGCGACGGGCGTGCTGCTCGACGCGCGGCGGCCCGGTCAGGCGCTCTCTCCGCTGCCCGGCGCAAGTCCGGTGCCGGGCGTGCCGGGGGCCGTGGACTTCCCGAGCGCGAGCCTGAGCGCGCGGCGGGTCGGCGACGCCTGGATCGTGGTCCGGGGCGGGTCCGGCAACCGGCAGCGCCTCAGGGTGCTCGAGGCTCTACGGATCAGCCGGCTCGACCTGCGGCGCTGACGCCCACGCTGCCATCCCGCCGACGAGATCGGCGACGTGCGGGAATCCATCGCGCCGGAGCAGTCCGGCGGCGATCGCGGAGCGGTAGCCGCTGGCGCAGTAGACAACGATTTCGCGATCGCGCGGCAGCGTTTCGAGCCGTTCGGGAAACCGCGATAGCGGTACGTTGACCGCCGAGTCGATCCGCTCCTGCTCCCATTCGGCCGGGGCCCGCACGTCGATCAGAAGCGGTGGCGCCGGCGCCACCAGCTGCTCGTTGAGCGACCCCGCGGTGATCCGCTCGACCCGGTCGATCAAATCGGGCTCGCCGGCCAGCGCCTCCATCCCGCCGGCGAGGTAGCCGGCGGTGGTGTCGAACGCGATCCGGCCCAGGCGGGTTGCGGCCTCGAGCTCGCGCCCCGGCTCGGCGATCAGGACGATCGGCCGCTGGGGGTCCAGCAGCGTGCCGCACCAGGTGGCGTAGCTGCCGCCCAGGCCGACGTTGACGCTTCCCTTGAGGTGCGCGCCCTCGAACTTGGCGCCGTCACGCGTGTCGAGCAACTGGGCGCCGGCGGCGACGAGCGCGAGCGTCTGCTCGAGCGTCAGCGGGCGTAGCTCGCGCTCTAGCGCCTGCTCGAGCGTCGGTCGCTCACGCGCGTTCAGCACGGCGTCGTAGGTGAAGTACGCGGGCGCGTCGGGAAGGTCCGCGGTGACCGTCTCGATGAACCGCTCGCGACTCATCGGCGCGAGCGCGTAGTTGTAGGCGCGCTGGACCCCGATCGTCGACACGGTGTCGGTGCTGAGGCTCTTGCCGCACAGCGAGCCGGCGCCGTGCGCGGGGTAGACGAGCGTGTCATCGGGCAAGCGGACGAGCTTCTCGTGCAGCGACTCGTACAGCATCCCCGCGAGATCCTCCGCGCTCCACCCGAGGGCGGCGCGCAGATCGGGGCGGCCTACATCGCCGATGAACAGCGTGTCTCCCGTCAGCACCGCATAGGGGTCGACGGCCTCATTCGGGTCGGAGACGAGGATCGAGATCGACTCCGGCGAGTGCCCGGGCGTCTCGAGCACGGTCAGCCGGATCTCCCCGAGCTCCACGGCATCGCCGTCGCCCATGGCCGAGAACGGGTACTCGGCGCGGGCGCGCGCGCCGAGGTGGATCGTGGCGCCGGCGCGCTCTCGCAGCTCGAGGTGGCCCGCCACGAAGTCGGCGTGGAAGTGGGTCAGGAACACGTGCCCGATCCGGCAGCCGAGCCGGTCCGCGTCCTCGAGGTACTGCTCGACGTCGCGCTGGGGGTCGACGACGGCGGCGACGGCGGCGGCTTCGTCGGCGATCAGGTAGGAGGCGTGCGCGAGGCAGCCGAGGTAGTACTGCTTGAGGACCACGGGGCTTTCGGTCTGCGGATAAGTTGGCCGAGCCTAACGCGGGCGCGGACGGAAGTGGGTTGCGGCAGCAGTTGTTCGGCCCTCGCGGTGAGCAGCGCCAACAGGGGCGCGGTTCGGTGAAACGGATCCGCGATCGCCGAGCCGTCACGGAGCGACAGCGCGGCGCGCAGCTGCCCGTCGACCTCGACCACCAGCATCGGCGCGGCCGGGACGGACGACGAATCGAGCTCGGCGAGCCGGGCGAGGGCGGGCTCGTCTTCGGGCCGGTTAGGACGGATCGCGATCGCCGCGTCGTCGGCCGACCCAGCCGGGCTGGGGTCGGGGCTCGGCCGTTTGCGTGGAGCGCTGTCCCGCCGCAGCCGCTCGATGTGGCTCTCGGCGAGCTGCCTTCGCAGGAGCGGGTGTAGGACCATGCCGCGAAGGTAGGCGACGGTCGCGCGCGGCACATCGGGATCGGCGACCTATCTTGGCCGGCGCGGGTGCCTAGCTTTCGACCGAGCCCGACGCGACCACCTCCGGATCCGCGGACCCGCCGCCGCCGGGGTCGCCGCGGGGGTCGCCGCCGGTCACGCGCGCAAACCGGACGTCGACCTCAAGCCCCCCGTGCGCGCCCGCCCGGACATCCAGCGCCGCCTGGTGGGCGTTCGCGATCGCGGCGACGATCGACAGCCCGAGGCCGAGGCCGTCGCCGTGGCCCACCCGGTCGCCGGCCAGGCGGTGGAATGGCTGGAGCAGCCGCTCGACCTCCTCGGCGGGCACGACCGGTCCGGTGTTCGCGACCTCGAGCTCTACTTCGCCCGCGAGGTCTCGCACCGCCACGCGCGCGCGTTCCGCCCGGCATGTTGTGGCGGAGCGCGTTGTCGACGAGGTTCGACACGAGCCGCTCGATCAGGCGCCTGTCACCGCTGACCAGGGCGGGCTCCAGCGACACCTCGAGCTGGACGCCGCGAGCGGCGGCTTCGGCCTCGCGCGCGGCGAGCGCCTCGCCGGCGATCGCCGCGAGGTCGATCGGCTCGCGGGTATCCACCCCGCGCTCCCCATGGGCCAGGGCGAGGAGCGAGTCGATCAGCTGCTCCTGCTGGGCGCTCTCGTCGAGCACCTGCTGGCAGGTCGTCCTGAACGTCCGACCGTCGCCTTAGGGTCGCTCAGGATCAGTTCAAGCAGCGCCCGGACCGTGGTCAACGGCGTACGGAGCTCGTGCGAGGCGTTGGCGACGAACCGCCGCTGGGCGTCGAACGCCCCTTCGAGGCGGCCGAGGAGGCCGTCGATCGTGTCCGCGAGCTGCCTGAGCTCGTCCCGCGGTCCCTGCATCGACAGCCGCTCGTGCAGGTTGGCTTCGGATATCTGCTGGGTGGCGGCGGTCATCGTCCGCAGCGGCGCGAGCACGCGTCCGGCCACGACCCATCCGAGCGCCGCGGAGATGAGCGCCATGATCGCGAGCGCGATGCTCGACTCGATCACGAGCTGATGGAGGTCCGAGATCCGCTGGACCGAACCGACGCTCAGAATCACGCGGCGACCGGAGGCCGTCTTGAGCAGTCGCTGGACCGGCGGCGGCAGTGATTGCGCCAAAGCGGCTCTGCGCGCCGTTGCTGACGGCCGGATGTAGCTCCGCCGGGCAAGCGTTCCGGACGGCGGCTTGAACGTGGCGCCGGGGCCGGCGCCGCCTGCGCCCTCGATGTCGAAATTGAACGGCGTGTTGGTGACGGTCGCGTGCTCGACCAGCGTGTAGGTGATCGCGAGCAGGGCGGCGCCGCACACGAGAAACAGGCCGCCGTACAGGAGCGTCAGCCGCCACCGGACGGTGGTCCGTGGCTGGCGCAGGCGGACGGCCAGGCCGGCCGCTCGGCGCCGCCGCGCGATCACGAGCCTCCGATCCGGTAGCCGACCGGGGTCACGGTCTCGATCACCGGCGGGTCTCCGAGCTTGGCCCGCAGCCGGCTCACCGTCATGCGGATCGTGTTCGTGAACGGATCGACCGCGTCGTCCCAGGCCCGCTCCAGCATCTGTTCGCTAGAGACGACGGCACCGTCGGCGCCGAGCAGCAGTTCGAGCACGGCGAACTCCTTCGGGCTGAGCGCCAGGAGCCGGCCGGCTCTCGTGACGCGCCGGCGGGCGGAATCGAGTTCGAGGTCACCGTGGACGAGCGTCGGGGCGAGCGCCGGGCGCGACCGCCGTGACAGCGCGCGGACCCGGGCGACCAACTCGGCCAGGTGGAACGGCTTGGGGAGGTAGTCGTCGGCACCGATGCCGAGGCCGGCGACGCGATCCTCGAGCGTGCCGGCCGCCGTCAGCATCAACACGCGGCTCGGACGCCCGTCGGCCACCATCGCTCGGCAGACCTCGTCGCCGTGGACGCCGGGGAGGTCCCGATCGAGCACGACCACGTCGTAGTCGGCGAGCGCCACCCGCCCGAGCGCTTCGCGCCCGTCGAAGGCGACGTCGACCGCCATTCCCTCGCGGCGCAGAACGGTCGCAACGGTCTCGGCGAGCCTCGGATGATCCTCGACCACCAACACCCTCATCGCTCGCTCCTGTACCAGACCTTTCCTTGTTGGGCAGAGCCGGGCGGGACCGCGGCCCGCCACGGCGTCTGCCAGTCCAGAATGCCGCAGCCGACATAACAGCGCCATAACAGCGTTACGACCCTGTTACTGCTCGCTGCGTACAACACCCTGCGGCTTACGATCCAGCGAGCACAGGGAGCTAGCACATGCATATTTCGCAGCTGATGGTCATCGGGTTTTCCGCCGTCGGCTGCGCGCTGGCGCTCGCCGCCTGCGGCTCGAGCGCCGGCTACAACCCGGCGGCGGCGACGAACCCGAACAGCAGCACCGGGCCACTCGCGCTGTCGCAGTGCATGCACTCGCACGGGATCAAGAACTTCCCTGACCCCTCGAACGGCGGGCTTTCCCTCTCTACGACTCCGGGCAGCGGGACGGTCACCGCCGCCGGCATCACGTTCAGCGGACCGGCGTTCAAGACCGCCGCCAAGGCGTGCGCCAAGCTTCTGCCGGGCGGTGGCGGCCCGCCCCCACCGCCGACCGCCCAGGAGAAGCAGCGCGCGCTCGAGTTCGCCGAGTGCATGAGAACCCACGGCGTCCGAAGCTTTCCCGACCCGACGTTGTCGACCGGCGGCGGCCCCAAGGTCTCGTCCCAGCTCGGCGGTGTCAACCCGTCATCGCCGGCTTTCAAGCAGGCGGTCGAGCGATGCGGCGGTCTCAGCGGCGGCCGAAACGTGCAGATTCCCGGATGAGCGACAGATGAACACGACGAATCGACGCTGGCGGCTGCGCCTGCTGGCCGGGCTCGCGCTGGTCATCGCGGTGGCGGTCGTGGTCGTCGTCGTCGAGAACTCGGGCTCGTCGTCTCCGAGCGCGTCGGGTAGTACCGGCAGCACGGCGACCGGGGCCACGACCGTGCAGCGACGGAATCTCATCGAGACCGACACCGAGTCGGGAACGCTCAGCTACAACCGCCCGCAGACGGTCTACAACCGGTTGACGGGGACGATCACGTGGCTTCCGCAGGTCGGGCAGGTGATCAAGGCCGGGGGCACGCTGTACAAGGTCGACGGCGACCCGGTGCTGCTGATGAACGGGACGACCCCCGCCTACCGCGACCTCGGCCCCTCGGACAGCGACGGCGCCGACATCGAGCAACTCAACCGCAATCTTGTTGCGCTCGGGTTCAACGCGGCCAACATCACGGTCGACGACGTCTGGCAGGACGCCACCACCGAGGGTGTCGACCTGCTCCAGGAGTCGCTCGGCGAGACCGAGACCGGCACCCTGACGCTCGGGCAGATCGTGTTCCTCCCCGGCGACCAGATCGTGACGACCGTCGACGGCACGCTCGGTTCGACCGGAGGCACGAGCGCCAGCGCCACGGTTGACCCCCCGGGGCCCGAGTTCGTCAACTACGTGGTGCCGCACACGACGTCCGGCACGGTGTCCTCGCACAAGACAGCCAAGACGACGAAGTGCCCTTCCACCACCAACGGCACGACACCAACGACGACCTCGGGCACGACCACCCAGTCCACGACCGGCGCCAAGGACACGGGGAAAAAGGCCAAGAGCTGCAAGCCGAAGAAGGGCGTCAGCAAGCAGGAGCAGGTCGCCGCGCTGCTCGCTCTGCTCAAGGCCGAGACCCAACAGCTGAGGAACCAACACAACGGCTCGCCGGGTGGCTCCACCGGCGGCGGCAATTCAGGCGGCGGCTCGCAATCGGGCTCCGGCAGCGGATCGGGCTCGGGGTCGGGCGGCGGCTCGGGCTCCGGCAGCGGCTCCGGCTCGGGCTCCGGCAGCGGCTCCGGATCTGGGTCGGGCAGCGGCTCAGGCTCGAGTGGCGCTGGCGCGACCGCGATCCTCCAGACGACCTCGACCCAGCTCGTGGCGACCGTCGACCTGTCGGCCTCGGTCCAGAGCGAGGCGGTCGTCGGCGAGCACGTCACGGTCGAAATGCCCGCCGGCAATCTCGTAAACGGGAAGATCACCGCGGTCAGCCCGGTGGCGCAGAGTTCGAGCGGCAGCGGCAACGGGAACGGCGGCGGGAGCGGTGGCGGCAGTGGCAGTGGCAGTGGGAACGGCAACGGGAGCGGGAACAGCTCGTCGTCGACGATCCCGGTGACGATCACGCTCGACGGCCATATCAGCGGCGCCGGCCTCGACGAGGCAGCGGTCAGCGTGAACTTCGTCCAGCAGAAGGCGACCAACGTGCTGTCGGTGCCCGTGACCGCGCTGCTGGCGACCGGCGGCGGCAACTACGCGGTCCAGGAGGCCGTCGCGCCGCACAAGCTGATCCCGGTCATTACCGGGCTGTTCGCCGCCGGCGACGTTCAGATCTCCGGGCCCGGGGTCTACGAGGGACTCCAGGTCACGGACTCGCAGGGCTGACCGGTGCTGACGCTCGATCGGGTCAACAAGGAGTATCCGGGCGGTGTCGCCGCGCTGCGCGACGTGTCGGTCGACATCCCGACCGGCGATCGGGTCGCGGTGGTCGGTCCCTCGGGGTCGGGGAAGACGACGATGCTGACGATTCTCGGCACGCTCGAGCGCCCGAGCAGCGGCGAGGTCCGGATCGACGGACGCGACGTCGCCAAGGCCACGGACCGCGAGCTGGCCGGGCTGCGCGCCCACGAGATCGGCTTCGTATTCCAGACGTTTCATCTCCAGGACACGTTGACCGCGGTCGACAACGTCGCCACCGGGCTGCTGTACACGGGCGTCCGTTCGCGCGAGCGGCGGGAGGCCGCGCGAGCCGCGCTCGAGCGCGTCGGCCTTGGGCACCGCCTCACCCACCGGCCGCCGCAGCTCTCCGGAGGAGAGCGCCAGCGGGTCGCGATCGCGCGCGCCCTGGCCAAGCGCCCTGGGATCATCCTGGCGGACGAGCCGACCGGCAACCTCGACTCGAAGTCGGGCGCCGGGGTCATTTCCCTGCTGCACGAGCTCGCCTCGGACGGCGCCACGCTCGTGCTGATCACACACGATCAGAACATCGCCGCATCGTTTCCCCGACGTGTGCAGATGCACGACGGCGAGATCGTGGAGGACGACCGGGAATGAGCACGGCCACCGCCACGGTGCCGGAACGCGACCGTTTCGACGCCGCCCGCCTGCCGGCGCGCGAGTTGATCGGTGTCGCCCTTCAGGGTCTGCGGACGCGGAAGTTGCGAGCGGCGCTGTCGGCGCTCGGAATCGCGATCGGCATCGGTGCGATGGTCGCGGTGGTCGGCGTGTCGGCGTCGAGCCAGGCGAACCTGCTCGCGACGATCGACAAGCTCGGGACGAACCTGCTGACGGTCACGCCCGGGCAGAACTTCGAGGGCAACAACGAGGTTCTCCCCGACACGTCGGTCGCGATGATCGAGCACATGCAGAACGTCGACAACGACGCGGCCGTCTACCAGGTCTCGAACGCGATCGTCCTGCGCACGCCGTTCGTGCCCTCGCAGGAGACCGGCGGCATCGGTGTCGACGCCGCCGGCGAAAACCTGCCCCAGGTCGTCGGCACGTCGATGGCGTCCGGGCACTTCCTCGGCGCCGTCGCCGACCGCTACCCCGAGGTCGTGCTCGGCGCCCAGGCCGCCAGCATCCTCCAGATCGAGCAGATCGGCGGGCATCTCGAGGTGTACCTCGGCAACACCTGGTTCAACGTGATCGGGATCCTGAAGCCGGCGCTGCTCGACTCGTCGATCGACACCACCGTGTTCATCTCGCTCCCGGTGGCCGAGCGGTTGTTTCAGACTCAGCCGAACCCGTCGGAGATCTACGTGCGCGCCAACGTCAACGACGTCACCCGGGTCTCGAACCTGCTGGCCCCCACCGCCGACCCCCAGGACGCGAGCGGCGTCCAGGTGAGTCGCCCGTCGGACGCGCTCGAGGCTCGCGCCGCGGCCAAGGGTCAGTTCACGACGCTGCTGCTCGGGCTCGGCGCGGTGGCGCTGCTCGTCGGCGCGATCGGGATCGCGAACATCATGGTGATCTCGGTGCTCGAGCGACGGGGCGAGATCGGCCTGCGCCGCGCGCTGGGCGCCACCCGGCGCCACATCTCGACGCAGTTCCTGGCCGAGTCGGCGCTGCTCGCGGCGCTCGGCGGCCTCGCCGGCCTGGCCCTCGGCGCCGGCGCCACCGAGGCCTACGCGGTGGCGCAGAAGGAGCCGTTCGTCGTGCCGCTGTACGCGCTGATCGCGTCCCCGGTCGCCGGCCTGGTCATCGGCGTGCTCGCCGGGGTCTATCCGGCGATGAAGGCGGCGAGGCTCAGCCCGACCGAGGCCCTCCGCGTCTAGAGTGCCCCGAGTCAGGGAGTGACGGGCCAGGGCAGCGGCGCCGGCGCCTGTGCGCGCGGCTCGACGCGCTCCAGCACCGGCGCGACCGCCGGCCTAACTTCGGTCCGCTCGATGATCGGGAGCAGCGCCTCGACCAGCGCCGGATCGAACTGGGACCCGGCGTTGCCGGTCAGCTCGTCGAGGGCGACCTCGAGCGGGAGCGCCTTGCGGTAGACGCGGTCGGTCCGCATCGCGTTCCAGCTGTCGCAGCAGGCGATGACGCGGGCCTCGAGCGGGATCTGCTCGCCGGCGAGTCCGTCCGGATAGCCGCGGCCGTCCCACCGCTCGTGGTGGGAGCGGACGAGAATCCCGACCTCGCGCATGAACCCCCCGACCTGCGAGAGCATCTTCTCGCCCTCGAGCGTGTGCGTCTTGATGATCGTCCACTCGTCCGGGTCGAGCTTCCCCGGCTTGTTCACGATCTCCTTCGGGATCGCGATCTTGCCGACGTCGTGGAGCAGCGCCGCGAACTCCAGGTTGCGCTTGCGCTCGTCGCTCAGCCCGAGGTCCGAGGCGAGCATGAGCGCTAGCTCCACCACGCTTCTGGAGTGCTGGCCGGTGTAGTGATCGTCTGAGTCGACGACGTCGCTCAGCACGAGCGCGGTCCCGCGGTAGGCGCCGTTGAGCTCGAGCAGCCCGCGGAGGCGGTGATTGCGCTCATGCGCGAACATCGCGAACAACCCGAGCAGCGGGACCAGGAACAGCAACTCCGCGGGCGAGGAGTGGAGGTCCTGCGCGACCACGAGCGCGACGCCCGACAGCGCCACGTCGACGACATAGACCCAAGCCTCGCGTAGCTGCGCTCGCACGCTGCCGGAGCCGGTGATCACGTCGTGGACCCGAGCGGCGAAGAAATCGACGGCGACCTGCGCGCCGAGCGCGGCGATCAGCAGGACCGGGCCAGCGTGGCGGGGCTCGACGTTGGCGATCGCGAACACCGCGACGGGTCCGATCGCGAACCAGGCGTTGGGGACGGCGCGGATCATTCGGCTCGGCGCCATCTCGCCCCGCAGGACCCGCTCGAGCCGGCCGACCGACAGCGCCGCGACGACGGCGAGCGGCACGATCGCGAGCGGGACCGCGAACACGAGCGGCACGAACGCCAGCTGCGTCGGCACGGTGAAGCCGAACGGCGTGTCGAACTCGACCCTGGTGGCGAGTGCGAGCACGAGTACGCACAGGACTGTCTGGACGAACGGGAAACCGTGCGGTGGGTTGGTCGCCCACAGCGCCGCCGCGGCCGCGGCGAACGCCGCGGTGGTCGTGGCCGTCGCCAGCCGCTCGCGCGTGGACATGGCCCGCCGGCGGGTCTGCAAGCGGGCAGCGAGCAGCGACTGTTCTTCAATCGTGGGATCGATCGACATCCTGCGCGATATCGGCTCGGTGCTAAGGGTCTGTTAACCGAGCCCCCGCACAGCGGACGATCATTCGGATCACGAACATGCGTCCACGGATCGCCCAGGGACGCTGCAGATCGCCGCTCGGTAACCGATCAACCCCGGGTATCAGCTGAACACGGACGGGACCGGGATCGAAGCACACACCTCACACGGAAGTGAGGCACCTCGTCCGAAGATAGAAACCACGGAAGGTCAATTACATGAAGCACTATCTGTTCCGCAGCATCGGCATCGGGGCCGCCGTCGCTGCATTCGGCGCTGTCCCCGCGCAGGCGCTCGCGAAGACCGCGGCCGGCACCGCGGCCTCCGGCACCGCCACGACCTCGGTCGACACGTCGAGCTGCACGAACCCGCTTCTGACCCAGCCGTTCCTGGCCTGGGGCGACAGCAACTGGTACGCGCTGGCGCCCGGCGAGGCGGCCGACGACTTCGCCGGCGCCGGCTGGACTCTCAGCGGCGGCGCGAAGATCGTCACCACACCTCTCCAGGACGGCACCACGGGATCTGTGCTCGACCTGCCGCGCGGCTCGCAGGCGATCAGTCCGACCGTGTGCCTGACGTCCGCGTACCCGACCGCGCGGATGATGATCCGCAACGTCTCGGGGTCTAACGGCGGCAGCGTCGGCTTCTCGGTGTCCTACGCCGGGACGAGCACCGCGAAGGCCCCGCTCCAGACCGGGACGTTCAAGACCACCGGGGCCGCCGGCGGCGCCGGCAACTGGTTCCTGTCAGACCCCGTCGATCTCGACCCGAGCACGACCCCGGGCTGGCAGCTCATGCAGGTCACGCTGACGGCGGACGGCCCCAAGGAGTTCCAGGTTTACAACCTGTACCTCGACCCGGCGATGCGGGACTAGGGTCACCGACCGCCGCGCATCAGCGCGAGCTGCCGGTTGACGGCAGCGGTGGTCCGCTCGACCTCGCCCGTCGCGAGGAGGTCGAGCAGCGCTCCGCGCAGGACGGCGAGGACGAGCGTCGGCTCGACCTCGCCGGCCGCGCCGGCGCCGGCCGCGTGCGCCAGAACCTCGAGCCAGTCCGCGACGGTGGCGGCGGCAAAGCCGGCCCACGGTCCGTCGGGGTCGATCAGCGAGCGGGCGTACCCCTCCGCCCACAGCGTCAGGAGCCCGCGGTGCTCCTCCGCGGCGAGCCACGCCCATAGCTCGGCGGCGACCGCGAGCAGGTCGCCGCCTTCGGCGCCACCCGCATCAGCCACGCCGCGCAGCACCTCGAGCTCGTCCTCCCGGGCTCGAGCGAGCAGCGCCTGCACGAGCTCCGCCTTGCTCCCGAACAGGAACAGCAGCACGCGCGGACTCGAGCCGATCGCGGCCGCAAGCGGACGCAGCGACAAATCGGCAACGCCGTGCTCGAGCACATACGCGTATGCGAGCTCGAGCAGCTCGCGGCGTCGTGGCGAGGTGGCGGATGCGGTTGCGGACATCGGCGCGTAGTGTAGGCTACTGAAACGACTGTTTCAGTAGCGATCCGCACGCTCGACAGGCCCGGTGACCTCGGCTGGGTTGTGATGGCCCACGGCGAGGTGTACGCGAGCGAATTCGGCTGGGACACGAGCTTCGAGGCGCTCGTGGCCAGGATCGTCGCCGACTACGCAGCCGGTCGCGACCCGCATCGCGAGGCAGCGTGGATCGCCGAGCTCGACGGGCGGCGCGTGGGCTGCGTCTTCTGCGTGGCCGACCCGGACCACAACGACACCGCGCTGCTGCGGATCCTGCTCGTCCACCCCGACGCGCGCGGCCACGACCTCGGCCGCCGGCTGATCGATACGTGCCTCGAGTTCGCGCGCGGCGCCGGCTACGAGCGGGTGCGGCTGTGGACCAACCACCCGCTCGCCGCGGCTCGCCACCTCTACCTCGAGTGCGGTTTCGAGCTGGTCGCGGAGGATCCGCACCACAGCTTCGGCGTCCAGCTCGTCGGCCAGACCTACGAGCTCGATCTCGCGTCGGCGAGAATTGCTCTGAGTGCGGCGCCTGATCGTAAACGCGGATGACTTCGGCATCGCCACCGGCGTCAACGAGGGCATCGTCGAAGCGCACGTCAACGGCATACTCACCAGCACGAGCCTGATGGTCGACCGGCCCGCGGCCGCCGATGCCGCCCGGGTCATGCGCGAGCACCCGGCGCTGTCGGTGGGGCTGCACTACGTCGAGGACGGACCGGCGATCGACGAACCCGGCCACGTCGCCCGGACGTTCGCCGCCCAGCTCGAACGCTTCCGCGAGCTGACCGGCGCGGAGCCGACGCACGTCGACTCCCACCATCACGTGCACCTCACTCGGATGTCGACGTTCGAGCCGCTGGTGGCGCCGCTCGGAGTCCCTCTCCGGGGCGACGGGCGCGTTCGGTACCTCGGCGCGTTCTACGCGCAGCCGCAGCGCGGTGTCGTCGAGCTCGAACGGGTGAGCACGGGATTCCTGCTCGAGCTGCTCGCCGGCGATGACGCCATGGGTGAGTTCATCGAGGTTGGCTGTCACCCGGGTCGCGTGACGCCGGACCTCGTGTCGAGCTACACGCCCGAGCGCGAGGTCGAGCTCGCGACGCTGACCGAGCCCGGTATGCGTGCGCAGATCGACGGGCTCGGATTCACGCTAGCCAGCTACCACGACTGGCGCGCGCTGGTCTAGTCGCGACCGCGCGGAGCGCCCACGGGTGGTTCCTCGGGCTCGGGCTCGAGCTCGAGCCGGAGCGGCGGGCCGAAGCCGACCCTGAGGATCGCGCCGCCGTCCGGCGCGTTGGCGGCCTCGGCAAACCCGTCGTGCGCCTCGGCCGCTTGGCGGACGATCGCAAGGCCCAACCCCGAGCCGGGCTTCGAGCGCGCCTCCGTGGCGCGGTGGAAGCGGTCGAACACGTACGGAAGGTCGTCTTCCTTGAAGCCGGGACCGTGGTCGCGGACGGTCAGCACGCCGTCGTGCAGCGTGACCTCGACCTCGCCGCCCGCGGGGCTCCACTTGGCCGCGTTGTCGAGCAGGTTCGTGACGGCTCTCGAGATCCGATCCCCCTCGCCGCGCACGAGCGTCGGCTCGAGCCGCTGGCCGAAGGTCAGGCCCGGAGCGCGCCGGCGGGCCCGCTCGAGCGCCTCGGCGACGATCGAATCGAGGCGCATGTCGCCGGGGTCCCTCGTCTGCTTGACCCCGCGCGCGAGCTCGACGACGTCGGCTACGAGCGCGGTCAGCTCGTCGAGCTCCTCGATCACGTCGGCCCGCAACGCCGCGCGATCCTCCGGGGACAGCAGCTCCTCGTCGCGCATCAGCTGCAGGTTGGCGCGGATCGTCGCGATCGGGGTGCGCAGCTCGTGCGAGGCGTCGGCGACCAGGTTGCGCTGGGCCTGGACCGAGCGCTCGAGCGCGTCGAGCGTGTGGTTGAACGTGTTCGCCAAGCGGGCCAGCTCGTCGGAGCCGATCACGTCGAGGCGCTCGTGCTCGATCCGGTCGGGGCTGGCGGCGATCGACTCGGTCTGTCGCGT
Organism: uncultured Solirubrobacterales bacterium; assembly: GCA_963770615.1. Lineage (GTDB taxonomy): Bacteria > Actinomycetota > Thermoleophilia > Solirubrobacterales > Solirubrobacteraceae > Palsa-465. The sequence continues at coordinate 560,354 of CAVYQJ010000005.1, read as the reverse complement.
GAAGCGCGCGATCGGCGCGAGCGCGGTGCGCGCCACCGCGAACCCGAGCAGCGCAGCCAGCAGGATGCCGGCGCCGCCGATCACGAGCAGCAGCAGAAGCTGGTTCGACAGCTCGCTGTCGACCGAAGCCAGTGGCAGCGCCACCAGCAGCGCGCCGCGCCACCCGATGCCGGTTGCCATCACCCGGATGTGGTGCCCGGCAACGGTCGTGTCGGTGAAGTACTGACCCCGGCCGGTCTTGGCGATCTCCCGAGCCTGCGCGCTGACCGGAATCCCGTACTCCTGGCTCTTCGGTGAGTACGTTTCCCCGTTCGGGCACACCAGCGTGAACGTGCCCGACGGGCCCCCGAACGGCTGTGATGGCGGCCGATCAAGCCCGAGGCCCTGGTCTGGATCGGGCTGTTGGCCGCACGCAGTGCCTCCCGACCCCTGCCCCGATCCCCGCCCCGGCCCTTGCCGGCCCGACGCCGCCGGCGTCGGTGAGAACTCCCCCGGCGGACCCTGTGCCCGGCCTACGTACGGCCGGGCAATGCTCTGGAGCGACTGGTCCACCTGCCCCTGGAGGCTCGAGCGCGTCCCCAGGTAGGAGCCGACCGCCACGCCGACCACGGCGATCGCCACCGCCACCCCGGCGACCAGCACCATCCGCGTGCGCAGGCTCATTCGTCAGGCTCCCGCAGCGCGTAGCCGACGCCCCGGACCGTGTGGATCTGTGCCGTGGCCCCGGCTTCTTCGAGCTTGCGCCGCAGGTAGCCGACGTACACGCGCAACGCGTTCGACGTCGGCCCGAAGTCGTATCCCCACACCCGGTCGTAGATCAGCGTGTGCGGCAGCACGCGGCGCGGGTTGAGCATCAGCAGCTCGAGCAGCTGGTACTCGGTTCTCGTCAGCTCGACGAACTTCCCGTCCACCATCACGCCGTGACGCGCCGAGTCGAGCCGCAGGTCCCCGAACGCCAGCGCGCCGTCGGCGGTCGTCTCGCCGCCGGCGCGGCGCAGCAGCGCGCGCAGGCGGGCCTTGAGCTCATCGATGTCGAACGGTTTGACGAGATAGTCGTCGGCGCCGGCGTCGAGCCCGTCGATCCGGTCGCTCACGGCGTCGCGGGCGGTCAGCATCAGCACCGGGACGCGGTTGCCCTCGCGCCGCAGCAGGCGGCACACCTCGAGACCGTCGATGTCGGGCAGACCGATGTCGAGCACGACCGCATCCGGGAGGCTGCCGTTGACCTCGGACAGCGCCTGGGCCCCGCTCTCGGCCAGCTTCACCTCGTAACCGGCGAGCGACAGCGCACGGCGGAGCACGTCACGCAGGGCACGATCGTCGTCGACCACCAACAGTCTCATGGTCAGATTTTCGTCGCTCGCGGGCGTTCTCGCGAGCGGTTCATACTTAGGTCTTACCCGAGCGCGCGGTCAGCTCGCGCAGGACCGCGCCCAGGATCCCGTTGACGAACGCGGGAGCCTCGGCACCGCAGAACCGCTTGGCGGTCTCGACGGCCTCGTCGATCGCCCCCTCGGGCGGGATCGGCTGGTCTCCGGGCAGCTCCGGGGCGTACAGCATCTCGGCCAGGCCGACCCGCAGAATCGAGCGCTCGAGCGGGGCGATCCGCTCGAGCGACCAGCCGGTCGCGTGCGTCCGGATCAGCTCGTCCAGCTCGGGCTGATGGTCGCGCACGAGCCCAGCCACCGCACGCGTGAACGCGTGGGTGTCTCGGGGAAACGTCTGGTCCAGGGGCCGGCCGAGCAGATCGCTCTGATACAGCGCCCAGATCGCAGCGCGGCGCTGCTCGGTCCTACGCACGGCGACGAGTGTAGACGCGGGCTCACTCGACGACCGTGAGGCTCTTGGAAATCGACGTGAGGATCTCGCATCCGACATCGGTGACGACCACGAGATCCTCGATCCGCACCCCGAACCGCCCCGGTATGTACACGCCCGGCTCGACCGTCACCACGTTGCCCGGCGCCAGCACGACCTCCGAAGGCTGCGCCAGCCGGGGCGCCTCGTGGACCTCGAGCCCGACGCCGTGGCCGAGCCCGTGGCCGAAGTGCTCCCCGTGACCGGCGGCGGTGATCGCGGCGCGCGCGACCGCGTCCACGTCCCGCCCGACGGCACCCGGCCTGACGTCCTCGACGGCCGCGAGCTGGGCGTCGAGCACGAGCTGGTAGACGTCCGCGGCCTCGGAGTCGATCGCGCCGGTGGCGAGCGTCCTCGTGCAGTCCGAGCAGTAGCCGTCGAGCCGCGCTCCCCAATCGACCACGACGAGCTCGCCGGCGAGGACCGGTTCGTCTCGCGGCCGCCCGTGCGGCAGCGCGCCGTGGGGGCCGCCGGCGACGATCGGCTCGAAGCTCGCGCCGGTGGCGCCGCGTCGGCGCATCTCGAACTCGAGCTTCAGCGCCAGCTCGCGCTCGGTGTGACCGGTCAGACCGCCGGCGATGAGCTCAGCGAAAGCCTCGTCCGCGAGCGCCGCGGCAGCCCTGATCGCGGCGACCTCCTCGGGCTCCTTGACGGCCCGCAGCCCCTCGATCAACCCTTCTACGCCGACGAGCTCGATCCGATCGGGTAGGCGCTCGCGCAACCGACCGTAGGCGCGGACGGACATGTGGGCGGCCTCGTACCCGAGCCGCAGCTCGCCGGCGCCGAGCACCTCGCCGACCGACTCGAGCAGTTCCTGCGCCGCGCGCCGGCGCTCGAACGAAGGGTCGACCTCCTGGGCCGCCTGCTCGACGTAGCGAAAGTCGGTGACGAACAGACGCGTGTCCGCCCCGACCAGCACGATGCCGTTGCTGCCCGTATAGCCGCTGAGGTAGCGGACGTTGAAAGCACCCGTGACGAGCAGCACGTCGACGCCGGCGTCGGGAAGCAGGCCGACGAGGCGGTCGGCGCGGGAGTTCACGCCGCCAGCTCGTCCCGGACGCGCTCGAGCGCGTCGCGGTATCCATCGGGGCCCTTGCCGGCGACGCGGGCGAAGCACAATTCCGAGATCACCGAGTGGCGCCGCCATGCCTCGCGCGAATCGACGTCGGACAGGTGAACCTCGACCGCGGGCAGGCCGGCCAGCTCAAGCGCGTCGCGGATCGCATACGAGTAGTGCGTCCAGGCGCCGGGATTGAGCACGATCGCGTCGGCGAGGCCCTCGAGCCCGTGCAGATGCTCGACGAACTCGCCCTCGTGGTTGGTCTGGAAGAACCGGGTCTTGAGTCCGAGCTCGGCCGCGGCGTCGCTGATCTGAAGTTCGAGCCGCTCGAATGTGAGCCCTCCGTAGTGCGTGGGGTCGCGACGGCCGAGCTGGTCGAGATTGACGCCGTGCATGACTTCGACGCGGTTGCGCATGGGCGGATCTTCAGCCTGACAGCTCGCGCACGGCCGCGATCAGGGCCTTGGGCGGGACCTCGCACCCGGTCCTCGGCGACCCGGGTCCGTCCAGCAGGACGAACGGCACCGATCCCTCGCCGACTCGCTTCTTGTCGCGCGCGGTCGCCATCACGACCGCGTCGGGGTCCGCGTGCTCGAGACGGGTCGGAAGCTGGTGGGTGCTGAGTAGGTGTTCGACCTCGTCGCGCAGCTCTGGCTGCGCGGAGAGCCGGAGCGCGGCGAGCAGCCCGAGCGCGACCGCCTCGCCGTGGCGGTACGACGCGTATCCGGTGACCGTCTCGATCGCGTGCCCGACCGTGTGGCCGAGGTTGAGGACCTGCCGCAGGCCGGCGTCGCGCTCATCGCGGGCGACGATTCGGAGCTTGGTGAGCGCGCACGCCGCGATCAGGTCGGGGTCGGTTGGCCGGTCGGAGTCCGTTGGGCGGTCGAGGTCCGCGTCGGCGTCGGCGGTGTGGCGGACGCGCTCCCACAGGTCGCCGCCGGCGATCAGCGCGGTCTTGAGGACCTCGGCATAGCCGGCGGCGACCTCGGGGGGCGGAAGCGAGTCGAGCGTTGCCGTGTCGGTGATCACCGCCGACGGTTGATGGAAGGCGCCGACGTAGTTCTTTGCCTCGGCGAGGTCGACGCCGGTCTTCCCTCCGTACGCCGAGTCGACCTGAGCCACCAGCGTCGTCGGCACCTGGACGTAGCGAACCCCCCGCTGGTAGGTGGCCGCGCAGAAACCGGCCAGGTCCCCGACGACGCCGCCACCGAGCGCCACGACCACGTCCTGGCGCGTCATCCCGCCCCGCGCTAGCTCCGTCCACACGATCTCGGCGTGCGCGACGGTCTTCGACTGCTCCCCGGGCATGATCGCCACCCGCCCGCCGAGCGGCTCGAGCAGGTCTCGGTACAGCCGTCCGACCTGCCCGTCGGTGACCAGGAACCGCCTCCCGGACACGCCTTGCGGCCAGAATCCGTGCTCCGTGAGGAGTCCCCGGCCGACGTACACCGGGTAGTCGGCATTCGGCTTGCCGGCGGTCGCCGCCCACAGCAGCTTCGTTTTCTCGGGGACGTTCGCGTGCGCGGAGAGGATCGGCTCCATCTTGTGCGAGCGTTCCGCCGGCACGACCACGTCGGCAAGCGCAGCGTAAATCGGCTCGCGCCGGCGGTAGAGGGTCTCGAACTGGGAGCGCTCGCGCGCCAGCGGGCGGCCGCTGTCGCGGCAGCGCGTCCACGCGACCTCGAGCCCGACGTCGAGCCAGATCACCAGATGCTCGGATAGAGCCTCGCGGACCCGCTCGTGTCCGATCGCGCCGCCGCCCAGCGCCAGCACCTGGGGCTCGCGGGAAGCGAGCAGCTCCAGGGTGACTTCCTCCTCGACCTTGCGGAACGCCGCCTCGCCGTCCTCGGCGAATACGCGCTCGATCGGCTTGCCGAGCCGCTCCTCGATCGCGACGTCGACGTCAACGTGGGCGGCGCCGAGCGCCTCCGCGGCGCTCCGGGCGGCGGTCGTCTTGCCGGCGCCCATGAACCCGATGCAGACGACCTTTCGGTGAGCGGCCGGGCTCGGCTCGGCTAGCGCTGCCGCCATGCGATCCGTTCCTCGTACGCCTTGAGGGTCCCGCGGACGTCGTCGATGTGGTCGCCGCCGAACTTGCGGCGGTAGGCATCGGCGAGCACGAACGCGACCATCGCCTCCCCCACCACGCCGGCGGCCGGCACCGTGCACGAGTCGGTCCGCTCCCGGAGCGCCTCGGCGGGCTCGTGGGTGGCGATGTCGACCGACCGCAGCGGCTTGGTCAGCGTCGGCAGCGGCTTCATCGAGGCGCGCGCGACCAGCGGCGCGCCGGTGGTCATGCCGCCCTCGAGCCCGCCGGCGCGGTTGGTCTCGCGGTAGTAGCCGCGGTCCTCGCTGTAGAAGATCTCGTCGTGGGCTTGGGACCCGGGGAGGCCCGCGACCTCGGCGCCGTCGCCGAGCGAGACCGCCTTGATCGCCTGGATCGACAGGATCGCCTGGCCGAGGCGGCCGTCGAGCCGCTCCTCCCACGACACGTGCGAGCCGAGCCCGGGCACGAGTCCGAACGCGATCACCTCGAACACGCCGCCGAGCGACTCGTTGGCTTTGCGGAGACGGTCGATCTCGGCCACCATCTGCTTCGTCGCCTCGGGGTCGAGGCAGCGGACCGGCGACTCGTCGACGTTCGCGAAGTCGGCGGGAGTCAGGTCTGATTTGTGCGGTGCCTTGACGGACGTGATCTGGATCACGTGGGAGAACACCTGGACCCCGAGTTGTTCCAGGAAGGCCTTGGCCACTGCACCGCCGGCGACGCGGGCCGCGGTCTCGCGGGCGCTCGCCCGCTCCAGCACGTTCCTGACGTCGGTCAGACCGTACTTCTGCGTGCCGACCAGGTCGGCGTGGCCGGGGCGCGGCAGGTGGACCTCGGCGACCGCTCCCTCCACCGGCCACGGGTTCATCCGCTCCTCCCAGTTCGCGTAGTCGCGGTTGGCGACCTGGAGCGCAATCGGACCCCCCAGCGTCCTGCCGTGGCGGACGCCGGCCGTGACCTCGACCTGGTCGCGCTCGATCTTCATCCGCCCACCGCGGCCGTGCCCCAACTGGCGGCGGGCAAGATCGCGGTTCAGCGCGTCGCGATCGAGCGCGAGGCCCGCCGGCAATCCCTCGAGGATGCAGGTCAGACCGGGCCCGTGGGACTCGCCGGCGGTTGTGAGGCGCAGGGACATGGCCGATGTAGGTTACGGACGGACCGGAATTGGCCCCGTTTTGGTCCCGCGTGCGCGATCGTCACCCCTCGGCCAGGCCTCGGCCAGGCCAATCCGTAGTTTCTACGGATACGGCTTCTCGGCCCGAGAGCCGATGCCCTCTCTGTGGTGTCGATGAGCATGCCGCGCGTCCAGTGACGCTTTCCCGATGTCCTCTCCCCTCGAGCATCTTGCAGAGCACGACCTCCTGACCGGCGTCTTCAACCGGTCGCGGATGTTCGGCGAGCTCGAGCGCCAGATCTCGTACTCGGCGCGGTACGCCCGCGCCGGCGCGCTCCTGCTGCTCGACATCGACAACTTCAAGCTCGCCAACGACACCTACGGACGCGCCGCCGGCGACGTGATGCTCAAGGCCGTGTCCGAGAGCCTCCGCGCCCGGGCCCGCGCCACCGACGTGGTCGCCAGGCTCGGCAGCGACGAGTTCGCGGTGATCCTCCCGGAGGTCACCGAAGAGGAGGCGATCATCGTCGCCCGCGACATCCGCTCGGTCCTGTGCGAGCGCCAGATCGGGCCCCCGATCATGGCGAGCATCGGCATCGCGCTGCTGACCGGCGACGAGGAGGTCGCGTCCGACGACATCCTGGCCCGCGCGCAGATTGCGCTGTACGAGGCCAAGGAGCTCGGTGGCGACCAGGCCAGGGTCTTCAGCACCGAAGCGACCGGCGCGCTCACCTGGGTGCAGCGGATTCGCGCCGCGCTCGCCGAGGACCGGTTCGTGCTTTATGGGCAGCCGATCGCGGACCTGCGCACCGGCCGGATCACCCATCACGAGCTGCTCGTGCGGATGCTCTCCGAGGACGGGGACATCATCCCGCCCGCCGCCTTCCTGCCAATGGCCGAGCGCTTCGGCGTGATCGGCGAGATCGACCGCTGGGTCACGAGCGCCGGCCTGCGTCTGGCGATCGACGGCGAGGGCGTCGCCATCAATCTTTCCGGCTACTCGATCGGCGATCAGGCGATCGTCGCCGAGATCCGGGGCGCGATCGCCGAGGGCGTCGACCCCGGCAAGGTGATCTTCGACGTCACCGAGGCGGCCGCGATGACCAAGCTCGAGGCCACCCGGCAGTTCGCCGGCACGCTCTACGGACTCGGCTGCAGCCTCGCGCTCGACGACTTCGGCACCGGCTTCTCCTCCTTCACCTTCTTGAAGCACATCCCGGCGCGATATCTAAAGATCGACATGGGCTTCGTCCGCGAGCTGGCGAGCAGCAAGCTCGACCACCAGGTCGTGAAGTCCATCGTCGGCATCGCCCGCTGCCTGGACAAGCGCACGATCGCCGAAGGCGTCCAGGACGCCGACACGCTCGGCGTACTCAAGGCGATCGGCGCCGACTACGCCCAGGGGTTCCACTTCGGCGCCCCCAAGCGGCTCTCGCCGCCCACGGCCTTCGAGCGCCAGCTGCGCGCCGCCCGGGCCGTCCAGCCCACGGCCTGAGCCCGTCTCGCCGGCGTCCGTCGCCGGTGGCGCCAGCTCGTCATGTCTCTTTCGGGCCGCTGACGCGGCGTCCGTGGGACCGTGCAGGCCCGTCCGGACCGGGTTCGCGATCCGCCGGCACGGTCCGCGACCCGCCGGCAACGATCCGCGACCCGCCGGCAACGATCCGCGACCCGCCGGGCAACGATCCGCGACCCCGCCGGCACGCGACCCACCGGGACGTCCGCGACCCGCCGGACGACCGGCGTCGCGGCAACGGCCCGCTCGGCATCCGTGCCTCGCCTAACGGGCCAGCCGCGACATCGTCCGGAGGATGCCGAGCGAAGCGAGGCCCAATACTCACCCCTCCCCATTCCGATGCACCGGAAATTCGGGCCGGAAACGTGTCACTCGACGCGCGCCGCCAGACGAAATCCACGTTCGCCGCGCCTGTGGCGGCGAACGTGACATCCGCGGCTGGAGCGGTCCCGAGTGTCACGTTTGCCGTCACGCGCGGAGACGGTCTCCCGCCGACGGTCCTCTCACGGTGGCGCCGGCGCTCGCGCGCTCGATACCGCTGCCGAGGTGGGTCATAAGCGCGCACTCGACCCGGCTGATTTCTCGAGAACGGACTTGTGACCCGTATACGTCCTCGAATGCGCACTCGCCGGCAAGGGGCCGCCGAGAGGGCACTTATGACCCAGTCCGGTGGCCTCCCATCCCGCGACGGCTTTCTCCCGCGCCCTCACCCCCCGGCCGCCGGACGAAACCCACGCTCGCCGCGCCTGTAGCGGCGAACGTGACATCCGCGGCTGGCGACGCCCCGAGTGCCACGTTTGCCCCCACAAAATAAACGGGCGCCACGCGCAAGAAACGCGTGACGCCCGGCCGGGGAGAAGAGCCCTGAGAGGATTAGTAGCTGGCCGCGGCGTCGACCGCGATGCGCTTGTTGCCGGGGGCCACGAGCGCCAGGCGGATCGTCATATCGACGTGTCCGAGGTGGCGGAGCTTCGCGGCCGTCGCAGCCGAGAGGTGGAGGTGCAGCAGCACCGAGCCGTTCTTGATCGAGGACACCGTGCCCAGACCAATCCGGACCGTCGGACCCTTGCCGACCTTGATATGCGCCCGCTTAGCGGCCTTGCGTGTGATCACGACGGTCGCGATCCCGTTGGCCGCGGCGTTGGAGGTCACGCGGACCGCGATGCCGGAGCGCAGGATGGTCTTCAGGCTCTGAGGCTGGAGCTGCAGTCGCACCTGGAGGCCGTTGCCGCTGCCTCCTGAGCCCGACCCCCCGCCCGACGGCGGAGCCGGCTGGCCGTTCGAACCAAGGACCTCGACGGTCTGGACCAGTGTGGCGGCGTTGCCACCGCGGTCGGTGACCTTCAGCGTCACGTTGTAGTTACCGCCAGCGCTATAGCTGTGCACGACACTCGGCCCGGAGGCGGTGGTTCCGTCACCGAAGCTCCACTGGTAGCCGGCGTTGGGGACCAGCAGAGTCGAGGCGCTCGCCGAGCCGTCAAGCTCGATCACATCGCCCGCATCGATGGCACTCGGGGCAACGAACGACGGCCCGAGGACGACATTGGGCGCGCAGCCGAAGTAGGTATACGGTTCGTTCTCGATCGCCGCGGCGTTGTCATACTCCCGCGGGATGACGTAGCTTCCGCTACCCACGGTCACGGTGTCCGCGGTCGGGCCCGCGGGGACACAACCGCCGTTATCGCTGATTTCGGCGCCATTCTCCGCGATCCACCCGTTGGTCACTCCGGGATTGACGATCGTGTCGATCATGCCCTGGCTGAGCGGGCCCACCAGCCGGCTACCGGCGTCATCGGAGAGCTGCTTAGCCGTGGGGTCCGCGGGGAGCGTCGGGAGGTTGGGCTCATCGCAACCCGTGTATGTCGTCCAGGGCTGGACCACGTAGTCGATGCCGTCCACCTGCCCATGGTATGAGCAGAAATCCGCGTGCGACGATGCATTCGCCGAGCAACGTGCGCGGCCGGAGTCGAGGCAGACCTCGACACTGGGCGGAGTCAAAACGACGACAACCGGACTGAAGCCAGGCTGTGCAAGAGGGACGGGCCGTGTCGCACTCGCCAATGGCGGTCACCTCACCCTGGATGTCGCTGTCGGTGAGGCACGGAGGGGCGCTCGGCCCTGAGACGTAGCAACTGCCCATGGCGTCGGTGCCGGGATAGTCGTCCCCCTGGGCTGGTGCCCGCGCCGCATTGCGCAGTCGAACCGCCCGGACGCCGTAATCGATGCACCCGCCACCGTACTTGGAGTTGTTCAGGGCGCGCCCGGTCACGAGGAACGGGCTACCGGAAGTGAGGCTGGCGTTGTCCGCATACTGGCTGGTGACCGCGAACGGTGAGCTCAGCGATCCGCTGTCATTCGCCACGTCCGGAGAAACTGCTCTACGTAGCCTCGGTCCTCGACCAGTAGGCCCGGGGGATCCCAGGTGAGGGCGAAGGTCTCGTAGTTCTGCAGGACGGAGCAACGGCCCAGCTCTGCCAGGCAGAGCGGATGACGCGGGCCCGGTTCGCGTCCGACAGGTCGGGGTGAACTGCATGGCCGGATCGTTGCACGGAGCTCCGCCGACGCCGTCACCGCTGAGACGTCCCGAGAGGAAACGGCTCGTGCCGGGCACCAGCGCGACGGCGTAGTCGGTGCCTTGTCCGTTGACCACGACCGCCTGCGCGCTGGCCACCACGGCCAGCGAAGCCGAGAGCGGTGCAGGTCAGCGCCAGCAACAATCCGGCGAGCAATGAGCGAATAACGGCGCATGTCAGCCTCCTACCGTGAGATTGCGCAGGTCGACGACGGCGCCGACGCTCGGGTCGTATTGGAACAGGGAGATGGCACTCAGCGGCGACTCGTTGAGCAGCTGACGGCCGACCTCGGACGCGGTCTCGCGCGCCTTGTTCGCCGCGGCCACCGACGGGTGCTGATCGAAGCTGAGATCGAGTTCACCGCGAGCAGGGCCACCGCAGTGGTGCCGCCATTGGCCTGCTTCGAGATGCCCGCCTTCTGGCCGGGGCTGAGTGTCAGGAGCTCGCAGTCGATCGGACCCGGGGTGCATGTCCCGGTGCCGCTGACCACGGTTCCCGGCTCGACCACGAACATCACGCTCTTGCCGCCCTGCAGGACGCCCAGGTCGATCAGCATCGGCTGCTGCTGGCTCGGGAGGATGCTGAGCCGCTCGAGCGGGTCGAGTCGTGTTCAGATTGCCGTTCGCTTCGGTGAGCGCGAGTGACACGTGATAGGACTCGGTCGCGGTCAGTCCGGTCGGCGCCGGCTTGGGTGGCGGGGCGGGCGTGGTCGAGGTCGGCGCAGGCGTAGTGGTGCCGGCCGAGGACGTCGATGTCCCCGTCGCGCTGCCGCCGCTGGTGCCGCTGCTCGAGCTGCCGCTGCCGACGCTCGTCGTGCCCGTGCTCGTGGTCGGGGTCGTGGTCGTGACCGCCGGGATCGTGGCGACCACCGTCGACGTCGTCGCGACGTGCTGCGGGGTGAAGGGGCTGCGGCCCTTGCCGGTCAGGTTCGAGTTGCCGGGCGACGTCTGCACCGAGATCGCGGGCAGCGTGGTGCCGGACGAGTAGGGCAGAGGACCGGTCGGCGGGGTGACGATGTCCGTCGGCGCCTTCTTGGTCAGCAGCACGGGCACCGCCACGAGGGCGATGACCAGCACCAGGGCGATCGGCCAGAGCTTGCGCTCGAGCAGTTCTTTCAGCATGTTGCGGGGGACGCTCATCGCAGCACCGAGGTCACGGCCGCCGCCGGCGGCGCGGTCGAGGATCCGGAAGTCGAGGCCTGCGCCTGTGTGGTCGGCGCGGGGCCGGCGGGCGTCGCGCCACCGAAGATGCCCTCGGTCGGCGGGACGATGTACGTGGTCGCCGAGACGCTCGCGGTGATCTGCGGGAATCCGGACGGGCCGGGCACGAGGCTGATCGCGTTGATCGTCATCAGCCGGCCGCGGATCATCAGCGTGCCGTTTTCGGTGAACACGAAGCCCTCGAGCTTGTTGAAGAAGCTGGACAAGCTGAAGTAGTTGCCGCTGAGCGTGATCGTGAACTGCTCGGTCGGGAGACCGGCGGCTCCGACGGCCGCTCCGGGGGGAAGCTGCGGGGTCGTGCTCTGGCCGTTCGGCGAGGTGGAAGAGGAGCTCGAGCTGCTCGCTCCGGCGCTGCTCAGCTGCAGGCCGCGGAAGCTGACGTGCGACGCCGCGGCCGCGCTCTGGACCTGGTAGATCAACGACGGGACGTCGTCGTCCGGCGGGACCGCCTCGCCCAGCTTGGCGAGCTCGGCGTACTGACCCGCGAACTCGTGGCGCGCGCTCATCCCAGCGGCCACCTGGCCCTGAGCAGCGGTCAGCTGTGACTGCTCGCTCGAGACCTGGGTGTTGAGGCTCGACGCCTCCGAACGCTTGGGCGACACGACGAACATCCAGCCCGCACCCACCGCGACGAGCGCGAGGACGACCATGATCACGATGCGGTCGCGGGTCGTCACGGGGTGCCTCCGGTGGTGGAAGTGCTGGTCACGCCGCTCACAGCGGTGACGCCGTTGGGGCCGGCGTTGGCCACGGGCGTGAAGAAGACGGTCAAGCTGAACACGGGGGCACCCGCGGCGCAGCCCGGTGTCGAGCCGGAGGAGGTGCCCGACACCTGCGAGTTGGTGAACGCCACGCGGGTGACGCCGTTGATCAGGCGCAGCTGCGACATCAGCCGCGCGACGTCGTCCTGATTGGCGGTGCAACCGGTCAGGTCGAAGGCGGGCGCGACGATGTCGGCTCGCAGTGCGCTGCTGGCGCCCGAACCGCCGGAGGTGGCTCCGGGGACGACCGTGCCGACGATCGACTGGAGCGTGGTGTCGGCCGGGACCACCTTCGAGAGGTTCACCAGGGCGGTGTGCCAGTCGAACCGCGCCGACGCGATCGAGTTGACGGTCCCGACGCGCGTCTTCGCGAGCGAGGAGAACTTCGAGAACTCGCCGAGGCGATTGGCCGTGGCCTGCTCCTGGGCGACCTGCGTCTTGAGGCTCGCCACCTCGGCCTTGCGCGAAGTGATCGTGTTGTTCGTCAGCACGTACATGGTCACGAGTGCGACCGCGGCCGCGAGGAACCCGAGCAGCACGTAAACCGGCACCTGCATCCCCGTCGAGGGACCGCGGCTACTGCGGCCGCGCGAGTCGGCCGGAATCAGGTTTACGGCTTTCATGAGGGAATCTCCTCGACGGTCAGTCCGGCGGCCACCGCGAGGCGGCCGGCGTCGACTCCGCCAAACCCGCCGGGCTGGCCTTCCTGGACCACGCCGACCTCGAGCGGGAGCCCGACCTCCTCCCCGAGACGCTCGGGGAAGCCGGGGATCGTCACCGCGGGGCCGGTGAGCACGACGCGCTCGACGACCGCCGAGGCGTCCTGCATGGCGAGGAAGTCAAGTGAGTTGCGAACCTCGTCGGCGATCCGGCGGATGCCGTCGTTCAGCACCTCGCGGGCCTCGGCGACGATGTCCGCGTCGCCCTCGACCTCGTCGACCGTCGACAGCAGGCCGACGTGCCGGAGCCAGCCGTGGGCGTGCTCGAGCGTGAGCGCGCGCCGCTCGGCGAGCTCGCCGGCGATCGACTCGATGCCCTGGCCGGCGACTCGCGTGAACGCGCAGGTCGGGCCGATCGCCACCGCGAGGTTGGTGAGGCCGCCGACGCTGGTGTACAGCGTGGCGCCCGTCAGCTCGGGGCGGTACAGCGCGCGGATCATCGCGAACGCCGACAGGTCGACGCCCGTCGGGCGGAGCCCCGCCTTGCGGGTGGCCTCGAGCAGCCGCTCGATCATGTCGCGCCGCGCGGCGACGACGACGACGCGGGTGCGCGGGCCGTCCGGGGTCTCGATGACGCCGAGCGAGTGATGCTCGAGCACGGCCTGCTCGAGCGGCATCGGAATGTGGTCGGCCGCCTGGAAGCGGATCGCGGAGTTGATCTCCTTGGCGCCCTTGAGCGGCGGAAGGTCGAGCGTGCGCATGACGATGCGCTGGTTGGCGACGCCGAGGCGGACGCGCCGGCCGAGCTTGTGCTCGGCGAACAGTTCGCGAAGCGAGGCGGCGAGCGTCTCGACGTCGATCACCTCACCGTCGCGGACGATGCCGGCGGGAAGCGGGGCGCTCGCGGCGCGCTCGACCTTCACCTGGCCCGGGCGCGTTTCGACCGCGGCCACGTAGCCTGGCTCGATGTCGAGGCCCACGACTGATTTTCCCTTGGCGTAACCCATGGTGACTCAGGCCAAGTGATCGGCCGCAACCCCCGCCGAGTTGAGGCTGTCCAGCCCAGGTTGGACGGTCTCGTCGTTTCGGCGTGGACGTCCATCCGATTCGCGGCGCCGCAGGAGCCTGCGCGCCGGCTGTTCGACGAGGTAGTAACTCGCGGCGCCGAGGATGACCGCCGCAGACACGACGGCGAGCCATACGAGCGCGAGGTCGGCGACCGACGCCGACGACGGATGCGGCAGGACCGCGCGCTCGATCAGTTCGAGCGCAGGGAAATGCCACAGGTAGATCCCGTAGGAGATCGTCCCGAGCCACGCGGCTGCCCGGCTTCCGAGGACACGGAGTGGCCAGCGACGCGGGCCGGTCGCGCCCGGCACGATCACGGCGAGCACGAGCAAGCCCGCCCCTGCGCCGATCGCGAGGTGCGTCTCGAGCCCGTACCAGGGCAGGAAGATGTCCCCGTGCTGTTCGGGCACAGCGAGCACGAACGCGGCGAATGCGAGCAGCACGCATGCTCCCGGCCTGCGGCCGAGCGCGGCGAGCGGGAACCTCGACGCGCGTCCAGCCTCTACCTCGACGCGGAGCACGGCGAGCGCCATGCCGATCGCAAACCAGTCGAGCAAGCCCGGCAACGTCACCATCAGCGTCTGCCCGCGGTCGTAGAACGGGGCGCTCAGGGAACCGGCGACCTCGCCGCGCAGCACGAGCGAGGCTAGGGCCGCGAGCCCGATCCAGGCAAGCTGCACGCCCACGCGACCTCGCGTGCCCGCTCGGCCCGCCATCCGCGCCATCAGCCACGCGAACACAGGCAGCAGCGCGTAGAAGCTCACCTCGACGCAAAGGCTCCAGGCCACGCCGAGCCCACCCAGGACGGTCTGTCGATCGTAAATCTGCGACAGTCCGTAGTAGCTCCAGGCGTGAGCGCCGAACACGCCGGCCGCGAACGGTCCGATCGCAACGACGGTGAGCGCCACCCAGTACGCCGGCAGGATCCGCACCGCGCGCCGGCGACCGTACACGCGCCAATCGGGCAAGTCGGCGCGGTCGCGGATCGAGCGAGCGAATGGCAGGTACAGCAGCGCGCCGGAGATGACGAAGAAGATCGCCACGCCCCCCTTCAGCTCCCAGAACAGCGGGGCGAGCGAGCCGACCTGAGCGAACTTGCCCGACAGCGCGACGTGGTAGGTGACCACAGTCAGCGCCGCAAGCGCCCGCAGCCCGTCGAATCCCTCGAGCTTCGGCCTGGCCACTCGTTCGTGCTTCATCCGGCCGGGGACGGAGCCGGCGATCCCGCCGGAACGGCCCTCAACGACGCGGGAACCTCGACGAACTCGGCCGCGGCACCGCCGTCGGCAAGCAGTGAGACTCCCGCCATCGGCATGATCCAAGCGAGGTACAGGAACGCCCAGTAGTCGGCGCTCAGCTGCAGGCCGATCAAGATCGCGGCGGTCAGCGCCGCCATGCGCCTGCGGTCGCCGGCGAGCGTGGGCTCGAGTCGCAGCTTCACCACCGCCGCCGCGATCAGTCCGAGCACGCATCCCTGCGCGAGCGGCTGGACGCCGTCGATCCCGAGCGCGCTCCAGACGGACTGCTCCGAACCGCGCGTGAACTGGTAGGAGACCGAGTGGATCATGTCCGCCGGCCCGTGGAGACCCCCGAGCGCGAACAGCAGGCCGAGCATCGGAGCCGACACGAGCACGATCGCGGCAAGCGCTCGGACGAGCCGGCGGCCGCGCAGCGGCGCCAGCGACACCGGCAGCAGCGCGAACGGCGCGAGCTTGAACCAGCCGGCGGCGGCCAGCATCCCCGTGCACAAAGTTGGACGGCGCCAGAGGAGGACGGCGATCGCGAGCATCGCGGCGAGCACGACGTCGGATGTACCGGTCGACACGGTGATCAACAGCGACGGGAACGCGAGCCAGGCCAGCGCCGCCCGGAGCCCGGCCTCCTCCACCTCGACGGCCCTGCGGACGCCGGACCGCCAGCGTGGCCCCGAGGTCGTCCTGAACACGGCCCAGGCGGCGACGAGCGCCGCGAGCACCGCGACTGCCAGCCCGCCATCGACCGAGTTCCACACCGAGTTCACGGGGGCGACGAGCGCCAGTGGCGTGTACAGCGCGTAGCTGAGAATTGGATAGGTGTCACCGTGGATGATCCCCGGCGGCATGTGTCCATAGGGAAGGACGCCGTGAATCAGCCGCGTCGCGCCCTCCATGACGGCGTAGATCACGTCGACGGCGTCGGGCGAGCTCACGCCGACCATCACGTACACGAGCGCGGCGACGACCAGCGCACCGCGCAGCCAGCGCACGCGCCGCGCCGGATCCATCCTCGGCGTGAGCATGTCGAGCAGCGGCCTGGACGGCGCAGCTTCGCGGGCCGGTCCGAGCGCTCTGAACGCACACCTGGCGAGCAGATAGAACATCCCGGGCGCCGCCGCCAGCACGCTGGCGCTTAGATATCGATGCTGGAACAGCACGACCGCGACGACGAGCGACACCGCCGCCAGTGCGTCGAGATTGCGTAACCGCCGCCACGGCGCCACCGCGGACATCAGCAGGAACAGCGCACACCAGCCGACGAGCAGCGCCGGCTCATACGCGACCCAGTCGCCGTACGGCACCCGCATGCTCCGGTCGTTGAGGTCCGAGAGCACATGCCCGTAGCGGTTGACGGCCGCCTCAGCGACAAGCTGGCCGTGGTCGAGGAAGCTGACGTGCACCAGCGTGTTGTCGATCGCGGTCGCCGTGATCTGGTTCCAGTGCGAGCCGGCCCGAGCGTGCGCCACTGCCGGATCGCGCATCGCGGCCGCGATCGCGACACGCGGCGCCACCGCCATCCGGGCGTTGTGGTGGCCGACCGTCAGCACGATCCCGGCGAGCAGCGCAACGAGCACGCCGGCCACGAGCGGCACGACCTTTGGGAGCCGGTTCCGATGTCGGCCGAGCGTCCGCATTAGAGCCCGGCGTGCAGGTACCAGTGGAGAATCGCCGGGCCCGCGAGCAGACCGACGATGCCGCCGAGCGCCAGAAAAGGTCCGAACGGCACGGCGGTCTTGCGGCCCTTCTCGACCCCGACGCGCGCCATCACGGCGGCGCCGACGATCGTCGCGCTGAGCACGCCGACGAGAATCGCGACGGCCACCGAGCGACCCAGGAACAGTCCCAGGACCGCCGCCAGCTTGACGTCGCCCATTCCCATCCCGCGCGGGTAGGCGAGCAGGAACGCGAGCAGGAACCCGCCCGCGGCAGCACCGGCGATCAGCTGCTCGGGGACGCCCCGCAGATCGAGCGCCGCGCCGATCGCGACCGCGGCCACCCCGGCGGGTAGCGTGATCTTGTTCGGGATGATCCGGTGGTCGAAGTCGATCAGCGCGATCGGGACGAGCACGAGCACGAGCAGCAGCCCAAGCACGACCTCGACGGCCGAGTGCTTGGTCAGCACGACCGCGACGGCCAGCGCCGCCGTCACCGCCTCGACCACCGGATACCGCGGCGAGATCGCCGTCCGGCAACTCCGGCACCGTCCGCGCAGCCACAGCCACGCGAGCACGGGCACGTTGTCATAGGCCTTGATCGCGGTGTCGCAACCCGGACAATGCGAGCCGGGGTGCACCAGCGACTCGCCGCGCGGGAGGCGGTAGGCGACCACGTTCAGGAACGAGCCGATCGTGGCGCCGAACGCGCCCGCGACCGCGGCTGCGAAGGCGAGCGGCATCTCGAGCTCTACGCGGCCCCGGCGAGCACGGGCGACGGGTCGCCCGGTTCGACCTCGGCGGATCGATCGAGCGGCGTGGGCTCCTCCCCGGCGGGCGCTTCCGCGGCCAGGACCGCGATCAGGATCAGCGGCAGGAACCAGACGATGTACAGGTAGAACCAATGGAGCGCGGGAAGCTGCACGGCGATGATCACCGCGGCCCCGAGGGCCGCGACCTGAGCGGGCGTCCGGGCGCCGCGCGGGCGGAAGGCGACGAACACCGAGAGGATCACCGCGAAGGCTTCGACCGCGACCTTGACCGGCGCGAGCGACGAGTGGAGCGCCCAGATCGAGAAGATGTCGGTGCGGGTGAGCTGGAAGCCGATCGTGTGGTTCCACACCTCCTTAAGGCCACCGGGCGGGAGGAACAGAGCAACCGATGCGCCCGCGGCGATCACGAACCCGGCGAGCACCTTGCGGACCGTCCGCGAATCGGCGTTTCCGGGTCCGACCGCGACCAGGGGCAGCAGCACCGCCGGGAAGAACTTCGCAGCCGCGCCCAGCCCCACGAGCACGCCGCGCCTGACCGGCTTGGACAGCGCCAGCATGGTCAGCACCACGAACAGCGCGACCAACCCGTCGTTGGTGCTCTTCTCCACGTCGAGCAGGCTCCATGGGCACGCGGCAAATAGCCACGCGAGCAGCAGTCCGAGTCGGCGTCCGTCACGCCCGGCGCGCAGCCGCATCCCGGTCAGGACCAGACCGCCGATCGTGAGTAGATCAAAGGTGATACTCGCTGCCCGCGCCGCGGGCAGGTAGCCCCAGTTACCCGGCCACAACAGCTCGAACGGCACGTACGCGAGATAGTTGATCGGGCCATACGTGTCGGGATTGCCGAGTGCGGTGTAGTAGATGCTCTGTCCGTGGAGGATCCGGTAGGCGCCGAGCGTCGATGCGACGGCCACGTCGATCACACCCGCCGGGTGGAGCGCGATCACGATCCGAGCCACGACGAGCGCGGCCAGCCCGAGGACGAGCACGATCGTCGGAAGCCGGCAGTCCAGACGGCCACCGAGGGGCCGGGCCTTGAACCCGCGGATCAGCATCCTCACCATCAGGTAGACGAGCACCGGGTAGAACGCCCACACGCCCGGCTCGAGATGGGTCGTGTCGAACAGCGCATACGACACGCCGAATCCGAGCAGCATCGCGACGTCGAGGCGGTCAAACCAGGAACGCGTCCGCAGCAACAGGAGCGGCAGCAGGAACATCGCGGTGAACCCCGCGAGAATCCACGGGTTGTCGAAGATCTGCCCGTAATCGCCGCGCGCGTAATAACCCAGCATCAACGGCCCGGTGTAGGTCGGGCCGAGCTTGCCGTGCAGGCCCACGATCTGGTCGGCGATCAGCTTGCCGTGGTAGAAGAAGTAGATCTCGTAGTGCCCCTCCACCCACAGGTACACGTTGATGTTCAGCGGGTGGTCGCGGCGGTGGATCGCCTCGAGCTTCGGCGCGGTCTTGGCGATCGCGATCGCCTGCTCAGGGTCGATCGTGAACCCGCGCGGTGTCGCACCCCAGTTCTGGTCGTTGAAGATCGGCGCCGCCACGCCGGGCGGGGGGCCCGCGCTGGCCGCGCTGGCCGCGCTGGCGGCGCTGGCCGTGGCCGGGGCGAGGGCGCACGCCAGGACCGTCACCGTGAGGAGCGCCAAGATACGTCGCCGCATGTGCAGGTAATCGGCCGCACCCCTGCAGTCTTAAATGCGCCGAGGCGGCCCGGAGGCCGCCTCGGTCACGACATCGTGTGTCGATTGTTGACTACCAGGTGCTGTTCGAGGAACAGGCGCCGTTGCCGGCCGGGGAGCAGGAGAAGCTCTCCGAACCGTTGCCGTTCACCAGCGTGAACAGCTCGGTGTCGGTCGGGGACTCGGCGACGACCGTGTAGCTGCTGCCGGTGCCGACGGCGGTCTGCAGGTACGCCTGGCCGTTGCTCGTGCTGGTGTTGAGCGCGGGCGTGATCGAGTTGAGGACCGACTGGTTGATGCCGGAGTAGCTGCCGTTGTTGTCGGTCGCGTACGTCTCGGCGGCGGTGGCGGCGTTCCGGGCCAGAGACTCGGCCGATGCGTCATCGGCCTTGCTCTTCTGGTTGAGGAACGTCGGGATGGCGATCGCGGCGAGGATGCCGATGATCAGGATCACGACGAGGAGCTCGATCAGGGTGAAACCCTTCTCATCCTCGGCGCGGTGGCGCAACTTATGAAGCATGGAGCCCTCCTGGGGATTTTGATTGGGTCTGTCTCGCCAGATCCAAGGCCCCAATCGGGAGTCATCCATGACTAAGTCAAATCTCCGTATTGGTGGCAACCCGGCTTCCTCCAATCCATTTGGAGGACCGTGGCTTTGCGTCCCATCCTTGCGAATGGTTTGCCCTTGGCACCTGAGTGACTCTGGCATCCCAGGTATCGACACAGTGAACCCACAGCCTGACGCGATTCGACATTTGTCCGACGAGCGTTTAGGAAGAGGGCGCCAGGGTATCGCGCGCGCCCGGGTCCTCAGGACCCTCCTGCTGGGCGTCGCGCCCCGCCCGGAACTCCCCCGTGCCCCCGCACCACGGGCACGTGACCTCATGCGGCGTCCCGCCGAGCCCAGAAACCAGCTTCCCGGTGCCGCGGCACGGCGTGCAGTTCGCCCGGGAGTTGTCTGAGGTGGCGCTCACGCCGCCCACCATACCGGCAGGGCCGCGACGCGCGCTGTTAGCGGAGGCTGCGGCGTCCGTTCAGCGTCCCTCGCGCCCAACCACCTGCGCCTCGTGACACGCCCGACCGGCGCACGGGACGCTGAAGGGACGAGCGGCTGAAGCGACTACTTGATGCTGTTGTAGATGCTGAACAGCGGCAGGTACATCGAGATGACGATCACGCCGACGATTCCGCCGACGAAGATGATCATGACCGGCTCCAGGATCGAGGTGAGGGCCTTGACGGCCGTCTCGACCTCTGAGTCGTAGAAGTCCGCGATCTTCTCGAGCATCGTGTCGAGCGCGCCGGTCTCCTCGCCGACACCGATCATCTGCGACACCATCGGCGGGAACGCGGAGCACTGGCGCAGCGGCGCCGAGATCGTGCCGCCGCCCTTGACCGAGGTGATCACGTCGTTCATCGACTTCTCGATCACCGCGTTGCCGGCGGTCTTACCCGTGATCTCGATCGACTGCATGATCGGGACGCCGGCGGAGGCGAGCGCCGACAGCGTGCGCGACCACCGCGCAATCGCCACCTTCTGGACGACCTCGCCGATCTTCATCGGCACGCGAAGCTTGAACGCATCCCATTTGTCGCGTCCGCGCTCGGAGCGCTTGACCGAGATGAAGCCCCCCACGCCGGCAACGACCGCGAAGATAATGAGGTACCACTGGTGAGTGACCAGGTGGGAGAAGTTCACCATGAACTGTGTCAGCGCCGGGAGCTTGCCCGGGAACTGCTTGAACACTCCGACGAACACCGGGATCAGGAATGCCACCAGGGCCATCAGCACCGCGATCGCGAACGTGATCGTCACTGCCGGGTAGATCATCGCGGCGCGTACCTGGCGGCGGAGCGCCGCATCCTTCTCGAGCTGATCGGCGACGCGCATGAGGCACTGTTCGAGCACTCCGCCGGTCTCACCGGCCTTCACCATCGCGACGTACAGAGGCCCGAACACCTTGGGATGCCGCGCCATCGCGTCGGACAGCAGCAGTCCCGCTTCCACATCGTGGCGTACCGAGGCGATCGTTTCGCGCAGCATCTTTGACCCGGTCTGCGTCTCGAGCACGTGCAGGGCGCGCATGATCGTCATGCCGGAGGTGACCATCGTCGCCAGCTGCCGCGAGGCCACGGCCAGGTCCTTGGCGTTGACCCGCGAGAACAGCTCGATGTTGAGCTCCTTGGAGCGGTACTTGTGGGCGATGTCGACGACGACGAGGCCGCGCTCCTTGAGCTGCTCGGCGACGGCCTGCTTGGAGTCCGCGTCTACCTCGCCCTTGGCCTGGACCCCGGCAAGGTCCATCGCTTTGAAGACATAGGTGGCCATGGCTACGCGGCCACCTGATAACCGCCGCCGGCGCCGCCGATCAGCCGCCGGAACTCTTCGGGGGCGTGGGCGCGCGACTCGGCGACCTGCCGGTTGACCTTGCCCGCGCGCACGAGTTGCACCAGCGCGGCGTCCATCGTCTGCATGCCGTGCGACGCCCCGGTCTGGATCACCGAGTAGATCTGGTGGGTCTTGGCCTCGCGGATCAGGTTGCGGACCGCCGGGGTCGGGACGAGCACCTCGGCCGCGACGACGCGCCCGGCGCCGTCCGCGGTCGGCAGCAGCGTCTGGGTCATGATTCCCTGGAGCGCCACCGACAACTGCGCGCGGACCTGACCCTGCTGCTCCGGCGGGAACACGTCGATGATGCGGTCGATCGTCTGCGGCGTGTCCTGGGTGTGGAGCGTGGCGAACACGAGGTGGCCGGTCTCGGCCGCGGTCAGCGCGGTGCCGATCGTCTCGAGGTCGCGCATTTCGCCGACGAGGATCACGTCGGGGTCCTGGCGCAGCGCCGCCTTGAGCGCCTCCCCGAAGCTGGTCGCGTCCGACCCGAGCTCGCGCTGGTTGACGAGGCACTTCTTGTGGTGGTGGAGGAACTCGATCGGATCCTCGACCGTCATGATGTGCTCCTCGCGGGTGGCGTTGATCACGTCGATCAGCGAGGCGAGCGTCGTCGACTTGCCCGAGCCCGTCGGGCCGGTGACGAGCACCAGGCCTCGCGGCTTGTTGGCGAAGTCGGCGACGACCGTCGGCAGGCCGAGCGTCTCGAACGGAACCACGTCGAACGGGATCAGGCGGAACGCGGCGCCGACGGCGGCGCGCTGGAAGTAGGCGTTGACCCGGAACCGGCCGCGACCCGGGATCTGGTAGGCGAAGTCGATCTGCCAGTTGTTCTCGAACTTCTGGCGCTGTCCCTCGGACAGGATCGAGTAGACGATCTCGCGCGTGTCGTTCGGCGTCAGGACCGGGAAGCCGTCCATCGGGACGAGCCGGCCGCGGATACGCACGGTCGGCGGCGCACCTGCCGTGATGTGCAGGTCCGAAGCTCGTCGGTCAATGACCTCGAGCAACACGTCGGCGAAATCGAGCTGCATCCTGATCAGTCCTTGTCGTGGATCGCGTACGAAACTTTGTGGATCTATCGGCATCCGGGCCGATCCCGTTTACGGCTATTCGTCCAGGTGGACGATGCTGGACAGCTCAGTGGACCCGTCCGCAAGTCCTACGGCATTCGAGCGGCCCCTGGCGGTGCTGCGCTTTGTCCTCGGACCTCCGCCAGTGACCACTCTCGGTGCCGCACGACTTACGGCCGAGCCCACTAGCCGCCGCCCGTCCCGGTAACCCGCGCGATCTCAGCCACCGAGGTCAGGCCGTGCTTGACCTTGTCGAGGCCGTCCTCGCGCAACCGGCGCATGCCGCCGCGGATCGCGGCGGCGCCGAGCTGATCCGCGGAGGAGCGCTGGAGCGCGAGCGAACGGATCTCCTCGGTCATGACCATCACCTCGTACAGGCCGATTCGGCCGCGGTAGCCCATGCCCCCGCAGCGCACGCACCCGCCGGGCTCGTAGGCCTCAATCGGGAACTCGGCCGGGAAGCCATGGTCGCGCAGCACCTCGGCCGGGATCAGCGTGCGCTGCTTGCAGTGCGCGCACAGCGTTCGCGCCAGTCGCTGCGCGACGACGCAGTCGATCGCGGATGCGACCAGGAACGGCTCGATCCCCATCTCGACCAGACGGGTGATCGCCGACGGAGCGTCGTTGGTGTGGAGCGTCGAGAGCACCATGTGGCCGGTGAGCGCGCCCTCGATCGCGATCTGCGCCGTCTCGGGGTCGCGGATCTCGCCGACCATCAGGATGTCCGGGTCGGCGCGCATCATCGAGCGCAGCCCGGCGGCGAACGTCAGGCCCGCCTTGTTGTTGACCTGAACCTGCGTGATCCCGGGAATCTGGTACTCGACCGGATCCTCGATCGTGATGATGTTCTTCTCCGGCGTGTTCAGCTCTGACAGCGCGCCGTACAGCGAGGTCGACTTACCCGAACCCGTCGGGCCGGTGGTCAGCACGCAGCCGTACGACTGGGTGAACGCGCGGCGGAAGCGTGTGAGCTCATGCTCCTGGAAGCCAAGCTTGTCGAGCTCGAGGCGGATGCTCTCCTTGTCGAGGATGCGCATGACCACGCCCTCGCCGTGAACGCTCGGAATCGTGACGACGCGGACGTCGACGTGGCGGCCGTCGATCGTCATGCCGACGCGGCCGTCCTGCGGGACTCGCCGCTCGGCGATGTCGAGGTCGGCCATGATCTTGATCCGGGACACGACTCCGGGAACCATCTTCTTGGGGACCGTGGTGGCCTCGGTGAGCACGCCGTCGACGCGCATCCGGACCCGCATCTCGCGCACGGACCGTCCGCTCGCGTCGGGCTGGGGCTCGTAGTGGATGTCGGAGGCGCCGCGCTCGGTGGCCTGCGCGATGATCGAGTGCACGAGCTTGATGACCGGAGCGTCGTCGGCGGTCTCGCGCAGGTCGACGACCTCCTCTTGCGCCATGCCCGCTTCGCTCTCCTCGACCGCCTCGGCGACCGCATCCTCGAAGCGGTTCATGCGCATGATCAGCGCGGTGATGTCCTCCGCGGACGCGACCGCCGGCCGGACGTCGAGGTGGGTCAGCAGCGCGATGTCGTCGACCGCGAGCACGTTCGCGGGATCCGACATGGCCAGCAGCAGCGTGTGCTCGTCGATGTAGGAGACGGGAACCGCGGCGTAACGCTTGGCGGCCGCCGCGCTCAGCAGGTTGGCGGCGCTCATGTCGACCTTGAACACCCCGAGGTCGATGTGATCGAGGCCGTACCGCTCGGCGATCGCGCGGGAGAGCTCCTCGGAGGTGATCGACTGCTGGTCGAGCAGCATGCGCTCGGGCGGAGTGCTCGCTGACCGCCCGGCCTCCACCGCACGGTTGACGGTCTCGGCGTCGGCAAACCCAAGCTCGACGACGACGTCGGTCAGGAAGCGACTCGAGCCGCCGCGCCGGCGCGGCGGAGTGACCCCGATCGTCGTCTGCACGGGAGCCTGATGGCTCCCCGAGGTGACCTCGGACTGGACGAGGCGAAGTGGGGCTTCGTGCTCGCTCATCGTGCGCCAGCGGCGCGCCGCATGACCTCGATCGGCGCCGCATGACCGGTGAACAATTCGAAGCTGAGCGCGCCTTGGCGCACGAGCAATTCACGCCCGCCAACTACGCGGACGCGGCGTGCTCGCGCGGCTTGCACGAGCGGAGTCTCAGTATCCCTGTACACGAGGTCAACCACGCATTCGTAACTCGTCACGTCATCGGCATCGATCGGCAGGGGCTTGAACGGATCCTCTAAGGGATCGAGGCCAATCGAGGTGCAGTTGACGAGCAGATCGGCGGGTTCGGCGCCCGCTGCCGGGGTCGCGCCCAGGTCCGCGGCCAACTCGCGCGCGCGCTCGGGCGTGCGGTTCCAGACGCGGACCTCGCGCGCGCCGGCGTCGAGCAGGGCCCACACGGCGGCGCGGGCGCTGCCGCCGGCTCCGAGCACCAGCGCCGTCCTCCCCGCCA
This sequence comes from uncultured Solirubrobacterales bacterium, assembly GCA_963770615.1. Taxonomy (GTDB): domain Bacteria; phylum Actinomycetota; class Thermoleophilia; order Solirubrobacterales; family Solirubrobacteraceae; genus Palsa-465. The sequence continues at coordinate 535,206 of CAVYQJ010000005.1, read as the reverse complement.
CCGGGATCGGCAACGCGGCGACCATTCCGGGGGCATCGGTGTTGTCGGCGAGGATCTGACCGCCGTCCTGAAAGATCAGCGTGTTCGCGGCGCCGATCGCGCTTGCCCGCGGCGTCGGATCCGTGGCGAGCGCCAGCGCCGCGTGCTTGTGGGGAATCGTGACGTTGACGCCGCGAAAGCCGACGCCGGCGAGTGCCGCGACGGTCTCGTCGAACAACTCCGGCGGGATCGGCAGCTGCTGGTAGTGCCAGCCGGCGAGCCCGACCGCCTCGAGCGCCGCGTTCTGCATCGGCGGAGAGACGCTGTGCGCCACCGGCCAGCCGACGACGCCGAGGCGAGTCCGGGGACGGTGCACGGGGCGGCCCTCCTCGGGCCGCCTGTCAGCGGCCCCGTCCACTACGAGCAGCGCTCGGGCGATTTCCCGCCGCGCGCGCTCCGCGCCTGCTGGTACTTCTGCGCGTCCGCCAGGAACTGGTTGTAGTTCGACGTGAACACCTGCTCGCCGTTGCCGCAGGGCTTGACCACGAAGTACAGGTAGTTGGTCTGCGCCGGATGAGCCGCGGCCTGCATCGAGGCGAGCCCCGGGTTGTCGATCGGCGTCGGGGTCAGGCCCTTGTGGATCCGGGTGTTGTAGGGCGAGTTCGAGTCCAGCTGCCGCGCGGTCAGGGGCTGCGTGTAGTTGCCGGTCGCGTAGCGCGTGGTCGCGTCGATCTGGAGCGGCATCCCGAGGCGGAGCCGGTTGTAGATCACCGACGCGATCAGCGGACGGTCGTGCCCGGTCGCGGCCTCGGCCTGCACCATCGAGGCGATGATCAACACGTCGTACGGCGTCAGGTGCTTGCTGCGGGCGTAGCCGAGGTTGACCTGGCCCCACTCCGTCCGGAACGTCTTGAGCTGATCGTCGACGAGTTTCGGGATGCTGATCGGCTCCACGAGTTGGTAGGTGTCCGGGAACAGGAACCCCTCGAGATCCGGCGTGTGCCGCGGCGCGCCGTACGCGGCGAAGTTGATCAGCGGCGAACGCCGCGTCGCCACGTCGTAGCTGCCCTTGACGCCCTGCGCTTTCAGCAGATCGTTGATCTGGGCGCGCGTCCTGCCCTCGATGATCGTGATGTTCGTGACCTTCGCCGCGGTCGGCGGCGTGGTCAGGATCTTGAGCGCCGCGCTGTAGGTCATGTCCTGCTGAAGGTCGTACGTACCGGCTCGCATATCTCCGCGCTCGCCGGCGAGCGTTGCCCGCAGGTCGAAGAAGAAGCCCGAGGAGATCACCCCGTCACGCGCGAGTTCGTCGCCGATCGCGCGCGAGGTGGAGTGCGGCGGGATCGTGACCGTCACGCTGCCGTGCGGCGACCCGTGGAACGGCTGGTACAGCTCGAACATGAACCAGATCACCGCGCCGGCGAGGGCGAGGGCAAGCACCGCGAGGAACCGGCCGCCCCACTTCCGCGGCCGTGACGGGCGGGTCGGTCGCCGGCGCTGCGGCGTCGCGCGGCGCGGCGGCGACCCGTTCGAGCCGCGGCCGTCCGCCCGCCGGCGCCGTGCGTCCTCGCGGTCCGATGCGGTCCGCTCCGAACCGTCAGGCATCGCTTGCCTCTACCTCCCCGATCGTGCCTGGCTGGCTAGCCAGCCAGCTCTCCAACAGGTGTGCCGCGGCGCGCGAGTCCTCGTCGGCCCGACCCCCGGTCCGCTCCGCCAGGCGCGTCGTGAAGCGCTCGTCGTACAGCTCGACCGGGACCGGCAGCTCCTGTTCCAGGCGCTCCGCGAACGCGCGGGTTTCCACCGTCTGTGCTGAATCTCGCCCGGATAGCGACAGTGGCAGCCCGACCACGACCCGCTCGGCACCGAGCTCGCCGACGAGCGAGCGCAGGCGGGCCAGCCCCCGCCGGGTCATCGGGGCGCGGATAGCCTCGACCGGGGATGCGAGCACGCCGGTGGGGTCGCTGACCGCGCAACCGCACCTCGCCCGGCCGTAATCGAGCGCAAGCACGCGCATGACCTTACCCGCTGAGGCGGGCGCCGTTCCGCACGGCGCTTGTCAACGCCTTTGCGATAGACAGCACGAGGTCACACGCCGAGCGCGGCGTCGATCGCCCCGAGGGCGGCCTCGAATGCCTTGGGGAGCCCGGCCGGGTCGCGCCCGCCGGCGCGAGCGAGCGTGTCCCGCCCGCCGCCGCCGCCGCCGACCTCGGCCGCCGCGAGCCTGACGATCTCACCGGCGCGGACGCCCCGCTCGACAAGCGACGGGGAGACGCTCGCGACCAGGTCGACGCGGCCCTCGCCCGCGCTCGCGAGCACGATCGCCGCGTCGCCGAGCTTGTTCTTGAGCCGGTCGGCGACGTCGAGCAGCACCTTGCCGTCGGGCGCCTGCACGGACGCGACCAGCACGCGCGCTCCGTCGCGCTCGACCGCGGCGCCGGCAAGCTTGTCGAGGTCGATCGCATCTTCGGTCGCGCCGCGGCGCGAGGCGCGCTCGAGCTCGCGAACGCGCGAGCGCAGCTCGGTGACCGCGTTGGTGACTTGTTCGGGCGGGACGCGGAGGACCTTCGCGGACTCCGCGAGCGTGCGGTCGTGGGTGCGCATCAGCTCGACCCCGGCAGGACCCGTGAGCGCCTCGATACGGCGGATGTTGGCCGCGCTCGAACTCTCGCTGAGCACCTTGAACAGGCCGATCTCGGCCGTGTTGTGGACGTGCGTGCCGCCGCACAGCTCGCGCGAGAACGATCCGTCGCCGACCTCGACCATCCGCACCACGTCGCCGTACTTCTCGCCGAACAGCGCCATCGCGCCGAGCCGCTTGGCCTCGTCCAGCGTCGTCGTGAGCGCGCGGACCGGCTGGCTCTCGAGGATCCAGCGGTTGACCTGGTCCTCGATGTCGGCGAGCTCCTCGGGCGTCAGCGCCTTGCCGTGGGTGAAGTCGAAGCGCAGCTTGTCGGGCCCGACATAGGAGCCGGCCTGCCGTACGTGGGACCCGAGCCGCTGGCGGAGCGCCGCGTGCAACAGGTGGGTCGCGGTGTGGTTGCACTCGGTCGCGTGCCGGGTCGCGCGGTCGACGTGCGCGTGAACGCGCTCGCCGACGTCGATCGTCCCGCGCTCGGGAACGACCGCCAGCACCTGGTCGTCGCCGATCCGCAGCACGTCCTCGACGCGCGCGCGGCAGTTGCCCTCCAGGCATTCGACGTAGCCCGAATCGGCGACCTGGCCGCCGCCGGTCGCATAGAACGGAGACTCGACGAGCTTGACCAGCACCCGTCCGTCCTCGCTCTCGGCCGCCCCGATCGTGGTCTCGGCGTCGGTGGTCTCGTAGCCGACGAAGTCGGTCGCGAAGTCGGTGTGGCGGTTCAGCGCCTCGGCCCGAACTCGCAGGTCCTCGCCGCCCGCGAACCGGCCCGCCCCGGCGCGAGCGCGCCCGCGCTGATCCTCCATCAGAGCCTCGAAGCCCTGCTCGTCGACGCCGAGGCCCGCCTCGGCGACGAGCTCGAGCGTCAGGTCGATCGGGAACCCGTAGGTGTCGTGGAGCAGGAACGCGTCGGCGGCGGCGATCCCCTCTTCCTCGGACTCGCGCGCGTGCTCGATCAGCTCGGACAGCCGCTTGAGCCCCTGCTCGAGCGTGCGGCCGAAGCCCTCCTCCTCGGACTCGAGCCACTTCTGGATCGAATCGCGCTGCTGGTGGAGCTCGCCGTACTCCGATCCCATGATCTCGGTGACGCGATCGGCGTATACGCACAGGAAGCCCGGGCTGAGCTCGAGCGCGCGTCCCTGCTGGATGGCGCGGCGCATGATCCGGCGCAGCACGTAGCCTCGATCCTCGTTGGAGGGGACCACGCCGTCGGCGATCAGGAAGGTCATCGCGCGCGAGTGGTCGGCGAGCAGGCGTAGCGCCCGGTCGGTCGGATAATCCTGGCCGTAACGCCGGCCGGACAGCTCCTGCCCGAGCTCGAGCAGCGGCCAGAACTGGTCGGTCTCGAACACCGAGGGCTTGTCCTGGACGATCGACGCCAGCCGGTTGAGCCCGAGGCCGGTGTCGATGTTCTTCGCCGGGAGCGGCGCGAGCGTGTTCACCGGGTTCTGGTCGAACTGCATGAAGACGAGGTTCCAGTACTCGAGGAAGCGCTCGTTGTCGCCGCCCGGCAGGTCGTCGGACTTGCCGAACTCGAGGCCGCGATCGAGGTACAGCTCCGAGCAGGGGCCGCAGGGGCCGGTCGGGCCGGCCTGCCAGAAGTTCTCGGACCGGGGGCACTCGACGATCCGCTCACGCGGAACCCCGATCTCCAGCCAGGCGTCGATCGCATCCTGATCGGGGCCGAGCCCCAGTTCGTCGTCGCCGGCGAACACCGTGATCCAGATCAGCTCGGTCGGAAACCCGAACCCTTCGGTCGACAGCTCCCAGGCGAACCGCGTGGCCTGGTTCTTGAAGTAGTCGCCGAACGAGAAGTTGCCCAGCATCTCGAAGAACGTCAGATGGCGCGAGGTCGTGCCGATGATGTCGATATCCACGGTCCGGAACGTCTTCTGGCAAGTGGTGACGCGCGGGTGCGGCGGCGTCTCCCGACCGAGGAAATACGGCTTCAGCGGGTGCATGCCCGCGACCGTGAACAGCGCGGAGGGGTCGTGCTCGGCGGGCACCAATGAAGCCGACGGGAGCCGCAGATGATCGCGCGCCTCGAAGAACTCGAGGTACGTGCTCCTGATCTCGTCGGAGGTCATCGGCTTGAGCGGCATGGACGTACCGGAGTGTAGGCGGACGCACGTCGACGTCGGGCCGCTGACATCAAGCTTCGCCGGCGCCCAGCCGACCTAATCGGCGATGCACCGTTTGCGTCGCCTCATGATCGTGCCCGTCGCCGTGCTCGGCGCCCTGCTCGCGCCCGCCGCCGCCCACGCCGACGCCTCGTTTGACCCGAGCGGCTTCCGGCTCGCGTCCTCCGCGCTGAGCGTGAACGAAAACGCCGGCCAGGCGGTGATCACGGTGGAGCGCACTGACACGAGCGAGGAGGCCCAGATCCGCTACATCACGCTCGGCGACGGCGTGCCCTGCGGCCCGGCCGAATGCACCGCGGTCGACCCTGAGGACTTCAGCTCGGTCAAGGGCGAGCTCGACTTCCCGGTCGGCGTCGCCAGCGAAACGTTCACGATGCCGATCGTCGACCACGGCGTGCAGACCGTCCCGAAGACGATCCAGGTCTCGCTGTTCGGCCCCTCGCCGATCGGCCTGGCCTCCCCCAGCAAGGCCGTGCTGACCATCCAGGGCAACGACCCGGTCACCCCGCGGGATCCGCAGAACCCGCTGGCGCTGCCGGTCGCGCCGGGCGCCGGCAATCCGCTGGCGGGCGCCAGCTTCTTCGTCGACCCCGAGAGCGAGGCGGCCCACGCCGCGCTCCAGAACCCGGCGATCGACGTGATCGCCCGCGAGCCCGGGACCGCCCGCTTCGGGTCGTTCAGCTTTGGCAACAACGGCGTGCCGAACATCGCCACCGCGGTCTCGCGGTATCTCGCCCGCGCGCAGGTCGAGGCGCCCGGCACCGTGCCGCTCCTGGCGACGTACCGGATCCTCCACGGGTTGTGCGGACACGCCTCGGATTCGCCCGCGGACGCGGCCTCCTACCACGACTTCATCGAGGGCTTCGCGCAGGGCATCGGCTCCTACCGCGCCGTGCTGTTCCTCGAGATGGACTCGATCATCACGATGCCCTGCCTGTCCCGCCACGGCCAGGCCGTCCGCGAGCGCGAACTCCGCGACGCGATCAACATCCTCACCGCGGACTGCCCGCACCTCGTGATCTACCTTGATGCCGGGGCCGCCGACGCGCTGTCCGCCCGCGACGCGGCCAAGTACCTGCGCGCATCTGGCGTCGCCAAGATCCAGGGCTTCTTCCTCAACTCCACTCACTTCGACTGGACGTCGCACGAGATCCGCTACGGCGACCAGATCTCGCGCCTGACAGGGGGCAAGCACTTCGTCGTCAACACCGGCGAGAACGGCCAGGGTCCGCTGCGCCCGCGCGACATCGTCCACGCCGGGCTCGAGGTCCTGTGCAACCCGCCCGGCCGAGGGCTCGGGCCGCTCCCGACCGCGAACACCGGCTATCGGGACGTCGACATGTTCGCGTGGACCAGCAACCCCGGCGAGTCCGGCGGAAGCTGCGTCGCCGGCGCGCCTCCGACCGGCGAGTACTGGCCCGCCTACGCGGCGATGCTGGTGCAGAACGCCGACTTCAACGTGCGGTAGCGGCCGCATCCGGCTCGAGCTCTGCCGTGCAGGTTGGCGCGTAGCTTCGCGGCGCTGAACGTGCGCAGTTCCTAACCCCGGCGACGGGATTTCCGCACCCGGGTAAGCCCGTTCTTACGATGTCTGCGGTGCTTCGACGTGCACTGATATTCGCCGTGCTCGCGTCCGCGTGCGCGCTCTCACTCGCGGCGGCCGGGCCGGCCACCGCGCCGGCCGCCGCGGCGAACGACCCGACCGGTTTTCATCTGACGTCGTCGTCGCTGTCGGTCAACGAGGACGCCGGGCTCGCGTGGATCACGGTCGAGCGGAGCGACACCAGCGAGGCCGCGCAGATCCGCTACATCACGCTCGGCGACGGGGTGCCGTGCGGGGCGACCGAGTGCACGGCGGTAGACCCCGACGACTTCGACTCGGTCAAGGGAGAGCTCGACTTCCCGGCCGGGGTCTCAAGCGAAGCGTTCAGCGTGCCGATCGTCGATCACGGCGTGCAGGGCGTGTCGAAGACGATCCAGGTGTCGCTGTTCGGCCCCTCGCCGATCGGCATGGCGTCCCCGCACAAGTCGGTGCTGACGATCCTTGACAACGATCCCGTCGCTCCGCGCGATCCTCAGAATCCGCTCGCGCTGCCGACGTCGCCGACCACCGGCAACCCTCTCACCGGCGCCACCTTCTTCGTCGACCCCGAGAGCGAGGTGGCCCACGCCGCGGAGCGGTCCCCGGCGCTCAAGACGATCTCGACGGAGCCTGGCACCGCGCGCTTCGGAAGCTTCAGCTTCGGGCACAACGGCGTCCCCAACATCGCCACCGCGGTGTCGCGCTACCTGACGCGCGCATCGGTCGAGGAGCCGGGCACCGTGCCGCTGCTCGCGACCTACCGGATCGTGCACGGACTGTGCGGGCACGCGTCCGACAGCCCCGCGGACGTGGCGAGCTACAAGGGCTTCATCGACGGCTTCGCACAGGGGATCGGCTCCTACCGCGCGGTGCTGTTCCTCGAGATGGACTCGATCATAACGATGGGATGCCTGTCCCACCATGGCCAGGCCGTCCGCGAGCAGGAGCTCCAGTACGCGATCGACACGCTGATCGCGGACTGCCCGCACCTCGTGATCTACCTCGACGCCGGCGCCGCCGACGCGCTTTCCGCCACGCAATCGGCTCGGTACCTGCGGCGCGCGGGGGTCGCGAAGATCCAGGGCTTCTTCCTCAACGCCACCCACTTCGACTGGACCTCGAACGAGATCCGCTACGGCCAGCAGATCTCGCGCCTCACGGGCGGCAAGCACTTCGTCGTGAACACCGGCACGAACGGCCGCGGGCCGCTGCGACCGCCCGACCGCGTGCACCAGGGCAACGAGGTCCTGTGTAACCCGCCGGGGCGCGGGCTCGGACCGCAGCCGACGGCGGACACCGGCTTCCCGAACGTCGACATGTTCGCGTGGACGACCAACCCGGGCGAGTCCGGCGGCCCATGCCGGCCGGGAGCGCCGAAGACCGGCGTGTTCTGGCCCGCCTACGCGCTGATGCTCGTCCGCAACGCGAACTTCAACTCGCGCTAGCGACGCTGCTCGCTCGGGCGCCGCGCGAGCGCCGGGCTTCGCTCGGGCGCACGATCGTCCCCCACCCCACCACGAGGTCGCCGTCCATCAGGCACGCAAGCTGGCCGGGTGCCGCGCCGTCGACCGCGTCGGCCAACTCGATCTCGAGCGCCGAGTGCCGGCCGGACGGTGGATCGCCCGCGACGCGGCACTCGAGCGGTAGCGACCGGTAGCGGAGCTTGACCCGGTCCACGCGGGCGCCGGAGCGGTGGAGCCGCGCGCCCCGGACGTGCACGCGCTCGGTACGGAGCGACGAGCGGGGGCCGACGACGACCTCGTTACGGCCCGCATCCTTGTCGAGCACGTACAGGGGCTCGCCCGCGGCGATCCCGAGCCCGCGGCGCTGGCCGACCGTGAACCGGTGCTGGCCGTCGTGCCGGCCAACGACGTTGCCGGCCTCATCGACGACGGCGCCAGGAGTCTGGCCGAGCCCGCCGTGGCGGGCCATGAACCGCGCCCGTGAGGTTCCGGCGAGGAAGCAGAGATCCTGCGAGTCGGCCTTGCTCGCCACCGGCAGCCCGGCCGCTTCGGCGAGCCTTCTGACCTCGGGCTTGGTGAGGTCCCCGAGCGGGAATCGCATCCGCGCGAGCGACGCCGGCGACAGCGCCGCGAGCATGTACGTCTGATCCTTGGCCGGATCGGCCGCGACGCGCAGCAGTGGACCCGCCGGGTCGCCGGATTCCGCGACCCGCGCGTAGTGACCCGTGGCCAGCCGGTCGGCGCCGAGACACGTGGCGAGGTCGAGCATCGCGTCGAGGCGGACGTGGCCGTTGCAGCCCACGCACGGGTTGGGGGTCTCTCCGCCGGCGAACGAGGCGACGAACGGCTCGACCACGCCGGCGCGGAACTCGTCGCGGAGATCGATCGTGAAGTGCGGAAGGCCCATCGAGTGCGCGAGCGAGCGCGCCTGCGCGACCGCGGAGGCCGAGCAGCAGCTGCGCTCAGCGTCGTTCTCCCGATCGGCCCACAGCTCGAGCGTGACCGCGACGGTCTCCCCCTCGCGCGCGCACTGAAGCGCCGCCACCGCGCTGTCGACGCCGCCGCTCATCGCGACGAGCGTGCGCCGGGCGTCGGGCCCGCCTCGTCCGTCCGGTGCTGACAGGCGCGCGCGATCGCGCACCGCGGCCCCTAGGGCACGCGCGAGCGCCTCGGACGCAACCTCCGCGGCGTGCAGCTTGCCCGCGCTCAGCCCGCCGAGCTCGTCCGCGATCTGCGCCGTGCCGATCCGCGCCGCCTCGAGCACGGACGCGCCGCGCACGAGCGTCACCGCGGCGCTTCCCGCGGCGGTCGCGGCGCCGCAGCCGTGGGCGTCGAACCCGGCGTCGCACACGCGGTCGCCGTCGACCGTCAGCGACAACGCGACCCGGTCGCCGCAGGCGCCGCCGTCCACCGAAGCCGTGAACGCATCCGCGGGGATGCGGTGGTGACCCTGAGGAGAGGTCAGATGATGCTCGAAGGCAATGGCATCCATCGCCTCGCCAGGATAGAAGCCCTACTTGGCGGCGAGCGCGTCGTCGATGCGCTGGCTGATCTCCATCGTGTCGGCGTAACCGGTCAGGGTCGTCGCCTGACGGTCGGCGTCGATCAGGACCAGCGTGGGCGCCGTGACAACCGGGATCTGCTGCGTGATGATCGAGAAGCTCGTGAGCTCTGAAAGCGACACCGCGAGCCTGACGACCTTGCCGCCGTGGGTCGAGACCGTGCCGAGCTCGTGCGCCATGGCCTGGTCGTCCGCGGCCGCGGTGTTGTAGAACAGGACGGCGACGACCTTGTGGGACTCGATCGCGCTCGTGACCAGGCTCACCTGCTGGGCGGTCGTGAGGGCCTTCGCGGCCTTCGTCTTTGCGACGGTCTTGGTCTTGGCGACGGTCTTGGTCGACGTGGCGGGCTTGGTCGACGTGTCGGGCTTGGTCGCGGCCGCCGTCTTGGCGGCCGGCTTGGCCGCGGTCACGGTGGCGGTCGTCCCCCCGGGCTTAGCCGCGGTCGCCGTCGCGGTCGCGGTCTTCGCCGGCGTCGGCGAGTTCGGCGCGGGCCCGGTCGCCGTCGGGGCGCCGAGCTTCGCGTTGGCGGCACCCGAGATCTTCACGGCCTGGTGGGCCCGGTTGATCGCCGACTGGTACTGGCCGAGTCCTCCCTGCGACCCGCCGCTCGAAGCGGACGAGCTGGGCTTGAGCTCGACGTACCACAGGCCGAACGCGGCCAGGGTCGCGACGAGCAAACCAATCAGAGGTCTCGGGAGACTTGCCATCTCACGCCCTTGTTCGGCACCTCAGGCCTCCTTATTGAGCGCGATTCAACGCAAACGGACGCTCAGGCGGGCGCTACAGGCGCTACAGGCGCCGCAGGCCAAGCTCGCGCAGCTGCGCGGGGTCGACCGGAGCGGGCGCGCCGGTCAGCGGATCGGCGCCGCTGGCGGCCTTCGGGAACGCGATCACGTCCCGGATCGACTCGACGCCGGCGAGCGCGGTGACGATCCGATCGATGCCCATCGCGATCCCGCCGTGCGGGGGCGCGCCGTAGCGCAGCGCGTCCAGGAAGAACCCGAACCGCGCGTCCGCCTCCTCCGGGGCGATGCCCAACAGCTCGAACACCTTCTGCTGGATGTCGAGCCGGTTGATACGGATCGATCCGCCGCCGATCTCGGCGCCGTCGAGCACGAGGTCGTACGCGCGCGAGCTGAGATGAGCCGGGTCATTCAGATCGCCGGAGGGTGCGGTGAACGGATGGTGCGCCGCGTCCCAGCGCTGCGCCTGCTCGTCCCAGAAGAACGCCGGGAACTCGACCACCCACAGGATGTCGTGGCGGTCCCGCGGGATCAGATCGAACCGCCGCGCGAGCTCCATCCGCAGCGCGCTGAGCGTCTGGCCGGCGGTCGATACCTCGTCGGCGACGATCAGCAGCAGGTCGCCCGGCTTCGCGTCCAGATGCGAGTTCACCGCCGCGACCTCCGCTTCGGTGAGGAACTTGGCGATCGGCGAGCGCCATCCGTGATCCTGGACGAACGCCCACACGAGGCCCTTGGCGCCGTGCTGCTTGGCCAGCTCGGTGAGCGCGTCGAGGTCCGAGCGAGCCAGGTCGCGCGCGCCGGCGTTGATCCCGCGCACGACGCCGCCCGACTCGAGCGCGCCGGCGAACACCTTGAACTCGGTGCCGGCAAGCGCCTCGCCGAGATCGTGCAACTCGAGCCCGAAGCGCGTATCGGGACGGTCGATTCCGTACCGCGAGACGGCCTCGGCGAACGTCATCCGCGGCCACGGCGGTGACGGGACGTCGAACCCCTCGCGCTCGAATACGGCCCCCATCACCGCCTCCATCACTTCGATCACATCGTCCTCGTCGACGAACGCCAACTCGACGTCGAGCTGGGTGAACTCGGGCTGCCGGTCGGCGCGCGTGTCCTCGTCGCGGAAGCAGCGCGCGATCTGGTAGTAGCGCTCGAACCCGCCGATCATCAGCAGCTGCTTGAACAGCTGCGGCGACTGCGGGAGCGCGTAGAACGACCCCGGTTGGATCCTCGCCGGCACCAGATAGTCGCGCGCGCCCTCGGGGGTCGAGCGGGTCAGGTACGGCGTCTCGATCTCGAGGAAGTCGCGCTCGTTCAGAACCTCACGCATCGTCGCGATCACCCGGTGACGGAGCGCGAGCGCACGCTGAAGCGGCGTCCGGCGGAGGTCCAGGGACCGGTGGCGGAGTCGGATGATCTCGTCCGTGTCGCCGCCGTTGTCGACCGGGAACGGAGGCGTCTCGGCGTCGGCGAGGATCTCGAGCTCGGCGACCGCGAGCTCGATCTCGCCGGTCGCGAGGTTCGGGTTGACGTTCTGGGGGTCGCGCCGGGTGACGGTGCCGGCGACGCTGATCACGTCCTCGGAACGGAGCGCGTGGGCACGCTCGTGCGCCTCGGGCGCGCGCTCTGGATGAAAGACGAGCTGGAGGATGCCCGAGCGGTCGCGCAGGTCGATGAAGATCAGCCCTCCGTGGTCGCGCCGGCGATGGACCCAGCCGGCAACCCGCGCCCCCGTGTCGGCGCGGTCGGCGGTGAGCTGGCCGCACCACGTGTCGCGATACTCGTTCGGCCGCGGCGCGTGCTTCACGGCACTCGCTCGGCGCGGAGGATCTCCGCGATCACGTCGCGCGCACCGGTGTCGTGTTGCTCGCCCGACTGCATGTCCCTCAGTGTGACGACGGCGTTGTCGCCGACGATCGCGACATACCGCGCGCCGATCCGGTCGGCGTGCTTGAGCTGCGTCTTGAGCGAGCGGCCGGCCAGCTCGAGCTGCGCCTGAAGCCCGGCGCGGCGCGCCTCGACGGACAGCTCGAACCCAGTCCGCGCGCCGTCGCTCGCGGCGAGCGCGACGAACAGGTCGACGACCTCCGGCGCGGAGGGAACCTCGCGCGCGGCCAGCAGCATCCGCTCGACGCCGGCGGCCCAGCCCGACGCGGGGGTCGGAGGCCCGTCGAGCAGCTCGATCAGTCCGTCGTAGCGGCCGCCACCGCCGACGCCTGACTGCGCGCCGAGCTGATCGCTCGTGAATTCGAACACCGTGCGCGTGTAGTAGTCGAGTCCGCGCACGAGCGTCGGGTCGAGCTCGTAGCGCAGCCCGGCGTCGTCGAGCAGCGCGCGGACCGTCTCGAAGTGCTCGGCGTCGTCGGGTTCAAGACGGTCCAGCAGCGTTGGGGCATCGCGCATAACCGCCTTCGTACCCGCGTCGCTCGAGTCGAACGCTCGCATCGGGTTCAGATCGATGCGATTGCGCACGTCCTCGGTGAGCTGCTCCTCGTGCGCGCGCAGGTACCCCTTGAGTTCCTCGCGGTACTCGGCGCGGGTGTCCGGAGTGCCGAGGCTCGACAACCGGAGCTGGGTCCAGTTGACGCGGACCGCCTCGAGCAGCTCTGCGAGAAGGACGATCAGCTCGGCGTCGGTCTCGGGCGCCTCGGAGCCGATCGCCTCGGCGCCGAACTGCCAGAACTGCCGGTAGCGGCCTCGCTGCGGCGCCTCGGCGCGAAAGCAGCTCGACAGATACCAGAGCTTCACCGGCTGGGCTAGCTTGCGCATCCCGTGCTCGAGGTAGGCACGACAGACCGGCGCGGTGATCTCCGGGCGCAGGGTCAGGGAGCGGCCGCCGCCGTCGTCGAACGTGTACATCTCCTTCTGCACGATGTCGGTGGCCTCCCCCACCCCGCGCGCGAACAGCTCGGTCGCCTCGAACGTCGGCGTCTCGATCCGCCTGTAGCCGGCGGCGCCCAGGACCCGTTCGGCAGCGGCCTCAGCCAGCTTTCGCTGCTGCGCCGCCTCCGGAAGGATGTCGAATGTGCCGCGAGGGGCCTGAATCACAGAACGCTCACCGCTCCGCGAGCTCGCGCAGGAACGGGTTGGTCGCGCGCTCGCGCGCGAGCGTGGTGATCCCCATGTGGCCGGGGTAGACGGTGGTCTCGGGTGCGTACGTACTCGTGAGCTTCTCGATTGAGGCCAGCAGCGTCGGCCAGTCGCCACCCGGCAGGTCGACGCGCCCCACCGAGCCCTGGAACAGGACGTCGCCCGAGAACACGGCGTCCTCGTCGGCGATCGCGTACGTGACGTGCCCGGGGCTGTGGCCCGGGGTGAACACCACGTCGAGCGTCAGGCCCGCCAGTTCGAGCGTCTCGCCGCCGGCGACGGTGTGGTCGGCCTCGTAGCTCTCGAACGGCCCGAACCCAGGCCACGGGACGTAGTCCATGATGTTGGCGAGCACGTCTTTTTCGAGCTCCGGGACGTACACCGGGGCCTCGGTAGCGCGCGCCACCGGCGCCACCGCGCCGACGTGGTCGAAGTGGGTGTGGGTGATCAGGATCGCCTCGACGGTCTCGATCCCGAGACTGTCCAGCGCGGCGAGGAGCTTGTCGCTCTCGTCGCCCGGATCGACGATCAGCGCGGTCTGGGCGTCCTTGCGGCGAACGATGAAGCAGTTCTCCTGCACCGGGCCGACCGTGAACATCCGCACGTCGATCATTTGTCGGAGCCCTGCTGCCTCTTCGCGAGCCGCCGGCGGTACATGAACATCTCGAGGTAGTACCCGCCGGGGATGTAAAGGATGAGCGAGAAGAAGGCCAGGATCGCAGCGCTCTCGACCCGGTTCGAACCCCGGCCGAGCAGCGACAAGATGATGAACAACCCCACCGCGATCGCCCCGGCGCGAATTATCGATGCCTTCCACGTCGGCGGCGTGTTGAGCCGCTTCTCGCGCGCGCTCGTCCGAGATTGCTTCTTGCGCTCGTCTGCGGTCGGCGGACGGCCCGTCCGACCACGTGCCTGGATCGTTCCCGCGGCCGTCCCGCGGTGCTTGGTGCGGCGCTTGCGCTTGGTCTGGGCCATGATGAATGCAGCTTAGTAGCCGAAGGTGCGGTCGCGCTACTCCACGAACGTGTGGTCGTCGGGTAGTTCGCTACTTCGCGAGTGCATCCTCGATCAGTCGGTGGTTCGCGACCGGCAGATCGCTCGGGAATCCGTCGAACGCCGCCCGCGGCGCGAGCCCGACCAGCTCGGCCTGGCTCGGCCTGGCGTGCCGTGCGATCGCCTCGACGACCTGTGCGAGCGGGGTCGTGCGGTGGTTCTCGACGTTGGTCGAGACCTGCGGGACGTCGCGAGCGGTTAGCCACAGGCCGATCGCGCGGACGCTCTCGAGGCCTTCGGGACCGCCCTCGCGAATCAGAGCCGCGATCGACTTTGCGTCCTCGAGCGTCGCCGGCGGCGCCAGCTCGACGTTGAAGGCGACGAGCGGCGGGCGCGCCGCCACCAGCACGGCGCCGGCGGTCGGGTGAAGCTGGTGCGGGCCGAAGTCCGGGCGGAGCTCTCCGGCTCGGATGCGGTTCGCGAGGGTCTCCGGGCCGCCTTTGCGCAGCTCGGCTCGCGTCCGTCCCTGCGCGAGCTCGCCGTACAGGAACACCGGCAGCTCGAGCTCCTCCCCGAGCAGGTCGCCGAGCACGAGCGCCTCAGCGCACGCGGCGCCCCGGTCCGCGGGATCGAGGTACACGATCGGCGCGACGTCGATCGCGCCGACCCGGGGGTGAATGCCGTCATGGGCGTTCAGGTCGACCTGTCTTATCGCTTCGACGGCGCCGTTAGCAACCACCTGCGCCAGCTCGCCGGGTGCGCCCGCGAGCGTGAACACGCTGCGGTGGTGGTCGGTGTCGAAGTGGACGTCGAGGAGCCGCGCGTCAAACGCGCTTGCGATTGCATCGATCGCGGTGCGGTCCCGCCCCTCGGACACGTTCGGGATCGCGAGCAGCGTCACTTTGCGCGCGGACTATTTGAGGACGTAGCGACCGTGGTCGAGCACTGTTTGCCCGTCCACCTCGAGGCTCGCGTCGAGGATCACGACGTCGAGGTGGATCGGAACCGACACCGTGCCTCCGATGCCGGCACTCGCGCCGAACGCGACGTGCACCGTGCCGAGAATCTTCTCGTCCTCGAGGATGTTGCCCGTCAGCTGCGCCCGGTCGTTCGTGCCCACCCCGAGCTCGGCGAGATTGGTCCCGAGCTCGCCCTGAGACAGCAGCAGCTCGATGAACCGCGGACCGAGGCCGCCGTCGGCCGCGACGATCCGTCCCTCGGCGACCGTGAGCGTCGCCGGCTCCTCGCCGATCCCGAACGGCGCCAGGCTCGCCGGCACCACCGTGCCTTCTCCGAACGCCGGCGCGATGAAGCCCTCGCCGCACGGCAGGTTCCCGAACGCGCCCCTCGCGCCGAGCTCGCCGTCGTCCGAGATCCCGGCCCGGCCGTCGAGCGCGAGCTCCAGGTCGGTTCCCTTTGGGCACGTCACGTGCGCGCGGGTGCCGCGGTCGAGCACGTCGGCCACGGCCCTCGACCGCGCCGCCATCGTGTCGAAGTCGACCGCCATCACGCGCGCGAGCATGTCCTCGGTGACGCCGGGCATGGTCGCGCCGCGGGCGCCGTTATCGGTGGCGCGCTTACGGGCGCTGGTGTGGCTCAGCGACTTGCTCGTCGGCGCGATGAACACGCTGCACGCCGCCAGCGCCGCCGCCACCGCCGGCGGCGGCTCGGTGCCGTGCGTGGCGCGCTCGTCCATCACGATCAGCACCGCGTCGGCGCCGACCGCGGCGGCCTCGTCGCGCAGCGCATCCCCGATCGCCCGCGTCGCCGGATCGACCACCACGACCACGTCCTCGCCCTCCTTGACCGCCAGGCACTTTTCGATCACGGTCCGGACGGCAGGGGCGAGGTCGCTCATCGCCGGCGGATCATAAGCGGGTCCTACGCCGCCGACCGCCCCCGGCGCTCCTCGGGCTACACTCGCGGGCGCGCCGGAGTAGCTCAGTCGGTTAGAGCAGCGGAATCATAATCCGCGTGTCGGGGGTTCGAGTCCCTCCTCCGGCATTCGAGAAATACCTGTAAACGGGCGCATTTCTCTGTCTGGCTTCAGGGGTGCGCGATCCGATGTGTCCCCGATGTGTCCCAACATCGGAGGCCCACATCGATGGCTCCTCCCCTTCTCCTGGCTGGCCGGCTCCTGACTCGCACAGCTCGGGACTGCCGCCGAGAGCAATTAGGTAAGGCAGCAACCAGCACGAATGGAACGTGTCCGAAGGGGTGGCCCGGGCGTCGATGCCGCACGACACGGATGCAATCGTGCCGTCGACTCCGTCCGCGTGATCGGAAACGTGGCAAAGGCATAGCGAGCCCGAAGCAGCCGCGAGAGCCGAAGCAGTCGTAGCGCGCTCAGTCCCCGCACGCCTGGAATCGGGCGGAAGCACGAGCGACGAACTACTCGGCGCGGCCGAGATCCGGACGCCCGCTGACCTGTGAATCCCCGAGCTGCGATCAACTTTCGAGCAGCGGCCGTTGCGGCGGTCGATCACGCCGACGGAGGACCGACCCTTGATTGTGGTTGGGTCAGGCGGCTTGGGCTGGTTCGCCTTCCTCGAGGGTGACCCTGTAGCCGAGTGCTTCGAGTTGGCGTTGCAGACGCCGTGCGCGATGCTCCGGCGAGTAGCGCTTGCGCTGCCAGTCAGGTCCGAGCTCGCGAAACGGGACTTCGTCGCGGACGATGTGGAAGTACGCAACGAGGATGTCGTGACGGGTCGCGCCGATCGCCTTGGGCTCCCCGCGCCGTCCACGCAGCTGCGCGTGATGAGCGGCGAAGTACGTGCCCTTGCTGCGGGCGGCGGCCTTCGCGGACTCCGTCAGCGCCTCGGTCAACCACCTCGGTCCTGGGCGCGTGCGTCCCGACTTCTTGCGCCCAGCGGACTCGTGATGGCCCGGGCAGACCCCGGCCCAGGACGCGAAGTGCCCGACCGTCGGGAACCGGCTCATGTCCAGGCCGCACTCGGCGATCAGCACCTGCGCCGTTCGGACCGCGACCCCGGGGATCGTTCGCAGCAGCTCGACGAGCTTGGCGTGTGGGGCGAGCATCGCCTCGATCTTCTCGTCCAGCGTCCCGACGGCTGAGTCGAGCGTGTCGATATGCGCCAGGAGCTGCGCGACCATGATCCCGTGATGGGTGACCTCGAACCGGTTCGCCAACGCCTCACGGAGCTGTGGGATCTTTGAGCGCATCCTCGCTTTCGCGAGCTCGGCCAGCTCCTCCGGCTCGCTCACCCCTGACAGCAACGCCTCGAGGATCGCCCGCGCAGACTTTGAATAGGTCTGCGAAGCAACGCTGGTGAGCTTGATCCCAGCGTCTTGGAGCACCTTCTCCAAACGCTGGATCGCGCGGGTGCGCTCGTTGCTCTGCGCCTTGCGAAGCCGGGTCAGGTCCCGCAGCCGGCGGATCTCAGCCGGCGGCACGAAACTCGGCCTGACCAGCCCGTGCGCGACAAGCTGGGAGATCCACTCCGAGTCCTTCACATCGGTCTTGCGCCCGGGGACGTTATGCAAGTGCTGCGCGTTGAGCAACCAGCACTCGAACCGGTCCTCGAGCGAGTAGAAGACTGTCTTCCAGTACACACCCGTGGCCTCCATCCCGACCAGCGTCACCCCGAACCCGGCGAGCCATTCGCCCAGGTCCTTGAGCCCCGCGAGTGTGGCCTTGAACGTCTGCGTCTTTTGCAGCCACCGGCGACGATCATCGCTCGGAACGCGGACCGTCGCGACGACGTTGTCGCGATGCACATCTAAGCCAGCGCACCGCTCCACCACAACATTCATACCTTCGCCTCCTTCCGAGACGGTCGTCATCAACGATCGTCCGGAGGGGGCCTACCGAGAATGAGTCTGACCTACGCGCTCGAAGCAGCAGTCAACGGCACCACAGGTCCCCGCGCCACACTTTTCGACGGGCTCGAATCGCACCAAGCGGCGACGGCGTCAATCCGGACGACGACCAACGCCGGGGATTCTCACCCCGCAGAGGCGGTCGCCGTGGCGGCCAGAGGCACTTTTCGGCGAAGCGCTCGCGCGCGAGGGGTAGTGCGGCAGTCGCGCCATCTCGCTGCAGGCGGGGCGGGGTTCGGCGCGTGCTTCCACGCGGTTCCACGAGTCCGGCGCCCGGACCGTCGGCGCATGCTTCCGGTTGGTTTGGGGGAGTCCGGCGAGTCGACGGGTGGGGGCGGTTTGGAGGCGAAAGGGAGCGTGGGGCGATGCGAGGGCGATTGCGTGGCCGGTGAGCTTGGGTGTTTCGGCGGCGTGGCGCGGTGATCGCGATGCCGGTGTCGGCTTGCTTTTGTCGACTCGAACTGGGTGGCGCGGGTTGTGCGACACGGATGCCGCTGGTAGGTTTTGGCGGAGATCGCCAGTTGGCGATCGGGGGGGTTTGGGTTTCGGTTGGTGAGAGTCGGTTCGGGGCTCGGGATAAGGAGATGCCGCGTGGGGACTGTGTGGTGGGCCGAGATGGGTTTTTCGCGTGGGCGTGCGGTGGTGGCTGCGGCGCTCGCGGTGGTCGTGTCGGTCGCGGCGATCGCTGCGCTTGGTCGCTCCTCGACCTCTTCGTGGGGGTCGTCGAGGTCACACGTAGGCTTGGGAGCGCTCCCGGAATCGGCTCGTCCGGTTGTGTCGGCGGCGTTGGGTCGAAGTGATCCCGCTTACTGGGTGCTGGGGTTGCGGGCCGCGAACCATGGGCAGGGATTCGCGGCGCGGTTCACTTCATCCGGCGTGTCGGTGCGCGCCGATTCGGGTCGGGTGTCGCTGGGGTTGGCGGCGGTTGGAAGGGGCGCGTCTTTGCGTCCGCTGCCCTCAGCTAGTCCTCGCGCTAGCGGGAATCGGGTCAGCTACGCGCGCGGCTTGGTGTCTGAGTGGTATCTGAACGGGCCGCTGGGGCTTGAGCAGGGATTCAATCTCGCGCGGCGCCCGGCGGGAACCGGGGACCTGACGCTGGCTATCGGGGTCGGCGGCTCGCTGCGTGCGCGGATGGTCGCCGGCGCGGTCGTGTTCGGGAGCTCGGGGCTGAGCTATGGCGGGCTGCGCGTCACCGACGCGCGGGGACGCGCTGTCCCGGCCTGGCTCTCGATCGGCCGGGGCCAGCTGCTGATCCATGTTGACGACGCCCGCACCGTCTACCCGCTGCGGATCGACCCGCTCATCCAGCAGCAGAAGCTCACGGCCAGCGGCACCCACATCGACTTCGGCGAACATGTCGCGCTGTCGGCCGACGGCAGCACGGCGCTGATCGGCGCGTCCGTCGATAACAACGGTGAAGGTACGGCGTGGTTCTTCACCGGCTCGGGCTCGACCTGGACGTTGGCGCAGACGGTACCGGCGCCTACGAGCGACTCGCCAAATTTCGGTGACAGCGTGGCGCTGTCGAGCGACGGCAGCACGGCGCTGATCGGCGGCGAGAACGAAGGTGCGAGCGGTGCCGCGTGGGTGTACACGCGCGCGGGCTCGACCTGGACGGTGCAGCAGGAGCTCACCCCTTCGAGCGGGACCGCGAGTTCCGTTGCCGCGTTTGGCTCCACGCTCGCGGTGTCGGCCGACGGCAGCACGGCGCTGATCGGCGGCCCGCAGGACAACAGCGGGACAGGGGCGGCATACGTGTTCACGCGTTCGGGCTCGAGTTGGACCCAGCAGCAGAAGCTGACCGCGGCCAGCGGCACCGAAGGGACCGACGGCCTGTTCGGGTACCGCGTCGCGCTGTCGGCCGACGGCAGCACCGCGCTGATAGGCGGGAATTCCTCTTCCTCGGCGGTGTGGATCTTCGCCCGGTCGGGCTCGACCTTTACCCAGCAGCAAACGATCTCCGCGCCCGCGGGCGCCGGCGCGAGTTTCGGCAACACGGGTGTTGCGCTGTCCTCCGACGGCAGTACCGCACTCATCGGCGCCAGCGGCGCCACTGGCGGTGGCGCAGCCTGGGCCTATACACGGTCTGGCACGACCTTCACCGAGCAGCAGGAACTCACAGCCCCCGCGGGCACAGAGACGGCGGTCGGCGGGTTCGGATATAGCGTGGCGCTGACCTCGGACGGGAATGAAGCCCTGATCGGCGGCCCGAGAGACAGCACAAACAGCACAAATTCGGGGGCGGCATGGGTGTTCACGCGCTCGGGCTCGGGCTGGACCGAGGCGCAGATCTTGACCCCCGTCAGCGGCACCGAGACCGGCGGCGGTGAGTTCGGCTGGAGCGTCGCCCTGTCCGAAGACGCCAGCACCGCACTGATCGGCGGTCCGGACGACACCAGCAGCGCAGGCGCGGCGTGGCTGTTCACCGGCCCGCCCGACACCGGCGGTGGCGGTGGTGGCGGCGGTGGCGGCGGTGGTGGTGGTGGTGGTAGTAGTGGTGGCACGACTACCACGACGACCTCCGTCGTCGGCGATCAGTCGATCACGCTCACGACTCCTTCGCTGTGCGTGGCCGCAGGCGGCAAGCTCCCGGTCACCCTGAACTCGAAAAGCGTCGCGCACAAGAAGCCAGCGCTGAAATTCAAGCTCGCCAACTTCTTCATCGACAAGGGCCGCAAGCACATCGAGCGCGTCAAGAAGACCCACAAGGTCCACGGCAAGACCGTGGTGGTCAAGAAGCACGGCAAGCCCGTGTCGGTGAACAAGACGGTGTATCTACCCAACGCGACCGCCCGCCACGTCATCGTCAACGAGTCGCTGTCGATCGCTGAGCTGAGGCCCGGCACCCACACGCTGACGGTGAAGATCTCTTACAAGGAGACGATTCGCAAGCACGGCAAGAAGCACACAAGGCTCGTGACCAAGACACTCAAGGTGACCTTCACGATCTGCTGATCACACGATCACTGGCATCCCGACACGGATTCTCCTGCGAGCCGAGCCGCCAGGCGATCAACAACTGCTCACGCTAATGGACGCCGTCCCATACGGCCAGACGGCCGCCGCTCGCCTGCGCTTTCCCACGTCCAGCCGTGCTAGCCGCGCTCATGCTCTGCGACGAACCCGAGCGCCCAGCACGGGCGCCGCCGGACTTGTCCCTCGCGCGAAGAGCGATCGTCCGCCGGTCCGTCCTACTTGGCGGCCGCCCACCGCCAGCCCGGCGCTCGCTTCTCGCGCGTTGCGATCGCGACCCGTCGCAGACCGTGGCGACCGACTGCGTAGCCGTTGCCCACGCATCCACACCCGATGGTCCTGCGGTCCAGCGGCCGCGCTTGTGGCGATTTGCAGGTGCCCTGGTGTCGGACTGGCGACACCTGCTTCGTTGTCGTGGCGGTACTCCGCGACGACCGCGGGGAGGCTGCCCAGATCGTTCCAGAGCGATAGCGGCCCCTTATTGGCAGTCGGCGGGTGTCAACAACGGCGGCCGCTGGTCGGCTACCGCTTCCACGTCGATGCGGTCGTGTTGGCGACGCTCTCGGCGGTCATAGCGATCCTGCTCAGATGCGCAACTCTTGGGGTGCACTTCCCCTTTCTGGGCGGACCGGAAGTCTCGCGGCGAGGCTTGCCGATCGAGTTCGACTGCCGCTCCGCACAAGATGCAGCCACCCGCCCGGCTCCCGCGACCGTGGCCGGTGTCGTCCGCAACCGGCCGCCTGGGCAGCCTCATCGGGGGTCTCGTGATGGCTGCTCCGCGTTACGAGCGTCGCGCCGGCGACCGCCCACTGGTCCGCTCGGAGTGCTAGGGGGGCGCCGGCCCGTCAGCCAAATCCGGGCGGATCTCGCGTGGCCGCTTGGCGGAGCGAAGGGGCTGTCCAAAGCATCCGCCGCGTGTAGCGAGATCGTGCTTGCGATGACGCCGGCGTCTGGCTAGCGCCAGAGGCTCCGGCGGTCCCGCGTTCGGGCGCAGACCGGGTGTGTTAAGCGCCGCCTTTATCGGAATCGCAATGCCGCCAGATCGCGGTGTGGGCGCTCGCGCAGTGTCACGGACGTAGCGGTGCTACCGAGATGCCTTCGCTGTCGGCGATGTAGGCGGTTGCGACTGACGGGTCGATGGTGATCCCGTCGGGATAGTCACCGACGATGGCTTGGGTTTGTGTGCGGTCACAGCCTTCGGAGTTGACTGCGTTGCAGGCGTGCCCGTTGATCGTCGTGATGCTGGTGTCCTCGATGTTGGTGGCGACGACCTGGTGGCTGGCCGCATCGACCGCGATTCCGGCGGTGCCGAAGCCGGCTGGTGCGGTAGCGGGGATCTGGTCGCAGCCGCTCGTGTTGTGTGCGTTGCAGATGTTGCCGTTGACGACCGAGACGGTGCCTGGCCCCTCGCCGTTGGCGATGTTGGCGGTGTAGATCGTGTCGGTTGCCGGGTCGACTGCGATCGCGAACGGGTTGGGCTGCTGGCCCGGCATCCCGAACGGGTTCGACGGCAGCTGGTTGAGCGTCACGGTCGCGGGCGCCTGGTTGCAGCCGGTTTGGTTGGCGGCGTCGCAGGTGGGGCCGCTGATGACATACACGGTGTCGCCGAGGAACGGGTTGCCGAGCGTGTCGCTGGCCGCGTAGACGGTGTTGGTCGCCGGATCGACCGCGACAGACTCGGTCGAGCCGCTGCCGCCGCCGTCATCGCCGGTTGGTGCGTTTGCGGGGGTCTGGTCGCAGCCGCTGTGATCGCTTGCGTTGCAAGTGGCGCCGTTGAACATCGAGATCAGGTCGGGTCCGCCGTTGCTGGTGATCGTCGCGACGTATACGGTGTCGGTGAGCAGGTTGACCGCGAGGCCGACGGGGTTGCCGGCCGGGATCGGCTGCGTGAACACCGTCCCGCATTCGACCTGGGTGGTGGCGTTGCAGTCGCGGTCGTCGAACACCGACACGCTCCCGGTCGAGCCGGCGCCTTGGTTGGCGACGTACACCGTGTGCGTGGCCGGATCGACCGCGACAGCGGACGGGTAGGTGCCGACGGTCACGCTCGGCGGCGTCTGGGCGCACCCGGCCGTGTGGAAGGCGTTGCAGGTGCTGTCGTCGATCATCGCCACCGCGGTAGCGCTGCTCGCGACATAGGTGGTGTCCACGGCGGGATCGGCCGCGAGCGCTCCGGAGACGTTCGGCACTTCGGGTACCCGCGCGCGGCAGCCGCTGGCGGTCTGCGCGTCGCAGCGCGTCGCGTCGATGACTGAGACGTCGTTGTCGACCTGGTTGGCGGTGTAGAGCGTCTGGGTGTCGGGGTCGAGGGTGAGGATCTCCGGGTCGGCTCCGGTGTGGATCTCCGGCGGGTCGAGCGTCGCGCAGCCTGACGGATCGCGTCCACTGCAGACGTTCGCGTTGACGACGATCACCGAGTCGTCCTTCTGGTTGGTCACGAACACGCTGTGATTGGCGGGGTCAACCGCGACCCACAGCGTGACCTCGAAGCCGGGCGCCGGCAAGGTCACGGTGCCGGGCGTGTCGGTCGCGCAGCCGGCGAGATGGGCGGCGTTGCAGCTACGCAGATCAAACGCCGAGATCGTGTTCTCGCCGTTGGTCGTGTACAGGGTCTGGTTAGCGGGGTCGACCTGGACGCCGAAGGGGAAGATGGCGGTGGGTATCGTGCCGAGCTGGGCGCATCCCGATTGCACGGTCGCGTTGCACGTGCTCGCGTCGAACACCGAAACGCCGTTGGTACCGGCCGCGCACCCGAGGTTCGGGTCCCCGCAAACGGTCACGTACACCGTGTGAGTCGAAGCGTCCACGGCGCCGACGGTCGGGCTGCCAGCGACCGTGACGGTCGGCGGGGGCGTGGTCGGACAGGCGGCGAGATCGGTCGCGTTGCACGTCGCGGTGTCGAGCATCGAGAGGTCGTTTCCAATTGCGTTGGGGATGTACACGGTGTGGTTGGCCGGGTCGTCGAAGATCGCGACCGGCGGCCCCCCAACCGGGACCATCGCCGGCGCCTGCCCGCAGCCGGCGCGAGTCTCGGCGTTGCAGGCCGCGCCGTTGAACACCGCCACGGTGTTGTCGTTCGAGTCCGCTACGTAGAGCGTGTCGGTCTGCTGGTCGATCGCGACCGCGCTCGGATCAGCGTTCGGATCGCTCCCGACCGTGAGCGTCGGCCACGGCCCTTTGCACCGCGAGACGTCATCGGCCTGGCAGTGGCGCTCGTCGATGACCGAGACGCTGTTACCGCCATCCGGGTTGCCGTTCTCGTTAAAGCCGTTGGTGACATACAGCGTGTGCGTCGCCGGGTCGACCGCCGTGAAGTCCGGGCCGTTCCCGACCGGAGCGGAGCCGACGAGCGCTGACCCGGACCCGAACGGATCGCTGAGGCTGCCCAGTGGGGACTGCGCTGTATCGGTCAGCGCGCTCCACCGGTGGTCGGTCGCGGGCCAGACCGCGCCCGCCCGAGCGTCTCGCACGCGTGTGGCCTGGATCGCGCGCACCCGGTACTCCGCATGGGCTTGCGCGGGCACGGCGATGGTGAGCGCGGCCGCGACCGCGACCGCGATTGGGGCTGAAAGGCGCTTGTTCATGATCCCGGTCCTTTCGGGGTGTGATCGGTCGCGTTGCAGGTCGTCCCGTCGATCAACGAGACCGTCCCGTCGTTGATGTTCGGGACGTAGATCGTGCTCGTCGCCGGATCGACCGCGGCAAGGCCAGGGAAGTTGCCGACAGGAGCGGATGCGGCCGGCTCACCACACATCCAGATGGGTTCGACGCGTTGCGGGTCTTTGTGCTGATCAGCGCCACCGTGTCGGTCTGGCCGACATAGAGGGTGTGATTTGCTTGATCGTCGGCGAGCGTGAGTCCAAGAGCGTCCGGGTTGAAGGTGGCGACGACAGCGCCGCGGCAGCCGGACAGGTTGTTCGCGTTACGTGAGGCGTCGTTGATGACCGACACCGTGTCGTCGCCGTTTCCGACATATATGGTGTGCGTCACGGGATCGGCCGCCAGGGGAACCGGGTCACACCGACCGGGACGGTCGGCGCGGCGCCCGGGACCGCCGAGAACGGGGAGCGTGATATCGAGACGGCTGAACCCCACACCCGCACTTGCCAGAACCGCGCCGCTGCAACCCGGCAGCTGGGCCGAACCCGGCGCGCGGCACCCGCAGCAGCCGCGAGGATCGCCCCCGGCCTCACCGCTCGCGCCAGCCCCCGGCCACAGGCAACTCTCCGGTCCAGGCCTCTGTTCATCTCGCGCGACCCCCGCTCCTTTCCGTGATTCGGTGCCGATCCCGGTGCCGATCCGCAACAGACCGGCGAATGCCTCGCTGCGGAACCCTGCCGCGGTGCGGTTGCAAATTGGTAAACGCCCAGGGAGCGGGGGGTTTCCGCTGGTAGCGTCCACGCACAGGCAACCGCGGGAGCCGGCGTGGAGTTCAGGATTCTTGGTCGATTCGAGGTCGTTGAGCGGGGTGAGCCGCTGCCGCTCGGCGGTGCGAGGCAGAGGGCGCTGCTTGCCGTCCTGCTGCTGCATCGGCGCGAGGCGGTCTCGATCGACCGGCTGATCGACGACGTCTGGGGTGAGCGCCCGCCGCCGACAGCGGCCAAGACGGTCCAGGTATACGTCTCCCGCCTGCGCAAGACGCTCGGCGACGGCGTGCTGCAGACGCAGGGCCGCGGGTATCGACTCGCCGTCGAACCGGCCGACGTCGACGTTGACCGCTTCCGGGAGCTCCTCGACGATAGCCGCGCGGCGCTTGCTGCCGGCGCGGCGAGCGAGGCGATCGCGCTGTTGGAGCAGGCGCTGAAGCTGTGGCGCGGGCCGCCGCTGACCGAATTCGAGTTTGAGCCGTTCGCGCAGAGCGAGATCGGTCGGCTGAAGGAGGAGCGGTTGTCCGCTCTGGAGGACCGAACCGCCGCGCAGCTCGCAGTCGGGAACGGCGCGGTTCGGATCGGCGAGCTCGAGGTGCTCGTGCGCGATCACCCGCTGCGCGAGCGCCTGCACGAGCTGCTGATGCTGGCGCTGTATCGCTCGGGCCGTCAGGCTGAGGCCCTTGCCGTCTTCCGGGCGGTGCACGCTCGCCTATCAGACGAGCTGGGTCTGGCGCCCGGGCCTGCGCTCCGGGAGCTCGAGACGCGGATCCTGCGCCAGGACAGCACCCTCGACCCTTCGACGTCGGTGAGTGCGCACGCCAAGCTGGACGCATCCGCGGCGGCAGATCGCGGATCGCGAGACCGTCGCTTGCGTGTCGCCGCGCCGCTCGCCGTGCTCGCCCTGCTCGTCATCGCGGTGGTGTCACAGGGCGGCGGCGTCGGTCGCGACATCGCGTTCGCACGAACGTTGCGGACGCCCTCGATCGGGCTGCTCGGCGTCCGCAACGGACGTCTACAGGCCGCGGTCCGATTAGCGGCGCCGCCGACCCGGATTGCCGCCGGGTTCGGTGCGGAGTGGGCGACGTCGTACGACGACGGCACGCTGGTCCGGATCGATCCGACCGACTCGACGGTCGTGCAGACCATCAACGTTGGCGTCGGAGCGACAGGGCTCGCCGTCGGCGCCGGCGATGTTTGGGTCACGAATGCGTTCACCGGACGGCTCACGCGTGTCAACGCGGCAACGAATGACATCGTGCAGCAGATTCCGGTTGGCGCGAGCCCGAGCGGCGTCGCTGTGGGGGCCGGAGCCGTCTGGGTGGCGAACGAGGGCGACGGCACCGTCAGCCGCATCGACCCCTTACTCGGCACCGTGCGCACGGTCACGCCGGTCGGACCATCCCCGACCGCGATCACCGTCGCCGACGGCTCGGTGTGGGTCACCCTCAGCCGTGCCAACGGACTCGCCCAGCTCAACGCCCGCAGCGGGCGGCTGCAGCGAACGATCCCGACCGGATCAGGCCCCGTGGCGGTCGCGGCCGAGGACGACCGCGTGTTCGTCGCCAACCAGTTGAGCTCAACCGTGTCGTCGATCGATCCCAGGACTGGCCAGGTCGTGTCGACCCGATCGGTCGCGGGCGGGGCAACGGCGCTCGCCGTCGTCGGTGACCGACTGGTCGTGGCCGGCGACACCTCACGACTGACGATCATCGATCCGGCGGGCGCGATGCACACAACCGCCATCGCATCGCCGCCGATTTCGATCGCGGCCGCTGCGGGACGGGTGCTGGTCGGCGTCAGCGGCCTTGGTGCCGACCACGATGGCGGCACGCTCGTCGTCCGGGTCGCTGGCCCCGTCGACGTCGACCCGGCCGAGTGCTGTGACGTGATTACGGCTATGGCGCTGCTGTCGTACGACAGCCTGCTCGGCTACTCAACCCTGCCCTCGACGCTCGGGACGCTGATCCCCGACCTCGCGCTGGCCGTTCCCGAGCCGCGGGACCACGGGCTGCGTTACACCTTCCGGCTGCGACCGGGCCTGCGTTACTCGAACGGCGAACCGGTCCGCGCGTCTGACTTCCGCCGTGGTCTCGAGCGAGCAGCGCAGAGCTCCGAGACGTACGCCGCGTACCTCGAGGCACTCCCAGGCGCGCTGGCATGCACGCACACTCCGCAGTGCGACCTCCGGGCAGCCGTCCTCACAGACGATCGGGCCGGAACGGTCACCCTGCGACTGACCCACCCCGATCCGAGCCTGTTGACCGCGCTCGGACTTGTGTACTTCGCCCCCGTTCCGGCCGGCGCAGGCACCGGGATCAGGCCCGGCACCGGCCCGTATCGCATCATGCAGGTGGTGCCAGGGCGGCTAGTCATCTTCACCCGCAATCCGCGATTCCGCGATTGGTCGCCTGCTGCCCAACCTGCCGGCTATCCGAACCGGATCGTCGTCCGCTACAACGGAACTCCGGCGGCCGACGTCACGGCCGTGATCAACGGCCACGCCGACTACACGTTCGACAGCCCGACAGCGGCGCAACTGAAACAGATCGAGCTTCGATTCCCGGGTCTCCTCCACCGCGAGCCAGTGCCGGAGACCGACTATCTAGACCTCAACACCCGGGAGCCGCCGTTCAACGACGTGCGCGTTCGCCGAGCGCTGAACGACGCGATCGACCGTGACGCGATCGCGAAACTGTACGGCGGGCTCGGGGCCGCAACGCCGACGTGCCAGATCATCCCGGTCACGATCCCTGGCTATGTCCCGTTCTGCCCGTACACGCTCCACCCATCCCCAGACGGCCACTGGACCGCGCCGGCGCTCCAGCGCGCCCGACAGCTGATCGCGCAGTCCGGCACGCGCGGAGAGCACGTCACCATCCTGACGCAGGCGCCATCGGGTCCCTCGGACGAGCCCGTCGCTCGATATGTCGCCCGCGTCCTACGCAGCCTGGGCTACCCCACGGACGTCCACGTCGTCACCTCTGGCCAGTGGTCGACGGCGATGAACGACTACCGACACCCACCACAGATCGACACCAACGGCTGGGGCGCTGACGTTCCGTCCGCCACCGACTTCATCACATTGCAGCTCAGCTGCGACGAGTGGCACCCGCCAACGCGACTGAACAACCATTCCCAGTTCTGCGACCCAGCCGTCGACCGGATCGCGGCCCGTGCGGCCCAACTCCAAGGCACCGACCCCGCCGCGGCCGACCGCCTGTGGGCTCACGCCGACAGGATCATCACCAACCTCGCCCCGTGGCTCACCACGGTCAGCCCAGTCGAAACCGATCTCGTCTCCGCCCGAACCGGAAACTTCAACTACGTACCGATAAACCGGGTGCTCCTCGACCAACTCTGGATCCGCTGACGGGGTCAACCTCCCGGGAACATGGCGGCGAACGCACGACCAACCGGCATAGCTGCGCCGCCCGCCGCGCTCAGCACCGACCAAGCGGAAGACCCGCTACGAACGAAGAGGAGGGAGCAAGCGAGCCCCCGTTTTGCCTGCAAGCTCGCTTGCAAGCCGGTCGATGCTGAAGCGCCCGTCGAAGGCCGAAATCATTTCGCTCGTGAGCACCTCGGCCATGACCGCGGCGGGCCTCGCCCACGCCGCCACATCTACGTCGGAGCGATAGCGAACGCCGAGAGCGCTTGCACGGCCGCGGCTAGTAAGCCGGCCGAAGCAGGAGCCGGGTCGGTACGCGCAGAGACGACCGGCCCTGAGCAGCGCCGCTATGACCGCGGAGAGCGTCGCCAAGACAACCGCATCGACGTGAGAGCGGTAGCCGTCGCTATCGAGCGCTTGCAAGGTCGCGGCAAGCTTTCGGTTAGGTGGATGCCGTTTGAGAAGTAGTCGTCGCCGCCGAGTAGCACGATCACCTTGGTGTGCTCCTGTGCACAAGCGTGGGCATACCCCTCGCGGAGCCGTGAGCACTGCGAGGTGCTCGTCGCGCCGTTGTAGAACTCAAACCGGAGGTATCCGACCCCGGCGTGCTCGTTGTACGCGATCTCGCGGTAGGTGTCTCCACCGGGAACGTTGTCGTCGAGCTCGACCCCGATTTCAGGAACCTCAAGCGCGATGCCGGCGCGACCCAGCGCACGCGCGGCTGGCAACTTGAAGTGCCTGTCGGTCGGTGAGTGCTGGCGCTTGAGGTGCGTTATCCACACCGCCCCGTCGACCGTGGCACTGCAGATCGCGCCGTTTCGCTGTGCCAGCAGTTCGCCCGGCCGGCCACCGAGCGTCCGTTCCGGATGGCCGCCGAAGAGGTGAAAGTTCTTTCCGGCGATCGTGTCGAGCACGCCAGGATGCCCGTCGCCGGCGCGTATCTTCCGCAGCACGCGCTCGGTGCCGTCGGACTTCCAATCGATCCCGCGGACCTCCTGAGTCATCAGCGGCACGCATGGCCCGGGCGCTACGCTGCCCGCTTGAGCCGTCGGCGACGGCGCCGCCCCGATCAGCACGACTCGGTCGAGCGCCTCGAAGATCGCCTCGATCGCCGCGCGACGAACCTCGTTCCCGTACAGGCTGCTCTTGGCCGCCTTGCGCATCGTGAACGTGGTTGTCGCCCACACCTCCCCGGCGTCGAACTCGCCGGTGGCCTGCAGAACAGTCACCCCCCACTCGGACTTCTCCAGCTCGATCGCCCAATCGAGGGATGAGGGGCCACGATCGCCCCGTGGGCCGGGATGGACGATCAGGCAGCAATGCCGTCGCCAGATCGATTCGGGGATCCGCGTCTTGAGAAACGGACACACGATCAAGTCCGGAGCGTGCACCTGCAACGCGGCCTCAATGGAGGCGGGTGCGTCGACCACCGCGACCGACACGTCGTAACCGAGCTCGGTCAACGCGATCCAGGCGCGCTGGCTCAAGTTGTTGTGCGCTGATACGAGGAAGAGAATCTGCATGGCGGGTGACGACGCTTACGTTTAGGAGGCGAGCCGCGCCTCGGAAATACGCTCTCTTTCGCGCCTTACGCGCTGCTCGGGGTTTGTCAGGGCCGCCCACGCTTGCTTCGGGGGCCCTGACCTCGTAGCCGGAGGTTCTAGCCTCGAGCCGTCAACGGTGATGAGCCCGTCAGGGCGCCATCACGGAGATAGGCTGCGGGCCTCCGCCGTCGTAATTGATGTCCGGAGACATCGCGTTGAATCCACACTGGCCGAAGGCGAACCCGCTTACCGTGTTCGGTGATCCTCCCGAGTCGCCGAACTGCACCGGGGGAGTGTTGCGGTAGCAGCTCAGACTGCCGCGGACGGTGTTGGTGACGACTTCGTTCGAATCGGGGTCGGCGGCGTGGATATTCGCTACTACGACGCTGCCCTGTACGACGTTGCGGAGGAATCCGAACCATGTCCCGTTCCAGCCGTAAATCACCGCGTTGCCGTCGATGCTGTTGTCTTTGATCGGAAAGTTCACGTACGGATCGGAAGTCACGCCGGGCCCTCCTCCGAACGAGAACAGACTGCCCCTGATGGTGTCTGCGGTCAGGTACATCGTGTACGGATCAAAAGCGAGCAGGCTGCCGCCGATCGTGTCGTCCGTAGTGGTGGAGCCGCACGGCACAGGTAGGAAGTCAACCCCGGGGGCGCAACCGAGCCCCAGGATCGCGTTCCTGCCGACCAGCACGTTCCGTCCCACTTCCACCGTTCCGGTCGAGTAGGCGTCGAGGCACCCGCCGGGAGCGATCCTCAGGTCGCCCCGGACGGCCAGGTTCGTGGCGGCCGCCACATAGTTGTTGCCCGTAAGCGTGAGGCTCCGGTGGTAGTTGCCGGAGACCGGGGTTCCTCTACTCGAGCAGATCGCCGGCCCGAAGTTAGGGTCGGCCGAGGCCGGCGCCGTCCAAATCGCAAGCGCGAGCATCGCACATAGACCAAGCAACACGCTCAGCCTCCTGATTCTCACTCCGTCGTCTCGGGCGACGATCGTCAGCCTTGGTTTGTTGAGCCTGTACATGCCGTCCTCCTCGTTGTTTGGTCGATCTCTCACGCGCAGAAGTAGAGGTCCAGCACCCCCACCTCGCCGATCCGGTCGGCCCCCAAGAAACTTGGCGCCGCTCGATTCCGTTGACGAGTGTTCAGGCGAGAGCCGGCAGGGCGCTAGGGGTCGGTTGGCCGTAGTGGCTTGGAGGGTTGGAACGGTTGGCGCGTTGGCCTGTCCCGAAATCACCTCGGACCCGCTCGGCGGCTGGATCTGCCCGTAGCCCGGTCGCGAAGTCACTGGGCGGCATGAGCGGCGATGTGCTCCTCGCGCCCGTCGCGAAGTCGCCGCGCACCCCAGTGTCTGAGTCCGAAGCTCTGAGGCCGGCTCCGAAGTCACCATGGAACGAGACGCTTGGCCGCTGCGGGACGCTTCGGCCGTCGCCAGCGGCGAGCTCGGACTGCGAGGACGGTGCATGTGCGTCCATTTCAATTACCTCCACATTGGGGACTGACTCGTGTGTTCCGAATGTCAAACCTGCCGACGACCTGTCTGTAGCCGTCGGTTCCTGATACGTCAGGACTGCGCTCGGGTGTCGGGCGGCGGTCTCGGCTGTGACCGAGTCGCGTTGGCGGGTGCAGGTCAGGTCGACGGCGACATGGCCTGCGAGGACGCGTCGCACTGGGCGGTGGTAGCCGTCGAGAGCGCTGGCTGTGGCTATTGCGGGGAACATCGTGGCCTGGCACGTCGTCAGAGCGGTGGCCGGACCATTCCGGCATGCGCATCGGTCAGGGTGGCGCGCAGTTCGTCGGTCGAGAGGTTGGGGTTGTAGAGCGGGCTGCAGCCGTTGGTGAGCAGTTCGCGTATGAGGGCAACGCTCGTGGGGTCGGGGGACGCGGCCTGCTCCAGCGCGCGAGCGAGCTCGAGCATCTCGGTGCGCACCACCGAGACACGGTCGCGCAGCACCGGGCAAGTGTCGAACCGGTGTGGGGGTTGGTTGGGGTCCGCCGCGCGTCGCAGCCCGCCGGCGAGCGCGTGGCGGCTGCGGGTACTGGCCAAGTGCCTCCGCTTGCCGGCGAGATCAGGCAGCCGCGCGAGCTCAGGGAATATCGCGAGCGCCGCCAAACGGCACTCACGCGCGACGTGGGACCCTAGGGCGAGCGTCACGGCGCAGACCGCGCACGCTGCGATCGCGATCTCGTAGCGGACGTGCCACGCAACCGCGAACGGCAGGAGCGCGCCCATCACCACGGCGGTCGCAACGCTTACGCCGCGCCAGTCGCGAAGTAGATCGAGACCGCTCTGGACTATCCGGAGCTCGGCCGGCTGGCGCGGGGGAAACCCCGGAGGTACGGCGGGTGTGCGTTGGGTCGACATTCTGCTCTCCGTGTTGATCGCCCGGACCTGGA
Source organism: uncultured Solirubrobacterales bacterium (assembly GCA_963770615.1). Lineage (GTDB taxonomy): Bacteria > Actinomycetota > Thermoleophilia > Solirubrobacterales > Solirubrobacteraceae > Palsa-465. The sequence continues at coordinate 502,503 of CAVYQJ010000005.1, read as the reverse complement.
TGACCGAGCCGGCCTGCATCGTTCGGCTGGTCAGGTGGCACGCAGGAAGCTACGGGGGCGCCGGACGACGCACATCAGGAGGATTGACACACTTCTGAGCATCCCTGGTCGGTCTCGCGCCTTGGGCCGGTACTCAGATCTGAGTACAGTTCGTTGCTCGGGCGCGTCGCGTGCACGACCTTCCACCCTTCCTTCGCCTGTCTTCGCCGTTTCCGTTCGTCGGGCGGTCCATGGAGCTGCAGCGCCTCCGGACGCTGATGCCAAGGGCGGGCGGAGAAGGTCCCCGGGTCGTGCTTCTCGGCGGCGAGCCTGGGTCGGGCAAGAGTCGCCTCGTTCGCGAGTTTGCCCGCGAGGTAGCCCGGGATGGTGCGCTCGTGCTTTACGGCGCCGGCGACGCCGTCGCGCGCACCCCGTATGGCCCGTTCACACAAGCCTTCGAGCATCTCGTGCAGATCGTCGACTCCGTGGAGCTACGCAGCGTGCTGGGCAGCGCGGGCGGGGAGCTCACTCGCCTGCTCCCAGATCTGTCGGTCCGGCTTGGTCGGCCGGATGAGCCGGCGAAGGCCGATCCGGATACCGAGCGGCACCGACTCCACACCGCGGTGACCGACCTGCTCGACGCCATCGGACGCCGGCACCGGATCGTGCTGGTCATCGACGACGCGCAATGGGCCGACGCGCCGACGCTGCTTCTGCTGCGCCACCTCACGCGTGCAGCGGGGGGGCCGGTGCTCCTGTTGGCGACGTTCCGCGAGGAGGAGGCCGGTATGCCTGAAGTGCTGGCCCAGACCCTGGCGGATCTGCGCCGATCCGACGACGTTGTCCGCATGCGTCTCGCTGGACTTTCGGGCGATGAGGTGATCGAGTTCATTGAGCGCGCCGGCGAAGGCCGGCCGGACACGGGGCTGCCTGAGCTGGCACACACAATCAGTCAGCTCACCGACGGCAATCCGTTCCTCGTGTGTGAGTTGTGGCGTGCGCTAGTGGAAACCAATGTGCTGGACGTGAGCGGCGGAGTGATACGACTAACGCGTCCGCTCGCGTCGCTGGGGACGCCTGAAAGCGTTCGCGAGGTCGTCATCCAACGATTGTCCCGGCTTGCGTCCCCGACTGGTGTGCTGCTCGATCTGGCGGCCACTGTGGGGCCGGAGTTCGAGCTCGACATCGTCCGGGGCGGCACCGGTCTGGACGAGGCCGAGCTTCGTTGCGCACTTGACGAGGCGGTCCGCAGCGGGCTCATCGAGGAGCTGCCGGAGCGCAGGCTGGCCTACCGGTTCACGCACGAGCTGGTCCGCCGTGCGGTCTACGATCGGCTCACCGGATTACGCCGCGCCGAGCTTCATCAGCGAGTCGGAGAATGCCTCGAAACCGCCGACACCCGGTCCCCGCGCGCTCTGACCGACCTAGCGCGTCATTTCGCTGCCGCCGCCCCCCTTGGTGAAGCTGGGCGTGCGATCGAATACAACGTCCTCGCCGCCCGGGCGATGTTCGACGCACTTGCCTTCGATCAGGCGGCAGAGCTCCTGATCACAGCGCTGGACTTGGGGATAGACGAACCAGCCCGTCGGGCCGAGCTGCTCATCGAATTCGGATCCGCAACACAGCGGGCGGGCAGGGAGCTCGAAGCATTGGACGCTCTTCGTTCGGCCGCGGACCTAGCCCGCGAACTAGGGAACGCGGATCTGTTCGCTGGGGCTGCGATCGGCTATGAGGCGGCGTGCTGGGCTCCGATGATCACCGACCAGGGCGCCGCCGAACTGCTCGAGGAGGCCGTCGCGATGGTCGGCGCGGAGCGTTCGGACCTGCGCGTCGCGCTGCTGAGCGGGCTCGCCCGCGCTCTCGGCCTCCGGGGCGATCAAACAGACGGGCTGATCGTGCGGGCGGAGGCCATCGATCTCGCGCGGCGGTCGGGCAACCGCACTGGACTCGCCACGGCCCTGATGCGTTCGTATTGGTCGCACGGGGCTGACCTCAGCCAGACGCCCGAGATGCTGGCCGAGGCCAAGCAATTGGGCGAGGAGCTCGGCAACGTGGAAATTCGAGTCGAGGCGATGGCATGGCGCATCCCGGTGTTCATGGCGCTCGCCGACACCGCGTCCGCCCGCCGCGAGGAGGCCGCGCTGCGCGAGACAGCAGCCGCTACCGGACAGCCATTGTTCATCTATATGGCCGAGCAGTTCGGTTCCGCGATCGCGCTGGCGGATGGTCGCCTCGAGGAGGCGGAGGTCATGGCATCGCGCTCGTATGAAGCGGGCCAGTTACTGACCGGTCGGGACGCGTCGGGGACGTACGGGGTCCAGATGTTCAGCCTTCGCCGCGAGCAGGGGCGCCTAGCGGAGCTCGCGCCGGTTCTGAGGATCCTGACCGCGCGGGACCGCGGCCACGGACCATGGCGACCGGGCCTCGTGGCGCTGCTCGTCGAGCTAGGGATGCAGGCAGAGGCAAGACGGGAACTCGCGCAGATGATCGATGAAGGGCTGGATCAGTTCCGTGAATTGCTGTGGCTGGCCTCACTTACATACATAGCCGACGCCTGCGCTGTACTTGGAGACGAGACCACGGCAGCACTCGTGTATCGCGAGCTCGAGCCGCTCACCGGCACGGACGTGATGATCGGGCAGCTGGTCGCGTTCTACGGTCCCGTCGACCGCTACCTGGGGATGCTCGCGGCTACGCTCGGCGACTGGGGGCGCGCGGAGAAACACTTCGAGGATGCGATGGCGCGATGTCGGCAAATGAAGACGTCGACCTGGCTCGCCCACACCGAATACGAGTACGCGCGCTTGCTCATCGCACACGGTAGCGGTGAGCCGCAGGAAATCGCGGCCCTGCTTGGCGAAGCCGCCCGACTTGCGTACCAGACTGGCTTGCGGGCGCTACATACCCGCATAGAAGAGCTAGGAGAGCCGATCCCCTCCGTGGATCTTCCCGACGAGCTGTCTGCTCGTGAGGCGCAGATCCTCCGCCTCGTTGCCCGGGGCCTGACCAATCGCGAAATCGGGTCAACGTTGTTCATCAGCGAGCACACCGCGGCGAAGCACGTCAGCAACATCCTGACCAAGACCGACTGCGCCAATCGCACCGAAGCGGCTTCCTACGCCCACCGGCACGCCCTTGTCGACGAATAGCAACTCGGATACGATCGGCCACCATGCCGCTCTACATCATCGAGCGGGCGTTCGCCGAGCAACTCGACCTCACGACAGATGACGTGAGGCTGCTCGAGGACATCAACGCCGACGAAGGCGTCCGCTGGGTTTTCTCATTCCTCAGCGCCGACCGCCGGCACACCTACTGCCTCTACGAAGCCCCCTTCGCGGAGGCCATCATGGCAGCCGCCCGACGTGCGAATATCCCTGCTGACGCCATCGTCGAGGTCGAAGCACAGACACTCGGAGTCCCGGGCCGCGCGCAGTCCTGGGCCGCAGCGCAACCTGACTCATAGCCGACGCAAGCCGGGTGCGCGCCTGTCATGCCTTGGGCAATTGCGACGCAGCTCGGGTCTAACGGTCTCGATCGAGCCCACACGGGTCGAGGTCGACCGCGACTGACGGCGGACGTTCCGACTCCGTCAGGCAGGAGCGCTGGGGCCGCGGGGTTGGCCCGCGACATTGGAGTACACGGTCCCGCTACGCACGCCTGAGTCGGCGGCATCCTCCGGCCCGGACCCTCCTCGGCTCTAATCAGTTGCGGGGTAACCCGCTCACTCCGGAATCGCCGAGCGCTAGCTCAAATCCGGCCTATTGCAAGCACGGCGCTGAAAGTAGCACCGAGCCGCAGATGGCCGGCGTCGCTCTCGGCCTCGCCCGGAATCGCCTAGAGGGACCGGGGCGACAGCCAGCGGCGGCGCTGCGGGTCGTCCGTCAAAGCAGCCGCGGCGCGGACGTGAGTGCCTTCACACGTCGAGCGGCAGCCCCGCGGTCACTCGCGCTCGAAAGCGAGTCACAGGTCATGAGAGACCTGCTCTGCGAGTGCGACGAGCATCTCGCGCGTCACGCCGACTTCCCTGCCTTTCAGTGAGAACCTGAGCACGACGCACGGGAGCGCTACACGGGCGAACTCGACGCTCTCAGTGCTAGCCGGCGCTCAAGATGTTGAAAGCACGAGAGCAGCAGCCGCGCCGCCGGCGTCGCGCTGCTCCTATCGGACACAGGCAGCCACGCTGACGCCGTCAGCACAAGTACCGCGCGAGCACGAAGGCAGGTGTTTGCCCGCTCTGCGTGAGCGACGTGCTTCTCGCCAATCTCGCGACGCCGCGCGTCGTTCGACCGTAGAGCCCTTGTGCCGACCGGCGCGGAGTTCTGCTTTGGCATGGACTCAGGTGGGACGCCGGCGCCGGCCCCGCGGTCGCGAAGGTGCTTGCCGATCGCCTGACTCGCGCAGGGCAGCAAGCACCCCGGCGCTGTCGCTCTCATAGATCAAGCAGACGCCAGCGCGAGCCCTCCGGTCTCTTCCCGGATGGACGACCAGGGGCAGCCACGAACCGGCCACTAGACGCGCTGGCCGCTTCCCGATCGACCCGGCAAAGCAGGACCGTGGCCTTGGGCCCGCGATCCGGTCCCGCGTCACGGGCAGGTGGCCGACCGCGCTTGCCCGCTGTGACCAACGAGGGACGACGTGGATGCTCTGGGCACTGCTCAACGCTGCCGCTGTCGGACACATGGAGGCGCCACGGATCGTCCGCCGAAACGACCGCAGTGCCGCTGAAGGCGAGTGCTGCCACCCGCGCCCGCAGGCGAGGGTTGCATAGGCACCAGCCGAGTCCACGTCCAATCGACCTCGCGAGTGCTTTCGCGTGGAAGCACGCGCCGAACCCCGCCCCGCCTGCAGCGAGATGGCGCGACTGCCGCACTACCCCTCGCGCGCGAGCGCTTTGCCGAAAAGCGGGCGTCCGGATCTCGGCCGTGCCGAGTAGTTCGTCGCTCGTGCTTCCGCCCGATTCCAGGCGTGCGGGGACTGAGCGCGCTACGACTGCTTCGGCTCTCGCGGCTGCTCCGGGCTCGCTATGCCTTTGCCACGTTTCCAATCACGCGGACGAGGTCGACGGCACGATCGCATCCTCGTCTTGCGGCCTCGACGCCCCGCCGTCGCGTCGGCCACAGGCGATCGTGCGCCGCCGCGCCCGGCGGATCCTATGACGGGGTCGATCCTCCACCGCTTGGTAGCGCGTCCGGTCGTCGACCTGTCAAGCAGCGCCTCGATCGCACCTGCAGTACGCGAGTCGCCTCGATGCGCCACTGGTGTCGGCGGCTGCTTGACAGCGCCGCCCGTCCGCGCGTATTGGCACCTGTGTTGCGGAGCTGGCGCGCCCCAACGTCATTCAGCACCACCAGGCGCACAGTCACCCCATGAGCAGCGACACACTCCACGCACTCAGTGCTCGGGCAAGATGTCCCTAGATGTCCGTCTGAACCGAAAAATGGCCCGGTACGTCGGTCCAACCGCGAGAAAACCCCTGCTCAGCCGCAAGTTGCCCCAAAATGTCCGAGCCAGCGGGGCTCAGACGGCGCGCGCCTCGACCATCCCGGCCGTCGAGGAAGGCTCAGGCACCGGTTCGCCGTGCTCGCGGAGGCTCTCGATGTGGTCGTCGATGGCCTCCCGGATCAGCTGCTCAACCTCGGCGCGCGTCTCGCCGGCCGCGACGCAGCCCGGGAGGTCGGGCACCCATGCGCCCCAGCTCGTCGGTCCCTGCTCGTAAATGACGACGTATTCGCTCAACGCAGCTCGTCCTCTAGCCCCGACTGACGCCGGATGGATCCCAGCGTACCCGGGGGGATGTCGGTGTTCGGTTTGCCAGCCACTGTCACGGTACCGGGCCTCGTTCCGTGGCGGAAGATGCGATGGCTGCCGCGCTGGCGCTCGAGGCGCCAGCCGTGAGCCTCCAGGACGCGGATCACGTCGCGGACCTTCAAGCGCGAGCCGCGCCTTCGAGGAGGCCATCGGTGGCCGAAGTCGATTCGATGCCGGCCGCGGCGCGCAGCGCCCGCGATAGCCGGTCCGCCGCGTCCAACTGCGGCACGTAGTGCACGTAGATCATCGTCGTCGCGATGTCGGCATGGCCCATGAAGGCCTTGACGTCGGAGAGCGGAAAGACCTGGACGGCGAGCGTGCCGAAGGTATGCCTCAGATCGTGGAACCGGATGCGCTTGAGGCCCGCGGCTGAGCGTGCCGAGTAGAACCTTCGCCGGAGCGCCGAATCGTCGAAGTGGTCGCCGACGTCATTGCAGAAGACGAGATCGTTCTCGCCCGTGAACCACTCGCGGCGACTGAGCTGGTCGAGCACCGTGGCGACCTGGTCGATCATCGGCACGCTCCGCACCCGGCCCGACTTGGGCGCGTCCTCCGCGCGTTCCACGTAGGAACGGCGAACATGGATGAGGCGCTTCTCGAAATCGAGATCGTGCCACCGCAGCGCCCTCAACTCTCCGAGTCGGAGCCCCGCGTAGGCCGCGGTGGCGAACAGAGCAGCGTCCTGTGACGAGCTCGCGGCACGCACCAGGGCCTCGACCTCCGCGGCCGAGAGCACGTCGAAGTCGCCTGATCGGCGCGTCGGCTGGCGCTCGACGCCGGCCGCCGCGTTGGCCGAAAGCCCGTAGACGCGTTGGGCGCGCTTGAGGATGCCATGGATGAGCGCCAAGTACTTGTTGATCGTTCGCGGCGAGAGCCTCCCCTCCTGGACCAGTGCCGCGCGGAAGGCGTCGACGTGCCCGCTCGTGATCCCCTCGAGTGGCGCCTCGCCGAGCGCAGGCGCGAGGACGCGATCGACCACGATGCGATAGTCGCGAACGGTCGAGGGCCGCCGGCGGCGATCGTGCTCCACGTAGCGCAGCCACTCGGCGGCGGCGTCGGCAAACGACACGCCGCCCGACGGCCGCAGAGGCGGAAGCAGCTGACCCCTCCGCGCATCGGCCAGGATCTCGTCCAACGCCTGCTGCGCGGTGCGCTTGGTCAGGTAACCGGCGGCCGGCTTGCCGCGCCCCGTCCAGACCTTCCCAGCACGCGCTGGTGCTGGCCGGCCGCGTCCCGCCACTTGACCATCCAGTGGTCACCAGAGGCGCGGTGACGTAGGAAGACGTGCCCGTTGACCGACGCCGGCTGAGAGATCGGGATCGGCTTCACGGGGCCCCACGCCACTCCGCCGACCGGCGTTTGTGTCCCCGATGTGTCCCAAGCTCTGCAAAAAGAGCCCAGAAATATCGGCTGAAAAGCTCCAAAACAAAGGCTTTTCTGCGCTGGCTTGCTCTCACAACGCCGTAATCATAATCCGCGTGTCGGGGGTTCGAGTCCCTCCTCCGGCATAGTCGTTTGCAGGGGATTTCCGCCCTGGGCCAGCAGTCCGTCGAAGCAGGCGGAGACGGTTTGCGGGTGCTCGGGGTTCCATTGGTGCCCTACGCACGTCAACCGACGCCCGGGCCTCGGCGAGTGTGTCCATATTCGTGTCCCCCTCGCTCGCGCTCATGGGCCAGCGTCCGATGAGCCCGAGTGCACGGCCGGCGTCCGCCGACGTCTACGACGCGGGCCGTTCTGCCGTAGGCGATCCCTTCGTCGCCCTGGCGCGTGGACAATGTGCGACACTGTTTACATGTCCGTGAATGTGTCTGTCCGCTTGGACGACGGTCTCGCCGAACGGCTCCGGCTCCGCGCTCGCGCAGCCGGGGAGAGCCTGTCGGATCGCCTGCGTCGCTACGCCGAGGAGGGCGCACGCCGCGATGAGCACCCGATGATCACGTTCCGAGACGGCCCAACGGGCCGACGTGCCGGTCTGATCGGCGGCCCCGACGCATGGGAAGTCGCGATGTGGCTCGATGAGCTGGGATCGGCCAAGGATCCAGCAGCGGACCTCGCTTCCGACGAAGTCGTGTCGCGCCCCCAGATTGACGCTGTCCTCGCGTACCGGGCCGCTTACCCGGACGAGATCCAGGCGAGGATCGAGCTTCACCGCAGCGAGACTGCCGCGGCCGAAGCTCGGTGAAGCTCATACTCGACGAGATGTACCCGCCGGCGTTGGCCGAAGGGCTCAAGGCCGTCGAGATCGACGCGCTGACGGTCGCAGATTTGCGGCTCACCGGCAGTTCCGACGCCGAGGTATTCGGTGCGGCGGTCGCCAGCGGCCGGAGCGTCCTCACCGACAACGTCGGAGACTTCACGCGAATCGCTGCCGACCACAGCAACGCCGGCCATCGTCACCCGGGCGTATTGATCGCGCTCTCGAGCCGCTTCTCGCGGCGACAAGCCGGCATCCCGCGCCTGATCGCAGCGATCCAAGCGATGGCCGACGAGCAGCTCGAGGACCGAGTCGTCTATCTCCGCCAGCCAAACGACCGATAGCCCGAGATCCTCTCTTGCGCGGGAGGAACGAACTCGCGTCCGCGTGCGTGTGCCATCGGCGCACTTCCGCAATGCGACGATCGGACAGTCCGAGACGGCGCTTTTTCCTGCCGGCGACGTCAGCGAACTGTTCGGTCCCGCGATATCTGGGTCGATATGTCGAGCGATCAGGGACGTCATCGACCTCAAGCTTATGGCTCGTTGCGACGGCCTCGGGGCTTCCGGCAGGCCGAGATGGCCGATCAGCGGCACGATGCGCTAGGGGAGCTCGGGCGACCCGCTGGTTGCGGCCAGCTGCCCGCCGAGGGCTCTGCCAGGGGGTCGTCGCGGGGACGATTCCGAAGTCCGCTTGCCGGGTGTTCCCCTCGGGCGCGTTCCGTGTGTCGCTCATCGCGCCGCTGACGCTTCGCCGGGCACAGCCGATTTATGTCGTTTCGTACCTCGGTAATCGGCGCGTCAGCCTTCATCTGACGTCACCTCACGTCGCTGACATGTCGGCCACGTCAAACTCGAACTGCTCAAGGCAACCCACACCTACCGTTAGACGTATTCCTCAGTTCCACTCACGCCGGCGATCCAGCGCGACGTCTCGCAAACCCCGGCGCAGTGTGTGTGTGGCGTTGGCGGCCGTCTCTCATTCTCGCTCTATCTATCTCTCCTAGGACCGCGAGTCGGCCGGATCTGGTGAAGTCAGATCGCTTACAAGCGGTGGAGCGTCAGGGGTCGCTCGCTGGCGAAACTCGCCGCGGGATGTGCGATGCTGCGGGCGGGATCCCGGCGGGGGATTCGATCACCCAATGCGACTGGCGCCGTGGAGCGCCGTCGTGGATAGGGAGGCCCTTTGCGAGACCTGGTCGCCGGGATAGCTGGATCGCGGCACGTGCGGAGCGCCGCGATAGGCGCGGTAACTGTGTGCTGCCTGCTCTTCGTGGCGGCCCCGCAGGCGCTGGCCGATAGCACGTGGACGGGCGCGGCGGCGAGCGGTACGACCGGCTGGTCGAATGGGTCGAACTGGTCCGGCGGCACTGCACCGACGGCCGGTTCGGCGGGAACGCTGACGTTCCCCGCGCTGTCATCCTGTAACACGTCGACTGAGACGTGCTACGGCAGCAGCAACGACCTCACGGGGGCGAATCTGACCGGTCTGACGATCGACGACAAGTCGTCCTATTCCGTCACCGGTAACGGGATCACGCTCGGTTCGGGCGGTATCAGCACGACTAGCACCGGAAGTTCGATTAGTGCGACTTGGGCGACCCCGATTGCGCTGGGCGCCGACCAGACTTGGTCGATCGGGGGCGGTGGCCAACTGGTTGTCGCCGCGGCCGTGACCGGGGCCTCGGACACCCTGAACGTCGCGTTGAACAACTTTTCGGACCTCGCTCTCGACGGTGTTGACGAGGTAGGCCCCATCACGGCAAGCGGCAACGGCGACCTTCAGGTCGCTGGGGGCTCCGTGAACGCAAGCGACGGTAACTCGATCGGCATCACAAACGGCGCGACGTTGCTGGCTGCGGCCAATGTGACCACGGGACCGGTGTCCGTGACGGGCGGCATTCTCGGCCTGGGCGGGATCAGCACGAACACGTTGACGGTGAACGGAGCCGCCAGTTTAAACTCGACAAGCACCACTGTGACCGACCTCAATGCGACCACCGCGTCCAGGCTCACGGCCAGCGGCAGCATCACACTGGCTGGGACTCTCGATTTGGGCTGGCCGCTCAGCTCCTCATGCACAACGTTAACCCCGGGCACCGTCTACACGCTCGTCAGTTCCACTGGAGGGTCGGTGAGCGGCACGTTTGCAAACGCCGCCGACGGCTCGGTTCACTCGGTGCAGTGCGTAGGAAACACGGAAGGAACCGTTCAGATCCACTACACAAGCGCTGCGGTGACCGCCACCGTGGTCGCCACCCCGAACCTGTCAGCGTCGGCATCTGCGAGTGGGACCGTGGGGAGCGCGATCTCCCCGTCGTCCGTCTCGGCGACCTTGGCGTCCGGAGCCTCTCCCACGGGGACGGTCACGTTCGAGGTGTTCGGCCCGCAGTCCTCGGCGCCGACCGACTGCACCAGCGGCGGGACGACCGTCGGGACCGCGACCGTGTCAGGCGACGGAACGTACAACCCATCGTCAGGGTTCACCCCATCCGATGCCGGAGACTACTGGTGGTACGCCAGCTACAACGGCGACTCGGACAACACGCCGGCCGCGTCAACCTGCGGGGCATCGATGGCAGAGACGGTCGTGGCGAAGGCATCGACGTCCTTCACGTCGGGCGCGTCGCCGACGGCGACGACGTATGGCAACTCGGTCATGCTGTCGGCCACGGGCCTGCCGTCCGGGGCGACCGGCGCCGTGATCTTCACCTCCGGAGGCAACACGCTGTGCTCGGGGACCGTGTCCACGGGATCCGCGTCGTGCTCCACCGGGACGTTGGCGCCCGCGACCTACCCAGTCACCGCGACCTACTCCGGAGACAACAACTACCAGGGCTCGACGTCAACGACTAGCTTCACGATCAGCAAGGCAACCCCGTCTTTGACCGCAACCGCTCCAGCGAACGCGACCGTGGGGAGCGCGATCTCCCCGTCGTCCGTCTCGGCGACCTTGGCGTCCGGAGCCTCTCCCACGGGGACGGTCACGTTCGAGGTGTTCGGCCCGCAGTCCTCGGCGCCGACCGACTGCACCAGCGGCGGGACGACCGTCGGGACCGCGACCGTGTCAGGCGACGGAACGTACAACCCATCGTCGGGGTTCACCCCATCCGATGCCGGAGACTACTGGTGGTACGCCAGCTACAACGGCGACTCGGACAACACGCCGGCCGCGTCAACCTGCGGGGCATCGATGGCCGAGACGCTGGTAGCCCCTGCACCGATACCCACGCCACCGACGGTGTCCAACGCGTCGATCAGCACCTCGGGCTCAAGCTCCCAGTCTGGCCCTGTGGTGGATCCCGGAATCGAGGTCACCTGCCCGGGGGGAGGGTCGTCGTGCTCGGCCAGCGAGCAGGCGACGGTGATGATCGGCGCTGCCAACACGCCGGTTGAATCCGGGCCGCGGGTGGAGCATCCGATGACGTTGAGTAGCACCCAGTCGACGATCCTCGCAGGTGGCTCTTCAAACGCGGCGTTCCACCTCAATCAACTGGGCATGAGGCTGCTTTCAGACCACAAGCGCCTCAGCGTGCAGATCACGGTCTCCGGCCAGGCCCACGGAGCCACGCCAGTCACCGCGACCAAAACAATCACGCTCGACGGCCGGTTCGCCAGCTACAAGGTGTCGGCCGTCAAGGTCTACCGAGACGGGACGATCACCCTGCGCGTGAATCTCAGCACGCCGGGCCACGTCAACGTGCTCGTGTCGGCATGGAACGACAACATCGCCGGCGAAGCCCGCGTGCTCAACCCCAGTCCGGGACGGTTCGTCGTAGGACGCGCCAGCACTAACACTAAGAAGGCTGGCGTGCTCACGCTGCGCGTACGTCCGACCGCGCAGGGCAAACGCCTGATCGCGCATCCCGCGTACCCGGTGACACTCAGGCTGTGGGTCAGCTACATCCCGCTGTACGCCTTCCAGATCAACCGCGGCGACTACGGACTGCACCCCTAACTCGCAGTCGCTCCATGGAGAAGCGGGGAGGCGACACCCCGTCCACAAAAGGCATGGCAGGAGGCCTGGCTGCGCTTCTGGGCGGGCACGGGCGGTCTTCGACATCGAGCTCGAGCCGCCCCGCGAGACGCCCGGTATGTCGCTCGAGGGGTAGCCCAGGCCGGTTGCGGGCTTGCTGGGATCCAGCTAATGCCCCGCCGCCCCGTCGGACGACAAGGCACGGCTCCGAACCGGCCCGGGATGCGCCCGCCACTTCCGGCTTGAACTGACGGAGCAGAAGGAGATCTCGGCTCTACGGGCGATAGTCGGTTCCCACGCGCTATCGGGGTGATCCTCATGGTCGTCGGAGCAGTTGGTCTGGTGTTGGGGATCGCGCTGGCGGCCACCGGCCGCGACGCTCCCGACGAATCGACGTGACGGCGATCCGCCCCTCTGCTCAGGCCCTAACTGATCACAGCCGCCGCGGTATTGGGGACCGCGGTTTCTCGCCTTAGGAAGATGATGCTGCTCGCGAGCACGAAGATCAGGAACAGCACGAAGCCGATGATGTCGAGCACCAGCCCGAACGAGGCGATTACGCCGCCGAGGCCGAAGGCTTGAAGGAAGAACATGAGTCCGGCAACGATCGAAATCCATCCGAGCCAGCGTGGCAGGACGCCGGTCTGCAACACGATCAAGCCTGTCGCCAGAGCAAATATGCTGCCGAACACGTCGGCGACGCTGTCAAATGCATACGTCGTGAGGTACAGCGAGTAGGAGACGCTGTGATCGTGGTGCGCGCCGTAGGCCGCGAGCTTGGCGCCGACCAGACCGGTGATGCCGATGTCGCTGACGGCGTGCAGGGCCACGAAGAGCACTCCCCCGGCCAGCACCAAGGGGGCGAGGATCCGTGGCCGGTCGGGCGTGCCGCGCAGCTGGTTGTAGAGGCTCCAGAGGTAGATCAGAAAACTGGCGGCGTACACGACCGACAGGCACGCGATCACCACCAGCCGCGCGCGGTGCTCGTACAGAGCGGTCGCCATCTTCCCGGCTGAGTCGTTCTGGGTCAGTCCGACTCCGATCGCGACCACGGATTCCGCGACGAGCGCGATGACGTAAATGATCCCCGCGGCCCAGGCATACCGCTGCCAATCTCTCGCCGCCCGAGACGTCGTCTCGTGGGGGTCCGCGACAGATGTCACGCCGACATCGGTCATGTCGGACGTCGCGGTCATGACTGCCCCTCTCTGTCGGTCTCAGGCCGGAGAAGGCCGTTGACTTCCTCCACACCCGGGCTTGAGATGCCCCCGCCGACGTTACTCCGGCCTCAAGAAATTAGCAAGTAATTTCTAGAACCCTCTCTCCTATATTCGTTTGATTGGCGAGTGGAGCTTTTGACGAACGACGCCCGTGCTGGTCTGCATCGCGCGCGATCCGGGTGTCCGCCTGCGCGAGATCGCCGACGTGGCGGCGGGTCAAAGCAGTTCGGCGATCGAAGATGCGGCGCGTCTGGCCGCGCCCGGTTCGGGCGGTCGATAGTGACTGGTGTCCGAGCCGAGCGTCTGGAGCGCGAGCTCCGCGAGGGTTTCGGTGCCGCACCGCGCGTAATCGATCCGTCGTCCGGCGCCGTGGGTGTTGAGGCGATGGGTGACGTGGTAGATCTGCTCGAAGTGATTGGTGAGTGGGCAGTACAGAAACGGACGGCGGGTCAGGGTCAGTTCCATCGTCGTGCCCAGCCCACCCTGCACGATCGCGAGGTCCGCGACCGCGAGATGCTCGTGGAGTTCGTGTACGTAACCGCGCACCTCGAGGCCAGGGTGCTGCGGGAGGCCGGCCGGGTCCAGGCGAGGACCGGCAACGACGACGCAGTGCGCGTCAGGGCGCTCGGCCTGGATCAGCGGCCAGGCCGCGATCGCCTTGCGTAGCAGGTGCTCGCCGACCGCGGTGCCGCCCACGGTGCAGATGACCAGGGGACGATCTGGTTCGTATCCGAGTCGCGCGCGGACGGCGCGTACGTCGGCGTAGTCGGCGGGATCGAAGGCGTTGATGTAACCGACGGCCGTGAAATGCTCGGACATCCAGTCGCGGATGAGGGGGAGGCTCGGGCCGAATCGGTCGGGAACGATGTCGTCTTGGTCGCCGATGTAGAGCGCGCGGTCGCGCACGCGTGGGTACCGGGTGACCTGCTCGATCATCTCCGCGTTGTAGTCGCTGGTCACGCAACTCTCGCGCGAGTCCTCACGCGAGTCGATCGGCAGGTAGCCCACGAAATCGGTCAGGAACACGAACGGCGCCGTCTTCAGCTCGGGGTTCTCGTGCAGCTGGTAGTCCACCTCCCAGGCCTCGTCACCCACCCACAGGTCGTAGGCGCCGTCGCGGACGACGTCGAGGAACACCATGAAGTTGGCCAGGAAGATCTCATCCATCTCCCTGAGGGCTTGGAACGCATGCAGTTCGTGCTCGCCGGACGCTGCCTCCCAGTGCGCCGACTCGCTGGCCAGCGCGCGGCTGAGGGGATGGATCGTCTCGCCCGCGTCCTCGAGCACGCGGGTTACCGGATGCTGGGCCAGCCACTCGATCTCGAGCTCGCCGACCAGCCGGCGGAGCTCCCGCGCGATCGACAGGTCCCGTTGCGCGTGGCCCAGGCCGATCGGACTGGAGATGAACAGCGCCCTCGGTGCTCGCCGCGCCATCGCGCGCCGGAGCGTCCGTCGGGTTGGCGCGGGCGCGCCGAGAAAGCGGGAGATCTCGAGGTTCACCCGCACCGCGTTGCGGACGTTCACACCGTGTCCGCCGGCGTCGAACTCGATCATCTCCCAGTCCGGCCTGGCCTCGGCCAGCGCACGGCTCATCGCGACATCGGCGATCAGGTCGTCACGGGCGTGCATCAGGAGCACGGGACACTCGATCTGGCGCACGATTTGATCGAGCGGGACACCGGGCATCAGCGCGGGGTTGACCACGCTGCTGATCAGGATGTCCGGCGTGGTCTGCTTGCCCCAACCCACGGCATCCTCGATCGGCTTGGTGCCATGCGGCTCGCTGAACACCTGCTCCATGAAGAACGTGAGCCACTCCACGTAGTGCTCGCGCCAGTAGTAAGCGTTCTTCTTCTCCCACCCGTCGTAGGACTCACGCCGCTCCCAAAACGTCGGATCCTCCCCGAACGCCCATTCCGGTGGGACGGTCGCGATCGCCACCAGTCGCGTGACACGCTCCGGATAGCGTCCCGCCATCCACAGGCCGTAGGCGCCGCCCATCGACAGGCCGACGACACTTGCCGAGGCGACGTCGAGGTGGTCGAGTAGGGCGATGCCGTAGTCGACCACCCGGTCAAGCTCGAACGCGGCCGGATCCTCGGTCCGCTCGCCGCCGCCGATCCCCGGCGGGTCGTAGGCGATCACCCGGAAGAAACGCGCAAGATGCGGGACCTGCATCTTCCAGATCAAGCTCGGCGCGATCTGCCAGGTCGGGAGCAACAGGACAGGCGGCCGGTCACGCGCGCCGAACACCTCGTAGGAGATGTCAAACCCCTTGGCCCGAAGGCGGCCTGACTGCACTGGGGCAATTGCGCGCATGACTCACACGTCTCCTGGGCCATCCTAGGTCGAGCGACTCCCCTGATGCAAGCACCCCTACCCCAGGGTCGTGGCTAGGTGCCCACCGGACGCGAACCAGGCACCCGCGGACATAGCCTCGTGCTCAGGCGAAGTTCAAAGGAGCCCACATGAGCACACCACTTCTCGAGCGCCTGACCCTGCTCGACGAGCAGGCCGTTGTCTGCCCGGACCCGCAATGCGCGGGCCCCGCCCAAATCGACGATCGCTGGACCCTCGAGTCGACCGATGGCCCGGTCGACATGGTCAAAGTGCGCTGCGCGGCCGGCTGCTGGTACGCGCTCCCGGCCAAGGACCTCGCACCCGCAACCGATCGCTAAAGACAACCGATCAGGAAAGGAGAACCGCAACGCCGCCCCGAGCGACGGCTTGCGGCACGAGATCGAACACGCTGAAGAGGCCGATCCTGTCAAAGGTGGTAGCCACGGCGGCGCGGGGGCGGGCAAGGCGACCTTTAACCCGTATCAGATTACAAGGTGAGCTGTACTCCGCCGAGCGTCAGCAGCGAGGCACGGCGGGGACCCACCAGCGGAAGCGACCTGGAGCGGCCCTCGCTGGACGCCGCCGCCGGCGGGATGCACCCGTTCGCATAGAGAGCCGCCCAGGGCGGTAGCGACCGCCGCGAAAGGCAGCCTTCACGAGATCGGGTTATGCGGGATCATCGGCTTAGCGCTTTCGCGCGCCAGAATTTGTCGCATGGATCTCGGACTGCGTAACAGGGTGTATCTCGTAACCGGGGGCAGCCGTGGCCTCGGGTTCGCCGCGGCGCAGGCTCTCATCGCGGAAGGGGCTCGCATCGTGCTCAGCTCCCCGCGGGAGGCGACGGCGTCCGCGGCCGCGGCTCGTCTTGCCCAGAACGCCGCCGAGGGCGGCGACGTGACCTGGGTCGCCGCGGACAACGCCGACCCCGCAACGCCCGCGCGCCTGATTGAGGCCGCCCGAGAGCGCTTCTCCCGCCTCGACGGCGCGCTGATCAGTGCGGGCGGAACGCCACCAGGGACAGTTTCGAGCACGACGGACGAGCAATGGCGCTCGGCGTTCGAGAGCGTGTTCCTCGGCGCGGTCCGGCTCACTCGGATCCTCGCGGCGGATCTGGCCGACCACAAGGACGATGCAGCGCCTGGCGGCGCGTCGGGAACGGGCGGTTCGATCTTGCTCGTGCTCGCCGCGTCGGTTCGCGCGCCACTAGCCGGGCTCCCGGTTTCCAACGGCCTGTTCCCGGGCCTCGCCGGCGTGATCAAGACGCTCGCCGAGGATCTCGGCCCATCCGGCGTCCGGATAAACGGTCTGTTACCGGTCAGGATCGCGACCGACCGCGTGCGCGAATTCGACGCGTTGAGCGGCGACCCCGACGAGGTGCGAGCCCGCCAGTCCGAGCTGATCCCGCTCCGGAGGTACGGAGAGCCCGAAGAGTTCGCCCGAGCGGCGGCGTTTCTGCTCTCCCCCGCCGCTTCCTACATTACCGGCGCGATGATCCCGATCGACGGCGGCGCGATCCGCTCGATTTGACCGGCGGCCGTCCGTAGCGCGGCTGACCGGTGCCGGCAGTCAGCAGACTTTGAACGTGACAGTCAGCGTCTTGGTTACTGTCTGCTTGACCTTTCGCCCGCCCTTGGTGACGGTCTCGATGTACGAGACCGTCACCCTCAGGGTGTGCCGTCCGGACCGCACCCCCGACAGCTTCAGCTTCGGTGAGGCTGGCAGCCTCTTGACCGTCGCGTTGGCCTTGTAGACCGTGACCGTTACCTTGACTTGCCTGCCGCGCTTGCGGACGGTCTTCTTGATCGTGTGCTTGACGCCCTTGTCGATGTAGAAGACCGCGCTCGAGAACTTCAGCTTCGCCTTGTTCGAGTTCTTGAGCGTGGTCGAACTCAGCCTCACAGCCAACTTGCCGCTGTTCGCGGTGCAGATCGAAGTCGACCGCGTCGTCAGCGTGATCCGTTGATTCCCGAGCGTTGCGGTTGTCGTGCGGACCGGCGGTGGGGATTGCGGCGAGGTCTTGAACGACTCGACCGCGCCGTCGGACTCGCCGGCGGAGTTCGTCGCGACGACCCGGTAGTAGATGGTCGTGGTCGGCGGAAGGGCCGTGAGCATTCCGATCACCGGCTGGTTGGTCATGGCCGCGGGAAGCGACCCATCCGCGACCGAGGATCCAAGCGTCGGACTCGTTCCGTACTGGATCGACACTGCGGTGGCGTCGGCGAACGGAGTGACCGACCCGCTGATCGTCGCGCCCGTGCTCGAAACGGCGGTGGCCGGACCGGTGGTCGCGATCGGCGAGATCACGATCCGGCCGATCGCGTCCGGCGAGCGGCTGTCGGTGAACCACAACGCTCCGTTGGGACCCGCGAGGATCGAGTCGCCGTCCTCGAGGCCCGTCGGGTTGACGCCGTTGGTGATCTCGGTGATCTGGCCGGAGGGCGTGATCTCCGCGACCGCCGACGGCGTCATCGGGTCCATCGAGGCTTGCGGGACCCACAGGTTGCCGTCGGCGCCGGCGGTGATGTCGAGTGGGAGGTCGTCGCTGAGACCGGCGGTGAACTCGGTGATCTGGCCCGACGGGGTCACCCGCCCGATCGCTCGCTGATTGCCGTACTGGTCGGTGAACCAGACGTTGCCATCCGGGCCCGGTGCGATTGCATCGGGAACGGCGCCGGCCTGCAGACCGCTCGTGAACTCCTGGACCGAGCCGGTGGTCGTGATCCGACCGATCGCCGCGCTGTTGTCCGAGAACCACAGGTTGCCGTCCGGGCCAACAGTGATGTTCGTCGGCATCGCTCCCATCGCCAGCGGGTACTCGATGATCGTTCCGTCCGGAGCGATCTTGCCGATCGAGGTCGTCCCCATGTCCGAGAACCAGATGTCACCGTCGGGACCGAGCACCATGTTGTCGGCGATCTCGCTGAGCGGCGACATGAATGGATAGCCGGTGAAGGTTCCGCCGGGCGTCATCTTGACGATCGAGTGAGTCGCGCCGTCGACGCTGTAGAACCAAATGCTCCCGTCCGAGCCGGCCGCGATCTGGAGCGGGACGTCGCCGGCCGGCGCCGGGAACTCCTGGATCGCGCCGCCCGGCGTGATGAAGCCAACCGCCTTGGCGCCGTTGTCCGTGAACCACAGATCGCCGTTAGGGCCGCTGGTGAGATCGTACGGCGTAGCGCCTGGGTCAAGTCCTGCGGTGTACGTCGTCACCTGACCCGCCGAGTCGATCTTGGCGATCCCGGCTCCATTGATGAACCAGACGTTGCCGTCAGATCCGCTGGCCATCGCCCCCGGACTGGTCACGCCGCCCGCGAACTCCGTTACGACTGCCGCGTCCGCGAGCCCCGGCGCCACCATCGCGACCACGCTCGCCACCGCGAGCAAGCCCACGATCTTCAAGCCCTTACGAGTCATCTCGAACCCCCGGTTCAATCCCGATCGCTGCGCCACCAGCCTACACGCTCGGAAAGCAGCTTAGCTACCGAACACGGACCTCCGGAAGGCTTGACGAGCTAAGCCTCGTCGACCCTCACACCGGGCGATTCGCACTTCGCGTGGTCGCATACGTACGGCCGGCCCACCGAGTCGAAGTGGAAATGGATGTCGTGCGCGGCCGCGACCGGGACGGCGCGGCGGAGGACTCGACCGACAGAAGCTGCGATTCGCGCAGTCATGCTTTCTCCTTGTGCTCGTTGGACGTCCGGGAGCAGGATGCCCCCGAACACGCTAGACTTGAACGCATCTTGCATACAAGCTGTCTCCCAAGTGTATCGACCCGTGACCGCAGACCTTCAATCGCAAGCTGAGACCGCGGCGGGGTCAGCGGGGGCGCGCGCGTATCGATATGTGAAGGAACGGCTCCTCGACGGCCGGTATCCGGGCGGAGTGCTGCTCAGCGAAAACCAGCTGGCTCGTGACCTCGGCATCTCACGCACGCCCATGCGCGAGGCCTTCGTGCAGCTCGAGGCCGAGGAGCTGCTTGACCTATATCCGCGGCGAGGCGCGCTCGTCCGACCGCTCTCGATGTCCGAGGCCGAGGACGTGCTCGAGGCGCGACTCCTGATCGAGACGCACTGCGTCCGGCGTGTCGCGCCACAGGGGCCAGCGCTATCGGCGGCACTACTCGACGCGATCGCAGGACAGGAGCGCTCGCTCCAAGACGGCGGCGCGGACTTCACCGTCGCCGATCGCGACTTCCATCACACGATCGTCGCCGCCAACCGCAACGCGATCCTGGTCCGCCAGTACGACGCGCTGCGCGATCGCCACCAGCGGATCACCGCGACCCTGGTTGCGCGCGATCCGACTCGGATGGCGCAGTTCATCGCCGAACATCGCGAGATCGCCGGAGCCATCGAGCGGCGAGATGCTGAGCAGGCGGTGAGCCTCGTCGAGGCGCACCTGCGCGGCGCCTACGAGCTCGTACAGCGACCGCGCCCATGAATCGCGCCCGCCAGCCGGCTCCCTAGCGCGGGTCTCGGGAGGGTGGCCTAAGAAGATGTTCTGCCGCAGGTCGAGGTGCCCGGGCGTGGTGTAGCGGGATGTGCCGGCGCGAAGCGTCTCCAGCTCGTTTCGGATGATGTGCCTGACGTTTGTCAGCAGTCGGCGTTGGTCATTGCTCCGCCAGGCGATAGCGATCTGTACGTCGTGTGAGGCGCCGAGGAGCTGCGGTAGACGGCCCCGCCGATGTTCATCAGCTGCGCTGACGCGGGCACAAGCGCGACCCCGGCGTCAGCGGCCACGAAGCTGACGAGGGTGGACGTTTCTCGCACCTCCATGGCGACCATAGGGGAGAAGCCATGTTCGGCGTACGTCGCAGCGACGGCGTCAGGGGCGTTCCCTGCTCGCAGCCGGCGTCCGTCAAAGCCGGACTCTCGCTTCGCACCAAAGGGACGGTCGGCGTTAGCTCGAATCCTGCAAGCATCCCTCGACCCCACTGCGCACGATCCATGCCGTCGTCCCCAAGCTCGTGCTTGGCGAGCGGGTCGCAGGCCGGATCGATGCGTCGATACGTCCAAATCGGTGACCCTGACCGCTCCTGAACGGCTCGAGATCCTCGAGCTCGTGGCGCGGCTCGACGCTTGCGCGACCGCGCGAGACGCCGGCGCTTACGCCGAGTTATTCGCCGAGGACGGCACGCTCACAGGTGCGACGGGAACCGCCACGGGCCGAGCCGAGATCCGCGATGCCGTGAGCGCGCTGTGGGCGGCCGAGCCCCGGGAGACGCAGCACCTCACACTAAACGCGACGATCGACGAGTCGGGGCCGGAACCGAGAGTCACAGGCATCAGCTCGATCGTCACTCGCGAGCCCACGCCGAGCGTGCTCGGGTCGGTTGCAATCAGCCAGGTCGTGCGGCGGACTGCCGACGGATGGCGGATCGCGTCGAGGGTGAGCGACGACGCTCCGCCGCCCGACCCGGCCGCCGCCGCTGCGGACCCGCCGTCGGAGCGGAGCCGACCCGCGGCTCGAGGCCCGCTGCCGGTTCGCCTGTCGGCGCCGTCCGCCGGCGCCGTCGTCCGAGCCGTGATCATCTTGACCGCGTGCGCGCTGGTGCTTTACGTCTTCTGGCGCGTTCGCGTCGTAATACGGCTTGTCGCGATCAGCCTGTTCCTGGCTCTTGCGCTGATCCCGGTCGTCGACGCGCTCGCCACCAAGGTCCGGGTGCCGCGCGCTTTGATCATCTTGATGGTCTACGTGGTCCTGATCGTGTCGGTTGCGGTCATCGGGTACGTCGTCGTCCCAAGCTTGGTCAAGGAGGTCGGGCAGCTTTCGCACGATGCACCGCGCTACGCGGCTGATCTGCGCCAAAACGGAACGTTCCGGCACTACGACAACCGCTACCACATCACGACCAAACTGGTCGACGATGCGCGTCGGCTACCCCAACTATTGGGACATCTGGTAGGCCCGCTCAAGGACGTCACCGTTCAGGCGGCGAGCTTCATCGGACAGCTGGTCACGGTCCTGGCGCTGGGGTTCCTGCTTCTCCTCCACGGTCGCGAATACGTGGGTCTGGGACTTTCGCTAACCGGAGATCGACAGGTGCGCTACCGGCAGGTGGTCACCGACATCAACAAGGCGGTGGCCGACTATGTCCTCGGCAACATCATCATCAGCGGGCTCGCGACGATCGCGACCTGGATCGTGCTGTCGATTCTCGGTGTGCCCTACGCGCTGTCGCTGGCGTTCGTCGTTGGCTTCTTCGATCTGATTCCGCTCGTGGGCGCGACCCTCGGCGCGATCGTCGTCGCGGTCGCAACCGTGGGAGTCGACTTCCCGACGGCAACGATCGTCTGGCTGGCGTTCATCATCGTCTGGCAGCGGTTCGAGGACTACGTGATCCAACCGCTCGTATACGGCCGCACGCTGCGCGTAAACCCGATCGTGACGATCGTCTCGGTGCTCGCCGGCGCGGCGCTGCTGGGAATCCTCGGAGCCCTACTGGCCATCCCGACCGCCGCGGCGATCCAGATCGTGCTCCGCGAGTGGTGGGCCAATCGCCAGCACCCGGATCCGTCCCCACAGTTGCCGCCGATACAACTCGCCGGCGGACCGGTACAGGCCGCCCCGGCCGATTAGCCCAGCCGCGCGCGCTCGATCTCGTCAGCGATGGTCTGCGCGAATGCGTCCGGGCGCGAGAGGAACGGGTGATGCCCGGCATCAAACTCGACGACCCGGGCGCCGGGTCTGACGCGCCGGCGCTGCACGGCTGCGGGGGTGGCGAGGTCCTCGGTGCAGATTAGGTATGTGGTTGGCTTCTGCCGCCAGGCGATCTGGCGAGGCGGCTGCGTGAAGGGCGTGAGCGACTGCCGGGTCAGGCGGTCCAGTGCCTGCTCGGTCGTGACCTCGTCGCAGTCCTGGAGGAAGAACTCCCGGACCATGTCGGGGTGGACGCCGACGGTGCCGTCGTCGCTCGGCGCCAGCCACGGCGCCGGCTCGGAGCCGACGAGATCGGCCTGGGACTGCCCGGCGTCGGGCATCACCGAGGTCAAGTACAGCAGCTGGGTCACGCGGTCATCGACCCCGGCTTCGGTGATGATCACCCCGCCGTAGGAGTGGCCGCAAAGCACGACCGGCTCGTCGGCCTCGGCGATCGCTCGGCGGCACGCATCGACATCGTCGTAAAGATCGCCCAGGGTGTCGCCCGCTTCGCCGCAGCTCGGGAGCGGCACGACGGCGGTGGCGATCCCGCGATCGGCAAGCGGCTCGGTCATCTTGCTCCACCACCACGCCGCGTCCCGAACGCAGGCGCCGTGGACAAAGATCAGTTTGGGCATGGCGCCACCATATCGCAACCGGGCGGTTGCGCGAGCGGTATGCGCACTTTCGCGTCGTGCGAGGGGGGCGCGATCGGCGGATTTGACACGAACCGCACAAGCTGGTTAGGGTTGCCCCCAGGAATCGATTGCGCAACCGATTGCGGTCATGAGGAGAGCCAAGCTCAACGATGTAGCGCGCCGAGCGGGCGTGTCTCGCTCAACCGCCTCGCGCGCGCTGAACGGGATCGGCGAACTGTCCGACGAGACCCGCAATGCGGTCACGCGGGCCGCGGAGGACCTGCACTATCGCCCGTCGCCGCTGGCGCGCACGCTGCGGACGCGCCGGTCCAAGACCGTCGGGCTGGTCGTTCCGACGGTCGCGCACAGCTTCTACGCGGCGGTGACCAACGGCGCGCAGCGGACGCTCGAGGAGCACGGCTACCGGCTGATCCTGATCGACTCGGGCGAGGACCCGAAGACGCTGACAGCCGCGGTGCAGACGCTGCTCGACCACGAG
Organism: uncultured Solirubrobacterales bacterium; assembly: GCA_963770615.1. Taxonomy (GTDB): domain Bacteria; phylum Actinomycetota; class Thermoleophilia; order Solirubrobacterales; family Solirubrobacteraceae; genus Palsa-465. The sequence continues at coordinate 479,205 of CAVYQJ010000005.1, read as the reverse complement.
GTCGACGGAATCCTGATGTCGACCGCCCCAGTCGGGGCCGAGCAGTTCAACGTTCTGCTCGATGGCACGCCGTGCGTGTTCATCGATGAGCTGGCGCCCGGCGCGGGCGTGGGCAACGTGGTGCTGGAGAACGAGCGGGGCATCGCGCTGCTCGTCGACCACATCGCCGGCCACGGTCATCACCGGATCGGGTATCTCGGGGGACCGGTTGACCGGACGAGCGGGTCAGAGCGTCTGCGCGGCTTCCTGGACGCCATGAGCCGCAACGAGCTCGAGGTCTTCCCGGAGCTGATCGCCGAATGCGAGTGGACGATCGCGAGCGGGTTTGCACACGCGGAGGCTCTGCTCGCCCAGGAGCACCGGCCGAGCGCACTGATCACGGCCAGCGGCGAGCTGGGGCTGGGCGCTCTCGTGGCCGCACGGCGCGCCGGAATATCCATTCCGGAGGCGCTTGCTCTCGCCTCCTTCGACAACCTCTACTTCGCGCCGCTGCTCGAGCCGTCGCTGACAGCGATCGCGTATGACACTCCCTCGATCGGGCAAGCCGGCGCCCGCCTGCTGCTCGCTGCGATCCTCGGCGAGCGCGCGCCACAGAGTGAAACACGGATCGACGTCGAGCTCGTCCGCCGCCGTTCGTGCGGCTGCGAGCGGGATCCAGGTGCAGCGCTGGACGAGGTGCTCCGATGATCGGGGGGGTGTCACGTTGGTGACCACTCACGCGACGGCCGTTGACCATCAAACGGTGGATGCACAACCGGCGATCACTTTTCGTGCGGTCTCCAAGAGGTACAGCGGGCACACAGCAGTTCAGCCGATCGACCTGGAGATCAACGAGGGAGAGTTCTTCTGCCTCCTCGGCCCCTCCGGCTGCGGCAAGACGACGACGCTGAATCTAATCGGAGGGTTCGCGGAAGCGTCAACCGGCGAGATCCGCATTCGGGGCGAGCTCGTCAACAAGACCCCTCCCCACCGCCGGAAGGTCAACACCGTCTTCCAGTCGTATGCCCTGTTCCCCCATCTGAACGTCCGGGATAACGTCGCATTCGGTCTGCGCATGGCCAAAGTGCCCCGTAGCGAGGCCGATGACCGCGTGCTGGAAGCGCTACAGCTGGTGGCACTCGAGGCGTTCACCGACCGGTATCCGTCTCAGCTGTCAGGGGGCCAGCAGCAGCGAGTCGCGGTAGCTCGTGCCTTGGTCAACCGCCCGGCGGTCTTGCTTCTCGACGAGCCGCTTGGGTCGTTGGACCTCAAGCTTCGGAAGCGGCTTCAGGTCGAGCTCTCGCAGATTCAGCGTGAAATCGGGACGACCTTCGTGTTCGTGACCCACGATCAGGGCGAGGCGATGGCCATGGCAGATCGGATTGCGGTCATGAATGAGGGGCGCGTCGAGCAGATAGGGACAGCGAGCGAGATATACAGACAGCCGGCGTCGCGATTCGTGGCCGACTTCATCGGGGAGTCGAACTTCATTCCCGTCGAGTGGCAAAACGGCGCGGTCGTGACGTCACGCGCCAGGATCCCGCTGGCGTCGCAACAAACAACGGATTCGGGAAGCGGAAACTTGATGGTCCGGCCGGAATCGGTCCATCTGGCTCCAGCTTCCCCTGATGATCCAGGCCTAGTGGGCAAGGTGGTCAAGGTGTCGTTTCTCGGAAGCTTCACCCGAGCCAGCGTGGTCTGCCCGGCTCTCGACGATCCGATCATCGTCGACATGCCGACCGAACTAACCGAGCAGGTACGAGAGGACACACTAGTCCAGCTCCGCTGGGAGGCCGAAGCTGCGGTGTTATTCGAGGGCGCAGTGAACGACGAGGCGAGGACTAAAGATGACTAACAACAGCATGATTACCCGACGCGACGCGTTTCGAGCCGGGGCGCTTGGCCTGGGAGCACTCGGGCTTGCCGCGTGCGGGAGCACCAGCTCTGCCAGCTCGACTGGGACTGGGACCGCAGCCGCGAACACCAAGACTCCTGTCACGTTGAACATGCTTACCTGGAACGACCATTACGATCCTCAAAACCAGCTGCCCGCAATCAAGAGGGAGACTGGTATCAGCGTTGACGTCACGCTCGGATCAGACGACGCGGGCATGTTCATCAAGGCCCAGCAGAGCGGTCAATTCGACATCGTCTCAGCGGATGCGCTGTGGGTTCCTTACTACTACCAGCACGGGCTCACGCAGGCATTTGACATCGATTCCATCCCCGTGTCTCAGCAGCTGTACTCCGTCTCGCGCGATTTTTCAATCTGGCAGAACAGCGCGGGCTATCTCGGTTATCCGCGTGCGTGGTCCGCGTTGCGCATCTATTACAACCCGAAGTACGTCTCCCCCGCGCCTACGTCCTGGGAGGTGCTGCTCGACCCGAAGTATCACGGCAAGTTTGTCCGTGAGAACCAGCCGACCGACATCGTGGCGGAAGCGGGTCTGGCGACCGGCGCCACGGACCCCTACAACATGACCACGGCCGAACTCAGCCGCGCCACCGAGTTTCTCAAGGCTGCCAAGCCGGCGTTCCTAACGCTCGTCTCGCAGAACACCGGTGTCGTCCAGGCCCTCACGAACGAGTCGGCGTGGTTTACCTCCGAGAATCTCGGCACCGACTTCCGGGTCAAGGAGGCGGGCGGTCCCCTGATCAAAGCCGCCGTGCCCAAGGAAGGCGTCGTCGGATGGCTGGACGCCGAGATGAAGATGAAGACAACCAACGCCGCCCGCTTCAACCAGTTCATCAACGCCTGGGGTCAAGCGGAATTCATCCCTCCGTTGTTCAAGGAATTCCGCGAAGCATGGTTTAACGAGAAGGCGTACAAGCTGCTGGTGAACCAAGGTCAGGGGCAGTTTGCCGACGCACTCCTCTACAACGATCCGGAGCAGGCACTCAAGGCGCACCTGAAGGGTCCGCAGAAGGACCCGAACGCATACATCACGGCATTCAATTCGGTGTTCGGCGCCTAGCCTCGAGCGCTGCCGCGTAGCTTGGCCCCCGATGCGCCTCGCGCCGAATCCACGGCTGGCCGTCTCATGAGTTCCTCGACAACACCGATCCCGAGCGACTCGAGGACGGCCGGCCCCGTGGCGCCGAACCGTCGGGCCAGTCTGCGTCGGGGCGTGTCGGCGCTGTCGCAGTACACGGGCTTCGCCCCCGCGATGGTCCTCTTCGGCCTGTTCTTTGTCGCGCCGATGGCGTTGATCGCCGCGTACAGCTTCTGGACGCAGGACGGCTACGAGGTGGTGGCGCATTGGACCCTGGCGAATTACCGGGAAGTCTTCAGCACGCCGGTCTACGTCAACACGTTCCTGGTGACCCTTTGGATGACGGCTGCAGCCACGGCGCTGACTCTCGCGGTCGCATTCCCGTTTTCATATTGGCTGGCCCGATACGTCAGCCAGCGCTGGCGGCGACCACTCCTGTTTCTCGTGATCCTGCCGTTCTGGGTGAGCTACCTGCTCCGCGTAACGGCATGGACGATCATTCTGGGGAACAACGGGGCCATTTCTCGCTTGCTCGGCGTGGTCGGGCTCAGCACACCGTCGTGGCTCCTGTACGACCGCCCGGCGGTGATATTCGTTCTCGTGTACCTCTATTTCCCCTTCGCTGCCTTGACGCTGTTCGCAGCCCTGGAGAGGTTCGACTGGAGGCAACTGCACGCGGCCATGGACCTCGGGGCAACCCAAGTGCAAGCCGTTCGGCGCGTGATGCTGCCTCAAATAAAGCCAGGCATCACGACGGCTGTGATCTTCGTGTTCATTCCGATTCTGGGCGAATATCTCACGCCCGAGCTGGTCGGAGGGACGAGGGGCGTGATGATCGGGAACCTCATCGATAACTTCTTCCAGGAGGCCCAGTACGCGGTGGGCGCGGCAATTTCGATCCTGATCGCGGTCGTCGTGATTATCCTGCTCGTGATCTTCCGCCGTTCGCTCGAGGTGGGTGAGATGTATGGCCGGTGAGCCGGGAGGGCTCGAGATCGTCGCACGCCGCGGTCGATTGGTGCGACGCGCGCTCGCCGGATGGGCGTGCCTGATCTACATATTCCTGTTCAGCCCGATTGTTCTGCTCATACTCCTGAGCTTCAACAAGAACCGGTACGGGTCTTTCCCGATCACCGGCTGGACATTCGAGTGGTACTCGAGCATCGCGAACAGCCCAGACCTGCAATCCGCCATCAAGACGTCGCTACGAGTGGCCTTCGAGGTCACGCTGATCAGCACGGTGGTGGGGACAGCTGCCGCATTCTCACTTGTGCGGAGCCGCCTACGCTTCCGATCGGGATTTCGGATCGCGTTCACGTTGCCGATCATGATCCCCGGCGTGCTGATCGGGGTCAGCCTGCTCTCGTTCTTGCGCCAGGGCTTGGGCGTTCCGCTGTCGACACAGACGGTGGTGATCGGCCAGTCCGTCTACACCACGCCGTTCGTCCTGCTGATCGTGGCCGCCCGCCTCGAGGGCTTCGATCGGTCGCTCGAGTTGGCGGCGAGCGATCTTGGTGCGAACGCCGTGCGGCGGTTCCGGTACGTGGTCTTTCCCCTCATCGGTTCGGCGGTTTTCGCCGGTGCGCTGTTCGTGTTCACGCTCTCGCTCGATGAATTCGTGATCACGTACTTCATCATCGGCGCGCAGGTGACGCTACCGATCTACATCTACACGCAGATCAAGTTTGGCATCACGCCCGCCATCAATGCGGTGGCGACGCTACTGATCGTCACCTCCCTCGGGATAACTGCCCTTGGGTTGCTGATCCCGCGTTTGGTGCGAGTGCCGGTCCGCCACATGCGCAGCAGACGGGCCCACAAGATCAAACGCGCCGCGCCGGCTGCGCGGAGCCCCGCGTGAGGGCCGGCCGAGCAAATGATCGCCATACGTTTCAGAACGAGCGCAACGGGAGGTCGTAAACGTGGGACAACGTCTTAGAGTCGGGGTCGTAGGGTGCGGGGTGATCGCGCAGGTGATGCACCTTCCTCATCTGAGACAGCTCGACGATGAGTATGAGCTGACCGCGGTCTGCGATATCTCCACGACCGTCGCCGAGGCATGTATGCACGAGTTCGGCGCCGGCCGCGCCGTGACCGACTGGCGGGAGCTGTTGGATATGCACCTCGACGCCGTGCTTGTCTTGACGTCGGGTAGCCATGCGCCGATTGCGATCGCCGCCGCCGAGTCCGGGGCTCACGTGTTCGTCGAGAAGCCGATGTGTCTGAGTCCTGCCGAGGGCAGCGCCATGATTGAGGCCGCCAAGGGCGCAGGCGTGCATCTGATGGTGGGAACGATGAAGCGCTACGACCCCGCATACCAGCGTCTGCTCGAGCTGCTACCCCAGGTCGACGATCTGCGGCTGGTGCGCGTAACAACGCTTGAGTCGCCCGTTCGAGCCGTATGTGCACCACTATGGGCTGGTGCCGCCGAATGGTGTGCCCCCCTCGATGCTCGAGGCGTTTCGGGAGGATGACGAGAGGCGGCTGGACGCCGCGCTGCCCGGAGCGGACGAGGAAACTCGCTATTGCTATCGCTGGATGCTGCTCGACAATCTGGTCCATGAGTTCAACGCGCTACGCGGCGCGCTCGGTGAGCCTGACCGCGTGGCGTTCGCTGAACTCTCCCGGCGTGTCGTCGCCATAAACATGACGTTCGGCGGCGTCGAGTGTCACCTCTCGTGGGTCGATCTTCCGGGGATCGCGCGATACCGCCAGGAGTTCATGTTCCTCGCTCCCGACGAGCGTCTCACGCTCACGCTGCCCTCGCCCTACCTACGCAACATGCCAAGCGAGCTGACGATCGAGGGCGGTGATCCCGGGGGCCCCCATTCTTGGTCGCGGGTTGAAATCGTCTCGTACGAGGAAGCCTTCAAACGCGAGCTGGTCGAGTTTCACGCGGCGATCCGCGAGGACCGCGCCCCGCGCACCGACGGAATCGACGGACTCCACGACGTCACCCTCTGCCACTCGATCGCTCGGGTTCACATGTCCGGCGAGGCAGTGGTCGCTCCGAGCCAGCTCACGAGTGCGGTGCGGACATGACCGGCGACGAGGTGACGGTGGCCAACGCGCCCTGCAGCTACGGTGCGTTTGAGATCACGGTCGGAGTCGACCCGAACGTACCGCCGCCGTTGAGGCTGCTCGACGAGGTCTCGGAGGCCGGGTACAGAGGGATCGACCTCGGTCCGGTCGGTTATCTAGGAAGTGTCGACGAGCTGCCCGCGCGCCTGAGCGACCGTGGGCTGGCACTGGCGGGCGGCTACTTCCAGATCGAGTTCGACGATCCGACTCGTCTTGGAGACGAGCTAGTGGAGCTCGATCGGCTGCTCGACGTGTTCGACGCCGCAGCCAACGGAGGACCGCCCGCGCGGCCGACGCTGGCCGATGCCGGATCGGAGAGCCGACTCGCGCAACCTGGCCGTGCCCAATCCGACCACAGCTTGGGGTGGGACGACGCGGGCTGGGCTCGGTTCGCCGACTCGATGGCACGGGTTCTAGAGCGCTGTCGGGACAGGGGGTACGAGCCAACGTTCCACCCGCACACCGCCACCTACGTGGAGGCGCCGTGGGAGATCGAGCGAATGCTTTCCGTCACCGACGTCGGTGTATGCCTCGACACGGGGCACCTGCTGATCGGCGGCGGCGATCCCGTACAGGCGGTCCGCGATTGGGGCGATCGAATCAATCACGTCCATCTCAAGGACGCGAGACTCGACGTGATCCAGGGGATCGTGAACGATCGGGCTCCGGTGCGCGCGATCTGGGAGCGTCGGGCGTTCTGTCGGCTCGGGACCGGAGACATCCCGCTCGGCGATGTCCTCGAGAGCTTGCGCGGGCGGCACTACCGCGGCTGGCTGGTCGTCGAGCAGGACATCTTCCCTGACCCCGACGCCCCCGATCAGCCGGTGGTCGACCAGCAGGACAACCGCCGGTACCTGCGCGGTCACGGCCTGTGAGCGGCCCCGTTCGTATCGCGCTCGTGGGAGCGGGGCGGATGGGTCGCGTGCACCTCGCCGCGCTCAAGGCCTCTGACCAGATCTCACTGGCCGGGATCGTCGAGACGGCCGACGGCGTCCGCGCGGATCTCGAGGGCGAGGGCGTGCCGCTGTTCGCATCGCCGCAAGAGCTGATCGACGCCGGTACCGCAGAAGGTGTGCTGATCGCGGCCCCGTCGCCCGTGCACGCCGCGCTGGTCAGCCAGTTCGCGGCGGCCGGCATCCCAGCGCTGTGCGAGAAGCCGGTCGGGGTCTCGCCCGAGGAGGCCGCCAGAGCCCGCGATGCGGCCGTGCAGGCCGGTGTCGTGCTTCAGGTCGGGTACTGGCGGCGATTCGTGCCGCAGCTGCGGGAACTGCGAGGGCGCATCGAGGCCGGTGAGCTTGGAGAGATCTACCAGCTGTCGTGCATGCAGTGGGATCAGGAGCCGCCATCGGCTTCGTTTCGGGCTGACAGCGGTGGGATCGCGATCGACATGGGCGTACATGAGATCGATCAGATCCGGTGGCTGCTCGGGCAGCAGATTGAATGGGTCGCGGCCGTCGGCGCCGGCCGGCTCCCGCCCGAGGCGACCTCCGCCGCCGATCCGGATGCGGCGGTGGTGCTCGCGAGGCTGTCCGGCGGCGCGGTCGCAACGATCTCGCTCGGTCGCCGCTTCCCTCACGCCGATTCGTGCTGGCTTGAGCTCTGGGGTGCACGGGGGTACGAGCGAGTGCCGTTCATGTGGGATGCCGACGTGTGGAGCGACGGCAGCGATGAGGTGTTCGTGGGCGCAATGCAGGCCCAGGCGGAGGCGTTCGCCCGCGCGGTCCGGGGGGGTCCGTGCGAGGGAGCGGGCGGCGATGACGCCGTCGCCGCCCTCACCGTTGCCACCCAGGTGGCCGAGTCGCTCGCCGCGCACGCGACCGACTGATCGCCACACCGAACGCCAACCGCCGGCCCGGCACGGACGAGTCGACCGCGCGAAGCCGATCCGGAGCATCCACGTACCGCCGACTCACGAAAGTAGCCCTCGCGTCCGAGGTACGCGGAAGGGGCAAAACGGCTCTCCCAGCAGGTCCTTGATTAGCGATCGCGAACAGCACCAGCGGAGGGTCAGGACCCGGTATGCGAATTTCAGCCAAGGTGGACTACGCGGTTCGGGCCGCCGTCGAGCTGGCTGCGGTGACGGACGACAAGCCGCTCAAGGCCGAGCGGATCGCGACCAGACAGGAAATCCCGTTGAACTTCCTGGAGAACATCCTGGGTGAGCTGCGCCACGCCGGGATCGTCCGCAGTCACCGCGGCGCGGACGGCGGCTTCCGGCTGGCCCGGGCCGCGGACGACGTGAGCGTTGCGGATGTGATCCGCGCGGTCGAGGGACCGCTCGCGACCGTTCGCGGTGGGCCGCCCGAGGAATCGGCCTACCCCGGCGCCGCGGACGCGTTGCCGCGGGTATGGATCGCGGTGCGCAAGAACCTCCGGAGCGTCGTCGAGCAGGTGACGCTGGCCGACGTCGCGAGCGGCAAGCTGCCGGCGAAGATCGAGCGGCTCGCGAGCGACCCGGAGGCCTGGGTAACCCGCTAGTCCTGGCGGGCCTGGAACGCGATCCGCCGCTCCACCGGCGACGGACACGCCAGTGCAAGGCGCGCGTGTACCGCGAACGCATCGAACAAGCGGAGCGCGGCCTCCGCGGCTGCCTGCCACCGGTCGCGCCCGGAGGCGATCAGCTCGTCTCCGACGCCCGCGAACAGATCGCGGCGATCGGCGATCCAACGGGACAGCAGCCCTCCGGTGACCTCGGGGTGGAACTGGACTCCCAGATGCGCGCTGGTCATGAATGCCTGGGGTCCAGACACGCTGCGGGCTAGCTCGTACGAGAGCGGCGGCGGGATTATCGTGTCCTCGTGCAGCGCCAGCCACGGACCGGCGGCGACGAAGTCGGGATCGGCCGTGTCCAGCTCGATCCACGCGAGCTCGGGAGACGGACGCTTCCTGACCGAGCCACCAAGCGCGACCGCGAGCGCCTGCGCTCCAAAGCAGATGCCGAGCATCGGGACGCCGACCGCATCGGCGTGCCGGATCCACTCGACCTCGCGCGCGACCCACCCCGTCCAAGGGCCGGCGAGCGACGCATGCGATCCGAGCGCGATCCCGCAGTCGTAGCCAGCCGGGTCGGGCAGCTCGCGCCAGCGGTCCACGCGCAGAACGTCGAGGGCCAGCCCGCGCGACGCGGCCCAGTCGCCGAGCAGCCCGGGCGGACAGTTGTCATGGGTCTGGAGCACCAGCGCTGACCTCATCGGACGACCTTTCGATCGTTGGCCACGAATATCCAAGTAAGTTTATCGACTTTCTTGGCATTTGGTGCGCTCCCCGTGCGCCAGCGCGGCAGTGACGCCGGGTTCTCCCTCTGCCCGACAGGCCTCGCAGATCACGATCGCCGACATCATCCGAGCCGTAGAGGGTCCGCTCGCCACCGTCCGCGGCGCCAGGCCCGAGGACGCCGACTACCCCGGTGTCGCCGGCCAGCTACCGCGCGTGTGGATCGCCGTCCGCAAGAACCTCCGAGCCGTCGTCGAGCACGTGACGGTCGCCGATGTCGCGACCGGCCGCCTACCCGATCCGGTCAACCTGCTCGCGGACGATCCCGAGGCTTGGGTCACCCGCTAATCCCGACGGGCCCGTCGCGAGGAACCGTGTGAGGTGCTCGATCACCTCGCGCGCATCGTCCTCGATGCCGTGGATGAACGTGGACCTCCGCCGCCTCAGCACGGGCAGTCCGAGGGCATACAGACCAGGACTGTCGACGACGCCGCCGTCGTGACGGAGCTGGCCCTTGGCGTCGAGGACGGGCACGTCGAGCCACCGGTAGTCGGGCCGAAATCCCGTCGCCCAAACGATCGCACGGATCTCGCCGCTCAGGAGGTCGAGCTGCAATCGCGGCGAGGCGGGCACCTGAGTCTGGGCGAGACGTTCGGGAGGGTCGAACTCCTCGCCGGATTCGCCGGCCGCGGCCCACTCGTCGAACACCCCGAGCAGCCGGTTCATTTTGAGGTCCGCCAGCGAGCAGACGTTGCGCAGGCCGCCCGAGAACAGCGCGCGGCCGTCACGGACGGCGGCCCAGCGACCCACAAGCTCGACCCCCATCGCGGACAACGCGTTCAGATCGAGCGTGCCTCGCTCGGGCGTCCCTACGAGTTGTGGCGACGGCAGCCGTCGCGCGCGGGTGAGATCGTCGACCTCGTCGTAGCGCTGGTCCCACACGCCCGACGCGTCCATCCACCACAGGACATCGCGGCCCCGATACGTCCGCGGCAAGCGCACGTGCTCTCCGACCGAAAGGGTCACGGGCCGGCCTGATCTCCTCACCTCAGCGGCCAACTGGACGCCGGTCGCCGATGCCCCGACGACCAGCACGCCGCCGTCGGGGAGATGGCTCGGGTCGCGGTAGCTGAACGGCGTCAGCTGCTCGACGGTTGCCGGTACCGCGTCCGCGAAGCTCGGCGTCGTGGGCCGGTTACAGGCTCCGCTGGCCAGAACGACCGCGCGACACCGGATCTCGCCGCGGCTGGTGAGCACTTGGTAGCCGTCGTCGGTACGCCGCACCGAGGTCACGTTCGTGCCGGTCCGGACGCGAGCAAGCGCGGGCGCGGCAAAGCGCTCGATCAGCTCGACCACCTCGGCCATCGTCATGTAGCCATCGGGATCCGGGCCCTCGTAGCGAACGCCCGGCAGGCGAGACTGCCAGTTGGGAGTGAGCAGCCGCAGCGAGTCCCAGCGCTCGTGCCGCCAGGAGTTCGCCACGTCTCCCCGCTCGACCACCACGTGGTCGATCGACCGCTCGGCCAGAAAGTAGCTGGCGGCCAGGCCGGCGTGCCCGGCGCCGATGACGACCGCGGTGAAGCGCTCGATGGCGAGGTCCCTCAGCGCGCGACGGCGGGGACCCTCAGGCGACCGTGACGGTGACCTCTGTCGGGTTCGAGAGTGCGTCGAACACGGCGGAGCGCTTCTGGGACTGGGCGACCAGCGCCTCGATCTCCTCGCGGGACGCGTCAGCGTCGATCGTGAACGTCACCTTGATGTCGTTGAAGCCGTTGCGGACGTCGCTGTCGACGCCGAGGAACCCGCGGATATCGTGGCTGCCCTCGACGGTCGACTCGACTGAGCGAAGCTGAATGCCCCGATTCTGCGCGACCGCCGCCACGCCCGCGCTCAGGCAGCCCGCCAGGCCTACGAGGAGGTACTCGATCGGGGTGATGCCGTTGTCCTCGGCGGCGAAGATCTCAGGGTGGTCGGAGTCAAATTCGTTTTCAACCTTGTGGCTCTGCTCCTCCCCCAGGCCGAAGAAGTCCTGTACGGTGACCGTGCTGTGGACGCCGCTTGTCCACCGGGACGATGCCCGCCACGTGAACTGGGCGGCTTCCGGCGCTCCCGCCAAGACTTCGCGCGCATCGAGCAGTGCCTGAACGTTGACTCCGTTGTCGATCGTCGCCATCTCGCCTCGCCCCTCTCTTACGTAATCTAGTTTCTCGATAAGGCCGCTCGACAATATCAAGACCCAGGGAAACAGAGAAATGACCACGCCCACGGCGCCACCGTCGACGCTCGCGGCGGGATCGGTCGGAGCCGTCGAAACCCGATATCTGGATTTGCCGGATCCCGTGCGGCTCGACTGCGGACGGGATCTGCACCCGGTCCGCGTGGCCTACGAAACGTATGGCTCGCTCTCACCCCGGCGCGACAACGTGATCATGGTCTGTCACGCGCTCAGCGGCGACGCTCACGCGGCCGGCTATTCGGAGACGGCAGCTCGGCGGAGCACCCGGGACGGATTCGGAGCCGACGATCGCGACGGCTCGACCGGCAAGGGACTCGGCTGGTGGGATGGGATGATCGGCCCCGGCAAGGCCTTCGATACCGACCGCTACTTCGTCGTCTCCACGAATCTGCTCGGCGGCTGCGGCGGGACCACGGGACCCTCATCGCTCGACCCGGCCACGGGCAGACCGTATGGCTCGGACTTCCCCGTGATCACCGTCGCGGACATGGTGAGAACGGAGCGCGCGTTCCTGGACGAGCTCGGGATCGAGCGGCTCGCGGCGGTGGCAGGTGGTTCGCTCGGGGGGATGCAGGCGTTCGAGTGGGCGATCCTGTTTCCAGACCAGGTTGACTGCATCGTGGCCATCGCCAGCACCCACGCGCTCCATCCTCAGGGCCTGGCCTGGAACGCGATCGCCCGGGAGGCCATCATGGGCGACCCGGCGTGGCATGGGGGTCACTACCACGGCACGGGCGACGCACCGAACGCGGGCATGGGCGTGGCGCGGATGATCGGCCACATCACCTACCTGTCGGCGCCGGGGCTCAGCGCCAAGTTCGGGCGGCGACTTCAATTCGCCGACGACATTCGTTACACGATCACCGAGCCAGAGTTCGAGGTCGAGAGCTATCTGCGGCATCAGGCCGACTCGTTCGTCAAGCGGTTCGACGCCAACACCTACCTCTACACGTCCAGGGCCTTGACCTACTTCGATCTCGCGCGGCAGTACGGCGGCGGGTCACTGACCCGGGCGCTCGAGCGCTTCTGCGCCCGAACGCTGCTGATCGCCTTCAGCTCCGACTGGCTGTATCCGCCGGCGGGATCGCAAGACATCGAGACCGCACTTCGGGGGCTCGGCAATCCGGTCGAGCTACACGTGATCGATGCCCCGTACGGCCACGACTGCTTCCTGCTCGAGGAGGCACGGCAGACGCCCATCATTCGCCGATTCCTGGACGGGTCCCCGTGACGGACGAGCGCGACCGGCCTGAGGAGGCCCGTGCCTTCGGATTCGACACCCGGCAGCTGCACGCCGGGCAACGGCCCGACCCGAACACGGGAGCTCGGGCGGTGCCGATCTTCCAGACGACGAGCTACGTGTTCGAGGACCCGGAATCGGCGGCGGCGTACTTCAACCTGCAGGAGTACGGGAACACGTACTCGCGCATCATGAATCCGACGGTCGCCGTCTTCGAAGAGCGGGTGGCGAACCTCGAGGGAGGGTGCGGCGCGGTGGCGTTCGCCAGCGGGATCGCCGCACAGGCCGCCGCGTTGTTTACGTTGCTGGAGCCGGGCGACCACGTCGTCTCGTCCTCGGCGCTGTACGGCGGGACGGTGAACCAGCTCAAGCACCTACTGCGAAAGATGTGCATCGAGCTGACGTGGGTCGATCCCGACGATCCCGATGCGTGGCGCAAGGCGGTCCGCCCGAACACGAAGGCGTTCTTCGGCGAGACGATCGGCAACCCGGCGGGCAACGTGCTCGACATCGAGACGTTGGCGTCGATCGCGCACGATCACGATTTGCCGTTGATCGTCGACAACACGTTCGCCACGCCGTACCTGTGCCGCCCGATCGAATGGGGCGCCGACATCGTGATCCACTCGGCGACCAAGTTCATCGGCGGTCACGGGACGAGCATCGGCGGCGTGGTCGTCGAGGCCGGCACGTTCAACTGGTCGAACGGGCGCTTCCCGGTGATCGCGGATCCGTCTGCGGCCTACCACGGCCTGCAGTTCCACGAGACCTTCGGGGTCTACGGCTATCTGATGAAGCTGCGAGCCGAGACGCTGCGCGATCTCGGCGCGGCCCTCGCGCCGTTCAACGCGTTCCTGTTCGTGCAGGGGCTGGAGACGCTCTCGCTGCGAATGCAACGGCACGTCGAGAACGCGCAGGCGGTCGCGGCATTTCTCGAGTCGCACGAGCTGGCCTCGAACGTCGCGTACCCCGGCCTGCCGAACAGCGCGTACCGGCCGCTGGTCGAGAAGTACCTGCCACGCGGGGCAGGCGCGGTGTTCTCGTTCGACTGCGCCGGTGGGCGAACCGGTGGACAGGAGCTGATCCGCGGCCTGACGCTATGGTCACACCTGGCCAACGTCGGCGACGCGAAGAGCCTCATCATCCATCCTGCCAGCACGACCCACCGCCAGCTGAACGACGCCGAACTCGAGGCGGCCGGCGTGCGGCCCGGGACGGTCAGACTGTCCGTCGGTACCGAGTCGGTCGACGACCTGATCTGGGATCTGGAGCAGGGACTCGCCCGCGTGCGACGGGCCCTGGAGCACGGACTCGCCGGCGCGACATGACCTGGCTCGAGCGCTACCAGGACCCGTTGACGATCCAGCGCGTGCTCCACAGCGCGAGCACGATCGCGATCGTCGGCCTATCCAGCAACGAACTGCGGGCGAGCCACTTCGTCGGCTTCTACCTCAAGCGGCACGGCTATCGGGTGATCCCGGTAAATCCCCGGGAGTCGGAAGTCCTCGGAGCGACGAGCTACCCGAGCCTGCTGGACGTGGATGTACCCGTGGACATCGTCAACGTCTTCCGCGCGCCGGATGCGCTGCCCGCGATTGCGCGGGAGGCCGTCGCGATCCATGCCGGCGCCATGTGGTGTCAATTCGGCGTGATCAACGAGGAGGGCGCGCGGATCGCCGAGGACGGTGGGGTGACGGTGATCATGGATCGCTGCCTGAAGGTCGAGCATGCGCGCTATATGGGGCGGATGCACTGGTTCGGCTTCAACACGCAGCGGATCACCTCGGTTCGCACCGGGCTTCAGTAGCCGACCGCCTTCAGCGTCCGCCGCCGCACGCCGACCACGATCGCGCCACACGCCGCGGTCCCACCCGCGACGAGCACCGCCGTGTCGTAGGACGCCGACGCGACGATCGAGCCGCCGAGTGCCTGGCCCACCGCGATGCCGGCCACGATCCCCGTGACCATCACCGCGTAGGCCTCGGTCACGGTTCCCGCCGGAGCAACGTCGTCGAGCAGCGTCGAGCAGATCACCGACGCGGGAGCGAGCGGCGTGCCGGCGATCACGAGCAGCAGCGCGAGCAGCAAGTAGTCGCTCGGGATCGCGAGCAACGCGAAACCCGTCCCGAGGCCGAGCATCACGCCGGCGAGTCGCGGCGGGAGCCTGCCCGGCCAGTTGCGCGAGCCGTACACGACGCCGCCGATCAGGCTCCCGAGCGATAGGCACGCGAGGAGCACGCCTCCCGCCGACGCCGAGCCACGGTCGAGCGTGAACGCCGGCACCGCGACCTGGACGATGCCGAACGCGATGCCGAACGTCAGGAGCACACCGCACACGGTCCGCATGCCGGGCGCGGCGAGTGGGCCAAGCCAGCCGGCCTCGTGGGGGATCCCGCGCCAGCGACGCGACGCCGGCGTCAACGAGAACGCGACGGCCGCGCTCGCGCCGAGCGTCGCAGCGATCAGGACCGCGGCGGTTGGCGATGCGAGGGCCACGATCAGCGCGACGATCGCGGGCGCGGTGACGACTGCGACCTCAAACGCGATCGCCACCATCGCGTACGCCGTCTCGCGCTGCTCGTCGCTCTCGGCAAGCATGCTCCAGAGCGACCGCATCGGAGCCGGCAACTGGGGGATCGTCGAGCCGCCGAACACCGCGATGACCGCGAGCAGCCAGCCCGCCGCGTGCTCGTGAGCCGCGAGGACCAGCGCGACGAGTGCCGGCACATGGCAGGCGGCGACCGCGCGCAGCACGGTGCCCTGGCCTAGCCGGTCCATCAGCCGTCCTTGCGCGACCGATCCGAACGCGTTGGCGAGGCTGAAGACGCCGAGGATCCGGCCGGCCTCCGCAAGTGACCCGGTCGCATCGCGCGCGAGCAGCAGGATCGCGAGGCCGAACATGCCGATCGGAATCGACCCGACGATCGACAGCAACATGGGCGCTCGGGCGCCCGGCAAGGCCAGCAGCGCCCGGTACCGATGCATTCACGGCAAACGTACTGGTCGCCCTAAGCAGGCAGCGGAGGTGACGATCATGGAGGAGCGCCCCCCGGGGGCTCACGAATCGCTTCGGGCCCGTCCGCACCGGCGGCGAGCGGCAGCGCGACGTCGAGCACGGTGCCCTGGCCGCGCGGGCTGCTGACCGCGAGCGACCCGCCGAGCGCCTCGATCCGATCGCGGATCCCCGTCAGTCCGCTGCCGACGGCCGGGTCCGCGCCCCCGCTGCCGTTGTCACTGACCCGCAGCCGCACGAGCCCGTCTCGCTGCTCGAGCGTCACCGAAGCGCGGTCAGCGGCCGCGTGCTTGGCAGCGTTGGTGAGCGCCTCGGCCGCCACGTAGTAGGCCGCCACTTCCACCGGCTCGGGCAGTCGCTCCTCGCGCTCGACGATCACCTCGACCGGGATCGATGAGCGGAGGGCGAGGGCCCGCAGCGCCGGTGCCAGCCCGCCCTGTGTGAGGATCGCGGGGTGGATCCCCTGCGCGATCTCGCGCACCTCGTCGGTGGCCTCGTTCAACTCCTGGACCGTCTCCGACAGGGCAGCCCTGAGCTCGGGCTGCTCGGCGGGAAGGCGTCGCTCGATCCTCCGCAACCGCAGCGCGAGCGATACGAGGCGCTGCTGCACGCCGTCGTGAAGGTTGCGCTCGAACCGGCGCCGCGCCTGGTCGCCGGCGACGACCACGCGCACCCGGGAGGCCGCCAGCTCGGCGCGGCCCGAGGCGTTCGCGATCGCGATCGCGAGTAGCTCGGTGAATTCGCCCATGCGGCGTTCGGTCTCCTCGGGCAGCGGGGCATGGAGGGAGCTGGCCACAATCGTCCCCCACAGGCTGCCGGCGACGATCACCGGGCTCGCGACGGCCGAAGGGTACGAGGCATCGGCGCCAATCCAGCGCGTTACGAGTTCCGGAGAGACTGCGCTGTAGTCGTCAATGCGGGCGGTCCGCCCGTTGCGCAACACCTCCGCGGTCGCGAGACCAGGCGCGACCGGCCCGAGCGGGCCCGCCCGATCGACGGCGCCGGTTCCACCGACCAGGGTCGCGGTACCGTCGGGTTCGAGGCGAATGATCCGCGCACGGTCAGCCCCGACGAGCTCGCGTGTCTCGCGGGCGACCGCTGCGAACACCTCCTCGGGCGGGCCGCCCTGGGCGATCAGCGTGGCCACGCGGCGCAGCGCGGCCTGCTCCTCGGCCAGCTTGCTGCGTGCGGTCTCGGAAGTCTGCGCGCGGCCCTGGGTCGCCTCGAGGATCGCCCCGACGAAAACTCCAATCGCGATGTACATGGCGGTCACGAGATAGTTCACCCAGTCGCGGGAGTCGAACGTTCGATACGGCGCGATATAGAACGAATCGATCGCGACGGCGGCGGCGAGCGCGAGCGGCACGCCGAACAGAGGGCCGAGTCGCCAGGCTGCAACGCCCACCGCACCGGCGCACAGCAGGCACCACGCGACGACGAGCACGATCGACCCGCGTAGGGGCACCGCCACCGCCATCCCGGCGAACACAGCCGCACCAGTGACGAAAGCCGCACCTGCAGCGGCGATCGGATACGCCTTCCAGCTGCGGACACGCGCGTCCACGGGCAGAGGCTAAATCACTCGGCCCGCTCCTGCGCGGAGCGGCCGAGGAGCGCCTCGATCGCGTCCGCGCTCAGCTCGGCCTTGGCGATAAACCCGACGGCCGGACTCGCCGCGATCAACTCGCCAAACTCGTCCTGACCGTAGGTCGAGATCAGAATCACAGCGTCGGCGAGCGCCCCAGGCTCGTCCGCGCGCAGGCGACACGCGACGTCCAGGCCGCTCTCGCCGCCGAGGTCGATGTCGACCAGTGCGAGGTCTGGCCGCAGTTCACGAGCGAGCCGCACGGCCTCCTCACCGCCGCGGGCGACGGCCAGGACATCGATACCGTCGTCCTGCAGCAGCTCCCGGGCGGTCTGCGCGAATCGCTGGTTGTCGTCGACTATCAGGCACCGTATCGCCATACGTCAGGACGATATGACCGCCGGCGGGCGATCGCGTTGGGGCTAGCCACAATCTTCACCGCGACGGGTGTGTGTGGCCCCGGGCGCCAGGATCGATAATCCGCGCATGGCTGCCAAGCCGCCCGGCGTCCTGATCGCCGAAGACGACGTGCTCCTCCGCGAGGGGCTGGCGAGGCTGCTCGCGGACGAAGGGTTCAATGTCATCGACCAGGCCGGCAACGCATCGGCGCTGCTCGCGCTCGCCCACCGTCACCGCCCCGACCTCGTGATCGTCGACATCCGCATGCCGCCGACGCACACGACCGAGGGCCTCGATGCCGCGCGGACGATCCGCGCGGAGATGCCCGAGACGGCGGTCGTCGTCCTGTCCGCGCACGCCGAAGTGGAGCAGGCGACCGACCTCCTCGCGTGCGGGGAGCGAATCGGCTACCTGTTGAAGAGCCGTGTCACCGATGTCGACGAGTTCATCGCGACGCTAAGGCGGATCATCGACGGCGCGGCGGTGGTCGACCCCATCCTGATCCAGCAGCTCGTCGCCGCTCGCCGCGCCGAGGACCCGCTCGAGGACCTCTCCGCCCGCGAGCGCGAGGTCCTGGGCCTGATGGCCGAAGGACGATCCAACGCCGGCATCGCGAGGCAGCTGTGGGTCACCGACTCGACCGTCGAGAAGCACGTCCACAGCATCTTCATGAAGCTGCGCATTCCCGAGACGGGCGACGACCACCGACGCGTCCTCGCCGTGATCCGGTTCCTGCAGACCCGGTAGGGACGACCCGCGGCACCCGCGCGGCCGCCGGGCCATTCGGGCGAGCCACCGCGATCAATGGCGGCTACCCCCAACCCACGATGGGCACTGCCCATCTGGTCAGAGCGGTCGCGTGGCGGGAGGCTGTGGACATCCTCCAATCCCGCCGAAAGGCAACCTGATGCTTGCACTGAACAATCCCAACACAGAACGAAGCCGTTACGGCTTCGGCTTCTGGGCCGTCGCGTTCGCGTTCACGGCGCTGATGGCGTTCACCACCGTGCCGACGCCGCTGTGGTCGCTGTTCGCGCGTCGCGACGGCTTCTCTTCACTGACGATCACGGTCGCGTTCGCCGTTTACGCGGTTGCCGTCGCGATCAGCCTGGTCCTCGCCGGGCATCTCTCGGACGTGTACGGGCGCCGCCGGCTGCTGGCTCCGGCGCTCGCGCTGAACGTGGTCGCCGGGGTGGTGTTCGTGACATGGCCAGCGCTGCCCGGACTGCTCGTGGCCCGCGTCCTGAGCGGCCTCGGCGTAGGTGCGGCGACGGCCACCGCGACGGTGTGGCTGGCCGAGCTCGAAGCCGCGCGCCGGCCGCGCGCCGGCAGCGAGCGGGCGCACATCATCAGTACCGCGGCAAACCTCGGCGGGCTCGGCCTCGGTGCGTTGGTCGCGGGGGCGCTTGCGCAGTGGGTCGGCCACGCGCTCACCCTTCCGTTCCTCGTACTGATGGTCGCGCTCCTGGTCGGGCTGGTTGCGATCGCACTCGCTCCTGAAACGCGGATCGCCACCTCGCCGCGGCCTCGCTACCGACCCCAGCGCGTCTCAGTTCCCCCGCGGTCACGCGGCCGATTCTTCGCCGCGGCTACCGCAGTGGCGATCACGTTCGCGATCTTCGGGCTGATTACGTCGCTCGCTCCCAGCTTCCTCGCCGGAACGCTGCACCAGCCCTCGCATGCGCTCGCCGGAGCGGTCTCGTTCGCGTTGTTCGCCACCGCCGCGCTCGCGCAGACGCTGACCGGATCGCGCGCCCCGCAGCAGCTTCTCGCCGCCGCGATTCCCGCATTGCTGATCGGCATCGCCCTGCTGACGCTCGCGCTATGGGTGCCGTCACCGAGCTTCGGGATCTTCCTCGCCGGCGATCTGGTCGCCGGCGCTGGAGCGGGACTGATGTTCAAGGGCGCGATCGAGACGGTCTCGGAGGTCTCGCTGCCCGAGCGTCGCGCCGAGGCGGTCGCGGGGTTCTTCCTCGCCGCCTACCTCGGGCTGGCCGGTCCGGTGATCGGCCTTGGCGTCCTCACGCAGATCGCGTCGACGCGCGTGAGCCTGCTCGTGTTCGCGGGTCTGCTCGCGCTCGGGATCCTCGTGGCGACCCCGGCGCTGCTCGGCGGTCGCGGACGCCGTCGCACCTCCACACAACCGCAACCCCTCTCCCATTGAAAGGAGTCACGATGCAGACAACGCGACTGAAGACCACACAGCTCGGCCAGACCGGCCTGGAGATAACCCGCGTCGGATTCGGCGCGTGGGCGATCGGCGGTGGAGGCTGGGAGTTCGGCTGGGGGCCCCAGCAGGACGAGCAGTCGATCGCCGCGATCCACCGCGCGCTCGAGCTGGGCGTCAACTGGATCGACACCGCCGCGGCGTACGGCTTCGGTCATTCGGAGCGGGTCGTGGGGCGGGCGCTGCAGGGTGTGGCCGAGCGCCCGTTCGTGTTCACCAAGGCGTCTCTGCTCGAAGGTCCGGACCGCCGGGTCGTGCACAGCCTCAAGCGCGATTCGATCCTGCGCGAGGCGCACGCCAGCCTCGAGCGGCTGGGAGTCGACGCGATCGATCTCTACCAGATCCACTGGCCGATCCCCGATCAGGACATCGAGGAGGGGTGGGCGGCGTTCGCCGAGCTCAAGGAACAGGGTCTGGTCCGGCACATCGGCGTGTCGAACTTCGACGTCGAGCAGTTGCGCCGGATCGGGCAGATCGCGCCCGTTGAGACGCTTCAGCCGCAGTACTCGCTGATCGAGCGCGACATCGAGCACGAGATCCTCCCGCTTGCGGAGCAGGAGGGGATCGGCGTGATCGTGTATTCGCCGATGGGGTCGGGGCTGTTGACCGGCGCGATGACGCGCGAGCGGATCGCCGGGCTCCCCGATGATGACTGGCGCAAGGACGACGCGCGCTTCCGTGAGCCGGAGCTCTCGCGCAACCTCGACCTCGTCGAGCGCCTCGGAGTCGTTGCCGACCGCCACGACACGGTCCCCGGGGCGGTCGCGATCGCGTGGACGCTTCAGAACCCGGCGGTGGACGGTGCGATCGTGGGGTTCCGCTCGCGCGAGCAGGTCGACCCGCTGATCGACGCCGCCAACGTCGAGCTCTCAGCAGAGGACATCACCACTATCGAAGGAGAGGATTAGCCATGCAGAGCATCGGATTCATCGGACTCGGAAACATGGGCGGCAACATGGCCGCCCGGTACCTCGCCGCCGGCTACACCGTGTACGGCGAGGATCGCGACCGCGAACACGCGCAGTGGCTGGTCGATCAAGGCTTGCGTTGGGTCGACACGCCCCGCGCGCTCGCCGAGGCGGCCGACGTCGTCCTCACCTCGCTCCCGAACGACGACGTCGTCGAGTCGGTGGCCTCGGGCCCCGACGGCATCGTGGCTGGGCTGGGCGAGGGGAAGGTCTGGGCGGACCTCAGCACGATCAGCCCGAGTGCCAGCCGCGAGCTCGCCGAGCGCGTGCGCGAGCAGGGACGCGGTGCGCAGATGCTCGACACGCCGGTGTCGGGCAGCGTCCCCCAGGTCAAGACCGGCACGTTGAGCATCATGGTCGGGGGCGACGAGGCTGCGTACGAACGCATCGAGCCGGTTCTCCGGGTGCTCGGGACGCCGACGCACATCGGTAACAACGGACAGGGGCTCGTGCTCAAGCTCGCGATCAACATCAGCCTGGCGGTGCAGACGCTCGCGTTCTCAGAGGGACTGCTGCTCGCCGAGCGCGAAGGGGTCGACGCCGACCTCGCCGCCAAGGTGATGTCCGACAGCCAGATCGGCTCGCCGATGCTCAAGCTCCGCGTCCCACTGATCCTCCACACGCCCGACGAGGCGTGGTTCGACATCGAACTGATGCACAAGGACATCCGCCTCGCCCGCCAAACCGGCGCCGAGCGGGGAGCACCACTCCCCACGGCCGAGGTGGCAGATCGGATCCTGAGCGAGGCCGAAGAACTCGGCTACGGGCACAAGGACATTGCCGCGATTCACGAGTTCCTTTCGCAGACCTCCGCGAAAGAGCCTCACCTCACCTGACCTGGCAGCGTCACACCGGATCTAAAACCGACAACCCATCAGGGGATCGGAGATTTCGGGCGGGCGGCGTAAAGCGCGCCCGCCCGAATCACTGTCCGGCGTGCGGCGTCGCAGCGGGAAGCTGCACGGTGACGCGGAGGCCGCCGGCGGCCCGAGGCGTGATGCTGAGGGTTCCGTCGTGCGCTTGGGTGATGCTTTTGACGATTGCCAGGCCGAGGCCGACACCTGCGTGATCGTTGCGTATGCGTTCGGTGCCGCGGACGAACGGCTCGGCAAGCGTGGAAACCAGCTCCGGGGCGAGCTTCTCACCGGTGTTCTCGACAGTGAGCATCACGCTTTCCGGGTGAACGTTGGTTGTGACCCGCACGGTGCCCTGTTCTGGCAGGTTGTGGACGATCGCGTTGTGCACCAGGTTCGTAGCCATCTGCAGCAGGAGCGCGTGTGAGCCGATCGTGGGGGTCACGTCGCCGGACGTTCCGATCGTGAGGCCGCGCTTCTCTGCGAGCGGGAGCAGCGTTTCAGCGGCTTCTTCGGCGACGAGGGAAAGATCGACGTGTTCTGGGGTGAAGGAACGCTGGTCGGCGCGACTGAGCACGAGCAGTGCTTCGGTGAGGTCGATCGCTCGGGCGTTGACGGCGTGGAGGCGGTCGACGAGCTCGCCGTTCCTACGGCTCGAATCGTTGCGGGCGACGTCGAGAAGTGTCTGCGTGATCGCCAGCGGGGTGCGCAGTTCGTGGGAGGCGTTCGCCGCGAATCGCCGCTGTTCGGCGACCTGTGCTTCGAGCCGCGCCAGCATGGTGTCGAACGCGTCGGCGAGTTCGCGGAACTCATCTCTGCGGCCCGGCAGCCGGATTCGGTGCGACAGCGATCCGGTGCCGGCCGCGCGCGCGGCGTCCGTGATGCGAGTCAGCGGCGTGAGCATTCGGCCGGCGAGAATCCACCCTCCCACGAGGCCGAACACCAGCAGGAATGCGAACACCACGGCTGCCCTCGGAGCGAAAACGTGCAGCAGGCTCGCCCGGACCGGAAAAACGCCACGAATTGGGGTGCTTCCGGTGCTTCCGGGGACGATCAGCGCCTGGTCGGGGACGTAGCGCAGGAGGAACAGCCACACGGCGGCGAGTAGCAGGGCGCCGGCGAGCATGATGAAGCCGGCGTAGCTGAGAGTGAGTTTGAGGCGAACGCTCAGCCCTGGGGCTCTATCCACGGTGGCCTCCCCCGCGTCCGATATCCGGTTGAGTGTCGATGCGGTACCCGGCGCCGGTCACGGTGGCGATGATCGGGGGTTCGCCGAGGCGTTTGCGCAGTGCCGAGACCGTGATGCGCACGGCGTTGGTGAACGGGTCTGCGTTCTCATCCCATGCTCGCTCCAGTAGCTCTTCGGCGCTGACGACACCGCCTTCGGCGGCGACGAGAACTTCGAGCACGGCGAACTGCTTGCGGGTGAGCGCGACGTGGCGGCCGTCGCGGGAGACCTCGCGGCGGAACGGATCCAGACGCACACCTGCGATCTCTCGCACAGGTGGCCTGTTGTGGGCGCGCCTGCGGTCGAGCGCTCTGAGCCGGAGCACGAGCTCTCGGAGCTCGAACGGCTTCGTGAGGTAGTCGTCGGCCCCGAGCCCGAAACCGGAGGCCTTGTCATCGAGCCGGTCGGCGGCGGTGAGCATGATGATCGGCACACCGCCGCCGCAGGCGACGATGCGCTGCGCGATCTCGTCGCCGGAGGGCCCGGGAATGTCGCGGTCGAGGATGGCGATGTCGTAGGCGTTGACGCTCAGCAGCTCCAGCGCGGTCTCACCGTCGCCGGCGATGTCGGCCGCGATCGCTTCCAAGCGCAGCCCATCGCGGATCGCGTCCGCCATGTAGGCCTCGTCCTCGACGATCAACACCCGCATGCCCTCAGATCCTGCCAGCCCGAACATATCGCCGGCATATCGAAACATCGATACGTCCTGGCAACACGGCGCTGTCTTGACTCGGGGTCGTGGCCTACAGCGACCCGGCACGAACGGCAGTCCGGCGTACCCGAATGACCATCTACGGCCGGCGCCGGCGGCGCCGCCGGGTGCTGCTCGGCGCGGTGCTGGTCCTACTGCTCGCCCGCACAGCGTTCACGGCAGCCGGCCACCTGTTCAGCGACAACGCCCGCGTAGCCGGCGTCAACCATCGGACAGACGGGTCGGCGGTCGGGTGGCCGCAGCAGGGACAGGCGGCGTTCGTGCTCGGTAACGGCCGACCGGCGGCGAGCCCGCACGAGCAGCCGGTCCCGATCGCCAGCCTGGCCAAGGTGATGACCGCCTTCCTGATCCTCGAGCGCTACCCGCTGAGCGCCGCCCAGAACGGGTTCACGATCACGATCACCGCGGCCGATGCACGGGCCGAGGCCCAGGACGCCGCCCAGAAGCAATCGGTCGTGGCGGTCCGAGCCGGCGAGCAGCTGACCGAGCGCCAGCTGCTCGAGGCCCTGCTGATCCCCTCAGGCAACAACATCGCCCAGATGCTCGCCGTCCAGGTCGCGGGCAGCGAAACGCGCTTTGTCGCCGAGATGAACACCGAGGCCCGCGCGCTTGGGATGGCCCATACGATCTACACCGACCCGAGCGGGTTCGATCCGAGCACGGTCTCCACTGCCGCCGACCAACTCCGCGTGTTCCAGCGGACGATGCGCTTCCCGGTCTTTCGCCAGATCGTCTCGATGGCCAGCGTGACGCTGCCGGTCGCCGGCACGCTCACCAACTACGACCCCCTGATCGCCGAGGGCTATGCCGGCAAGACCGGGTCGGACTCCGCGGCGAAGGGGTGCCTGGCCTTCTTCACCCCCGTGACGGTCGACGGGCGCCGGCAGACTGCGGTCGGCGTCGTGTTGGGGCAGGGGCACGGCAGCGACACGCCTGCTCTTCTCGCCGCTGCGGCCGGGGCCGCCGAGGAACTGGTCGGCGGACCTGACGAATAAGTAGAGTGCGCGCCCTGACCCCGGGGCCACAGGGGGCCGCCGCAAGGGCACCTCAAATCGACAAGGAAGGGAACCGATGAAGAGACTGGCTCTCGCAGCTGTGGCCGTGGCCTCGCGCTGCTGGCCTCCACGGTCACCGACAACGGTCCGGCGAGCAATCCGCTCACGTTCACCGACGTGGTCCCTGCGGGGTTGACGGTCGACTCGGTGCTGAGCCCCTCGGGGCCGTGCACCACCGTGGGGCCGGTGGTGACGTGCACGATCACTGACCTCGCCGCGGGGACGAGCGCTCCGGTCGACATCGTCGTGACCCCATCCGCGCGCACGTTTACGAACACGGTGACCGTCACTCAGCCCTCGGCGGCCACGGATCCCGTGACCACCAACAACAAGTCGGCCTTGACGTTCACCGCTGCCAAAGCGGTCGTGACCAAGTGCGTCGTCACCCGGGTGGTCAACGTGCCGCTCGCCACCGCCAGAAAGCTCCTGACCACACACGGCTGCAAGGTCGGCAAGGTGACCAAGACCTCCACCGGCAAAGTGGCGAAGGGCGACGTGATCAAGACGACGCCCGGCAAGGGCTCATACCCCGGCGGCATGCCGATCGCGATCGTCGAATCGAGCGGCGCCAAATCCAAGAAGCACTAGCGACTCAAGCAGAACCGGACTCGCGCGGAGGCGCCGGCTCGAGAGCCTCGGGACAGCTGTCCACGTAAGGCCGCCGATCAAGACGCCGCGAAGCGCGCGCTAGGTTCCCGGTCATGCCAATTGATGCCTTTGACTCACCCCACGCGCAGTACCTCAAAGAGCAGCAGCGCGGCCTTCTGGCGACGGTGGCTCCGAGCGGCGCCCCGCAGAACAAGCCGGTCGGCTACCGCTTCAACGAGGAGCTTCAGACGATCGATATCGGCGGCTTCGGGATGGAGCGCTCGGCCAAGTTCCGCAACGTCGCCATTCGCCCGCAGGTCGCCTTCACCGTCGACGACGTGCCGAATCCGTCGGCCGGCGCCGACGGCGTTCGCTTCGTCGAGATCCGTGGCGTGGCCGAGCATGTGCAACTCGAGCCCCCGCCGCAGCCCGGACTGAGCAGCTGGATCATCCGCATCCACCCGCGACGGCTCGTCAGCTGGAACGTGGCCGGTCCCGGCCTGCACGGCGCCGACTTCGCCGCCGAATCGTCCGACACCGCGGGCGCCCGGCCCAGCCTTGGCCTGTCGGGTGTCCTCGCGGAGCGCCCGCAGGCCGCGGTCGCACGACAGGTCGCGGAAATGCAGGCTGGCCTTGGCGATCACGACGCCGAGGACTACAACCGCCATTTCGCCGAGGACGTGATGTGGGGCAGCCCGTACGGCGCCACGGTCGACGGCTACGAGGCGCTCCACGCGATCCATCGGCGGATGCACGCGACCGCCGAGCATGCCGCCTCTCGCTACGAGATCGTCCGTGTCCTCGTCCCCACGCCCGACGTGGCGCTCGCCCAGGTCAGGCGGATCGCGCTCGACGAGCGAGGCGAGCCGATCCCGTCGCTCTCGGGAACGGAACGGTTCTCCGAGATGGCGCTGTATGTGCTCGTCCGGCGCGGCTCCGCGTGGTGGCTGGCGGCCGGCCAGAACACGGTCGTGGTCGCTGATCGGGGCGCGGTACGCGAGTAGGCCTGGCCGATGCCCGTCACATGTTGGCCGCCGCGTCGACGATCGCCTCGCGGATGCGCACGTACGTGCCGCAGCGGCAGATGTTGCGCAGCGAGTCGATGTCGCCGTCGGCGATCTGCCGGCCCTCGGCCTTGAGCTCGTTGACGAGCGCCACCGCGGCCATGATCTGGCCTGGTTGGCAGTAGCCGCACTGCGCCACGTCGTACTTCAGCCACGCCTGCTGCATCGGATGAAGTTGCTGGCCGACGGTCGCCGGGAGACCCTCGATCGTCGTGATCTGGTCGGTCGCCTGGATGTCGCTGACCGGCACAGAGCAGGGGTTGAAGGCCTTGCCGTTGATGTGGCAGGTGCACGCTTTGCAGACGTCCAAGCCGCAGCCGTACTTCGGTCCGTGAACGTTCAGCAGATCGCGCAGAACCCACAGGAGCCGCAGCTCGCCAGAACAGTCGACACTCACCTGCTCGCCGTTGAGGATGAAGGTGTAAGTGGCCATCAGAACTCCTCCTGCAACCCGTCGGTGGGCGATTGGGGTATCGGCGGCACGGTCGGTAACGGTGTGAACCCGAGCGGTAGGTTGTGATTGATCGGGAAGCTCGTCGGCACCCTCCCTGTGGCGCGCGCGTACGCGTTCGCGACCGCCGCCATCGACGCCGCCACCCCGAACTCGCCGGCGCCGCCCGGCTCGCTCTGATTGGCGGGCATGATGATCACGTTGATCCCGCCGGAGGGCGGATCGTTCGGCGGGCAGTTCCACTCGCGCGTGTAGTAGGCGTTGTCCCAGCTGCCCTCGAGGAAGTAGCCGTCCTGGAGGTGCAGGCTGTACGTCAGGGCCTGCGCGATCCCGTCCATGATCCCGCCGATCATCTGAGCCTCGAGCCCGAGGGGATTGATCGGCAGGCCGACGTCGACCGCGTAGGTGACCTTCGTGACCCGCGGACCCGTATATCCGTTCTCGACCACCCGGTTGACGGTCTGCGGCGTGCAGTCGATCTCAGCCACGCACGCGGCGTAGCCCTTGTACTCGTGGTGGATACCGATGCCCTGGGCGGTGTTCGGAGCCATCGGCTTGCCCCAGTCAGCCGCCGTGGCCGCCGCGTCCAGGACCGCGAGCATGCGGGGGTCTCGCACGAACGAGCGCCTGAACTGGTACGGGTCCTGCCCCATCGCGTTCGCGGCCTGGTCCACCATCAGCTCCTTGGCGACGGTCACCTCCGGGCTGTAGATATTGCGTACGCTCGAGGTATTGAACACGCTGCCCGGCGGGTGGTAGACCTCGTTCAGGAGCTGCGTGACCGGCCCGAAGTTGTAGGGCACGTTCGCTGTCAGCGTGAAGATGCTCTGCGAATAGCCGAGATAGTCACCCTCGGGCAGGTCGCCAAGCGTCGCGCTCAGGATCTCGCCCACCCCGTGCGTAAAGTCGGTGGCCGCGCTCGTGTGGCGCTGGTCGAACGCCAGCACGTTTCCTGGAAGGTAGGTGACCCGTACCCGCGAAGTGCACATCGGGTGCACTCGTCCCTGGCGGAAGTTGTCCGTGCGGTGCCACATCAGCTTGACCGGCTTGCCGATCGCCTTCGAGATCGCCGCCGCCTCGAACGCCGCGTCGGCGAACAGATGGCGGCCGAACGACCCGCCGCCCTGGGTCACATGTGCCGTCACGCTCGACACCGGGAGTCCCAGGATCTCGGCAACCGTCTCCTGAAAATAGATCGGCGACTTCATCGACGACCAGATCTCGGCGCTGCCGGGACGCACGTCGGCCACCGCGCAGTTCGTCTCCAGCGGGTCACCCGGACGGAAATAGAACGTGAAGCGCTGGTCGAGCGTCTGACCCAGCGCGGGCGTCATCGGCAGCTCGGCAGCGATCAGGTCGGCGAGCACGTCGGCGTCCGACTTCCCGGCCGCGGCGCCGGGCGCCCATTGGACCTGAAGGGCCTGGATCGCGTCGATGCACTGCCCGAACGTCGTGGCGCGGACGGCGACGCCGCCGGGGACGAACTGCGTGTGCGGGATGATCGCGACGTCGGTGACGCCGCTCATCGCGATGACCTGCGCCTCGTTCAGGATCGCGAGCGCCGTCCCGTTGATCGTCGGCGGGCGGCAGACCATCGTCGGCATCGCGCCGGGCACGTCGAGATCCATCGCGAACTGCTTCGTGCCGGTCACGATCTGGAGTGCGTCGATCCGCGGCTGCGGCGTGCCGACCAGCGTCTGCTGAGAGGCCGGCTTCAGCTGCGCCAGCACCGCCTGCGTGCGCGAGGCCGCCGCCGCGCTCGTCAGCGAGCCATATGAGAGCGACCGTCCGTCCGGCGCGGTGACCACGCCGTCCTTGAGTGTCAGCTTGGGCAGCGGAGCCTCGAGCTGCTGGGCCGCCGTCAGCGCCAGCTGCCCACGCGCGATCGCAGCCGCGACGCGGACCTGGTCGTAGAGCACATGCATCGAGTTCGACCCGCCGGTCAGCTGGTTGAACTCGAGCTCCGGCCGCGCGTCGGACAGCGTGATATCGACCTTGTCGAGCGGGAGCTCGAGTTCGTCGGCGATCACCATCGCGGTCGCGGTCGTGATCCCCTGCCCGACCTCAGCGCGCGGAAGCGCGAACGAAGCCGTGCCGTCGGAGTTGATCGTCACGGTGATGAGGCTCGCGGTCAGGTTGGCCGCATCGGTCAACAGGTCGGTCAGATCGTAGAAATCGACCGGCTGGACCGTCGGCACCGACGCGTAGGCCGCCGGTGCCGAGCGCAGATCGGCGGCGGCCACGAGCGTCGGCGCCGCGATCAGATATCCGATGAAGCGCCGTCGCGAGATCCCGTTCGTAGCAGCGCGCGCGTCACCGACCCCGACTTCGGGCATTGGTCCTCCCTTGTTCACCTGGACGCGATGAGTCTAAGGCGGCATCCGCCCCGACGCTCCGGTTCATCGGGCTGGGAAAATCGCGTGGCTGCTGTCCCCCCTGGTGCCGCCCGTTCGTCTCCAGGATGATCAACCATCCCCCAAAAGGAGACGGACATGAAGTACGCACTGCTGATCTATCCCAAGGCGGGCAGCCACGAGTCACTCGGAGAGGACGAGTACGAGTCCGTGAACGCGGAGTACTGGGCGCTTCGCGAGGACTCGCGGTGCCTCGGGGGCGGGCACCTTCAGCCGGGCGAGACGGCGACCACGGTTCAGTACGGAGGCGCTGAGAACCTCATCACCGACGGCCCCTACGCGGACACCAAGGAGGTGCTCGGCGGCTACTACGTGTTCGACGCGTCCAACCTGGACGAGGCGCTGGAGCTCGCGCAGCGGATTCCGGCGGTGCGACTTGGCGGCGCGGTCGAGGTACGTCCCCTCGTCGAGGTCCCCGTGGAGACGGCCCACTGATCGAGCAGGTCTTCCAGCGCGAATGGGGCCGCGTCCTGGCGTGCCTGGTCGGCTTCCTCGGTGACATGGACTTGGCCGAGGAGGCCGCCCAGGAGGCGTTTGCGATCGCCGCCGAACGTTGGCCCCGCGACGGGTCGCCGCAGCACCCGGTGGCCTGGCTGGTGGCAACCGGGCGCAACCGCGCCATCGACCGCGTGCGACGCGAGCGGACGCTCGAGCACAAGACGCGGCTGCTGGAGGCCGAGCAACTGGCCGCAACGATGGACGAGCTAGACCTCGACGACACCACGATCCCGGACGAGCGCCTGGAGCTGATGTTCACGTGCTGCCATCCCGCGCTGGCCGTCGAGGCTCAGGTGGCACTGACGCTGCGGGCACTCGGCGGGCTCACCACCGAGGAGATCGCGCGCGCCTTCCTGGTCTCCGAGGAGACGATGAAGCGCCGGCTCTCGCGAGCCAAGGCCAAGATCAAGGCGACTGCGATTCCGTTCGCCGTGCCCGCTGACCGCCTGCTCCCGGACCGGTTGGCGGCGGTGCTGGCCGTCGTCTACCTCATCTTCAACCAGGGCTTCACCGATCGCGCCGACCTCGCCGCCGAGGCGATCCGACTCGGGCGGCTGCTGGCCGAGTTGATGGCCGACGAGCCCGAGGTATACGGGCTCCTCGCCCTGATGCTGCTCCACGACTCACGCCGCGAGGCGCGTGTGGTCGACGGCCAGCTGGTCCCGCTGGCCGAACAGGACCGCTCCCGCCATGACCGCTCGAAGGTGCAGGCGGGTCGCGCCGCACTCGGGCGAGCGCTGGCCCTGCGACCGGCGGCCGGGCCGTATGTGCTCCAGGCGGCGATCGCCTCGCTCCAGTCCGAGGAGGCGATCGACTGGAACGAGGTAGCGCTGCTCTACGGGCGGCTCGAGCAACTGACCGGCTCGCCGGTGGTGGCCCTGAACCGCGCGGTGGCGGTTGCCGAGGCGGGCGCGCCCGAGCGGGCGCTCGAGCTCGTCGACTCGCTCGGGCTCGGCGACTACCGCTACCTGCATTCGACCCGGGCCGAGCTGCTGCGCCGCCTCGGCCGCCAGGAAGAGGCGCGGGCGGCGTTCGAGCACGCCCTGCGGCTGGCCGCGACGGATCCCGAGCGACGGTTCATCGCCCGCCGGCTGGCGGGACTGTGACTGACCGGCCGACCTAGTTGCCGGCCGGAATCGGCTCAGCCAGCGCAGCGCGGCCCGGCGCGGCCGGGAACGGGTCGGCGAAGTACTGCGTCTCGTGTGTCACGAAGCCGTCGGTGACCTCCATGACGCTGACCGAGTACGTGGGGACGCCGTCATACGTGATCACGCATTCACTCACCCAAACGTCAGTGTGGCCCAGGATCCGGCGGACCGTGAAATGCCGTTCGGCCGGGTGCCCGCCGCGTTGCGCCTTGATCCTCGACCGGCCTCGGAAGCGCTCGCCGGACTGTGGGTAGTCGAGGATCGCGTCTTCGGCGTAGATCGCGTGTTCGGTGTCGATGTCCCCGCTTTCGGAGGCGTCCCAGTGCTGCTGGATCCGCGTCCGGATATCGGCGTCGCGTTCAATCGTGATGTCCACCGGCCGGCCCCCGTAACGAGTAGGAAGTGCCCACTGCCTCGCACGACAGACTACCCGAGGGGTTTGTTTCTGCTCCTTAGTCAAGGGACCACGGGGTTCGAGGCGGCCGACACTTGACGACTACCATCAAAGTGATATCATCTTGATACGCCGCGAGTCGGCGACCTCACCGTCAAAGGAAAGCCATCCCGATGAATGGACCGAACAACAGCGCCGCTCCGAGAGGGCTGCGCGCACGGTGGACATCTCCCCCACGATCCGGCATGCAACTCATAATCTCGCCCTGGGAGTATCGCCACCTCCGTCGCTTTGCAGGCTTGCGCATCGGCGGTGGCGCCGTGGCGGCCGGGCTTGGCATCGTCACGCTGTCCTTCGGTGGGAACGATTGGAAGACGTACGGGTGGACGCTGGTGTTCCTCGCGATCGCGGCGGCGAACCTCGCCTGGGCCCGCTGGGAGCTGAGGATCGCTCGCTCCGCAGCCTCCCAAACCTGAACTTCCTCGCCCCCGCACCGGGCCCACCCGACCGGATCCGCGCGGAGCTGGGGCGGTGCCGGCGGCCGCGACGCGCAAGAATGTCGAGATGAGCGTTCCGGGCAACGACGGCGAGCCGATCACCGAGGCGGGCCTGGCGGCCGTCGAGGCAGAGCTCGCGGAGCTGGAGACGGTCGGGCGTCGCGACATCGCGGCGCGGATTCGAGTCGCCCGCGGCCACGGCGACCTCAAGGAAAACGGCGAGTATCACGCTGCGAAGGAGGACCAAGCGCACCTCGAGACGCGGATCCTCCGGCTTCGGCATCGGCTGCGGGACGCGGTCGTCGTGCATACCGACGAAGGGCTAGCGCCGGCGTTTGCCTTTGGCCGCTCCGCGGAGGTCCGCGACGAGAGCACGGGCGAGGTGCAAACCTGGACCCTCGTCGGCGCCGGCGAGGCCGACCGCGCGAGCGGCAGGCTTTCCGTTCAATCCCCAGTCGGCAAGGCGCTGTTGAACCAAGCGCCTGGCGCCACGGTCGAGGTTTCCCTCCCCCGCGGCACCCGCCGTCTCACGATCGAGCGCATCCTGTAGACGGCCGCTAGGCGTTGTACGACGTCGGCATCGCCTCGGGCGAGCGCTTGTTCCATCCGTGAAACGGCGAGAAGTCGCCCGCATCCCACGCTTCGCGCAGCCCGGGTTTGCTCAGGTCCCAATCGGGGCGGATCTCGCTCGTCACGGTCCGTAGGTCGCGCCACACGTCGACAAACGAGGGACGTCCCCAGAACCAGTAGCCGTTGTAGACGCGATAGATCACCAGCCCCGGCTTGAGCACGAGGGTATGCGGGATCATCGGGTCGTGCTCGGGGTCCGTGTACTCCTGGATTTCGAGGTCCTTCTGGACGGTCCGTTCCGGGTCGGACAGGAACGGCCACTGGGCACCGGTCGATGCGCGGAACTCCTGGCTCGAGTGATGGGTGTCGGTCGAGATCGTGGCGACCTTCGTGTACGCCACCGCGATCTTGGGATAGTTGGCGGCGAGCTCGAGGTGCTGCTGGTGCTCCTTGGGGCAGTAGTTTCCACGCGCGAGCGTGAGGATCAGCGGGTCCTCGCCCTGGATCTCGCTGAGCTTTCGAGGAGTGCTCTCCTCATCGGGCAACTCGTAGTCGGGGAACGTGCCGCCGGGGACGATGTCGCTGCGCATGATCTACTCCTGTGGATGGTTGAGGAGTGACGAGAATGATGGCCGTGAGTGCAGCCTGAGCCTAGTCAACGGGCGCCACGGGCGCCAGAAAGGGGGCCATCCCGATGAGCGCCCACACGCCTGTATGCGATTTGCTGGGGATCGACGTTCCGATCGTCGAGGCGCCGGTGGCTGCGGATCCCCGCCTGCCCGCCGCGGTGTCGAACGCCGGCGGCCTCGGCACCCTGGGGCTGGGGTGGGCCGATGATGCGGGAGACGTGGTCAGGGAAACGGCAGCCCTTACCGACCGCCCCTTTGGCGGCAACTTCGTTCTCGCCTGGGATCAGCACCATCGAGTCGATCAGGCACTGTCGGCGGGTCTGCGGATCGTGTCGCTGTTCTGGGGCGATCCGAGCGGCTACGTCGACTCGGTGCATGACGCCGGAGGGCTTGTCATGCACACTGTGGGCAGCGTCGAGGAAGCGCGGCGCGCGGCCGGATGCGGAGTGGACATCATCATCGCGCAGGGGTGGGAAGCCGGGGGGCACGTCTGGAGTGGGGTGGCAACGCTCCCGCTGGTGCCGGCGGTGGTCGACGCGGTGGCGCCGGTGCCGGTCATTGCGGCTGGTGGGATCGGCGACGCTCGAGGAGTCGCGGCCGTGCTCGCCCTCGGTGCTCAGGGCGCGATGCTCGGCACGCGGTTCCTGTTAGCCGACGAGATGCCGATCCACGAGGAGTATCGGCGCCGCCTGATAGCCGCTACCGAGACCGATGCCGAGTGGTACCCCAACCTATATGCGGTGGGATGGCCGGTGGACGCTTCGCACCGCGCCATCCACAACTCGACGGCCGAGATGTGGGAGGCCGCGGGCCGGCCGGCGCTGGGAAGCCGACCCCGAGAGGGCGAGGTGCTGGCGCACTTCGCTTCCGGGGAAGCGATCGTTCGATATGAACCCGCGCCGCCGATGGTTGGAACCACCGGCGAGATCGAACCGCTGTCGCTGTGGGCCGGCCAGAGCGTCGCGCTCGCCAGGCGGTCACAGCCCGCCGCCGAAATCGTGGCTGAACTGGTCTCGCGCTTATAGCCGGGTCCAGATCAAGGCATTCGGTCGCCTCGTGAGGCGACCGACGTCGGCGGCACCGCCACAAGGGAGACCAGATGCTGAACATCATCAACCGCCGGTAGCGCTCGGGCGCGTCACGCCGTGCTGGTCACCGGCTCCGCGATCCAGTCGTCGGCGTCGTAGCGGAGCAACGCCGGGAACGCGACGACGATCGCAGCCACGCCAACCACGCACAGCACACCGCCCGAGAACACCGAGAAGCGAGCGCTGGTCGCGCCGGCGACCGCACCGGATTCGATGTCGCCAAGCCGCGGGCCGCCGGTCACCACGAGCGAGAAGACCGCGGACATCCGGCCGCGCATCCGCTCCGGCGTCACTGTCTGGTTGATCGTGGTACGGCAGACGGCGCTGACCGAGTCGGCCGCGCCGGCCAGCGCAAACAGCGCCGCCGCGAGCCACAGCGTGCGCGCGAGGCCCGCGAAGGCGATCGTCGTTCCCCATACGACGACGGCCCAGATCACGATGCGCCCGAGGCGGCGGGCGTGCGGAAGCCAGCCGGTCGTCATCGCGGCCACCGTCGCGCCGGCGGCGATCGCCGAGTAGAGCGCCCCGGTTCCGGCCGCCCCGGCGTGATAGACGCCGACCGACAGCACCGCGAACAGCGCCCGCGGCATGCCGAATGTCATCGCCACGAGATCGATCGCGAACGATCCGAGCAACGCCTGGTTGCCGCGGACGTAGCGCAGCCCCTCGACGATCGAGTCCCGTAGGCGCTCGTGGGGCGCCACCTCGTGCGGCGGTTGCGGCGCCACCGGGAGCACGGTCAGGACCATCGCTGCGCAGCTGATCGCGTCGATCGAGTACGCCCAGGTCAAGCCGAGCGCGCTGATCACGAGCCCGCCGAGCGCGGGACCGATGACCATCGTGAGCGTGCCCAGCCCGTATTCGAGCGCGAGCGCGCCGCGGAGCTGGGCGCGATCGACGAGGTTCGGCAGGATCGCCGACAAGACCACGCTCTCGAGTGAGACGAACGCCGCCAGCAGCGCCGCCAGCGCGTACAGGACTCCGATCGGGGGATGTCCGATCGCGGCGGCCAGGGCCAGGCCGGCGGCGGTCAGCACGAGCCCGACCTGGTCGAGCAGCAGCAGCCTGCGCCGGTCGATGCGGTCGGCGACGGCGCCACCGAGCAACGCGGCCGCGACCAACGGCACGAGTTCGGCCGCGCCGAGGAGCCCGACGAGCAGTGGCGAGCGCGTCTGGACGTACACCTGGTACGGGAGCGCGACCAGCGTCGCCTGTGCGCCCAAGCCCGACAGGAAGCTCCCGATGACGACGAGCCGGAAGTCGCGGCTGTCGCGCAGTGGTGCGAGATCGGGTTTCAGCTGCGGCAGGCGCAAGCCGGCGCTCAGCTACCTGCGATGTCGCTGGGCTGTCCGCTGGCGCCGCCGTCCACGGGCCAAGGATATGCCGCGGCCTCAGGCCGCTGGGCCCTGCGGCGAACTCGCGAGTAGATCTGCGAAGCGCTGCAGGTACAGGGGCCAGCCACCCTCGCCCCCGATGCCGTCGCGAAGCATCGACCAGTCGTCGCCGTGGCGGTCGAGGTTTCGGTGTTCGAGCTCAACGCGGGTGCGGTCCTCACCGTCCGGCACGAAGCGCACTTCGACCTCGCTCGTCCGCTCCGGATCGGTCTCGATCTCCCATCGCGGGCTGATGTCCCAGCTGATCACCAGCCGGTGCGGTGGCTCGTAGACGAGCACGCGGGCCCATCGGCACTCGCTACCGTCCGCGCCCCGGTCGTACAGGCAGCCACCGACGCGGCGCTCGAACACGGTTTCCGCGATCTCGACGCTCAGCAGGTTGTGCTCCCGGGGCTTGATGCGGTCGAACTGCTCGGTGAAGACCTTGAACGCAACCTCGATCGGTGCCTGCACGACGACCGACCGTCTTACCGTCGTGAGTGGCGCCTGCGTGTGGCTTGCCTCCGTCTCGGTGCTCACGTCTCCTCCTCCGTTGATTGCTCGACGGCCGCCTCGTAGGAGGCCAACGCGCTCCCCCAGAAGCGCTCGAGATCCGCGCGCAGCGTCGCCAGTCCATCTGGGTTGACTCGATAGATCCGCCGCGTCCCCTCCGGCTCGTCCGCGACCAGGCCGGCGCTCTTGAGCACCCGAAGGTGCTGCGACACCGCCGGCCGGCTGACCGGAAGCTCGCTGGCCAACTCGAAGACTGCGCGAGGGCGATCGACGAGCAGCTCGAAGATCGCCTTCCGAGTCGGATCCCCCAGCGCGGTCCACGCATCGGATCGGTAAGCCAGCACTAACGGTAAGTCTACACAAACGGTAAGGCTCGGGCAACCGTAAGCTCGGGACACCGGTTTTTGGGCGACCGGCCAACCGGAACGCTGGCGTTACGTTATGCGCGTGACAGCCGCCCGGCGGTGACCGTGCGGCGGTTGCTCAGAGTGCGACCTGCGAGCCCATGATCACGGTCCGATCACCGGGGAGCCCGAAGTGCTCGACCGCGCTCGATGCGTTGCGGGCCATTGCGATGAACAGGCTCTTACGCCAGGCCGGCAGCGTCGGATCGTCGGTCGGCGTGATCGTGATCCGTGAGACGAAGTACGAGGCGTGCTCGATGTCGAGGTTGCGCTCGAGCATGCCTTGCTTGCGAGCCTGTACGAGCACCTCGGGGATGTTGAGCGTGTCGTGATAGCCGAAGCGGGCGGTCAGATGGACGACCTTGAAGCGGCCATGGCCGAGGACTTCGGCCGCGCACCGGTCGAACGTCTCGACGTGCGGAACGCTGACGGTGTCGGCTCTGACGATCAGGACTTTCTCCGGCAGCGTGTGAGTGTGCTCGACGTTGGCGCGGAGCGCCAGCGGAGTCGTGTCCTTGTCGCGGCACAGGAACACGGCGACGCCGGGCGTCCTGACCAGTGGCGGCTTCGCTGAGTCGAGCTTGTCGAGGAACTCGTGGAGCGGTCCCTCCTGGGCGACACGATTCGCCGTGACGATCGTCTGGCCGCGGCGCCAGTTAATCATCACGATCGAGATGATCACTCCGATCGCCAGGGGTAGCCACGCCCCGTGCTCGACCTTCGCGATGTTCGCGCTGAAGAATGCGACCTCCACCGTCAGGAACAGCACGGCAAGCGGCGCCAGTTTCCGTTTCGCCGTGCCCCAAAGCAGGCGGGCGACGGCGAGGAACAGCACGGTGTTGAGGATGAACGTCCCGGTCACCGCGACGCCGTAGATGTCCCCCAGCTTGTTCGAGGAGCGGAACACGAGCGTCAGCGTGAGCACGCCGACGCACAGCACCCAGTTGATGATCGGGACGTAGATCTGGCC
This sequence comes from uncultured Solirubrobacterales bacterium, assembly GCA_963770615.1. Lineage (GTDB taxonomy): Bacteria > Actinomycetota > Thermoleophilia > Solirubrobacterales > Solirubrobacteraceae > Palsa-465. Next base: position 441,821 of record CAVYQJ010000005.1, on the reverse strand, counting down.
CTCGACCGTGGAGGTGTGCAGAACGCGCACCCTCGGGAGGAAGCCGAGCTGCACGGCTTGCTTGGCTACGGAGAAAGAGCCCGAGATCACGGCCTGGGACGCGATCACCGTCGCGACGGCAGCGAGCACCACCATCGGCCACAGGGCCCAATGCGGGACCATCTGGTAGAAGGGATTGAACGTGCTCGCGTCCTTAGCCAGGGACGGGTGGTGGAGGATGAAGACTCCCTGGCCCAGGTAGTTGAGGACCAGCGCCGGTAGCGCCAGGGCGAACCAGCCCAGGCGGATCGGCGCCGCGCCGAAGTGGCCGCGGTCGGCGTAGAGCGCCTCCGCGCCCGTCACCGCCAGCACCACGCCGCCGAGCACGAGGTAACCGGCGGCGCCGTGATCGACGAAGAACCGGATCGCCCAGGTCGGGGACAGCCCCTGGAACACCGCCGGGTCCTTGACAACCTGGCTCAGCCCGATCAGCCCGATCACCGAAAACCACACGAGGATGATCGGTCCGAACAACCATCCGATCGTCCCCGACCCGAACCGCTGGAGGATGAATAGACCGAGCAGGATCGCGACCGACAGCGGCACGACGAGGTGCGCCAGCGCCGGCGTGGCCACCTGAACTCCCTGGATCGCACCGAGGACCGAGATCGCGGGGGTGATCATGCCGTCGCCGAAGAACAACGCCGCGCCGAAGATCCCGAGCGTTACGAGGAGGGCTCCGTGGGCGACCTTGTTGCGCTGGAGCAGGGCGGTCAGCGCCATGATCCCGCCGTCGCCGCGGTTGTGCGCGCGCATGATGAAGCCCGCATATTTGATCGACACGACGACCATCAGCGCCCAGAAGATCAACGAGGCGATCCCGTACACGGTTGCCGGCGTGATGTGCGCAGTGGCCTTGTACGAGGTGAAGATCGCCTGTTCGGTGTACAGCGGGCTGGTGCCGATATCCCCGTAGACGATCCCGAGCGCGCCGAGCGCGAGGATCGCCTTCCCACCATGAGCGATCACGTCTCGGTTGGAGTCCTCGAGCGCCTCGAACCGCTTGCGCGTGGCCTCGGACTCCTCGGCGAGCGCGCTGCCCGCCGCCGGAGCCACGTAGCCGATCTTGTGGGCCGCCTCGTTCAGGCTGCGTTTACGCGCCGTGCTCATCGCGTGGCCTCTTCGCCGACGCGGACCGACGGCTGCCGCGCGGGCGGTTCAAGTGCAGCGGCCGCCGCCCGCAGCCGGCTGCCCAGCGCTCCGGACTGGGTGGGCCGGTACAGGGCGCTCATCCCGTCGGTGAGCAGCGACTCGAGCATGGCCACGCCCCGGGGGCTCACCGGCTCGGCGGCCTGCAGCCGGCGATCCAGCGCCGCCAACACGGTATGGGCGGCGATCACCTCGCGCCGGTCCGGCCGAACCGCTGCGCTGAAGCCGCGGGTCGTGGCCCCGGCGTCGCGGACGACCCGCGCGAGCCCCGCCGCGATGCGCGCGCGGTAACGCCGGCTGGTGAGACGCTCACCCCTGATCGTCAGGAGCGCGGATGCGCCAGGACTGACGCCCGCGGCCAGCTGACGGTCCAGCTCACCGGCGTGCCACCCCGCGATCAGCGTGAGGCGCGCGCGTCGCCACCGACCCCGTCCGGCTGGGAACCGGAGCCCCGGATACGAAACGCGCTCGAGATCGGCGACAGACATCTCAGTTGGCTACCACTCAGATGGTGGCCGAGGTTCCATCAAAGCGACGCTAAGAAAGCGCTGGCCGCCGTCAAGATTTCGTATAAAGAGCTAAGCGACGACCTCGGCTGGGCCGCCGAGCGTCACTCCTCAGGCAAACAGTTCGCGCAGGTGCTCGTTGAGAAACGTTCCCGCGGGATCGAGCTGACGCCGCGCCTCGATGAACGCGTCGGCCTCCGGATACAAGGCGTGAAGCCGCTCGGGAGTGAGGAAGTGGAGCTTTCCCCAGTGCACGCGCGCGGAGAACTCCGAGAGGAGCGCGTCGACCGAGCGCAGATATGCCCAGTAGTCGGTGCCCGGCGTGCCCGACACCGAGATGACCGTCGTGGCCGTCTTGTAGTTCGGGGACAGGTACGCCTCATCGGGTCCGACGGTCCGCACCTCGAGTGGAAACACCGAGTCGGGCAGGCTCCGAAGCATGAGGTCGCGCATCGCCGACAGCGCGGCGGGGCCGAGCTCGAGCGGGACGAAGTACTCGAGCTCGTGAAAGTTGGGGTCGTAGACCATCGGGTAGATCCGGTAACAGCGATCGGTCCGCCGCCCTTCCACCGCACTGTCGGGTTGATCGGGCGCGGCCTCGTCGTAGATCTTCACGTAGCACTTGTCGGCCATCGTCTGATCGTGTGAGGAGAGGTTGTAGAGCGCCGCCGATTCCTCGGTCGGCAGCCAGAAGAAGCCGAAGTGCCGATGCTCGTGAACGAGTTCGTCCCAGCGCTCCAGCACTTCCTCCCACGGCCAGAGATCGACCTGCTCGGTGAGCCGGTAGGCGTCGGTCACCTCGAGCTCGAGACGCGTCATCACGCCGAGCATCCCGACCGAAACCTGCGCCGCGCGCAGGAGGTCGGGTTCGCTCTCATCGATGTCGCGAATCTCCCCGCTCGCGGTGACGAGTCGGACCCCGCGGACGACCCCGGAGAAGCATTTGTTGCCGATCCCCGATCCGTGCGTCGCCGTCGACACCGCGCCCGCGATCTGCTGGGTGTCGATGTCGCCCTGGTTCTTGAGGGCAAGGCCCTTGGACCACAGCGGCTCGTAGAAGTCGCGGATCAGCGTCCCGGACAGCGCAGTCGCGCGCTTGCGTTCCGGGTCGGTCGCGACGACGCCGCGCAACGCCGAAAGATCGAGCAGCAGTCCGTCGGTCTGGACGATCGGCGTGAACGAGTGACGCGCGCCCGCGACCCTGACGCCGGCCCCACGCTCGGACGCGTCCCGTACGAGCGCCGCCACCGCCTCCTCGTCGAGCGGCGCCGCGGCGTAGCCCGGTGTGAACGACTGGTTGCCGACCCAGTTGGTCCACACCGTCGCCGCGGGCAGATCGGTAAGCACGATCGTCGGATCTTATGGCCTGGGCCCGCGCGGTGCCCGGCCTAATCAGGCGCGATCGCGATCGCGCCTACCACTGCGCAGCCGGATGACCGAGCGACCGACCGGGGCCTCAATCGATCGACCGCGGGCGTCGATGAGCGATCGGTGGACGCATCTTCATACGCGCTGGTGCACGGGGTCCGCCGCACGCGAGCGACGCTGTCGGCGTGGCGCGATCGTCCGTGGCCGGTGCTCCGCGGGTGGCTGCTCGGCTCGCTTGCCGCCGCGAGCCTCCTGCTCGCGGCGGTCCTGCTGATCGCCCTGATCACGCCCGCCTCGCCGGGCTCGGTCGACCTCGGCGCGCCTCCGTTCGTCGTGGGTGGGCTCGGCGACGTCGTCCAGATCCTTCGGGACAACTCGCTCGTCCTCGCGCTGCACGCGATGGCGTGTGTCGCCGGCTTCATCGCGGGGAGCTCGCTGCCGCTGCAGGCCGGGCACCACCGCGGGATCGTGCGCACGATTCACGAGCGCGGCCAACCGTTCGCGATGGCCTTCGTCGTCACCGCCACCGGTTTCTCGCTGAGCCTTCAGGCGTACACGATCGGGACCGCCGCCGCCCGAGACGCCGCCGCGCTCCACGTCTCGCCGGCGCTGCTGCTCCTCGGGCTGCTCCCGCATGCACTGCCCGAGCTCGTCGCGCTGTTCCTCCCGCTCGCGGCGTGGATCGTGGCGAGCCGGCGGGGCGAGTGGGAGCGCCTGCTGGCGGCCACGATCGTCACCGTCTCGCTGGCGGTGCCGACGCTGGTCCTCGCGGCGGCGTGGGAGGTCTACGTCGCGCCCCACATCCTCGCCGCGATGTTCGGATCTCGGTAGAGGATCTCGACGATCGAAGCAGCCACCAGGTAGAACGCAGCGTTCCACCGTCGTCCCCGGGCGCTCGTAAGCTTGGGGAGGTGCGGCTCGAGGGCATCCAGTCAGGGGACATCGTCGAGGTGGATCGGCTCGGCCGCCGGTTCCATGCGCTCGTGACCGGAAACGCGCCCGAGGGCCTCGCGTTCCAGCCGCTCGACCGGCGGATCACCTACCGGAATTGCCGCGCTCATCAGGTGCTCGCGCACTGGGCCAAGCGCGGGCGGCCGCGCGCGACCGAGGAGCCGCTCGAGCCCTCGCCGCTCCAGCTCGAGCTCGATACCACTATCCGCGACTGACGGTCGCGGGCGCCGGCGGTCTCCGGCGCGCCGCGGGAGCACGACGCACCGGTGGTCGCGGGCGCCGGCGGACACCGGCGCGCCGCGAGAGCGCGGCGCACCGGCGACCGGTGTTCAGCGCTCGACGAGCTCCGCTTCCGCCCGGTTCCCCCGCCCCGAGATGTTCAAGGGCTCACCGGTCTCGAGCAGTGTCTTGAGCTTCGCGATCACGATCGGCCAGCCCCCGCTGACGCTCTCGGCGACCTTGCTCCCCGGCTCGAAGTCGTCGTGGACGACCGTCAGCTTGACCGCGTCGCCGGCCGGCTCGATCTCGAACGTCACCTTCGACCGCGGCTCGGCCGCAAACGCGGCGAGCAGCTCGTCGCTTAGGTCGATCACGCTTGCGAGCTCCGGGGTGAAGGTGTGCCACGTATACGAGAGGCGACGGCCCGGGTCGGCTTCGAGCACGACCTGGCCGGGATCCTCGATGATCGCGCCATGGTTATCCCACACCATCGTCGAACCGGCGGTCCAGTCCGTGTCGAAGGTCACGTCCCAGTAGCGCCTGGTGAACGCCGGATCGGTCAGCGCCTGGTAGAGCCGCTCCGGAGTGGTGTGGATGTACGTCGTGTAGACGAATGAGGGCTTTTGCATCGTGGGTTTCTCCAATGCTTGCTTGAGGTCCGCGAGCGCGTCGACTCGCGGTTGGTCGTAGCGATCGATCCACCGTTCGGAGATGGCGTTGATCGGAGCCGCGTTGAGGTAGTGGAGCTTCTCGCGGCCGCGCCACAGCGTGGTCACGAGGTTGGCCGCTTCCAGCACCGCGAGGTGCTTGCTGACCGACTGGCGGGCCATGTCCATGTCGGCACAAAGCTCGCGGAGCGTCTGGCCGTTGCGAGCGTTCAGGCCGTCCAGCAGGCGGCGCCGGCTCGGATCAGCGAGCGCTCTGAATACCTCATCGATCCCCGGTGTCTCCGAATGTGCAGCCATATGGCTGCATGATTATATGCAGCCGCTCGGCTGCATGTCAAGGGTCGAAGGGTCGCAGGGTCGAAGGGTCGAAGGGTCGAAGGGTCGAAGGGTCGAAGGGTCGCAGGGCGCAGGTGCGAGCACTTCGTGTGCTGGAAAAGGGGCCATAGTGGCCCCTTTTCCAGCACGCATCCTTGCTGAAGCGATCTCCGCGACGGTGTCGGCGCTACTTACGCCTGTGCGTATCGCGGACCGTCCCGACGGATCCGAGTCCGGGCACGGTGACCGGCTGGTTCGTCACCTGGCTCCAACCGCCGGTCGAGGTCACCGGCGTCGTGCCGTTGCTGTTCTGCCCGTAGAGGACGAACGAGATCGCGCCGAACTCACCCTGGATCGTCTCGGTGGCGTTCTTCGACGCTCCGGAGATGTGGATGTTCGTCAGGGCGACAGTCTTGAGCAGGTACTGGACGATCGGGTCCTCCATGCCGATAGCCCCCGGCTTGCGCACGATGATCTCGACCGATGCCAGACGCGTCCCGGACGCGAGGTCCTGGAACAACTGCGCGCTGTACTTGTCCAGCGGCTTCGTGAACTGGAACCCCTGGAAGCTGACCTTGCCGGCGCCGGCGCCGCTCGTGGCGCTTCCGATCGAGAGCGAGTTTTGGGCGTCGAGCGTGAACGACGACAGATCGAACGCCTTGGTCGCACCCGTGTTCGTCTGGGTCGTCTCGCCGACCGGCGTCGGGTTGAGCTGGCCCAGACTGCCAGTCGGCGTGAGCACCATCGTGATGTCGGCGCTAGCACTTGAGGAGACCGGCGCCGCCCCCGCCGGTCCCTGCGCACCAGCCGCACCCGCCGGGCCCTGAGGACCCGTCGGCCCGGTCGCGCCCGTGGGCCCCTCCTGGTTCCACGTGATCGTCGTCTCGCCGGTGGTGCAGCTCGTCGCCGCGGGGTCGGAGCTGGTCCCAGTGGGATCGATGACGCGCAGGCTTCCGATCGGCGAGTCGCCCTCGGCCGTGAGGACACACCCGGTGATCGGCGAGTTCCCGCCACCGATCTGCGCCACGGCGATCGCTGCTCCAGCGCCGAGCGCAGCGACGGTGGGCACTAATACCTTCAACGACCTGCTGATACCTCGCCATCTTCGCCCCAGCGCGTCCGCCGGCCGGCTTCCGAGTCCACGGATCATCCCATCCCTCCTCCGGTTACTCGGCGCCCCTCGCCGGTAGGTGCGATTCAACCAGCAGGGCCGGAGGCGGTCAACCGTCTCGGAGCGCGGCGTCAGGTTTTACGCGCTACGTGGGTTCGCGAACGGGCTTGGCCTCGAGCCAGGCCCTCTCCATCGCCGCGCGCGCCCTGACCAGATCCTGGTCGAAGTACTGCTGCTGGTCGCCGGCGAGAGCGCCCCGCGGCGCGTTCACGTACGCCGCGTACGCTTCGGTGGCCGCGCCAATGTCGTCCTGGAACGCAGTCATCGTGGTTACCCCCAGATACCCGCTCGACGGCACCGAGTAACCCGTTCGAACTTGTGCAATACCACGCGTTCGAGGGCCGAGCGGGCAGCGCCCGGCGGAAGGATCGGCCCGCCCCCGCCGGTCGGTTCATGACGTCTCGGATCTGGCGTAAACCGGCCCCCCGGTAGGATCCGTTTCGATGGCGATTGAGTGGGCCGGTTTGGGTCCGGAGCTGCTGCTCGCGCTTGATCGAAGCCGCGCCGAGCCGCTCCGCGTGCAACTCGAGCACGAGCTGCGCGAGGCGATCCGGTCGGGCCGGCTGGCCGCCGGGGAGCGGCTCCCGTCCTCCCGGGCACTGGCCGCCGAACTGGGAATCTCGCGCGGGCTCGTGCTCGAGTGCTACAGCCAGCTCCAGGCCGAGGGCTTCCTCACCTCGCATACGGGCTCGGCCACCCGGGTGGCGGCGGGCGCGCTCGCGCCCGCCTCGGCGCCGGCCCCGTCGCTCGTCCCCGAGCCGACGGGGCCGGCTACGTCGCCTCGCCTGGCGGTCGACTTCGTTCCCGGCGTCCCGGACCTCACGAGCTTCCCGCGCGCCGACTGGGCCCGCGCGATGCGCGACAGCTGCCGCACCGCCACCCCGAGCGACCTCGGGTACGGCGATCCGCGCGGCATCGAGGCCTTGCGCGAGGTGCTCGCCGGGTACCTGCGCCGCGTCCGCGGGACGGTGGCCGAAGCCGAGCGGATCATGATCTGCCTCGGCTTCGGTCAGGGGGTCAACCTCGTTCTGCGCTCGCTCGCCGGCGATGGGATCCGGCGGGTGGCGATCGAGGATCCGGGCGACGAGGACTACGCCGAGATCTCCGCGCGGCTTGGGATCGAGACGGTTCCGGTTCCGATCGACGAGCGCGGGATCGACGTCGACGCCCTCGCCGCCACCAGCGTCCGCGCGGTGATCCTCACCCCCACCCACCAGTTCCCGACCGGGACCGCCCTGGCCCCGGAGCGACGCCAGGCGCTCGTCGCCTGGGCCGACGAGCGGGACGCCACGATCATCGAGGACGACTACGACGCCGAGTTCCGCTACGACCGCGAGCCGGTCGGCGCGCTCCAGGGACTGGCTCCGGATCGCGTCGCGCTGATCGGCACGGTCAGCAAGTCGCTCGCGCCGGGGCTCCGGCTCGGGTGGGTCGTCTGCCCACCGCGCCTGCTCGAGGCGGTGACCGAGGACAAGCGGCTGAGCGACCGCGGGTCGCCGACGCTCGAGCAACTGGCGCTGGCGAAGCTGATCGAGTCGGGCCGCTACGACCGGCACCTGCGCCGCATGCGCGACATCTACGGTGCGCGTCGCGACACGCTGGCCCGGACGCTCGCCGAGCAGGCGCCGCATGTCGGACTGCACGGACTCGCGGCCGGATTCCATGCCGTCGCTCGGCTCCGTCCCGAGGCCGACGAGCAGGCGATCGTCGAGGCGGCGCGCATCCGGTCGATCGGGTTGTACGGCATGAGCTCGTTCCGTTTGAGCACACGGAGCGGTCCGCCCGAACTCGTGGTCGGCTTCGGGAACCTCACCGAGGCCGCGATCGCGCGCGGGATCGCCGCGATCGGCGACCTGCTGTGAACGCGCGCGTGATCGCCGCGATCGGCGACCTGCTCTGAACGCGCGCGGGATCGCCGCGATCGGCGACCTGCTCTGAACGCGGGCAGCCGGTCGAAGGTGGCCGCCGCGCTCGTTGCGACGGGACGGCATCGGCCCTCGGAGCGCGCCGGCCGTGCGGAACTCGCCAAACCCACATTCAGCCCGGCGCCAAGGCTACATAAGCGCCACCCCGGCGCTTATGTAGCCAACGCGGGGCGCCGGCGGGCGCTTCGGCGACTTGTGCACCGCAGCAGTCATCGCCCGAGCTTCGCGTCCGGTCCCACCGGCCGCGGCCCCTGTATTTCGCAGCAAGGTCTCCCCAACGCGGTCCGCCACGTCCACATAAGCAGGGTGACCATGCTTATGTGGCAGCCAGCGCTGGCGCGGGGCCAATCCGCTGCGTTTTACACGTGCGGAATTCGTAACAGCCAGCGCCGGCGACCCGACCCCGACCCCGGTGCGCGCACCGAACCGGTCCACTAAACCGGCGCGAAATTGGCTCTTATCAGTGAGCCGCTTTCGACCTAGATTGGCCGCATCATGACGACCAATAACTCACACTCCTCGTTCCTGTCGGCCACGGGAGCACGCGCCCTGCTCGGAAGTTCGATCCTCGCTCGCCTCCCGCTCGCGATGTTCAGCATCGCGCTGCTCGTCAACGCTCAACATCTGACCGGCTCGTTCGCCATCGCCGGCGCGGTCAGCGGCGCTTACGCGATCGCCGGCGCGGTCGCCGCCCCGCTGCTCGGACGGCTCGTCGACCGGAGCGGTCAGACGACGGTCCTCGTCGCCGGCGCCACCGTGACGGCCCTCGTCCTCGTCGCCACCGGGCTCGCGCCGTCGAGCACTCCGCCCGCGGTCCTGGTGGCGCTCGCCGCCGCCGCCGGGATGTCGACTCCGCCGCTCTCGGCGTGCGTCCGCACGCTGCTGCCCGCGATGGTCAGCGACCCGAGGCGGCTGCCCGCGCTGTTCGCGTTCGAGTCAACGGTGCTCGAGGTCACGTTCATCCTCGGGCCGCCGCTCGCGCTCGGCCTCGGCGCGCTGTGGTCGACGGGCGCCGCGCTCGCCGCCGGCGGCGTGATCATGCTCGTCTCGACGCTCGCGTTCGCGGCCCAGCCGGCATCGCGCGCCTGGCGGCCCGATCCCTCGGCGCCCCGGCGCCGCGGAGGGTCGCTTCGTTCGCCGGCGATCCTGATCCTGGCCCTGCTCGAACTCGGCACCGGTGCGGTGTTCGGCGCCACCGAGGTCGGGGTGACCGCGGCCGCGAAGGCGCTCGGCAGCACCGCCGCCGCGGGGCCGCTGCTCGGCCTGTGGGGCTTCGGGTCGCTCCTGGGCGGCATCGCCGCCACTCGTCTCGGCGGCGGGGCCCGGCGCGCAGGCGGCGTGATCCTGCTCCTCAGCGCGCTCGCGGTCGCCCACGGCGCGCTGACGCTTGTCACCGGCAGCGTGCTCGGGATCGCGGCCGTGATCCTGCTCGCCGGCGCGACGATCGCCCCGACCGCGGCCAGCATCTACGCGATGGTCGACCGGTTCGCGCCGCCGGGCACGAACACCGAGGCCTTCTCGTGGGGGCTGACGGCGGCCATGACGGGTGAGGCGCTCGGCGCAGCCGTCGCCGGCGGATTGGTGCAGAGCGCCGGCGCGGTCGCGGCGTTCGCGTTCGCAGGGGCCGCCGGCGGGGTCGCGGTGGTGATCGCCGTGCTCGGGTCGCGCAGCCTCAACGCCGGCGCTCCCGAGCGGGTCGCGCCCGAGCGGGGCGCGCTCGAACCAGCCGCCGTCGCTCAGCCCCACGCGGCCTGATCAGCCGTCGGGCAACGTCACCTCGGTCAACTCAGCGCACACCCCGAGCAGCCCGTCCTGCAACGCGGCGTCGGCGGCGGCGGGGTCGAATGCACGCGGACGGCGGTGGTAGAAGTAGCCGCCGGTGACAGTCGCGGCGGGATCGTCGCTCGTGGCAAGCCACGCCTGGGTGTCGGCGCCGAGGTCCAGGTCGTCGGGCGCGCCCCGCCCGCCCATCTTGGTCGCCACCCAGCCGGGCTCGACCGCGTTCGAGCGGACGCTCGGCCAGCGGCGGGCGACCGCGAGCGCGAGCGCCAGGTCGAACAGCTTGGAATCCGAGTACGCCTGGGCGCCGCTCCATTGCCGGCGTTTCCACTCCAGGTCCGACAGGTCGGGATCGCCGCCGTGGTGCATGCCCGAGCTCAGGTAGACGAGCCGCGCCGGCGCCGCGATCAGCGCGGTCAGCAGGTACGGCGCGAGCACGTTGATCGCGAACACGTGCTCGAGGCCGTCGACCGTCTCGATCCGCCGCTCGCGGAAGCCGACCGCCGCGTTATGGATGACGGCGTCGAACGGCCCGGCCGCGTTTGCCTGATCGGCGACCGACCGCGTCTCCGCGATGCTCGACAGGTCCCCCTCGAGCGCCCCGGCCGCGCCCGGCGCCGCCCGGAGCGCGTCGTCCGCGCGCCGGCGGTCTCTGCCGTGGACGACGACCTCGTGACCGGCGGCGACGAGTTCCTGCGCCGCCATCAGCCCGAGGCCGTCCGCCGAGCCGGTGATCAGAACCTTGGCCATCCCGGGGAAACTACCGCTCGTGGACAACTCCGAGATCGCAGATCGCCTCGAGACGTTCGCGTTGATGCTCGAGCTCGTCGAGGCGAATCCGTACACGATCCGCGCCTACCGCCGCGCCGCCGAGACGATCCGCGGCGCCGCGGTCCCGGTCGCGGACCTCGTGCGGTCCAAGCGCGTCCGCGAGCTGCGCGGAATCGGCGAGGGAATCGCGGCGCGGCTCAGCGAGCTGATCGAGACCGGACAGATCGCCGAGCTCGCCGAGCTCGAGCGCGAGCTGTCGCCCGACCTCGTCGGCCTCGGGCGCTACCTCGGTCTCGGCGCCCGACGCTCGGTCGAGCTGGCGCGGGCGCTCGGCGTGCGTACCGCCGACGAGCTCCGCGAGTCCGCGGCCTCGGGACGGCTGCGTGACGTTCCCGGGATCGGCCCCAAGACCGAGGCGCTGCTGCTCGAGGCGCTCGCCAGCGAGCGGTCGCCGCGACCCCGGCAAGGACTTCTGCTCAACCAGGCCCGCGAGCTGGTCGGCGCGATCGCGGCCGCGCTCGGCGGCGAGCCCGCGGGCGACGTCCGGCGCTGGCGCGACTCGTGCGAGTGGCTCGCTGTCGCGTGCGCCGCGCCTGACCCCGGGCCTGTCCTCGATCGCTTCGCCGCGCTCCCGCAGATCGTCGCGCTGCTCGAGCGTGGCGACCGGCGCGCGATCGGAGTGACGATCGAGGGCGTGCCGCTCGAGGTCGTCGCCGCCGAGCCCGAGCGGTTCGGGACCGCGCTGGTGCGGGCGACGGGATCGCCGGCGTACGTCGCGGCGCTCGAGCCGCTCCCGGACGCGCCCGACGAGCGGTCGGTGTACGACGTGCTCGGGATCCCGTGGTGTCCGCCGGAGTTGCGGGAACAGCCATTCGACGGCGAGCCGCCGCCGCTCGTCGAGGTCGCCGACATCCGCGGCGACCTGCACTGTCACACGACGTGGTCGGACGGCCGGGCGAGTGTCGAGGAGATGGGCCGGGCGGCGCGCCAGCGCGGCTACGACTACCTGGCGATCTGCGACCACACCCCCGCCGTCGGGGCGGTGCGCGGGCTCACTCCCGACGACGTCCGCCGGCAGGGCGAGGAGATCGCCGCCGCCAACGAGGTGCTCGCGCCGTTTCGTGTGCTGCGGGGGATCGAATGCGACATCCTCGGCGACGGCCGGCTCGATCTTCCCGACGACGTCCTGTCCGAGCTCGACTGGGTCCAGGCGAGCGTGCACGCCGGGCAGCGGATGCCGGCGCCGGAGATGACGAGACGCGTCGAGGAGGCGCTGCGCAATCCGTACGTGCGCTGCCTCAGCCACCCGACGGGCCGGTACATCAACCGCCGGCCCGAGAACGCGGTCGACCTCGACCGGATCTTCGCGGTCGCGCTCGAGCTAGGGGTGGCGGTCGAGGTCAACGGGCTCGCCCCCAGGCTCGATCTGAGCGGCGAGCACGTACGCGACGCGCTGCGTGCCGGCGTCGAGATCGTCTGCTCGACCGACGCGCACTCGGTCGCGGGGCTCGAGAACATGACGCTGGCGGTGGCGACCGCCCGGCGCGGGTGGACGACCGCGGCCGACGTCGTCAACACGCGTCCCCTGGAAGCGATCCTCGCGCGCCGCCGCCCCGCCTGACCGCCGCCCCCCGCCGGGCGCCGCGCGCGACTAACCGCCGCCCCCCGCCGGGCGCCGCGCGCGACTAACCCCCGCCGACCGCCGCCGACTGCTCTGCCGCCAGCGGATCGCCCGGGCACACTCCGGTGTTCTCGGCCTGCCGGAGCGGCGCCCGCGGGCCGGCGACGAACACGAAGTGTTCGATCGAGTCGATCACGTTCTCGGACTTGCCGGCGGCCTGCACCTCGAGCCCGGTCCGGGCCTCCCCGAAGTAGCCCGGCCAGCAGGCCCAGGGCTGCGGCGCGATGTCGACCAGCGGCGTGGTCGCCGCCCGGAACGCGAACCGCCCCGAGCCGCACGACAGCCAGTCGCTCGACGCGTCGTCGGTGATCGGCCGCGGCCGCGCGCCGCAGCCCGGTAGATACGTCGGATGGCCGCCGAACGCGGCTTGAACCAGCGGATGGCCCTGGTCGAACGTGAGCTGCGGGCTGTTCCACGGGATGAACTGGCCCTCGTCGCTGTGGCGCGCCAGGTACAGCCAGAGCGGCGCGTGCGTGTGCGGATCGAGCAGTACGTCGACGTGCTCCCAGTCGCCCTGGTGCAGGTCGACGTTCTCGTGGTCGCCCGCGATCGGAGCCTCGTTCATCAGGTCCGAGTTCACGACCAGCGGGTAGTAGTTGAACGGGTAGTAGAACCAGTACTCGAGCGCGATCAGGCCCGAGGGAACGTTCGGATCGACGGCCCGCGCGGGGAACATCGAGGTCTTGATCGGACCCGCGTAGTAGAAGTAGATCTCCGCCGAGCGCCACGGGTCGAGCACGCCCGGATCCGCGAGCCAGTTGTGGAGCGAGCCCGACGCGATGTACTGCCCTCTCAGGAACGCCTGGAACTGCCCACCCGGGCTCTGGTTGCTCGCCAGCTTCACGGGCAACTGGATGTAGTCCGACGACGTGGCCCCGGTCCCGCCGAGGCTCGAGGCGGTCGCCGGGCAGATGGGTTTGGTCGTGCGCTGCTGGACCAGGCACGCGGGCTGGTCGGCCCGCCCCCGTTCCTCGAGGATCGCGTTGACGGAGGTCGGCCAGTTCTGGTCGGCGACGGTCACGAGCAGCGTCGGCTGGTAACGCTTGGCCAGCGCGGCGATCGCCGGCGGAGCCGTCTGCTCGACCGGCCGCTCACCGTCGTTCGCCTGCCCGCCCGCGGGTGCCGGGCCCGCGATCACTCCGGCGCCGAGCGCCGGATCCTCGTAGCCGGCGCTGAGGCCGCTCGGACCGCCGCCGGCGCAGGTCGGCTGGGTCGCGCGCAGCGCCGCGTTGAACAGCGTCGGCGTGCTGCCCCCGACGCCGAGCGCGCCCAGCGCGAGCGTCGCCAGCGACGGCCGCCGGCCCGAGTCGAAATAGGCCGTGCCGCCGCCGACGCGCACGCCCTGGACGTTCCGCGCCGGCACGAACTCGAGTCGCTCATCGGTCGAGGTCGCATCGGCGAGCGCCGTGCACGTGACGATGTACACGCCGGCGCTCGTCCGGGTCAGATATCCGGCGGTGCGGCTCCCGCCGGCGGTCGTGACCACGACGCGCGAGAACGAGATCGGGGGCGTCGCGCTGAACGCGAGCCCGATCAGCAGACAGATCGTCAGCAGCACCCACGGGAGCGGCGAGCGCATGAACTGCGCGACGGTGTGCGGCTGCCTGATTCGAGCCAGGGTCCGGCCGAGCGTCGCCACGCCGACGCCGGTGAGCACGATCACGCCGACCGGCGCGGAGGCGAACAGCGTGGCGACCACGACCGTTCCCCACACGACCGCGTGGATCCGCGCTCCGAACACGAGCGGGCTCCACCGCGTCAGCGCCCAGCGCACGCCGAGGAACACGCCGACCCCGATCAGCACCCCGACCCACCGAGCAATTGGAATCGCCGCCCCCACGGCTCGGGCGACTCCGAGCGCGATCAGTGCCGAGAGCACCATGATGTTGAAACCGGCGATCACCCTGACCGCCCCGTCCCCGAGCGGCGCCGGCTCGGGTGGCTGCGGATGCTCGGCGGGAAGCTGCTGCGCGTGACGCTCGTGGCGGGTCGCCACCATTGCCGCGGAGCGGTGCACCACGCCCAGCGGCCATCCCTGCGCGCGCCTCGCTACCGCCCGGGCCCGCTGCGCCTTGACCGTGGCGTGGCGCCATTGCCGCCGGCGGCGCTCGACGTCCACATTCGGCGCGGCGGCGGCTTTGGCGACGCCGCGCTTGCGGACGATGTCATGCCAATCCTGGCCAAGTACATCCCAGTTGCGCGCCGAGGAGAAGTACGCCACCCCGCAGCTCACCGCGAATACGCCGGCCATGAGGAGCGTCGACTTCAGCCCGTCGCCGAACAGCTGTCGGTTGCCGAGCGCCGCCACGGCGGCCGACGCGGGCAGCCGCGCCGCGGACAGGCGGACGAGATCGACGATCCAGCCGACCAGGTAGACGTAGATGACGACCCCCGCCGTGGCGGCGAGGACCTCGAAGATCGTCCTCAGCTCACCGTCCGGCGACAGGGCGCGAACGCGACCCCCGGTCGACACGGTTATGCCCGCGGCCGCTTGTGGCCCCACTCGGCGCGCAACACCCGGAGCGCGTTGGCGCTGCAGATCTTCTCGGCATCAGCGTCGCCGTAGCGGGTGCGCAGGTGGTCCTGCAAGCTGGTCATCCGGCTCATGTCATCAAGGCCGGGCAGCGCGGGTTTGATGTAGCCGTCGAGATCCGACCCGATCGCGATGTGGTCGTAGCTCCCGGTCAGATCGTGGATCTTGTCGATATGCCGGCAGACCGTCTCGAGCGAGCCCTCGAGCGAGCTGGCGGCCGACAGGCCGCTCGTCATGTAGTGCTCGCACAGGATGCAGCCCAGCACCCCGCCGCGCGCGGCCACGGCCTTGATCGTGTCGTCGTCGAACGAGTACTGCAGACCGCCGAAGCGGTACGCCATGTGGGTCGCGATCACTGGGATCTCCTTCGCCGGATCGCGCAGGTCGAGCTGCGTGAACACATCCTGGATCGACTGCGTGCGCATGTGCGTGATGTCGATCAGGATTCCCTCGTCGACCATCGCGTCGATGACCTCGTGACCTAGCGCGGTGAGACCAACGTGCTTGGCCTGGGGGAACGCGAAGTTGTAGACGCTGTCTGGCAGGAACGGCAGCGCCGGCGCGTTCGTCGCGACGTCGCGGAAGAACAGGTGCGCGACCGTCACGTACGCGATCCCCATACCGGCCAGCGTCTGTACGTTGGCGCGGACCTCGGCCGGATCTCGCCCCAGCTGGAAGCCGCCCTCGATCGCGTGGATCAGGATCGGGACCCCGCCCGGGAGCAGCGCGTCGAGCTCGCTGACCGTGTGAGCGATCGCGACCGCGTCGCTGTGGGCGGACACGTAGTCCTCGACCGTCTGGCGCTGGTCGCAGATCGCCTTGAAGTAGCTCTGCCGCGGCGGCGCGCCGTAGGTCTCGGTGAGGTCGATCTCGCTGAACGGCTGGTAGAGCACCGACAGCGCGACTCCGACGCCCCCGTCCCGCATCAGCTTCTCGGTCACGCTCGGCGTGTCCCCCGGACCCTGGTAGTTCGCGAACCGCGAGATCAGCTCGACCAACCGGCCCTGCCAGCGCTGCCGCCACCAGGTCCGCGCCCGCTCGTGCGTCCGTTGCTCGTCGCTCACCAAAAGGTGCATCGGAAAATGCGCATGCATGTCGACGAGCATCGAGGAGCCTCGTTGCGGATCATCTCAGCGCGGCCGGCGCTCGTGCGAGAAGCCTCCGACGGCGACCGTTGTTCGGTGTAAAGCGGCCCCGGATGGGTAGCCGCGTGTGGCCGCCGCTCGGGGCGAATCCGACTCAGGTAGACAAACCCCGCGGATCGCGTGGAGGAACGCTACGGCGTGAACTCTGGCCGACATCGCCCCGACGACGGCACTATGACGGCGCTGAGGGCTCGAGCTCGTACGGGAAGTCGGTCAGCAACTCGCCGCCGTGCTCGGTCACGAGCACGAGATCTTCGAGCCTGCACCCGCCGAATCCCGGCCGGTAGCAGCCCGGCTCGAGTGTGATCACGTCTCCGGCAACGAGCACGTCCGGCGCTCGCCCGAGCACCGGCGCCTCGTGGACTTCGAGCCCGACGCCGTGTCCGAGCGAGTGGAAGTAGCCCTCCTCGAGCACCTGGCCGGGCGCCTTGCTCAGCTGGGTCGGCAGCCCCGCCTGCTCGTAGGGCTCGCACGAGATGCGGAACACGTCGCTGCCGGCGACGCCCGGGCGAATCGCGTCGAACGAGCGCGCCAGCGATTCCCGCGTCAGCTCGTAGTACTTGCGCAGCTCCGCGGGCGCCTCGCCGATCACGAACGTCCGCGTCATGTCGGCGAAACAAGCTGACTCGAGATCCATCGGCCACAGGTCGATCACCACCGGCTCGCCCGCGGCGATTGGACCCGATCCCATGTCGTGCCCGGAGGCCGACTGCCCGCCGTGGGCGACGATCAGCGAATCGGCGCTCGCCCCGCCCCGCGCCACCGCGGTCCGGATCGCTTCCTTGACCCGCTCGCACGTGAGCGGCTCGCCGTCGGCGAGCACCCCGGTGCCGCCCCGCTCGGCGCGCCGGAGCAGCTCGGCGGCGGCTCGCATGCCGGCTTGCGCGGCCGCCTGCGCCCTGCGAATTCCCGCCAGCTCGGCGTCGCTCTTGACGCGCCGGCGCGCCTCGAACAGGTGGCGGTCGACCGCGAGCGTCAGGCCGTGGGCGCGCAAGCGGTCGGCGAGCTCGAGCGGGAAGTTTCCGGGCACGGTGGCAGCGTCCAGCCCGAATGACCCGGTGGCGCGCACGAGTACCTCTAGCACCGCGTCCTCCCGGTCCTTGCCCGACGTCACCAGATCGTCGTAGCCGAACTCCTCGAACGCGTGGATATTGAGACCGCTGTCTACGGCTTGGATGCGGGAGCGCTCGAGCGAGCTCACGATCACGTGGCGCTCGTCGCCCGCCTCGACGTACAGGAACGGGTCCGGCACGATCAGCGGGATCTCGTGGCGCATCGCCGGATCGCGCACCGTGTCCCCGTGGATCAGCACGTCGGGCATCTCGCCGGCCATGTTGTCACCGATGGCCGGAGTCGCGCGGCGAGAGCACGAGCATCGCGGCGCTCCCCGCCGGCAGCGTCACCGGATAGCGACCGTCGTCCTCAGACACCGATGATTGTTCTGAGGGGCCGGCGAGCCGGCCGGTGCTGGTCTGCGCTCCGAAGCTCTGGCCTCCGAGCGTCACGCCGCTCGTCGCGCTCGGGCTCGGGGCCTCAAGGCGCGCCAGCGTCGCGGTCTCGAACTTGCCGGGCATGCGGACCGCGAGCGCGTGCGGGCTGCTGCCCTCGTTCGTGAGGACGACTCGAACGGTGCCGTCGCGCGCGCGCGTCGCCCACACGTAGACCCCCGGGATCCCCGTCGGGGCCACGCTCAACAGGCGAGATCCCGGGGGCGTCGCCTGCGCGAACATCAGCATGCCGTAGTACTCGGGGGAGACCGCCGCGCGCCAGGTGCCTCCGGTCTGCGCGATCCGGAACAGTTCGTACCCCGCCCCCGGGAATGTGTGGATGTTGACCCCGGAGACGCCGGTGCTCGCGAGACCGAACAGCGTGTTGAGCACCCACAGCGCCGAGGCGAACGACTTGCTGACGGCGGGGTCGGCGCCGCAGGAGACCGTGTTGAGCTCGTCGACTCGCAGCGACAGGCCATGGGCGCGGGCGAGCGCCACGTAGGGCGCGAACGAGTCGGCGAGCTCGGTCGAGGTCGCTGGCGACAGCAGCCGAGCGATCGTCGGATAGCGAGCCGAGGTGCGCGGGGTCAAGCACACCTGGAGCGGATAGCGATGCAACGTCACGAGCCCGAGGTTCGGCTCGGCCGCGAGGAACGGCCCGAGGCTCTGGGTCCATTGACGCCCGCTCAGGCTCGGGCCGGCCAGCGGAATGCGCGGCAACGCCCCGCTCAGGCCGTTGAAGTCGCTGATGTACTCGGACTCGTCGTAGCCCCGCGGCCGACCGAACACCGCGTGCCCGTCGGACCGGTACCAGGGGAACGCGGAGTACAGGTCCGGCTCGTTACCGAGCTCGAGCGCCCTCACCGACTGCCGGCCGACCCCGTTGATCAGCGCATGCGCTTCCGCAGCCGCCAGCTGCGGGCTGTCCTGCTCGAGGTTCACCCCGAGGATCAGGCGCGCGCCGAGAGTCTGCGCCAGGGCGTGGGTCACCTGGAGCCACTGAGGAGTGATGTCGAACGTGACGCCGGGTGGTCGGCTCACGCCGGCAACGGGCCACCAGGTCCGGTCCGCGCTGTTGCCCCCGATCCTCAGAACCGGCGCCTGCCCCGGCGCCAGGTTGCGTACGAGCTGCTCGAACACGGGGTCGAGCGAGCTGGGATCGGTGCCGGCATAGGCTTCGAGCGCGGGGTACTCGATCGACAGACCGAGGAACCCCTGCGGCACCGCGGGGTCGTTGGGGCCGGGGTCGACCGTGACCGCGGTCGCGTGCCGGCTCGGGCTATCGGCCTCGCCCCCGGCGCTCGCCAACGAGAACCCGATGATCAGGACGGCGACGACCGACACGACGGCGACGTCGAAATGGAAGAAGCGGCTGCTGCGCCAGGCGTTCACAACTTGGGAGTTTCGCGCGGCCGGGTGTCGGCACACGGACGCGCGCTTGCAATACGATCGCCAACCCTTCAACCGCGAGAGGGTTTCGGTATGGATCTCTGCTTGATGATCGAAGGTCAGGAGGGCGTCACGTGGCCCCAGTGGCGCGCGCTCGCCGCGGCGTGCGAGGAGCACGGCATCCCCGCCCTGTTTCGCTCCGACCACTACCAGAACCTCGACGGGCGCGATCCCGATCGCCCGGCGCTCGACGCCTGGGGCACGATCAACGCGCTGGCCGCGCTGACCACCAAGCTGCGGCTCGGGACGCTCGTCTCGCCGGCGAGCTTCCGCCACCCATCGGTGCTCGCCAAGCTCGTGGTGGTCGCCGACCACGTCTCAGGCGGGCGGATCGACCTCGGCATCGGCGCCGGCTGGCACGAGCGCGAGCACGAGGCCTACGGCTTCCCGTTCGCACCCACCCGCGTCCGGATCGACGTGCTCGAGGAGCAACTCCAGGTGCTCATGGGGACGTGGGCTGAGGGGCCGTTCTCGTTCGACGGCGAGCATTACGTCCTGCGCGACCTCGACGCGCAGCCCAAGCCCGTCCAGCGGCCCCACCCCCACCTGATCATGGGCGGGATTGCGGCGCCGCGGAGCGCGGCGCTGGCCGCGCGGTTCGCCGACGAATACAACACGCCGTTCCCGTCGCTCGAGGAAGTGACGACCCGGCGCACGGCGATCGTCGAGGCGTGTGAGCGCGGCGGCCGCGATCCGATTCCGTTCTCGGCGATGATCGGGACCGTCCTTGGCGCCGACGCCGCCGACCTCGAGGACCGCGCGCGCCGGGTCGCCGAGCGCACCGGGTCCGACGCCGACGCGCTGCTGCGCGAACCCCCGAACGGCTGGATCGTGGCGACCATCGACCAGGCGGCCGAGCAGTTCGCCGCCTACCGCGACGCCGGCCTGCACCGGGTCATGTGCCAGACGCTCGTGCACGACGACCTCGACGCGGTGGCGCTGGTCGGTCGGCTCGGTTCGCTGGTGGCGTAGGCCGGCGCGCTGCCCGCGCTGCCCGCGCTGCCCGCGCTGGTCGCTCTGCGATTAACGGCGGGCACCTGGAGAGAGGCGAGGGCGCGGCTGCCGGCGCGCGGCGGCTCGCGGGATCATGCATAACACGAAAACGGAGCGCCTCCGGGGAGGCCGTGCCGTGCTACGCACGTGTGGCACGCGTAACACGGCAGGGCCGGCGCGACCGCGCTCGATTGTCGTGATACGCAGGTAGTTTGACGCTCACCCCGGCCCTCCCGGCAAGCCGCCCGGCCGCGCGCCGAACAGCCCGCACCGGCCCCTCTCCAGGTGCCCGCCGTCAAAAAGCAGCGCGACCCACCTCGAGAAACAGGAACGCCCCGGATCTGGCGAAAAAACTGGCCGGATCAGCGGGGCGTTCACTGAGGGAGGAGAGGGTGTGCGCGTATGGTGGCGCCACCCGTTTCATATGTCAAAGACCAATATCCGCACCGATCTATACGCTTAGCTTATGGAGCTTCGCCAGCTGCGCTACCTCGTCGCGCTCGCCGACGAGCAGCACTTCACGCGCGCCGCGGCGCGCGAGCACATAGCCCAGCCGGCGCTGTCGCAGCAGATTCGCCGGCTCGAGCAGGAGGTGGGACTGGCCCTGGTCGAGCGGACCACCCGGAAGGTCACGGTCACCGAGGCGGGCAAGACGCTCGTCGCCCGCGCCCGGCGGATCCTGTCCGAGATCGATGCCGCCAACGCGGAGATGCAGGCGCTCGCCGGCGTCCGGGCCGGACACGTGTCGGTCGGCACGATGCACACGATGGGACCGGTGGACGTGTCGCACGCGCTGGCGGTGTTCCACGAGCGCCACCCGGCAGTCGAGCTGACCGTCCGCGAGCAGTCGAGCGAGGAGCTCGCCGAGATGCTCCGCGACGACGTGCTCGATCTGGCGTTCCTGTCGGTGACCGAGCGGATCGAGACGCAGGGGCTTGTCCTGCGCCAGCTCGTGTCCGAGGAGCTGGTCGCCGTCCTCCCTTCCGACCACCCGCTGGCGAGGAGGCGCCGCCTGCGGATGGCAGAGCTCGCCGACGAGCAGTTCGTCAGCTACCGGGAGGGCGCGCGGCTGCGCGAGCTGCTGACCTACGCCGCCCACCAGGCCGGGTTCGAACCACAGATCAAGCTCGAATCGAACGAGAGCGAGCGGATCAGGCGGCTGGTGGCGCGCGGCATGGGCGTCGCGATCCTCCCCCAGTCCGACGCCGACCGCTCGGCGGGACACCTGGCGGTGGCGGCGCTGACCGGGCCCTCGCTGCGCCGCGACATCACGCTCGCGTGCCGCGAAGGGCGGCGCCTCTCCCCGGCCGCCGCGGAGTTTCTGGAGCTGTCGAAGGAGCTATTCGCTAAACCGGTGGGCGGTGATGCGCCCACGGGCGGGCGGTCTCGAGCTGGCCGGCGAGCGAGTACAGGAGATCCTCCGCCCCCGGACGGCCCACCAGCTGGACGCTGAGCGGTAGTCCGTCGGCCCCGAACCCGGCCGGCACCGCGATCGCCGGCTGCCCGGTCACGTTGAACAGCGGGTTGAACGGCATGAACCGCGACGCACGGTCGATCGCGACCGGCGCCGACTTGCCGTAGGCGCCCTCGGCGGCGATCGCGGTGGTGGCGAGCACCGGCATCAGCAACACGTCGATCTCGTTCCACAGTTCGAGCACGCGCGCGGTCCTGGCCAGCCGACCGTCGAGCAGCCGCTCGCGCCTGCCGTTCGGCACGAGGCGCCCACCGGCGGCGACGAGCTGGCGCGTCGAGCGCTCGAGTCGCTCACGGTCGGGGATCGTGCGGGACTCCTCGTAGATGCCGCGCATCCACATCTGCGTGAACTCGATCCCGACCAGCCCGTAGGACGGATCGCGCTCGATCACGTCGTGCCCGAGCTCGGCGAGGACCGAACCGGTCCGCTCCCAGGCGCCCCGCTGGTCGCCCGAGAGCCGCGCGATGAAGCCGGGCGGCAGCTTGCGCGAGATGCCGATCCGGAGCCGGCCCGGCGGCGTGGCCGCGGCGTCGACGTAACGGCCCGCGAAGGGCGGCGCGGTGTCGGCGTCGTCCGGGAGCGACCCGTGGATCACATCGAGCAGCAGCGCGCTGTCGCGGACGGTCCGGGCGAGTGCGCCGAACACGCTCAACCCGAGCCACCCCTCCCGCGCCGGCTGCGTCGAGACGCGCCCGCGGCTCGGCTTCATTCCGACCAGGGAGCAGCACGCGGCCGGGATCCGGAGCGAGCCGCCGCCGTCCGATCCGGTCGCGCACGGAACCATCCCCGACGCCACAGCCGCCGCCGACCCGCCCGAGGAGCCGCCCGGCGTGCGCGTCGTATCCCACGGGTTGCGGGTGACCCCGTTCGCGGCGGTCGCGGTCCACGGGAAGATCATCAGCTCGGGGACGTTCGTGATCCCGATCGGGATCGCCCCGGCGCCGCGCAGTCGCCTCACCACTTCGCCGTCGGCCGCCTCCGGGGGTCCATACGAGCGCGACCCGCGCGTCATCGACTGCCCCGCGACCGGCATGTCGTCCTTGATCGCGATCGGCACGCCGGCGAGCAGCTTGTCCTCGCCCCCGGACGCGGCCCCCGACAGCGTCCCGGACATGGCATCGGCCGCGGCGAGCGCCTCGTCGGCCATTGTCACGCGGAACGCGTTCAGCTTCGGGTCGATCGCCTCGATCCGCGCCAGGAACAGCTCGACGAGCTCACGCGGTGTCAGATCGCGGCGGCGCACCATGTCCGCGAGCGCCTCCGGCCCAGCGAAGGCCAGGTCCTGCTCGGCTGTCGCCGTCATGCCTGGAGCGCGGTCACAAGCTCGCGAATCGCGCCGGGGTACCGATAGGTAATCCCGCCGTGCTTGGCGTCGAACAGCTCGAGCGTGTGCGCGGCCCCGATCTTCGACAGCTCCTCGGCGAACGCCTGTGCCCCGAGGTCGAGGTAGTACTCGTCGGACCTGCCGGCGTCGAGGTAGATCCGGCGCATGCTGCGGAGCGCGTCGGCGTGGTGCGGAGCCATCCGCACGGGGTCGTGCTCGAGCCACAGCGCCCAGATGTCGTCGATCAACCGGCCGGTCGAGATCTCGAACGGGAGCAGCGCCCGGCCCGGCGCGGTCAGGTCCGGCGAGTACGCCGACGCGTAGCCGTACATCTCCCACGCGTCGCCGAACTTCGCGAAGTCGAAGTGATCGGCCGCCGCGAGGCGCTCGAAGAACACCTCGTAGGAGCCCTCGAAGTTGTCGCGCAGACCGCGAGCCACGTCGCGGAACGCGGGCAGGTAGCAGCACTCGAACAGCGCGTCGCCGGCGTGCGAGGCGAGCGCCCCGAACACGTCGGGCCGGAGCATCGGCACGACCATCGCGCCGTAGCCGCCCGAGGACTTGCCGGACAGCCCGCGGTGATCACGCGAGGACAGCGTCGGATAGCGCCCGTCGATGAACGGCACGACCTCGTCGCAGAGGTAGTCGAGGTAGCGGCCGGTCGAAGCCGAGTTGATGAACTGCGATCCCCCGCGCATCGTCCAGCAGTCGACGAACACGATGATCGCGTCCGGGCAGGCGCGCGACGTGAACATCGCGTCGACCCGCTCGATCATGTTCGGCTCGAGCGCCGAATGCGAAAGCCACATGTCGAGTTGGCCGGTGAATCCTTGGATTACGTACACGGAGGGGAGCGGCCTGGGGTGGTCGAGCTCGACCCCGGGCGGCCGGTAGACGTACAGCGGCCGGCGCGCGGGATCTCCGAGCGGGTTGTCGGCAAGCGCGTCGGACTCGACGACCAACTGGTCGAGCACACCCCCGAGCGGCCGCGCCCACGGGGCTCCGACAACGCCTTCGAGTTCTCTTAGAGCCACCCCCCAACCGTAGGGGAAAACGGCGCGCGCGTGTGATCTGACCGCGAGAGGCCGGGGTATATTCAGGTCGGGGCCATGACCGACTCCCTCCAAACCCCAAGCGCAAACGGCGCCGGAGCTGACATCGATGCGGTCGAGACCACCGAGTGGCTCGAGGCCGTCGATGCCGTCGTCGAACACGACGGACCCGATCGGGCCCGCCAGATCCTCGCGCGCGCGGTCCAGCGCGCGCAGCTCGCGGGCAGCGGGCCGATCGCGAGCATCACCACTCCGTACGTGAACACGATCCCGCCCGCGCGCGAGGCGAAGCTCCCCGGGGATCCGCTGTTGGAGCGGCGGTTGCGGTCGATCGTTCGCTGGAACGCGATGGCGATGGTGGTGCGCGCGAACAAGCTGTCGTCCGAGCTCGGCGGCCACATCGCGAGCTTCCAGTCGCTCGCGACCCTGTACGAGGTCGGCTACAACCACTTCTGGCACGCCCCGTCCGACTCGCACGGAGGCGACCTCGTCTATTTCCAGGGGCACTCGTCGCCGGGGAACTACGCACGCGCGTTCCTCGAGGGCAGGCTCAACGAGGAGAATCTCGATGGGTTCCGTCAGGAGGTTTCCAGGACGGGCGGGCTGAGCTCGTATCCCCATCCGTGGCTGATGCCCGAGTTCTGGCAGTTCCCGACGGTGTCGCTCGGGATCGGCGCGATCACTTCGATCTACCAGGCGCGGTTCATGAAGTACCTCGAGGCGCGCGGGGTCGCAGAGACCGCGGGACGGAAGGTGTGGGCGTTCCTGGGCGATGGGGAGATGGACGAGCCCGAGACGATGGGCGCGACCGCGCTCGCCGGGCGCGAGCGACTCGACAATCTGATCTGGGTCGTCAACTGCAACTTGCAGCGGCTCGACGGGCCCGTCCGCGGCAACGGCAAGATCATCCAGGAGCTCGAGGCCGACTTCCGCGGCGCCGGCTGGAACGTGATCAAGGTCGTGTGGGGAACGCGCTGGGATCCGCTGCTTGCCGCCGACACCGACGGGCGCCTGGTCAAGGTGATGGAGGAGTGCGTCGACGGCGAGTACCAGACGTACAAGTCGCGCGACGGGGCGTACGTTCGCGAGCACTTCTTCGGCAAGGACCCGGTCCTGCTCGAGCGCGTCTCGCACATGTCCGACGAGGAGATCTGGCTGTTGAACCGAGGCGGCCTGGACCAGCAGAAGGTCTACGCCGCCTACCACGAGGCCGTCGAGCACACCGGCCAGCCGACGGTGATCCTGGCCAAGACGATCAAGGGCTACGGCATGGGCGTCTCGGGCGAGGGCCAGATGATCACCCACCAGGCCAAGAAGATGACCGAGGACGCGCTGGTGGCGTTCCGTGACCGGTTCGAGCTGCCGCTATCCGACGAGCAGGTCCGCGCCGCCGAGTACTACAAGCCGCCCGCGGACTCCGCGGAGATGGAGTTCCTGCGCGAGCGCCGGGCCGCGCTCGGCGGCAGCCTGCCGGTGCGGCGGACGGCGGCCGAGCCGCTCGAGGCGCCGCCGCTCGAAACGTTCAAGGGTCAGCTCGAAGGCACCGGCGACCGGGAGATCTCGACCACGATGGCGTTCGTCCGCGTGCTCGCGGCGCTGCTGCGCGACAAGCAGATCGGCCACCGGATCGTCCCGATCGTGCCCGACGAGTCGCGCACGTTCGGGATGGAGGGCATGTTCCGCCAGGTCGGGATCTACTCGCCGCTGGGCCAGCTGTACCAGCCCCAGGACTCCGAGCAGCTGATGTTCTACAAGGAGGACAAGCACGGCCAGATCCTCGAGGAGGGGATCACCGAGGCCGGGTCGATCTCGTCGTTCATCGCCGCCGGCACCTCGTACAGCGCCCACGGCGAGCAGATGGTGCCGTTCTACATCTACTACTCGATGTTCGGCTACCAGCGGGTCGGCGACCTGGTTTGGGCGGCTGCCGACTCGCGCACGCGCGGCTTCATGCTCGGCGGGACCGCCGGGCGAACGACGCTCAACGGCGAGGGCCTCCAGCACGAGGACGGCCACAGCCACCTTCTGTTCTCGGTGGTCCCGAACTGCCGCGCGTATGACCCGACGTTCGGCTACGAGGTCGCGGTGATCATCCAGGACGGCCTGCGGCGGATGGTCGCCGAGCAGGAGGACGTCTTCTACTACCTGACGCTGATGAACGAGAACTACCACCACCCGGCGATGCCCGAGGGCGCTGTCGACGGCATTCTGCGGGGGATGTACCTGCTGCGTGAAGGGTCGGTGGGGAAGCGGAAGAAGGTCCCGCGCGTGCAGCTGCTCGGGTCGGGGACGATCCTCAACGAGGTCGTCGCGGCCGCCGAGCTGCTCGAGTCCGATTTCGGCGTCGCCGCGGACGTGTGGAGCGTGACGTCGTTCACCGAGCTGCGCCGCGACGGGATCGAGGTTGAGCGGTGGAACATGCTCCATCCCTTGGAAGAGCCGCGCCGGGCGTTCGTGGCCGAGCAGCTGTCGGCGCGTGAGGGGCCGGTCGTCGCCTCGACCGACTACCTGCGGGCGTTCGCCGACCAGATCCGCCAGTGGGTGCCCGGGTCGTATCGAGTGTTGGGGACGGACGGCTTCGGCCGCAGCGACTCGCGCAGCGCGCTGCGACGGTTCTTCGAGGTCGACCGCCACTACGTGGCGGTGGCCGCGCTGAAGCAGCTCGCCGACGAAGGTCAGGTCGACCGCGACCGCGTGAAAGAGGCGATCGATCGCTACGAGATCGACGCTGAGGCCCCGATGCCGACGACCGTATGAGCGCGACCTCGGGCGCCCAAGGCGTCGAAGTCCCGGACATCGGCGACTTCACTGACGTGCCGGTCATCGAGATCCTGGTCTCGCCGGGCGACGCCGTCGCGGTTGACGATCCGCTGATGACGCTCGAGTCCGACAAGGCGACGATGGACGTGCCGGCGCCGTTCGCGGGGACGGTGGGCGAGCTTCTGGTGAATATTGGGGATAGGGTTTCTCAGGGGACGAGGCTCCTGACGTTGTCGCCATCGAGCGACGGTGACGGCGGAGCGCCGGCAGAAACAAAGGCGGCCGACGCGGTGCAGAGCGCGGTGGAAGCTGAGGAGCAAGCCGTGGTTTCGCCCGCTGCGCCGGCTCCGACACCCCCATCGTCTGAGGGCAATGCGCCGGCTCCGACACCCCCATCGTCTGTGGGCAACGGCGCTGGCCCCGTCTATGCGAGCCCGGCCGTGCGCCGGGTCGCGCGCGAACTCGGCGTCGACCTGCATCGCGTGACCGGCAGCGGCCGCAAGGGCCGGATCACCAAGGAGGACGTCCAGACATTCGTCGATCGCGGCCCGGCGGCTGCTCCGGGCGCGCCGGCTGCCGCTCGGTCCGCTGGTCCCGGTTTGGGTCTCGATCTGCCGCCGTGGCCGGAGATCGACTTCTCGAAGTTCGGCGAGATCGAGCGGGTGGAGCGCTCGCGGATCCAGCGGATCTCGGGTCCGGTGCTCGCCCGGAACTGGGTGATGATCCCGCACGTCACGCACAACGACGAGGCGGACATCACCGAGCTGGAGGCGTGGCGCAAGCAGCTCAACGACGAGCTATCTCGCGGTGACGGGACGAAGGTCACGATGGTGTCGTTCCTGATCGTCGCGTCGGTCGCCGCGTTGAAGGCGTTCCCGAACTTCAACGCGTCTTTGGACGGCGAGGACTTGATCTTGAAGCGGTACTACAACATCGGGTTCGCGGCGGACACGCCGGGCGGGCTGGTGGTGCCCGTGATCAAGAACGCCGACCAGAAGGGGCTACTCGAGATCGCGCGCGAGCTGACCGAGCTGTCCGGCAAGGCGCGCAACGGCAAGCTGATGCCCGGCGACATGCAGGGCGCCTCGTTCACGATCTCCTCGCTCGGCGGGATCGGCGGGACTTCGTTTACCCCGATCATCAACGCGCCCGAGGTGGCGATCCTCGGCGCCACGCGGTCGGCGATGAAGCCGGTCTGGAACGGCAAGGAGTTCGTCCCGCGACTGATGGTGCCGCTGTCGCTGTCGTATGACCACCGGGTGATCGACGGCGCCGCCGCGGCGCGGTTCACGGTGTACCTGGTCAAGGTCCTTAGCGATCTGAAGCGAGCGCTGCTGTGACCGAGATCCGCGTTCCCGACATCGGGGACTTCACCGACGTCCCCGTGATCGAGATCCACGTCTCGCCCGGCGACGAGATCGCGCTCGAGGATCCGCTGGTCACGCTCGAGTCCGACAAGGCGACGATGGACGTGCCGGCGTCCGAGGCCGGGACGGTCGCTCAGATGCGGGTCAAGATCGGCGACCGCGTGTCCGAGGGCAGCGTGCTGCTGACGCTCGAGGCAAACGGCGCTGCGCCTTCTGACTCTGGTTCCGAGGCGCCGGCGGAGTCTTCAGAGACACGCGTGGAGCGCGAACCGGCGCCTCCCCCGCCTTCGTCCTCGAACGGCGCCGGCCACGACGCCCAGGTGGTCGTGATCGGATCGGGACCAGGCGGGTACACGGCCGCGTTCCGCGCCGCCGACCTCGGGCTGAAGACCGTGCTGATCGAGCGCTACGAAACGCTCGGCGGCGTGTGCCTGAACGTCGGCTGCATCCCCTCCAAGGCGCTCTTGCACGCCGCGCGAGTCGTCGCCGAGGCCGAGGAGATGGCCGAACACGGGATCAAGTTCGGCAAGCCCAAGGTGGATGTGGACGCGCTCCGTGATTGGAAGGCATCGGTCGTGGGGAAGCTGACCGGCGGGCTCGCGGGGCTCGCCAAGCAGCGCAAGGTCGAGGTGGTCACGGGCGTCGCTTCGCTCACCGGTCCCAACGCGGTTCAGGTCGGCGATCGGACGATCACGTTCGACAACTGCATCATCGCGGCGGGCTCGGAGGCGGCGTCGATCCCCGGGCTTCCCGACGACGAGCGGGTCTTCTCCTCGACCGGCGCGCTCGAGCTCCCGTCGATCCCGAAGCGGCTGCTCGTGGTCGGCTGCGGGATCATCGGACTCGAGATGGCGACGGTGTACGACGCGCTCGGGTCGAAGGTGACGATGGTCGAACTGCTCGATCAGCTGATCCCGGGCTGCGACCCAGACCTCGTGAAGCCTTTGCACAAGCGGATCTCGGGACGCTACGAGGCGATCCACCTGGGCACCAAGGTCGAGTCGGTCGAGGCCTCCGAGAAGCACCTCGAGGTGACGCTGTCGTCAGGGGACAAGCACAGGTTCGACGGGATCCTGGTCGCGATCGGTCGCCGGCCCAACGGCCGCGCCGTGGGCGCGTCCGAAGCGGGCGTGAACGTCGACGACGCGGGCTTCATCCCCGTCGACCGGCAGCTACGCACGAACGTCCCCGGGATCTACGCGATCGGCGACGTCAACGGCGGCCCGATGCTCGCCCACAAGGCGTCGCACGAAGGCAAGGTCGCCGCGGAAGTGATCGCGGGCGTTCCCGGCGCCGAGTTCGATCCCCGGACGATCCCGTCGGTCGCCTACACCGACCCCGAGGTGGCGTGGATGGGGCTGACCGAGACCGAAGCCAAGGCTGCCGGGATCGAGTTCGAGAAGGCCGCGTTCCCCTGGGCGGCCTCCGGCCGCGCGCTGTCGCTGGGCCGCGAGGAGGGCATGACCAAGCTGCTGTTCGAGCCGGGCTCACGCCGGCTGCTCGGCGCCGGCATCGTCGGCGTCAACGCCGGCGAGTTGATCGCCGAGACCGTGCACGCGCTCGAGATGGGCTCGGACGCCGAGGACATCGCGCTCACGATCCACCCGCACCCGACGCTGTCCGAGACGGTCGGGTTCGCCTCGGAGATGGCCGAGGGCACGATCACGGACCTCATGCCCCCGCGTAAGCGGGCGGCGTCGAAGGCCTAGCGCCCGCGCCGGCGGCGCAGCACCAGCAGCACCGCGAGCGCCACAGCGGCGGCGATCCCGAGTCGCTTCGGCGACGCGGCCCGGCTCGCGAGCGCCAGCGGACCGCCACCCGAACCCTCCGCCGACCCCCGACCCGCCGGCATCGCGAACTCCTCGGCCGCGAGCACGTCGTGAGCCTCGGCGATCCCGCTCGGATCGTCGGGCAGCGTGATCGGCACGTGGCGCAGCGTCGGGTCGGCCGACGGCATCGCGAACGCCTCCGCTGCGAGCACGTCGTGCGCCGCGTCCTCACGCGGTTTCTGCTGATCCGGCATCGCGGCGCATGTTTCCAGATACCGGCGTGGATCGTCGATTCGGAGGCCGCTGGAGCCCCGAAAAGATCTCAGCCGACCCGACTAAGATCGTTACCAGATCCGCGCTCGCGGCGTGGTATCCTTCACTTATCTTGAGTAAGCAACTATCGAAAGCGAATGGCGTTCACTGATGTCTAGTCGTCTTCTTTTGATCCCGCTCGACGACGTCGTGGCCTTCCCGGGCATGTCCCTGACGCTCGCGATCGACGCCGGCGAGGAAGAGCGAGTCCTGCTCGTTCCAAGACACGAAACCGAATTTGCCAACGTCGGCACGGTCGCGGAGGTCGTTGACCGCGTGCGGCTGCCGGGCGGCGCTCGCGCCGTCGCGCTCCAGGGTCTTCACCGTGGAGTCGCCGGCGCTGCCAACACCGCTCCCGACGGTCGGCTGTTCGTCGAGGTCGAGGAGCAACCCGACCCCGTCCCGGTCGATGGCAAGACCCGCAACCTAGAGCGCGAGTATCGCGCGGTCGTCGAGGAGATCCTCGAGCTCCGCGGTGCCGACTCGCGTGTTTCATCCTTCCTGCGAAGCATCACCGAGCCGGGCGCGCTCGCCGACACCGGCGGCTACTCGCCTGACTTGAGTTACGAGAACAAGGTCAAGCTGCTCCAGACGCTCGACGTCGCAGAGCGGCTCGAGCTCGCGCTGTCGATGCAGCGTGAGCGGCTGGCCGAGCTCCAGGTCCGCAAGCGGATCCGGGACGACGTCGAGTCCGGCGCCGAGAAGCAGCAGCGCGAGTACTTCCTGCGCAAGCAGATGGAGTCGATCCGTAAGGAGCTCGACGAGGACGACGCGTCGGTCGTCGAGGAGTACCGGACCAAGATCGAAGAGGCGGGCATGCCCGAGGCCGTCCGCGAGCAGGCCGACAAGGAGCTCGGCAGGCTCGAGCGGCTTGGCGAGCAGTCGGCCGAGTCGAGCGTGATCCGGACCTACCTGGACTGGCTGATCGCCGTGCCGTGGAGCAAGCGCTCGGATGAGCGCCTGGATCCGCAGAACGCGCGTGAGGTGCTCGACGCCGACCACGCCGGCCTCGAGGACGTCAAGGACCGGATCGTCGAGTACATCGCGGTCAAGAAGCTCCGCCAGGAGCGTGGGATCACCGAGGACAAGCGTTCTGGGGCGATCCTCACCCTGATCGGACCTCCGGGCACCGGCAAGACCTCGATCGGCGAGTCGATCGCCCGCGCCACCGGACGCGAGTTCGTCCGGATGTCGCTCGGCGGCGTCCGCGACGAGGCCGAGATCCGCGGTCACCGGCGCACGTACATCGGCGCGCTTCCGGGCCGGCTCGTCCGGGCCCTGCGGGACGCCGACACGATGAACCCGGTGATCATGCTCGACGAGGTCGACAAGGTCGGCGCGGACTGGCGCGGGGACCCGAGCGCAGCGCTACTCGAGGTGCTCGACCCGGCGCAGAACCACAGCTTCCGTGACCACTACCTCGACGTCGAGCTCGACCTGAGCGGCGTGCTGTTCATCGCGACCGCGAACGTCGCGGACACGATCCCCGGCCCGCTGCTCGACCGGATGGAGGTCATCCGGTTCGACGGGTACACGACCTCGGAGAAGGTCGCGATCGCCCGCGGCTATCTGTGGAAGCGTCAGCTCGAGCGAAATGGCCTGCGGCCCGAGGAGGTCGAGATCTCCGACGAGCTGCTGAACACGGTCGCCAGCGAGTACACCCGCGAGGCGGGCGTCCGCCAGCTCGAGCGTGAGCTCGGGACGCTGCTGCGCAAGACCGCGACGAAGATCGCATCCGGTGAGACCGAGGCCCCCGTGGTCATCGACCTCGACGCGATCCGCGACGCGCTCGGACGCCAGCGGCACTTCCAGGAGTCGGCGATCCGCACCGCGGTCCCCGGCGTCGCGACCGGCCTGGCCGTGACCGGCACCGGCGGCGACGTGCTGTTCATCGAGGCCACCGGAATGCAGGGCAAGCCCGGACTGACGCTGACCGGCCAGCTCGGCGACGTGATGAAGGAGTCGGCGCAGATTGCTCTCTCCTACGTCCGAGGCCACGCTGGCGAGCTCGACATCGACCCGAACGTGTTCGAGGAGCGCTCGTTCCACGTGCACGTGCCGGCGGGCGCGATCCCGAAGGACGGCCCGAGTGCCGGTGTGACGATGGTGACCGCTCTGACCTCGCTGATGAGCGACAGGCCCGTGCGCCACACCGTCGGCATGACCGGCGAGGTCACGCTCCAGGGCCGGGTGCTGCCGATCGGCGGCGTCAAGCAGAAGGTGCTCGCGGCGCACGCCGCCGGCCTGACCGACCTGATCCTCCCCGAGCGCAACCGAGGCGATCTCGACGACGTGCCGTCAGAGGTTCGCGAGGCGATGAAGTTCCACTTCGCGATGACCGTCGACGAGGTACTGGCCATCGCGCTCGAGCCGGCCGCGGTCGCGCAAGCCGTCTAACCACAACCTCTCTCTCCTCCCACCAAAAACGGGCGGGCTCCTTCACCGGAGCCCGCCCGTTTTGCGTGCGGGGCGGGCGGGTCTCCTCCAACGGATCCCGCCCGTTTTGCGTGCGGGGCGGGCGGGTCTCCTTTCCCTCCGGTTCGCCGGTGGTAGGTTGGATACATGAGCACGATCACAGCCCCAGCCGAACAGAAGATTGTCGACGCAGTCCCCAAGCAGCTGTACATCGCCGGCGAGTGGCGCGACGGAGCCAAGGGCACGCTGTCGGTGGAGGATCCCTCCACCGGCGAATCCCTGTGCGAAGTCGCCGACGCCTCCACCGATGACGCCAAGGCGGCCCTTGACGCCGCAGTGGCATCCGGCCCCGAGTGGGCCACGCTCGCACCGCGAGAGCGCGGCGAGATCCTCCGGCGCGCATTCGAGGCGCTGATCGCACAGGCCGACGACCTGGCGCTGCTGATGACGCTCGAGATGGGCAAGCCGCTCGCCGAGTCGAAGGCCGAGATCGCCTACGCCGCCGAGTTCTTCCGCTGGTTCTCCGAGGAGTCGGTCCGGATCGACGGGCGCTACGCGGTGAACTCGAACGGCCAGGGACGCGTGCTGACGATGAAGCAGCCCGTCGGTCCGTGCCTGCTGATCACGCCGTGGAACTTCCCGATGGCGATGGGCACCCGCAAGATCGGACCCGCGATCGCTGCCGGGTGCACGATGGTCGTCAAGCCGGCCCAGCAGACGCCGCTGTCGATGCTGATGCTGGTAAAGATCCTCGAAGACGCCGGCCTGCCGGCCGGAGTTGTGAACCTCATCACCGCCTCGTCCTCGGGCGAGACGATGGCGCCGCTGATCGCCGACCAGCGCCTCCGGAAGCTGTCGTTCACCGGCTCGACCGAGGTCGGGCGCAAGCTGATGGCGCAGGCCTCGGACAACCTCCTGCGGCTGTCGATGGAGCTGGGCGGTAACGCCCCGTTCATCGTGTTCGACGACGCCGACATCGACGCGGCCGTGGCGGGCGCGATGGTCGCCAAGATGCGCAACATCGGCGAGGCGTGCACGGCGGCCAACCGCTTCCACATCGCCGACTCCGTCGCCGACCAGTTCGCCGAGAAGCTCGCCGAGAAGATGGGCGCGATGAAGGTCGGCCGCGGCACCGAGGAGGGCGTCACGGTCGGGCCGCTGATCGACGACAGCCAGCGCAACAAGGTCGCCGAACTCGTCGAGGACGCGATCGGGCGCGGGGCCAAGGCGGTCGTCGGCGGTCACGCCCGTGACGGCGCCGGCTACTTCTTCGACCCGACGGTGCTCACCGACATACCCGACGACGCTGAGCTGCTCCGCGAGGAGATCTTCGGTCCGGTGGCGCCGGTCAAGGGGTTCGCCGACGAGGACGAGGCGATCGCCGCCGCCAACGACACCGAGTACGGCCTGGTCGCGTACGTGTTCACGAACAACCTCAAGCGCGCGCTGCGCGTGATCGAGCGGCTCGAGACCGGCATGGTCGGCCTCAATCAGGGCATGGTCTCGAACGCCGGCGCCCCGTTCGGTGGGATCAAGCAGTCGGGCTTCGGCCGCGAGGGCGGCCACGAGGGCATGGAGGAGTACCTCGAGACGAAGTACGTCGCCGTGAACCTCTGATTGCAGATTTCCCGCCGGCTTGCCGGACCGATTACCGTTCGTCCTACGTTCACACGCGGTTGACACGTCCCGCGCCTCCGGGGCGCGTCAGACGAGGGCACCGACGGAGGAGGGCGGCAGATGAGCCACGAGACCGAAGCACCCGCGGATCCGGCGACGGCGACGGCGGAGCCGCCGGTCACAGGCCGGCGGCAAAGGTTGACGAAGCCTTCGAGCGAGTCGGCGGTGCAGCCATCGGCTCCGACGGAGTCCACGCCAGCGGCCGGGACTTCGATCGCGCCGGGCGGGGACGATCCCGATCGCAAGCTGAGCATCGTGTCCCAAATGATGGAACAGGGCACCGACGAGACCCAGGCGCTGCTCGACGCAGTCGGGCTGCGCGGGGACCTGAGCGGCGAGGCGCGGGACATCGCGCGTCTGATCGAGCGTCGGCTCGCCGCGCTCGCCGCCGACAAGCACCTGCACCCGCACGCACCCGCTATCGACGAACTCGAGATACAGCGCGCGTTCCTCGAGCATCGTTTCGTCGGACCGTTGAAGACGTACGAGCGGACCTTTCGTGGCTATTCGGTCCTCGACAACTTCCTCAATGTCACGTCGATCCTCGCCGGCCTCGGGGCATCGCTGGCCGCCGCGCTCGAATGGCCCAAGGTGTGGGTAATCGTCGCCGGCCTCGTCGTCGGCGGCCTGCAGAGCCTGAGCCAATGGCTCAAGCCGTCGAGGCGATCGACCCGTCGCGGGCTCGCCGCCAACGCTCTGCGCTCGGAGGGATGGGCGTTCCTCCAGGGCCGCGACCGTTACAAGGACAAGGCCCCGGACGTCGCGTGGAAACTGTTCTGCGATCAGATCGACCGCGTCGAGGACCGCGAGCAGACCGAGCAGGAAAAGGAATCGGCCGACACGGCGACCGCCAAGGGCGGCGGGAAGAAAACCTGAGCCGCGGCTACTCGAACCACATCCCGGACGCGACCCGCACCTCGATCAGGCGGGGGCCGTCGTCCGCGGGAATCGCCTTGCGGAGCGCCTCGGTGAGCTGTTCGCGGCTCGAAACGTTCTCCGCCGGCATCCCGTAGGCCCGCGCCACCGCAGCCGTGTCCAGGCCGGGAAGCTCGAGCCCGGGCGCGCCGGCGACCTGCTCGAACTCGGCGAACCACTTGAGGATCATGTACTCGGCGTTGCGCAGCACGAGGAACGTGATCGGGACCTTGTAGGCGACCGCGGTCCACAGGACCGTGATCCCGTACTGCGCGGACCCCTCCCCCAGCACGCAAACCACCGGCCGCCCGGGCTCGGCCAGCTGGACGCCGACGCCGGCGCAGATTCCGAACCCGAGTCCGCCGCTCGCGCTCTGGTAGTAGCTCCCGGGCTGCGACAGTCGCAGGCGGTTGCGGAGCGCCGACGCGCTCGAGGGCGCCTCCGCGACCGCGATCCCGCCATCGGGCCAGACGTCCGCGAGCGCCGCCATCGCCGCCGCGCCGGTGATCGGATCGGCGTCAGGCGCGTCCGGCGGATCTGGCGCAGCCGGCCGCGGATCGGGGGCGTTGCGGTCTGAGGAGCCGACGAGCTCGACCAGCTGCTGGAGCGCCAGCGCCACGTCGCCGACGATCGCATCGCCCATCGGCGCCCGAGCCGCCTCGTCGGGATCGCTGGTGATCGCCACCAGCGACGCGCCCTCGGGCAGTAGCGGCCCCGGCATGTACGGGTAATACGGGAACACCTGCGAGCCGACGACGAGGATCAGGTCGTGGCCGCTCAGCGTGTGAGAGAGCGGTCCGATCGCCGGCGGCAGGACGCCCACGAAGTTCGGGTGGCCCTCCGGGAACCCGATTCGGCTGCTCGCCACTCCGGGCGAGGCCCACACGGGCAGGCGCTGCTTCTCGGCGAGCGCGACGGCCGCCTGCCACCCGCCGCTCGCGTCGATATCGGGGCCCGCGACCAGTACCGGGTTGCGCGCCGACTCGAGCAGCGACGCGAGCTGGGCGAGCTCCGCCGGGTCGGGGAGCGCCCGGCCGGTGACGATTCGACGCTCGGCGTTGACCGCGCGATCCTCGTCGGCCTCGGCGTCCCAGTCGTCCATCGGGATCGACACGAACGCCGGGCCCCGGGGCGGCAGCGTGGCGTGATGGATCGCGCGGCCGATCGCGCCCGGGACGTCCTGCGCGCGCGGCGGCTCGTGGCTCCACTTCACGTAGGGCTGCGGCCCGACGGTGGCGTCGCGGTTGGTCAGCAGCGCCTGGTGGGTGACCTGAGCTCGGACCTGCTGGCCGGCGGTGATCACCAGCGGCGCCTTGTTCGCCATCGCGTTGAAGATCCCGCCGACCGCGTTGCCGACCCCGGGCGCGGTGTGCAGGTTCACGTGGGTCGGGCGGCCGGTCGCCTGCGCGTACCCGTCCGCCATCCCGACGACCACAAGCTCCTGGAGGCCGAGGACGTACGTGAAATCGTCCGGAAGGTTGGCCAACATCGGCAGCTCGGTCGAGCCGGGGTTGCCGAAAATCGTCGTCATCCCGTGGGC
The DNA here is from genome assembly GCA_963770615.1 of uncultured Solirubrobacterales bacterium. Taxonomy (GTDB): domain Bacteria; phylum Actinomycetota; class Thermoleophilia; order Solirubrobacterales; family Solirubrobacteraceae; genus Palsa-465. Next base: position 405,064 of record CAVYQJ010000005.1, on the reverse strand, counting down.
GCGGAACAGGTCGAGTGTCGCTTCTCGTACGGTGGTCATTTTGCGGGAGCTGGACCCTACTCGGCTGTTGGAGGGTGGACGTCCCCGCCGCGCCCCGTGCGCCGTCGGAGCGTCTACTGCGGGCGATGTGGGTCGGGCGCGAGGGGCGCGGGCGGGGGCATCCACCCTCCACAGCTTCGGGTCTTGCTCCGGGATGACCACCGTCCGGCACGCGACTCGGGCCCCTTGCCCCCCAGTTCTCCTCCGTCAGCTCACCGGCTCCCACCTCGCCTTCGAAGCGGTTGGCTTCTTAGCTTTTTTCAAGCATGCCGCGGGCTTGGGACCAGGCGTCGGCGGCGCCCGCTCGCCGACGCTGGGGGCGGTGGCGATCCGGCGTCGGAGGCCCTCGCGCCCGACCCAGATCGCCGGCAGCAGACGCTTCGACAGCGCACGGGCCTCCGGGGTCGGACGCACCCGCCCCTCAGCAGCCAAGCCTCGGACCGCTCCGTCCATGTAGCCGTTCCAGTACGTCGACGTCTCGGTGCCGGCCCAGTGGATGCGGCCGACGGGCTGGCGGATCAAAGGGCCGTAGGCGAGCAGTGTGCCCAGCGAGGGGATCCCGACCGGGCAGCCTCGGGTCCACACCTCGGCGGACCAGTTGGTGTCGAAGTACGCGACCGGGTTGGCCGCCTGGGATCCGAACCACGAGACGTACTGGTTGACGACCGCGGCCTGGCGTGCGGAGGGCGACATCGCGTTGTAGCTGCGGGCGTTGTCGCCGCCGACGAACCCGAACAGGACCCCGGGCGACCCGGATGGCGGCGAGTCGTCGAATGAGGCGCTGACGGGCCCGCCGGTGTCGAGCGCGGCGCCGGTGAGCCCGTTTGCGCGCCAGAACGGCGTGTCGTAGACCGCGGCGACCTTGGTCAGCGTCCCCTGCGGGTAGCGCTGGATCAGCTGGTCGCGGGCGAACGGCAGCCCCGGGTCGTACTGGATGCGGCCCGCGAGCGTGGGCGGGGTCGCGACGATCACCTGCTTGGCGGTGACCGTCAGCCTGTCGGAGTGGACGACCGCTCCGGACTTGTCGGTCACGATCTTCCGGACCGGGGAGCTCAGCCGCACGCGATCGCCGAGCGCTGCCGCAACCTTCTCGGCGACGAGCTGGGTGCCGCCGATGAAACGCGACTGCTGCGCGCCGTTGCGGGTGTCGAAGTTGCGCTCGAACGTGCCCTGGTTCTGCTCGTTGCCGGACGCGGCGATGTAGAACAGCACGAACAGCAGCGAGAGCTCGCGCGGCTCGGCGCCGAAGATCGGCCGGGTGGCGGCGGGCACAAGCGCCTGGAAGCGCGGCGTGACGCTGTTGGAGTCGACCCAGCTCTGGAGCGTCTGGCCGTCCCAGCTCGCGGCGTTCGACGCCGTCCACGGCGCGTCGACCGGCACCTGGGTCGCCATCTGATCGAGCTGCTGGACGACCTCGACGAGCTCGGCGGCGATCGTCGGGTCCGGCGGCGCCGTGCCGAGGGGACCGGTGTCGCTGTACCGCTGCGGGCTGAGCACCCCCAGCGGGTTGTCGACGTTGTTGACGTACAGGTCATCGCCGGTGTCATAGGTGTCGAACGTGCCGACGCCGACGGCGCTCGCCAGCGCGAGGATGTGGTCCTGGGTCGGGCCAACGAACGTCGCGCCCCGCTCGGACACCTGCCCGCCTCCGAGGTCGTGGTTCCAGGCCCGGCCGCCGACGCGGTCCCGTGCCTCGAGGACCGTCACCGAACGGCCGGCGGCCGCGACCAGCCGGGCCGCGGTCAACCCGGCGAAGCCGGCGCCGACCACGACCACGTCGGCCTTATGACCGGTCTTCTTCACGCGACGCTTGTGCTTGGGCTTGTGCGCCGCCTTTCGCTTCGCCGCCTCGGCAGCCGCCGGCCACGCCGCCGCCGCGCCGGTGACCAGCGTCCCGGCCACGAATCGTCGCCGGGTGATCGAGTGCTGTTCGTCGTTCACCTCGAGACCGCCTTGTTCGAGTGGTTGATCAGTGCATCGGCCGCGTCCAGATCGAAGTCGCCGTGGTCAGAGCCGAGTCCTTGCGCGACCAGACCCGCCACCGCGCACCCGAGCACGGCGGCGTCGCGGCGCGTGCGCCCGAGCGACAGCCCGCGCAGGAAGCCGGCCGAGAAGGCGTCTCCGCAGCCGGTCGTGTCGACGACGTCGACCGCGAACGCCGGCACCCGCGCCTGTCCCTCGGAGTCGACGACGACCGCGCCGTCGGCGCCGCACGTCGCCGCCACGCATCCGACGCCGTGGCCCAGCACCGCACGACAGCCCGCGACCAGATCGCGAGCGCCGACGCACGACAGCGTCGTTGCGTACGGAGGGTGCGTGTGGACGACCGCGCCGGCGCCGTATCGCCGATAGACACCCAGATGCAGTCCGAGCTCGGACGTCGGACGGAGCTCGCCGTCGACCTGCTCGCCGTCGAGGTCGACGACCGCGACCTGTTCGGGCGTCAGGCTGCCCAGCGCTCCGCCGGTCGGCGTGACCGCGACCAGCGAGCCGGCGCGCTCGGACACGTTGCCGGCGGTGCCGGTGACCTGGCCGTCGCCGGCAAGACGGCGCGCAGCCGCCACTATGCGCTCTCGCTCCCGCACGAGTTGCATGGGCCGTGATGTAACTCGAACCAGCGCCGAGGTTCAAGTTCGAACCGACGCGCCCTCTATCGTGAGGCGCAGCCTAAAAATGCTCGTCGCAGTCACAGATCACGCCGCCGAACGGTTCCGCCAGCGGGTGCGTGGAACGCTCGACGAGAAGACCGAGATCGCCTCCCGCGTCGCCCGCGCCCACGCCGCCGGCCGGATCGAGCCCGGGTCCGGCGGCACAGTGCTGGTCCGCGACCTCCAGCGCCGCGACGTCGTGTACGTGTGCCGTCCCGACGGCCGCGAGCTCGTCGTGGTCACGCTGTGGGAGGAGGGCGAAAGCGCCGCCGTCCCCAAGCGCTTCACCGACGCCCTGCGCCGCGACGACCACCGCGTCAGCTGATAACCGCCCTCCTGAGGGGGCGGCAAGTCACCCACCGACCCACTATACTAAATGAAGTATGCTTATCTTTAGGCGACTTCTCGGCTTCCTGCACCCGTATAAGGGAGCCGTCGCCTGGTCGTTTGCGCTCGCCGGTGGCGCGATGGGCGCGACCGTCCTTATCCCTTACCTCGTCGGGCGCGCAATCGACGCGATCGGCAAGGGCCACCGCCACGACCTGACGATCTGGGCGATCGCGATCGTCGTGGCCGGGCTGGCTCGGCTGGGGTTGAGCGCGGCGCGGCGCCTGGTCGCCGGCCGGGTATCGCTGGACGTCGAGGTCGATTTGCGCGGCCACCTGTACGGCGCGCTGCAATCGCTCGAGCTCGCGTTCTTCGACCGCCAGCAGACCGGCCAGCTGATGTCGCGCGCCACCGTGGACCTGCAGGCGGTTCGGTTCTTCCTCGGCTATGGGCTGGTCTTCATCGCCCAGTCGATCCTCACGATTGCGCTCGCCGCGGTCGCGATGTTCTTGCTCCAGCCGCCGCTCGCGGCGCTGGCGCTGGCCCCGGTGCCGTTCGTGGTCGTGATCGCCTGGGCGTACGGTCGCCGGTCGCGGCCCGCGCTCCAGGAGGCGCAGCAGCGGATCGCCGAGTTGACCGCGGAGGCGGAGGAGAACGTGTCCGGCGTGCGCGTCGTCAAGGCGTTCGCGCAGGAGGACCGACAGCTTGCTCGGTTCGAGCACTCGGTGGCGCGCGTGTTCGACCAGCAGATGGTCGCGAACCTGATCCAGGCCCGGTACACGCCTCTGATCAGCTTCCTGCCCAACCTGGGACTGGCGCTGATCCTGCTCGTCGGCGGCCGGGACGTGATCCACGGATCGCTCACGATCGGCTCGTTCACCGCCTTCTACGCCTACCTGCTGATGCTGATCTCGCCGATGCGGACGCTCGGCTACATGCTGAGCGCCGCCCAGCGCGCGACCGCATCGGGAGCCCGGATCTTCCAGGTGCTCGACCGCGCGCCGCGGATCACGAGCCCCGAGAACGCGCCGGCGCTGCCCGAGGGTCCCGGCCGGGTGTCGCTGCGCGACGTCAGCCTAACCTTCGACGGCTCCGCCCACCCCGCGCTGAAGAACGTCGATCTCGAGATCGAGCCCGGGCGAACAGTGGCGCTCGTGGGCGCGATGGGCTCGGGTAAGACGGCGCTGGTATCGCTCCTTCCGCGGCTCTACGAGGCAACCGAAGGTTCGGTCCGGATCGACGGCGCCGACGTCCGCTCGGTCGCCCTGGACAGCCTGCGCAAGGCGGTCGCGCTCGTCACCGACGATCCGTTCCTGTTCTCGGCCACGATCCACGACAACATCGCCTACGCCCGGCCCGACGCAACGCGCGAGGAGGTCGAGCAGGCGGCCGAGGTCGCTCAGGCGGCGAGCTTCATCGAGAGGCTTCCCAAGGGTTACGACACGCTCGTGGGCGAGCGCGGCCTGACCCTGTCGGGCGGCCAGCGACAGCGGATCGCGATCGCCCGCGCGGTGCTCGCCGACCCCCGGATCCTCGTGCTCGACGACGCCACCTCGTCGGTCGACGCCTCGACCGAGCAGGAGATCAAGCGGGCGCTCGGCGAGGTGATGGCCGGGCGGACGACGTTCGTGATCGCGCACCGCCTGTCGACAATCGCGCTAGCGGATGAGATCGTCGTGCTCGAGCACGGCGAGGTCGCGGCGCACGGGACCCATGACGAGTTGCTCGAGGACTCTCCGCTGTACCGCGAGATCGTCGAGAAGGGCATGCCCGACCAGGTGTTCATGACCCGCAACGCGGCCGAGGCGGTGGGACTGTGAGCCGCTGATCAAGGACATCCGCCGTCGCGTCAGGCAGTCGGGCGACCGGGGCCGTAAGCTCCGAGGCCTGATCGAGCTGCTGGCGCCGTACAAGTGGCGCGTGCTCGCGATGTTCGTCTCGCTGGTGGCCGCGTCCGCCGCCGCCCTGGCGCCGGCGCTGCTGGCCAAGGCGGCGATCGACGACGGCATCAGCCGCCACGACGTCGGCGCGCTCGACCTGATCGTCGTCCTGTTCCTGGTGTCGGCGATCGTGTACGCGGTCGCGACGTACGCGCAGACGTATCTGGTCGGCTGGGTCGGCCAGCGGGCGCTCCAGGATCTGCGCATCCGTCTGTTCACCCACTTGCAGCGGCTGTCGATCGGCTTCTATTCCCGCAACCGGACCGGCGTGATCATCTCGCGGATGACCAACGACGTCGAGGCGCTCGACCAGCTCGTCGAGGATGGCCTCGCGACCCTGATCCAGTCGGGGCTGACGCTGATCGGGGTGGTCGTGATCCTGTTCGTGCTCGCCCCGCACCTGGCGCTGCTCACATTCCTCGTGCTGCCGCTCCTGGCGGTCGGAGCGTTCGTGTTCCGGATCGCTTCCGCCGACGCCTACCGCCTCACCCGCGAGAAGATCGCGTCGATCACCGGCTACCTCCAGGAGACGCTGTCGGGCATCCGCGTGGTCCGGGCGTTCGGTCAGGAGGAAGCGCACATCCGGCGGTTCCGGGAGCTGAACGACGAGAACCGCGCGGCGAACATGACCACCGTCAACCTCAACGCGGCCTACTTCCCCGCAGTCGAGTTCCTGTCGGCGATCGTGACGGTAGAGATCCTCGTGATCGGCGGGATCGAGGCGATCAACGGCCACATCTCAACCGGCGTGGTGTTCGCGTTCATCGCCGCGCTCAACAACTTCTTCGACCCGATCCAGCAGCTGTCGCAGCTGTACACGACCTACCAGTCGGGGATGGCGGCGCTCGACAAGATCTTCGACCTCCTGGACGAGAAGCCCGATCTCGCCGACGCCCCCGACGCGACGCCCCTCCCGGCGATTCGGGGCGAGATCCGCTTCGACGACGTGTCGTTCCGCTACGGGTCGAGCGACGATGATCAGGCCGCGTACGCGCTGCGCGACCTCGACCTCGTGATCCCACCGGGCCAGACCGTCGCGCTGGTCGGCGAGACCGGCGCCGGCAAGTCGACGTTCGCCAAGCTCGTGTCACGGTTCTACGACCCGACCGGCGGGGCCGTGCTCGTCGACGGACACGACCTGCGCGCCGTCACCGCCGAATCGCTCCGGTCGCAGATGGGCATCGTTCCCCAGGAGGGCTTCCTGTTCAGCGGCACGATCCGCGAGAACATCTCGTTCGGCCGGCCTGACGCCACCGACGAAGAGATCCGGACCGCCGCGCGCGCGGTCGGGGCGGATACGTTCATCGAGGAGCTCGACGACGGCTACAACTCGCAGATCGGCGAGCGGGGCGTACAGCTGTCGGCCGGGCAACGCCAGCTCGTGGCGTTCGCCAGGGCGCTGGTGGCGGATCCGCGCATCCTCGTGCTCGACGAGGCCACCTCGAACGTCGACGTCCACACCGAAAGCTTGATCGAGCAGGGCCTGCGCCGGCTCGTCGCCGGCCGTACCGCGATCGTGATCGCCCACCGGCTCTCGACGATCCGCCACGCCGGGCGGATCCTCGTGCTCGAGCACGGACAGGTCGTCGAGGACGGGACCCACGACGAGTTGATCCAGGCGCAGGGGCGCTACTGGCAGCTGTACCGCGACTGGGCCGAGCAGGCGGCTGCCTGACGATGCCTGCAGTCACCGGGCTTGCCGTCACGGCGGTGAAGGCCACCCGCCTGCGTCGGGTCGATTGCGTCGAGCTCGGGCCCGACGGGGTACGGGAAAACCGGCGCTTCTACCTGATCGACGATCGCAACGAGTTGGTCAACAGCAAGCGCGTCGGCGAGCTCCAGCAGGTGATCGCCGATTACTCGGACGCTGAGCGCCGGCTCCGGCTGGAGCTCCCGGACGGACGGGTCATCGACGACGAGGTCCGGCTCGGGGGCCAGGTCACCACGAAGTTCTTCTCTCGGGCCGCGACCGGGCAGTTGGTCGACGGCCCGTGGTCGGCCGCGATCAGCGATTTCGTCGGGCGGCGTCTGCGGCTGGTCGAGGCCGGCGACACCGCGGTCGACCGGGGCTCGGAGGGCGCGGTGTCGCTGATCTCGCGAGCGTCCCTGGAGCGGCTCGGGGATGCGCGGGACGGCGACTGCCGGCCGATCGATGTGCGCCGGTTCCGGATGCTGATCGAGATCGACGGAGTCGAGCCTCATGCGGAGGACCGCTGGGTCGGCCGCACGGTCCGGCTCGGGGCGGCGAAGGTCGAGTTCGGGGGCCACGTCGGCCGCTGCGTGATCACCACGCGCGATCCGGACACGGGCGCGGTCGACCTGCCCACGCTCAAGATGCTGGGCAGCTATCGGCTCGATCTCGATACCACCGAACCGCTGGCGTTCGGCATCCACGGCCGGGTGCTCGAGCCCGGAACGGTCATGGTGGGCGACGCGGTGACGCCGATGGATAGTGTTCCCGGTCATGACTGAGCAGACCGTCCAGACCCAGCAGCGGGTCGCGATCGAGGTGGCCGACCACGTCGCGACCGTGACCCTTACCCGACCCGAGAAGCACAACGCGCTCGATGTCGCGATGTTCGACGCGATCACCGACGCCGCCGCGCGCGTCGCGTCCGAGCCGGGCGTGCGCGCGGTCGTGCTCCACGGCGAGGGGCCCAGTTTCTGCTCGGGGCTCGACGTCGCCGGCGTGATGGCCAACCAGCCCGGGTCCGACGCGCTGATGGATCCGCTGCACGGACCAGTCCCCAACTGGTTCCAGAAGGCCGCGCACGGATGGTTGGAGGTGCCGGTGCCGGTGATCGCGGCGATCCACGGCCACTGTCTCGGCGGAGGCCTCCAGATCGCGCTCGCCACCGACATCAGGTTCGCCACCCCGGACTCGCGGATGGCGGTGCTCGAGGTCAAGTGGGGTCTGATCCCGGACATGGCGATCACGCGCACGCTCCCGCGGCTGGTCGGCATCGACGTCGCCAAGGAGCTCGCGTACACCGGGCGCATGATCAGCGGCCGGGACGCGCACGCGCTCGGGCTGGTCACCCATCTCGCCGACGACCCGCTCGCCGCCGCTCAGGAACTCGCGGCCGAGATCGCGGCTCGTTCGCCCGACGCCGTCCGCGGGATGAAGCGGCTGTTCGACGAGTCGTGGACCGGCTCGACGGAGGACACGCTGCGGCTCGAGGCTGACATCCAGCTCGGCCTGCTCGGGACGCCCAACCAGCTCGCGGCCGTGACCGCGGGCCTCGCCAAGCAGCCGGCGGAGTTCGTCGACCCGACCTGAGGTCAGCGATGACCCGCGCCGGCTAGGGGCGGCAGCGGTCCAGGACTACGAGAACCGCTGCCGCCCGCTACACCTCAGGTTCAGCTCACCGTCACCGTCGTGCCGGCTTCTCGCTGAGCGTCCGGACCGAGGTCCGCGGTGGCGTGCACCACAGAGTTGGTTGACGGCGCCCAGCTCGGCGGCGTCACTGTGAACGTCACCGCGGCCGCGCGCCGCGGCTTCACCCGGCCGAGCACCTTCTGCCCGCCGCCGCGCACGCTCCAGCCGTCCGGCAGCTGGAGCGCCACGCGCACGCCGTGGAGCGTCTCGTTGCCTCCGGCGGTCAGCGTCACGGTGACGTTCGACGGGTGGCCGGGCGTCATCGTGCTCGGCGCGTTGACGAGCACCTGCCGGGCACCCGGCGTCTGGCTGATCTGGAACGCGTCTCGCAGCGGCAGGTCGGCCAGTGCTGAGGAGTCGCCGACGTACATGCGGTATAGACCCGGGGTCTGGTCCCAACCACCGGCGTTGTCGTCGTACCACCACGTGTCGCGCGGGGTGATCGTGAACTGCACCCGGGTCGACTGACCCGGAGCGAGCTCGACGCGCTGGAAGCCGACCAGCTGGCGCGGAGGCTCACCGGTCGAGGCCGGATCTCCCAGGTACAGCTGCGCGACATCCGCGCCCGCTCGATTCCCGACATTGGTGACCGTAGCCGACACCGCGACGTCGTTGACCCCGTCGGCCGCGTCTCCTCTCACGCGCAGGCCGCTGAACGCGAACCGCGTGTAAGACAGCCCGAACCCAAATGGGAACATCGGCGTGAGGTGTTGCGAGTCGTACCAGCGGTAGCCGACGTCGATGCCCTCGGAGTACTGGACCTCGTTGTTCACCCCGGGGAACTGCGCCGGGGTCGATGCCGGGACCTCTGAGAGGCTCGTCGGGAACGTCACCGGCAGGTGGCCGCTCGGGTCGGACTTGCCGAACAGCACGTCCGCGAGGGCCGTCCCGTTCGACTGGCCGGGATACCACGCGTCGAGCACCGAGCTGACCTGGCTGAGCCAGGGCATCGCGACCGGCGCTCCCGCGTCGACCACGACCACCGTGTGCGGATTGGCGGCCGCGACCGCCGAGATCAGCTCGTCCTGCGCCGAAGGCAGGTTCAGGCCGAGGCGGTCGGTGGCCTCCGATTCGGTGTCGTCGGACACGACCACGACCGCGGTCGAGGCCGCTTTGGCAGCCGTGACCGCCGCGGTGATTCCGGGGGACAGTTGCGAGGGTGTCGCCCAGCTGAGCATGCTCGCCGTCGAGCCACCGGACGGGATCGACAACGTGTACGGCGTGCCCGCGGTCAGGTTCACAGCCACCGAATACACGTTCACAGGGGGCGTGCTCGGGTTATCGATCAGCGGCACGCCGTTGAGGTCCAGATACTCGGGCGTGTAGCACCCGCACGTGTTAGTGATCGCGAGGATGTACGTTCCCGTCTCCGGAGCGGTCAGCGTTCCTGTGTATCCCTGCCCGAACGATGTCGCCTGGAAGGCCGGCGTCAGGTCCGCGGAAGGGATCGCCATCAGCGAGCTGTCGGTGGGCAGGCCCGGCTGATAGTTGATCTGGGTCCCCGGGCCGGCCGCGGCCTGGAGCCCCGCAAGCGGTGTCACCGTCTGCGACGGCTTCACGTACGCGCTCCCGCCTCCACCGTAGATCGGCTGTGTCGATGCGGCCGGGCCGATCACCGCCACCGTGCCCGCGTGGTCCGCCGACAGCGGCAAGGTGTGCGAGCTGTTCTTCAGCAGCGTCGCCGACTTCTCGGCAATGTCGTTGCCGACGGCCTGGTGGGCCGCGCTCGTCACGGTCGAGAACGGGTTGCCGGTCGGCGGGCTGGTGAACAGGTTGAAGCGGAACATCTCCGTCAGGATCCGCTGCACCATCGTGTTGATCACCGCCTGCGGGATCGTGCCGTTCTCGACGTCGCTCTCGAGCGCGCCGGGCCCGTTTCCGAAGTACGTGTTAAACGGCTGCTCCTGGTCGAGCCCAGCAAGCGCACCACCGATCGTGTCGTGTAGCGCCCCGTAGTCGGAGGTGACAAACCCGGGGTAACCCCACTCCTGGTCGAGCGTCTGGTTCATCAGGAACGAGCTCTGACACGCGAAGTCACCGTTGACCACCGCGTACGAGCACATCACCGAGCCCGCCTTTGACTGCTGCACCGCGGCCTGGAAGGCGGGGAAGTAGATCTCATTCAGCGTGCGCTGATCGACGATCACGTTGTCGGCGGGCGCATTGCGGTTGGTCTCCTGGTTGTACGCGGCGAAGTGCTTGACCTGGGACATCTCGCCGGTGCTCTGAACGCCGTCGATCTCGCTCGTGGCCAGCGACGCGTTCAGGAACGGATCCTCGGTGAACGCCTCAAACGACCGTCCCCACCGCGGGTCGCGGTCGATATTGATCGTCGGCCCTAGATTGACTGCCGCCCCCTTGCCCCACTCCTCTGAGCCGATCACCTGGCCGTACTGCGAAGCCAGCGACGGGTCGAACGTGGCCGCCAGGCCGACGCCGGCGGGAAGCTGGGTCACTCCGCTGAGGCCGTCGGCCACTCCGGCGGGTCCGTCCTCCTCCCCGAGTGCGGGGATCGAGCCACACGTGAGCGGGATGCCGGGCATCCAGAACACGTACGGATTACCCCCCGGGGTCGGCGGCTCGTTGGCGGTGCCATGACCCTCGACGAGGAAGTCCTCCTGGTCGAGGCTCATCGTGCTCATGACTTCGGCCACGCGCTGGCCGATTGGCTGATTCGCGTTCATCCATGGGCACGCAGTCTGGGCTTGGGCAGCGGCCGGGAGCGCCACGAGACTCGTTGCCGCCGCGCATCCGATCGCGACGGCGATAACCGCCAACCGCCTACGTGCAGAGGCCTCCCACCTCGATCGACGGACAGATCGGCGGTCGTGAGCACGTTGCATCATGCGCCTCCCTCAGCGCTGAGCGTGGACGGGGCCCGGTCCCTCCGGGCAACCTACCACAGCCGTTGCGAAACGCCGTGCGAGAGCTCAGCCAGCGCGAGAATGCAACTGGGGAACAGGGACTCGAACCCCAACTTCGACGTCCAGAGCGTCGCGTGCTGCCATTACACCATTCCCCAGTGCTGTGCGTGGCTGTTGAGACCTCGGGGCCCGAGTATAGGTCGTCGGGCGCCGAGAATCGCCGCTGCGCACGGGTTCTGTGGCGCCTTTGCTAGAACGCCGCGAGGTCGCTCGAGAGGTCCTCGAGCTCGTGCACGCGATGTTGCACGCCGGCGCCCGAGGCCAGCAGCCGACCCGCGTGCTCGAGGTCGTCCGAGCGGCCGACGGTCAGCGCCGCCGCCACACGCCCGTCGTCGAGGTAGAAGATCGTGAACTCCCCATCGTCGATCGACCCGCGTACGACCTCCTGATCCCACCCGGCCGCCGGGCCGACGTATTCGAGCGAGGCCCAGTCGGACAGGTCCGAGAAGAAGTACGGCACGACGTCGTGCGGCTGGTCCTTGCCGAGCATGTTGAGCGCGGCAGTCTTGCCCTGGTTGAAGGCCACATCCCAGTGCTCGATCCGCTGCGAGCGGCCGCCATGCACGACGCTCTCGTACTCGGCGACATCGCCGGCGGCGAAGATACCCGGCGTGGCGGTCTGCAGCCGGGAATCGACCACGACGCCACCCAGCTCGCCGATCTCGAGCCCGGCGGTTCGAGACAGCCTGACGTCCGGGACCGCGCCCACGCCGACCACGACGACGTCGGCCTCGATCCGGCGCCCGCGCTTGGTCACGACCGTGGTGACACTTCCCCCGGTGCCGTCGAAGCTGTCGAGCTCGTCGTCGCCGAACACCTCGACCCCATGGTCCTCGAGGCGCTGCTGGAAGAACCGGCCCGCCTGCTCGCCGAAGCCGCGGCTGAGCGCGACCGGCTCGAGCATCACGAGTGAGCACGAGCTCCCGAGCTCGGTCAGCGAGGCGGCTACCTCGGTGGCGATGTACGAGCCGCCGATCAGCACGACCCGCTTGCCGGCGGCGTCCCGGCGGATCGCGTCGCTGTTGCCGAGCGTGCGCAGGTAGTGGATGCCCTCGAGCTCGGCGCCCGGAACCGACACCCGACGGACCATCGCCCCTGTCGCGATCAGCGCCTTGTCGAAGCTCACCTTCTGCTTATTGGAGAGCGCCACGGTCCGCTTCGAGAGGTCGAGCTGGGTCGCTGACACCCGGGTCAGCGCCTCGATGTTCTGCTCCTCGTACCACTCGGGCGGCCGGAACAGCGTCTCGGCTCGCGACTCCTTGTCCTGGAGGTATCCCTTCGAGCACGGCGGCCGGTTGTAGGGCAGGTCGGACTCGCGCCCGATCAGCAGGATGGTCCCGTCGGCGCCGGACTCGCGCAGCCACCGCGCGCAGTTGCCCGCCGCCAGACCGCCCCCGATTAGCGCGTAGTCGACGTGCCGGTCCGCCATCACTAGCCGGGGCTCGCGCCGTTCGGGGCGAACTGCGGCGTGATCTCGGCTTCGAGGCCCGGGTCGAGGATCAGTAGCACCTGATCGCCCGGCTGGATCACCGAATCGGCCTTTGGTACGAACCCGGCGCCGCCACGCAGGACCGAGATGATCAGCGAGCCGTCGGGGAGCACCACGTCCTGCACTCGCCTGCCCGCCGCATCGGAGCCCTGGCCGACCTCGAGCTCGATGATCTCGAGATGCTCATCCTCGAGCGCGAGCAGCTGAACCAGCCCGTACTCGGGCACCTCGTGCTCGATCAGCCGCAGGATCAGATCGGTGGCGGACACCGCGGGCTGGACGTCGAGCAGCCGGAAGTGCTGGAGGTTGCGCGGGTTGTTGACCCGGGCGACGATCCGCTGTACCCCGTACTTCTCCTTGGCCATCTGGCAGATCAGGATGTTGTCCTCGTCGTCGCCGGTGACCGCAATCACCAGATCGGCGCGCTGAATGCCGGCCCGTTCGAGTACCCACAGCTCGGTCGCGTCCCCGTACTGGACGGCGTGCTCGAGCTCCTCCTCGACGACGCGGTAGCGGGCGTGGTCGGACTCGATCAGCGTCACCTCGCGCTCCTTGGCGATCAGCTCGCGCGCAAGGTTCCAGCCGACCTTGCCGGCGCCGGCGATGATCACGTACATGCGAACCCCCTCATGCCAGCACCACCCGTGAAGCCTCGTCGATTGCCACCTGCGTCGGACAGATCGTCAGCAACCCCTGCTCGGCGTACCACGCGGCCCGACCGGGGTCGGCGACCCGGACGACCACGCGTTTGACCTTGAACCGCCGCTGGGCGATCTGCGCGATCACCAGGTTCGTGTTGTCACCGGAGGTGGAAGCCACGAACACATCGGCCTGTTCGATCCCCGCCTCGATCAGCCCGTCGATCTCGAGCGCCGTGCTCACGGTGAACCGGCCGCCCGCGTCCTCCCAGGTCGTCAGCTGATCCTTGTCGAGCCGCTCGTGCGACAGCGGGTCGCTGTCGAGCACGGATACCTCGTGCCCGGCGTCCAGCGAGCGCTTGGCGATCGCGGAGCCGACGCGCCCACAGCCAACGATCACGATCAGCATTCCGTCCCCCACTGTAGACAGGTTTTCGCCATTCCGCGTCTTATCTTCGTCACCGGCGGCCCGCCCGCAAGCGGGCCGCCACCGAGGCTCAGGTGATGATCGGGATGATCAGCAGCGCGACGATGTTGGCGACTTTGATCATCGGGTTGATCGCCGGTCCGGCCGTGTCCTTGAAAGGGTCCCCGACGGTGTCGCCGGTAACCGCCGCGGCGTGGGCCTCGGAGCCCTTCCCGCCGTACGCGCCGTCCTCGATCAGCTTCTTGGCGTTGTCCCACGCGCCACCGCCCGAGGTCATCGAGATCGCCACGAACAGCCCGACGACGATCACGCCGATCAGCAGGCCGCCGAGCGCCTCGATGCTGATCAGCCCGACGATGAACGGGATCAGGATCGGGATCAGCGCCGGCAGGATCATCTCGCGCTGGGCGGCGCGGGTCACGAGGCTGACCGCCGCGCCGTACTCGGGCTGCTCGGTGCCGTCCATGATCCCGGGGTGGTCTCGGAACTGGCGGCGCACCTCCTCGACGACGGCCCCGCCGGCGCGGCCCACCGCCTCCATCGCCAGCGAGGCGAACAGGTAGACCATCATCCCTCCGAGCAGCAGCCCGATCAGCACCGCGGGGTTGCCGATCGAGAAGTTCGGATGCTTGCCGGCCTGGATGACCTCGGTCTCGAACGCGTTGAACAGCACGAGCGCGGCGAGCGCGGCCGAGCCGATCGCGTATCCCTTGGTGACGGCCTTGGTCGTGTTGCCGACGGCGTCGAGCGGATCGGTGACGTTGCGGACCTCCTCGGGGAGGTTGGCCATCTCGGCGATCCCGCCGGCGTTGTCGGTGATCGGCCCGAATGCGTCGAGCGCGACGATCAGGCCCGTCAAGGAGAGCTGGGCCATCACGGCGACGCCGATGCCGTAGATCCCGGTGGTCCCTCCACCGCCCAGCTTCCACGCTCCGAAGATGCCGAGCGCGAGCACGATGGCGGGCGGCGCCGTCGACTGGTAGCCCTGGGCGAGGCCCTGGATGATGTTCGTGGCGTGGCCGGTCTGCGAGGCCCGCGCGGTGCTCTTCACCGGAGCGAAGCGGGTCGAGGTGAAGTAGTCGGTGATCACGAACAGGCACGCGGTCACGCCGATCCCGATCAGCGCGCACAGGTAGTACTTCCACCAGTGCGGCGCCGCGAGGCCGGTCGCCTTGAACGTGAGGTCCTTCATCATCCAGTAGGTGATCGGGATGAACGCGAGCGCCGCGAGCGCGCCCGAGACGACCAAACCCTGATAGAGCGCACGCTCGACGTTCCCGGCACGCGACCGGACGGCGAACGTCCCGATGATCGAGGCGATGATCGAGACCGCACCGAGCACGAGCGGGTACAGCGCCACCGCCGACTGCTGACTGAACAGGAGGACGCCCAGCAGCATGACCGCGACCGCGGTCACGGCGTAGGTCTCGAACAGGTCGGCCGCCATACCCGCACAGTCGCCGACGTTGTCGCCGACGTTGTCGGCGATCACGGCGGGGTTGCGGGGATCGTCCTCAGGAATGCCGGCTTCGATCTTGCCGACCAGGTCGGCGCCGACGTCGGCGGCCTTGGTGAAGATGCCGCCGCCGAGGCGGGCGAACACGGAGATCAGCGAGCCGCCGAAGCCGAGCCCGATCAGCGCGTCGATCGCTTCCTTCTCGCTCTCGCCGGCGATCCAGGTCAGGACCCCGTAGTACCCGGCCACGCCGAACAGCGCGAGTCCGACGACGAGCAGCCCAGTCACCGCGCCGCCGCGGAACGCGACCTCGAGCGCGCGCGAAACGCCGCTGCGCGCCGACTCCGCGACGCGGGCGTTAGCGCGCACGGACACGTTCATGCCGATGTAGCCGGCCGACGCGGACAGCACGCCGCCGATCAGGAACCCGATCGCGACGCGGATGTTCTGGATCGGGATCAGGACGATGAACAGGATCACGCCGACGCCGGCGATGGTCGTGTACTGGCGGTTCAGGTAGGCGCGAGCCCCCTCCTGCACCGCGGCGGAAATCGTTCGCATCGCTTCGTTGCCGGGCGACAGCGCGAGCAGCGCGCGCGAGGTGAGCACGCCGTACGCCACAGCGGCGCCAGCGCAGATGAGCGCGATCAGCACGCCGTGATGCGTCAGAAAGCTGGACAAGAAGATCCTCCGGGGAAGGTCTGAATTAGAGAGAGGGCGCGCTCAGGCGCAGCCAACACAACGGGAAAAGGCCGCCACCCGTGCTGGTCGAGCGGAGGCCCGGAAAGCGGCGATTTTAGCGGGCGGGGAGGCGGAACGTCCCGAGACGGCAACCAACGGTCAGTCGGTGGAGCGCTTGTTCAGGCTATTGGCCGGGCACCCAGAGGCGGCCGCTGCGCTGCGCCGGACCCGGGTTCGCCGGGCTGCGGCGCGGGCTCATGCGGCGCCGCCTCGGCGCCGGCGGGCCCGCCCACACCGCTTTCCGGTGCGGCGGCCGGTGGCGCATCTCCCGGAGGCGCCTGTCCCCCGCTGATCCTGACGTAGGCCATTTGCAGCTGCGACACAGCGTCCCGGATCGCCGCCACCTGGTCGGGAGCGGATTGCTCGAGCAGCGGCAGCATCGCGCGGATCGCCTCGATCGCCAGCCGGACCTGCGCCGGGTCGCGCTCGCCCTCGGTCCCGGGGGCCAGCCCGGTACGCCGCATGCCGAGGTTCGCCAGCGCCACGACGTTGTCGAGCAGGACGTGCTCGACCCGGAGCTGCTTGATCTCGGCCTCGTAGGCCGCTCGCAGCTCCTCCTCGGACGGCTCTCTCGGTTCGCTGCTCATCGGGTCACCTCCGCTGCGCTCCCAGCATACGTCTCGCGGGTCTCCGCCACGACCGCGGCGTACGCCTCGGACAGGCTCATGCCGGCGGCGGTCATCCGCCGCTGGCGCTGGGCGCCGTTCAGCGACGGCAGCGCCACCTCGATCCCAAGCTCGCTCCGCACCGGAGCCGACCAGTTCAGCAGCCGCTCGACCGCGTCCGAGGCTGGATAGGGCTCGGCCCGGTCGAGGTCGAGCAACTCGCCGTCGAGGCCGTAACGGATCGCCCGCCACATGTTCTCCTCGATCAGGCGCCGCGGCAGGTCGGTGAACGGGACGCCTTCGTCGTGGTCGCGCGCCGCCTGGGCGACGCACGCGACGATCAGCGCCGCCAGCCCCTCGGACTCGGTCGCGGTCATCTGGGCATCGCAGATCCGCACCTCCACCGTGCCGAACGAGAAGTGCGGGCGGATCGACCACCAAACCTGGGTGTACTCCACGATCGAGCGGGTGCGGACGAGGAAGTCGATGTAGGCGGCGAATGCCGCCCAGCCGCCGAACGCGTCCGGCACGCCGCACCGCGGGAAGCTCTTGGTGAAGATCTGCGTGCGCGCGCTGTGCAGGCCAGAGTCCCGCCCGTCGAGAAACGGCGAGTTGGCCGAGATCGCCAGCAGCAACGGCAGCACCGGACGCAACCGGTCGCACACGAGCACGGCCCGGTCGGCACCGCGGACGCCGACGTGGACGTGCAGCGAGAACGTGTTGTTGCGCCAGGCGACGTACTTGAGGCCGTCCTCGACGCGGTGGTAATGCTCGGTGTCGATGATGTGCTGGTCGCGGTAGTCCGACCACGGATGAGTGCCGGTGGCGCCGAGCCCGACACCTCGGTCGGCGGCGAGCGCGAACAGGCGCCGGCGCCGATCGCGCTGCAACGCCACCGCGGCCGCGAGATCGGCACCGCGGCCCGAGCGAATCTCGATCTCCGAGGAGATCAGCTCCCCCGCGACCGAGTCGGCCAGCACCGGGTCGGCCTGGGCGCCGTCTCGGAGCTCCTCGAACCGCGGCGCCAGGCCGAGCGAGGCCGCGTCGAGCACGGCGAATTCCTCCTCGAGACCGACGGTGAAATCCGACGACTGCTCGAAGGCCGCGCAGGCCGATTCCAGGTCGAGGCTCACGATCTGAGTGAGTATCAGGTGAGGTAGAAGTACAGCGCGTAGAGCAGGTCGACGGCCGGGCTCGAAGTGTGGACCGTCACCTCGGGAGGGACCTGCAGCAGCGCGTCGGAGTAGTTGAAGATGATCTTCACGCCGGCGTCGACCACCTCGTCGGCGAGCTGCTGCGCGGCCGGCGACGGCACCGCGAGCACGGCCACGACGATGTCCTCGTCCTCGATCAGCTCGCGCAGATCGGAGTTGTGCCTGACGGCGAGGCTCCCGATGTGCATCCCGAGCTTGCCCTGGTCGGTGTCGAAGATCGCGACCACGCGGAACCCGTGGTCAGCGAAGATGTCCGAGGTGGCGATCGCCGTGCCCAGGTGGCCGGCGCCGAACAGCGCGATGTTGTGCTGACCCGAGGTTCGCAGGATCTTGCGGATCTGCGTCACCAGCGACTCGACGTTGTAGCCGACGCCGCGCTTTCCGAACTTGCCAAACCCGGACAGGTCCCGGCGGATCTGCGTCGAGTTCACGTGCGTGTAGTCGGCGAGCTCCTGGGAGGAGATCGTCTCCTTGCCCATCTTCCGAGCCTGGATCAGGACCTGGAGGTAGCGCGACAGCCGGGCGGCGACCCCCAGGGCAAGCTTCTCGCCCGCCTTGTCGATTCCATCGTCAACGGTTTCCGCACCGGTCCCGACCGTGTAGCTCATCCAGTTTCCACCTTATCGAGACGGCGCCCGAGCTCTGATTCGTCGACGAACAGCTCGAATGCCTCCACGCCGTCGATCGTAACGACCGGGATCCGTTCGAGATAGGCCCGCAGCAGGGCATCGTCGGAGTCGATGTCGCGCTCCTCGAATGCGAACGGTCGCTCACGGCGGACCCGCTCGAGGATCACGCGAGCGTCATCGCACAGGCAGCACCCCTCGCGCGAGTAGAGAACCAGGCTCGTCATCTTGCGATCAGCGTCCGCTCGCCGGTCGCGTACACGTCGATGTCGAGGTAGTCCGGGTATGGGAGCGCGCCGACGAAGCGGGCGGCGCTCGCGATCATCGCTGCGTTGTCGGTGCACAGCTCTCGGGGCGGGACGTGGAGGTCGACGCCGAGCGACGCCATCCGCTCGCGGACCGGGCCGTTCGCGGCCACGCCGCCGCCGACCGACAGACGCTCGAGCCCGGTGTCGAGCAACGCCCGCTCGACGCGGATCGCCAGCGACTCGACGATCGCGCGCTGATAAGACGCCGCGAGATCGACGCGCCGGCGCTCGGCCTCCACCTCGCCGAGGTCGCGCACCCGGTACAGGAGCGCGGTCTTCAGGCCCGCGAACGAGAAGTCGAGCCCGGGAAGTCTCCGCGCGGTCGGGAACTTGAATGCCTCCGGGTCGCCGTCCCGGGCGAGCCGCTCGAGCGCCGGGCCCCCCGGATAGCCGAGCCCGAGCAGCCGCGCGCCCTTGTCGAACGCCTCGCCGGCGGCGTCGTCGAGCGTCTGGCCGATCACCTCGTAATCCGGGCCGTGGTCGGTCACCCGCGCGATCAGCGTGTGGCCGCCGCTGGCGATCAGGCTGAGGAACGGGGGCTCAAACGGGGTCGGTCCAAGGAACGCGGCGGCGACGTGGCCATGCAGGTGGTCGACCGGCGCGAGCGGCAGTTCGTGGGCGGCGGCGAGGCCCTTCGCGGTCGCGACCCCGACGAGCAGCGCCCCGATCAAACCGGGCCCGCACGTGACCGCGACCATGTCGAGGTCGGGGAGCGACGTGCCGGCGCGCGCGAGCGCGTCGTCGACGACGTCGCCGATCAGGTCGAGATGGTGACGCGACGCGATCTCGGGCACGACCCCGCCGTAGCGGTCGTGGACGCCCTGGGACGAGATGACGTTCGCGCGGATCTCGCCGTCGTCGGTGACGACCGACGCGCACGTGTCGTCACAGCTCGTCTCGAGCGCGAGGATCACCCGGACGCGCTCGGGGTTGACGCGGTCTCCGCGGTGCGCCACATGATCAGCGCGTCCTCCCCGGTGTCCTGGTAGTAGCGCCGGCGCGTGCCGGCCGATCGGAAGCCGAAGCGCTCGTACAGCGCGATCGCGGTGCCGTTCGAGGGGCGCACCTCGAGCGTGAACGACGCGTCCTCGCCCGCGCGGGCGATCATCTCCTCGAGCAGCGCGGTGGCGGTGCCACGACCCCGCATCGGCGGGTCGACCGCGATGTTCATCAGGTGCCAGACGTCCGCGTAGCGCGAGCAGATCAGGTAGCCGATGATCCGCCGCTCCTCGATCGCGGCCAGGCATATCCCCGACGGCTTGGACAGCTCGAGCACGAACATCGCCAGCGACCACGGCGTCGGAAAGGCCCGCCGCTCGATCGAGATGACCTGCGGGAGGTCGGAGTAACCGAGTGACCGGATCGTGACTGACTGGGTGCTCATTGACTGCGGTGGAAGGTTCAGTTAATGCCTGCGAGCCATCTCGGCGTCGGGAGCGCGCAGGTAGTCGGGCCGGACATCGTCAGGCACACTCGCTGGCAGACCCGGCGCGAGCCTGCAGTGATTCGTGGCCGTGACCCTGTGCAGCTGCGAATCGTCGTCTGGAATGAAGGCTCCCGAGCGCTCGAGAGCCTCCCTGAATGCTACCGCCCCGTCTCCGATCGCCAGCGTGGTCGCGCCGAGCGGAGTCACGAGCTCAGCGAGGGCCTCGGGCGCGAGCACGTGCGGGAGCAGCAGCGCGGTCTCGAACTGCTCGACCTCGGTCATCCGCCAGCTCGCCGCGAACACCTCGCCGCGGCGCGCGTCGAGGACCGCGAGCACGGTGTCGTAACCGACCAGGGTGCTCCTCGCGGGCGGTCCGGCGAGCGCGAGCGACTGCAGCGTCGAGACCCCGACAAGCGGGATGTCGCGCGCACGCGCCAACGCCCGCCCGGTCGCGATCCCGATCCTCAGCCCCGTGAACGTTCCCGGCCCGACGCCGACCCCGATCCGATCGACCTCGCCCCAGCCGATCCCCGCGCGCTCCAGCACCATCGCGGTCAGGGGCAGCAGCCGCGTGGCGTGGCCGGGCCGCGCGTCGGGCTTTGGGTCATCGCGGGCCGTGTAGATGACGTCGCCGACGCCCGACAGCGCGACCGTGGTCGCGCGCGTCGCGGTGTCGAACGCCAGGATCCTCACGGCACCTCGATCGTCACCACGCGCCGGTCTCCGCCGGCGTGCTCGATGGTCACGCGCGCGGCCAGGCGCGACAGGCCGGCGATCGTCGCGACCGCGTTCTCCGGCCACTCGACGAACGCGATCCGGTCGGGGCCGATGTAGTCCGCCAGCAGGTCCGGATCCTCGCTGCCGAGGTCCGCGACGCGATACAGATCGAGATGGGAGACGGGGGTACTCGCCGGGTAGCGTTGACCGATCGTGAACGTCGGGCTGGTCACGACTGCGCCGACCCCGAGGGCGCGGCAGGCGCCCCGGACGAACGTGGTCTTGCCCGCGCCGAGTTCTCCTTCGACGAGCACGACGTCGCCCGCCGCGAGCTTCGCTGCGAGCTCGGCAGCGAGCGCCTCGGTCTGCGAGGGATCGCTTGTCTCGTGGCGCTTTGACATCGGCCCACATGCCAATGTAGTCCCATTGCTCCGAGCGGTTCGGTACCGTCAGCCCGAGGAATGAGCCACGCAGACCTCGAATCGGCCGCGTGATGTTTGACCGGCTGAGACAGCGCTACGAGCCGCAGCTCTCACGCCTAGGCGGCTCCGACACCGCGAAGGCGGCCGGGCTGGCCGGCGCGATGGTCGCCAACAACGTGATCGCGCTCGGTTCGGTGATCGTGTTCTCGCGGCTGCTCGACGACTACGGCTCGCTGGCCGCGCTCGTCAGCTACTTCCTGATCCTCGCCGTCGTCGGGTACGCGCTGCAGCTCGCGACCGCCCGCGAGGCCGTGCTCGGTCACCTCGGGGTCGGGGCGGGGATGGCCGCGACGATCCGGAACTGGATGAAGTGGCTGCTGGTCTTCACGGCGGTGATGACGGTCCTGTCCGTGCTGTTCCGGCATCCGATCGCCGACGCGGTCGGGGTCAAGGAGCAATGGGGAGCGGCACTCGGGATCCCGGCGGGTTGCTTCTACCTGATGCTGTGCATCCTGCGAGGCTTCCTCCAGGGGCTCGGCGACTACCGCTCGGTCGGCATCAGCCTCGTCGGCGAGCAGGCCGCTCGGCTCGTGATCGGCGGCATCCTCGCCGGGGTCGGGCTCGGAGTCACCGGCGCTTACATCGGGACGCCGCTGTCGTTCATCGTGATGATGGCCTACTGCGCCGTCCCGCTGCGCCGCCGGCTCGGGGTGGCCGTGCCCGGGCGCCGGCCGGCGGTGCCGCTGTGGAACCACGTTCGGAACGCCTGGACGGCAATCGCGGCGCTCGGGATCATCGCGGTCCTCCAGAACATCGACATCATCGCCGCCAAGCACAGGTTCTCGACGGATCTCGCGAGCTCCTACAGCGCCACCGCGGTGGCCGCGAAAGTCCTGATCTGGGTCGCGATGGGCGCCGGCTTCTATCTGGTTCCCGAGGTCTCACGCCGGCGCGCGGCCGGAGAGGACGGCCGCCCGGTGCTGGCGAAGTCGCTGGGGATCGTCGCCGTGGCCGCGGTCCCGTGCCTCTTGATCTACGCGTTCGGGTCCACCCCGCTGATCCGCGCGGCGTTCGGGTCCAAGCGCCTGGGGGCGGTCGACGCGCTGTTCGTCCTCGGTGTTGCGTTCACCGTGCTCGCCGCGACGTACCTCGCGGTGCAGTACATGCTCGCGCTGAGACGGAAATGGTTCCTGCTGCCCCTCGGCCTCGTCGCCGTCGCCGAGCCGATCCTCCTGCTCCAGGCGTCGAAGGAGCCGAAGGGGTTCGCGACCGTCGTGCTTGGCGTCCAGATCGCCGGCGCGCTGGTCGCGTTCGCGATGGCTTTGCGGCCCGACAGGGCCGAGCCCAAGCGCGCCGATCAGCCCCCGCCCGGCCTCGAAGAGCCCGAGCTCGTCGGCGCCTCTGGGCTCTCTTGAGAGCCCCTATTCGTTGACGCGCTCGATCAGGAACGAGATCCGGACGAGCGCCCGCCACTCGTCGAGGTTCTCGCCGCGCAGGCCGATCGAGACGACGTCGAGTGCCTTGATGTTCCGGATCGTCGCCTGCGCCTCGGCGAGTGCCGACCTGACCGCGTCGTCCGAGCTCGTCTTCGAGCTGCCGACGAGCTCGATGATCTTGGTGACGGCCATCTAAAACAGGCCCAGTTGCGCCGGCTCGCGGCGCTCGACGCCCACCGGCGCCTCGTCTGGCTCGTCCGGCGTGTCCTCGACCTCGGGGACCGGCTCGTATGACGCCGGCTGTTCGGGCGGCCCGAGCGCGAGCAGGTCGGGGATCCGGTGGAAGTCGGCCCGGAGCGCCTCGAGCGTCGACGGCGTGTACAGCGCCGCCGCCGGGTGGTAGAGCGGGTACAAGCGGACGGCGCGCGGGCCGATGATGCGCACTTCCTCGTGGCCATGCAGCCGCGAGATCCCGGTGCTGTCGGCGCGCAGCAGCTTCGTCGAGAAGTTCCCGAGCGTGCAGATCACGGTCGGCTCGATCAGATCGACCTGACGCGCCAAGTAGTCCTGGCACGCCTCGATCTCGTTCGGATGCGGGTCGCGGTTGTCCGGAGGCCGGCATTTAAGGGTGTTGCAGATAAACACGTCTTTCCGGTCCATCGAGATCTCGGCGAGCAACTTGTCGAGCAGCTTGCCCGCCTGGCCGACGAACGGGAGCCCCAACCGGTCCTCGTTGGCGCCTGGCGCCTCGCCGACGAACATCAGGTCGGCGTCGGCGTTGCCGGCGCCGAACACGACGGTCGTGCGCGTCTGGTGGAGCGGGCAGCGGACGCACTCGCGCGCCTCCTCATAGACGGCCCGCAGCAGCTCGCGTCGCTCGGGGGCACTCCTCACTGACGGCGATGGTAATCCCGCGCGCGGACGCAGCGAGGGCGACGACATCGCAAATACGGGCGAATTCGAGGGTTGCGTAACCGGGGCCGTTCCACGGGTATCATCCGAACAGAGGCCGTTACGCGGGCGTCGCGGGCGGACCTCGACCCTGAATTTGCCTTTCACCGCCGACCGGTATCTCAAATGCGGGAACTGGAACGGGAACCGTCCTCTGACACCCCTGGTTGTACGCGCCTGGCCATCGTGGGCCGGGGCCGTATGGGTGCCGCGCTCGCAACCGCGCTCGGACGCGCCGGCTATGACCTATCCGGCCCGCGGGGTCGCGGTGCCGACGGCGCAGGAGCCGACGCCGTGCTGCTGTGCGTGCCCGACGCCGAGATCGCCGGCGCGGCCTCGCACATCGTGCGCGGACCGCTCGTAGGCCACTGCTCGGGGGCAACGGGCCTCGACGCGCTCACGCCGCATGAGGCGTTCTCGTTGCATCCGTTGATGACCGTGACCGCCGAGGGCGCCGATTTCGCCGGCGCCGGCGCGGCGATCGCCGGCAGCACCTCGCGCGCCCTGGACTTCGCGCGCGAGATCGCGCACGCGCTCGGAATGCGCCCGGTCGAGATCGCCGAGGCCGACCGCGCCGCGTACCACGCGGCGGCGTCGATCGCCTCGAACTTCCTGATCACGCTCGAGGCGGCGGCCGAGCGCGTCGCCGGCGCTGCCGGGGTCGAGCGCGAGCAGCTCGTGCCGCTCGTGCGCGCCACCGTTGAGAACTGGGCGCGGCTCGGGCCCGAGCGGGCGCTGACCGGACCGGTGGCGCGCGGCGACGAGGCCACGGTGACACGACAGCGCGCCGCGGTCGAGGAGGTGGCGGCAGACCTGCTGCCGCTGTTCGACGCGCTCGCCGACGCCACGCGAGCGCTCGCTGCGACTCGCGATCGAGAGCCGGGCGCGCCGGCGCGACCCGCCAACCTTGAGGCCCAGCCGGCATGAAAGTGATCCGCACCGTCGCCGAGCTGCGCGCGGAGCTGCTTGGGGCCAGGCGCGCCGGCCGCACGATCGGCCTCGTCCCGACGATGGGCTCGTTCCACGAGGGGCACCTGTCGCTCATGCGCCGCGCGCGCCAGGACTGCGACGTGGTGGTGGTGTCGCTGTTCGTGAACCCGACGCAGTTCAACGACGCGACCGACCTCGACGCCTACCCGCGCGATCCCGAGCGCGACGCCGGCCTCGCCGCGGACATCGGCGTCGACTACCTGTTCGCGCCCGCCGTCGAGGAGGTCTATCCGCCGGGCTTCGCCACGACCGTATCGGTGGCCCGGCTCACCGAGACGCTCGAGGGCGCCCACCGCGGCCGCGCGCACTTCGACGGCGTCGCAACCGTCGTCACCAAGCTGTTCAACATGGTCGGCCCCGATGTCGCCTACTTCGGCCAGAAGGACGCTCAGCAGGCGCTCGTGATCCAGCGCTTCGTGCGCGACCTCGACATCCCGGTCGCGATCGAGGTGTGCCCGACCGTCCGCGAGGCCGACGGACTCGCGATGTCGAGCCGCAACGTCCACCTGTCCCCCGCCGACCGTGCCCGCGCGGCCGCGCTGCACCGCGCGCTCAGCGCCGCGCGTGAAGCCATCAGCGCCGGCGAGCGCGACCCGAGCGCGGCCCGGAAGCGCGCGCTGGCCGAGCTCACGAGTGACGGGATCGAGCCCGAGTACGTCGAGCTCGTCTCCGCCGATGGGCTTGCGCCGATCGAGCGGATCGACGGCGACGTGCTGGCCGTCCTGGCGGCGCCGGTCGGCGGCACGCGACTTATCGACAACGAACCGATCCAGGCCCCGAACGGAGACGGGAGGCCCTGACGCATGCAACGCACGATGCTGAACATCGACCCCGAGGTGGCGACTCTCTCCGGAGCGCCAACCGCCGCGTAAGGAGCGAAGGCACATGTCCGCAACACCCCGGATCCCCGTCCCCCACAACCTCGATTCGCCGCTGCCGATGACGCTTCCTCGGCTGGCCGAGAAGAAGCGACTCGGAGAGCCGATCGTGATGGTGACGGCCTACGACTATCCCTCCGCGCAGGTGGCCGAGGCGGCCGGCGTCGACATCGTGCTGGTCGGCGACTCGGGCGCGATGACCGTGCTCGGCTACCCCTCGACCGTGCCGGTGTCGACCGACGAAATGCTGATGCTCGCGTCGGCCGTGCGGCGCGGCCTCCAGACGCCGCTGCTCGTCGGCGACCTGCCGTTTGGGTCCTATGAGGCATCCGACGAGCTCGCGATCGCGACCGCGCAACGGTTCATCAAAGAGGCGGGCTGCGATGCGGTCAAGCTCGAGCGCGGCGGCACCAGCGTCCAGCGCGCCCGCGCGATCGTGGACGCCGGAATCCCGGTGATGGGGCATGTCGGCCTCACCCCCCAGACCGCGACCGCGCTCGGCGGGTACCGGGCGCAGGGCCGGACCGCCGAGCGGGCCCTCGGCGTCGCTCGCGACGCGCTCGCGCTCGAGCAGGCGGGCTGCTTCTCGCTCGTGTTCGAGGCGATCCCGGCCGCGGTGTCCGCGGCGCTCATGCCTCGCCTGCACATCCCCGTGATCGGCATCGGCGCCGGCCCCGCGACCGACGGCCAGGTGCTCGTGTTCCATGACTTGCTCGGCATCTACGACGGCCTTGCTCCGCGGTTTGCCAAGCGCTACGGGGAGATGCGAGCAGAGATGATCGCCGGCGTGAGCGCCTACGCGGCCGATGTACGCGGCGGCTCGTTCCCCGCCCCCGAGCACACGTACTCGATCGACGACGATGAGTTGCGGACGTTCGAGGCCGGGCTCGACGAGACCCGATAACACGAAGTGACATAGCGCCGGGCGACGGCGCACGAATACCATCCCGCGAGATGCCGCGCCTCGGAGACCTGTTCGCTCCGCGCGACCGGGCTTACTTCGAGCTGTTTGAGGAGGCCGGCCAGAACGTCGTGCACGCGGCGAACCTGCTCGAACGGATGTTGACCAACTTCCCCGACACCCGGGAACTGGCCGGCGAGATCCTCGAGTGCGAGCACGAGGGCGACCGGATCACGCACGACATCATCGATCGCCTCAATCACACGTTCGTGACGCCGATCGACCGCGAGGACATCCTGTCGCTGGCGTCCGCGCTCGACGACATCGTCGACTACACCGAGGAGGTGGCCGACTACCTCGGGCTGTACCGGATCGAGGCGCCGATGGACCAGGCGATCGGCCTGGCGCGGGTGCTCAACCTCGCGTGCCGCCAGATCGGCGAGGCGATCCCGCTTCTGCGTGGCTTCAGGGATCTCTCGCAGCACACCGTCGAGGTCAACCGCCTCGAGAACGAGGGGGACCGGATCACGCGCGAGGCAGTTGCCTCCCTGTTCGACGCGCCGATCGATCCGATGGTCGTGATCCGCTGGAAGGACCTATTCGAGCGGCTCGAGGCGGCGATCGACTCCACCGAGCACGTGGCGTACATCCTCGAGGGAATCGTTATTAAGAACTCGTAGGCCGATGTGTCTCACTATTGGCACGGGCGCCGTAGCTGTTGTAGCTTGCGCGCGTGGAGTCGAGGGAGCTGCCCACCGGCGCCGGCTTGGCGGTTCGCGATGTCGTCGTCTCATTCGGTGGGATCACCGCACTCGAGCAGGTTTCAGTCGACGTGTCCCCGGGCGAAGTGCTCGGGGTGATCGGGCCCAACGGCGCCGGCAAGACCACGCTGTTCAACGTCATCTGCGGGTTCGTGCGTCCGAACTCGGGCACGCTCAGCTGGCACGGCCAGCCGATGACGCGGGTGGCACCGGATCGCCTGGCTTCGCTTGGGATCGCGCGCACGCTCCAGGGCGTCGGGCTGTTCCCCGGCCTGACCGTGCTCGAGAACGTGATGGTCGGCGCGCAGCGGTTCCGCAAGTCGCCGATCCTCGCCGCGATGCTCGGCCTCCCGTGGTCCGATCGCGACGAGGGCCGGCAACGGGACCGGGCGATGGCGGCGCTGGAGCGGCTCGGCTGCGACGACGTCGCCGATCGCCTGCCCGGAACGCTGCCGTACGCGGTCCAGAAGCGGGTCGCGCTGGCGCGCGCGCTGGTGTCCGAACCCGAGCTCCTGCTCCTCGACGAGCCCGCCGGCGGCCTCGACGCCCGCGAGATGTCGGACCTCGGGAAACTGATCCAGTCGCTCGGCAGCTCGGTTGCCGTCATGCTGGTCGACCACCACATGGACTTCGTCGTGCCCGTGTGCGATCGCGTCGTCGTGCTCGACTTCGGCCGCGTGATCGCCGACGGTGAGCCGACGGCGGTGCAGCGAAACCCGCGTGTGCTCGAGGCGTACCTCGGTCGCGAGGCCGAGGATGCCGAGGAGCCGGCTCCAGCTCAGGCTCCGGACCCAGCTCCGGCTCCGGCTCCGGCTCCGGAGGGAGGCGAACGTGCTCACGATTGAGGGACTGACCACCGACTACGGTCCCGTCCGCGCCGTCGATCACGTCTCGTTCGAGGTCCCCGAGGGCTCGGTGACCGCGGTGCTCGGCGCCAACGGCGCCGGCAAGACCTCGCTGTTGCGGACGATCACCGGCCTCGTACGGCCGAGTTCGGGCAGCGTGAAGCTGTTCGGCGAGGACATCACCCGCCTGCCCGTCGAGGAGATCGTCCGCCGCGGCATGGCCCACGTGCCCGAGGGCCGCGGCGTGATCGCCGAGCTGACCGTGGCGGAGAACCTGCGGCTCGGCGGTCTGTGGCGTGGGCGCGACGCCGCGCCGCTGAAGGAGATCTACGACCTGTTCCCGCGGCTCGAAGAGCGCGAGGGACAACCGGCGTCGAGGCTGTCGGGGGGCGAGCGGCAGATGCTCTCGATCGGCCGGGCGCTGGTGGGGCGGCCGCAGGCGCTGCTGCTCGACGAGCCGTCGCTGGGGCTCGCGCCGGTGCTCGTGGCCCAGATCATGGGGCTCGTCCGCAGGCTCGCCGATTCGCTCGGGCTGGCCGTGCTGCTGGTCGAACAGAACGCCCGCAGCGCGCTGTCGATCGCCAACCGCGGGGTCGTGCTGAACCTCGGGCGGGTTGTCGCCGAGCAGGATCCGGAGAGCCTGATCGCCGACGACCGACTACTACACGCGTACCTGGGCTTCTAGCGGGTCGGTGAACGCGTGACCAAGTTCATCGACCTGACGCTCAGCGGGATCTCCACCGGCGCGATCTACGCCGCGGTCGCGCTCGCGCTGGTTCTGATCTGGCGCTCGACGCGGGTCGTCAACTTCGCCCAGGGCGCGATGCTGATGTTCACGACGTTCATCGCCTCGGCCGTGATCACGTCGGGCGGCTCCTACGTGCTCGGCTTCGCGGTCGCGCTCGCCGCCGGCTTCGTGCTGGGCGCGGTCGTGGAGCGGACGGTCGTGCGCCCCGTCGAGAACGCGCCGCCGCTGAACGCGGTGATCCTGACGCTCGGCCTGTACACGCTGATCGTCGCGATCGCCGGGATGATCTGGGGCAACACGCCGCGCTCGTTCCCGGCGGCATTCTCGCTGCGCGGCTACAAGGTCGGCGGCACGACGCTGTTGTTCACCCCGAACGACACGTTCATCGTGCTGGTGGTGATTGCGGTGGCGGCGGCGCTCGCGTTCCTGTTCCGCCGGACGTCGCTGGGGCTGAGGATGCGCGGCGCGGCGTTCGCGCCCGAGGTCGCGCGCCTGCTCGGGGTGCGGGTCGGACGGATGTTGACGCTCGGCTGGGCGCTCGCGGCGACGGTCGGGGCGCTCGCCGGCGTGCTCGTCGCGCCGTCGGTGTTCCTCGGTCCGAACAGCTTCGACCCGATCCTGATCATCGGGTTCGTCGCCGCCGTGCTCGGCGGACTCGACAGCCCGCCGGGCGCCGTCGTCGGCGGAATCGTGCTCGGCCTCGCGCTGTCGTACGTGTCCGGCTATGAGGGCTCCTCGCTGGTTCCGCTGGCCGCGCTCGTGATCCTCGTGATCGTGCTGATGTTCCGCCCGACCGGACTGTTCTCGGCGACGAAGGAACGGCGCGTGTGAGGCCGCTTGCCGTGTTCCGGGGCAGCACGCTACTGCGCTCGCTCGCGATTGTCGTGGTCGCCGGCGTGGTCCTGATCATCGTCAGCGACTCGCTGAGTTCGTACCGAAACCTGCAGCTCGCCTACGGCGGGTACTACTTCTGCGTGCTCGCCGGCCTGACCGTGCTCGCGGGCTCGAGCGGGCAGATCTCACTCGGACAGGGCGCGTTCATGGCTGTTGGGGCGTACACGTTCTGCAAGCTGAACGCGAGCCCTGTCGCGTGGTCGGTGTTCCCGTCGCTGGTCGGAGCCGTGGTCGCGGCCGTCTTGATCGGGATTCCCGTCGGTGCCGCGGCCAGCCGGCTGCGCGGGCCCTACCTGGCCGGCGCGACGCTCGCGTTCGCGGTCGGGCTGCCGGCGCTGGCCGACAAGTTCCCCGCGTTTCTCGGGGGTGAGAACGGCCTCTCGGTGAATCCGCCGACGTCCCCGCACTGGCTCGGGTCGAACTTCCCGCTCGAGCGCTGGGAGGCGTGGATCTCCTGCGGCGGCGCGCTTGTGGTGGTGTTCGTGCTCTACAACCTGACCCACAGCGGGATCGGTCGATCGTGGCGCGCGGTGCGCGACGATGAGATCGCGGCGTCGCTGTCGGGCCTGCGCGTCGGGCGCCGGCAGACGCTCGCGTTCGTCGTCAGCGCGGCGTGCGCGGGGCTCGGCGGCGGGCTGCTCGCGGCCGTGCTCCAGCTCACCTCGCCTGGAGCGTTTCCGTTGCAGCTGTCGCTCACGCTCCTCGCCGGCGTCGTGATCGGGGGACTGGGGTCGCTCGTCGGCGCGGTCTGGGGAGCGGCGTTGCTGGTGTTTCTGCCGAACTGGACCACCGACCTCGCAAACTCGTTCTCGCTTTCGACGAACGTGTCCCACAACCTCCCGATCGCGATCTACGGTGTCGTGCTGATCGCGGCGATGCTGCTTTGGCCGACCGGGATCCAGGGCGGCGTGCGGGCGGTCGGTGGCACGCTGCGGCCGGCAATCACTGGTCGCGGCAGGCGGGCGGCGGCCAACCCGGCGTCGGCGGAGGCCGAGGCCGAGGCCGGGTCGGACGAGGGAGTCAAGGCGTCGCAGCCCTAGTGTCAGCCGGCGGACCTGAGTGGACGGCGGGCAGTGGGCGAGGTCGCCTCGGTGCGACCCTGCGCGTTGACCCGCCGCGGCGGCGGCGCGATCCCGAGCAGCGCGGCTTGCACTTCCCGGAGGCGTTCGTGGTCGCCGCGGATCCCGACCATCGTGTCGTGGTACAGGAACGCGTGGCGGAGGCGAATGAGCGCGTACGCGAGCGTCGCCGGGTCCACCTGCGGCTCGTAGCGGCCGGCGGCGATCTCCTCGTCGATCAGCGCCTGGACGCACGCCACCGCGCGCGGCTCGACCACGCCGGCGCTCGAGGTCAGTATCCGCATGGCGTAGCGCTCCTGCTCGAGCAGCCGCCGCACCGCCTGCGAGCGCGTGAGCGTCTGGTTGACGCGGTCGAGCACCTCGAGCACGCCGGCCGCCCCGCGCCGCCTGACCTCGGCCCGCTTACGGGCGACGAGGATCTCGAGCTGGCGCGCGATCACCTCGCCGAGCAGCGCCTCGCGCGATCCGAACCAGCGGTAGATCGTGGCGCGGCCCAGACCGAGTCGCGCGGCCACAACCGTGACGTCGACGCGCTGGCCCTCGAGGTACAGCTCGGTGACTAGCCCCAGGACGTCCTCAGGCGAGGCGGTCGCCGGCCGCCCTCGCTTGCCCCCCTTGACCGGCCGGCCTACGGTCGTGCCGCTCTCGGGTTGATTTGTCGTCGTAGGTGTTGCAGCGCCCATCACCGAACTTTAATATTTGAAACACCTGAGGGAAAACGTATTTAATTACATTCGGCGCGTCGAAGTACGTGCCGGTACCAGCTGGTCCACCATGTGGAGGAGGAGAGGTATGAGCTTTCGCGGCACCAAATCGCTGGCGTGCGTGGGAGTCATCGCCGCGGTCGCGCTGATTGCGGCCGGCTGCGGCTCGTCGTCGAGCAAGAGCAGCGCTACCAGCAGCAGTGGCGCCAGCAGCGCCACCACCAGCAGCACCAGTAGCAGCGGCAGCGGCAACGGCGGCGCCACCGCCCCCGGAGTGACCGCCACGTCGATCACGTTCGGAACGCACCAGCCGCTGACGGGACCGGCCGCGCCGGGATACAGCGAGATCGCGCCCGCATCGCAGGCGTTCTTCGATTACGTCAACGCCCACGGCGGAGTGTACGGGCGCCAGATCCACCTGATCATCAAGGACGACGCCTACAACCCAACGCTGACGGTCAACGTCGTCCACCAGTTGGTCCTCCAGAGCAACGTGTTCGGGATCTTTGAAGGCCTGGGCACGCCGACCCACACCAAGGTCGTCGGGTTCCTCAACGCGTCGAAGGTTCCCGACTTGTTCGTCGCCTCCGGGTGCCCGTGCTGGGATGACGGCACGACCCAGCCGTACACCTTCGGTTGGCAGCCGAACTACACGATCGAGGGCAAGATCCTCGGCCAGTACATCAAGCAGCACTTCGCCGGCCAGAAGGTCGCGGTGCTCTATCAGGACGACGACTTCGGCCAGGGCGGCCTGGCCGGCATCGAGGACGAGGTTCCCGCTTCGGACATCGTGTCCAAGCAGCCCTACCAGTCGGGCACCACGACGCTCGCGCCACAGGTCACCTCGATCAAGTCCTCGGGCGCGAAGGTGATGGTCGACTTCACCGTGCCGATCTATACCGCCATCGCCCAGCTGACGTCATTCACGCTCGGCTACAAACCGCAGCTGGTGGTCTCCAACGTGGGCATCGACCCGCACACGGTGGGCGACCTGCTCAGTTCGATCTCCAAGGGCAAGGCCTCAGGTGACGCCTTGATCGACGGCGCGATCACCGACGGCTACCTGCCGTCCTTCAGCGACACGACGAACCCGTGGATCCAGTTGTTCAAGAAGATCAAGACGCAGTACGACCCGAGCGCTCCGTGGGACGGTAACGTCGAGTACGGGATGGCGAATGCCTACACGCTGGTGCAGGCGCTCGTGGCGGCCGGCAAGGACCTCACCCGCCAGGGCCTGGTCAACGCGGTCGACAACGAAGGCGGCTCCTGGACTGGGCCGGGCCTCACGCCGTTCCGCTACACGAAGACCGAGCACGGCGGCTACTCTGGCGTGCAGATGGCAAAGGTCGCGGGCACCGCCATCAACCCGTTCGGATCGGTGCTGATCACCCAGCCGACCGCGGGCAGCGCGATCACTACCTATACAGGAACCCCGCCGGCACCTCCGACAAGCGGGATTCCGTCTAACTGAGGCACTGGGTACCCGTGTCTGCGGCACGTGCGCCGTTTAGCGCGTGCCGCAGGCCCGCGGGGTCGGGCGCGAGTGCCGCCGACCCGGGCACCCAACGCCTCAATCGGAACCGCTGGCACTACGTCGCGTAGCGTTCCGTGGTCGCGACGCGTGACGCTCACCGCTCGCGCTGGGCGGGCCTCGGTGCCGCCTCGGGCGCCCCTCGCGTGAAGCGCGACCAGCGCGCGCCAGCGACACCTCGCGCGGGGCGCAGGAGGGGGCACCGATGGACCGCCGCTACTCGTAGGTGATCGTGCGCATCACCCGCGCCGGCGCTCCCGCCGCGATCGAGAACGCGGGGATGTCGGTGGTGACGACGGAGTTGGCGCCGATCACGCAGCGGTCGCCGATCGTCACCCCGCTGGTCACGACGACGTTCGCGCCGCACCAGACGTTGTTCCCGATCCGGGTCGGGCCCTTGGTGGTAAAGCCTTGCCAAGTCACCGGCTTGATCGGGTCATCGAAGCGGTGCGCGGAATCGGTGATGAAGCAGCCGTTGGCGAACATGCAGTGATCGCCGATCTCGACGAGTTCGGCCGCCGCCACCATCACGCCCAGGTTCAGGAACGTCCCCGACCCGATCCGGACGCGCGCCGGCGCGGGCGCGGTGATCCACACGCCGGGCTCGAGCAGCGTGTGCTCCCCGATCTCGAGCCGGCCCTCGAGCAGCGCCTCGAGCACGTTGCCGTGGACGGGCCAGCGGACGAACGCCCGGCGCCGCATGAACTCCCAGTGGATCCGGGCGCGGTTCCACGGGAGCGAGTTGCGCTCGTACCAGCGCCACTTCTGCAGCCACAGCTTTAGCGCGGCAGCGTCGACGGCCGGCGGGTCGGGGTCCGTCAACTGGGGCCGATCAGCCCGCGGTGGCCTTCGCGCGACGCCGCGCCGGCGGCTGCTTCTCGCCGGCGCCGTTCGCCGCGCTGATGCCGTTGGCAGCGGACGACGCCTTCTTCGCCGTGCCGTTACCCGATGACGGCGCTTTGTTCGTCGCGCCGTTCCCGGCCGACGCAGTCTTCTTGGCCGCG
Organism: uncultured Solirubrobacterales bacterium; assembly: GCA_963770615.1. GTDB lineage: Bacteria > Actinomycetota > Thermoleophilia > Solirubrobacterales > Solirubrobacteraceae > Palsa-465. The sequence continues at coordinate 371,016 of CAVYQJ010000005.1, read as the reverse complement.
CCGTTCGACCCCGCCGGCGTCTTCTTGGCCGCGCCATCCGACCCCGCCGGCGCCTTCTTGGCCGCGCCATTCGACCCCGCCGGCGTCTTCTTGGCCGCGCCGTTGGCCCCCCGCGACGCGCGGACCGGCAGGACCTCGGCGAGGTACGCGCCGGTGTACGACTCCGCCACCGATGCGACCTTCTCGGGCGTCCCGGTGGCGATCACCTGGCCGCCCTCCTCCCCGCCCTCTGGTCCGAGGTCGATGATCTGGTCGGCGATCTTGATCACGTCGAGGTTGTGCTCGATCACGACCACGGTGTTGCCGGCGTCGACCAGTCGCTCGAGCACCTCGAGCAGCCGCTGGATGTCAGCGAAGTGAAGCCCGGTGGTGGGCTCGTCGAGGATGTAGAGAGTCTGCCCGGTGGCGACCTTGGACAGCTCGGCGGCCAGCTTGACCCGCTGTGCCTCGCCCCCCGACAGCGTCGTCGCCGGCTGGCCGAGCCGCATGTACCCGAGTCCGACGTCGTTGAGCGCCTCGACGCGCCGGCGGATCTTGGGGATGTGGGCGAAGAACTCGAGCGCCTCGGCGATCGGCATCTCGAGCACATCGGCGATCGTCTTGCCCTTGAAGCGCACGTCGAGCGTCTCGCGGTTGTAGCGCTTGCCGTGGCACTGCTCGCACGGCACGTACACGTCGGGGAGGAAGTGCATCTCGATCTTGATCTGCCCATCGCCGCGGCACACCTCGCACCGGCCGCCCTTGACGTTGAACGAGAACCGACCGGGCTTGTAGCCCCGCGCACGAGCCTCCTGCGTCTTCGAGAACAGCTCGCGAATCTGGTCGAACAGCCCGATGTAGGTGGCCGGGTTGGACCGCGGCGTGCGCCCGATCGGCGACTGGTCGACCGAGATGATCTTGTCGAGTTGCTCGAGCCCGGTGATCCGCTTGTGCGCGCCCGCGCGCTGCCGCGTCTTGTGCAGCCGGTTGGCGACCGCCTTGTAGAGCACCTCGTTGACGAGCGTCGACTTGCCCGACCCCGACACGCCGGTCACGCAGCACAGGACTCCGAGCGGAATGCTGACGTCGATGTCCTGGAGGTTGTGCTCCGAGGCGCCCTCGATCATCACCCGCCCGCTCGGCTTCCGCCGCCGGCGCGGGACCTCGATCGTTCTCGTCCCGGCCAGGAACTGACCGGTGAGCGACTCCGGGACCTTGGCGACCTCCTCGGCCGTGCCCTGGGCGACGACGTGCCCGCCATGCTCGCCGGCGCCTGGACCCATGTCGACGAGGTGGTCCGCGGCTCGCATCGTGCCCTCGTCGTGCTCGACCACGAGCACCGTGTTCCCGAGGTCCCGCAGCCGCTCGAGGGTCACGATCAGCTTGCTGTTGTCGCGCTGGTGCAGACCGATCGACGGCTCGTCGAGGATGTACAGCACGCCGACCAGCGAGGAGCCGATCTGAGTGGCCAGGCGGATCCGTTGGGCCTCGCCGCCCGACAGGGTCGACGCCGCTCGGTTCATCGACAGGTACCCGACGCCGACGTTGTCGAGGAACCGCAGGCGCTCGGAGATCTCACGCAGAACCAGCCGCGAGATCCGATGGTCGTGCTCTGAGAGCTCGAGTTGGTCGACCCACTCGAGTGCGCGGCGCGCCGACAGCGCGGTGAACTCGTGAATCGCCGTGTCCCCGATCAGCACCGCCCGCGACTCGGGCCGGAGCCGTGCGCCCTTGCAGTCCGGGCACGGTCGGAGCGTCATGTACTCCTCGATCTTCTCGCGCGCGAGCTCGGACTCGGTCTCGCGGTAGCGCCGCTCGAGGTTGGGCAGGATCCCGTCGAACGTCGCGCCGTACGACCGCCGGCGCCCGAACCGGTTGCGGTACGTGACCTGCACACGGTCGCCGTTGGTCCCGTACAGGAAGAAGTCACGCGACTGCTCGGGCAGGTCCTGCCACGCCGTGTCGAGATCGACCTCGTAGCGCTCGGCGATCGCCTGGATCAGCTGGTCGTAGTAGTCGGACGCGCTCTGCGCCCACGGCGCGATCGCGCCCTCGCCGATCGACAGCGTTGGGTCAGGCACGACCAGCTCAGGGTCGATCTCCATCTGCGACCCGAGTCCCGTGCACCGCAGACACGCCCCGTGCGGCGAGTTGAAGCTGAAGATGCGGGGCTCGAGCTCGACCAGGCTCGGACCGTGGACCGGGCACGCGAACTTTTCCGAATAGGTCTGAACCTCCCCGGAATCGACCAGCTCGATCTCCACCAGCCCGTCGGCCAGCGAAACCGCGGTCTCCACGGAGTCGGCCAGCCGCTTGCGAAGCTCGCCCTTCATCACCAGCCGGTCGACCACGACGGCGATGTTGTGCTTGAACTTCTTGTCGAGCGCGATCTCCTCGTCGAGCCGCCGGAGCTCGCCGTCGATCTTGGCCCGGGTGAAGCCCTCGGCTCGCAGCTCCTCGAGCTGCTTTCCGTACTCCCCCTTGCGCCCCCGGACGATCGGCGCCAGCACCATGAACCGGGTGCCGTCGGGCAGCTCCATCACCTGGTCGATGATCTGCTCGGCCGACTGTCCGCTGATCGGCCGCCCGCAGATGTGGCAGTGGGGATGGCCGATCCGGGCCCACAGCAGGCGCAGGTAGTCGTAGATCTCGGTGACCGTCCCGACCGTCGACCGCGGGTTGCGCGAGGTCGTCTTCTGGTCAATCGAGATCGCCGGCGAAAGTCCCTCGATCGAGTCGACGTCGGGCTTGTCCATCTGCCCGAGGAACTGGCGGGCGTACGCCGACAGCGACTCCACGTACCGGCGCTGCCCCTCGGCGTAGATCGTGTCGAATGCGAGCGACGACTTTCCCGAGCCCGACAGGCCCGTGATCACGGTCAGCGCGTCCCGCGGGATCTCGACCGTTACGTCTTTGAGGTTGTGTTCCCGGGCTCCCGAGACGACAAGTTTGTCCACATAACCGAGTCTAATCGACCGAACAGACGTTCCCCTGGCCCAAGGCCCGCTGTTTGCGAAAAACCCGGTCAGGTCCGGTCCGCAGCAGTACGCCGGCCCGCTCAGGCGCGACATCCGTGCCGCGCGGGTGGGGTCGCTGATCCATGGCGGTCCTGGGGCGGGTTGGGTTTTTAACTGCGGGCACCTGGAGGTGGGTGTGGCGTTCCCGCGGGGAGCCGCCGCGGGGTCCGGAGCATGCGTGACGCGCCAATCGAGCTCGATCGCGCGGGCCGTGGCCCGTCAGGCATCTGGGGCATGCGCGAGAGGCCACGGCCTCGCCGGCGAGCACGAAATGCCGCGTCAGGCATGTCGCGGGTCAGAAAGCGGCCCCGGGGGATCACCGCACCCCCCTCAGGTGCCCGCCGTTGATCCGCGGGATGCAGCTGCACCGCCTCGGGGGACCACTGCACCCCCCTTCGGCGGTCGTGGGGCGGGTTGGGTCTTAAACGGCGGGCACCCGGAGTGGGTTGGGGGCGGGTCGCCGGCGCGCGGCGGCTCGCGGATCATGCATAGCTCGACAATCGACGCGCTCGTCCCGAGCCGTGCCGTGCTACGCGTGCCATACATGCGTAGCACGGCACGGCCTCGCCGGATCGGCTCCGATTGTCGAGCTATGCATGCCCGCCGCCGCGCGACCCGTCCCCGGGACGACCAGCACCCACCCTCAGGCGCCCGCCGTTATCCCCCGGGCGCCGCGGCACCGCCCCGGGAGACCGACCACACCCACCTCAGGCGCCCGCCGTTATCCGCCCGGAGTCCGCTAGCCGCCGGACCAGGGGGTTCGCGACCACCCCGCCGGGCACGGACGCCCGGCGGAACGGCATTGCGGCGACGGCCCGCTCGGCATCCTTGCCTCGCCTGCCGGGCCTGCCGCAATTCCATCCGGAGGACGCCGCGAAGCGGCCCAAATCAGCCTTCGACTGACGAATACACCTCGTCGAGCAGCCCCCGCCGGTCGGTGAGCTTGAAGTTCTGGGCCAGGTAGCGGTCGGTCTCCTCGCGCGGGGTGCCGTTCAGCGCCATGTTGAGCGCGATCAGGCGGGCGCCGTCATCGTCGCCACCGTTCGTCCGCGCCGCGGCCGGCGCGGGGTCGGAGGGAGCCTCGACGATGACCTCTCCTGCGGCGGCGCCCGTGACCTCGACCACTTCCTCGAACGGTTCAGGCACGGGCGCCGGGGCCGGCGCCGGCTCCGGGTCCGGGCGCCGCGCCACCGGCTGCTCGGGCTCGAACTGCGGCCGCGGCACGACCGCGTTCTTGACCGCGGTCAGGTTGCCCTCGAGCAGCTGTAGATCGGCGTTCAGGCGGTTCGAGCCCGTTCGGAGCGACTCGATCAGAGCGGCCAGCTCGCTCTCCATCGCGTCGATCCGCTCGAGCATCCCGGACGTCGACTCGGACACCCGGCCGACGTAGTCGCGCGCCTCGGAAGTCGCGTGCTCGCGTGTGGCGTCGGCCTCGGTGCTGGCCTCGGCGCGGATCTCGCGCGCTTCGTCCTCGGCCTGGCGCTGGATGTCGGCGGCGCTCGTCTCGGCTGCCTCGACGATCGACCGGACCTGCTCGCTGGCCGCGGCGGCAAGGGATTCGCTGCGGCGCCGGGAGGACCGCTTGAGCTCGTCGATCTCCTCGGCGAGCGCGTGCAAATGGGAGTCAACGGCCTCCGGGTCGTAGCCCCGGCGCCCGATGGGGAAGTCCTTCTTCTCGATGCTCTGTCGGTCCAGCGCCACTGGAACTACCTCCGTCTCGGGATGGGAGAAGCGACCGCAGCCTAGCGAACCAGGAGGCGTCCGAACCCCAGCGGGACCCGGCCGTCAGCCTGCCGGCGCGTATCCCTCGGCGATGGCCTGATCCAGCTGGCGTTTGAGGTCGCGGATCTCGTCGCGCAACTTGGCGGCGTACTCGAACCGGAGCTCCTCGGCCGCCGCGAGCATCTCCTCCTCGAGCTCGATGATCGTCTTCTCGAGCTCGGCCGGCGGCATCGCCTCGGCGTCCCGCTTGCGCCGGCGGCGCGAGCGCGGCACCTTGGACTCGGACATCAGGAACTCGGCGATGTCCGAGATTCCCTTGACGATCGTCTCGGGCGTGATCCCGTGGTCCTCGTTGTACTTGACCTGGATCTCACGCCGGCGGTCGGTCTCGCCGATTGCCGCCCGCATCGCCGCCGTCTCCTTGTCGGCGTACATCAGCACCTTGCCGTCGACGTTTCGGGCCGCGCGGCCGATCGTCTGGATCAGCGAGGTCGCCCCGCGCAGGAAGCCCTCCTTGTCCGCGTCGAGGATCCCGACCAGCGACACCTCCGGAAGGTCGAGGCCCTCGCGCAGCAGATTGACCCCAACCAGAACGTCGAACTCGCCCAGCCGCAGCTGGCGGATGATCTGGATCCGCTCGAGCGTGTCGATCTCCGAGTGCAGGTAGCGGACCCGGAACCCCATCTCCAGCAGGTAGTCGGTCAGGTCCTCGGACATCTTCTTGGTCAGCGTGGTCACGAGCGTGCGCTCGTCGCGGTCGACCCGCTCGCGGATCTCGTTCATCAGGTCGTCGATCTGGTTGCGCGTCTCGCGGACCTCGACCTCGGGGTCGACGATGCCGGTCGGACGGACGATCTGCTCGACGATTCGGGGCGAGTTCCGCCGCTCGTAGTCGCCCGGTGTCGCCGACACGAACACCATCTGCGGAGTGACCGACAGGAACTCCTGGAACGTCTGCGGGCGGTTGTCGATCGCGCTCGGCAGCCTGAACCCGTAGTCGACCAGCGTCTGCTTGCGCGAGCGGTCGCCCTCGGACATACCGCCGATCTGCGGAACGGTCTGGTGGGACTCGTCGATGAAGCAGACGAAGTCGTCTGGGAAGTAGTCGAGCAGGCAGTACGGCCGGTCGCCGGGGTTGCGGCCGTCGAGGATCCGCGAGTAGTTCTCGATCCCCGAGCAGAACCCGAGCTCGCGGAGCATTTCCATGTCGTACTGCGTGCGCTGGCGCAGGCGGTGGGATTCGAGCAGCTTGCCCTCGGCCTCGAGCTCGGCGCACCGCTCGTTCAGCTCGCGCCCGATCTCGGCGACCGCGTCCTCGATCATGCCCTCGCGGACGTTGTAGTGCGAGGCCGGCCAGATCCCGACGTGCTCGAGGTCGTCCTCGATCAGCTCGCCGGTCAGCGGGTCGAAGTGCTGGAGGTGCTCGACCTCGTCGCCGAACATCACGATCCGGAACGCGGTCTCGGCGTACGCGGGGAAGATCTCGAGCGTCTCGCCGCGCACCCGGAACGTCCCGCGCGCCAACGCCGTGTCGTTCCGCGTGTACTGGATCGAGACGAGCTTCCGTAGCAGCCCATCGCGGTCGATCATCTCCCCCTTGGCCAGCGTCTGCAGGTTCTCGTCGTACACCTCGGGCGAACCCAGGCCGTAGATGCAGGACACGCTCGCGACGATCAGCACGTCGCGGCGGGCGAACAACGCCGCGGTGGCGGAATGGCGCAGCCGGTCGATCTCCTGGTTGATCGCCGAGTCCTTCTCGATGTACAGATCCTTGCTCGGGACGTACGCCTCGGGCTGGTAGTAGTCGTAGTACGAGACGAAGTACTCGACCGCGTTGCGAGGGAAGTACGTGCGGAACTCGTTGCACAGCTGCGCCGCGAGCGTCTTGTTGTGCGCGATCACGAGCGCCGGCTTCTGCACGGCCTCGATCGTCGCCGCCATCGTCATCGTCTTGCCCGTCCCGGTCGCGCCGAGCAGCGTCAAGGCCCGCTCGCCGGCGTTGATCCCCTGCGCCAGCGACTCGATCGCGGCAGGCTGATCGGCGGTCGGGCTGTAGCCGGCGTCTAGTTCAAACTTGGGCACCGCGTTCTAGCGTAGCGGTGGCCGGTGCCAGAAACGGTCCGCATTACTCGGCGCGGCGCCCGGCTATCCGTACAGCTGGGAGGCGTACTTCTCGCGGTACTCGCGCTCCGCCGACAGCACCCGCCCGACGTACGCCCGGGTCTCGGGGAAGGGGATCTCGTCGACGGCCAACGCGTGCCCGTGCGCGCGTGCTTCGGCGATCCAGCGGTCGACGTTCGACTCGCCGCCGTTATACGCCGCGAGCGCATCGGTGACGTTCCCGTGGTACTCGTCCAGCAGGTAGCGCAGGTAGTAGCTGCCGTACGCGATGTTGACCCCCGGCGTCCCCAGGTCCGCGATCGTGAACGTGGTGGCGCCCGAGCGGTGAGCCAGGAACAAGGCGGTCTGCGGCATCACCTGCATCAGGCCAAGCGCGCCCGCGGCCGAGCTTCGCGGGTCGAACTTCGTCTCGGCGTAGATCACCCCGGCGATCAGCGCCGGGTCGATGTGCTTCTCCGCCGCCTGCTGGCGGATCACATCGGCGTTCGTGAGCGGCAGGCCGAACTCGTTGACGGTCTTCTGCACGAGCGGCAGCAGCACAGCAGCAGGGCGCCCAGCACGACGACGACGACGCACACGGCGGCGACCAGGCGGTTGCGGCGCCGCGCCGCCGCCCGCCGGCGCGCGGCCGCGGTTCCCCGGGCGCGCTCGCGCCGGGCGGTTGTCACCGCGGACGGACTCACGTGTGCAGCATCTCAAGCAGCGCCGACAACTTCGACTCCAAGTCGGGGACCGTACCGTCGTTAACGACCACGTACGTCGCACGATGCGCTTTTTCCTGTTGCGAGAGCTGGCGTGCAGACCGCTCCGCGAGCGCCTCGTGGCCTCGTCCCGCGGCCCGAGAGGCGCGCACCTCCTCGCCGGCGATGACGGCGATCGTGGCGTCGAACGCGCCGTCCATGCCCGACTCGAACAGCAGCGGCACCTCGACGACGGCCGCGATCGGTGGATCGGAGGCCTGCTCGAGCGTCGCCCGCCATTCGGTCATGCGCGCTCCCACCCGCGGCCACAGCAGCCCCTCGAGCCATTCCCGGTCCTCCGCCGTCGCGAACGCACGCCTGGCGAGCGCGCCGCGGTCGATGACTCCGCCCGGCGCCACCGCGGCCCCGAACCGCCGGGTCACGGACGCGATCACGTCATCCTCGCCGTAGAGGTCGTGCACGATTCGATCGGTCGACAGCACCGCCGCGCCCGCCCGCTCGAGCGCGCCGAGCGCGGTCGACTTGCCGGCGCCGATCCCGCCGGTCAGCCCTATGAACGGGACCGGGCGCTCAGGCGTCCGGTCCGGCGTCGGGCTCGTCGTCGACGCTCCCTACCTCTGCTTCGGCGTCGGGCGCTTCAGCTTCGGCGGCGGGCGCTTCATAGTCCTCCGCCGCAGCGCCGTCCTCGAAGGGCTCGGCCGCCAGCTCGCCATCGAGGTCGGCATCGGCGCCCGCGAATACGTCCTCGGACAAGCCCAGCTCGGGCATGTCGTCGAAATCGCCGGCGTCACCGTCGGTCGGGGCGGTGATCGGCCGGACCGGCAGCACCTGGCCCTCGACCCGCTTGATCGACAGCGACAGCCGCCGGCGCTCGGAGTCGATCTCGAGGATCTTGACTCGGACCGGATCGCCTGGCTGGATGATCTCCCGCGGGTTCTCGACGTGGTGCTGGGCGAGCTCGGAGATGTGCACCAGGCCCTCGACGCCGTCGAGGATCTCGACGAACGCGCCGAACGTGACCACCTTGGTGACCGTGCCCTCGAGCTCGTCGCCGACGTTGTAGGTGTCGACGACCCGCTGCCACGGGTCCTCCTGGGTCTGCTTGAGCCCGAGCGAGATCCGTTGGCGCTGGCGGTCGATGTCGAGCACCTTGACCGTCACCTTGTCGCCGATGTTGAGGATCTCGGAGGGATGGTTGACGTGCGACCACGAAAGTTCGGAGATGTGGATCAGTCCATCGATCCCATCGAGGTCGACAAAGGCACCGAAATCGACAATGTTCGAGATCGTGCCCTCCACGACCTGGCCCGGCTGCAGGCGGTCGAGGATGCGTTCGCGATCCTCCTTGCGCTGCTCCTCGAGCACCGCGCGGCGGGACAGGACGACGTTGTTGCGCGAGCGGTTGAGCTCGATCACCTTGCACTCGATCGTCTCGCCCATGTACTCGTCGAGGTTCGGTACGCGGCGGATGTCGACGAGCGACGCGGGCAGGAAGCCGCGGACGCCCAGGTCGATGATCAGTCCGCCCTTGACGACTTCGATCACGGCGCCCTCGACGGGTTCGCCGGACTCGGCGGCGGCCTCGATCCGGCGCCAGGCCTTCTCGAATCGGGCGCGCTTCTTCGAAAGGATCAGTCGGCCGTCCTGGTCCTCCTTGGTCAGAACGAGGGCGTCGACCTCTTCGCCGAGGGACACCTCATCGCTCGGATCGACCGACTTGCGAATCGAGAGCTCGGTCGACGGGATGACCCCTTCGGACTTGTAGCCGATGTCGACGAGCACCTCGTCGTTGTCGATGCGGACGACGTGGCCGGTGACGACGTCGCCCTCCTGGAACGGGTGGACGGTGGCGTCGTAATTGGGAACGATCTGGCCGTCGATCTCGAGCAGGAGGCCGTCGGAGCCTTCGACGACCTTCGCGTTTGATTGATCAGCGGCGGGGTTCAGCGTTGTAATGGTAGACATGCGTGACTCGGAGGATAGCCACAGATCGCTATAGGAGCGCGCTCAGGCGCGCCCCTATCATCCGCTCGCAGTGCCACGAAGAGCGACCAAGCGGGGCATCGAGAGGACGCCTCTCGAGCGAGACTGCGATGTGTTGGTCTGCGGCGCGAGCTTCGCGGGCCTGGCGGTGGCGCGCGAACTGGCCGGTAGCGGCGCCGACGTGGTGCTGATCGATCGCTATGAGATCGGCGAGCGACAAACCTCCGCGTGCGGGATTCCGACCGGCTGGCTCGAGGCGCTCGAGCTGCAGAGCTCGTTGCAGCAGACGTTCGGCGAACTCGTCGTCCACACCCCGCACACGACCGCCCGGTACCGGCTTCCGTGGACGTTCTCGACGTTCGATTACCGGGCCCTGTGCGACCTGCTCGCCGACCAGGGGGCGTTCACGTTCGAGACCGCCAAGGTCGACGGCCGAACCGGCCGGGTCGTCCACACCGACCGCGGCGACATCCGCGCCGGCGTGATCGTCGACGCGCTCGGCTGGCGGCGGGTGCTCGGCGCGGGATTGAATATCCAACCCCCGGATGCCCTGCTCTCCCGGGGCCTCGAGGTTCACCCGAATGGCTCGGGGGGCGAGATGGAGATCTGGATCGACCGCTCGTACGTGCCCGCCGGCTACGGCTGGAGCTTTCCGGCGGGCGGTGAGGTCCGGATCGGCGTCGGCTCCTTCGACCCGCGCTTTCACGTCCGCGAACCGACGGAGCGGCTCGCCACTGACCTCTCCGCCGAGTCGGTGCGCTACCAGGGCAACTGGATCCCGCACGCGCTGCGGAACGCCACCGAGGACGGCGTGTTCTTCGTCGGGGACTCAGCGGGCCACTGCCTGCCCCTGACGGCCGAGGGGATCCGTACCGCCCTGTACTTCGGGCTGGCGGTCGGTCGCGAGCTCTCGGAGGTTCTCGATGGGCGACGCTCGGTGGCGGATGCGCTGTCGAGCTACTCGCGGTTCAGCGCTTCGCACGCGCGCGCGTTCGCGTGGATGCTGTGGTGCCAGCGCGCGGTCCCGCGCGTGGCCCCGCGGTTGCTGGCCGGGGCGCTGCAAGCGATGGAGGCCCGACGCTTCCTCGATTGGGCGTTCGGCCACTATCTGGAGATCGCGCACCCCCGCTTTGTCGCGGCCGGTCGGCGTCGGACGCCGCTGCAGGTCCGCGTCCCGGCTTAGCGCTGCAGGCCTGCGTCCCGGCTTAGCGCTGCAGGTCCGCGTCCCGGCTTAGTGGTCTTAAGGGGCGGCGGCGCGGGCCTTGAAGTGGATCGTGCGCGCGAAGAAGGCCCAGTTGCCCCAGTTGTCGGTGGCGCGCAGCCTGACCCGATACGCCCCGGGGACCGCGTACATGTGGGACACGTGGCGTCCGAGTCCGTTCTGCCCGTCGCCGAAGCTCCAGTTGAACGACACGAGCCTTCCCTGAGGATCGGAGCCGTGAGCCGTGAGTGCCAACACGCGGTCATGGCCGGGCTCGTGGACCCCATCGAATGAGAGCGAGTCCGGCTCGGCGCGCGGCTCACAAGCGTCACTGGCGTTGCTCCACAGCTCCTGCAGGTAGAAGTGACCGCCGTTGATCGACTCGTTCCACGCCGCGTCGCCCTGCCCACCGATGCTCGGGCCGAACGAGGTCAGGCACAAGTCCGCCGCCTCGTCGCCCTCGGAGTCGACCCAGGCATTGCCGTCCGGGTCGGTGATCGTCTCGTTCAGCTCGTGGCTGATCGTCGACAGCGCTGGATCGGCCGTGCTCCCATTCGGCCGCGGGTCGTCCGACCGGCAGTGCGGAAGGACGGCGTTGTACGGGATGACCGCGTACAGGATCCGGTTCGGGGTCTCTGAGTGATAACCGCAGTAGCCGTTGGCGCTACCCCCTAGCGCGCAGCTCGACGGACCCCCGCCCGTGCAGCTGCCAAAGCCGCTGGGCGTAATCATGAAGTAGACGTTGCCGCCGGTTGTCGGCAGGGCGTCGGCCGAGACCACGTGCTCGATCTCGGTCTCGAGCTGGTCGTCGGTCAGGCACACGCTCCACCCCGGACCGGTCAGGCCCGGCTCCGTGCAGCCGCTCGGCGGCAGCGGGTCGGTGTCGACGATCGCGCCGCCGTAGGTCGAGTCGTACGCCGCCGGTCCTTTCGAGTCGTGGTACTGGCCGGTCAGGCTGAACGTGTTGGTCGTCTTGTGGCTGTCGGCGGCGACGTCCGTCAGGAACGTGTCGATGAGCGACTCGTAGCCGGGATCGAACGTGAGCCCGGAGCCCGCCGGCTCCCAGAAGATCGGGTGCGTGCGATTGGAGTGGAGCACGCGACCGCCGCCGTACGGAAGGTCGGCCGACAGCCCCGGGAGGCCCACGGTGTGGGGGTTCGCGCCGGCGGGTCCATCGGGGATGAGGCCGCCGATGAACTTCGCCTGCGCGACGGCCGGCAGCGCCGCCGCCGAAACGACCGCGGCTCCGAGCGCGGCGGCGAGCATCGCGGCGACCGTGACGACGATCGCCCGTGCGTTCACTTCGCCGCCAGCCAGTCGTGGCCGACCCCGGCCTCGACGGCGAGCGGCGGATCCATCTCGAACGCTCCTTCCATCTGCTCTGTGGCGATGCGCCTGACCTCCTCCGCCTCGTCGGCGGGCCCTTCGAACAGCAGCTCGTCGTGGATCTGGAGGATCATGCGCGAGCGCAGCTCGGCGCCCTTGAGCGCCTGGTCACAGCGGACCATCGCGACCTTCATGATGTCGGCCGCGGTCCCCTGGATCACCATGTTCACGGCGAACCGCTCGCCCTGCTTGCGCAGCTCCCAGCGACGCGCGCGAAGCTCGGGCACCTGCCGGCGCCGGCCGAACAAAGTCGAGACGTAGCCGTGCTCGGTCCCCTGGGTGATCGTGTCCTCGATCCACTTCGCCACCGCCGGGAAGCCGGCCAGGTAGCGCTGGATGAACTCGTCCGCCTCCTCCTGGGGAATGTCAAGCCGGTCCGCCATCCCCCAGGCGGACAGTCCGTAGACGATGCCGTAGTTGATCATCTTCGCCTTCGACCGCATCCCGGGATCGATCTGCTCCGGGGTCACCCCGAACACCCGGCATGCGGTTGCCGTGTGTACATCTTCGCCCTTTCGGAAGATTTCCTTTAGCGCGTCCTCGCCGGCGATGTGGGCGAGGAGGCGGAGCTCGACCTGCGAGTAGTCGGCGGATACGAGCAGGTCGCCGGCCTCGGCGACGAAGCAGGCGCGGATCTCCCGCCCCAGCGGCGTCCGGATCGGGATGTTCTGCAGATTCGGGTTGTTGGAGGACAACCGGCCCGTGGTCGCCGCCGTCTGGTTGAACGTGGTGTGGATGCGCCCGTCCTGCGCGATCAGCAGCGGCAGCGCATCGAGGTAGGTCTGCGCCAGCTTGGTCAGCTCGCGCCAGCGCTCGATCTTCGGAATCACATCGTGCTCGTGCCGGATCGATTGGAGCACGCGCGCGTCGGTCGAGTAGCCGGTCTTGCCGCGCCGCTTGCGCGACAGGCCCAGCTTGCCGAACAGGACCTCCTCGAGCTGCTTGGGGGAGCCGAGCGTGAACTCCTCGCCGCACAGGACGAAGATCTCGCGCTCGAGCTCGTCGGCCTCGGCCTTGACCCGGTCTGAGATCTCCTGGAGCCGCTCGGTGTCGAGCTTCGAGCCGGCCAGCTCCATCTCGCGCAGGAGGCGCACGATCGGAAGCTCCACGTTCTCGAACAGATCGGTGAGTCCGCGCCCGCGAATCTCCTCGCGCTGCCAGGCGGCGAGCGCGTGCAGCAGGAGTGCGTCGGCGGCCGCCTCGTCCTCGACGTCGGTGCCGAACCCGCGCTCCTCGGTGAGCTCGCGGAACGGGTAGGCGCGGCGAGCGGGCTCGAGCAGGTAGGCCGCGACCTCCGTGTCGTGCGCGAGGGTTGCGGGGACCTGACCGAGCGATTTCGCGTCGTGCGCGGTGATCGGCCGGCGCCCGAGCGCCTCCACCACGGATTCGGGGAGGTTGGCCTCGCCCGTGAGCACCTCGGCGGAGCCATCGACGTAGACGCCGAAGCGCCATTCGGGGTCGGGTGCGAACAGGACGCCCTCGGGCGCCTGGGGGGCCTTCACGGCGATCGACACCGGCTTGTCGGGAACCCGCTTCAGGGCGGCCACGTTGGCGGTGCGGACGCGGGCCGTGAGGGCTTCTTCGGCCTCGGGCGCGGGCGCGGCGGCGTCGGCCGAGCCCAGCGCCTCCTCGAGCCGGCGCAGCGGCTCGCGCAGCTCGAACCTGCGGAACGTGTCCCGGAGCTTCGAGCGGTCGGGAGCGGTGGTGGCGAACGCCTGCAGGTCGAGCTCGACGTCGATGTCGCGTTTGGCGGTGGCGAGCTGCTTGGACATGCGCGCGTCGTCGGCGTGCTCGGTCAGGTTCTGCTTGCGCTTTGCGCCGGAGATGTCGTCGATGTGGTCAAGGACGCTTTCCAGCGTCCCGAATTTCTGGAGCAGTTCGGCCGCGGTCTTGTCGCCGATCCCGGGGACGCCGGGGATGTTGTCGCTGGTGTCGCCCTTCAGGCCGATGAAGTCCGGGATCAGCTCGGGCGGGATCCCGTAGCGGTCGATCACGCCCTCGCGGTCGTACACGCGCGTGTCGGTGATCCCGCGCGAGGTCGTCATGATTTTCACGACGCCGTCGTCGACCAGCTGGTACGCGTCGCGGTCGCCGGTGACGACCATCGTCGGGATGGGCGGGTCGGCGGTGCGGGCCTTCTCCACGATCGACGCGATCACGTCATCGGCCTCGAAGCCCTCGACGCGGAGGTTGCGGTAGCCGAACGCATCGACCAGCGGCTCGAGGTAGGGCCACTGCTCCTTGAGCAGATCGGGGCGGGACCGCCTTTGTGCCTTGTACTCGGAGTAGACCTCCTTGCGCCCGGTGTCGCCCGCGTCCCAGACGACGACGGTGGCCTTTGGCCCGTAGTCGGTGAGGATCTTCACCAGCATCGACGCGAACCCGAAGATCGCGTTCGTCGGCATGCCGGTCGAGGTCGCGATCGATTCGGGCAGCGCGAAGAACGCGCGGTACGCGAGGCTGTTGCCGTCGATCAGGAACAGCTCGTCTGGGGTCAGCGTGGACGCCACTTATGTCAGGCTATCTCGCGGAGTGGCAACTACACCAAGCGCCCAATACAGCTTGACTTTGCGGGTCGAGATCGAGCACCGGCCCGGGATGCTCGGGCGGGTCGCGAGCGCGATCGGCGAGGCCGGCGGGACGATCGGCGCGGTCGACCTGGTGCAGGTGGAGCGCGAGCACACGATCCGCGACATCACGGTCGAGACCGGCGACGCGTCCGACTGGCCGCGGCTGACGGCGGCGGTGGACGCGGTTCCTGGGGCACGCGTGCTCGACACGACCGACCGGACCTTCCTATTGCACGTCGGGGGCAAGATCGAGATCCGCAACAAGAGCCCGCTGAGGACCCGCGACGACCTGTCGATGGCGTACACGCCGGGCGTCGCCCGGGTGTGCCGGGCGATCTACGAGGACCCAGACAAGGCGTTCCAGTACACGATCAAGCGGAACACGGTGGCGGTCGTCTCGGATGGGACCGCCGTCTTGGGGTTGGGCGATATCGGCCCTCGGGCGGCGATGCCGGTGATGGAGGGCAAGGCGATGCTGTTCAAGGAATTCGGAGGGGTGGACGCCTTCCCGGTGGTTTTGGACACGCATGATGTCGACGAGATCGTGACCGTGGTGCGAGCCATCGCACCCGGGTTCGGCGGGGTGAATCTCGAGGACATCTCCGCCCCGCGGTGCTTCGAGATCGAGGAGCGGTTGATCGAGGCGCTCGACATCCCGGTGTTCCATGACGATCAGCACGGGACTGCCGTCGTCGTGCTGGCGGCTTTGTTGAATTCGCTGCGGCTGACGGGGCGGTCGTTGCCCGATCTACGGATCGTTGTGGTCGGTCTCGGCGCTGCCGGCGTGGCCGTGACTCGCATCCTGTTGGAGGCGGGGGCGCAACACATCATCGGGGTCGACTCGCGGGGCGCGGTGTCGGTCGAGCGGGAAGATTTTCTTGACGGTTCGATGCCTGCGGTCAAGCGCTCGGTGGCGTTAGTGACGAATCTGGAGCGCCGGTCAGGGAGCGTGGTCGACGTTCTCGAGGGCGCAGATTTGTTCATCGGTCTGTCCGGCGCGCGGGTCATGCCGGCATCGGCGCTGGCGCGGATGAACCCGGACCCGATCGTGTTCGCGCTCGCCAACCCGGACCCCGAGGTCGCGCCCGAGGAGGCCCTGCAGTACGTCCGGATCCTCGCCACCGGCCGCTCGGACTACCCGAACCAGATCAACAACGTGCTGTGCTTCCCGGGCGTGTTCCGCGGAGCGCTGGACGTCCGCGCGACCCGGATCACCGAGTCGATGAAGACCACCGCCGCGCAGGCGATCGCCGGGATAGTCGGGGATGACGAGTTGCGCGACGACTACATCATCCCGTCCGTGTTCAACCGCGATGTCGCGCCGGCGGTCGCCGCCGCCGTCGCCGCCGAGGCGCGCGCCAGCGGGACCGCCGAGGCCGGCGCCGAGCTCGGGTTCGGGTCGACCGAGGAGTTCGGGGCGCTGCCGGGGCGGTAGGGCGCCGGCTGTTCGCGGTCCGTGGTCGGGGTGAGCGCGGCTCGGGGGGTGCATAACGCAGCAGAGTCCCCCTGGTCCGCGGGCCACGGTTACATAAGCGCCCCGGGGGCGCTTATGTAACCGATGGCGCGGCCGGGGCGGGGGATATGGCGAGTTGTGCACGATCGCTGAATGGGCGCGCGCCGGCACGGCCGGCGCCTGGGGACCCTGACGTCCGACCCGCCAGCGACACTGCGCGTCGTGGCATCCAGGCACGAGCGTCGACCCCTGCCCGAACGTCCCCGGCGCGAGTCCCTGGCTGGTGAGGCGGCGCGCCGCGCCTCCCTGCCCAAGCGCGCCGCCCACCCCGCCACCCTGACCGAACGCGCCGCTCGCCGGGCGCCGCTCCGCGTGCTGGTGATCGCGGCGGCGACGGCGGCCGTGGTGGCGATCGCCGGCGGCGGCCAGGCGGTCTGGCTGTGCGTGCCGGCCGCGCTTCTTGCCGGCGCCACGTGCCGGAGCGCTCGCGGTGGCGCGATCGGCGCCGGCCTGGTCGTGGCGGCGGCCGCCGGCGCGGCGCTGGCCCGCGCCGGCTTCCACCCCCTCCCGTCGACCACGCTGATCGTGCTCGTGCCGGCGGGGAGCGTGGCCGTGCTGCTCGGCGTGCGTAACCGCCTCGAGGCCGAGCGGGACGCGCTCCGGGCCTCGGCTTTGAGCGATCCGCTGACCGGGGTGGCGAATCGCCGGTCGCTGCTCGAGCGGATCGATTACGAGATCGCGCGCCACGCGCGAACCCGGCACAGCTTCGCGCTCCTGATGCTCGACCTCGACGGCTTCAAGCTGCTCAACGACCGCTTCGGCCACCCCGCCGGCGACGATCTGCTGCGCGACGTCGCCGCAGCGCTCGGTCAAGTGATTCGCGATCAGGACACGCTCGCGCGCGTGGGCGGGGACGAGTTCTGCGTGCTCGCGCCGGAGACCGACGGCCCCGGCGCCGAGCGGCTCACCGGGCGGGTCGAGACGGCCGTGGCGCGCGTCGCCGCCGGGCTGGACGTGCTCGGGGCGAGCGCCGGCGCGGCGGTGTTCCCGCACGACGGCACGACCGCGGCCGCGCTGTTCGAGGCCGCCGACCAGCGACTGCTGGTCGTCAAGCGCGACACGCGCCCGACCCGCCCCCGCCGCCACGCCGCCTGACGCCCCGCGACAACCGCCCCGCGACAACCGCCCCGCGACAACCGCCCCGCGCCCGCCCCCGCCTACAACACCCGCGCCGGCGTGATCGTCTTCAGAAACGTCGGGTTCCCGCTCGCGCCGACCCTGTAGAGCCCGATCGCCTTGAGCGTCGTGTCGCCGTCCTTCTTGAAGCTGTAGGTCCCGAGCACCGAGTGCCGGTTGGTCGTGGCGAACAGCGCGCTCAGGACCGCCGACTTGCTGTCGCCGTTGTTGCCGAGGCCGGCGATCGTGCTCAGCCCGAGCCTCATCGCCTCGTACCCGAGGATCGCGTACGGGCTCGGATTCGACCCGGGGTAGCGAGCCCGGTAGGCCGCCAGGAACGCCTTCCCGCCGGGGTACGCGGTCAGGCTCTGGGTCACCTCGGTGCACTCGATCAGCCGGTCGATCGCGGCGGGCACCCCGCCGTCCCGGGGATTCGTCCAGGCGCTCGTGCACATGTCCTGGGGGGCGAAGATCCTGGCCTTCGGCAGCGCGGCGTGGACGTCCTTGGTCAGCACGACCCCTCCCTTTGAGGCGACGCCGGCGAGCAGGAAACAGTCGACGTGCAGGCGTTTCAGCGTCGCCGCATACGAGCTGAAGCTCGGCGCCGACGGGTCGAATCCGGTGTCGCTGACGATGTTGACCCCGTAGTAGCCCTTCTGCAACTCGATCAGCTTCGCCATGCCCATGCCGTAGGCCTCGTCGTCGCTGGCGAGCGCGACCCTGGCGCAGCCCGCCTGGTGCATCGCCAGCAGGTCGGCCGCGGTCTGGACCGAGTCGATCGGCACGATCCGCAGAAACGTGCGGGTGTCGGTCGGGTAATAGCGGCTCGGCTCGTCCGTGGCGCTCCCGGGCTCGTCCGTGGTGAGCCCGACGTATGTGTTCGTGGGGCTGACCTGCGCGATCCCGGCCTGGTTCAGGATCGGCATCGAGACCTCGCTGGCGTCGTCGTCGAACTCCCCGATGTAATAGATGGCGCGCGGGTCGGCCGCGGCCTCGTGCGCGTTCGCGGCGGTCTCGGTGGCGTCCCAGCCGCCGACCCCGGTCGAATCGTCGAGCGCCGTGTACATGACGGTGAACGGGCCCGCCTTGTCGTGGGCCTGGGCCAGCGCGAGTTTGATCCCGTTCTCGAGCTGGATTGCCTCGGCGGAGGACGGGCCGCGGAGCGGGAGGCTCGAATAGATGTCGACCTTCCCCGCGGCACCGGACGTGCCGGCCGCCCCGCCGCTCCTGTTGTCGCTGCTACCGCCGCACGCGCTCAGCGCGGCCGCGGCCAGAACGGCAAGGCATGCGACAAGCGCCTTGCTGCGGGCGAGCCTCATTCGACTTCCTCTATGTCGTTACCCGGGCGTCCCGTGGCCCGGTGCGCCCGCGAATGTAATCGCGGCCTCGGGACCCCGCCAAGCGATCGCTTGCCGGCCTAACGCAACGCCAATCAGGCGTCAATCGCCTCTCGAAACGTCAGCTGGCCCTGGACGATTCCCCACACCCCGTAGCGCCGGAGTGACGTGTCGCCATTGGCGTCGATGCTGTACGTACCGAGAACGCTGTGGCGGTCGCGGGTGTCGAAGATCGCGCCCCGCACCGCCGAGCGCGCCGCCGCCTTGGTGCCTTTGTCGGTGGCCCGCTCGATCGCGCTCAGCATCAGGCTCATCGCCTCGTAGCCGAGGATCGCGTCGGGCTCGGCCGGGCCGAATCGGCGCTCGTACGCGGTGTTGAACGCGCGCGCGGACGGCGGATATTCGTTCAGGCCGAGCGTCGGCGAGGTGATCACGACGCGTGGATCCACCGACAGCGGGATCCCGCCCTGCGCCGGATCGGCGAACGTGCTCTCGGCCAGCCCTGCCGAGCCGAAGATCTTGACGGTCGGCATCGCCTTGGCGAGGTCGGTGGTGAGCAGCGCCGCTCCCGACTCGGTGTCCGCGGCGATCAGGATGCAATCGGGCGCCACGTGCGCGATCCCCGCCGCGAGCGACGTGTAGCTGGTGGCGTCGCGGACGAACGTCTGGGGCCCGGCGAGACGCAGATGCGCCGCCTGGGCGGCCACCACGAAGCTCCGCGCGGCGTCGGAGCCGTCGACCTCGCCGTCGGTGAGCACATAGGTGTCGGTGCAGCCCATCTCCTGCTGGACGCGGACCTGCGCGATCGCCTGGATCCTGTCGTTCGGGACCACCCGGGCGAACGTCCGGATACGGGTGGGGTAGTACTTCAACGGCTCGCCCGGCTGGGCCCCGAGCGTGGCCGACGTCAGTCCGACCGCGCTGCTCGTGGGGCTCACCTGCGGAATGCCGGCGCTGTTGAGCGGAGGTATCGAAATCGCGCTCGCGCCCGAGTTGAAGTCGCCGACGTAGCCGATCGTGGTCGGGTCGAGCACGGCCACGCGCACGTTGATCGTCGTCTGCCCGGGGTCCCAGCCGCCGCGGGCGACCGTGGCGTCGTCGAGGACCTTGAGCGTGACCCGGTACTCGCCAATCCGGCTGTGCCGCTGGTCGAGCGCCAGCTCGGCTCCGTTGATCACCGCCTCGCCGCTGACGGTCGAGGGGCCGCGCAGTGGGGCGCTCGCGTAGATCGTCAGCGTCCGGCCGCGGATCCGGTTTGCCGCCAGGGTCTGCTCAGAGCTCGAGCCGCATCCTTCGACGGCGATGAGCGCAACGACGGCCGCGAGCCCGACGACCGCCCACCTCACCCCCCGCTTCGGCGCCGTTGCGAGCTTCACCCCTGCGCGGGCACCAACTTGGATTCCACGGGCTGGCCGCTCTGCACGCGGCCGAACACGAACGGGGCGATGCTCGTGTCCCCGTTCGAGTTGATCGAGTACGTCCCGAGCACCGAGGGGCGGTTCTTGATCGAGAAGAAGTCGTGGACGACCGTCGTCCGGTTGTTGGCCGATGTGCCGGCCTCCTTGAGCACGGACAGCACCGCCGACATCGCCTCGTAGCCGAAGATCGCCTGCACCGCCGGCGCGTGGCCGAAGGTGGACTCGAACTGCGTCACGAACGCGCTGCCCGCCGGATTCAGGTCCGCCTTCAGGAAGCCGGGCAGCGAGATGTACAGGTTCCGCACCGAGGAGGACAGCGTCGACTCGAACGCGGGCGCATCCAGCGCCGAGGGTCCGAACAGCTTCGCGGACGGGTTCGAACCGGCGACCCCGTTGAAGAATCGCGCGGCGACACGGGGCGACGCCGAGCCGTAGAACACGCCGTCCGCGGCGGCCTGGCTGTTGACCAACGTGATGCCGTTGCCGGCGTCGTGTGAGACCGCGTTCGCGATCGTCCGCCCGTACTCACTTCCGTCCGAGGACACGTACAGCTTGCTGACCCCGAGGGCCTGCATCTCGTGGACCTGGGCCTCGGCCTCGGCGCCGCTCGTCGGCACGACCCGCGCGAAGGTTCGCCCGTACGTGCTCAGCGATTCGTAGTACACGTCCGGAGCGTTCGCCACCGCGGGGGTGGGCTGGGTCAGCTCGAGCGCGGTGTCGGTCGGGCTGACCTGAAGGATGTCGAGCGCGTTCGTGATCCCGAGCGACGCGTACGAGGACCCGGGCACGACCTCTCCCAGGTACGCGACCGCGCTTTGGTCCTGGATGACGGTCCGCGCCTGCTCGGAGATCGTCGAGCCACGCACCGTGCGCGTGCGGATCAAGAATCTGCCGATCGTGTGGGGACCCTGGTTGAAGGCGAGTTGCTCGGCGTCGAGCACGTCCTGGGCCACCTGCGGCTGATCGGTGGGAGCCGCGCTGATGTAGATCCTCAGAACGTTGCCCGTGGCGGTCACGCTCGAGTTCGCCGACCCCGACGAGGTACACCCGGCGACTCCGACGACAAGCAGAGCCCAGGCGCAGACGGCCCGTCCGCGTGCGAGCACCCGGCTTTGCACGGTCGGGCCCGGCTATTCCCGCCGGCCGGGCAGGAACGGCAGCAGTTGTCGGACGCCGAGTGCGATCAGCACCATCACGATGCCGATCAGGATGCTGTCGAGGCCGCTGATGTTCAGCGACCAAAGGACGATCCACAGGCACAGGCCCGCGGTGGCAGTCAGGATCAAGCCCATCTCCGCAGGGATGCTAACTCAGTGGCGAGTCGCCAGCCCCGACGACAGCTCGCGCACGACCGCGGCGACGGCGGAAACCGGATCAGTGGCCTCGCCGGCGGCCCGCACCAGCCGGCTGCCGACGATCACTCCGTCGGCGCCTGCGTCCGCGGCGGCCGCGGCCTGGTCGGGCGTCGAGATGCCGAACCCGACCGCCACCGGGACCGCGGTGCAAGCCGCGGCGCGGGCCACGACACCGGCCAAGCCGTCAGCGACACCCGAGCGCTCGCCCGTCGTTCCGGTGAGCGACACCGTGTAGAGGAAACCCCGGGCCTGGGCGCCGATCCGTGCCAGGCGGTCGGCCGGCGTGGTCGGCGCGACCAGCGGCACGAGCGCGAGGCCGCGCTCGTCGCAGGCCCGTAGTGTCTCTGGCGCCTCCTCGAGCGGCAGGTCGGGGACGATCAACCCGCTCGCGCCGGCCTCGACCAGCGCGTCGGCAAAGCGCTCGAGCCCGCGGGCGAGGATCAGGTTCGCGTAGCACATGACCACGACCGGCACGCGTTCGGCGATCGCGCGCCCGACCAGGAGCACGTCGTGGAGCCGGACGCCCGCGCGGAGCGCCGCGGTCCCGGCCGCGTGGATCACGGGTCCGTCGGCGAGCGGGTCGGAGAACGGGACGCCCAACTCGACCAGGTCGGCCCCCGAGTCGGCGTACGCGAGCCCGATCCGGCGCGAGGTATCGAGGTCCGGGAAGCCGCCCATCAGGTAGGGCATCAGCGCCGCCCGGCGTCCGCTGGCGCGGGCGGACTCGAACGCGGCCGCGATCCGCTCGACCCCGGTCGTGCCCGTCCGGACTTCCGTCATCCCGACATCCGCCCCAGGTGGTCGAGCGCTTCGGCCAGGTCCTTGTCCCCCCGGCCCGACAGACAGACCAGGTCGAGCTCGCTCGGCCCGTGCGCGAGCGCCCAGGCGACCGCGTGGGAGCTCTCGAGCGCCGGGATGATCCCCTCCAGGCGCGCCGTCAGCGAGAACGCCTCGAGCGCCTCGCGGTCGGTGATCGCGAAATAACTTGCGCGCCCGCTGTCCCGCAACCACGCGTGCTCGGGCCCGGTGCCCGGGTAATCCAGGCCGGCCGAGATCGAGTGCGCCTCGAGGATCTGCCCGTCCTCGTCCTGCATGATCGCCGAGAACGCGCCGTGCAGGACGCCGGGCAGCCCGCCGACCGTCAACGGAGCGCCGTGACGGCCCGTCTCGATCCCCTCCCCCGCGGCCTCGACCCCGATCAACTCCACGGAAGGGTCGTCGACGAACGGGATGAACACTCCGATCGAGTTCGAGCCGCCGCCGACGCAGGCGATGACCCGCTGGGGCAGGCGGCCGGCGCGCTCGAGCACCTGGGCGCGGGCCTCGTCGCCGATCACCCGCTGGAGGTCCCGCACGAGCGCCGGGTACGGCGCCGGCCCAACGCACGAGCCGATGATGTAGTGGGTCTCCTCGACGTTCGTTACCCAGTCTCGAATCGCCGCCGACACCGCCTCCTTCAAGGTCCGCGCGCCGGCCTCGACGGGCTCGACGGTCGCGCCGAGCAGCCCCATCCGCTCGACGTTCGGCTTCTGTCGGCGCATGTCCTCGGTGCCCATGTAGACGATGCACTCGAGGTCAAGCAGCGCGCACGCGGTCGCGGCGGCGACGCCGTGCATGCCGGCGCCGGTCTCGGCGATGATCCGGCGCTTGCCCATCCGCTTGGCGAGCAGGGCCTGGCCGAGCGCGTTGTTGATTTTGTGCGCGCCGGTGTGGTTCAGGTCCTCGCGCTTCAGATAGATCGGATGGCCGGCGACCTCGCTCAGGCGCGTAGCCAGGTACAGCGGCGAGGGGCGGCCGACGAAGTCGCGCAGCAGCGCGTCGAGCTCGGCCCGGAACGACGCGTCGTCGCGAGCTGCGACCCAGGCCTCCTCGAGCTCGGCCAGCGCCGGCATCAGCGTCTCGGGGACGTACTGGCCGCCGTACGGGCCGAACCGGTGTTCGACGGCGCTCATGGTGAGCCAACCCCGGCTCCGGACCCGGCACCGGCCCCGGACCCGGACCCCGTCTCGGCCCCGGCTCCGGACCCGGTCTCGGCCCCGGACCCGGTCTCGGCCGCGACGCGAACCGCGTCTGCGAACGCCACGAGCTTGGACGGGTCCTTGCGCCCGGGCGCGCGCTCGACGCCGCTCGCGACGTCGACCGCGTACGGACCGACCGCCGCGATCGCGTCCGCGACGTTGTCGGGGGTCAGCCCGCCCGACAGGATCACCGGGACCCGGCCGCGGTGCGCGCGAGCGATCTCCCACGAGAACGTCTCGCCGGTGCCGCCCGGAACCCCCGCGGTGTAGCTGTCGAGCAGGTGGAAGTCAGTGTGGAACGGGATCAGTGCCTGCACGTCGGCCCGGCCGCGTACCCGCGCCGCCTTGATCACGCGGCAGCCGGTCCGCCGGGCCGCCTCGGCGCAGTACGCCGGCCCCTCGTCGCCATGGAACTGGAGCATGGTCAAGCCGACGCCGTCGGCGGTCTGAGCCACGTGATCGAGCGTCGCGTTGACGAACACCCCGGCGACCTCAACCCGGCGTTTGACCGCCGCGCTGATCTCGACCGCACGCTCGAGCCGGCAGCGCCTCGGCGAGCGGGGCCAGAAGATCAATCCAATCGCCCAGGCCTCGGCGCTGACGGCGCGCTCGGCGTCGTCGAGCGTGGTGATCCCGCAGAACTTGATCTTGGTCACACGGACAATCGTAGGGCGGTCCGACTGATTGGGATGGTCGGCGGCGCCTGCCGGCGGCGCCTTAGCGCAGGGCGAGGGCGCGGCACGCCGTCTCGACGTCCGGCGAGCGCATCAGCGCCTCCCCGATCAGCACGCCGTCGACCCCGGCCCGCGCGAGCTCCTCGAGCTGGGCCGGGCGGCTGAACCCCGACTCGGACACGACGACCGCATGGCCGGCGACGCGCGGCAGGAGCTCGAATGTCCGCGCGGTGTCGACCTCGAGCGTCTTCAGGTCACGGTTGTTGATCCCGATCACCCGCGCTCCCAACCCGAGGGCGACCTCGAGCTCGGCGGCGTCATGAACCTCGACGAGCGCGCTCAGGCCGAGCGTGAGCGCCTCGGAATGGAGCGCGGCGAGCTCCTGCGCCGGCAGCGCCGCGACGATCAGCAGGATCGCGTCCGCACCGGCCGCGAACGACTCGTGCACCTGGTAGGGATCGACGATGAAGTCCTTGCGGAGCAGCGGCAGGCCGACCGCAGCGCGGGCCGCACGCAGGTCATCGAGCGAGCCGCCGAAGCTCGGGCCTTCGGTGAGGATCGACAGCGCGGCGGCGCCGCCGCGCTCGTACGCCCCGACCACATCTTCGAGCACGAGGTCGTCCCGGATCAGCCCCGCCGACGGTGAGCGGCGCTTGTGCTCGGCGATCACCGACAGGCCCGGGCGGGCCAGTGCGCCGGCGAAGTCCCGCACATCATCGTCCGCAACCCGCCGCTCCACCGCCGCCTCCACCTCGGCCGGCGGCACGGCCTCACGCCGGCGAACGACCTCCTCGCGCGCGGCCGCGACGATCGGATCGAGGCGGTTCACGGGGCGAGCTCGCGCGTTCGCCGGACGAACCGTTCGAGCGCCCCGAGCGCGGCGCCGTCGTCGACCGCGCGCTCGGCCGCCCGCACCCCTTCCTCGAGCGTCGCGGCGCGTCCGCCCGCGTAGATCGCCGCGCCCGCGTTGAGGACCGCGAGGTCGCGCGGCGCACCGGTCTCGCCGGCGAAGATCGCCCGGGCCGTCTCGGCGTTCTCCTCGGGCGTCCCGCCGGGAATCTCCTCTCCAGGCGCCCGACGCAGGCTCACTTCCTCGGGCGAGACGGTGTAGCGCCGGAGCTCGGGACCGACCACCTCGACGACCAGCGTCGGCGCCGAGATGCTGAGCTCATCCAGGCCGTCCTCGCTCGCGACCAGCAGCGCGTGCTTGGTCCCGAGCAGCGCCAGCGCGCCCGCCATCGTCTCCAGATACGCCGCGTCGGAGACGCCGATCAACTGGCGCGTCGCTCCGGCCGGGTTCGTGAGTGGCCCGAGGAAGTTGAAGATCGTGCGGACCGCGAGTTGCCGACGGACCGGGATGACGTACCGCGTCGCCTGGTGGTGGGCGGGCGCGAACATGAACCCGAATCCGACTTCGTCTATGCATCGCGCCACGGCGTCGGGGCTGAGGTCGATCCGGGCACCGAGCGCCTCGAGCACGTCTGCCGACCCCGACAGGCCGGTCGCCGAGCGGTTGCCGTGCTTGGCCACGGTGCACCCCGCGCCGGCGGCGATCAGCGCCGCGGTCGTCGAGACGTTGAAGGTCCGCCGGCCGCCGCCGGTCCCGGCGGTGTCGAGCAGGTCGTCACTCGCCACGCGCACGTGGGTGGCCATCGCGCGCATCGTTCGCGCCAGGCCGGCCAGCTCCTCGACTGTCTCGCCTTTGGTCCGAAGCGCGACCAGGAACCCGGCGATCTGAACCTCGGACGCGTTTCCGGCCATGATCTCCGACAGCACCGCCGCGGTGTCGTCGATCCCGAGGTCGTGCCCGCCGGCGAGCGTGTCGATCGCGTGCGTGAGGAGATCCGGGCCGTCGGTCATTGCGTCCGGGCCAGGAAGTTGGCGAGCAACTCGCGCCCCTGCTCGGTCAGAACGGACTCGGGGTGGAACTGGACGCCCTCGGCGGGAAGCTCGCGGTGTCGGACCGCCATTACGACCTCGCCGCCGCTCGCGCTGTTCTCCAGGCATTCCGGCAAGTCCGGGTCGGCGACCAGCGAGTGGTAGCGCCCGACCTCGAGCGGCCGGCGCAGACCTCGGAAGATCGTCCGGCCATCGTGCTCGATCGTCGTCGTCTTACCGTGGACGGGCTCGTGCTGGATCACGCGTCCCCCCCACGCCTGGACGAGCGCCTGGTGGCCGAGGCACACGCCCAGCGTCGGGACGTTGGCGACGGGAAACCGCCGTACGGCCTCGAGCGAGATCCCCGCCTCGTTCGGCGTGCACGGTCCCGGCGAAACGATCACGCGGTCGTAGCCGCGGACGAGCAGGTCATCGACCGTGGC
The DNA here is from genome assembly GCA_963770615.1 of uncultured Solirubrobacterales bacterium. Lineage (GTDB taxonomy): Bacteria > Actinomycetota > Thermoleophilia > Solirubrobacterales > Solirubrobacteraceae > Palsa-465. Next base: position 344,584 of record CAVYQJ010000005.1, on the reverse strand, counting down.
GTGGTCGTTGCGCACGACCTCGACGTCGGCGCCTAGCTCGCCCAGGTACTGGACGAGGTTGTAGGTGAAGCTGTCGTAGTTGTCGAGAACTAGAACCCGCATGGGCACGGCCAAACTCATTAACGCCAGGCAAACACTATGGCGCGAAGTCTTCACCCGTCGGACCACGCCCCATACGATGACCGCCGGGTAAGAGAAGCCATAACAAGGGGGCTGATCATGAGGATCGCGCATCTGGGCTCGCTCGCGGGCGCAGCCGTGGCGCTGAGCGTGCTGGTCGGGGCATGCGGGGGCAGCAGTGGATCATCCGGCGCCGCCAGCACCTCGTCGACCGCGGCCGGCGCGTCCACCCCGTCAAGCGCTACCAGCACGTCGTCGGCGTCGAGCGGGCAGGCCACGGCGGGCGTCACCAAGCCCGGGACCGGGCTGTCGGTCGGCCAGACCGCGACCGTCACCTACACGCCGCTGACCTCGTCCGGTAACGGCAAGGCGAGGACGGTGAAGATCACGGTCGCGTCGATCCGCAGCGGGTCGGCCGCCGATCTCAAGGCCCTCGACGTCTCGGGTGCCCCCAAGGGTGCGCTTCCGCAGTACGCCACGGTCACGGTGACCAATCTCGGCCCGCTGTCGATCGACGTGGACGGGACCTCTGACGCGATTCAGGGGATCGACCACGGCGGCAACCAGCAGGACCCGGTGTCGATCATCGGCGACTTCCCGCCCTGTGACCAGAACTCCGCGACCGCGCCCGTGGCCGCCGGCGCAAGCTTCCACACCTGCCTGACCTACCTGGTCTCGGGCGGGATCACGAAGGTGGCCTGGACCGGCACCGACGACTACACGAACTCGCCGGTGACCTGGTCGGGGTCCTGACGACGGCCGCCGCGCTCAGCGGAACTCGGGCGACTCCCAGCCGGGGAACACATCGGGCAGCCCGTCGCTGACCTTGTCGGGAAACTCGGCCGGCCGCTTCTCGAGGAACGACGTGATGCCCTCGGCGGCGTCGGCCGACCGGCCGCGAAAGTACATCCCGCGCGAGTCGGCGCGGTGGGCGAGCATCGGGTGCTCGGCCCCGAGCGTCCGCCACATCATCATCCGCGCCAGCGCCACCGACACCGGGGCGGTGTTATCGGCGATCTCGCGCGCGAGCCCCTGCGCTGCGTCGAGCAGCTCGTCCGGCGGGTGGACGCTGCGCACCAGACCGCCTTCCAGAGCCTCGTCGGCGTCGAACACGCGGCCGGTTGCGACCCACTCCATCGCGCGGCTGATGCCGACGACACGGGGCAGGAACCAGCTCGAGCACGCTTCGGGGACGATCCCGCGCCGGACGAACACGAACCCGATCCGAGCGGTCTCGGACGCCAGCCTGACGTCCATCGGCAGCGTCATCGTCGCGCCGATCCCGACCGCCGGGCCGTTGATCGCGGCGATCACCGGCTTGCGGCACTCGAAGATCCGCAGCGTGAGCCGCCCGCCGCTGTCGCGCGGGATCGAATCGGGATCGTCGTCGGTGCGCTCGGCGAACTCGCCGCGCTTGGCGAACGTCTCGCTGCCGCGCTCGAGGTCGGCGCCGGCGCAGAATCCGCGGCCGGCGCCGGTGACGATGACCGCTCGCACGTCGTCGTCGGCGTCCGCCCGGTCGAACGCCGCGTGGAGCTCGTTTGACATCTGCATGGTGTAGGCGTTCAGGCGGTCCGGACGGTTCAGGGTGATCGTGAACACGCCGTCGGCGAGCTCAGTCGTTATCTGCTCGAAATCCATTTCGCACGCTCCTTTCTGTAGGCACGACCGCTACGGCCAATCGGGCTGACCGGCGGCAAGCTCGATCGCCTGCAGCACACCGCGAGCCTTGGCCTCGGACTCGCGGAACTCGAAGTCGGGCTTGGCGTCGGCGACGGTCCCGCCGCCGGCCTGAACGTGGGCGATCCCATCCTTGACCACCACCGTGCGGATGTGGATGCACGTGTCGAGGTCGCCCGTGTAGCTCGCGTAACCGATCGCGCCGCCGTAGCCGCCACGTTTGACGGGCTCGAGCTCGTCGATGATCTGCATCGCCCGCACCTTGGGCGCCCCCGACAGCGTCCCCGCGGGCAGCACCGAGCGGAGCGCCTCGAGCGCGCCCACATCCTCGCGGAGCTCACCCACCACGCTCGAGACGATGTGCATCACGTGGCTGTAGTTCTCGACCGCCATGAAGCTCTCGACCTCGACCGATCCGTACTCGCACACGCGGCCGAGGTCGTTGCGACCGAGGTCGACGAGCATCACGTGCTCGGCCCGCTCCTTGGCGTCGGCCAGCAGTTCCTCGGCGATCCGGCGGTCCTCGTCGGCGCTGGCGCCGCGGGGACGCGTGCCGGCGATCGGGCGAGTCGACACGCTCCGGCCGGCCACCGTGATCAGCGGCTCGGGGCTCGCGCCGGCGATCTCGAAATCGCCGAAGTCCAGGAAGTACATGTATGGGCTCGGGTTGACCGCGCGCAGACCGCGGTAGATCGAGAACGCCTCGACGGGCACGGGTCCCGACCACCGCTGCGACGGGACCACCTGGAAGGCGTCGCCGGCGTAGATGTACTCGATGATCCGCGCGACGTTCGCCTCGAACTGCTCGCGGGTCATGTTCGCCCGCAGCGGCGCCACCGTCCGGTTGCTGGCCGGAGGCCGCGGCGGTCGCGGGACCGGCCCGGCCAGCCGCCAGCGGACCTCGGCGATCGTCTGCTCCGCCCGCGCATACGAGGCGTCGAGATCGTCGTCGCTGTAAACGTTCGCGATCACCGTGACCGTGTGCTTGAGGTGATCGAACGCGACCAGCGCGTCGGTCAGCATCAGCGCCAGGTCGGGCAATCCCACCGGATCGGGGTTGGGCGGGCCGAGCGGCTCGACCGTGCGCACCAGGTCGTACGCGAACAGCCCGACGGCGCCGCCGGCGAACGGCGGCAGGTCGGACAGCGGCGCGACGCGGAGCCGCCCGAGCTCGGCGGCGGCGATCGCGTACGGGTCGCCCTCGTCCCCGAGCGACCACCGCACGACCTTGCGGGGGCGAAAGCCGATAAACGAATACCGCCCCACGCGCCCCTGGTCGGCCGACTCGAGTAGGAACGAGTGGGGTTGGGTGGGATCCGCATCCCGGAGCTTGAGGAACGCCGACACCGGCGTCTGGCAGTCGTCGATGAACGTCTCGCGGAGCGGGATCAGGTTGTAGTCGCCGGCCAGCGCCCTCGCCTCGGCGAGCGTCGGGGTGACGCCGGCCGGGATCGCCTCAGGGCTTGCGACGGCCATCCAGCACCCGCTCGGCGTCCGCAAGCGCCAGCCCGCGTGCGCGGAGCAGGACCGCCACGTGGTAGATGACGTCGGCGGCTTCCTCGGCGAGGCGCTCGTCCGACTCCTCGCGAGCCGCTCTGACGACCTCCTCGGCCTCCTCCTGGACCTTCGCACCGGCCAGCTCCGGGTCGTCGAGGAGCTTCGCGGTGTATGAGCCTTGCGGGCGCGTCGCGGCGCGTTCGGCGATCGTCCGCTCGAGGATCGGAAGCGTCTCGAACGGCGCCCCGGGGTTCAGCTCGCCACGGTGGAAGCAGGACCGCTCGCCGGTATGGCACGCCGGCCCCGCCGGCTCGACGAGCGCGAGCAGCGCGTCGGCGTCGCAGTCGTATCGGATCGAGTTCACCGCGAGCGTGTTGCCCGACGTCGCGCCCTTGTGCCACAGCTCCTGCCGGGAGCGGCTGAAGAAGTGAACCTCTCCGGTCTCCCGCGTGAGGCGTAGCGACTCCGCGTTCATGTACGCGAGCGTGAGCACCTCGCCGGTCCGCCAGTCCTGGACGATGCACGGCACCAGGCCGCTCTCGTCGAATGAGATCTCTGAGTCGTCCACCGGGGTGGCGGATTGTAGGTGCTCGCACTGTCCCGCCGGCGTCGCTCTCGGCCGCGTAAGCGATCCCCGCCTGCTGGAGGGCTGCCCGCCGCGAAGGACCGGCGGGCAGCCCTCGTCTCGCTAAGCGGCCTGCTCCAGGTACTCGGGCTCGATCTCGGCCTCGACGATCGTGTCGGGGTCGGACATCGCCTCGAGTGCGCGGTTCGGCCGCAGGAAGACCACACCGATCGCGATCGCCACCAGTACCAGCCCGGCCGCGATCGTGAACGCCAGGTGATAGCCGTCGGTCAGCGCGGTGGCGGTCGACGCTCCATGGGAGAGCAGCGATCCAGTCCGTGTGGTGGACAGCGTCGCGAGCACCGCCAGGCCGAGCGCACCACCCACCTGCTGGGTCGTGTTCACCAGGCCGGAGGCGAGGCCTGAATCCTCGGGCGTGGCGCCGGACATCGCCAGCGTCATCAGCGCCGGGAACACCAGCCCGGCGCCGACGCCGAGAAGCAGCATGGCCGGCAGCAGCTCGGTCACGTAGGCGGCGTTCGCGGGCGCGCTGCGGAACACGAGCAGGCCCCCGGCCACCAGGACCAGGCCGCCGATCAGCGTCGGCTTGGCCCCGAACCGCCCCATCAGTTGTGCCGCTGCTCGCAGCGACAGCGCGGCGATTCCAAGCGCCACCGGCAGGAACGCCAGGCCAACCTCGATCGCGTCGTAGTGGAGGACCCGCTGGAGGTACAGCGCACCCAGGAAGAACATCCCGAAGATGCCGGCGACCATCAGCATCTGCATCAGGTTCGCGACCGTCACCGTCCGCGAGCGGAACACCCGCAGCGGGATCAGCGGACTGGCGGCCGTGGCCTGACGGGCGATGAAGCCCGCCAGCAGCGCGACGGCGAGAGCGCCGAAGCCCAGCGTGTGCGCGCTGCCCCATCCATAGGTGCTCGCCTCGACGATCGTGTACACGGCCAGCATCAGCGACGACACGAGCAGCACCGCACCCGGTGCGTCCGCGCCGCGGCTCAGGCCGATTCCGATGTCGTTCGGCAGCAGCCGAGTGGCCAGGACACCGGTGACGATGCCGATCGGCACGTTCACGAAGAAGATCCAGTGCCAGTTGATCGCCTGCGTGAGGACGCCGCCCGCGAGCAGGCCGATCGCGCCGCCGGCCGCGGCCACGAAGCTGTAGACGCCGATCGCCGTGGCCTGCTCGGACGGCTGCCGGAACATCGTGACGATCATGCCCAGAATCACGGCGGAGGTCATCGCGCCGCCGATGCCCTGGATGAACCGCGCACCGATGAGCAGCGCCTGGCTGTCGGCGAGGCCGCAGACCAGCGACGCGGACGTGAACACCGTCAGCCCCGCGAGGAAGATGCGGCGGCGCCCGATCAGGTCGCCCAGGCGGCCGACCAGCAGCAACAGCCCGCCGAACGCGATCAGATACGCGTTGATAACCCACGCCAGCGCCGACTGGGAGAAGTGCAGGTCCGCCTGGATCGTCGGCAGCGCGACGTTCACGATCGTCTGGTCGAGGATGATCATCAGGAACCCCGCGCACAGCACCACGAGCGCGATCCAGCGGTTCGCGACGACGGCCGGGGCGGCCAACGGCGGGTGTGACGTTTCATTCATCGGCTTCATTTCCTCCATGCTCCTCGGGTCGGACCGTTCAAGATAGAACCGTAGCAGATCATCTTGTAGTAGACGATCTACAGCGGACCGTTCGAGTATGGGCTGCGCGCCCCGTTCGCACATCGGGCGTTCGCGCCGAATGTGTGGCCCCGACCCCTTACCGATTGGGTGACGGGGCCTTAGCTGTGCGGAGGCGCGTCAGGCGCGTCAGGCGCGCAGGCGCGGAGGCGCGTGGGGCGCGTCGGCGCGGAGGCGTGTCAGGCCCGCCGGCGCGGAGCCTGGGCGCACTGCGCGGGCTCGGCCAGGCGGCCACACGCAAGCGTGCCGAGCGCCTTGAGGAAGACGTGCCGCTCATCGGGCGCGAGCACGCTCAGGACGTCGTCGCGAACCCGATCGAGCACCTCCTCCGCCGCGAGCACGAGCCTTACACCGGCGTCCGTCACGACGATCACGCGAGCCCGGCGGTCGGTGCTCGACGGGCGCCGCTCGGCGAGTCCGGCGGCCTCGAGCTCGTCGACGGTGACGACCATCGTGGTCTTGTCGAGCCCGACCATGCGCGCGATCTCGCTCTGCGTGAACTCACCCGTCATCGCGGTGAACAGCACCGAATGGGCCCGCGGCGAGATCCCGAGGTCTTCGAGCGCCGCAGTGAACTCGGTCGTCAGTCCGTGGCTTGCTCGCGAGAGCAGCCAACAGAGATCCGTCGCCAGCGGTGCGACCGTGACGTCTTGTGGAGTCTCCGAAGCTTGCGTGGCCATGATCACAAGGATAGTTCGCTCAGCGGAACATCTGGCAACAGACGATCTGGCGGGTGCACACTTCGGCCAGCTTCGGTCGAGCGCGGCCGGATCGCAGTCACGGGACCTATTCGATCCCGAGCCGGTCGAGCAGGTGCTCGTCGGCCCGCCAGTGCCGCCGGACGCGGACCTTCAGATCGAGGTGCACGCGCGTCCCAAGCTCGCGCTCGATCACCCGCCGCGACGCCATCCCGATCGACTTGACCATCTGACCGCCGGCACCGATCAGGATCCGCTTCTGGGACTCGGTTTCGGCCAGGATGACCGCCTCGATCCGGATCAGGTCGGGATCGCGCAGGGACTCACCCCGCTCGATCGCCTCGATCGCGACCTCGACCGAGTGCGGCACCTCCTCGCGGGTGCGCGCCAGCACCTGCTCGCGCACGAGCTCGGCGAGCACTACGCGCTCGGACTGGTCCGAGCGCTGCTCGGGCTCAAAGTAGAACGGGCCTTCCGGCAGCAGCGACACGAGGCTGTCGATCAGCTGTCCGACGCCCGAGCCGGTGGCTGCCGAGACGGGGAAGACGTCCTCGGCGACGTCGAGGTCGGCCGCGGCCTGTAGCGCCGCCGCCGTCGCGGCCCGGTCCGCGCGGTCGATCTTGTTGACCGCGATCACGACCGGAATGCCGGCGGCGGTGAGGAGCCTGGCGATGAACCGGTCCCCCGGCCCGACGCCCTGTTCCGCGTTGATCAGGAACAGGCAGGCGTCGGCGTCCTTGAGCTCGTGCTCGACGCGTCGCTGCATCCGCTCGGTGAGGGCATCGCGGGGTCGCTGGACGCCCGGGAGGTCGACGAGCACGAGCTGCCAGCCAGGGCCATTGGCGACACCGCGGATCGCGCGCCGGGTCGTCTGCGGCTTGTCGGAGACGATCGCCACCTTGGCGCCGACGACCGCGTTGGCGAGCGTCGACTTGCCGACGTTGGGCCGGCCCGCCAACGCGACGAAGCCCGAACGCGTGGGGGCGCTCACCGTGCCCAGCGCAGGAGCTCGGCCTGGAGCGCGAGCATCTCGCCGTCGTCGGTCTCGTGGTCCATGCCGGTGAGATGGAGCGCGCCGTGGACGACCGCCTCGCGCAGGTCCATGGTGTGCTCGGGGCAGATCACGATGTCGCCGAGCTCGCGCGGCCCGGCGGACTCGCCGTCGCCGTCGACCCCGAACGAGAGAACGTCGGTCGGCTGATCGATCTGACGATGGTCGCGGTTGAGCTCGCGAATCCGCTCGGCGTCGACGAACTCGATCGCCACGTGCCCGTCGTCGATCCCGGCCGAGGAGATCGCAAGCGCGCACAATCCCTTCAGCTCGGCGGCGGTGGGGAAGCGCAGCTCGTCCGTGGCCGGAACGTCGACCGCGATCCCCTCGATTCCGATCACCTCTATCTCGAGCACGAACGACCGCGCACTCAAGCTCTTGGGGTGGCAGCGCGGGGACGCAACTCCGGCGCGGCGCGCTGGCTGTGATCGTTGTACGCGGCGACGATCTGGCGAACGAGCTTGTGGCGGACGACGTCCTCCTCGCCGAAGCGAACGAACTCGATCCCCTCGACGTCCTTGAGGATGTCGCCGACGACGATGAGACCCGAGTGCTGGTCGCGCGGCAGGTCGATCTGGGTGATGTCGCCGGTGACGACCATCTTCGAGTTGAAGCCGAGGCGAGTCAGGAACATCTTCATCTGCTCGGGGCTCGTGTTCTGCGCCTCGTCGAGGATGATGAAACTGTCATTGAGCGTCCGGCCGCGCATGAATGCGAGCGGCGCCACCTCGATCACCCCTCGGTCCAGGTGCTGGGACACCCGCTCGGGCTCGAGCATGTCGTGGAGCGCGTCGAACAGCGGGCGCAGGTACGGGTCGACCTTGGCCATCAGGTCGCCGGGGAGGAACCCGAGGCGCTCACCGGCCTCGACCGCGGGCCGGGTGAGGATGATGCGGTTGACCTCGCGGCGGCTCAGCGCGGCCGCGGCCAGCGCCACCGCGAGGAACGTCTTGCCGGTCCCGGCCGGACCGATCCCGAACGTGATCGTGTTGTTCCGGATCGAGTCGACGTACCGCTTCTGGTTGACGGTCTTCGGCGACACCTTCGTGGTGCGGTGGCGCCACACGACGTCCTCGAGGATCCGGCCCGGGGATTCGTGCGCGTCGAGCGCGCGCGTGACGGCCTCGATCGTGCCGGGGGCGATCTCGTGGCCTTGCGCGATCAGCTCCGACAGCTCGTGAACGACCGCGGTCGCGGCGTCGACCGCCGCGTCATCGCCGTCGAGCGTAAGCACGTTGCCGCGCAGAAACACGTCGCAGTCCAGATGTCCCTCGAGCGCCTGCAGGACGGCGTCCTTGCTGCCTGCCAGTTCAGCGGCGATCGCGTTGTCGAGCTCTACCTGCCTACGCACCCACCCAGCCCCGATTACTAAGCACTCAAGACCTCGCGAACGCGAGCCGACGCGCGCTTGCCGTCGGCACGCCCTTCGGCCCTTGCCATCACGGCCTTCATCACCTGCCCCATGTCCTTGGGATCCTTCGCGCCGGTCTCGGCGATCGCCGCCTTGACGATCGCGTCGAGCTCGGCGTCGTCGAGCTCGGCGGGCATGTAGCCCTCGATGATCCTCGCCTCGGCCTCCTCGCCCTCCGCGAGCTCGGGCCGGCCGGCGTCGCGGAACTGCGTGGCTGCCTCGAGCCGGCGCTTGCGCTCGCGGCGCAGAACCGCGAGCTCGTCGGTTCCGCCGTCCTTGGCGTCCTTCTGAAGCTCGGACAGCACCAGTCGCAGCGCGCCGACGCGGGCCTTGTCGCCGGCCTTCATCGCGCTGGTCATGTCGCTGCGCACCTGATCGATGAAACTCACACCTTCAGGATAGCCCCGCGGTATTCCGCGATTCGCAGCTGATGCCGTCCGCCTGGAGTTCCAAGCATGCGACGTCGATGATGTCACCCCGCGCGGCGACGCCCGCGGGGAGGTAGCAGCGGGTGTAGTCGGCGGTGTACCCCGAGCACTGGGTGTCGGCGACCTTGTCGATCAACACCCGCTCGCCCCCGCCGAGCTTGGCTAACCGATGGTGGCGCGAGCGGACCTCCGAGCGCCCGCGCAGCTCGCGCGAGCGGCGCTTCTTCTCCTGGGGCGACACGCGGTCGCCAAGGCCCGCCGACACCGTGCCCGGCCGCGGCGAATACGAGAACGTGTGGACCCGGCTGATGCCCGCCGCGTCGACGGCATCGAGCGTCCGCTGAAACGCATCCTCGGTCTCGGTCGGGAAGCCGACGATCGCGTCGGTCGTGAGGTTGACGTGCGGGACGGCTTCGCGCAGAGCGGCGACGATCTCCTGGTACTCGCCCGCGCTGTAGTGGCGACCCATCGCGCGCAGCACCTCGTCGTCGCCCGACTGCATCGGGACGTGGAGGTGCGGGCACACCTTCGGCTCGGTCGCGAGCGCTTGCAGCAGCGAGTCCTTGACGTGGATCACCTCGACGCTCGACAGCCGCACCCGCTCGACGCCCGGCACCTGCGCCACCGCGACCATCAGCTCGCCGAGCTCGAGCCCGCGTTCGGGATCGCGGTAGTCGCCGACGCTGATCCCGGTCATGACCATCTCCGGCTGGCCCTGATCGACCCGCCGGCGGGCCTCCTCGAGCACCGCGCCCGCGGGCCGCGATCGGGCCGCGCCCCTGACCGTGGGGATGATGCAGTAGGCGCAGTGGCAGTCGCACCCGTCCTGGATCTTGATGAACCCGCGGGTGCGGGCAGCCTGCCCCGGGGCCTCGCGAGCGAGCACATCGTGCTCGACGTCGGCGCACGCGCCGAGCGCCTGCGCTATGTCGCCGGCGACCGCCTCGGCCGGCCCGACGAACGTCTGCACGCGATCGTCGATCTCCGCGAACTGCGGCGCGTTCAGGTTGACCGCGCAGCCTGAGACGAGCACGCGATCCGCGGTCTTGAGCGAGCGGCGGACCGACTGGCGAGACTTCGCCTCCGCCTCGCTCGTGATGCAGCACGTGTTGATCACGTGCAGGTCGGCCTCGTCCTCGGCGGCCTCGGTGTGGCCGGCGGCGAGCAGCGCCCGCCGCGCGAGCATCGCGTCCGCTTGCGAGACCTTGCAGCCGAGGAACTTGACGGCGAATGACGCCACGGTGGCCGCACGTTAGCGCGGCCACCGTGGGCGTCTATGCGTCAGTTGAGTCGCAAACCCGCGGCCGGCGGAGTTTCGTGCTCCTCGTGTGAGGCTTCATGCCGAGGTGTCCTCGAGCCGGCGCGCGGAGCGAGGAGAAGGGACTCATGCGCAGATCCAGCTCGGGGCTTTGGCCGCGGCACCACCACGTCAAGGAGCAGGCCACCGAGCGTCACGCCGATCGCGAGCGGATTGGGCAACTGGCTACACCTCCTTTTCCAACCGTTTCCGTTTCCTTCATAGATCGCAACGTCGCGATGAAGGATGCGCGAGGAGGCCGTTCGCGACATGGGCCCGGTGGACAAGATCTGGCGCGGACGGGTTATCCACGCTGGAGAAGCAGCGCCGCCCATTCGCCGGACTCCCGGCGTTCGCTCTCAGCCAGCCCGAGCCGCCCGAACGCGCCGGCGACCCCGTCAGCCTCGTGCACGAGCAGCCCGCTGGCGATCACGACCTCGGGAAACGCCGACGGGGAAGCCGACGCGAGCCGATCAGCCCACGTGAGCAGGAGCGGCCGCAGCAGGTTGGCCGCCACCACGGGCGCGCACACCACCGGGTCGCTCCGGAGGTCGTACGACCGCACCTCGATCGCCACGCCGTTGACCCGCGCGTTGTCGACCGCCGCCTCGACGCTCGCCGGGTCGTAGTCGAGCGCCACCACCGGATCCCATCCGAGCCGCGCCGCCGCGATCGCGAGCACCCCCGATCCGCAGCCGAGATCCACGAAACCTCCCGCCGCCTCCAGCTCCAGCATCAGCTCGAGGCACAACCGCGTCGTGGCGTGGGAGCCGGTCCCGAACGCCTGCCCCGGGTCGATCACGATCTCAACCTGAGCCCCAATCGCCTCCTCCCACGGCGGCCGGACAACGAGCCGATCTCCGAGCACGAGCGGCCGATGAAACGACCGCCACCGCTGGTCCCAGTCGTCGGCGACCTCGGACGTCCGCACCTCGACCAGCGCCCCGCCGGCGGCGGCGGTCAGATCCGGCAGCGCCGGCAACTCGCCCGGAGCGCCGTAGACCGCGTACTCGACCACGCCCGCACTGACGTCGACCTCCTCGACTCCAGAAGGCGCGACCGACAGCAACTCGGCGAGCACGATCTCCGCCCGCTCGCGGTCCACGCGAACCGCCAAACGGATCATCGAGACCCGCGCCCTACCCGCCGAACGCGCGCTTCAGCTTCCCGAACAGCCCCTCGTCGCTGCGGAGGTTGTGCTCGGTCATCGAGTCGGCCAGCTGCTCCACCAGTTCCCGCTGCTCCTTGCTCAGGTGGCGCGGGATCACGACATTGACGACCACCCGGAGGTTGCCGGTGTGGCGCCCGCGCAGCGCGGGCATGCCGGCGCCGCGCACGATCAGCGTCTCGTGCGGCTGCGTCCCGGCCGGGATGTCGACGTCAACCTGCTCGCCGTGGACGGTCTCTACCTGCACGGTCGTGCCGAGGGCGGCCTGCGGGGCGGCCACGTCAACCGCGGTCACGAGATCGTCGCCGTCGCGGACGAACCGCGAGTCCTGGCGCACGTGGATCAGCACGTACAGGTCGCCCGGAGGTCCGCCGCGCTCGCCGGCGTGGCCGCGTCCGGCGATCCGGATCCGCTGGCCGTCTGAGATACCCGCCGGCACGTCGACCTTCACGTTCGGGCGCTCGACCTTCCGGCCCCTACCCCGGCAGACCTTGCACGGATCGCGCGCCACCTTCCCGTCGCCGCCGCACACGTCGCAGGCCGTCGTCCGCATGACCTGACCGAACGGCGTGCGCGACACCGCGCGCAGCTGACCGGAGCCCTGGCAGCGCGGACACGTCTCGATCGGCGTGCCCGGCTCGGCGCCGTTTCCGTGGCAGTGCTCGCACACGGCCACGGCCTCGTAGCTGACCTCGACCTTGGCGCCCTGCGCCGCCTCGGCAAGCTCGATCTCGGCCGAAACCGCCACGTCGCCACCCTGGACTGCGCCGGTAGCGCGGCCGCCGGCCATCCCGAACAGGTCGCCGAACGCGCCGCCGCCTCCGAAGAACGCCTCGAAGATGTCCGACACCGATCCGAACGACTCGAAGTTCGGCGCGTATCCGCCGCTTCGCAGGCCCTCGCGGCCGTACCGGTCATAGGTGGCGCGGCGGTCGGAGTCTGATAGCACCTCGTAGGCCTCGGCGGCCTCTTTGAACTTCTCCTCGGCGTTGGGGTCGTGGCGGTTGACGTCGGGGTGAAGCTCGCGGGCAAGGCGCCGGAACGCCTTCTTGATCGTCGCGTCGTCAGCGTCGCGCGTGACGCCGAGCACCTCGTAGTAGTCGCGCGTGCTGCTCATCGCTCGTCGTACACCTCGGCGATGAAGGTCGACAGCTGCGCGGCCGCCTCCCTGACCGACGTGATCGCGTGGCCGTAGTCCATCCGCAGCGGGCCGATCACCGAAACGGTGCCGAGCCGGCGCTGCGGCAGGCCGTAGCCCGCGGCCACGAGCGCGACTGAACGCAGCCCGGGAACGCCGCTCTCGGCGCCGATCCGGACGAGCACGTCGCGTTCGTTCAGGGCCGTCTGGAGCACGGCGAGCAGCGTCACGCGGCGCTCGAGCATGTCCATCAGCGCGTTCAGCTCCGACACCTCGCCGAGCCGATCGAGGCGCAGCAGCCGCGACGTGCCCTCGAGGTAGATCGCGTCGTGCGAGCCGTCCTCGAGCTCGGTGAACACCGGCGACAGCGCGTCGAGGAACTCCGTCTCAGAGCGCGCCAGGGAGGGGTCGTGCAGTCGCTTCTGGAGGATCCGCGCCCCTAGCCCGAGACCGACGAGCCGCTCGTTCAGATAGCTCGACGCCCAGTCGGCGAGGCCCGGATCCACGGGCCGCGCGAACGTGAACAGCCGCTTCGTGACGCCGCCGGTCGAGGTGATGACGACGACCATCAGCACCTGCGGCTGGAGCAGCAGCACCTCGATGTGACGGATCGTCGAGGTTTCGATCGGCGGGGCGGTGACGATCGCGAGCAGGTTCGTCACCTGCGACAGGGTCTCGGTCGTGACCCGCATGGCCTCGTCGAGCTCGCGGCGCACGAGCGACAGCGAGAGCTTCGGCGCGGTGTCCTGCGCCGGCAGCAACCGGTCGACGAAGTAGCGGTAGCCGGCCTCGGTGGGAACGCGTCCTGCGGACGTGTACGGGTGCGCGAGCAGCCCGAGCTCCTCGAGGCTCGCGAGCTCGTTGCGGATCGTCGACGGGCCCCACTGGACCTCGACTGACAGTGCCTTCGAGCCCACGGGTAGCCCGTCCTCGAGGTATTCCTCGACGACCTTGCGCAGCACGAGCTCCTGGCGGGAAGTCAGCATGAGCCAATGATTGTAGGTCGGGAGCGTTCGGTCCCCGACCGGTCCGGCCCGCCCCGATCTTCGGTCAGTCGACTGAGATTTCCGCGACCGCGTTGCGGATGATCCGGTGACCCGACTGCTCGGCCTGCGAGTCGACGACCGCCACCCGGTCCTCAACCGACCGGACGGACCCCGACACGACGACCGGCTCCTCCATCCGGCCCATGCCCCGGAACTGCACCGACAGCCGCTTGAGCTTCTCGGGCCCGCCGGCCGCGTCGGTGTGCGCGCGCGCCACCTGCGCCATCGTCCACAGACCGTGAAGGATCCGTCCCGGCAGACCCACGCTGCGGGCGAACTCCTCGTCGATGTGGATCGGGTTGAAGTCGCCGGACGCGCCCGCGTAGCGGACGGTCACGAACCTGTCGGGCGTGACCTCGAGGTGTACCGGGTCGCCCTGGTCGAGACTCATTTGTGGGCCACTAGCCTTCCCTCACGATGTTCGTCCAGAGCCCGGTGCACACGATCTCGCCCCGCTGGTTGCGCGAATCGGTCTCGAATACGTAGAAGTTCATCCCGCCCCGCGTGGAGATGTCCTTGACGCTGGTGGTCGTGTCGATCTCGTCTCCGGCGACCACGAGCTCGCCCCACCGGAACTCCTGGCCGCCGTGCAGCATCCGCGGGAAATCGATCCCGACGTCGGGGTCGAACAGCGCGGGCGTGATCGCCCTCCCCTGGTAGACGACCGCGAACATCGGCGGGGCGACCACATCGACATATCCCGCGGCGCGCGCGGCCTCGACGTTCAGGTACAGCTGGTTCGTCTCGCCCACCGCGTGCGCATACTCCCGGACCTTTTCACGGCCGACCGCGTACGAGCTCACCGGGTACTTCTTGCCGATCGCGTCGCTGTTCACGGGCACGGCGGCGGAGTCTAAGTGGTCCGGGACCCCCGGAAGTCGGGTCAGATGATCACGGGCACGGCGCCACCGTCGACCGACCACGCGGCACCCGCGACGTTCGACGCCTGCTCGGAACACAGGAACACGATCACCGCCGCGATCTCCTCCTCGGTCCCGAGCCGCCCGAGCGGCTGGCGCCCGGCGACGGAAGACAGCACCTCCTCGCGCGTCACCCCGCGCGCGCGGGCGTTTTGATCGGCGAGCCCGCCGTCCGCGAGCCACAGATCGCCGGCGATCGGCCCCGGCGACACGGAGTTCACGAGCACCCCGCGCCCGGCGTACATGTCGGCGAACGCCCGGGACAGCGACAGCTGCGCCGCCTTCGTCACCGAGTACGCCATGTTCGTCGACGAGGGGCGCTTGCCCGACGAGGAGGCCACGTTCACGATCCGCCCCCATCCGCGCAAGGCCATCTCCAGCGCGGCCGCGCGCATCAGCCGCATCGGACCCATCACGTGCAGCTCCCACTGCGCCTGCCACTCCTCGTCGGTGAGCTCGTCCACCGTGCGCACCGCGGTCGTGCCGGCGCTGTTGACGAGCGCGTCGATCCGCCCGAACCGCTCGAGGCACGCCCGGAGCGCCCGTTCACCCGCATCCTCGGACGTCACGTCGAGCTCGAGCGCCTCCCCGCGACCGCCGGCAGCAGAGCACTCGCGGGCCACGTCCGCGAGCACGTCCGCACGCCGCCCGACCAGCAGCACCGACGCGCCCTCGCGACCCAGCGACACGGCGACGGCGCGCCCAATGCCCCCCGACGCCCCCGTGACGATGCAGGCACGATCGCGCAGGCCGAGGTCCATACTTGGTGATTGTTCCATGACGTCCATGACCGAAAACGGCGATGCCGGCGCCGCGATCATCCAGACCGATGGCCTCACCAAGCAGTACCCGGGCACCGATTTCAAGGCCGTCGACGGCCTCGACCTGAGCATCGAGGCGGGCGAGATCTTCGGGCTGCTCGGGCCGAACGGCGCCGGCAAGACCACGACCGCAGGGATGCTGACGACGCGGGTCGTGCCGACCGCCGGGAGCGCCCACGTCGGCACGGTCGACGTGATCGCCCACCCCGCGCTGGCCAAGCAGCTGATCGGGATCGTGTCCCAGCAGAACACGCTCGACCGCCAGCTGACCGTATGGGAGAACCTGTACTTCCACGGGCGGCTGTTCGGGATCTCGCCGCACGAGTCGCGCGAGCTGTCCGATCGGCTGCTCGAGCAGTTCCACCTGAGCCGCTGGGCGAAGGCGTCGGTGTACGCGCTGTCGGGCGGGATGGCGCAGCGGCTGATGGTCGCGCGAGCGATCTTCCACCGTCCGGCGGTCCTGTTCCTCGACGAGCCGACCGCCGGCCTTGACCCTCAGAGCCGCCTCGCCCTGTGGGAGATCCTCGGCGAGCTGAACGCCGACGGCCAGACGATCATGCTGCTGACCCACTACATGGAGGAGGCCGACCGCCTGTGCAAGCGGGTCGCGATCATGGATCACGGCAAGATCCTCGCGCTCGACACGCCGGCGGAGCTCAAGCAATCGATCGGCGCGGACACGATCGTCACCGTCAAGGCCGACGGCGAGGGCGCCGCCCTCGCGAGCGCGCTCGAGGACGGCGTCGAGGGGGTGACCCGGACGCGGGTGATCGACGGCGGCGTCGAGCTGCACGTGAAGGGCTCCGAGCGGATCATCCCGCGCGTCGTATCCGCGGCCGAGCGGGGCGGGTTCGAGCTCGCCGATCTGTCGGTGGCCGAGCCATCGCTGGAGACCGTGTTCATCAACCTGACCGGAAAGGAGCTCCGCGAATGACGACCACGAGCCCAAGGACGACGCCGGCGCCGCCCCCCGGGCGCGCGCAGGCGATCTCGCTCACGCCGACTCGCTCGATGTTCGCGGCGAGCCGCGCGGCGCTGTGGGCGCTGATCGTGCGCGACCTGGTCGTGCTCCGCAAGCACGTCGGGGAGTTCGTCGTGCGGACGCTGATCCAGCCGTTCCTGCTCGTATTCGTGTTCCTGTACGTGTTCCCGACGATCGGTCAGGGCATCGGCGGCGGCCGCGGCCCGGTGTCCGAGTCGGCGTTCGCGACCGTGCTGGTCGCGGGCGTCGTCGGCATCTCGATCATGTTCCAGGGGATCCAGGCGGTCGCCCTGCCGATGTCGACCGAGTTCGGGTACACCCGCGAGATCGAGGATCGGGTCCAGGCACCCTGCCCCATCTCGCTGGTGGCGATCGCCAAGGTCCTCTCGGGCTGCGTTCAGGGGATCCTCGCGGCGCTGATCGTGTTCCCGATCGCGGCGGTCGTCCACGCCGGCGGCGTGAACGCCCACCTCGACGTCCATTGGCTCGTGGTCGTCACGCTGATCCCGCTCGCGTGCCTGGCCATGACGTCGCTCGGGCTGGTGCTCGGCACGACGTTCGAGCCGCGCAACATCGGGCTGATGTGGGGCTTCGTCGTACTGCCGCTCACGTTCCTCGGCGGGACCTACTACCAGTGGACCAAGCTCGCGCCAGTGCAGGTCGCCGGCATTCACTGGCTCCAGATCCTCGTCCTGATCAACCCGCTGATCTACGTGACCGAGGGCATGCGTGCCGGCCTGACCTCGTTCTCGCATCTGCACCTGTACATCGTCTATCCGGTGCTGGTCGCGTTCTCCGCCGCGTTCCTGTGGCTCGGGCTGCGGAACTTCCGCCGGCGCGTGCTGGTCTGAGCTACTCGCCCGGGACCGCCGCGCCGGCCGGCGCCCCGCGCCGCTGGTACTCCTCGTAGAGCGTTCGCCATTCGCCGGTCGCGCCGGTAGCCGCGGGCCCGTCGTCGCCGTCCACCACCCGCTCGAGGCGATCGAGGCAGACGTGCCACCCCGCGCAGTCCCGCGCCGCCTGGTCGCGCGTGCCGAGCGCCACCGTCAACCGCAGCGCGCATCCGGCCCCGCCGTCGACGGGGTCGAGCTCGAACCGCAGGTGGTCCTCGTGGGTGGGTGGGCCCCAACTGAACGCGAACACCCGCGGAGGATCGAGCTCGGTCACCTGTCCGGGCATCGAGCTCGACCCGTCGGGAAGCACGGCCTGCTCGAACGTGAACTTCATCGCGCCGCCGACGCGGAGGTCGAGTTCGACCGTCGACGGAAACCAGTGGACGAGCACGTCGGGATCCGTGATCGCCTGCCATACACGATCGACCGGGTGCGACAGCCGGCGTTCGAAGATGAGCGTCGGCGTGCCTTCGATCGTGGCGTAGCTGCCGTACATGATGCGGGTCCTCCTCGTGTCAGTTTGCGGTGCGATCGAGGTGCCGCTCGAGCGCGTCGAGGCTTCGCTCCCACATCTGACGGTAGGGCTCGAGCCAGGCGTCAAGCTCCGCCAGCGGGCGGACGTCGAGCGCATAGATTCGCTGCTGGCCCTCGGTCCTCGAGATCACGAGACCGGCGTCGCGGAGCACCCGCAGGTGCTTCGACGTCCCGGGCTGGGTCAGCCCGGTGCGCGCCACCAACTCCCCGACCGGACGCGGCGACTCGCGCAACAGCTCGATCATCGCGCGGCGGTGGGGATCGGAGAGCGCTGACCAGGCGGACGGCACCGCACGTACATAACCACATAGATATATACCTGTCAAGGCATACATGGGCGCCAGTGCCATCCGCCCCCGGACCATCCGCCCCCGACCATCCGAATCGACCCGGAACGGCGGGTCGGTACGCTTGTCGGGAGGCGCGGGGCTCGGTAGCCTCGGTCCCACACTTGAACAGGCAGCGCGAGGAGCAAGAGCAAGATGGCTAGGCGAGCCACCCTGAGGGCATCGGACGCGGATCGCGAACACGTAGCCGAACGGTTGCGGCACGCCGCGGGCGAGGGCCGCATCCTGGCCGAGGAGCTCGAAGAGCGGCTCGAGACCGCGTTGTCCGCGCGCACGTACGGCGAACTCGACGCGGTCGTCGCCGACCTACCCGGCGCGACGCCGGCACGGCGGCGCGAACGGTCGGTGTCGATCTTCCGTTACGGCCCGCTGCCGATCGTCGCGCTGGTGTTCCTGCTGCCGGTGATCGTGTCGATGCTGATCGCCGCGGTCGTCATCATCACCACGTTGTTCACGGCGTGGGCGCTCGTGCTCGCGCTGGGTTGGTGGGTGTTAGGCCAGCACCGTCGGTACCCGCCGCACGGCAGGCGCTCGCTGCATCCGTATGGGCGCTGGCCCGCGGGGCGTCCCGGCGGCCCGCGGCCGCGGCCGCGGCCCTGGGTCTGAGATCCGCTGAGCCGAGACCCGTACACCGTCCTCGGAGTCCGGCCGGGCGCCTCCGACGAGGAGATTCGCTCCGCCTACCGACAGCTCGTCCAGTTGCACCATCCGGACCACAACGGCGGGTCGGTCGACTCGGCGCGACGGTTCGAGGAGGTGCAGGAGGCGTACGCCCAGATCAGGGCGGAGCGTCGGCGCAGCCCGACCCGGCCCGCGTCTCCGCTTCCGCCGACCGATCCCGACCTGGACGCGCGGCTCGCGAACCTCGAGCGGGAGCTCCGCGAGAAGGCGCGAGCGGCGCGCGAGAAGGCCCAGCGCGCGGCCCGGGAGGCCACGGCAACGCGAGCCGCGCGAGGCAAGCCGAAGCGGCCCTCAGACGAAGAGCTCGGGTACATCAAGACCGACGACACGATCGGCAAGATCCTCGCCGACGCGCGCGATGAGTTCTCGCGCCGGATCGGCGACGCGCGCGAGGAGCCCGTCAGCCACCGAGCCGCCGACCTGCTCGAGGACCTAGCGTCCTGGCTCAAGCACGACCCCGACTCGGATGACGGGGCCGACACGTCCGCGCCCAAGCGCCCGTAAGCCGAGATCGGCGGGCGTTTTATGCCCTGGTCTTCTCGCCCAGCTCGAGCACGGACAGGAACGCCTCCTGGGGTACCTCGATCCGCCCGACCTGCTTCATCCGCTGCTTGCCCTTCTTCTGCTGCTCGAGCAGCTTGCGCTTGCGGCTGATGTCGCCGCCGTAGCACTTGGCGATCACATCCTTGCGGTACGCCTTGATCGTCTCGCGCGCGACGATCCGCGACCCGATCGCCGCCTGGATCGGGACGTCGTATTGCTGACGCGGGATCGTCTTGCGCAACCGCTCGGCCAGCGTCCGGCCCGCGTCGTACGACTTGCTCCTGTGGACGAGCATCGAGAGTGCGTCGACGGGGTCGCCGGCGAGCAGGATGTCGAGCTTGACCAGATCCGACTCGCGGAACCCGATCAGCTCGTAGTCGAGCGAGGCGTAGCCCCGCGTGCGCGACTTGAGCTGGTCGAAGAAGTCGAGCACGATCTCCGCCAGCGGCAGGTCGTAGGTGAGCTGCACGCGCTCTGAGGACAGGTAGTGCAGGCCGGCGTGATCGCCGCGCCGCTCCTGGCACAGCTCCATGATCTGGCCGATGAACTCCTTCGGGGTCAGGATCGAGGCGCGGATGTAGGGCTCGCGGACGACCGCGACACGGGTCGGGTCGGGGAAGTCGTTGGGGCTGTGGACCGGGATCGTCTCGCCGTCGGTGAGCGTGACCTCGTACTCGACGCTTGGCATCGTCGCCAGTAACTCGAGGTCGTACTCGCGCTCGAGCCGCTCGCGGACGATGTCCATGTGCAGCAGCCCGAGGAACCCGCAGCGGAAGCCGAACCCGAGCGCGTCGGACGTCTCAGGCTCCCAGGACAGCGCGGCGTCGTTGAGCGACAGCTTCTCGAGCGCGTCGCGCAGGTCGGGATAGTCGTCGGAGTCGATCGGGAACAGGCCGCAGAACACCATCGGCTTGACCTCGCGGTAGCCGGGGAGGGGCTCGGTGGCCGGACCGCGCTTGGTCGTAAGCGTGTCGCCGACGCGGAGCTTGGTCACGTCCTTGATCCCGGTGATCAGGAAACCGACCTCGCCGGCGTGGAGCGCCTCGGCCGAGGTCATCTGCGGCGTGAAGAACCCGATGTCGTCGATCTCGGCCTCGGTTCCGGCCTGCATCGCGCGAATCGCCTCGCCCTTCGTGAAGGTCCCGTCGACCACCCGGATGTACGCGATCACGCCGCGGTACTGGTCGAACTCAGAGTCGAAGATCAGCGCCCGCGCCGGCGCGTCGGGGTCTCCGCTCGGCGGCGGCACGCGGGCGATCAGCTCGTCGAGCACGTCGGTTATGCCCTCGCCGGTCTTGGCGCTGATCCGCCTGACGCTGTCAGCGGGCTCGCCGAGGAGCTCCGCGACCTCCTCGGCCACGCGCTCGGGCTCGGCACCGGGGAGGTCGACCTTGTTCAGGCAGGGGATCAGCTCGAGCCCCGAGTCGATCGCCAGGTAGGTGTTCGCGACCGTCTGCGCCTCGACCCCCTGGCTCGCGTCGACCACGAGCAGCGCACCCTCGCACGCCGCCAGCGACCGCGAGACCTCGTAGGTGAAGTCGACATGGCCGGGCGTGTCGATCAGGTGCAGCTGATACGCCTGACCATCGCCGGCTTCGTAAAACACCCGCACCGCCTGCGCCTTGATCGTGATCCCGCGCTCGCGCTCGAGCTCCATCGAGTCGAGCACCTGGGCGCGCATCGAGCGCGGGTCGACGGTGTGGGTCAGCTCGAGGATGCGGTCGGCCAGCGTCGACTTGCCGTGGTCGATGTGGGCGATGATCGAGAAGTTGCGGATGTGAGCCTGGTCGGCCATGTGGCATAGAGGGTATTAGGGGCTCGGCGCCTCGCGGCGCTCGGCATCCTCCGGATGGAATTGCGGCAGACCCGTCAGGCGAGGCAAGGATGCCGAGCGGGCCGTCGCGCAATGCCGGTTCCGCGCGGCATCCATGCCGCGCGGGCGGGCTCGCGTCCACTCCGGCCGGGCATGGACGCGGAGCGGATAACGGCGGGCACCTGAGGGTGGGTGCGGTCGTCCCTCGTCCGTTCCGCGGCTTCTCGGGCATGCATAGCTCGACAACGGAGCCGATCCGGCGAGGCCGTGCCGTACTACGCACGTGTGGCACGCGTGACACGGCACGGCCGCCGCGATCGCGCCCGATTGCCGTGTCATGCATGCTCCCGACCCCGCCGCGGCTCCCAGCGCACGTCCCCCGGGCCGTTTCGCGGGACCGCGACATGCTCCGCGACCCCCCGCGCCGGCGACCCGCCCCCACCCCACTCCAGGTGCCCGCCGTTAAAAACCCCAACCGCCCCACGACCACCGCGGAATCAGCGACCGCCCGGCACGGATGCCGGGCGGAACCGGCGTCGCGGCGACGGCCCGCTCGGCATCCATGCCTCGCCGAACGGGCCTGCCGCGACATCGTCCGGAGGATGCCGAGCGAAGCGAGGCCCCTCTTAGTCCACGAAGCGCTCGAGCGCCTTGGGCAGCAGCCCCAGCTCCTTGAGCGCGCCGCGGCCGGCGAAGCCGATCCCGAGCAGTCCGCCGAAGATCGCGACCGCGTCGATCGACTTGCGACCCTGCTTGTCCCAGTAGTCGTCGTGCAGGTCGAGCCACAGCGCGAACTCGTCGAGCGTCAACGCCGCCGCGATCCCGTACGTCGATGCGCTGACCCGCGACGGCCACCGGTGGCACTGGCCCACGCCCACGCCGACCTGGTAGGTCCAGAGGTAGCCGATCCCCAGCAGCCCGAGGATGCCGAACGTCGAGTGGTGGATGTGGGTCCCGCCCTCCGAAATGTTGTGGAACGGGCCGACGCCGGCCTTGATCGCGTGCGTGATCCCGCGCGCGGTAGCAAACGCGGCCGTGAACCCGACCGCGCTCAGGAACGCGCGCTCGCGCTGGGGGTCTGAGAAGTGGCGCGCGTACAGGCTCATCCGCCGACAGGCTACCCCGATCGCAGGCGGGCCATGATCAGCCCCTGGATCTGCCTCGCCTCGGGCACGCGCATCGTGAGCATGAGCTTGGCGTAGAGCACGCATGCGACCGCGGACGCGATCCCGACCGAGAAGATCTGTGCCACGAGCGAGGTGCCGAGCAGATGGTCGAGTCCGGCCCAGATGCCGCGTGCGACGGCGGCCATGATCACGGTCCCGACCAGGATCCGCACGGTGATCATCATCGTCTGGCCGCCCTCGAGATAGCCGTTGAAGCCGATCCGCAACCGCCATAGCTGGAGGACTGTCATGACCAGGTTGGCGGCAGCGGTCCCGATCACGAGGCCGGCGATGCCGAGCGGCTTGTACAGCGCGATGCTGACGATCGCGTCGACGACGATGTTCATCGCGGCCAGCTTGGTCGGTATCCACGGCCGCTTGAGCGCGAAGAACGCTCGCGTCAGGAGCAGGTTGACGCCGGCGAACGGCAGGCTGAACGAGAACCAGAACAGCGCCGTGGCGACCAGGCTCGTCGAGTGCGGGCCGAACGCGCGGTGCTGGTAGATCAGCCGCGTGATCGGGGTCGCGAGCACGAGCAACAGCGCCGATGAGGGGATCAGCAGCAGGTTGATCTGGCGCATCCCGTTGCCGATCGTGCGCCGCATCCCCCATGCGTCCTTCCGCGCCGCCATGCGGCTGAGCGTCGGGAACAGCACGGTCGCGACCGCGACGCTGAAGATCCCCTGCGGCAGCATGTAGATCCGGAACGCGTCGTTGATCGCGGCCGGCGCCGCGCTCGAGACGAGCGACCCGAAGCCGGCGTTCAGGAAGATGTCGAGGTTGACGATCCCGATGCTGATCGTGACCGGGATGAACAGGATCAGCACCTGTTTCACGCGCGGGTCGCGCCAGTCGCAGACGAACGACACCTTGAACTCGATCCGGCGCAGCGCGGCGAACACCATCAGGAACTGCACGACGGTGGCGACCAGCCACGCGATCGCGTACGCGTAGATCCGCTGTTCGCCGTTGAAGCGGTGGTACAGCGTGACCAGCCCGAACAGGATCACGAGGTTCCACACGGCGGGCGCGATCGCCGGAATCGTGAACTGGTCGTAGGACTGGAGGATTCCGACGAGCAGCCCGGTCAGGCTCAGCAGCAGCACGACCGGGAACAGCACGCGCGACAAGCCGGCGGTCAGCGCATTCGGGATGTGGTTGCCGGTGAACGCCGGGACGACGAGCCCCGCGACCAGGGTCCACAGCACGGTCAGCGCTCCGAGCGCGATCAGGATCACCCAGAACAGCGTCGAGGCGAGGCGGAACGCTTCCTTCTTACGGCCCTTGCCGAGCAACTCTGTGAACACCGGCACGAACGCGGCGGACAGAGCCGCCTGCGAGAACAGGTTGCTGAACAGGTTCGGGACCTGCGAGGCGAGCGTGAACGCCGATGCCGCCGCGGAGGTGGCGAAATAGGCGGCCTGGACGACCTCGCGCCCGAGGCCGGCGATTCGCGAGAGCGCGGTGGCGAACGCGAAGATCGCGGTGTTGACGGCGATGCGCCGGCGCGGCGGGTCGGTCGCGCCGGGTCCCTGGGGAGGTGCGCCGGGTCCCTCGGGTCCTCTCGGCGGGACGCCGTTGCCCGACGTCCCCGGTTTGGTGTCGATCTGGGCCAGGGCTGGCTATAGTAGGGCGCGCCGCGGCGAGGGCCGCGGCTTATTCCTGCTCATGGCGAACATCAAGTCACAGAAGAAGCGGATCCTGCGCGCCGAGCGCGAGCGCCTCGAGAACCGCCGCTACACGTCGAAGATCAAGACGTTCTTCCGCCGACTCGAGACGGCCGTGGCCAGCGGCGACGCCGCGCAGGCCGACACTGAGCACCGCGAGCTCGTGCAGGCGATCGACAAAGCCGTCAAGCGCGGCGCCCTGCATCGCAACTCGGGCGCGCGCAAGAAGTCCCGCGCGGCGCGCGTGCGGCGCGGCTAGCTCTCCACGCGTACGCCGTAGCCCGCTTCCACCTGCAACACCGGTTGCGAGCGAGCGTTCTTTTCTCGGATCCGGGTAACTTGTGGGTCCCTATGGCAGAGGTCCTCGAGCCGGCAACCACCGGAACGAACGGCGTCGCCTTCGAACTCGATCGGTTCGAGATGGCCGATGGAGATCGCTTCGAAGTGAACGGACGCTGGTTTGGCGTGCGCGGACGACGGTTCATGCGACCGAGTCTGACGCTGGTCGACGGCGACGAGCAGCGCCGACTGCTGGCCGACCTCGAGCACAAGCCGTGGGCCGCCGAGGATGGCCAGCCCTGGGAGGCGTCGTTCCCGTGTGAGGTGGCCGACGGCAGCTGGCCGGAGGCCGAGCTGAACGTCGCCCCCGACATCACGATCACGCTTGCGCTGCCGGGCGCATCGCCGTCGCGCCGTCGCCGGCCGGGCCCGTCGTCGCGCGGATCGTCTGGCACGTCGTCGCGGGCGACTGGCCGGCGCCGCGGTGAATCGTCGGGCACTACCCGCGGCGATGAGGCGACTGAAACCGCGGCCACCCCCGCTCCCCCGCGGCGCCCCCGCCAACCGTCGGCCGAGCTGGTCAACGCGCGCCGCGAGATCCATCGCGTGCAGCGCGAGCTCGAGCGCCGTGAAGCCGAGATCACCGAGCTGACCGCGGAGCTCGGCCGGCGCGGAGCGAAGCTCGAGGAGGTCTCAGACGCGCAAGACGCCGCCCGCCAGGCACGCGAGCAGGCCGCCGACGAGAAGGAGCGGCTCGTGCGAGCGCGCGGCGAGGCCGTCAAGCAGCGCGACGAGGCGCTCGCCGAACGCGAGGCGTCGGCGAAATCCGTCGAGGACGCGCTGCGGATGCGGGACGCCGCCCTGGCGGCTCGCGACGAGGCGCTGTCCGAGCGGCGGGCCGCGATCGACTCCCGCGACGAGGTCGCGGCTCGGCTCAACGCCGCCGTCGCCGCCCGCAACGATGCACTGGCCGAGCGCGACGACGCGCTCGAGGCACGCGACCGGACCGCCGGCGAGCGCGACGTCCTGCTCGGCGACCGCGACGACGCGGCTCGGCTTCGCGAGGGCGCCGTGGCCGAGGGCGAGAAGACCACCGCCGAGCGCAAGGCGATGAATGCGACGGTCGAGCGGCTACGGGCCGAACGAGACGACGCGATCGCCCAGCGAGGCGCTCAGATGGTCATGCGCAACGCCGCGAACATGCCGCCGGCCTTCCGGCGCGAGTCGAACAAGGTGCTGCACTTCCTGCCGGCGCTCGTGCTGATCCTGATCGCGATCGTCGTCGCGGTCGCGCTGCACGTTATCTAGGCCGAGAACCGCTGGACTAGGCCGAGACGCGCTGGATCGCGAGCACGGCTGACGTGTCCTCGCCGGCACCGCCGGTCCCCCCGCCGCGAGAGGCCAGCTCGAGGTCGGCGAGCTCCTCGATCATCCGCTCGAGTCGCTCGGCCCCCATCCGTGTCGCATCGGCGATCAGGCGGTCGGCGGCTCGCGAGGGCATCCGCAGCCGGCGCTTGACCTGCGCCGCCGGCTCGCCGGCCTCGACCGCCACCGCCACCTCGTGCGCGGTCCGGACGCGCGTGCTCATCCAGTAGAGGAGGCCGGGCAGCCGCTCGCCCTGGCTGCGCAGCGTCAGATACAGACCGATGGCGGCCGCCGGGTCTCCGCTCAGCAGCGCATCGGCGAGCGACCACGCCTTGTGCTCCGCCGACGGCGCGCTCAGCTCGTCCACGGTCGCGGTGTCGAGACGAGCGCCCTGGCCCGCATACAGAGCCAGCTTCTCCAGCTCACGGAGCAGACGCTGCTGCCGATCGCCGACGTGGGCGATCAGCGCCCGCGCGGCGTCGGGCTCGAGCTGGAGGCCGAGCTCGCGGGCGCGCGCGATCACCCACTTGGGCAGCTCCCAGGGCTTGACGCTGTCCTCGGCTTCGACGGTGCCGCCCGCCTTCTTGACCGCGTCGTACAGACGCTTCGGGGCCTTGGTGCGGCCGTCCTCGCGCGCGAAGAAGGCGACGGTCGTGTCGTCCGGGATCGACTTGAGCGCGGCGTCGAGCGGGTCGAACTGCTTGTCGGTCCATCGTTCGGTGCCGTCGGCGATGATGAACCGGCGCCCGATCGCGAAGGTGAGGGCGTTCAGCGCGTTCGCGACGGCCTCGGGGGTTGCGCCGTCGCCTTCGAAGACCTCGATGCCGTGGGTCCCGCTCTCACTTTCGGCGAGCGCGCGCAGTCGCCGCCGGCGTTCGGCGATCCGGCCGTGATCGTCGCCGTGAATGAGATATGCGGGCTTGAACGCGGGCACCGATCGAGTCTACGCGTGCTGCTGGATGGCCCCGAGCGCGCTGTCCGGACTAACGGACGACGACGTTGACCAGCTTGTCCGGGACGACGATCACCTTGGCGATCTCGTGCCCGTCGAGATGGGCCTTGACGCCGCGGGACTCGAGGCACAGTTTTTCCAGCTCCTCGCGCCCGGCCCCGGAGGGGGCATCCACCCGGTCGCGGACCTTGCCGTTGACCTGGCAAACGAGCTGGAACGTGTCGGCCTGGAGCATGTCGGGATCGGCGTCGGGCCACGGCTCCTCCCACACTCGCCGGCCGGTGAGCATCTCGTAAGCCTCGGCCCCGAGGTGCGGCGCGAACGGGAACAGCAGCGACGCCGCGGTCGCGGTCGCGAATCGCCGCGCCTGCGGATCGGCCTCGGGGTAGCGGTAGATCTCGTTGAGCAGCTCGATGATCGCGGACAGCGCGGTGTTGAACGCCCAGCGGTCGGCGGTGTCGCGGGTGACCTTGTCGATCGCCCAGTTCGCCTTGCGGACGATCGTCAGCGCATCGCCCTGCGGGTTCGCGGGCTGCTCGGCTTCCGCGGGGTCCGCGGCACGCCCGTCGTCGGAGAGCTCGTCGGCGAGGCGCCACAGGCGCGAGAGCAACCGTCGGTATACGCCGTCGATGCCGGTGTCCGACCACGCGGCGTCCTGATCGGCGGGACCGATGATCAGCACGTAGCAGCGGGCGGCGTCCGCTCCGTAGGACTCGACGATCTCGCTCGGGGCGATCACGTTGCCCTTGGAGCTCGACATCTTGTTCCCGTCGTTGCCGAGGATCATCCCCTGCGTGAACAGCGCCGCGAACGGCTCCTGGAAGTCGAGCAGGTGCATGTCCGCGAGCGCCTTGACGAAGAAGCGCGAGTACAGGAGGTGGAGGATCGCGTGCTCGACGCCGCCGATGTACTGGTCGACCGGCATCCAGCTGCGCAGGATCTGGCGGTCCCACGCGGCCTCGTTGTTGCGGGCGTCGCAGTAGCGCAGGTAGTACCAGCTCGAGTCGACGAACGTATCCATCGTGTCGGTCTCGCGGCGCGCGTGGCCGCCGCAGTCCGGGCACCGCACGTTGACCCAGTCCTCGGCCGCCGCGAGCGGCGAGCGGCCCTTCGGCTGGTAGTCCTCGATCTCGGGGAGCTCGACCGGCAGCTGGTCTTCGGGGACCGGGACCATGCCGCACTTCTCGCAGTAGATGATCGGGATCGGGCAGCCCCAGTAGCGCTGGCGTGAGACGAGCCAGTCGCGCAGCTTGTAGCTCACCGAGAAGTGGCCCTTGCCCTCGCGGTCGAGCCACTCGACGATCGCGCGCTGGCCCTCGACCGCGTTCATGCCCGAGAACTGGCCCGAGTTGATCAGGACCTCGTTCTCGGTGTGCGAGACGAACGCCTCGCCCTCGTTCAAGGCGGGCTCGCCGTCGCGGTTTGAACCGGCCGGGGCGACGACCTGACGGATCGGGAGGTCGAACGCCTTCGCGAAGTCGTAGTCGCGCTGGTCGTGCGCCGGCACGGCCATGATCGCGCCCGTCCCGTACTCCATCAGCACGTAATCCGAGACGAACATCGGGATCTGCTCGCCGGTGACCGGGTTCGTCACCGTGCGCCCGAGCGGCACGCCGGTCTTGGGCTTGTCGACGTCGCCGCGCAGCTCGGGGGTTTCGGTGATCGATGTGTTGACGTACTCGTGCACCCGGTGCTCGTGCTTGGTCCCCCCTGCCAGCCTGAAAACGTCGGGGTGCTCGGGCGCCATCACGAAGAACGTGGCGCCGAACAACGTGTCGGGGCGGGTCGTGAACACCGGGTAGTCGATCCCAAGCTCCTCGCAGCGGAACACGACCTCGGCGCCCTCGCTGCGTCCGATCCAGTTGCGCTGCATCGCCTTGACGTGCTCGGGCCAGTCGATCGTGGCCAGGTCGTCGAGCAGGCGGTCGGCGTAGTCGGTGATGCGGAAGAACCACTGCTCGAGCTGGCGGATCTCCACCAGGTGGCCGCAGCGCTCGCAGCGTCCGTCGATCACCTGCTCGTTGGCGAGCACCGTCTGGTCGTGCGGGCACCACTTGACCGCGGCCTTCTTGCGATACGCCAGGTCGCGCTCGAACAGCTGGAGGAAGATCCACTGCGTCCAGCGGTAGTACGACGGCTCGTGCGTGCCGAGCTCGCGGCTCCAGTCGATCGAGATCCCCCAGCGATGGAACCAGTGGCGATAGGACGCGATCGACCGGTCGGTGGCGATGCGCGGGTGCACGCCGGTCTTGATCGCGTTGTTCTCCGCGGGCAGCCCGAACGCGTCGTAGCCCATCGGGTGCAGCACGCGCCGGCCGATCCGGCGGTGGAAATGCGCGATCGCGTCGCCGAGCGCGTAGTTCTTCAGGTGGCCGATGTGCGGCTCGCCGCTCGGGTAGGGCAGCATCTCGAGCACATACGACTTCTCACGATGATCGCCGTGCTCGTCGGCCATCGTGTCGTTCGACACCTCCCACGTGCGCTCGCGCGCCCACACCTCCTGCCACTTGGGTTCGATCTGCCTGGGGTCGTAGCGCCTTTCAGCCACAGTTATGAGCAGGTTACTTGCGACCGCGTGAAGCGCATGTCCTCGCGGGTCGCCGTGGTCGTCCCCGTGAGTGCCGTGGCGCCTCGAATGCGAGCGCAGTTGCGGGCGCAGTTGCGGGCGCAGCCACAGGTGCAGGCAATTCCCCGGGCCGCTCTACCATGCGGACGTGGCTGAGAACGCCGGATCCGGCTCCAGCGGGCGTTCTGGCGAGCGCGCCGGGGAGCGTCGGGGGGCAAGCGCGGCACTCGCCGCCGAGCGCGTCGCCGCGATCGTCGCCGCCGCCGAGGAGACCGCCGAGCGGATGCGCCTCGAGACCGAAGAGCGGGTCAAGGCTCGCATCGCCGAGGCACAGCGCGCGGCCGACAACCGGGTTCGTGCCGCCGAGGACGAGGCGTCCGACGCGGTGCGATTGGCGCAGACCGAGGCGGCGCGGTTGCGCTCGGAAGGCAAGGCCGAAGCCGAGGCGACAACCACCGCCGCCACCAACGAGGCGCTCGCGATCGTCGCGCGCGCCGAGGAGAGCGCCTCGCAGATCGTGAGCGAGGCGCGCTCGTCAGCCGCCGCCACCCAAGCTTCGGCGGAGGAGCGAGCGCGCGGCGTGCTCGAGGACGCCCGCGCCACCGCGGACGGCGTCCGCTCCGAGGGGCTCGAGCTCGTCTCGAACCTCCGCGAGATGAGCAACTCGTTACGGGCCAACGCCGAGCGGCTGCTCGGGGACGTCCAGCGGGTTCATTCGTCGCTCACAGCCCAGATCGCCCGGGTCGAGCGGAGCACGGGAGTCCGGTCCTCGTCGTCTCCGTCGTCTTCGTCGTCTTCGTCGTCTTCGTCGTCTTCGTCGTCTCCGTCGGCGCGCGGTCGTGGTCGCGAGCTCCCGTTCGACGGCGATGCCGTCGGCGGGGAGGACGGGCTCGACGTGCCCGAGTTCATCCCGCCGAGCTAGCGGCCAAGCTCGCTTTTCACCTGCACCCTTAGCGTTTCCGTCCGAACCGTATGCGAACATACGTTCGTGATGAATTCGGCGTCAAGGGAGCGGCTAGAGCGCTGCTTCCTGCTGCCAGCCCGCCTGCTGGTCAACAAGACGGTGGTCTACCTCCGTCTGACGGCCGCGCGCAATGGACAGCAGGCATGCATTAACCTTGCTGACGACTTCACATTCGACGGGGCTGTAGCTCAGTTGGCTAGAGCGACGCGCTGGCAGCGCGTAGGTCAGGGGTTCGAGTCCCCTCAGCTCCATTCCTCGGACCCACACGGCGGGGGCCGCGTGATGCTCGCCCCGGCCATCGCTCTGCCGACTCGCGCCGCTGTCCGGGTTAGGAGCCGCGGTCCTGCTTTGCGGCCTCGAGCGCCGCCGGCGGGTCCATGCCGCCGCTTTGGCGCGTGAGCTCGAGCGCGCGATCGGCCAGCTCGGCCGCCTCGGCGCCACCGAGCGACTCGTCGCGCAACGCGAGCGCCAGCAATACCTGATGCAGCAGCTCAGGGCTCTGGAGGTCTGGAGGCGGACCGGCGGGTGGGAGGCCACGCACGGTCGTGAGCAGGCTCGCCGCGTTCGCCCCGCCACCGAACAGCCGCCCGGGCTGCTTATCGGGGATCGTCGCGAGGATCGCTCCGGTGGCCGGGTTGAGCAGGTTCACCTTGCTGCGCAGGCCGGCGCGCTCGAGCGCGAGGCGGTAGCCCGAGAGCCGCAGGTAGCCGAGCTGCGCCGCGAGCTGCCCGAACGCCGACGCCTCGCGCTCGTCCTTCAACCTGGGCTGGTGCAGGACGAGCTGAGTGCCGGCGTCCGGTAGCGACGGATCGGGCTCGGGCGCGACGAGCAGGAACGCATGCGAGCCGAACCGGCCCGCGCCAACGCCGGCGACGTCCACCAACAATTGATAGCCGGCGAGCCCGAGCGCGCCGACGATGCCTGGCGGGAGCGGATGCTCCGAGAGGTACCCCGGTCCGAAGCTCACGGTCGTGTCTGCCTAGTTGTTGAGAAGGCCACCGATGATGTTGCCAAGACCGCCTCCGGCCTGCTGCTGGTTGCCGCCACCGCCGCTCTCCTGTACCGGCGGGTGGTAGTAGGCGCTCTGGAGGCCGACCCTTCCCGGTCCGGTGAAGCGGTTGAACACGAGGTTGCCGGCGCCGCCGCCGAGGAAGCCGGTCTTGAACCCGTAGAGCTCCTGCTCCATCTGGACCGAGTGGTCGCGGAACAGCCAACCCCCGGGCTCGATGTCGATCGTCTCCCCCGGCTCGAGGCTCTTCTCGAACACGTTCCCGTAGCCGTGGACCCAGACGACGCCCTCGTGATCGCCGGCGAAGAACTGGTCGACCCAGAAGCCGCCGCCGTAGAGCATGTTCGCGAAGCCCTGGACGCGGCTGTAGTCGTATTGGACGGCGCTGGTGGCGGCGAGGAACTGGTGCTCGCGCACGATGATCCCCTGACCGGGCTGCAAATGCAGCGGGACGATGTGACCGGGCGCGTCGCGGCTGAAGGCGATCTCACCGGGCGACTGCGCCTCGAGCATGAGCAGCGGCATCCCGCCGAACACGCGGCGCTTGAGGCCCTTGCCGAGCGGATGCAGGCCGATCTGGAGCTGCGGGTACTTCCACAGCAGCACGTGATGCTCGAAGTAGACCGGCACCTGCCCGTCGAGCGCCATGTGCAGCACCGGGACGAGTTCGCCTTCGAGCCGGTAGGTCACGCCGGGTGCGGTGCCCTGCGGGATCTGGGTCGGAAGGATCTGGGGGGCAGTCGGCATGTGCTCTTCTCCGTTCGGGACGTGGACCGGCAGCCGCAAGCCGCTGCCCTCGACTTCGCTCCAGGAAGGTATCGCGCCCGGCCGCCCGCGGGAAGGCTCGCGGACGTCTGTATCAGCCGCCCCGGCGGGCGACGCCGAGGTGCCAGCGCCGCCGGTGCGCGGACCGGCAGGCGAGCCCCGCACCCCCGGACGCTCCCGGCGCGTCGTCGGCGTTGGCTCCGGACGCCACCGCCCGGAACCGCCACCGTCGTCGACCGCGTTGAGATTGCCGACGACCAGCGGCGATAATCGCGCCACCGTGCCACCGATCTACATCTCGGGCCACCGCAACCCAGACGCCGACTCGATCGCGGCGGCGATCGGCTACGCGGAGCTGAAGGGACGTCTCGACACCCGCAACACGTACACCCCGGTGCGGCTCGGCCCCTGCAATGCGCAGACGCGCTGGCTGCTCGAGCGCAGCGCTGCCCCTCAGCCAGACCTGCTCCCCCACGTCATGGTCCGCGCGACCGACGTGATGCGCACGGGTTTTTCGATCGTGGGCCAAGACGCCCCGATCCGCGAAGCCGGTCTGGACATGGCGCGCGCCGGCCTCGAGCTCGTGCCGATCGTCGACGGCGATGGCGCTCTGGTCGGGGTCGTTACCGAGCGAGCCCTGGCGCGCCGCTATATCCGCGAGACGCGCGACACCTCGACGTTGCGGGACGCGCCCACCCGGGTGGGCGCGATCGTCGAGGTGCTCGATGGAAAGCTCGTCGCCGGCGAGGACAAGTCGCTGTCGGGACGCGTGTGGGTGCAGGCGATGGACCTCTCCCGCACCGGGATCTCCGAGGGAGATGTGGTCGTCGTCGGCAACCGAACCGACGCGCAGCGGATGGCGATCGAGCACGGCGCGAAGCTGATCGTCCTGTCCAACGACTCGACGCCGCCGGACGAGATCCTCGATCTGGCTCGCGAGCGAGGGACGGCGGTG
The DNA here is from genome assembly GCA_963770615.1 of uncultured Solirubrobacterales bacterium. Taxonomy (GTDB): domain Bacteria; phylum Actinomycetota; class Thermoleophilia; order Solirubrobacterales; family Solirubrobacteraceae; genus Palsa-465. The sequence goes on along the minus strand of CAVYQJ010000005.1, from coordinate 311,556 downwards.
ATCGTGTCCCCGCTCGACAGCTACGTGTCGGGCCGGATGATCACGCTCGCGGCGCCGTGCAGCGCGCTGATGGAGCGCGAGCCGCTGACCGCCACCGCGGAGGATCTCGTGGCGGACATCTCAGAGCAGATCAAGGAGAGCCATTACGGCGCGGCGGTCGTGGTCGACTCTCAGCGCCGTCCCATCGGCCTCGTGACGCGGTCGGATCTGGTGTCCCCGCCCCGTCGCCGCGTCCTGCTCGTCGACCACGCCGAGCGGGCTCAGAGCGTTCCGGGCGTCGAGCAGGCGGAGATCGTCGAGATCCTCGACCACCACCACATCGGCTCGATCGAGACCCAGATACCGGTCACAGCCACGTTCGACCCGGTCGGATCGACGGCCACGCTGGTCGTCGAGCGCTTCCGCCAGAACGGCATGGAGCCGAGCCCACCGACCGCGATGATGCTCCTGGGCGCGGTCATGTCCGACACGATCATCCTCAACTCCGCCACCACGACCGAGCGCGACCGCCAGGTCGTCGAGTACCTCGAGCGTGTGCTCGCTATCGACGCGGCCGACTTCGGACGCGAGATGTTCGAGGCGAGCTCCGACGTATCCGAGGTCAGCGCCGCCGAGATCGTCTCCCGGGATGCCAAGCAGTACCACGCCAGCAGCGGGCACCCGATCTGCATCGCCCAGATCGAGGTCGTCGGCAAGGGGCTGCTCGATCGCAAGGAAGAGCTGCTCGAGGCGATGCGGACCGCTCGTGAGAACCGGGGGCTCCAGCTCTACGCCTTGATGGTGACCGACGTACTGACCAAGGGAACCGACCTGCTCGTAGCGGGCGACATCGCGGGCGTGGCCCGGGCGTTTGGCCTGCATGCACACGACAGCGAGATCGAGTTGCCGGGGGTGATGAGCCGCAAGAAGGAGGTCGCGCCGAAGCTGCTGGCCGCCCTATAGGGCTATGCCGAGCCGGCCCCCACCGCGTGCGCCGGCGCCTCCCCCCACAGTTGCTCGAGGCGGTAGTACTCGCGCGTCTCGGGCGTGAACACGTGCACGACCACGTCGAGGTAGTCCATCAGGATCCAGCGCGCGCCTGGGAGTCCCTCGACCCGCCGGGGCAGCCGTTGGTGGGCCGACTTCAGCCCCTCGTGGATCCCGTCGTGGATGGCCTTGGTCTGGCGCTCGCTCCGGCCCGTGCAGATCACGAAGTAGTCCGTGTACCCGATCATCTCCCGCAGGTCCAGCTGCACGATCTCGAGCGCCTTGCGATCGGCGGCGTACTCCGTGATCGCGGCTGCAAGCTCTTCTGGCGTCATCACCTTCAGGCTACCCCGCGTACAGGCGGTGGCGGTCGATGTAGCTCACAACCGCGTCGGGAACGTAGTACCGGATCGTCTGCCGGTCGCGGACGCGCCGGCGCAGAACGGTCGAGGAAATGCCGATCGAGGGCATCTGGAAGAACCGGGCTCGCTCGCCTCCCGCCAGGCCGCTCAGCGCCTCGTCGACCTCGGCGCGCGAGGTGCCACGGCGCCCCGCCACCGCGAGCGTGGCAAGCGACAGCACCCGCTCCGGCTCGCGCCATTTCGGCAGGCCGGCGGCGATGTCACCGCCGACGATCAGGAACAACTCGCTTTCCGGCTCTCGAGAATGCAGCAACTCCAGAGTATCGACCGTGTACGACGGGCCCTCCCGGACGATCTCGACGTCGGACACGTCAAACCGGTCATCCTCGCCCACCGCGGCCCGGCACAACTCGAGCCGATGGTCCGGACCCGGCTCCTCTTCGACGCGCTTGTGCGGTGGTATCCGTGCAGGGATCAGCGTCACTCGATCGAGTTCGAGCTGAAGGTACGCCTCCTGCGCGCAGATGAGGTGTCCAAGATGTGGCGGATTGAAGGTCCCGCCCAGAATGCCGATCCGCACCGCGCGTCAGCGCTCCGGACAGCCGAAACTCTCGCCGCGGGGCACCGCCGCGACCCGTTTACGCCCGCACGTGGCCGGAACCCTCGACCAGGTACTTGAACGAGCACAGCTCGCGCAGCCCGATCGGCCCGCGCGCGTGGAGCTTCTGGGTCGAGTTGCCGATCTCCGCGCCCATCCCGAACTCGCCTCCGTCGGTGAACCGTGTGGACGCGTTGACGTACACGCAGGCGGCGTCCACGCCGAGCTGGAACGCGCGCGCCGACTCGGTGTCGCGGGTGACGATCGCCTCCGAATGACCGGAGCCGTAGCGGTTGATGTGCTCGATCGCCTCCTCGGCCGAGTCGACTACCCCAACCGCCAGCGTCAAAGCGTGGTACTCGGTCGCCCAGTCCTCGTCACTCGCGTCCGCGACCGCGACGTCGCCCGCAAACCCGCGAGCGCGCGAGTCAACCCGCAACTCGACCCCGGCCGCCGACAGGGCACCGAACGCCTCCGGCAGGAACTCGGAAGCGACCGCCTCGTGCACCAGCAGCGTCTCGGCCGCGTTGCACACGCTCGGACGCTGGGTCTTCGCGTTCAAGATGATCGCCAGCGCATCGTCGAGCGACGCGGTCGCGTCGACGTACACGTGGCAGTTCCCCGAGGCCGCGTACATGACCGGGACCGTGGCCACGCCCTTCAGCGCATTCTTCAACCCCTCGCCACCGCGCGGGATGATCAGGTCGACCACGCCCGACTGCGTCGCGAGCTCCTCGAGCTCCGAATGACCGCCGCCCGCGACCAGCGCCATCGCTCCGTCGGGCAGTCCGGCCGCGAGGCCGGCCTCGATCGCGACCGCCGCGAGCACGGCGTTCGAGTGCGTGGCGGTCGAAGAGCCGCGCAGCACCACCGCATTGCCCGATTTCAGGCACAGCGCGGCGGCGTCGATCGTGACGTTCGGCCGCGCCTCGTAGACGACCGCGACCACCCCGAGCGGCACCCGGACTTTGCGTACGTCGAGCCCGTTGGCGAGCCGGAAGCCGTCGATCACCTCGCCCACGGGATCCGGAAGCGCCACGATGTCACGCACCTGGCGCGCAACAGCCGCAACCCGGCCGGCGTCGAGCGCGAGCCGATCCATCAGCGCATCGGTCAACCCCGCCTCGCGTCCGGCCTCGAGATCCCGGGCGTTGGCCTCGAGGATCTCGGGCGTGCGCTCGATCAGCTCGGACGCGATCGCCTCGAGCGCGGCGTCCTTCACGCCCGACGGCAGACTCGCGAGCACCCGCGCCGCCCGCTTGGCGGCCGCACAGGTCTCCGCAACTGATGTGACGGTCGTCGCCATCGAAAACACAGGTTACGCGAGCACGAAGTAGTCGCGGTGGACCGCCTCCTCGGTGGCCCGGGGCAGCCGCTCGCGGACGTCCGCGGACTTCAGACCGCGCACCCGGCGCAGCTCGCCCGCGGAGTAGTTGCAGATCCCCTTGCCGACGAGCTCACCGTCGTACGCGACCTCGACCGCGTCCCCGGCATCGAAGTCGCCCGCCACCTCGACGATCCCGACCGGCAGCAGGCTGGTGCCGCCCTCGCGGAGCGCGCGTGCGGCGCCGGCGTCGATCTGCACCCGCCCGCGTGCCGGCTTGGCGTATTTCAGCCACAGCTTGAAGCTCGAGTAACGGCCGGAGCGGGCGGGGAACCGCGTTCCGATTTGATCGCCGGCGGCCGCCGTGAGCACCACGCCCGGCCGAAGCCCGCTCGCGATCACGGTGGGGATGCCCGCAGCGGTGGCCATCTCTGCCGCCACCACCTTCGATCGCATCCCACCCGAGCCGAGCGGCGAGGGCGCGTGCCCGATCGAAACCTGGTCGAGTTGCTCGAACTCCGTCACCTCAGACACGAGACGCGCCGCCGGATCGACCCTGGGGTCCGCCGTGAACAGCCCCTCGGCATCGGTCAACAGCAACAGACGTTCGGCGGCCAGCAGGATCGCGACCTGCGCCGCAAGAAAGTCGTTGTCGCCGAACGAGATTTCGTCCGTGGTCGTGGTGTCGTTCTCGTTGATCACCGGGATCACGCGCCACTCGAGTAGCTTGCGCAGCGTCTGACGGGCGTTCAGGTAGTGGGTGCGCGCGCTCATGTCGAAGAACGTCAGCAGGACCTGCGCCGTCTGCATGCCCCGCTCGCGGAGCAGCCCGTCGTAGACCTGGTACAGCTTGCCCTGCCCGACCGCGCTCGCCGCCTGTAGCTCATCCATTGCGCGCGGGCGGATCGGGAGCTCCATCACGCCCATGCCGCGGGCGATCGCCCCGCTGGTGACGACCACCGGCTCGCGCCCGGCACGGTGAAGCTCGGCGATCTCGTCGCAGATCCGGCCGAGCACGTCGATGCGCACCTCGCCGCGTTCGTCCGCGACGATGCTCGAGCCGAGCTTGATGACTACGGGGGCCATGGCCCCGACAAGATTAGGACGCGCTCAGATGCAGAGCGGATTCTTCGCCACGCCCTGACACGGCCGCGGCATCGTCGGCTGCGGCCGCGGCGCCGGCTGCGGTCGCTGATGCCTCGCCCCCGACTGCCCGATCAGCGTGAGGATCTCGTTGAAAAGCGCGTCCCCGCCATTCGGCGTCGTGGCGTTCTGGCAGCCCCAGGTGCCTTCGATGTCAGCCGGGCTCGAGCTGCCAAACGTGTTCTGAGAGAAGCAGTTGTTGACCGAGTTCTGCGTCCCGAACACGCCGCCCTCGAGCGCTAGGTCATCAGTGCCGGAAACCATCCCGTTCCCAACAACGGTGTTGTCGGACACCTCGTTGCCCGACGACTGGAAGTACACGGTCTTCGACGTCGTCGGGAACGGATCCGGCCGCTCGAGGACGAGCACGCCGAACGTCGGGTTGTCCTTGATCGTGTTGTCCTCGATCAGGTCCGCGTAGTCGCCGCCGAGCACGACCCCTTCGCCCCACGGCGCGTTCAGGATGTCGGAGTTGGCCGGCGTCGAGATGTTGCCGTTGTCCTCGATCACGTTGTTTCGGAAGATCGTGCACCGGTCGATCTGCGTCGAGGTGAACGTCGGCAGCTCCGCCCGGTTCGAGCCCGAGTTACAGGCGCCGTCCTGCGGCGGGGGCAGATCGTCGTCGGGCTCGGAGTCCGGGGCGACGCCGACGCTGTTGTCGCGGAAGGTCGAGTCCTCGACGATCAGGTGCCCGCCGGCGTTCGTGCTGGACCAGCCCAGCGCGTTCCGCTCGACCAGCGCGTCCTGCACGAGCGCGTCACAGTCGCGGCAGCCCCCGACGTACACGCCGGAGTCGTTGAAGCCCGACGCGTACACGTGCTTGAACCAGCCGTCGACGGAATGCCCGGCGTACAGCCCGTACCCGCCGAGCAGACCGGTGTCGTACGCGGTCAGGTATTGACCCCACCAGCCGTGGATCCCGATCCGCGTGCCGAGAGGACCTGCGCCCTCCCACCACACCTCGTTGCCGTCTGCCGCGTCCTCGCGCGTGCGGCGATCGAAGTTACGGACGGTCAGGTTCTCGATCCACACGCCGCTGGAACTGATCACGATCCCGTTGCCGACGTGGTGGCGGCCGTCGAGGATCACGCGATTGCGGTTCATCCCGCGCACGTGCAGATCCGCCGTTCTGATCCGGACGGTCCCGGTGTACACGCCCGGCGCGATCAAGATCCAGTCGCCCCGGTGCGCGGCCGCGACCGCCGCCTGGATCGTCGTGTAGTGCGGATACGACACCTGCCGCTGCGTCACGATCAGGACTCGCGCGGAAGCGGCCGCCGCGCCCGCGGTCAGCAGAACCGCGAGCGCGCCGATCAGCGCCGCCATGCAGCGGCGCGCCACCGTCAACCTTGCTTGGCCCGGCACCATGGATTCGCGGGAACGCCGGCACACGGGTTCGGCATCGTCGCCAGGTGCTTGGGCAGCGGATGCATGATGACCTTCGTCCGCCGCGGGTAGTGGTCAGTGGGCTCGCACGGAGGCTTCGCCCCCGCTGCGAGCGAGACCTGAGCGTCGCACAGCACCTCGTTCGTGAACGACCCGGCGGCCGTTTCGCTGGCAGCGACCGACTGCCCGTTGCACGTCGGGTAGGTCTGCTCGAGGTTCGCCGGAGTCGTGGTGACGGCCCCACCGCCTTGCTCCACGTTGCCGCTGAAGCAGTCGGTCGGACCCTGCTCGAAGTTGGTCAGGGCCAGGTCACCGTTACTCGGATTGCCGAAGAACCCGTTGTGGCTGAACGTGTTGTCGAGCAGCGCGTCGCCGCTTTCGTCGAACAGACAGCTGCCCGCTCCGATCGCGTCGAGGATCCCACCGGTGCAGGGCTTGCCGCTGTCCAGATACGGAATCGTGATCTGGCCCCACGCGCCGTTGTTCTCGAACGTGTTGTCCATCACGGTGTCGTTCCTTCCGCCCGACAGCGACATGCCGGTGCCCACCGGTCCCGCGGCCGCGGACCCGGCGGACGGCACGTTCGGGTTGTTGTTGTCGGCGAACATGTTGCGGTACAGCACCCAGCACGACGGCGCGCCGGCCACGGGCGGGGCCACTCCGGCGGGACACTCTCCGTTCTGGGGCGAGGGCTCGTCGCCGTTCTGGCTGTTGGTGTCGAACCCGTCCTCGTTGTTGTCGAAGCGCGAGTTCTCGATCAGCATCCAGCCGCCCGAGTTCGAACCCGAATACCCGAGCGCGTTGAACTCGGCCCACGCGTTGTCGATCGTCTGGTGGCAGACCTGCTGGCAGGCACCGATGTAGTAGCCCGAGTCGTTGAAATTGCTCGTGTAGCTCTGATCCCAGGTGCCCCCGGCCCAGTTGCTCGAGAAGATCCCGTACTCCGCCGCGGTCGTCTCACCCTTGAAGTACGTGCTGGTCGCTGTCATGTAGGAGCCGTAGTAACCGTGTCCGCCGACCTTGCCGCTGTCAGCGCCACCGTTCCACCAGATCTCGTTGCCGGTGTCACCGTCGCCGCCCGAGCCGCCGAGGAAGTTGCAGACAGTCAGGTTCTGGACCCAGACGTCGCCGGCCTTCCACACCATGATCCCGTTCAGCCCAAGCGCGCCCTTCTTGTCCTTCGGACCGAAGTTCTGCGCCGACTCGGACTTACTACAACGGGGTGACCCCGGCTTGGTGCCGTCGACGACCACCGTGTTCCGGTTCATCCCCCGCAGGTAGATGCGCGGCTTGGTGATCAGGATGCCGGCGGGCGCATCGGGCGCGCCCTTCGGGGCGCTGCTCGCGCTCGTCTTGTAGTCGCCGGGGGCGATCAGAATCCAGTCGCCGGGACGCGCGGCATTGACCGCCGTCTGAATCGACGTGTACTGGCCGGCGATCCCGTGGTACGTGCCGACGCGCAGGACGCGCGCGCCGGCGGCCGGCACGACGGCCAGCCCAAGTGCAATGACCCCAGCAACGATGCCCGCCAGGGGCAGCTTGTGACGCACGTGCATCCGTGCGGACCTCCTCAATCGTTCTTAATACCGGACTTCAGCAGCGGTGATAAACCCGCGCGAACCGGATAGTTTCGGCGCGCGATCGTACCTTGATTCGCTCGAGGAAGCGGACCCACACGTTGTGGTGGCGCTTGGATCCGAGGTCGAGCCGGATCCGCGTCCGGCGTCCGCTGGCCTTATGCCGGCGCCACTTCTGGCGGGCGATCTTCACCGAGACCGACGTGAGCCGCTCCCGCTTGGCGACCTTCAGGTTCACCACGACGAACTGCGCCACACACCTCTGCGTGGGTAGAACCTGGCCGTTGCACCACGGGTTCGCCGGGACGTCCGAGCATGGATCGGGCATCGTCTGAAGGCTCGGCAGCGGGTGCATGACCACACCGGTGGCGCGCGGGTAGCTCGCCCCGGGCGGACACGGCGAGCCGGCGCCGAAGAACTGCGAGTCGCAGTTGACCTGGGCGACGAATGTGGCGTTCGCGTCGGGCGCGACCGCGGTCTGCCCGCACGTGCCGTTCGTCTGCTCGAGCGTCGAGGGCGAGCTCGTCAGCGTCCCGCTCGTGTCGGTGTTGCCGCTGAAGCAGTTGGCCGGGTGGTCCGGCGTCGTCGTCGACTCGGCGAAGTCGCCGTTCGTCTGGTTCCCGAAGAAGCCGTCGTTCGTGTAAGTGTTGTCGACCAGCGAGTTGCCCCAGTCGTCGTAATTGCAGACGTTGCCGGCGCCGCCGACCCCGCCGTTGCACGGATCGGTGACGTCCGACGGCGGCGTCTCGGTGTCGGGATACGGGACGAAGATCGTTCCCCACGCCCCGTTGTTGACGAACCGGTTGTCCATGATCGTGTCGTCCCGCCCGCCCGAGATCGACATCCCGGTGCCCACCGGCCCGGCCGCGGCCGCGCCGGCCGCCGGCACGTTCGGGTTGTTGTTGTCGTGCACGTAGTTGTCCATGAACACCCAGCACGAGTTCGTGTGGGTGATCGGGCTCGTGCCGCCGTTAGGACACGCGCCGTCCTGCGGCGAGGGCCAGTCGTCGTTGTTCTGGCTGTTGGTGTCGAACCCGTCCTCGTTGTTGTCGAACTGCGAGTTCTCGACCACCAGCTGCCCGCCGGAGTTCGTCCCGGAGTAGCCGAGCGCGTTGTACTCCGACCACACGTCGTTGACGGTCTGGTCGCACACCTGCTGGCAGGCGCCGATGTAGAACCCCGAGTCGTTGAAGTTGCTCGTGTAGTCCTGGTACCAGGTGCCGCCGCTCCAGTCGCTCGAGAAGATCCCGTACTCGGCGGCGGTCGTCTCGTCCTGGTAGAAGGTGCTCGTCGTGGTCAGGTACGAGCCGTCGAAGCCCCACCCGCCGATCTGCCCGCCGCCGTCGCCGCCGTTCCACCAGATCTCGTTGCCGGCGCTGCCCGTGCCGCCGAGGAAGTTGCACGCGGTCAGGTTCTGCACCGAGACGTTGTCGGCGCGGTACACCAGGATCCCGTTGAGTCCGAGCTGGCCGCCACTCCCGTCGGATGGCCCGAAGTTCTGATCGGCGGCGTTCGAGCTGCACTGCGACGAGCCGGGCTTGGTCCCGTCGACGACCACGGTGTTGCGGTTCATTCCCCGCAGGGTCACGTCGGGCGTCGCCATCAGCACGGCCGCCGGCGTGTCCGACGCATCGGTCGGAGCGCTCGAGCTGGTCGTCTTGTAGTCGCCCGGCGCCACCAGGATCCAGTCACCCGGCTGGGCGGCCGTGACCGCGGCCTGGATCGAGCTGTACTGGCCCGGGATCCCGTTGTAGGTGCCGACGCGCAGCACGTCGGCGTTCGCGGCCGGCGCCAACAGCGCGGCCGCGCACAGCAGCCCCAGCACACCACACACCCCACGACGCATGGCAATCCTCCCGAGTGAGTTCTCCCGCAGAAAGTGCGCGATGCTACATACGGCCGCGATCGCGCGCGCCGGTTACTCCGGATCGAGGTCGAACGCGATTCCGGCGATCTCAACCTCGTCACCGGGCTCGAACCCCTCGGCCTCGAGCGCGCGGATCACCCCGATCCCCCGCAGCCTGCGCTCGAGGTACGCCATCGCGTCCTCGTTGTCGAGGTCGTAGCGCGCGACGAGCCGCTCGATCCCCTTGCCGCTGACGCGGTAGGAGCCGTCGGCGACCTTCGCCACCCGGTAGGCGCGCTCGGCGGCCGGCCGGAACACGCGGTGCTCGGCGAGGTCGTCGAGCGGCTCGACCTCGATCGCCGCGCCGGCAAGGTCATCCGTGTCGTCGACGGCGGTCTCGGGGACGAGCCGGGCCAGCTCGCCGGCGAGCTCGCGGAGTCCGAGCCCGGTCGCTGAGGAGGTCACGACCACCGGCGTGTCCGGACCGAGCCGCGCCGTCCACGCAGCCCGCGCCGCCTCGCGAGCGTCCTCGTCGACGAGGTCCGCCTTGGACAGCGCGAGCACGCGCGGCAGCACCGCCAGGCGCGGATTGTGCAGCGTCAGCTCGCGCTCCACGGTCGCGTAGTTCGCCTCCGGGTCCGACCCGTCGAGCGGCGCGAGATCGAGCACGTGGACGAGCAGCCGCGTCCGCTCGATGTGCGCGAGGAAGTCATGGCCGAGCCCAGCACCCGCGCTGGCGCCCTCGATCAGCCCCGGGATGTCCGCGATCACGAGTTGGCGGTCATCGATCTCGAGCGTGCCGAGCGCGGGCTCGAGCGTCGTGAACGGATAGTCCGCGACTTTGGGATGCGCACGCGTCAGGCGACCGAGAAGCGACGACTTGCCGGCGTTGGGCAGGCCGACCAGCCCGACGTCGGCGAGCAGCTTCAGCTGGAGCGTGATCCACGTGTCCTCACCGGGGAGCCCCTTCTCGGCGAACCGCGGCGTCTGGTGCGTCGGGCCCGCGAAGCGCTTGTTGCCCCGGCCGCCCGGGCCGCCCCGCGCCACGACCGCCCTCTGCCCCGGGCGCACCAGGTCGTGGACGGTGCCGTCGGCCTCGACCAACGCCTCGGTCCCCGGCGGGACCGAGATGATCAGGTCGGCGCCGTCCTTGCCGTGACGCAGTGCCCCCTCGCCGTGACCGGCCCGGCGCGCCTTGAAGTGCGGCTTGCGCCGGAACGTCTCCAGATCGCGCAGCGAGTCGTCGCACACGAGCACCACGTCGCCGCCGCGACCGCCGTCGCCGCCGTTCGGGCCGCCCTTGGGCACGTGCGCCTCGCGGCGGAAGCTGAGGCTGCCGTCGCCGCCCCCGCCGGCCTGGACATGGATTCGTGCGCGGTCCTGCATGGAATCATCGTGGCATGGTCCGGGCTACGCGGCCGCCGAGCTGACGCGCGCGAGCAGGTCGCGCGCCACCAACTCGGGCTGCTCTTCGAACTGCACCGTGCCGTAGCGCATGACGTCGAACCGCGCGGCGCGCAGCTTGAGTTCATTGCTCCGGTCGCGTTGGATCTGCGCCCACGAGCTGTGGTTGTCCTTGCCGTCGAGCTCCACCACCAGCCGCTGCTTCCACCACACAGCGTCCACGAGCACGCCCTCGATCCAAACGTTCACGTCGTCTGGGAGCGGTATCCCGCGTGCCTCGCAGAAAGGCAGGAAGATCCGCTCCAGCGGGCTCCGGGTGCGCGCGAGCCTCGGGTCGTGGCGTTTGATTGCCGTGCGCAGGTTGATACTCCCGGGGCGACCGTTACCGGCGATCACCTGGAGAGCGTCTACGTCGAGCGCCTTCTTGTAGTCGGCGTTGGCGAGTGCATAACGGACGCGTTCGAGCGGCGCCACCGCCGCGAAGTCGAGCAGCGCCTGCTCAATCGAGGTCATCGGCAGGCCGTTGTGCCACTCGCGCCGGCAATCGCGCCGGCCGTGAACCGTCACGCCATGCAGCGACCGGCAGCGGCGCGGCGTGCTGACATCGAGCGGCCACGGGCCGGCGATCGAGCAGCCCGCGCCACCAGAGCGCGGTGGCGTGGCTCAGCATCGCGCCCGGGCCGGCGTAGAGAACCGCGGCGGTTACGTTGGCCTCGACGCTCGGCGCCCGGTGGCCGACGGCGTACACGCGGGGCAAATCGGGTCGCAGGTAACCATCCGCGACGAGCCGCGCGACGGCCACGCTCGCAACCCCGACCGCCTTGAGTTGCGCGACGCTCACACGTCCGTTCTGGCGATCCGCAAGGCGCGCGACCAGCTCTTTGGCGCTGCGACTACGCATTTGGTAGCTGGATCGCCATCGGCCGGACCTGGTCCGCAGGATCCGCCTACCCACGTGACGAATCAAGACATCGTTCGTGCCAAAACTGCTCACAGACTTCAAGAAGTTCCTGCTCCGGGGCAACGTCGTCGACCTCGCGGTGGCGGTCGTCATCGGCACCGCGTTCACGGCCGTCGTCAAGGCGCTGGTCTCCGACATCATCACCCCGATCGTCGCCGCGATCTTCGGCAAGCCGAACTTCGCCACCCTGTCGTTCACGATCAACGGCAGCCACTTCGCCTACGGCGACTTCCTCAACAACGTGCTCACGTTCGTCACGATCGCCGCCGCCGTGTTCTTCATCGTGGTGGCGCCGATCAACGCGCTGATGTCCCGCCGCGCCAAGGAGGATCCGGACACGAAGGAGTGCCCGGAGTGCACGAGCGCAATCCCGGTCAAGGCGAAGCGCTGCCCGCTCTGCACCTCGCAGCTCGAGACCGCAACGACTTAGGGGCCTCGCTGCGCTCGGCGTCCAGCCGGATGTCTCCCGGCCGGTCCGGTCTTGGCGAGGCCGGATGCCGAGCGGACCGAGCCGGGAGGCCGTTCCGCTGGGCGTCCATGCCCAGCGGTCGCAAGCGACGCTTGCCGCTCGCCCCTAAGACTCTGTGGAGTCCGACACGGGCGCGACCGAGATCACGCGGCCACGCCGGCCGCGCGTGAACTCGACGGTGCCCGCCGAACGGGCAAACAGCGTGTCGTCCTTCCCGATGCCGACGCCGTCGCCCGGCTTGAACTTCGTGCCGCGCTGGCGGACGATGATCTCGCCGCCGGTGACCGCCTCGCCGGCGAACACCTTGACGCCGAGTCGCTTGGCCTTCGAGTCGCGACCGTTGCGGGAGGAGCCAAGTCCCTTCTTATGAGCCATCGCTCTCCTCCTTCGTTGCGGAAGCCGAAGAGGTCACGCCGAGCGAGGTGACCTCGATCCGGGTCAGATTCTGGCGGTGGCCGGTGCGACGCTTGTAGCCGCGCTTGGGCTTGAACTTCACGATACGGAGCTTCGGCCCGCGCTCGTGGGCAACCACCCGGGCCGTGACCGACACGCCCGACAACCCCTCGCCGTCGACCACGACGACCCGTCGACGAACAGCAGCGGCTGCAAAGCGAAGGACTCGCCGTCGCCCACGGGCAGCCGCTCGACGAGCAGCTTCTGACCCTGCTCGACGCGGTACTGCTTACCGCCGGTCTTGACTATCGCGTAGGTGCTCATTCGGATGCAGCGGTGCTCGGAGCCGACTCGGCCTTAGCGCCGGAACGGCGTCGTCCGCCTCTGCGGCCACGACGCCGAGGCTTCGATTCTAGATCATCCCCCGCGTCCTCCCCGTCGCCGGTCCCATTCGACGCCGGTGTGCCCGACGCCGGGATGTCCAGGAGCGACGCGGTCGCCTCGGTCCGCCCCGCCTCCTCGATCCGCACCAGGTGCTTCTCGCCGACGTAGTCGCCGCCGCCCTTGATCGAGATTATGTAGCCGTCGACCTTCGCCACCGCGTCGCCGGGGCTGTACATGTGCGGCTCGACGATCTCGACGTGGACCTCCTCGCCGGCGCGGAACGGCACCGCGCGCTCGACCACGCGCTTGAGGTCGTCCTCGAGCACGACCGCGAAGTGATCGAGCGGCAGGCCCTCGGAGCCCTCGAAGTGGAACCACTTGCCGGTCTCCTCCTCGATCTGACGGAGCACTCGCGCCTCGTCGCGCGTGAACTCGGCGCTGACCCGCGGGTTCATCTGGATCAGCAGCGCCTCGCCCTTGGTCTCCTTGGCCAGGTCGCGCATCCGGCGCTCGAACTCGATCGCGAGCGTCTCCTCGGACTTGATCACGCCGTCGCCGTGGCACGTCGGGCACGGCCGGGTCATGATCTCGCGCACGCCCTCGGTCACGTTCTGGCGGGTCATCTCGACCAGCCCGAGCGGCGAGATCTCGACTACGAACGTCTTCGTGCGGTCCTCGTCGAGCGCGGCCCGCAACACCTTCAGGACCGCGTCGCGGTTCCGGGCACGCGCCATGTCGATGAAGTCGATGACGATGATCCCGCCGATGTCTCGCAGCCGCAGTTGGCGAACGACCTCATCGGCCGCCTCCAGATTGGTCTTGGTGATCGTGTCCTCGAGCCGCGCGGCCTTGCCCCGGCCGACGAACGACCCGGAGTTGACGTCGATCACGGTCAGCGCCTCGGCGTAGTCGATCACCAGGTAGCCGCCGCTCGGCAGATCGACCCGCCGCGACAGCGTCGAGTCGAGCACCTGCTCGACCCCGAACGCCTCGAACAGCGGCTGGTCCTCCTCCCACAGCTCGACCTGGTCGACGAGCTCGGGCGCGGTGCGCGAAAAGAACGACACCAGCCGGTGATGCTGCTTGGGGTCATCGACGACCGCTCGCTCGAACGCCGAGGAGAAGATGTCCCGGACGACCCGCACGGACAGGTCGGCCTCCTGGAACACGAGCGCCGGCGCCGCCGTCTCGGCGACGCGCTTCTGCAGGACCTCGTTCAGCTTGAACAGATACAGCAGCTCGCGCTCGAGGTCGGCGCGGGTCGCCCCCTGGGCGGCGGTGCGGACGATCGCGCCGGCGCCCTTCAAATCGAGTTTCGCGGCTTCCTTGCGCAGCCGCTCGCGCTCGCCCTCGTCGAGCCGGCGGGATACGCCGACGCCCTCGCCGTATGGCGCGTACACCATGTAGCGGCCGGCGATCGTCAGATCCATCGACAGCCGCGCTCCCTTGGTCTTCAGCGGGTCCTTGACGACCTGGACCACGATCTCCTGGCCGGGCTTCAGCATCTCGGTGATCTGGCGGCTGTCCCGCCCGGAGCCGCGGCCCCGGCGGGGCGCCTCGACCCCCGGCAGCACGATCTCGTCGACGTGGAGGAACCCGTTCTTGTCGAGCCCGATGTCGACGAACGCCGCCTCGAGGCCGCCGAGCACGTTGTCGACGCGGCCCTTGTAGATGTTCCCGACGATCGAGCGCGCTCCGCGGCGCTCCAGATACAGCTCGGCTACGTGGTACCCGGCAGCCGGCTTGGCCGGCTTACGGCGCCGGCGGGTGCTCGACGACTTCGCTGCGGTCTTGCGGGCGGCGACCGTTCCGGCAGCCTCCAACAGCGCGACGCGGGTCTCGCCCCGGTCGACGCTGACCAACACTTGCTTCTTCAATGCTCATTCAGTCCTTTATGTAAGTTTGGGTAAGTTCGCGGAGGGAGCGCGAGCTTTGAGAGCTCGATCCTCCGGACGAACACGTGCCGCGCGCCCTCGTAAGCGGGGCAGCGGTCATGACGAAACCAGTCCTCGGGTCTTCGTCGCGGCAGTCATGCGTGCTTGCACACATATTGACTGTAGAAGACCGATCGCGATGAACGTCACCAGGACGGAGGAACCGCCGTAGCTCAACAGCGGTAACGGGACTCCGGTGATCGGCATGATGCCGATCGTCATGCCCGCGTTGACGAGCACCTGAAACATCAGCATGGCCAGGACGCCGCCCGCGATCAGCGTCCCGTACAGGTTCTTGGACATCGTCAGGATGCGGAGCCCGCGCCAGATCATCAGCGCGTACAGCGACAGCACGACCGCCGCCCCGACGAAGCCGTAGGTCTCCCCGACCACCGCGAAGATGAAGTCGGTGCTCGGGGCGGGCAGGAAGTGCAGGTTCACCTGCGAGGCGCCCGCGGTGCCCAGTCCGGTCTTCCCGCCGGAGCCGATCGCGGTCAGCGACTCCGTGATGTTGTACGTCTGGTTGCTGGGATCGTGAGACGGATGCAGGAAGCCGGTGAGGCGCTGCATCTGGTAGGGCTTGAGGAGGTGGTGGCCGGTCGCCGGCGCGACCACGAGCACAATCACGGTCGCCAACACGAACAGCACCACCAGCCCGGTCAGCTGCTTCCACGATGTCCCGGCGAAGAACAGGATCGCGAACCCGATCGCGACGTACACGAGCGCGGTCCCGAGATCCGGCTGCGGGATCACGATCATCGCCGGGATCAGCGCCAGCAGCATGATCCGAGCCGTCGTGCGCCGCTCGTGCAGCCGCCGCGAGCGGTCGACCGCGAACGCGGACACGGACACGATCAGCAGCACCTTGCCGAACTCGGAGGGCTGTAGCTGGAAGAACGGAAGCGGGATCCAGCGGGCCGCGCCCTGCACCCGCGGCATTCCGAGCACGACCAGGTTCAGCGCGATCATCACGCCGTACAGGCCGTACTTGTACTCGCGCAGCCGCGAGTAGTCGACCTGCGCGAGCAGGAGCGCGAGCACGATCCCGATCCCGAAGTAGATCCCCTGCCGCTCGACGTAGTACAGCGGGTGCCCGGGGTTCATCGTCCGGGTCGCGCCCTTCAAGGTGATGATCGAGCAGGCGGCGAGGCCGAGCGCCGCCAGCAGCAGCAGCGGGTCGATCCGCAGCAGCGCGTGCGAACGCGGCGCCGCTTCGACGTCGACCGCCCGGATCGGGGTGGCACCCGCGCTCACAGGGTCTGCGAGCTCCCGGCCTGGTATGGCCCCTTGTTGCCGAAGAACCACTGCGACAGGATCTGCCGGGCCACCGGAGCCGCGCCGACCGCGCCGAACCCGCCCTGCTCGACGGTCACGATCACGACGATCGGCTTGGTGGTCGCGCTCGGCGGCACGAAGCACGCGTACCAGGCGTAGTCCTGCTGACCCGTGTACTGGGCCGTGCCGGTCTTGCCGTAGACCTGCTCGGGGAAGTTCGAGAACACGTCCGCCGAGGTCCCGCCCGGCTGCGAGGCCCCGGCCCGAAGTCCGGCTCGGATCGTGTCGAGATACGTCGGGTCGATGTTTATGTGGCGCTGGGGCGGCGGGTTGAACGAGCGAAGCACGGTCCCGTCGGCGGTCTGCACGTCCTCCCCGATGTGGGGCGTCACGACCGTGCCGCCGTTCGCGATCGTCGAGTAGACGACGGCGAGCTGGAGCGGGGTGACCTGAACGTCACCCTGGCCCACCGCGAGGCTCTCGTTGTCGCCGATCGACCACGGCCGGTCGGTGCCGTCCGCG
Organism: uncultured Solirubrobacterales bacterium; assembly: GCA_963770615.1. Lineage (GTDB taxonomy): Bacteria > Actinomycetota > Thermoleophilia > Solirubrobacterales > Solirubrobacteraceae > Palsa-465. The sequence continues at coordinate 295,012 of CAVYQJ010000005.1, read as the reverse complement.
ATCCCGCACCCGCCCGGCGGATGCTTCGGCTTGCCCTTGAACGGGCCCGTGGCGCTGTCGCACGCGGCCTCCAGCTGGTTGCGCTGCGACCGCCAGGCCGCGTCGGGAAGCGTCCCCGGGTTCTCGTCGGGGAGGTCGATCCCGGTCTTGCGGCCGATCCCGTACAGATGCGCCCACTTCTGGAGCGCGCCGCCGTTCGGCGCCGGCGAGTTCGTGAGCGCGCCCAGGTTGTAGAAGAAGTCGTCCGAGGAGACCTCGATCGCGCTCTCGAGGTCGAGTGAGCCGTCGACGGCGTTGCCCGCGTTGTGCCGGCATTGGCCCGAGATGCAGAACTTGCCCGTGTCGTCGAACGTCTCGCCGGTGGTCCAGGCCCCGCTCTCGAGGGCCGCCGTCGCGGTGATCGGCTTGAACGTCGATCCGGTCGGCCCGACGCTCTGATATGCCCGGTTCACCTGCGGATCGCCCGAGTTCGGACCGAACAGCGAGTCGTACTCGGCGGTCGGGACGGGCTTGGTGAACACGTTCGCGTCATAGGTCGGGAGTGAGCCCATCGCGTAGATCTCGCCGTTGACCGGGCTCATCGCCACGAACGCGCCCCCGTTGGAGGGATAGTTCGAGTCGATCGACTCCTGGAGCGACTGCTGGCCGACCGCCTCGAGCGGCTCGTTCAGCGACAGCTTGAGGTTGTCGCCGGCGGCCGGCGACGTCCCCGACAGGTACCCGTCGAAGTTGCCGAGCGCGTCGACCTTGACCTTCTCGGCCCCGTCGACGCCGCGCAGGTAGCGGTCGTAGGAGGCTTCGAGGCCCGACTGGCCGACCGAGTCGTTCTGGGACACGCCCGCGAAGTAGCGTTGCTTGACCTCCGAGGGGGTGATCCGGCTGACGATCCCGAGCAGCTGCGACGCGACATCCTTGAACGGATAGGACCGCTGGTAGATCTGCTGGACGCTCACGCCCGGGAACGACCTCTGGCGTTCGGATAGGTACCACAGCTGCTGCGAGGTGATATCGGTCGCCACCGTGGCCTCGGCGTAGGGCAGCTGCACGTAGCCCTGGTCGACCTCGCACGCGATCTGAGAGATGTGCAGCACCCCGTGGCCGTCCACCGGGCACTTCTCGCGCTTCGTCGGGAGGCCGACGACGCCGGCAAGGTGGTCGTACAGCGCGGCGTCCGGCTGTGGCGGGTGGGCGAGCGTATTGTCGGTGAGTGGCACGGGCAGGCTGGGCGGGGAGATCTCCACCGCGTAGGCGCGCTGGCTCTTGGCGAGGATCTGGCCGCTCGAGTCGAGGATCTCGCCGCGCGGGGCGGCGACCTCGAGGTTGCGCACGTAGTTCACGCTCGCCGCGGCCGCGTACTGGTTGCCCGAGAGCACCTGGAGGAACCACAGGCGGAAGAACAGGATCGCGAAGATGGCCAGCGTCATCGTTCCCACGATCGCCACTCGTCGCGCGAGTTGCGGGCTCATCGGCGACCGGTCCTCCTGCTTGACGAACCGGAGCTGCTTGTCCTCGGGCAGCGGACTCATAGCGTCTTAGGACGGGTGATCGAGCCGCGCCGAGCGGCGCCCTGCTGGAGCGGGCTGAGCCCGCCGGTCGTATACGCGCGCCGACGCCGGCGCCGGGGATCCTCGGGGAGCACCGGCCGGAGGATCCGCCGCACGAGCGCGTACACCGGCAGCGCGAGCAGCGTATCGACGAGCACGACGACGAAGATCTGCTGGAGCAGCAGCACGCTGACCGGCGCGTCGACGCCGAGCAGGAACTGAATCACCGCCATGCCGAGGCCGGCGAACGCCGCCGCGAACGCGCCGACCGCGAGCGGTACGAGCTCGTGCGAGGGATCGCGCAGCTCGCGCAGCCGTCCTGCCCCATAACCGATCGCGATGTACAGCAGCGAGGTCACGCCCAGCGTCTGGACCAGGATGAGGTCGATCAGCAGGCCGGTGGCGAACCCGAATACCGCCCCCGTGAGCGAGCCGCACAACAGGCCGACCGCCATCACGAGGAGCGGGGTCAGGTCCGCGCTCACGCCGAAGATCGATATCTGGGAGACCGCCGACTCCTGGATCACCACACCGAAGAAGCCCAGCAGGACGAGACGGATCGAGAGCTTGACCGCGTTGCTCACTGTCACGGTACCTGGGCGCGCTCGGTGCCGGCGGTCGGACGGGTGAGGATCTGCACGACGTCGACGCCGCGCAGGTCGGCCTGCGGCGAGACCTGGATCGTGCCGTTGTTTAGCAACTGATTCTCGTCGACGGGCAGGACCCTCCCGATCGGGATGTTGGGCGGGAAGTACGACTCGAGCGGGCCCGACTTGAAGCCCGCGGTAACCACGAGCTGCCCCTGCTGGGGACCGTTCTGGACCGCTGCCGGGTTGGGCGGCTGGAGGTACTGGAGCACGAGCTCGTCCGGGTTGCCGACCGCCGGCACCAGCTCGCCGGTGTCGTCGTTGGTGTCGGTCACCCGCGCGGTCACCGACAGCGTGTGGTCGGTGATCAGCGTGACGACCGACTGCGTGGAGGAGACCTCGGTGACCTCGCCGACGAGCGCGCCGTCGCCGGTCACCGGATCGTGCAGCGAGACGCCGTCGTCCGAGCCCTTGTCGACGTTGATCGTCTGGTACCAGAGGGTCGGGTCGCGCAGGATCACCTGCGCGCTGACCGCGTGGTACGCGCTCAGATCGAGGCTCGTATCGAGGTGGAGCTGCGCGCTCAGCTGGGCGTTCTCGAGCTGCGCGCCCTTCGCCTGCGCGTACTCCTTGGTCAGCGTCGCCACCTCCGACTGGAGCTCCTTGACCTGGCTCTTGGCGTGGAACGTGGTCGAGAAGAAGCTGGCGGCCGAGCGGACCGGCGCCAGCACCTCGCTCGCGCCCTGCTCGACCGGCGAGAGCACCTCGACCACTCCGCGCTGCACGCTGTGCAGCGGGCTGTTCGGGCTCTCGCCGAAGTACGCGGTCAGCAGGATCAGGGAGACGGCGACGAGCAGTCCCAGAACCGCTCGTCTTCGCCGAACTTGCTTGTCATGCACGGATGTGGTGTCTCCAAGATCGTGCCTGGCGCCACGTCGGCACTGGCCCCCAACCTAGTACCGACGGCGCCGGTTGCGTGAATTCTTGCTCGAACGGTGGATCGCTTCGAACTCCTCCAACGACCTCCCCGAGCCAACCGCCACGCACGTAAGCGGCGACTCGGCCAGATGCGCGGGCATCTGCGTCTCGTGACGCAGGCGCTCATCGAGCCCCTGTAGCAGCGACCCACCTCCCGCCAGCATGATGCCACGATCCATGATGTCCGAGGCGAGCTCGGGCGGGGTGCGGTCGAGCGTCTCCTTGACCGCGTCGATGATCTGGGTCACGGGCTCCTCGAGCGCGCCCCGGATCTCCTCGCTGGTCAGCACCACCGTCTTGGGCAGACCCGAGACCATGTCCCGGCCGCGGATCTCCGCCTGCACCTCTTCGGCGAGCGGATACGCGGAGCCGATCTCGAGCTTGACCTCCTCGGCCGTCTGCTGGCCGATCAGCAGCTTGTACTCGCGCTTGACGTAATTCATGATCGACTCGTCGAGTTCGTCGCCGCCCACGCGGATCGACTGCGACACGACGATCCCGCCGAGCGAGATCACCGCAACCTCGCTGGTGCCGCCGCCGATGTCGACGACCATCGAGCCCGTCGGCTCGCCGACCGGCAGCCCGGCGCCGATCGCGGCCGCCATCGGTTCCTCGATCAGGTAAGCCTGCCGGGCTCCCGCCGAGAGACAGGCCTCTTCGACGGCCCGCTTCTCGACGCCGGTGACTCCGGACGGCACGCAGACCACCACGCGCGGATGCGCCCAGCGGTTCTGGTGGACCTTCTGGATGAAGTGCCGGAGCATCTCCTCGGTGACCTCGAAGTCCGCGATCACCCCGTCCTTGAGCGGCCGGATCGCCTGGATCGTGCCCGGCGTCCGACCCAGCATCCGCTTGGCCTCGATCCCGACCGCGTGGACCTCGCCGGTCCGGGAGTCGACCGCGACCACGCTCGGTTCGGACAGCACGATGCCGCGCCCACGCACGTAAACGAGCGTGTTTGCGGTTCCGAGATCAACCGCCATGTCGCGACCGCCGAAACCGGTCAGGTACGTAAAAAAGCCCATAGTTAAGCCGGGTATGAGGGAGCAGCGGACGGGGAACTGAGTGCCGGAGGCCACGCCACGCTGCCAGCGCCGTCCGAATTCGATTGTACGTGCTCGTCTCGCCGGAGGCTGACCGCGCGCCTGCATTTCGCCCGCTCAGCGCGGGCTGTGGCGGATCGCATTAGCCCCTCGGGGCGAGTTGTGGTAGGGCGCATCACCCGGTCAGCAGCCCCGGCGCCAGTTCGAGCAGCGTGGTCACGGGCAGCCCGACCACGTTCAGGAAGTCGCCGTCGATCCCCGCGACCAGCGCCGCGCCGCGCCCCTGGATCGCGTACGCGCCAGCCCGCTCGCGCCATTCGCCGCTGGCCAGATACCAGTCGAGCAGCGCCTCGTCCAGCGCCCGGAACTCCACCACGGTGCTCGCCGCGGCCGTCCGCGGGCGCCCGTCCTCGATCACGCACACTCCGCTGACGACCGTGTGCCGGCGCCCGGCGAGCGCGCTCAGCATCGCTCGGGCCTCGTCCTCGTCGGCCGGCTTGCCGTACAAGCGGGCGCCGAGGCTGACCAGCGTGTCGACCCCGAGGACGAGCGCATCGGGGGCTCGAGGGGCGACCGTCGAGGCCTTGCGAAACGCATTCTCGAGCGCGACCTCGTGCGGCGGCCCGGCCTGGAGCTCCTCGACGTCGGGCACCTCGACCTCGTACTCGACGCCGATCTGGTCGAGGATCGCCCGCCGCTGAGGCGAGCGCGAGGCGAGCACGACGCGATTCACGCGAACTGGTTCAGAGATCGGGGAAGAACAGCGCTACCTCGCGCGCGGCCGACTCGGGCGCATCGGACCCGTGGACCATGTTCTGACCGACCTCGATCGCGAAGTCACCGCGGATCGAGCCGGTCGTCGCCTTCAGCGGATCGGTCGCGCCGATCACCTGACGGGCCGCCACGATCGCCTGCTCGCCCTCGAGCACCATCGCGACGAGCGGACCCGAAGCGATGAACGACACAAGCTCCTCGTAGAAGCCCTTGCCCTCGTGCTCGGCGTAATGCTGCTCGGCCAGGTCGCGGCTCATCGTCATCAGGCTCATCGCCACCAGCCGCAGGCCCTTGCGCTCGAACCGGGCGATGATCTCGCCCGACAGGCTGCGGGCAAAGGCGTCGGGCTTGATCAGGATCAGCGTTCGTTCCATGGATGAATCTCCCTTGACGGGTCGACGTTTCGGGGCGGACAGCGTAGTCGTCAGCTGCCCGACGGGCCGCCGCGCTCGGCGGGCGCGGGCGTCGGCGCCGGAGCGGCGCTGCGCTCGGCGCGGACCGATGCCCCGGCGACCGGCTGCTCGGCGGTGCTCTCGCGGCGCCTGCGGGCACGGCGCGGCTGCGGGGCGGCGCCCGCGACCTCGGCCTCGCAGAACGGGCAGATCTTCCACATCGGGTCCAGCGGCTTGCCGCACGCAGTGCACGGGTCCTTGAGCTTGCGCATGCAGTTGGGGCAGCGCAGGAAGTCCTTCTCGACCTCGTAATCGCAGTACGGACAGACCTGGTAGCCGAGCTCGGCCAGCCGGGCCTCGGCGGCCTGGATCTCGAGCTCGCGCTCGCGGACGTCGTCGAGGTACTCGGGCGGCCGCACGATCATGTACACGATCGTCCCCACGAACGGGAACAGCGACGCGGCCGTCGCGCAGCCGACCAGCAACGAGTCCGCGATCCGTCGCCGGGCGTCCGCGTACGTCCAGTAGACGAGCGCCAGCCAGACCACCACGAGGAACAGAATGATCAGCTCTACGACGGCACTGATCGTGCCGTTCTTGATGCCGAACACCGTAAGAAAGGGCATTAAGGCAGCGAGTTTAGTGGTCGGTGGTGTCGGAACGTCGCGGCTGGGTGTGGATGTTCACACGGCGGGCGGCGGCGCACGGTCGCCGCCACCTACAGATAGGCCCGACCGAAAAGGTAGCCGATCCCGAAGAACACCAGGATCACGACCGCCACGACGAACGCGACGAGCGCGACCATGGCCAGGAGCCTCGGGTGTCTCTCCTCCTGTTCGTCCATCGCTTCGAGCGCCTGGTTCACAGCATCGAGGCGCGACCCGCGCCCTCGGGACGGAGCAGGTCGGCGACCAGATAGATCGAGCCGGTGGCGACGACCAGCCCGCCGGGGCCGGCGAGCTCGCGGGCGCGTGCTAGCGCGACGCGGGGGTTGCGAATCACCTCGGACGGCGGCCCGCCGAGCTGGCCGGCGAGCGACTGCAGGGTCGGCGGCGGCAGCGCTCGCGGGTTCTGGCTGGCGGTCAGGACGAGCGCGTCGCACATCGGCAGCAGGCCGGCGAGCATCGCTGTGACGTCCTTGTCGTCGAGCACCGAGACGACCGCGACGACGCGGTCGTGCCCGGCGGCCCACGGCTCGGCCAGCGCCTCCGCCAGCGCGGCGATCCCGTCGGGGTTGTGGGCGCCGTCGAGCAGCGTCAGCGGGTCCTCGTCGATCACCTGAAGGCGGCCGGGCACGAGGATCTCGGCCGCTGCCGTGGCGACCGCATCCGGGTCGAGCTCGCCGAGGTACGCCTCAGCGGCGGCCCGCGCGAGCGCGAAGTTCCGCCGCTGGTAGGAGCCGAGCGCGATCAGCGGCACGCCCGGATCGGCGCCGGCGTGGACGATCGTGGCGCCCCGCTCGCCGGCGAGAAGCTCGGCGACGGCAACCGCATCCGGGTGGAGCCCATACCCGAGAACCAGGATCGCTCCAGGCTGCACGACGTCGAGCTTCTCGGTGGCGATCGCGGTGATCGTCGGCCCGAGCCAGCGGGTGTGCTCGAGCCCGACGCTGGTCAGCACCTGCACGCGCGACGGGATCACGTTGGTGGCGTCGTACCGGCCGCCGAGCCCGGCCTCGATCACCGCCACCTCCACCCCCCGGCGGGCCAGCTCCGAGTAGGCGGCCGCGGTCAACAGCTCGAACTGCGTCACACGGTCATCGCCGACCAGCGATCGGTCGACGAGCTCGGCGGCGCGGGCCGCGCGCTGGATCGCCGCGGCGAACTCGGTCGGCTCCAGATCCGCATCGGCGACCCTGATCCGCTCGGCGAACGACACCAGGTGGGGCGACAGGTAGGAGCCGGTGCGCAACCCGTGGCGCTTGAGGATCGCGGCGGTCATCCGGACCGTCGAGGACTTGCCGTTCGTACCCACTACGTGGATGGACTGAAAGCGCAGCTGCGGGTTGTCCAAGGCGGTCATCAGCCGGCGCATGCGGTCCAGGCCGAACCGCATGCCGAACAGCTCGCGGGAGAGGATGTAGCGCTCGGCTTCCTCGGGGGTCATAGCGACTCGAGTTCGTCCTTCAGGCGTTTCAGCTTGTCGCGCTCGGCCTGGACCACCTCCGGGGGCGCCTTGTCCACGAATCCCTGGTTGGCGAGCTTGCGTTCGGCGCGCTCGATCTCCTCCTCGAGCTTGGCCCGCCGGGCCGCCAACCGCCGCTGCGCACCCTCGAGATCGACGTCGTCCGAAGGCAGGATCTCGACCGTGCCGCCCGGGACGGGGACGCTCGCCACGGGCTCGGCTCCATCGGCGGTGAACGCCAGCCGGGCGAGGCGCGACAGATGCTCTTCGGTCTCCTCATAGCCTGTCGCGGCCAGCCGCGCCGGCACGGTGGCGGCGGCCCGGACGCCGGCGAAGTCGCGCCAGCCGCGGAGCGCCTGCACGGCCTCGATCACGCGCCCCACGCTCGCCTCGGCGGTCTCGTCCACCGGCGTCGCCGGAGCGTCCGGCAGGCCCGCCGCGAGCAGTCCCTCGGTCCCGGGGATGTAGCGGTAGATCTCCTCGGTCACGAACGGGATCATCGGGTGGGCGACCTGAAGCGTCTGGGTCAGCACGTGCAACAGCGTCGCCTCGAGCGCGGGCTCGCCGGCGCGCAGCCGCGGCTTGACGAGCTCGAGGTACCAGTCGCACAGCTCGCCGTAGACGAACTCGTACAGACCGAGCGCGGCGTGGGCGAAGTCGAACCGCTCGATCCGCTCGGCGGTCTGCGTCCTGGCTCGTTCCAGGCGCGACAGGATCCAGCGATCCTCGACCGCGGCCGGCTCCGGCTTCGCACGCGCGTCAGGACTCACCCCGAGCAGGATCAGGCGCGCGGCGTTCCAGAGCTTGTTGGTGAGCTGGAGGCCCTGAGCGAGCTTGTCCTCGCTGAAGCGGACGTCCTGAGCCGAGGACGTCGCGTACAGGCCCCACCGGACCGCGTCCGCGCCATATGCCGGGAAGTCGCCGCCCTCGGCAAACGCCGGCGGCCGCGGGCCGCCCTCGATCAGCGCCAGCGGGTCGACGCCGGTGCCGAGCGACTTGGACATCCGACGCCCGTCCGGAGCCTGGATGATCGAGTGGACGTAGACGTCGCTGAACGGGATCTTGCCGGTGAACTCGATCCCGAGCATGATCATCCGCGCGACCCAGAGGAAGATGATGTCGCGGCCGGTGCACAGGGCGTCGGTCGGGTAGAAGGCTCGGAGCGAGGGGGTGTCCTCGGGCCACCCGAGCGCGGCGAACGGGAACAGCCCCGAGCTGAACCACGTGTCGAGCACGTCGGGGTCCCGCTCCCAGCCCTCGCCCGCGGGCGGCTCGGTGCCGACGTAGATGTCTTCGTCGCGATACCACACAGGGATCCGGTGACCCCACCACAGCTGGCGCGAGATCACCCACGGCCGGATGTTCTCCATCCAGTTCATGTAGACCCGGGTGTAGCTCTCGGGCCAGAAGCGCACCTGCCCGCTTCGGACGACCTCGATCGCCGGGCTGACCAATTCGTCCATTCGCATGAACCACTGGAGCGAGATCAGCGGCTCGATCCGCTCGCCCGAGCGCTGCGAGTAGGGCACTTCGTGGACGTACTCCTCAGTGCGGGCGATCAGGTCCTCGCGGCGCAATTCCGCGACCACCTCGGCGCGGGCCTCCTCGACGGTCATACCGCGGAACCGCTCCGGCGCCTCGTCGGTCATCCGGGCGTCCTCGCCGATCACGCTGATCTGCTGGAGGCCGTGGCGGCGCCCGATCTCGAAGTCGTTGGGATCGTGGCCAGGCGTGATCTTGAGCGCGCCGGTGCCGAACTCGGGCTTGACGTATTCGTCGGCGATGATCTTCAGCTTGCGCCCGACGAGCGGCAGAATTGCCTTCTCGCCCACCAGCCGCGCATAGCGGTCGTCGTCGGGATGGACGGCGATCGCGGTGTCGGCCAGCATCGTCTCCGGTCGCACGGTCGCGACCGTGATCGCGCCCGACCCCGTGGCCAGCGGGTAGTCGATGTAGTAGAGCGTGTCGGTGACCTCGCGCTCCTCGACCTCGAGGTCCGAGATCGCGGAGCGGCTGCCGGGGTCCCAGTTGACCAGGTACCGGTCGCGGTAGATGTAGCCCTTCTTGTACAGCGCGACGAACACGTCCTGGACCGCGCGGGCGTAGCGGTCGTCGAGCGTGAACCGCTCGTCCTCGTAGTCCAGCGACGCGCCCAGGCGCTTGAGCTGCTCGATGATCTGGCCGCCGTAGTCGTCGCGCCAGCGCCACACGCGCTCGACAAACGCCTCGCGCCCGAGTTGCTCGCGGCTCGTGCCCTCGGCGAGGACCGCCCGCTCGACCTGGGTCTGGGTGGCGATGCCGGCGTGGTCGGTGCCGAGGATCCACTTCGCGCGGCGGCCCCGCATCCGGTTGAAGCGGATCAGGCAGTCCTGGATCGAGTTGTTGAGCGCGTGCCCCATGTGGAGAACGCCGGTGACGTTCGGCAGCGGGATCGCGATCGAATAGTTGTCCTGCGGCGAGCCGGCGGGCTCGGGGTGGAACAGGCCGCTGTCGAGCCACGCATTCGCGATCCGGGGCTCAACCTCGGACGGGTCGTAGCGGGTCTTGGCTTCGAGGTCGGAACGGTCGGTCATCGGCCGCTCAGTCTAGGAAACCAGCCCTGTCCGGACGGGGCACGTGGTCTCGTGGCTCGGCCCGCTCGGCATCCGGCCTCGCCAAGACCGGGCCGGCCACGAGTCATCCGGCTGGACGCCAGCCGGAGGCTGGCCCCAGAAAAAGCTAGGCCGCTTCTTCCTCGGGGGTCGCGACAGTCACGAGCGTCGGGGAGGTCCCCTTGTCGATCACGTCGCGGGTTACTACACACTTGCGGACGTCCCGGCGAGAGGGAAGCTCGAACTGGACCTCGAGCAGGACCTCCTCGATGATCGACCGCAGCCCACGGGCGCCGGTCTCGCGCTCGAGCGCCCTGTCGGCGATCGAGTGGAGCGCCTCCTCGGCGAACACCAATTCGATCCCGTCGAACTGGAAGAACCGCTGGAACTGCTTGACGAGCGCGTTTCGCGGCTCGGTCAGGATCTCCATCAGCTCGCCGCGACTCAGCTGGTGGATCGCGCTCATCACCGGGAGGCGGCCGATGAACTCGGGGATCAGGCCGTACTGGATCAGATCCTCGGGCAGGCAGTGCTCGAAGATCTCGCCGGTGTCGCGCTGCTCCTTGGACTGGATCGCCGCGCCGAAACCGACGCCCTGGTGCCCGATCCGCCGTTCGATCACCTTGTCGAGGTTCGCGAACGCGCCGCCGCAGATGAACAGCACGTTGGTCGTGTCGATCGACAGGAACTCCTGGTGGGGGTGCTTGCGCCCTCCCTGGGGCGGCACCGAGGCGGTCGTGCCCTCGAGGATCTTCAGGAGCGCCTGCTGGACGCCCTCGCCGGATACGTCCCGGGTGATCGAGGGGTTGTCGGCCTTGCGCGCGATCTTGTCGACCTCGTCGATGTAGATGATCCCGGTCTCGGCCTTCTTGACGTCGTAGTCGGCGGCCTGGATCAGCTTCAAGAGGATGTTCTCGACGTCCTCGCCCACGTACCCGGCCTCGGTCAGCGCGGTGGCGTCGGCGATCGCGAACGGGACGTTGAGGATCTTGGCCAGCGTCTGGGCGAGCAGCGTCTTGCCGCACCCCGTCGGGCCGAGCAGCAGGATGTTCGACTTCTGCAGCTCGATGTCGTTCTCATCGGACTGCATCATCTGGACGCGCTTGTAGTGGTTGTAGACCGCCACCGACAGGCTCCGCTTGGCCTGCTCCTGCCCGACGACGTACTCGTTGAGGACGTCGTAGATCTCGCGGGGCTTCGGAAGATTCTCGATGTCGAAGCTCGGCGGGGCCGTCAGCTCCTCATCGATGATCTCGTTGCAGAGGTCGATGCACTCGTCGCAGATGTACACGCCGGGTCCGGCGATCAGCTTCTTGACCTGCCTCTGGGACTTACCGCAGAAGCTGCAGAGCAGCTGTTCGTTGGAATCGGTCGGACGTGCCATGTGATGCCCTCTCCCGGAGTCGCCTCGCGCCGTCTTACCCGAGCCCTAAGGGTAGTCCCTTAGTGCTGGGAGATGACGCGGTCGATGATTCCGTAGTCCTTGGCCTCCTCAGAGCTCATGAAGTAATCACGTTCGGTATCGGACCGAACTTTCTCAAGGCTCTGCCCCGTATGGTGGGCGATTATCTCGTCCAGCCGCCGTCGGACGTCGATGATCTCCTTGGCGTGGATCTCGATATCGGTCGCCTGGCCCTGGAAAGCCGAGGAAACCTGGTGGATCAAGATTTTGGCGTTGGGCAGCGCCATGCGCTTGCCGTGGGCCCCTCCGGCGAGCAACAGCGCGCCCATCGACATCGCGATTCCGACGCAGATGGTCGACACGTCGGGCTTGATGAACTGCATCGTGTCGTAGATCGCCAGCCCGGCGTAGACGGACCCTCCGGGCGAGTTGACGTAGATCGAGATGTCCTTGTCGGGATCTTCTGATTCCAGGTGCAGCAGCTGCGCCACGATGAGGTTCGCGATCTGATCGTCCACGGGCGTCCCGAGGAAGATGATCCGCTCGTTGAGGAGACGGCTGTATATGTCGAAGGCGCGCTCCCCGCGAGACGTCTGTTCGACAACCATCGGTACGAGTGGGCTCATGTCCTCGCTTCTTTCGCTTCCTCGGCCGGAATCCTGCCGACTGTAGCAATCGCCCCGGGCCGGCTCGACAGCCCGGGCCCGGTCGCGGTGTGCTGGTGACGGCGTTCTACAGGGTTAGCTGCCGGGAGTCCAGAGCTGTCCGGATCCCTGCCCCGCCGCGGCCTCCTTGCCCGGCGTCCAAATCTTCTTGCGAGCCTTGGCCTGCTCGACGCTGATCGGCTTCGCGTCGGCCACCAGCAGCTCGATCGCCTGGCGCGTCGCCACCTCGCGTCGCACCCGGTCGAGGCGACCGCCGGAGTCAAGCTGTTCGAACAGCTTCTCGGCGGTCGTGCCCTGCCGCTCAGCCGTCGGCTCGAGCGCCTCGCGCACCTGCTCGTCGGTCGGCTCGATCTTTTCCGCCTCGACGATCGCGGCGAGGACGGCCTCGCGCCTCAGCGCGGCGGCGGCCTCCGGCTCGGCCTCGTGCGCGAGCGTCTCCTCGTCGCGGCCGGTGATCCGCAGGTAGGCGTCCTTCGAGATGCCCTGGCGCGCCAGCACCGCGAACGTGTCCTCGAGCAGTTCGTGCGCGCGCGCGTGAACCAGTTTGTCCGGTACGTCGACCTCGGCCTCGGCGACCGCGGCCTCGACCACGGCATCCTCGAACTCGCGCTCGAGCGAGCGGGCGTCGACCTCGCGCAGCCGGTCTGCGATGTTCTCGCGCAGCTCGGCGATCGTGTCGAATTCGGTGTTGTCGGCGGCGAGGTCGTCATCGGCCTCCGGCAGGTTCTTGGCCTTGACATCGTTGACCGTGACCGCGAACTGCGCCTCCTTGCCGGCGAGCTCCGGAGCCGGATAGTCATCCGGGAACGTGACCGTGACCGTCCGCTCGTCGCCGGCGCTCGCGCCGACGAGCTGCTCCTCGAATCCGGGCACGAGCCGCCCCGATCCCAGCTCGATCAGCTGATCTCGCCCGGCGCCCCCTTGGAACTCCTCCCCGTCGACGCTGCCCACGTAGTCCACGACCACGTGGTCGCCGTTCTCCGCGGGGCGCTCGACGGTGTCGAGCGTGGCGAGGCTATCGCGAAGCCGATCGACCTCCTCGTCGATCTGGGCCTCCTCCACCTGTGGCTCGCGACGTCCGACCTCGAGGCCCTTGTACTCGCCGAGCTTGGCGACGGGACGCACGCCGATCTCGATCGAGAACTGGAGCGGCTCCCCCTCGGCGGGAAGCTCGTTCGGGACGTCGAGCTCGGGCTCTCCTACGGGTGCGATCCCGGAGCCGTCGATCGCGTCGGCGTACCAGCTGCCGAGCGCGCTCCGGACGGCCTCGTCGAGGACCGCATCGCGCCCGAGCCGCCGGAGGACGACCGGCACCGGCACTTTGCCCTTGCGGAAGCCCGGGACGCGCATCTGGCGGCCGAGCTCGCGCGCGGCCTGCTGGACGCGCCGCTCGACCTCCTCGGGCGCGACTTCCGCTTGGACGCGCACGCGCGACTCAGGAAGCTCGGTGACGTTGGTCTTGACGGTGTTCGCCATGTTTGTGGTGCGCACGATAGCTTGCGTTCGATGCTGTCGAGGGTTGCAGGCCGGCTCGTCACCGGACCGGGCGCGTTCTTCGTCGCCGGCGTGATCGACGCCAGCGTGCTGCTCGTGGCCTACGTGCGCTGGCTCGCCTCGACCCGCCGGGCTACTCGGCCATCGTGACCGAGCCCATCCCGGTCGGGACGCCGGCCCTGGTGGTGCCGCGCAGCAGCCCCCGGATCTCGCGCAGCGCCACCGGCAACGTCGTCATGTCGTAGATCCGCGACGCCCTGACGTCGGCCACCATCCCCAGCGACCGTTCGAGCGCTTCGGCGTGGCGCTCTGACCACGCGTCGATCGCGGCCTCGCTGCCGTCCTGATCGCCGCCCGCGTCGAGCACCTTGCGGGTGAGCTCCCGGTAAAGGTTGAACAGGTCGTCGCGGAGCGCGGCACGGGCCAGCGCCTGCCACCGGTTGGCCCGCGGCAGCTCGATGATCCTGTCGCGCAGCCAGTTGAGCTCGAGTCGCGACCCGAGCCGGAAGTACACGCGCAGGACGTCGTTCTGGTCGTGTTCGGTGCTCGAGGCGACCTCGACGATGTCGAACAGCGCCAGCAGCGACGGCATCCCGGCGGTCCGCCGGGCCAGCTCCGGCGGCACGCCCGCCTGCTCGAGCTCGGCCGCCTTGGTTTCGAACGCCTCCCTGTCGGCGCCCTCGAGCGCGTCGGGGAGCGACGCCGCGAGCAGCTTCGCACCGGGCTCGAACCGCCTGATCGTCTGGGCGATGCTGACCTGATACGGGTTCGCGCGCACGAGCCAACGGGTCGAGCGCTCGACCAGCCGCCTGCCCTCGATCAGCATCTGGAGCTGGGTCTGGGCGGCAACCTGATTGTCGAGCCGCTCGACCTCGGACCAGTACGAGCGCATCTCGAGCACCTCGCGCGCGGTGGCGTACGCGCGCGCCAGGACCGCCGGCGGGGCGCCCGTCTCCTCGCCGAGCCGGAACGAGAACGTCGTGCCGGCCCGGTCGACGAGCTGGTTGGCGACGACCGTCGCGATGATCTCGCGCTTCAGGCGGTGCTTTTGCATCTGGTCGCTGAAGCGCTCGGGCAGGGGCTCAGGGAAGTAGCGCTCGAGGTCGTGAGTGAGGTACCCGTCCTCGGGGAGGTCGGAGTCGAGCAGCTGCTGGTAGAGGTGGATCTTGCAATAGGCCATGACCACCGCGAGTTCCGGCGCCACCAGGCCCTGGTGCTGGGATTTCCGCTCGTCGATCGCGTCGTCGGTCGGCAGGAACTCGATCTTGCGGTTCAGCCCGGCGGTCTGCTCGAGATTCCGGATCAGCCGCGCGTGGACGTCGACCATCTGCGGCGCCTGCGCGAGCGCCAGGCTGATCGCCTCGGTCTGCGTATAGCTCCCGTACAGGACCTGCGCGCCGACGGAGTCGGTCATCTCCGCCAGCAGCTCGTTGCGCTGCTTCTCGGTCATATCGCCGTCCGCGACCAGGCCGTCGAGCAGGATCTTGATGTTGACCTCGTGGTCTGAGGTGTTGACGCCGGCGACGTTGTCGATCGCGTCGTTGATGATCCGCCCGCCTTTTCGGTCCGGACCGCCGATGAGGGCGTACTCGATGCGAGCTTTTTGGGTCACGCCGAGGTTGCCGCCCTCGCCGACGACCTTGCAGTGGAGCTCGCGTCCGTCGACCCGGACCGCGTCGTTGGCCTTGTCGCCGACATCCGCCTGGGACTCGGTCGAGGCCTTCACGTAGGTCCCGATGCCGCCGTTGTACAGCAGGTCGACCGGCGCCCTGAGGATCGCCCGGATCAGGTCGTTGGGCGGGAGCCGCTCTTCCTCGATGCTGAGTACCTCGCGGACCTGGGGGGAGAGCGTGATCGACTTCGCGCTGCGCGAGTAGATCCCGCCGCCCTCCGAGATCAGCGACTCGTCGTAGTCGCTCCAGGCCGAGCGCGGTAGGTCGAATAGTCGCTTTCTTTCGTCGTAGCTGGCGTGTGGATCCGGGTCGGGATCGATGAACACGTGCATGTGGTTGAACGCGGCGAGCAGCTTGGTGTGGCGCGAGCACAGCATTCCGTTGCCGAACACGTCGCCGGACATGTCACCGATCCCGACCGCCGTGAAATCGGTCGTCTGGATGTCCGTGCCGAGCTCGCGGAAATGGCGCTTGACCGACTCCCACGCGCCGCGCGCAGTGATACCCATCGCCTTGTGGTCGTAGCCGTTCGAGCCGCCCGAGGCAAACGCATCGCCGAGCCAGAACCCGTAGCTCTGCGAAACCTCGTTCGCGATATCGGAGAACGTGGCGGTCCCCTTGTCGGCCGCCACGACGAGGTACGGATCGTCGTCGTCGTAGCGGACCACTCGCTTGGGCGGGACGACCTCGCCCTCGACGATGTTGTCCGTGATGTCGAGCATCCCCGACAGAAACGCCCTGTAACACGCGATGCCCTCTCGTTGGAGGGCCTCACGGCCGCCTTCCGCCGGGGGTCGTTTGACCACGAACCCGCCCTTGGCCCCGACCGGCACGATCAGCGCGTTCTTGACCATCTGCGCCTTCATCAGGCCGAGCACCTCGGTGCGGAAATCCTCGGGCCGGTCCGACCAACGGAGCCCGCCGCGGGCCACCTTGCCCCCGCGTAGATGGACGGCCTCGAGCCTCGGCGAGTACACGAAGATCTCAAACTGGGGCCTTGGGAGCGGGAGGATCGGGATCTGGGCGCTGTCAAGCTTGAACGACAGGTACGGGTGCGGCTTGCCGTCGGCGTCGTTCTGGAAGGTGTTGGTGCGGACGATCGCGCGGACCACGCTCAGGAAGCTTCGGAGGATTCGGTCCTCGTCGAGGCTCGGGACCGCGTCGAGCGCCTCCTCGATCTCCTTGCCGAGGCGCTCGGCGGCGTCGTCGTCGCGCGCATCGGGGTCGAGCCTCGCCTCGAACAGCCTGACGAGCAGCCGGACGATCTCGGCATGCCCGATCAGCGTGCGCCCGATGTAGGAGTCGGAGAAGCCGATGCCGCCCTGGCGCAGATACTTGGCGACCGCGCGGATGATCGATACCTGGCGTCCGGTCAAGGTCGCGCCGAGCACGAGTCCGTTCAGCGCGTCGTCCTCGAGGTCGCCGCGCCACACGCCGATGAATGTGTCGTGGAGCAGGTCTCGGACCCGCTCGGTGTTCGCGGCATCCGCCTGCAGGCCGAAGTCATAGATCCACACCGGCGAGCGGTTGGCGGGCGCGATCTCGTACGGACGCTCGTCGGCGACCTTCGCGCCGAGGTGCTCGAGCGTCGGCAGGACCTCGGACAGGAGCACGCCGCCGGCGCTGAACAGCTTCAGGCGCACCATCCCCTCGGGGGTCTCGAGCGGGCGGTAGAGGCTCGTGAGCGGCTCGTCCGTGCTTACGAGCTCCTCGATCCGGCCGATGTCCGCGACCGCCGAGCGCGCCACCCAGTCGGACTTGTAGCCCGCCGGGAACGCGCGCTCGTAGCGCTTGAACAGCTTGATGCCCTCCTCTTCGCCGTGGTCCTCGATCAGCGCCTCGCGCAGCTCGTCCGCCCAGGCGCGGATCGTCTGGGCCAGGCGTGCCTCGATCGTCGCCACGTCGTAGCCAGTGACGGGTTCGTCGCCGAGGCGGATGATGTAGTGGACCCGCGCAAGCCGCGACTCGCTCAGCTGGAGCGTCCAATCGAGCGCCACGCCACCGAGCGCCTCGAGCAGGATCCGGCCGACCCGCTCCCGGTTCTCGGTGTTGAACCGGTCACGCGGAATGCACACCAGGCACTCGACGAACCGCTCGAGCGGGTCTCGCCACACGAACAAACGCAGCCGCTGGCGCTCGCCGAGGCCGAGGATCCCGATCGCCAGGTTGTAAAGGTCCTCGGTCTCCATCTGGAACAGCGAGTCGCGCGTGTACGACTCGAGGATCTCGAGCAGCGCCTTGCGGTCGTGGCTCGCCGGCGGGAACCCGGCGCGCTCGAGCACGCCCTCGACCTTGCCTCGGATGATCGGGATCGACCGCGGGCTCGCCTTGTAGGCGCGCGTGGTGTAGAGGCCGAGGAAACGCCGCTCGCCGATCACCTTCCCGTCGTCTGAGTACTTCTTGACGCCGATGTAGTCGAGGTACGCCGGCCGGTGGATCGGAGAGGCCGAGTTGGCCTTGGTCAGCAGGAGAATCTGGGGCTCGCGGCCGATAACCAGCGCCTTGCCCGACAGCTTCTTCGGCGCCTTGCTGGGAACGCCGCGGAGGATCCCCAGGCCGGAGCCCTCGATCGGCTGTAGGCGCGCCTCGTCGCCCTCGTCGATCAGGTCGTACTCGCGATAGCCGAGGAGCGTGAAGTTGTCCTCGGCCAGCCATCCCAGGAACGCCTTGGTCTCCTCTGTCAGGGCCGGCTCGATGGTCGGCGGCGGCTTCTGGTCGAACTCTTCGATCAGCGCCTGCGTGCGCGAGCGCATCTCCTGCCAGTCCTCGACCGCGGCGCGGACGTCGGCGAGGACCCGCTCGATCGTGTTGCGCAGTTGGTCGAGCAGCACGCGATCGTGCTCGCGCCCGACCTCGACGTGCACGATCGATTCGCGGATGGCGTCATCGGCCGTCGCGTCCTGCTCGAGCACCTCGATCAGGTGGCCCGCGTCGTCGCGCCGCATCTTCATCACCGGGTGGATGACGAGATCGATCCCGTAGCCGAGCCGCCCCAGTTGCATCGTCACCGAGTCGACGATGAACGGCATGTCGTCGGTGACGACCTCGATCAGCGTATGCGGCGACTGCCACCCGTGCTGCTCGAAGTCCGGGTTGTACACCCGCACCTTCGACTCGCCGGCAGCCCGCTGCTGGGCCAGGTTGTAATGCGCCACGGCGGCGCCATACAAATCCAGTGGATTGCGGTCCGCGAGGTCCTCGGCGGGAACCCACTGGTAGTACTGACGAACGAATGACTCGCACGGTGCCACTTGGTCGGCGGGTAGCCGCTCCCGCACCCGCTCGCAGACCGTGTCGATCAATTCGGACTCGAGGTCCGCCCCCTTAACCGCCATTTTCGAGACCTCCTCGGTACTGCGCTCCTTGGCTCCGATTCCTTCGGGATCGCGACGCACTTCGCAGCCTACTCCGCGCGGGATCGCCTTGCACAGCCTGAGATTCGGCTTGCGCCGGTTGGCTTGGACAGGTCGGCTCGGACAGGTCGGCTCGGGACTGCCGGGGGTTGATCCGTCCGGGACGTGTACGAACATATGTTCGGTGACGAGCGACGGCAATCCCTACGCGCGATTTCGCCGGGCGCTCGAGACGGGCAACGAGACGCTCATCACCACCGCAGCCCGTGAGCTGCCCAAGGTCGCGCTCGACGATGCCCTGCGGATCTGCCTCGTCCTCCGCGGCGGCGACCCGAATCGGTACGAGCGAGCCGCCGTTCGCTGGCTCGGCCGGTTCGCGCTCGAGGCGCGTGAGGCGACGATCGCCGATCTGCGGCTGGCCGCCGGCGCGCTCGACTCGCTTCCCGAGCACCCGGACAAGGCCATGGAGTTGCTGCAACGGCTCTGCGTCGCGCGGGGGGTCGCGTAGGTCGGTGGCGGGCCGGTCGGTGGCGGGCGGGTCGGTGGCGGGCCGGCCGGTGGTCGGCGGGCCGGTGGCGGTCCGGTCAGTGGACGGCGGGGCGGTGGCGGGCGGGTCAGTGGACGGCGGGCGATAAAGACGGGCACCTGGAGGTGGGGTGCCGCGGCCGTTGCCTTTCCTAACCATGCTGCGGCTGTCTGGCGCTTCTGTCGGGGCCGTCCCGCGGCGCTCGCCGTATCGCGGGGAGTCGCAGTCCAACGACACGCGCTGGAAGCCACGGGGGTCCGTCTCGGAGACCAACGCCAGTCGCCGGAGCCCCGGGAGTCCGTCCCGCAGACCAACGCCACCCGCCGGAGCCCCGGGAGTCCGTCCCGCAGACCAACGCCACCCGCCGGAGCCCCGGGAGTCCGTCCCGCAAACCAACGCCACTCGTCGAACTCCCGGCGTAACCAACCACACTCCACCCCCGGGGGCCCGGCGACCTGCACGACACGACAATTGGCCCGACCGGAGACGGCCGTGCCGAGTTATGCACGTGGGGCGCGCGTAACACGGCACGGCCCGGCGGAAGCGGCCCGATTGTCGTGCTGTGCATGTTCCGCGGGCGCTCGCCGGGACCGAGCGCCGAGCGAGTGGAGCCGCCGGCGGGGTAGCGTGAGCGCATGCTCCCGGAATGGCCACCCGGCACGGTCACGATCCTCGCCACCGCCGGCAACCCGCCGCACGCGATCCCGGTCTCGGCCGCGGTGCGCGCCGGACCCCGCCGCGCGCTGATCGGCCTCGCGGCAAGCCGGGAGTCGCTGGCGCGGCTGCGTGCCGACCCGCGGGTGTCGCTGGCGATCGTGTGCGAGGACGTCGCGGTCACCGCGCACGGCCGCGCGCGAGTGCTTGATGACGCGCCGCTGGCCGAGGGCGTGGTCGCGGTCGAGATCGAGGTCGACCGCGTCCAGGACCACGACCGCCCGACGTTCGCGATCGAGGGCGGCGTGCGGTGGCGCTGGACCGACCCGGATGCCGCGCGGCGTGACGCCGACGTCCGCGCGGCGCTGGCCCGGCTCGCCGCGCGCCCCGCGTCGGACTAGCCGGACCGCTCGGTTCCGCGGAACACTCCGGGCGCCACCGAGGCTGCCAGGCGCCCCGCGGTTCCGGGGAACACTCCGGGCGCCACCGAGGCTGCCAGGCGCCCCGCGGTTCCGCGGAACACTCGGGGAAGTGCGCTGCCGAAGCTGCCACGCTGCCCGGTTCTATGTACTAGTCGGGTAGCAGCGGCACCCACACCCCCGGGTCGCTACCAACGAGCACGCCGCGCGTGATCGCCTTCGAGCCGAACCGATCCCGCACGCGATCGACGACGGCGTCAAGGTCGCGCGCCCGGTTGAACGGCAACATGAGCTGAACCGCGCCCCGGTCGTACAGGTTGGTGAGCGCGATCCCGATCAGCGTCAGACCCTGGCGCTCGATCAGCGGCATCGACGCCCGGAGCAGGCGATTCGCGGTCTGAAGGATCGTCGGCGTCTGATCGGTCGCCTCGCGCATCGTGTACGACCGCGTGGCGCGCGAGAAGTCCTCGAACCGCATGCGCAGCACGACGGTCCGGCAGACCCGCTGCGCCGTCCGCAACCGACGCGAGACCCGGTCGACGAGCGCGATCAGCGCGCTCGCCAACTCATCGGGCGACCGGCGCCGGCGGCCGAGCGCCCGCTGGGCGCCGATCGACCGGCGCCGGCGCCGGACCTCGACCGGCCGGGGGTCGTAGTTGTTGGCCAGCGCGTGCAGGTGACGACCCGACGCGCGGCCGAGCATCAACACGAGCTCATGCTCGGACAGCAGCGCCACCTGCGCGACCGTCGTGATCCCGCGCTCGTGCAGCTTGCCGGCGGTGACCCGACCGACGCCCCAAAGGGCTTCGACCGGCAGCGGATGCAGAAACTCGAGCTCGCGCTCGGGCGGGACGAGCAGCAGGCCGTCGGGTTTCGCGACCGCGCTCGCCACCTTGGCCAGGAACTTCGTGCGGGCGACCCCGACCGTGATCGGTAGCCCGACCTCCCGCCGGATCCGCCGCCGCAGCCGTGCCGCGATCTCGACCGGCGTCCCCGAGATGTGATCGAGCCCCCGGACGTCGAGGAACGCCTCGTCGATCGACAGCCCCTCGACGACCGGAGCGGTGTCCTCGAACACCGCGAACACCGCCTTGCTGGCCTCCGTGTAGGCGGACATCCGGGGCGAGACGACGACCGCCTTCGGGCACAGGCTCCTGGCCCGCGCGCCGCCCATCGCCGTGCGAACCCCATACGCCTTGGCCTCGTAGCTGGCCGCGAGCACGACGCCGGCGCCCACGATCACGGGCCGGCCGCGCAGCCGGGGATTGTCGCGCTGCTCGACCGAGGCGTAGAACGAATCGAGGTCAGCGTGGAGGACCGAAGCCGAGGATGGCACGAACATATGTTCGTGCCATCCTCGGACAGACGATCAGCGGTCGGAATCGGTTCCCGGCGTGAACGACACGCCGCGGAGCACCTCGCCGAAGCGCGCGGTGCGGACCGTCTGGAACGTCTCGCCGCCCGGGCTCGCGGCCGACAGCCGGTCGGTGACTGCAACGAGCTTGTTCGGATCAGCGCCCTGGTCGCCGCTCCCGCTCACGGTCGAGGTGATCGCCCAGATCGTGGCGGTGCCGTCGCGGTTGACGCGACCGCTGAGGTTGCGCAGGCCGTCGGTGGCCGGAGCCCACGGCAGTCCCGTGACCGAGTTGGTGCCGGTCGGATAGCCCGGAACCGTGTACGGCTGGCCGAGGTTCAGCCCCGACTGCAGCGTGTAGGCGAGTTGCCACTCGCCGGCCGACTTGTTGAACACCCACTTCTGGAGGCCGGCGGTTGTCTGGGCCGCCGCATCCGTGTAGGTGTTGGTCGCTGCCGAGTAGGTGGTGGTTCCATCGCCCTCGTCCGCGACGTACAGGGTCGTCGGGTTCGCGAACCACAGCCCGAACGGGAAGCCGCTGGTGGCCGTCTTCGCGAGCTCCGTTGGGAAGCCCGCCAGGATGCACATGTTGTAGGGGGTCACACCCTCGCTCTGCAACAGCGCCGGGTTGTAGTCGATCGGCGATGTCGGGAGCTTGGCACCCGGCTGCGGCACTCCAACTCCGGTACCCGGGCACGCCTTTCCGGTCGTGTCGATGAAGTACACAGTGTTAATGCCGTTGCTCCCGCTGCCCTTGGTGAGGTAGACGACGTTGTCGAAGATCGTCAGTCCGCGGAAGTTCGTGTCCTTGCCGATCTTGTCAGTCTTCTTGTTGGCCGGCAGCTGGGTGATGTTGAAGCTGCCTACCGGCGTGGGCGCGCCCGGCGACTGGAGCCACTCGGGGCTCCACGAGCGCGACAGGATCTGCGTGCCGGCCCCGAGGATCACGCCGTTCGGTTGCGGGTTCGAGCCATTGCCCGCGTTGCCCGCCGTGTAGATCTCGTTCGCGGCGTTGTTCAGGATGGCCGCGCGCCCGTTGTTGCCGCTGTAGGCGTTGGTGAGAGTGAACGAGTCGAACCCGTCACGCCCGAGGTCGGCGACCGCACGATAGTAAGCGCCCGTCACCGGGTTGGTAGAGTCGATCACGCCGGGCGTGTTGGAGTTCGACACGTCAAGCGCCGCCACTGGCGCGTCGTAACCCATGAAGGTGACGTCCTGACCATTCGTGGACAGGTTGAGCGCCAGCTCAGACTTGGACGAGAAGCTGGTCACCATGTCGCGCGTCGGGACCGGGATCCGGTTGAAAATTTGACCCCAGGGCGTCAGCTCATCGAGGAAGATCGGCGAGGTGACACCAAAGCTGCCGTCGGCCTGGTCGTTGTTGAACACATACGGGTAGGTGCCGTCGGCGATCGCGGGCGTGCAGGGGTCGGCGGTGCTGCCGCAGCCCGGCGGAAGCTCGGTCACCCCCGGCGTGATGTTCGCCGGCACGTAGTCGCTCGTGCTGAGCAGCAGCGCGCCCGGGACCAATCCGGGCCTGCCGGCCCCGCCGTGACCGTGGTGCCACCCGTCGGCTTGGGCAGGTGCTGCGGCGACGCACATCGCCAGCGCGCATCCCACGCCCGCCAGCAGTCGATGTGCGCGCCTGCGCGCGTACCGCGCGCCATGCGGTGTACTCGACATGAAGAGTCCTCCTTGAAGTGGTCAGCAAAGCGCGCCCCGGCGCCGGAGCGGCACCCTAGTCGGGTGCCTACGACCACCTGTGACCATTCCGTGACCACACTGATGAGCGCTTTCTTACTTTCCACAGGATCGAGACGGTGGCGGCGGTGACGCGAACTCGCCGGACCCACGGTGAGACGCTCGACCGGCGCGCTTTGAACCGGGCGACGCTGGCCCGCCAACTGCTGCTCGAGCGCGTCGAGATGCCGGCGCTCGCGGCAATCGAACGCCTCGCCGGAATGCAGTCGCAGGCACCCCGCGCCCCGTACGTCGGCCTGTGGACGCGGCTGACTGGCTTCCGGGCGATCGAGTTGTCCGACCTGACCGCCGCCCGGGGCGCGGTACGTGGACCGCTGATGCGCGCGACCCTCCACCTCGTCAGCTCCAGCGATTACCTCGCGTTACGCCCCGTCATCCAGCCTGTACTCGAGCGGGGCTTCGCCGGCTCGCCATTCGACATCACCGGCGTCGACGTCGACGCCTTGCTCGCCGCAGGCCGCGAGCTGATCGAGCACGGCCCGCAAACCCGCGCCGCGCTCGGCCCGCTACTCGCCGAGCGATGGCCGGAGGCCGATCCGGCATCGCTCGCCCAGGCGGTCACCTATCTCGTGCCCACGGTCCAAGTCACGCCTCGCGGCCTCTGGGGCCAGAGCGAGCAGGCCCGCTGGACCACGATCGAGGCCTGGCTCGGCCGCGGTCTCGATCCGGAGCCCTCGCGGGAGCGCCTGGTGCTCCGCTACCTCGGGGCGTTCGGCCCGGCGACCGTCAGGGACATCCAGACCTGGTCCGGGTTGACGCGGCTCGGCGAGGTCGTCGACCGGCTCCGCCCCGAACTGATCACGTTCCGCGACGAGAGCGGCAGCGAGTTGCTCGACCTCCCGGACGCGCCGCGCCCCGGTGCGGACGTTCCCGCTCCGCCGCGCTTCCTGCCCGAGTACGACAACCTGTTGCTCTCGCACGCCGACCGCACGCGCTTCATCACGGGCGGCGAGGCCGTTCCGCTCCAACCCGGGCTGGGGGCGCGGTACGGAACGCTGCTCGTCGATGGAGTGTTCCGCGGAACCTGGCGGATCGCTCGCCATGAGGAGCGCGCCGTCCTCCACGTCGAGCCGTTCAAACGGTTGTCCGGGGCGGCGCGCGACGCGATCGTCGAGGAGGGCGAGGCGCTGCTGCGCTTCGCGGTCGAGGACGCGTCCCGTTACGAGGTCCGCGTGTCGGGCTAGAGATTCCGCACGCGCCGGCCGATCTCCCGATCGACCGGATAGCCGGAAGCGTCCCAGAACGCGCCGGCGACATCGTCGTCGTACCCGACCAGGGCCGTGACCCGCCGCGCCCCCAGCCGCCGCAGATGCTCCTCGCCGGCGTCGAGCAGCCGCCGCGCGATCCCCTGCCGGCGATGGTCCGGGTGCACAGCGAGCCGGTACATGTTGCCCCGCCACCCGTCCCACGCCGCGATCAACACGCCGACGATCTCGCCGTCGCCGTTCTCGGCCACCAGCAACGCGCTCGGCGTCCCGGCGATCAGCCGCTCGATGTCCTCGGCGCGATCCGACGTCGTGGCGTGCTGGCTCCGGGCCAACTCCCACAACGCGAGCACAGCCGGGGCGTCTTCGGGCAAGCACGGACGGACCACAGGCATGGCCGGCGATCCTAGCCGTGCGTGCCGCCGGGCTCGCAGGGTGAGCGAGGGTGAGCGAGGGGACTCGAACCCCCGACCGCCTGGACCACAACCAGGAGCTCTACCAACTGAGCTACGCCCACCGCGGAACCCTGAATCTACCATTGCCGCCACCGCGGGACCGGACCAGCTGACGATTGGAGCGTGCATTAGTTGCGCCGTCCCCCGCCGGCGCCGGATTCGATCGCGCTTGTCACCGGAGCGTCCTCGGGCATCGGCGAGCAGTACGCCCGCCGGCCGTCAAGCGAATGATGGGGAGACGATGACCCCGCCCGAGATGGGAGGATGACGACATGGATACATCAACGATCGATCAGGCCTATCAGCAGCTCCAGACCGAGTTTCAGGACGTCGCGAACTCGATCCAGACGCTCGCGCAGAAGCTTCAGGCGGCCGGCCAGGCCGGTGACCCCAACGCCAGGGAATGGCTGCTCGACCTCAAGCAGATCGCCCTCGACGTTAAGGACGAGCAGATCCAAGTCAACGGCCTGCTCCAGGCGATCCACACCTTCGTCGACAACTCCCACCAGCAGCTCCAGCAGCAGGTTCCTCAGTACCAGCAGGTTCAGTACCAGCCACAGCAGATGGGCGGCGGGATGTTCGGTGGCGGCGGCGGTGGCGGAATGCTCGGCGGCCTCCTCAACAGTGGCTTCGGCCGCGCGATGGAGGTCGGCGCCGGCATCGGCCTCGGCGAGGACCTGATCAACAGCATCTTCTAGCGTCCGACGGTTCCCGCCCGCTCGCGCAACTCGCCCCGCTCGGGCCGTACTGTTTCCAGGACTCGCCCCCGTAGCTCAGCTGGATAGAGCGACGGCCTTCTAAGCCGTGGGTCGCAGGTTCGAGTCCTGCCGGGGGCGCTTCGGGAAAGCGCTGCAAAAGGGCATTTGCCGCGATCCGCCCTCTGCTTCGAGAGCCTGGTCGTCAGCGGGCAACCGTCCCCGGAAACCGTGGCGGCGTTCAGCCCGCCTGAATCGCCGCAGCCCGGCCGGGGGTTACGGTTGCGTCCCGACCCCGCCACCCGCGAGTTCGGGACGAGCCCCCCAAGCTCGCTCGGAGATCTCTTTGGCGGCGTTCAGGACCGGTATCCAAAGCTCCTTGCCAGCGCCGGCGCTTGACTCGGCGTGGTCGCTCGCGCCGCCACGCGGTCGGCAGGGTGCCCGCAACGCCAGGACCGCGACAGTCCCGCTCGAGGTCGCAGACTGCTGCTGCGCCGAGCGGAGCAAGCGTGTCGCCCGAGCCGCTACTAGCGCGGCTAGTAGCGGCCCACACTTCCAGGCTTCGCCGGGCCGCGGGCGCCGGCCCGCTCGCGGCCCCGGTTCCCGCTGGCTACGGAATCGCGATGTTCAGGCCGCCGCCACTCAGTCCTTGGGCAGCGGTGATGTTGGCGATTTCGTACCCGGAGCCGCCGCACTGTCCGTTGGCCACCTGGTTCCACTGGGCGGTCTCGTTGCCGTTGTCGGAGATCGCCAGCGGGATGTTGGTGCTGACGCCCGCCGGATACGGGATGCAGTAGACCCCGGCCGACGGCGAGGATGCCGACGTGAAGCCCGTTGACAGCGTCGAGTTGAACTGGGGATTGCCGTTGCCGTTGAGCCCTAGGTCGCCGTAGGCGATGGCGCTGCCCGCCGCTCCGGCGGCTCCGGTGGCTCCGGTGGCACCCGTCGCTCCGGGGGGAATCTGCCCCTTCTTGAAGTTGCTCGCCAGCAGCGAGTGCGACTTGATATTGGCCGCGGTGATCGTCCCCTTGGCAATCTGCTTGCCGGTGATCAGATGCGACGCGGCGAACGCGGTTCCGCCGCTGACGGCGATCATCAATGCGATCGTCGAAGTGACGTTCGCGTACGTCAGCCGTTTGCGGCCGGACTTTTGCCCCAGCATGGTGTCTCCTTTGGTTGGTAGGCCGGTCCCTCGGGTGTCCCGGCTCACTTCGCTGACGGTGCGACGCGTCATCCAACGATCGTGCTGGCAGCTTCGTGTGCCCCAGCGCTTACGGCCCCGCGCCCCATTCGCCCGCAAAAGAGAGCGAACGACGGCGATCGTAATCGCCAGATCAGCGGCATACAAGCGAACTTCCGCGACGGTCCATGTCCCGAACACACGCTCGTGACGGTTCCGCCGTCACGAGCCCAGTCTTTCTGGGGTGAGCGACGTTGCAGCTGCCCAGGAAGCCTACGTAGAAGTGACGTAGATCCGCTACCGTCCGCGACGTGCCGGTAGCGCTCGAGAAACGCGTGCTCGCGCTGATCGGCGAAGTGATCGGCCTGCTCGACGTGCACGAGTTCTGCGACGGGCTAATGCATGCGCTGCGCGAGGCGCTTCCCTCCGATTGGTGCGCGATCAACGAGGTACCCGCCGACCTCCCGCACACGATCTCGCTCACCGACCCGCCGGTCCCGATCGACATGCACGAGGCGTTCGCCCGCTACGGCACCCAGAACCCGATCGCCGCGCACGTCATCAGCACCGGCGAGGGCAGCGCCACCCGCTTCTCAGATCTGATCACCCGCCGCCAACTGCACCGGCTCGAGCTTTACCAGCATGTCTACAAGCCGCTGAACGCCGAGTACCAGATCGCGTTCACGCTCCCGTCCGGATCGGTGCGCGTCCTCGGCGTCGCGCTCAGCCGGTCCCGTCGCGACTTCACCGCCCGCGAGCGCGACCTGCTCAACCTCGCCCGCCCCTACCTGATCCAGACCTACCGCAACGCGCTCGCCCACTCAGAACAGCACGGAAGCCCACACCTGCCGCTCCCCGCCCTGCAGGCACTAGGTCTCACCCGACGCCAAGCACAAGTGCTACGCCTCGTCGCCAGCGGCGACACCAGCCGAGAGGCCGCCGCCAAGCTCGGAATTGCCCCAAGAACCGCGCACAAACACCTCGAGCACTGCTACCGCACGCTCAACGTCACCAGCCGCTCAGAAGCCTCACAGCTCGCGTGGGCGACCGCAGACGCAACCCGCCGGCAGCCGACGGCTCCGACTGACGCATCAAGTCTTACGGATAGCACCCGTCAAATCAGGAATCCGCCGCGATCTCGAGCGAGCTGAGACGGTGCACGAAGGGACAGCGACATCGATGCGAGCGACCCCACACGTCGTTTCGCGACCGAGCGATTGGTTCTACCTCGTGGAGGAGGCGGTCGACCCCGGGCCGGTGATCGAGTCCGCACTGGATGACGCTCTGGCTGAGGCGGATCACCTCGAGCTCGATGCGGCGTACGCGGCTGTCGCGGCTGCCGAGTTGGCGGCTTCGTGTGCCGGCGAGGTGGCCGACAACCTGCCCGATCACATCCGTCGCTGGGTCAGCGAACACCCCCATCAGCCGCATGCGGAGGAGATCGAGCACGCCGTCCAGGCGGTTGAGCGGGTCCGCGTCGAGAGCGAGCTTCGCGAGCTTTGGGCCGAAGAGACGGGCCCGGACAACGCGTGGCTACTCGCCGTCGACGACCTGGTCGCCCGGCTGAGGCGTTCCGGCGCGGACGTCCCGGCACGGCTTCGACCGTAACCCCGTCCGCACTCGTATCCGCGTCCCCGGTGCGGTGAACGACCTTTCGGCTGCGACCTGGGAGACGCCCATCGGGACGGCGGCGGCGCTCCGCTCCCGGTCGTCGATCAAATCGCCGGAGTCAGCCCGCGTCGCGGCTGGCGGCGACCATCGCGGCCAGCGCCTCGGCTTCTTCGGCCAGCTTGCGATATTCGGCCAGCACCTCGGGGGAGTCGATCTCGGGGAGCTGGCGGCGGCAGGCCAACACGTACGCGTAGCCGGCGATCGGAAACACGTCCTCCACCGCCTCGTAGGCGGCTTTCACGCGGGCTTGCTCTTCGGTCAGGGCCATGGGTCTCCCAGAGAAGATAGGCGCTGGTTGGCTACGCCGTCGGGCGCGGACCGGTAGGTTGGGCTCGTGGCGATGGAGAAACCGGATGTCGTGGTGCCGTCCGATCAGGCGCCGTCGTACCAACTCGAGATCGAGGACATCGTCGTCGGAGACGGCGATGAAGCCGTCTCGGGGCGCGTCGTGGAGGTGCATTACGTCGGGGTCTCATGGAAGACCGGGCAGCAGTTCGACGCGTCATGGGACCGTGGCAGCACCTTCAAGTTCGGTCTCGGCAAGGGCCAGGTCATCGCCGGCTGGGATCAGGGCGTGGCCGGAATGAAGGTCGGGGGTCGTCGACGGATCACGATTCCCCCGATGCTCGCGTACGGCAAGCGTGGCGCTGGCCGCGCGATCGGACCCGACGAGACCCTCGTGTTCGTCGTGGACCTGATCAGCGTTCGCTAGCTCGTCACAAACGCGACGCAGATGTCATATAGGGGCAGTGGACGACGAGCAGTTGATCGCGGCGACGGCGCGCGGCGACGCGGACGCGTTCGCGGCGCTGTACCGGCGTCACCTGCCGCTGGTGGTGAGCTACGTCATGCGCGCCACCGGCGACCCCGAGGTGGCGGCGGACCTGACCGCCGAGGTGTTCGCCGCCGCGCGACTGTCGGTGCGAAGCGAAACGGAGGACTGACCGGTGGCCGACTACTTCGACCGGCTGGAGCTCGAACTGCGGGCCGCGGTCCCGCGCGCCGCCGCGTACCCACACCCGCACGCTCAGCCGGACCCGCGCGCCGCCGCGTACCCACACCCGCACGCTCAGCCGGACCCGCGCGCCGCCGCGTACCCACACCCGCACGCTCAGCCGGACCCGCACGCCGGCGCGGACCGGCACGCCGACCCCGACCCGCACGCCGGCCCGGACCCGCACGCCAACCCGCGCTCGCACGCCCATCGACTCCGGCCGGCACGACGGCGACCGCGTCCCGGCAACGTCTTCGTCGCGGTCAGCGTCGCCGTGACCGCCGCCGTCGTCGTCCTGGCGGTGGCGCTCGTCGGCCATGTCCACAGGGCGGCGCACCCGTCCCCGCCCGCTTCGCAGAGGCCGACGGGCGTGACCCAGCCGCAGTACACACGGCACCGGATCAGCAACGTACTCACCGGCGACGGCATCGGACGGGTCAGGTTCGAAGAGCCGCGAGTCGCCGTGATCGCCGCGGTCACGCGGCTGCTCGGACCGTCGAGCACCGGCTACACGCGCGCGAATGCCGTGCTGGCTGAGTGCGGCGTGGACCACACGATGATCTGGCCCAACTGGCCGGTTGCGTCCGCGCACGGCTCGCACTACCCGCTCGACCCGATGCTGACCGTGTGGTTCTCGCACTCGCGGTTCGTCGGCTACCAGTACGGCGAATTCAGGAACATGCCCCCTCCGCGCGCTCCGTCGCTCGGCACCGTGCTGGCGACGACCCGGGGGCTGACCATCGGTGACACGTTCGCGCGCGGCCGAAAGCTGTACGGCGCCGCGTTCAGGACGAGCACCGCCCAGGGTGGGGTATTCCTGATCAGCGCGCCGGCGGGTCGGATCGACGGCTTCGCCTGGCAACCGCGGACCTACCGGGGCGTCGGCCTGGGGAGCCTGGTGGCGACGATCGACGCCGGCGACGTCGGCTGCCCGGCACTGTCGCCCTGACGCAGCAACCGGCGACCGCTTCGCTGAAGCACGCTCCCGCGAAATCGAGGAAGTCGTGCTGCGGCTCGCGATCGATCGGGGCGCCCGGATTCGAACCGGGGACCTCAAGCACCCAAAGCTTGCGCGCTAACCAGGCTGCGCTACGCCCCGCGTGTCGCCGGCCGAGTCTACCCCGGGATCCGCGCCGGCTCGGAGTCGGTAGCCTGGGGCGCCGGCATGGCCGATGTCGAACCTCTGCGGGCGCTCCATTACAACCTGGACAGGACCGGGGGCCTTCAGGACGTAGTCGCGCCTCCGTACGACGTGATCGACGAGGACCAGCGCGCCGACCTCGAGGCCAGCTCGCCGTACAACGTGGTGCGGCTCGACCTGCCAATCGGCGTCGACCCGTACGACAACGCGGCGCGACTCCTAAGCGCCTGGCGCGAGGAGGACGTGATCGTCCAGGACGAGCAGCCGGCGCTGTGGGCGCTCGAGCAGGACTACGCCGGCCCGGACGGGCAGGTGCGAAAGCGCACCGGGTTCCTCGCGCGCGTGCGCGTGGAGGACTACGGCCCGGGCCGGATCCGGCCTCACGAGCGCACCCACCCGGGCCCGAAGGAGGACCGCCTCCGGCTCACCCGCGCCACCAGGGCGAACCTGTCGCCGATCTTCTCGCTGTACGACGACCCCGCCGGCGCGGCAACGAACGCCCTCGCCGAAGCGATCGACGGACGCAATCCCTGGGACCAGGCGATCGACGACGACGGGACCGTGAACCGCCTGTGGCGAATCGACGACGCGGCCACGATCGCCACCATCCACGACGCGCTCAACACCACCGAGCTGCTGATCGCGGACGGCCACCACCGCTATGAAACCGCGCGCGTATACGCCAAGGAGGTCGGCGGGGACGGCCCGCAGCAGTACGTGCTCATGTGCCTGGTGTCACTCGAGGATCCGGGCCTGACCGTGTTTCCCACCCACCGCCTGCTTCGCGATCTGCGCCCCGACCAGCACGAGACGCTCGCGCAAGCGATCAGACGCGACTTCGAAATCAGAAGACTCGACAGCACCGACGAGCTCGTCCCAACCTATGGGCAGCCGGTCAGCCTCGGCTACATCGACGCCCACTCCCGCCAGCCGTGGATGCTCACGCTCAAGGACCAGGCGATCGCCGACGCGGCGCTGTCAGACCACGCCGAGCCCTACCGCCGGCTCGACACTGCCGTGCTCGAGGCGCTGATCCTCAAGGGCGCCCTCGGCATGACCGACGACGACATCGACCACCTCGCCGGCCTCGGCTACGCTCGCGATTTCGACCAGGCGCTCGAGCTGGTCAACGACGGCGACTACGACGCGGCGTTCTTCGTCGCCGCCACTCCAATCGACGAGGTGCGGGCGGTCGCCGCCGCCGGCGAAAGCATGCCCCCGAAGTCGACGTATTTCTTTCCGAAGGTCCCCACGGGGCTGCTGTTCAACCCGCTGTCCGAATAGTCCGGACCGTCCTCCAACGGGCAGCCACACCGCCGCTAGCATGAAACTTGTGACCACCCGAAACAAGCAAGGACCAAACCGATGAAGGCCATCGCGCGCCGCACCGCACGGACAGCATTCACGCATCGCATCGACGTCAGGCAGCATCGGCTCGTGGCCGATGAGCCGACGGAGCATGGCGGCGACGACGACGGCCCGAGTCCCCAGGAGCTGCTCGCCGCGAGCCTGGCCTCCTGTACCGCCGTAACGATGGAGATGTACGCCAAGCGCAAGGGCTGGGACATCGGGCCGATTGAGGTCCTATGCGAGTACAACCCGGCCGAGCGCGGGTGCATGACGAACTTCAAGCTCGTGCTCCGGCTGCCCAGCGACTGCACCGAGGAGCAGGTCGAACGGCTGCGGGTGATCGCCGCCAAGTGCCCGGTGCACCGGACGCTCGACGGCGAGGTCCGCTTCGACGAGCGCGTCGAGCTCGTCGAGCCGGCCGCCGTCTAGTCGACGACCGAAACCCCGGCCGCGCGCAGCTCTTCCACGGCCCGCTCGTCGTCACCGGGCTTCAACCCGACCGCGCGGGTCGCGCCGCGGTGCACGGTGACCTCGAATCCCGCGCGCCTGGCATCGAGCGCGGTGGCCTTGACGCAGTAGTCGAGCGCCAGGCCGGCGACGTCGATCGCCTCGACGCCACGCGAGCGCAGCAGCCGCGCGAGCTCGGTCCCCTCAAACCCCGAGTACCCCTCGAGCTCAGCGTCCCGCCCCTTGTCGACGACCACGTCGATTTGACGAGAGTCGATCCCGGGATGGAGCTGCGCTCCCGGCGTGTCGCGGACGCAGTGGACCGGCCATATACCGCCCTCGGGGACGAACGAGCCGTGATCGGCCGGGTGCCAGTCCCGCGTCGCGACGACGAACGACGCCTCGCCGGCCAACCGATTGACCGCCTCCACGACCGCGTCGCCGTCGGGAACCGCGAGCGCGCCACCGGGACAGAAGTCGTTCTGCACATCGACGACGATCAGGGCCCGCACGACCGCGAATATAGTCCCCGGATGGCGTCGCGAAACGATCACCTGCAGGAGGATCTCCGCCGCGTGCTCCTCTCGACCGAGGAGGCGCTGACGCTCGAGGTGCCCGGCCGGACCGACGCGGCGGTGCTAGTGCCCCTGTATCTGGAGCGAGGCAGGCTGCACACGGTGTTCACCAAACGCCACGACGACCTTCGCCGCCACCCGGGCGAGATCTCATTCCCCGGCGGGCGCTACGACGAGGGCGAGCGCGATCTGCGCGCGACCGCGCTGCGCGAGGCGCAGGAGGAGATCGGCCTGCCCGCCGACGCGGTCGAGATCGTCGGGGCGCTCCAGCCGACCCCGACGATCGTCACCGGATACGCCGTGTATCCGTTCGTCGGGCTGATCGAGCCCGGGCGCACGTGGACGCCCAGCGTCCGCGAGGTCAGCGAGGTCCTCGAGCTACCGCTATCCCAGCTCCTGGCCGGTTACGCGCGCCGGCGTCTGATCCGCCGCGGCGTGCCGATCCGGACCGACACGTACCTGGTCGGCGATCACCTGATCTGGGGAGCAACGGCCCGGATCCTGGCCGATCTGTTCGACCGGATCGGGCCGCTGCTCAAACAGCGCGAATCGGGCGCTCGGCTCAGCCCTTCTCGATCGGCACGTTGACGAGGTTCCCCCACTCTGTCCACGAGCCGTCGTAGTTCTTGACGTCCGGCTCGCCGAGCAACTCGTGGAGCACGAACCAGGTGTGGGCTGAGCGCTCGCCGATCCGGCAGTACGCGATGATCGGGTCGCCCGACAGCACGCCCTTGCCGCCGTACAGGTCGCGGAGGTCCTCGGCGGACTTGAACGTCCCGTCCTCCTTTACCGCCTGCGCCCACGGAATCGACTTGGCTCCGGGGATGTGGCCGGACCGCTGCGCGCCCTCGTTCTCGTAGCCCGGCATCGCGATCAGCTCGCCCGAGTACTCCTGCGGTGAGCGGACGTCGACGAGCTCCTTCGAGTCGGTCAGCGCGGCGAGCACCTCGTCGCGCTTGGCGCGGATCGTGTCGTTGCCCGGCTTCGCCGCGAACGTCGTCTCGGAATAGCTCGGGAGATCGACCGTGGTCGGGCGCCCCTCGGCGATCCACCGCTCGCGGGGACCGTTCAGGAGCTTGACGTTGTCGTGCCCGTAGTACTTCAGGTACCAGTACGTGTAGGCCGCGAACCAGTTGTTGCGGTCGCCGTAGAGGATGACCTGGTGGTCGTTCGAGATTCCGCGGCCGCCGAACAGCGCGCCGAAGTCCTCGGGACCGAGGAAGTCGCGCTTGACCTGGTCCTGGAGGTCCAGCCGCCAGTCGAACCCGATGGCGCCCGGAATATGGGCCTCGCGGTACAGGCTGGGATTCTCATCGACCTCGACGATCCGGATCGAGTCATCGTTCAGATGCTGCTCGAGCCACTCCGGCTCGACCAATACGTCGTTGGCATAGTCAGCCACTGCCGTCCTCCTGGTATTTCCGATCGTCTTTTACCTATTTTGGATTTCCAGTTTATCGTGGGCCGTCCGGACCGCCATCGAGCGCGCTGTTGACGGCGGCCACCGCCGCGGCCGTCCACGCGTCGACGTCGCCGGGATCGGCTCTGAGCAGCGCGTACGGTATCCGCGCGTCATCGCAGCACGCACGCACGCGTGCGGCACCCGCCGCGAGCACATCCGCTCCGACCGAGCCGCACGCCTCGTACACGATCCCGCGCACCGTCGTATCGACCATCCGCGTGAGCAGCATCTCGAGCCGAGTGCCGTGGAGCGCCTCGAGTTGCTCGGGCGACCCGGCCGCGGAGCCGAGCAGCACGCACGCGACGCTCACGTGCTCGAGCGAGCGCGCGAGCGTCCCGATCACGTCCGGATCGCCGATCACCGCCTCGACCCCGGCCGCCTCGATCGCGTCCGCGCGCGCCGTGTCGCGCGTCGTTCCCCGGACCGCGTGACCAGCGGCCATCAGCTCACGCGCGAGCGCGAGCCCCCGGCAGCCACACCCGATGATCAGGCAGCGGGCTATTTCCGGTTGCTCCGCTGCTGTTCGGACAGCTCGCCGGAGGCGCCGCCGTCAGGCGCCGCCGACCGTCGTCCAAACACCCGCGCCTCGACCTCGTCCGCGCTCTCCTCGCCCTCGCCCCGCGCCCGCCGGCGCTCATTGTGGGCGGCGAGCATCTGGTCGAGGTCCTCGGCATCGAGCGCCTCGCGGGTCTCGGCGAGCTCGCGCGCCGACCTCAGGCCGACCTGCTCGAGTCCGGACCCGGGGTAGTAGCGCCCCAGCAGCCACAGCACGATCCCGACGGCCACGAGGCCACCGACGACAACTCCCGTGAACGGATCCACGCGCGCGAGTCTAAACCGCAGCGCAACTTCGACTCCATAAGTGTGTTTTCAGGGGCGTTCCATTAGCCGCCGCCTGGTAGGGAGCCGGGATCCCAGCGGAGGCACTACATAATCCACGCTGGGAAAGGAGCCTAATGCGCCTTCGCCTTGCCGTGCTCGCCACTCTGGTGACAACGCTCGTTGCCGTTGCTGTTACGAGCGTAGCCAGTGCTGCTCCCGGGCACAATCGCGGCCTGACGATCAACGCCATCCCCAACCCGATCGATGCCGGGGAGGGTGTGATCATCTACGGCCATTTGAACGTCGCCCCGGTGAGTGGTCAGACGATCGTCCTGTACCACCACCTGGCCGGCACGAACCTCGGGTACACGAAGGTCGGCCAGACAACGACCGACTCCCGTGGCTTCTTTGAGTTCACTCGCGCCGAGGACGTGGTGCTGACGAACCGGAGCTGGTTCGTACGTGAACAGGGCGCGCATTTCATTCACAGTCGCACAGTGTCCGAGCGCGTCTCGGCGCTGGTCAGCATCGCCGCCAGTACCACGATGACGACGACCGCTCAACCGGTCACGTTCACCGGAACAGTCACACCGGACCATGCCGGCGAGCGCGTCGTCCTCCAGGAGGAGACCCAATCCGGCAACTGGCGTGATATCAAGAGCGACCGTCTTGATGGCGGGTCGAATTACTCGATCACCAAAGCCTGGCGGTTCGCCGGAGACCACACCGTCCGCGTCCTGTTCCCGCGCGATGTACGCAACATCGCCGGAGCCTCGGACACGGTCACGGTCGCCGTCCAGCAGAAGCAGATTCCGGGATTCACGATCACGAGCTCCGATCAGCTGATCTCCTACGGTCAGTCCGTCACGATCTCGGGCGTGCTCGACGGGCCGAGCTCGTCGACGACGCCAGACCCGAACATCCCGGTGACGCTGTGGGCGCGTAACGCCTACCAGAGTCAGTTCACCCCGGTTGCCGATACGACGACGGGTACCGATGGCAGTTACTCGTTCGCTCCGCAGGTTCCGGGTTACAACACCGTCTACCAGGTGCGCACCACGCTCGCCCCGGCCCGTCACACCGCGGTGCTGTTCGAGGGCGTCCAGGACGTGCTCACGCTGACGCCGAGTTCGACGACGTCGGATGTCGGTGGGCAGGTCACATTCACTGGCACCGTCCTTCCGGACAAGGCCGGTCACGTGATCTACCTGCAGCGCCTCGGCGCCGACGGTAACTGGCACAACGAGGAGATCCGCGTCGTCTCGAACGCCTCCACGTTCCAGTTCGGCTGGACGTTCGGCAAGGCGGGCACGTATCAGTTCCGTGCCCGGATCACCGGCGACCGCGGGAACGTCGGCGGGGCGTCGGCACCGGTGACGATCACCGTGTCGCCGACGGTCGCGCCGCCGGCGACGCTGCCGCCCGCCTCCTAGGACAGGGGACGTCGTGCCTCCGGCCCCCGTCGCCACGGCTGGCGGCGGGGGCCGGTCTCGCTGGCCATGCGAGCCGGAGCGGGGGCGGGCGCCGTCATTCCGGCCCGTGCTTGCGGTAGCGTGCCCAGCATGGACTTCGAGCTCACCGACGAGCAGCGCCTGGTCCGCGAGACGGCGCGTGCTTTCACCGACAACGAGATCGTCGAGCGCGCGCGAGAGAACGATCGCAACGAGCACTTCGACCTCGACCTGGTTCAGAAGATCGCGGCGCAGGGCTACCTCGGGGCGATCGTCCCGCGCGAGTACGGCGGTGCCGGACTCGACTACCTGACCTACGGGCTGATCGTCGAGGAGGTGGGCCGCGGCGACTCCGCGATGCGGACCGTGATCTCGGTCCAGACCTCGCTCGTTTGCTCGGCGCTCGTGCGCTGGGGTACCGAGGAGCAGAAGCAGCACTACCTCCCGAGACTGTGCTCGGGCGAGTGGCTCGGGTGCTTCGGCCTGACCGAGCCCGACACCGGCTCGGACGCCGCCAATCAGCGCACGCGCGCGAGGAAGACCGACTCGGGCTGGGTGATCAGCGGCGCCAAGATGTTCATCTCGATGGGCAATTACGCGAAGCTCGCGCTCGTGTTCGCCCAGACCGATCCCGACAAGGCCCATCGCGGCCTGGCGTGCTTCCTCGTCGACACCGACCAGCCGGGCTACCAGCCCTCGGCGGTGCACCACAAGCTCGGACTCCGCGGCTCCGATACCGCGGAGATCGCGCTGAACGACGTCGAGGTGCCCGACGACGCGATGCTCGGCGAGATCGGGGACGGGTTCAAGGTCGCGATGAGCTCGCTCGACTCAGGGCGCTACAGCGTCGCCGCCGGATGCGTCGGCATCTGCCAGGGCTGCCTCGACGCGTCGGTTCGCTACTCGAAGGAGCGCCACCAGTTCGGCCGCCCGATCGCGAGCTTCCAGCTCGTGCAGGAGATGATCGCCGACATGGTGCTCGACACCGACGCGTCCCGCATGCTCGTCTGGCGCGCCGGTTACCTGAAGGACACCGGCAAGCCGAACACCACCGAGACCTCGGTCGCGAAGCTGTACGCCACCGAGGCCGCGGTCAAGTGCGCCAACGCGGCGATTCAGGTCCACGGCGGCTCGGGCTACGTCGACGACTACCCGGTCGAGCGCTACCTCCGCGACGCGCGCGTGACGACGCTGTACGAGGGAACGTCGCAGATCCAGAAGCTGATCATCGGGCGCGCCCTCACCGGGATCAACGCGCTCGTTCCCGCATAAGACGTGGCTGACGCGGCCGGCACGATCGGCGTCGCCGGCGCCGGGACGATGGGCGCCGGGATCGCCCAGCTCGGCTGCCTGTCGGGAGCGCGCACGCTGCTCCACGACCCCGACCCCGCGGCCCTCGAACGCGGGCTCGAGGGGATCAGAGCACGGCTCGATCGCGCGGTCGAGCGGGGCCGCCTGAGCGCGTCGGACGCTGCGGCGGCGGCGGAGCGCCTCGCCCCCGCCCCCTCGCTCGAGGACTTCGCCGCATGTGACCTCGTGATCGAGGCCGCGCCCGAGCGCCTCGAGGTCAAGCGCGAGCTGTTCGCGCGGCTGTCCGAGCGGATCGTCTCGGGGGAGTGCGTGCTCGCGACCAACACCTCGTCGCTGCTCGTGACCGCGGTGGCGAGCGCCGCCACTCGCCCCGAGCGCGTCGTCGGCATGCACTTCTTCAACCCCGCTCCGGTAATGCGCTTGCTCGAGGTCGTCGCCGGCGAGCAATCCTCGGAGTCGGCGCTGGCGCTCGCGCGCGCCACCGGCGAGGCGATGGGCAAGCACGTGATCGACGCCGCGGACGGCCCCGGATTCCTCGTCAACCGCTGCAACCGCCCGTTCGGGCTCGAGGCGCTCAAACTGCTGGAGGAGCGGATCGCGTCGATCGAGGAGATCGACCGCATCTGCCGCCTCGCCGGCGGCTTTCGCATGGGGCCGTTCGAGCTGATGGACCTCGTCGGGGTCGACACAGGCCTCGACGTGTCGCGCTCGTTCTACGAGCAGAGCTTCGGCGAACCGCGCTGGCGCCCGTCGCCGATCACCGTGCGGACGGTCGCCGCCGGTCGGCTCGGGCGAAAGAGCGGGCGCGGGTATTACGAGTACGGCGCCGGCCCCGGTGAGCACCGACCGCCCGACCCGGAGCCGCTCCCGGCGGGGGGTGGCGACGGCCTGATCGTGATCGCCGGCCACTCGGCCCTAGCCCACGAGCTCGAGGACGCCGCGGCCGACGCCGGCTGGGACGTCGCCTCCCCCGAGGAGGCGCAGGGGCTGGAGGCGCCGTTCCTGATCCTCGACCTGGATCAGGGCGAGGACCTCGAGGCCCCGCTCCAGGGCGGACCCCAGGCGATCTGCTGCGCCGCCGGATCGCTGGCGATGCTCGATCCGGGCGGCGGCGCCGTTGGCTTTCACGCGCTCCCGCCGCTCGAGCAGGCGACGCTCGTCGAGTTGACGCGGGGGGCCGACACGGCGCAGTCAGCCGCCGCGGCCACCGAGCGGTTCTTCGCCACCCTCGGCAAGCACACCGTGTGGGTCGCCGACGCGCCCGGCCTGGTGCTCGGGCGGATCGTCTGTCAGGTAGTCAACGAGGCGGCGTTCGCGCTCGCGCAGGGCGTCGGCAGCGCCGCGGACGTCGATGCCGGGATGGTCCACGGCCTCAACTATCCCCGCGGGATCCTCGATTGGGCCGACGCGATCGGACTCGACCACGTGCTCGCCGTGCTCGACGGTCTATACGACGAGCGTCGAGAGGAGCGCTATCGGGCGGCCCCGCTCCTGCGGTCGCTCGCGATGTCCGGACGGCTCGGCTGGCAGACCGGCGAAGGTTTCTTCGCCCACGAGGCGTAAGCCGATCGCTTTCCGGGTACTAGGCGGGCGGGGTTCGCGGGAGGACCCGGTTGTTTGGACGTTCTTTGGACGCCGCATGTCCGCCCGAGTCACTTTCGTACAGCTTTTGCCGACCAATCGGCCATTTAACCTAACGCGCCTGTGAGGGACCCCGCCTTGCTGCCGATCTTTTCCCCCGTGCCGCACCGCCCCGTCCAACGTTGCAAAGCAACTTCAGTTGGCCGCCATCGCTACCCACATATCGCGATCGCGCTGATCGCGGTGCTTTCCACCGTTGCGCTCACCGTCGTGCCGACGGCGACCGCGAGCACCTCGAGCGCCAAGCACCGGCGCGCTCGCGCCGCCACCGCCTGCGCCGACGCCAACGCCGCCGTCGGCCGCGCGCCCGCCCGCGCGCTGCGAATGGCGGTCGTGTGCCTGATCAACCAGCAGCGGACGAGCCGCCATCTCCCGCCGCTGCGCGCCTCGCTCCTGCTCGACCGCTCAGCTCAGAGCTGGACGAACGCGATGGTCTCGAGCGACGTGTTCAGCCACGGCACCAACTTCGCCGGCCGGATCAGCGCCGCCGGCTACGTCTGGCGCTCGGCGGGCGAGAACATCGCCACCGGCTTCCAGACCCCCCGCTCGGTCGTCAACGCCTGGATGGCCAGCACGGGCCACTGCCAGAACATCCTCAACCCGACCTACGGAAACGTCGGGACCGGCATCAGCCGCGCGCCTGTCCGAGGCTGGGCGTCGGGCGCCGGCACTTGGACGCAGGACTTCGCGCTGTCGATGTTCAAGTCTCCGCCGTCGGGCAACTACGGCCCGATGGACGGCTGCCCCTACTAAAAACGGTCTCTATGCCGAGGCCTGCGCCGCGGCGCTGGCCTCGCTCACGACGTCGGCGCCTGGAAACGGCGTGTCGCGCAGGTACCACTCGGCGTCGAGCGCTGCCTGGCAGCCTGATCCCGCGGCCGTGACCGCTTGGCGGTACGCGTGGTCGACGAGATCGCCGGCGGCGAATACGCCGGGGATGCCGGTAAGCGTCGAGCGGCCCTTGGTCACCACGTAGCCGGCGGCGTCGGTCTCGACCTGGCCCTCGACGAGCTGAGACTGCGGGTCGTGGCCAACCGCGATGAACGCGCCCGTCGCCTCGACGTCGAGCGTCGAACCGTCGGCCGTATTGCGCAGCCGCGCGACCGCCAGCGAGGTCCCATCGCCGGGGAGGAACTCCTCGACCGCGTACGGCGTCAGGAACTCGATGTTGGGAATCGCCCGAGCACGCTCGAGCATGATGTTCGACGCCCGAAACTCGTCCCGGCGGTGCACGATCATGACCTTCTTGGCGAACTTCGAGAGGAACATCGCCTCTTCCATCGCGGAGTCGCCGCCGCCCACGATCAGCGTCGGGGCCTCGCGGAAGAACGCGGCGTCGCAGGTCGCGCAGTAGCTGACCCCGCGACCGGATAGCTCCATCTCGCCGGGGACGCCGAGCTTGCGGTGCTGCGCGCCCATCGCGAGGATCACCGCGCGTGTGACGTGCATGTCGTCGCCGATCCAGACCTTGTGCAGGCCGCCGTCGGCCGAGATCTCAACCTGCGTGACGTCGTCGGTCTCCAGGCGCGCCCCGAAACGCTCGGCCTGGTCCCGGAAGTGCTGCATCAGCTCTGGGCCCATGATCCCCTCGGGGAAGCCCGGATAGTTCTCGACGTCGGTCGTCTGCTGGAGCAGCCCGCCCCAGGCGAACCCCTCGACCACGAGCGGCTCGAGGTTGGCGCGCGCCGTGTACAGCGCGGCGGTATAGCCCGCTGGACCGCTGCCGACGATGATTACGTTCTCTACGCGCTGATCGTCCACTTCAAAAAGTATAGCGTCGGTGCGTGGCGATGACCATTACGGCGCTATTACACCGGATCGGACGCGCCGCGGAGCACCGAGGGCCGTTCCGTGCTCCAGCGATGGACCGTGCGCCGCAACTGCAGGTACGCCACGGCCCCCGGCAGCGTCGGCAGCCAGAACGCGAATGCCCGGTACGACAGGACCGCGATCACCGACAGCTCAGCGTCCACGCCGAACGCCACGAACGCGCCGATCATGCCGCCGTCGACTCCCCCGATCCCGCCCGGAAGCGGCAACGTGTTGGCCAGCATCCCCAAGAAATAGGACATCACGATCACGCCCTTGGGCGGCGAGGCGCCGAACGCGTGGAAGCACGCCCACAGCACGGCGATGTCGAACCCCCACCAGGCGACCGCACCGAGCAGACTCGGGTTGCGCGAGCGGACCAGGCCGATCGCCGTCCGGATGCCGGTCGTCGCCGTGGCCGAGGCGGCGGCGAGGCGGAACACGAGCCGCTCGGCCCGGTGGCGGCCGGCGGTCCATCGCCCCACCCTCCCTTCGATGTCGTCGGGCAGGGTCGAGAGCCCGACGAACAGCGCGATCACCACCGCTCCGAAGATCGCGGGACCCATCGTGATCGCGAACGACCCACCGCCCGGGATCACGCCCAGGTACAGGCCGACGCCGTCAATGACCATCGTGATCATGTAGACCGCGTACAGGATCACCGTGAACGCGATCAGCCGGCGGGCAACGGTCCGACGCCGCATCCCCGAGCGTCGCAGCGCCCATGCGGTCAGCGCGATCCCCCCCGCCCCGGCGGCGGCGAACAGGCGCGTGGCCGCCAGCCCCGCCATCGTGATCTGGTAGCTCTCGGGCCAGTCGATCCGCGAGTCCTCATCCACGAGCACGCCGCGAAATAGCCACACGTACCCGAAGAACGAGCACACCTCGAGCACCGCAGCCAGCCCGAACCACCACGCGTCGCCGTGCCGGATCCGGTCCCACGTCTCGTGCAGGCCGAGCAGTTTGGGCAGGACGAAGTACAGGAACGCCAGGGCGGATGCGACGAACAGCAGCGTTCCGATCACTCGTCCGCGCGTGAACAGGACGCGCGGCCCGCCGTCCCGACCGTCGTCGCCGGATTCCGATCCCGTATCTGGAGCTTCCACCGCCCGCGACTCCAGCACGTCGTCGGGCGGGTCCGGGCGCTTTCCCCCCAGCCGCACCTACGTCCCCGCGCGAAGTTCGAGCGCCTGCAGGCCCGCCGATACGCGGCGGTAGAGCGGCTCCAGGCGGGGCGCCGCCGCCCGAACTCCCTCCGCCAGCGCCGCTCCCCCGATCAGATCGACCGCGTAGTGCTCGCCGAGGTACACCAGCGCGATGCCGAGCGTCACGGCGTACGTCCACCCCACGGCGCCCGCGACCGGCCCGACCTCCGATAGGAGATGCGCGGCCATGAGTGACGTGGCGAAGTGCAGCGACGGCATGGCGGCAAGCGGATTTCCTCCGAGGACATCGTAGAGGGCACCCCAGCGGTCACCCCAGAACTGCTGCCCGTACTCGATCATCATCCGCCGCACGTGAAGCGCCTCGCCATCGTCGAGGCGACCCTTCGAGGCCGCGTACCACGGCGGCGCCGTGGGGATCGCCCAGTAGAACACGGCGCCGGCGTCGAACACGCCGTACATCCGAGCCGCCGCGCTCGGGAATCGGTCCGGGGCTCGCCACCAGACGTAGGCGACGGTCGCGTGGGGCACGAAGAACCACATCCAGTGCGACCACACGAGCACGCGCTCGACGCGGTTGATCTTGCCCGGGGTCGACAGCCGTTGCAGCCGCAGCGTCGGTGGCACCCCGAGGCCGAGGACCCGGTCGATCGCGACTGGGTAGTCGACGAGCACCCTCGCCTCGAGCCGCTCGGGATCGTCGTGCGGCATCTCGTAGGCGGCCAGGTAGGCCCACATGTTGAGCACGCAGACGCCGGCGTCGCGCAGCCGCGACCGTGGGACCGCGACGCACAGCGCCGCGGGCGCGAGGCCGGCGCCGCCCAGCACGACCGCCGGCGGGATCTTGACTCGTCGCCGTAGGACGGGCAGCGCCACGCCCGTCGCGACGAGGACCCAAGCCGCGGCTTTGATGGCCCTCCGTGCGCGCAAGGGCGGCGAGTATATGGAGTGCCCGCCTCGGGCCGAGAGCGCGGCGGCCTTTGTAGCACTCGCAACGACCCGGGGCGCGGGGTCAAGGCGCGGGCCGCCTAGATAGAATCGCGCAGCCTTGCGACCTGACGCCTCCGACGCCAAGCGCCGACGCCGTACGTCCCGCGTCTTCAGCGCAGCGCTCGCGTCCTCCGTCCTCGTCGCGCTCCTGATGGCGCCGAGCGCGTTCGCGAACTTCATCACGCCAAAGAGCGGCGGTTCCCCGAACGCCGACCAGATCCATTCGCTGTACCTGATCATCCTCTACATCGCGGCGGTGGTGTTCGTGATCGTCGAGGGGGCGCTGGTCTACTCGGTCTACAGGTTCCGCGCCAAGAAGGTGAAGACGGCCGCGCAGATCCACGGAAACACGCGGCTCGAGATCTCCTGGACGATCGCCGCGGCGGCCATTCTCGTGGTGCTGACCGTAGTCACGTTCATCAAGCTCCCGAGCATCCTCAACCCGCCCAACTCGAGCGCCCCGTTCCTCGAGTCGTCGCTGACCCAGCCGAGTCCG
This sequence comes from uncultured Solirubrobacterales bacterium, assembly GCA_963770615.1. Classification (GTDB taxonomy): domain Bacteria; phylum Actinomycetota; class Thermoleophilia; order Solirubrobacterales; family Solirubrobacteraceae; genus Palsa-465. Next base: position 250,820 of record CAVYQJ010000005.1, on the reverse strand, counting down.
CCCAACGGGAAGAAGCTGACGATCTGCGTTCAGGGCCGGCAATACATCTGGCGCTACGTGTACGGCGCCGGCTGCGAGCACAACCCGTTCGGGGCCAAGCTGCCCTACTCCTACCAGGAGATGGTCGTCCCGGCCAACACCACGGTCGTGCTCAGCATCTCCTCGATCGACGTGATCCACTCGTGGTGGGTTCCGTCGCTCGGGGGCAAGGTCGACGCGGTGCCCGGCTACACCACCTACACGTGGTTCAAGGCCGTGGGTCCGGCCCTCTATCACGGCCAGTGCGCGCAGCTGTGCGGGCGCCAGCACGCGTTCATGACCGCGCTCGTCGACGTGGTCTCCCCGGCCGCCTACCAGGCTTGGCTCACCCAACAGTCCAAGCTGATTCAGACCGCCAACTCGCAGGTGACCGTGTTGCGCTCGTACCTGACACGAACCGGAAACCTCTAGGAGACTGCGAATGTCCGTGATTGCCGAGCCAGCCGCCCGACCGGTCGCCGGAGCAGTCCGACCGGTCCCGGAGGTGCTCACAGACGAGGTGGCGAGGACGCGCACGAGCAAGCGCTGGGTCGAATGGATCGTGACCACCGATCACAAGAAGATCGGGATCATGTACCTCGTCCTCACGTTCGTGTTCTTCATGCTCGGCGGCGTCGAGGCGCTGCTGATGCGAGTGCAGTTGGCCGAACCGAGCAACACGCTGCTGAGCGGCGAGCGCTACAACGAGCTGCTGACGCTCCACGGCACGACGATGATTTTCCTGTTCGTCGTCCCGGTGATGGCCGGATTCGGCAACTACTTCGTGCCGCTGATGATCGGCGCGCGCGACATGGCGTTTCCGCGGCTCAACGCGCTTTCGTTCTGGCTGCTGCTGGCCGGCGGGATCGTGTTCTACGCGACGCTCTTCTATCACCCGCCCGAGGCCGGCTGGTGGAGCTACCCGCCGCTGTCGAGCATCACATACTCGCCGAGCGGCGGCCAGGACGCGTGGATCTTCCTGATCCACCTCACCGGCATCTCTTCGCTGCTCGGCGCGATCAACTTCTACGTGACGATCGTCAACATGCGCGCCCCCGGGATGAGCTGGGGACGTCTGCCGCTGTTCATCTGGACGATCCTCGTCTACGCGGTCCTCCTGATCATCGCGCTGCCGGTCGTGGCCGCCGCGGTCACGATGCTGCTGACCGACCGCCACTTCGGAACCCACTGGTTCGACCCCACCGCCCACGGGTCGCCGATCCTGTGGCAGCACCTGTTCTGGTTCTTCGGCCACCCCGAGGTCTACATCATGGTGTTGCCTGGCTTCGGGATCATTTCCGAGGTCATCCCGGTGTTCTCGCGCAAGCCGATCTTCGGCTACAAGGCGATCGCGGCATCGACCGTCGTGATCGCGTTCCTGGCCACGCTGGTTTGGGCCCACCACATGTTCGCCTCCCCGATACCGGTCGTCGTGCTCGGGTTTTTCATGCTGAGCTCGTTCCTGATCGGCGTTCCCACCGGAGTCAAGATCTTCAACTGGATATCGACGCTGTGGCGAGGATCGATCGTGATGACGACCTCGCTGTACTACGCGGTTGGCATGATCGCGATCTTCACGGTCGGCGGGATCACTGGGATCTTTCTCGCCGTGTTCCCGGTCGACTGGCAGCTGAACGACACGTATTTCGTCGTCGCGCACTTCCACTACACGATCTTCGGCGGCGCGATCTTCCCCGTGCTGGCGGGGATCTACTACTGGTTCCCGAAGATGACCGGTAGGTTGCTGAACGAACGCCTGGGCAAATTGTCGTTCTGGTTCGTGTTCATCGGCTTCAACATGACCTTCCTCGTCCAGCACGCCCTGGGTTTGACGGGCATGCCGCGACGGATCTACACCTACCAACCCGGGCTCGGGTGGTCGACCTACAACCTGATCTCGACGATCGGCGCGTTCATCCTCGGCGCCGGGATCCTCATGACGATCGGCAACGTCGCGAGGAATTACAAGACCGGACCGCTGGCCGGGCCCGACCCATGGAAGGGGAACACGCTCGAGTGGTTCGTCCCCTCGCCGCCGCCGGTGAACAACTTCGACGAGATTCCTCGCGTGCGGTCGGTAGAGCCGATGCGCGACATCCGCCGCCAGATCGAGCGCAACACCGGCGTCAGCCAGAAGACCGGCGGTAGCGAGCGGTTCGCCAGGGCGTAGGCTGTTCGGCATGGACGCCTCGTCGGTAAGCCAGGTCCCGTCGGCGCCGGCTGCCCCGGTCCCCTCCGCGTCGGCTACCTCGGGCGTCCGCCAGGTACTCGCCGACTACTTCGAGCTGACCAAGCCGAAGGTCCAGACGCTGCTGCTGTTCACGACGATCACCACGATGGAGATCGCGGGCAGCCCACCAGTCTCGAAGATCGCGCTGACGTGCCTGGGCGGCTACCTGTCCGCCGGTGGCGCCGGCGCCGTCAACCACTACTACGACCGCGACATCGACGCCCAGATGAAGCGGACCGCGTCCCGGCCGATTCCCGCCGGCCGGATCTCACCCCGAGCCGCGCTGATCTTCGGGTTCGCGCTGTGCGCGTTGTCGTTCTTGGTCCTGTCGCTGATCGTGAACCTGTTGGCTGCCGCGCTCGCGTTCGGCGGGTTCGTCGGCTACGTCGGCGTGTACACGATCTGGCTTAAGCGCCGCAGCGCCCAGAACATCGTGATCGGGGGCGCCGCCGGAGCCGTGCCGCCGCTCGTCGGCTGGGCCGCCACGCGCGGATCGCTGTCCTGGACCGCGGTGTACCTGTTCGCGATCGTCTTCTACTGGACCCCGCCCCACTTCTGGTCGCTCAGCCTGCTGATGAAGGACGAGTACGAGAAGGTGGGCGTTCCGATGATGCCGGTCGTTCGCGGCGAGCGCGAGACGCGCCGGCAGATCGTTCTCTACACGCTGCTTCTGTACGCGGTCACGCAGCTGCCGTTCTGTGCCGGCGAGTTCGGCGTCGCGTATCTGTTCGCTTCGATCGTGCTCGGCCTCGCGTTCATCGCCGGCGCGCTGTGGCTATACCGCCAGGCCGACCGGCGCACGGCGCTGCGCCTTTACCTGTTCTCCCTGGCCTACCTCGCGCTGCTGTTCGGCGCGATGGTCGCCGACGTGAAGCTGTAGCCTTCCGCCCGTCATGGACCGAAAGCTTGCACGCAAGAACCTCCGTCTCGGTCTGATCGCGGGCGCGATCTGCTGCATCATGTTTGGGCTGACGTTCGTGGCGGCCGCGATCTACGTCCATCCGTGAACGACTCAGAGCACCCGACTCACGCGCCGCCGGCCGGCGAGCAGCTGCACCTGCCGGGGCCGAGCATCAAGCCGTTCATGACCGCGATCGCGATCACGCTGATCGTGATCGGGACGACGATCAACATCATCCTGAGCATCGTCGGGTTGATCGCGCTCGTGATCCTCGTGCTCCTGTGGGTCGGCGATACCCGGCGCGACATCGCCGAGCTCCCCGAGGAACACTCGCATTAGGAAGCGCACCGCCCCCGTCTCGCCCTCGCGCTCAGCTAGCGGGAACGTTGCCGTCCCCGATCGCGACCCGAGCTTCGCGCGAGTGCGAGCCGGCGGCGGCCGCGCTCCCCTGGACAGCCGCTAGGCGCGTCGGCGCCTCTGGCGTCGGGGCATCAGCATGCATAACGCGTCATTTCGCGCATCTGGCGCTGGCCGTGGCGTGTCAAGCATGTGGGGCATGCGTGGTACGCCACGGCCTCGTCGGCAAGCGCCAAATGTCGCGTTATGCATGACCCGCCGGCATCCGAGGCCCGCCCACGCGCCGGCAACCCGCCCCGCCCCCTCTCCAGGTGCCGCCGTTACGTAGGCCGGAGACTCCCGGACAAGGCGACTCCCACGGCGCGCCCACCGACGGGCGGACGAGGGCGACTCCGCGCGCCGCTACGCCTGGGCGGCCTCGGCGGGGACGTCGCTGGTGGCGCCGTCCTGCGTCCACACGCGCATGATGTCGCGCATCGACAGGATCCCCGCGAGCTCGCCGCCCTCGTAGACGACCAGGTGACGGAAGCGGCCCCTCACCATCGTCGCCGCCGCCCGCTCGAGCGACCAGTCGGGAGACGCCAGCACCAGATTCGAGGTCACGTGATTGGCGACCAGCTCCTGGTCGGGGTCCTCCCCGCTGCCGACGGCGTTGAGGATGTCGCGCTCGGTGATGACGCTCGGACCGGGGGCGTCGGGGTCCAGCACGACCGCCGCGCCGACGTTGCGCCTGCACATGGCCTCGGCGGCATCCCGCAGCGTGTGACTCGGGCCGATCGTCAGGACGGTCTCCGACATCCCCTCGCGTACGTGCATCATGACTCCCGGATAGATTGCAACAATTGCCTCAATCATAGTTGAACCCGTGGCGCCGCTGGCAGCAAAATCGCGTCGCGGTTTCGGGGCGTTCGGGCGATTCGAACGCGGCGCGGCGGCCCCGCCGGCCCGTCGTGTCGCGTCTCGGCGTCCTTCGTCGACCAGAACGCTTAGGATGCGGGGCCGAGTGACGCTCGAGGGCCCGCAGACTCAAGACCAGCGTGCGTAACCGCCCGATTCTGCAGATGGTCGTGATCGGTGTGATCGCCAGCGCGATCGCGATCCCGCTCGCGCTGCTCATCCCGTGGTTCCCGTCGAAGGGCTCGGTCCAGGCCGGCAACATCCGCACGCTCTACGACGTGCTGCTGATCACCACGATCCCGATCTTCGTGCTGGTCGAGACCGTCGTGCTGTTCTCGGTCTGGAAGTTCCGGATGCGCCCCGGCCAGGAGGAGATGGACGGTCCGCCGATCCACGGCAACACGCGCCTCGAGGTCGTGTGGACCGCGGTCCCGGCGATCCTGATCGTGTCGCTGTGCGCGTACGCGTACTCGGTACTGCGCACGAACGAAGCGAACAAGACCAACGCGATGACCGTCAACGTCACCACACGCCAGTTCGCGTTCGAGTTCTCATATCCACAGTCGCCCGGCAAACAGGTGGTCTCGTCCGAGCTGTACCTGCCCGAGGGCCGGCCGGTCGTGTTCAAGCTCCGCTCGCTCGACGTGATCCACAGCTTCTTCGTGCCGAACTTCTCGGAGAAGCTCGACGCGGTGCCCGGAATCGTCACGACTCTCCGGGTGACGCCCGACGTGCTCGGCACGTACCCGGTCGAGTGCACCGAGTTGTGTGGCGCCGGCCACTCGCTGATGCGGAGTAGCGCCCATGTGCTGACCCCGGCCGCGTTCGCAAGCTGGCTGAAGTCGCAGCCGATCAACGGCCCGCCGCCGGTCGGGACGCCACCCGCGACCGTGACCCAGGCCGTACCGGATTACGAGCAGAACGTGCCGAACGGCAGCGGCTCGTCGTCGGCGCCGAGCACCTCGTCCTCGTCCTCCTCCTCGAGCTCGTCCGCGACCAGCGCCGCCGCCGGTCAGGCTGTCTTCACGGGCTCGGCGGGGTGCAGCGGGTGCCATACGCTGGCGGCGGCATCCGCCACCGGGACGGTCGGTCCCAACCTCGACGTCAGGCTTCGGACAGACTGCGCGAATCCCGCCTCCGAGAAGATCCGCGGAACGACGCTGAAGCAATGCATCGAGACCGCGATCACCAAGCCGTACGCCTACCTGCCGACCGGCTACAGCGCGGGAATCATGCCGTCGAACTTCACTCAGCGCCTCACCCCCGAGCAGATCCAGGCGCTCGTCAACTTCCTCTCGAGCGCGGCCAAGTGAGCGGCCGTGGCGCCGTCGCAAGGAGGTATCGTCCAGATGATGGATAGCGGTAGCCGTCGCGGGTCCACGTGCGTCGGTTTCGTCCATAGCGGGACCCGTCTCGGAGAGGAGCGCGACTGATGGCAGTCACAACCGCGGCACATGAGGCCCCCGTCGCCCGCCGTACCCGCGTCCCGCTTCCGCCGAGCCTCCGGCGTCCGGGCTGGTACCGAGCGGCGCTGTTCGAGGTCCTCGGGTTCGCGTTCGCGTTCGGCCTGACCGTTCTGATCCGCGCGTTGATGCACAATCACCCGGTGATCGACGGCCACGCGATCACGATCGTGGCGCTGCTGGCGGTTCCAATCTTCTTCATGTTCGGGATCGGCACGGCCGACTACTGGCTCTACTGGGCCGCCGGCCGGCCAACGCGACCGGAGGACCACTCGGGCCACGGCGCCCACAGCTGGCGCGACTATTTCCGGGTCAATACCGACCACAAGGTGATCGGGATCCAGTACACGGTCACCTCGTTCTTCTTCCTGCTGGTCGGCGGCATGTTGGCGATGCTGATCCGCGCCCAGCTGGCCAAGCCCGGGATGCAGTTCCTGACCCCCGAGGAATACAACGGCGTGTTTTCGGTCCACGCCACGATCCTGATCTTCCTGTTCGTGATCCCGGTGTTCGCCGGCCTGGCCAACTTCGTCCTGCCGCTGATGATCGGCGCGCCCGACATGGCCTTCCCCCGCCTGAACGCGCTGTCGTACTGGCTGCTGCCGCTGGCCGGGATCATGATGCTGATGAGCTTCCTGGCTCCGGGCGGCTCGTTCGCGGCCGGCTGGACGGCGTACGCGCCGCTATCGACCACGATGCCGATCGGGCAGTTGTTCTTCTCGATCGCCGTGCAGTTAGCGGGCGCGTCATCGATCGCCACCGCGCTCAACTTCCTCGTGACGATCATCACTATGCGTGCGCCCGGAATGAGCTTCTTCCGCATGCCGCTGCTCGTGTGGGCGAACTTCTCGACCTCGCTGCTGGTCGTGATCGCCACGCCGTTCATCGCGGCGTCGCAGTTCTTCATCCTGCTCGACACCGCGATGCACTTCCACTTCTTCGACGCATTCGTGGGGCCGGACAAGAACGGGAACGTGCTCATGTACCAGCACGTGTTCTGGTTCTACTCCCACCCGGCCGTTTACATCATGATGCTGCCCGGCTTCGGGATCATCTCCGAGGTAATCGCGGTCAAGTCGAGAAAGCCGATCTTCGGTTACCGGATGATGGCGTTCTCGCTGCTCGCGATCGTGGTGCTCGGCTTCACCGTGTGGGCCCACCACATGTTCGTCTCGGGAATGGCGCCGTGGATCCGCATCCCGATGATGATCACGACCTCGATCATCGCGATTCCCACCGGCATCAAGATCTTCTCCTGGCTCGCGACGCTATGGCGAGGCGTGCTCCATCTCGACACACCGATGCTGTTCGCGCTCGGGTTCCTGACGGCCTTCACGCTCGGCGGGATCAGCGGCGTGATGCTGGCGATGATTCCGTTCGACATCCACGTCAGCCAGACGTACTTCATCGTCGCCCATATCCACTACGTGCTGTTCGGCGGGTCGTTGTTCACGATCTTCGCCGGCGTCTATTACTGGTTCCCGAAGATGACCGGGAGGATGTACGACGAACGGTTGGGCAAGTGGCACTTCTGGATGACGTTCATCTTCTTCAACCTGACCTTCGGCCCGATGCACCTGATCGGGATCCAGGGGATGCCACGGCGCGTCGCCGAGTACGCCGCGAAGTTCGCTGACTGGAACCTGTTCATCTCCATCTGCGGCTTCATCCTCGGCCTCAGCACGCTGATCTTCCTCTACAACATGATCGTCAGCTGGCGCGGCGGGCCGCGGGCTCCGGCCAACCCCTGGCGTGCGCTGACGCTCGAGTGGCAGGTCTCCTCGCCCCCACCGATCTTCAACTTCGACGCGATCCCGACGGTCGTCGGCGGACCTTACGAATACGGTGTCCCGGGCGCGGTGCACGGCATCTTCAAGCCGCCCGCCGAGGTACATCGGGTACCGGCCGGAGCAGGCGCTGTCACCGCAGCGCCCGGCCAAGGGGGCCACACATGACAACCATCCTGGTAGTCGCCAACGAGACGCTCGGCGGCCGGTCGCTGCTCGAAGCTGTGCGCGCCCGCTCCGCCCAGGGCGACGTCCGGTTCGTGCTCGTCGCGCCGCAGAATCGGCCCCGGGCGGGGCTCGTCGTGTACGACGACTCGGTGTTCGATGCCGCCCAGACCCGTATCGATCTCGCGCTCGAACTCGCTCGCGCCGAGCACATCGACGCGATCGGCGAGGTCGGGGACAGCGACCCGTACTCCGCGACGATCGACGCGGTCCACGCCTACCGGCCCGACGAGATCATCATCTCGACGTATCCGGCGACGCGCTCGGGCTGGATGCGGCGCGACCTGATCGAGCGCGTTCGCGACGCCACCGGGCTCCCCGTCGAGCACGTGATCGCGGACCCCGACACCGAGGGACTGCCGTTCGCCGTGACGCTGGCGGTCGCGAACCGCACCGCGAGCGGCGACGAGTTGCTCGACGCGCTGAAGGCCAAGGCCGACTCCGATCCCGAGGGCCGCCCCCACCTGTTCGTGGTCGTCGTGCCGCAGGAGGGCGGCAGCGGCCAGGACGCGAACCGAGCGCGGACGCGGCTGAAGCTCGTGCTCGACCGGCTACACGCAGCCGGCATGTTCGCCGCCGGCATGATCGGCGACCCCGACCCGTTCACCGCGATCACGAACGCGCTTCAGTACTTCCGCGTCGACGACATCGTGATCTCGACCTTCCCCGACACCAAGTCCGGGTGGCTGCGCACCGACCTGATCGAGCGGGTGCGGCGCACGACCGGTAAGCCCGTCGAGCACATCGTCCACGCCGACGTCGCGTCGAGCACCGCATAGCCATGGAAGCCGCCTCGATCGCCCAAGGCCACGCCGAGCATCACGGACCGCCGCCCGCGCACCAGTCCTCGAGGGTGCACGCGCCGACGCTCGGCATGCTGCTTTTCATCATGTCGGAGATCATGATCTTCGGCGCGTTCTTCACCGCCTACTTCTTCATCCGGATCGTCAGCCACAACCCATGGCCGGCCCACGGCACGGTCGTGCCCGAAGCGGTGGCGGGCGTGAACACGGCGATCCTGCTGTCCTCGTCGCTCACCCTGCACTGGGCGCTGACCTCAGCGAAGAACGGAAACCGCTTCGGCATGAGGGCCGGGATGGCCTCGACGTTCATGCTTGGGCTGACGTTCCTGTTCATCCAGATCAACGAGTACGTCCACCTCGGATGGGCGCCCCACGACTCGGCCCAGGCCACCATCTTCTATTCGCTGACCGGCCTGCACGGCATCCACGTATTCATCGGCCTGTGCCTGCTACTGATGATGACTGTCCGCACGTTCCGCGGTCACTACTCCCCGGAGAACCACGCGGGGATGGAAGTGCCGGGGATCTACTGGCACTTCGTCGACATCATGTGGATCATCGTGTACACAGCCGTGTACGTCCTCTAGCTGGCTGGCGTCCGGCCTTGGCGAATCCGCTGCGTTACGAGGCCGACGCCTTCCGGGTGTTCCTCTATTGCCTCGCCGTGATCGCCGCGATCGTTGTGATCGTGTTGATCGTGCGCGCGCTGACCTAGCCGTTCCGGCGGTCATGCGCCACCATTGAGGTCGTGGTTGCGTTGATTTCGCTGCCGTTCGCGGGCGCGGGCCCGATCAACGGAATCGTCCCGTCGGTCCTGGTGCTGCTGTGCTGGCTGCCGTATCGCGCGCGCGTCCAGACGCTGTCGCACGAGCGCCGCGCCGTTCCCGGGTGGCGGCAGGCGTGTTTCGGGTTCGGCCTCGTGACGCTTGCGATCGCGTTGAGCGCGCCGGTCGATTCGCTCGCCGACCAGTTGCTGGTGGCGCACATGGCCGAGCACCTCGTGATCGGCGACATCTCCGCCCTGCTGATCGTGCTCGGGTTCACCGGCCCGCTGCTCGCCCCGCTCCTGCGCCGGCCGTACGTCGGCAAGCTCCGCGTGTTCGCCAACCCGCTGGTCGCCTTCCCGGCGTGGGCGATCAACTTCTACGTGTGGCACCTGCCGGTGCTCTACCAGGCGGCGCTTCGCCACGACCTGCTTCACGGCCTCCAGCACGCGTGCTTCCTGGCCTTCGGCATGGCGATGTGGATGGCGCTGCTGGGACCGTTGCCGAAACCGTCGTGGTTCGGCAACGCGGCGCGGCTCGTGTACATCATCGCGGTCCGCCTGGCCGGGACGATCCTCGCGAACATCATGATCTTCTCCGGCACCGTGCTGTACCCGATCTACCGCGCCGGCGACGCAAAGTGGCACATCAGCCCGATGGGCGACCAGATCGCCGCCGCGGGCCTGATGATGGTCGAGGAGAGCCTGCTCACGATCGGCCTGTTCTGCTGGCTGTTCATGAAGGTCGCGCGCGAGGCCGAGGAGCGCCAAGCGCTGCTCGACGCGGCCGCCGCGCAGGGCCTCGAGCTCGACGAGCAGCGCGCGGCGCGGGCGGTGGCAGCCGGCCGGGGCGACGAGCTGCTCGAGCGGATCACGACGCGGGGGTCGAGCGCCACGATTTCGTGAGCGCGGTGGCGCCGGCGCCTCTTCACGCGCACCGCGCGCTAGTGCGTCGCCGAATCCAGGAACGCGACCAGCGCCTGGATCTGACTCGGGCTCAGCGTCTTGCTGAAGGTGTCAGGCATGATCCCGGCGTGGTAGCCCGCCGGGATGTACTTGTACGGATCGGTGATCGCGGTCGTCACGCATTTCTCGAACGTGGCGCCGCGGGCCTGCTGGGACGCCGGCGCGGCGCAGGCGGCCTTCAGGGTGTTCAGATTCGGTCCGACGGTGCCGGTCGTCCCCGCCGCGGCCAGCGTGTGACAGGACCCGCACCCACCGACGCCGGTGAAGATCTGCTTGCCGACGGCCGCCGTCGGGGTGACCTTCTGAGCCACCGCCTGGGCGAGCGCGCCCGTGTCCTGGCCCGGCTTCGCCGCGACCGCCGCGACGTAGGCCGCGACGTCCTGGGCGTCCTGGCCCTTCACGAGCATCGCTGGCATCACGCCCTCGGAGTCCGGGTACTGGATCCAGAACGAGATCAGCCCTTGGATCGAGGTGCCCTTGACCCCGTCGATCCGATCCTGCCGGAACGCATCGTCCAGGTTCGGGCCGACCGTGCCGGTTGAGTTCGCGTGAGCGAGCGTGTGGCACGAGGCGCAGTTCGTGGCGAACAGCTTCTTGCCCGTCACGAGGTTGGCGGTGGGATGCTTGATCGCGCAACCGCCCACGGTAATCGCGACTAAGGCTGCCGCCATGAGCGTTGCGATGCGTCCCAGCGACTTGTCCATACCTTGAGAGGCGGCACTCTATCCAAGCCGTCGGCAGGGGGGCTCACCGGCTCGCCTGCCGCCCCTCCGCCGTGTACCGCGGGCGGCCCGCATCGCGGCGGACATCCGCCCCCTGCTATACGATGAAAAAGAATGAGGTTGCGTCAGAAGTACCGGATGAGGACGCCATCCACCGGCCGCGAGGTCGTGATCGACGCCGAGGTCGGACGAACCTACCTCGACCGAGAGACCGGCGAGCCGCTGGAGGTCGTCGGGCAGCTGCTGCCCCTGGCACCGACCCCATCCGAGCTGCCGTGGGCGGTCGACAACCTTCGCTTCTGCAACTGGTGCGATCAGCATTGCCAGAAGGACTTGAACGATTGTCCCCATTGCGGCAGGCGGATGGACCCGCTCGAAGTCTGAGGGGTCGATCGTGCCAGGTCGTCCAGTCGTCATTCGCGCTACTCGCGGCCTTGCCGTGCTTGCCGCCGGCGCCGCGGCCGCCGCGGCCATCGCCGCATGCGGTGGTGGTGGCGCGGCCACCGACACGTCGGGCGCGCCCCCACTGACGGTCCCGACGGCGACCATCACGACGTCGGCGGCCACCGGAACGTCGTCGACCGCCTCGACGACAAAGAGCACATCCACCTCGTCCTCCAGCGGCGCCTCGACGTCGAACTCCGCATCGGCCGGGAGCGGGGGCAGCTCGTCCGGAACCTCATCGGGCGGCAACACGAGCGCCGGGAACACGGGCGGTGGCGGCACGGGCGGCGGAGGTAACTCGAGCGCCCCAAGCCAGCCTGCCGGCGGCGGCGGTGGCGCCACGCCTAACGGGGCTTCGTCGACAAACACGACCTCGGGGAACACGGGCTCGGGCAGCGGCGGGGGCGGGCTCCCCTAGCCGCTCACACGCGCCGCACGCACGCCACGCGCCGCCCGCGCCGCACGCACGCCACCCGCCGCACGCACGCACGCACGCCACCGGCCGCACGCACGCGCCGGCGAACGTCCCGCCGGCGCTGCGCTCAGCTCACTTCTTCGGCGGTGTCGTCGTGCCCGTCGTCGTCGTGGTCGTATTCGGCACCGCGTTCGTCACCTCGGTGGCGCTGTACTCGACCCGCGTCCCCGGGTAGTCGCACGAATACGAGGCGTTCTGGCCCACGGTGACCTGTGCCTGTGACGTGTTGGGCGGAAGATTGCAGTTGCGGCTGCGGCTCTGCCGGTAGGCGAAGTGGCTCGTCGAGAGGTCGATCGTCAGTACCGGCGCCCACGTCGGGGTCGTCAGGGCGATCACCTCACCACGGACGACCGGAATCGACGTGGTGAGCGCGAACTGGGCGACCTGCCCCAGATAGGGCTGTACGTCCACCAGGGGGCTCTGTGCGACCACGGACCACGTCCAGGCGGTCTTCTTGCCCACCGGCTTCAGCACCGTGAGCCCGACCTGCGCATCGCCGCCGTATGTCTTGTCGAGGAACGCCACGTCACTCGCGGCGGTCGTCGCGCTGGTGGACAGGGCGGACAGACCGACGGTGAACGCCACGATCCGCCCGGCCTGCTTCACCTTGGACGGGTAGGCGATGTTGTCCCTGATCGTCTCGAGCGCGGTGGCCCGGGTCAGGATGATCGTGCATTGCGAAGGCGGCACGCCCTTCGGGCAAGCCGGCGCGACAAGCGGCGACGTAGTGGCGCCAAGCTCGCTGATCATCGCGTCGGCAGCGGCTGGGACCAGCCCGCAGAGCGCGACGGCGCCAGCTGTGGCCAACAGAAAACGTTTCATGTCCAGATTCAACACGACACCCCGGCGCCAGTTGCGCCGCAACAAGGCGACGATCGCCATCCTGGCGCCGGTCGGTCGCGTTCGCTACTACAAAACGGCTAGTCCAGCCGCCTTGCTAGAGCTTGCTGACGTTAACGGCCTTGGGCCCCTTGGGGCCGGCCTCCTCCTCGTATGAAACCTTGATTCCCTCGGACAGCGAGCGATAGCCGTCCCCCACGATGCCAGTGAAATGCACGAACAAGTCGCGCCCGCCGTCATCGGGCGTGATGAAGCCGAAGCCCTTGTCGTCGCTGAACCACTTGACGGTACCCGTTGCCATGTACTCCCCTTATAGCCTGCTATCGGACACGCCGGTTGGGGTCCCGAGGGCCCCGACCAACCCGGGGAAGGTAGCAAGTAAGTGCAGTTGATGGCTTTCTGGAGTGATTCGACGCAGGTTCCCCGGTGTCGAAGCAGTGCCGAAGGGGACAGTGAGACCCGTCCGCGCCGCTCAGCGCAGCGTGTTCGCGGTGGCTTCGATCTCCTCTGAATCCCCCGGTGTGGGAATCCAGGGAAGCTTCAGCGGATCGTCTTCGTAGCGGGGAATCACGTGCACGTGGAAATGGAAAACCGTTTGCCACGCGGGCGCCCGGCACGAATTGATCAGGTTCACGCCATCGGCGTCGAGACGCTCGAACACCCTTCGCGCCATCCGTTGAGCGGTGAGAGCGGTTGCCGCCAGGTCTTCCGGGTCGATCTCTTCGAGGTCGCGCGAGTGCCGGCGTGGAATGACCAGCATGTGTCCGCGGGTCGCGGGGCTGATGTCCATGAACGCGATCGTGCGCTCGTCCTCGTCGACGATCTGCGCCGGCAGCTCGCCGGCAACGATCTTGCAGAAGATGCAATCTGGTTCGCTCACAGCCGCGCAGCCTACCGGTCGACGGCCGGGCTACCCGCGCCGGCGACGATCGCCCGCGCCCGATCGATCGCCTGCTCACGCGAGGTGATCTCCCCCGCGAAGCTCGCCTCCTCGAGCTCGGCAAGGAGCTGACCGAGCTCGGGGCCGGGTCGGAGCCCGACCGCCCGCGCGAGCTCGTCGCCGCGCACCGGAGGCCGCGGGCGGCCCTCGCGCCAGGCGAGCGCCTCCCCCAGCAGGTCGCGCGCGAGCTCGAGATGGAGCCCGATCGCCTGGTCGGACCCCCGTCCGCGCGTGGCCAGCCGATCGGCGACGCTGAGCAGCGTAACGTCGACCTGCACCGGCTCGCACGCCCGCAGGTAGCGGTAGATCGCCCGCCGGCCGATCGGCATCTCGTGGACGAGGAACCCGAGCCGCAGGTGGTTGCGCGTGAGTGCGGCGACGTGCTCGCGGAGCCGGTCGCTCGCCTTCAACCGGGTCAGCACGTTCGCCGCGACCTCGGCTCCGACGACGTCGTGCCCGACGAACGTGATCCGCCCATCGGCGGTCACCCGCCGGGTCTCCGGCTTGGCGACATCGTGAAGCAGCGCTCCGAACCGCAGCGCTTCACCTCGATTGAGCTCGTTGGCCAGCGGCTCGGCCAGGAACTCCCTGATCGCCGCCGAGTGCTCGCCGAGCCATCGCTCGGGCCGGCGCGACAGCTCGACAGAGCAGGACAGCACCGACAGCGTGTGCTCGTACACGTCGAGGTGGTGGTAGGGGCTCTGCTCGACGCCGCGAAGCCGGGTCAGCTCCGGCAGGACCACGCCGGTGGCGCCGACGGCGTCCATCAGCTCGAGGCCGTCGAGCACGCGATCGGCGCCCACGATCCGCTTGAGCTCCGCGAAGACGCGCTCCGGCGAGACCCCGGCGAGCGCGACGGCGCTCGCCGCGGCGGCCCGGCGCGTGTCCTCGTCGATCTCGAGGCTCAGCTCGCAGGCAAGGCGGGCGAGGCGGAGCGTGCGCAGCGGGTCGTCGGCGAACGCGCTCGCGGACACCATCCGCAACCGGCGCCGGCGCAGGTCTTCCAGCCCTCCGAACGGATCGACGTACCGGCCACCGCGGAGGGGCTCGGCGATGGCGTTGATCGTGAAGTCGCGCCGGGCCAGGTCGGTCTCGATCGAGTCGCCCGCGATCGGAAGCACGTCGACCTGCCAGCGGCGATCCCGCGCGACCACGCGCCAGGCGCCGAAGGCCTCCGACAGCGGGAACACGTGCGCGTCGGTGGCGCGCGCGAGCGAGCGGGCCAGGCCGCGCGCCTCGCCCGCGACCACGACGTCGTAGTCGTCGGTCCGGCACCCCAGCACCCGGTCTCGCACCGCCCCACCCACGAGCCAGGCCGGCTCGTCGGCGATCGCGGCGAGCACCTCGAGCGGGCCGGAGGCGCTCACGCCGGCGCCCCGTCCCGGTGGTAGACCCTCGGCACCCGCGGCGTCAGCCCGCAGACGATCTCGTAGCTGATCGTGCCGATCCGCCGCGCCACCTCCTCCGCCGTCTGGCGCTCGTCGCCGTCGGGGCCGATGATCGTGACGCGATCTCCGCAGCGAACCGCATCGGGGGCGCCCACCTCGACCGTGATGTTGTCCATGCTGACCGTCCCCACCAGCGGATAGCGCCGACCGCCGATCAGCACGTCGCAGTTGTTGGTGAGGGCCCGGCGAATCCCGTCCGCGTAGCCGATCGGCACGGTCGCCACCCACGTGTCCGAGCGCGCCACCCACCGCCGCCCGTAGCCGGCACTCTCGCCCGCGCGGGCGAGCTTCACGGCCGCCACGTACGAGGTCAGCTCGAGCGCCGGCTCGAGCCCGTGCGCCGCGGGATCGCCGTTCATCGGGTCGCAACCGTAGATCGCGATCCCACACCGGACAAGGTCGAAATGGCTCGCGGGCTCGCGCAGGGTGGCGGCGCTATTGGCGGCGTGGACGACGATCCCCGGCCATCGCTCGCGCATCGCCGCCACGAACGGCTCGAACCGCGAGAGCTGCGCGGACGTGAACGCGGGGTCCTCGTCGGCGCTCGCGAAGTGGGTCATCGCCCCGGCCAGCTCGAGCGCCGGGGCTTCGTCGGCGATGCGCTCGGCGACGCGCAGCGCCTCGTCGGGGTAGCGCGTCCCGAGCCGGCCCATGCCGGTGTCGAGCTTGACGTGGACGCGCACCGGGCCACCGGGCGCCGTGGACTCGCCGCACGAACGCGCCAACCGCTCCACAAACTCGCCGGTCCAGGCGACCAACTCGCAGCGCGCTCCGAGCGCCACCGGCAGCTCCTCGTCGCTGACCGCCCCCATCACGAGCACGCGCGACTCGATCCCGCCGCCGCGCAACTCGGCGGCCTCGCCGGCCGTCGCCACCGCCAGCATGCTCGCACCGCCGGCGAGCGCCGCCCGCGCGGCCGGCAGCGCCCCGTGCCCGTAGCCGCCCCCCTTGACGACCGCGCACAGCTCCACCCCGTCCGCCAGCCCGTCTCGCAGCCGCGCGACGTTGCGCTCGATCGCCGCGAGGTTCACCCGGGCCAGCGCACGCACCGCCACTAGCGCACCGCCATGGCTACAACAGGCTCGTCAGCGCGCGGGGCAGAGCGCGAATCACGTCGCCGGCGACCACGCCCTCGAGACCGATCTCCTGCGCGCACAGCTGCCCAGCGCGGCCGTGGACGAGCACGCCGGCGCACGCCGCCGCGAACGGGTCCATGCGCTTGCCCAGGTACGCCCCGATCACGCCCGACAGCACGTCGCCGGTGCCCGCGGTGGCCAGCGCCGCCGATGCGCCCCGATTCACCGCCGCCCGGCCGTCCGGCGCGGCCACGATCGAGTCGTCGCCCTTCAACACGACGACCGCCTGCGCCTCGCGGGCCGCCCGCCGAGCGCTGTCGAGGCGCCGCGCGCCGATCGACGCGCTGTCGGTCTCGAGTAGGCGCGCGAGCTCCCCCGCGTGTGGCGTTAGCACGGTCGCGGCCTGCCGGTCGGCGAGCAGCGCGAGCGAGCCCGCGTGCGCGTTCAGGCCGTCGGCGTCCAGCAGCAGTGGAACGGGTGCCGCCGCGGCCAGCTGCAACGCAAACTCCTGGGCCACGCTCACGCGCCCCAACCCGGGTCCGAGCACGATCGCGTCCGATCGGTCGGCGCGCTCGAGCACCTGCTCGACGCCGCGCGGCTCGAGCGACCCGTCAGTGTCGGGCAGCGAGATCGTCATGACCTCGAGCAGCTTCGATCCGAACACGAGGCTCAGCGACCCCGGTATGCACGCCGTGACGTAGCCCGCGCCCGCGCGCATGGCGGACTCGGAGGCCATGCAGGGTGCCCCGGTCAGTCCCCGCGAGCCTCCGCACACGAGCACGCTCCCGGCCGCGAACTTCGTCGACTCACGCCCTCGGCGTGGAATCGAAGCCACCACGCGCGCGGAGATCAGCCCGACCTGCGGCTGCACCGGGCCGCCAACGGGGATCCCGATGTCGATCACGTGCACCTCACCGGCGTGCGTCTTGCCCGGCTCGATCCACAGCCCGGGCTTGCCGGCGTTGAACGTAGCGGTGCTCCGCGCCGTCACCGCCGCGCCCGCGATCTCGCCGGTCGAGGCGTCGACGCCGCTCGGAACGTCGCATGCGACCACGCACGCCCCCGCATCGCCCGCGGCGATGTTGATCGCCGAGATCGCGCCCGCCGCGGGCTCACGCGGCTCGCCCGAGAAGCCGGTGCCGAGGATCGCGTCGACGATCCCCGCGGCGCCGGCGAGCCGCGACGCGTCGAACGCGACGGGCTCGGCCCCGGGCAACCGCTCCAGGTTAGAGGCGGCGTCGCCGCGGAACTTGCCCGGATCGCCGAGCAGCAGGACGTCGACCTCGCGGCCGCGCTCGCGCAGCACCCGCGCCGTGACCAGCCCGTCGCCACCGTTGTTCCCCTTGCCGCAGACGACCGCGATCCGCCCGTCGGGGACGAGCGAGCCGACCAGGTCGGCCAGTCCGGTCCCGGCGCGCTCCATCAGATCGAGGCCGGGGATTCCGCGCTCGTGGATCGCCCACTCGTCGAGGGCCCGCTGCTCGGCGGCGTCCGGGAGAGGATCAAGCCACTCGGGAAGGCTCACACCTCGGGAATCTAGAGGTCAGGAAGCGATCGCGACCGCGGCGGCCTCGTGATCGGTGTGCGTGAGCGACACCTCGATCCGCACACCGAGCTCGGCCGCCCGCTCCGCGGCGCTGCCCGACAGCTTGATCCGGGGCGGCCCGCCGGTCCCGATCACCTCCACCTCGTGGAAGTTCCACGACTCGACCCCGAGCGCCTTGGCCACCGCCTCCTTGGCGCAGAAACGCGCCGCCAGGTGCTGCCCCGGCCGCCCGCGCGAAGCCGCATACTCGCGCTCGCCAGGCGTGAACAGCCGCTCGGCAAGCCGCGGCGTGCGCTCGAGCGCGCGCTCCAGGCGGTCGATCTCGAGCAGGTCGATCCCGACTTTGATCGGGAGCCCGCCCGCCGCGCCGCCCACGGAGCTCACTCGACCGTGACGGTCTTGGCCAGGTTCCGCGGCTGGTCGACGTTCAGCCCGCGCCGGCGGGCAATGTGGTACGCCAGCAACTGGAGCGGGATCACGGCGAGCAGCGGCGCCAGCATCCACTCGGTGCGCGGGACCTCGATCACCTCGTCGGCGTGCTGGGCGATCTGCTCGTCGCCCTCGGTGGCTATCGCGATCACGCGCGCGCCCCGGGCCCGGACCTCCTGGATGTTGGAGATCACCTTCTCGAGCACGGGCGACTCGGTCGCGACCACGACTACAGGCGTGCTCTGGTCGAGCAGCGCGATCGGGCCGTGCTTCATCTCGCCGGCGGCGTACGCGTCGGTAGCGATGTAGGAGATCTCCTTGAGCTTCAGCGCCCCCTCGAGCGCGACCGGCAACCCGACGTGCCGCCCGAGGTACAGGAAGAACTCGGCTCCGTGGACCCGCTCCGCGACGTCAGCCACCCCGCCCATGTCGCGCTCGAACATCTCGGTGATGCGGTGCGGCAGGCGCTTGACCTCGCTGATCGTCGCCTTCAGCCGGTCGGGCTCGAGCGTGCCGCGCAACTCGGCAAGGCGCAGCGCGAGCAGATACATCGCCACTACCTGGCTGACGAAGGTCTTGGTGGCGGCGACGCCGATCTCGAGACCGGCCCGCGTATACAGCACCCCGTCGGCGTCGCGGGTGGCCTGCGACCCCATGAGGTTCGTGATGGCCAACACGAGCGCGCCGCGCTCGCGGGCCGTGCGCATCGCCGCGAGCGTGTCGGCGGTCTCGCCGGACTGCGAGATCCCGATCACGAGGTCGCCCGGCCCCACGATCGGGTTCCGGTAGCGGTACTCCGAGGCGATCTCGACCTCGACCGGTACGCGCGAGAACTCCTCGATCGCGTAGCGACCGATCAACCCGGCGTGGTAGGACGTGCCGCAGGCGACGACCACGATCCGCTTGACGGTGCGCAGCGTCTCGTCGTCGATCGGGCCGAGGTCGCCGAGGTCGATTCCGACCCCGCGCGCGGCGCGCTCGCCGATCGTCTCGGCGACCGCGTCGGCCTGCTCGTGGATCTCCTTGAGCATGAACGTCTCGTAGCCCTGCTTCTCGGCGGTGTCCGTGTCCCAGTCGATCTCGACGATCTCGCGGTCGAGGGCCGTGCCGTCGGCGGTGAAGAAGTCGACGTCGTCCGGTCGCAGCACGACGATCTCGTCGTTCTCGATGTACTGGACGCGGCGAGTGTGGCGCAGGAACGCCGGGATCGCGGACGCGATGAACTGCTCCCCGTCGCCGCGGCCGATGATCAGCGGGCACTCCTTGCGCGCGCCGACGAGCACGCCCGGCTCGTCCGCGCTCATCGCCACGAACGCGTAGTGGCCGCGAAGGTCGGCGTACGCCCGGCGCACGGCGTCGACGAGGTCGCCGTCGTGGTAGTGCGCGACCAGGTGCGCGATCACCTCGGCGTCGGTCTCCGAGGTGAACACGGCGCCCTCGGCGACCAGCCGGCGCTTGAGCGAGATGTAGTTCTCGACGATCCCGTTGACGACGATGTGGACGCGGTCGGTGTTGTCGAAGTGCGGGTGGGCGTTCTCCTGGGTGACGCGGCCGTGGGTCGCCCAGCGCGTGTGGCCGATCCCCGTCCCCGGCAGCGGGCGCTCGGCCACGGCCACGGCGCCGCGGTCGCCGCCGTCGCCGTGCTCGTGCCCGCCACAGGACGCGATCGCGTCGCGCAGCGCGCTCAGGTTGCCGACCGCGCGGACGGCATCGATCCTGTCCCCGCGGAGCACCGAGATGCCGGCGCTGTCGTAGCCGCGGTATTCGAGCTTCTCTAGTCCCGCGAGCAGCAGCGGGCGGGCCTTACGCGGTCCGACGTAGCCGACGATTCCACACATACGCGCTTACTTCCCCTTTCGTGGCGGACAATCCGCACGATCAGCTTCCGGTATCGCGTCAGAGGAATTCGACGATGTTAGCCGGAAGCATGGTCGCTTCTATCAACGCACGAGGTTATGCGGGACTCGCGGCCATCCCGCGGTGCGTTAAGGGCCGCGACCGAAGTCGCGGGCCCTCATGCGAGGGCGGTCTCGACCACCTGCCGCAACCGGGCGCAGATCTCGTCGGTCTCTTCCTGGCTCGGCGCCTCGACCATCACCCGGATCAGCGGCTCGGTGCCCGACGCCCGGACGAGCACGCGCCCGCGGCCGGTCAGCCCGGCGTGCTCGCGAGCGACTGCCTCCTCGACGCCGGGATCGGCCATCGCGGCGGCGAGCCCGGCGCGGTCCGAAGCGCGGATGTTGACCAGCCGCTGGGGCAGCTTCTCCATCGCGCCGCGGTCGGCCAGAGCGCGGCCGTCGAGCGCCTCGAGCGTGAGCAGCGCGCTCGCGATCCCGTCGCCGGAGGGCCCGAACCCAAGGTCGATGATGTGACCCGACTGCTCGCCTCCGAGCGTCCAGCCCCGCTTGCGGAGCTCGTCGAGTACGTAGCGGTCGCCGACGGAGGTGGTCGCGACCTCGATCCCGGCGTCCGCCATCGCGCTGTGGAACCCGTAGTTCGTCATGACCGTGACCACCACGCCCCCACCGCGCAGCCTCCCGGCATCGCGTAGGTGAAGCGCCGCGAGCGCGATCAATTCGTCGCCGTCCACGACGCCGCCACGGCCGTCCACCGCCAGCACCCGGTCGCCGTCGCCGTCGAACGCGAACGCGACGTGGTAGTCGCCGCTGGGAGACGCGCTCGACGACCCCGTCGAGGTGGGTCGAGCCACACCCCTGGTTGATGTTCATGCCGTCCGGCTGATCCGCGACCACGTCGACGTCCGCTCCCAGCCGCCGGAAGATCTCCGGCGCCACCTCGAACGTGGCGCCGTTGGCGCAGTCGAGGAGCACGCGCACACCGGACAGGCGCAGGCCGGAGAAACGGGTCTCGAGCGCCTGGAGGTAGTCCTCATGGGCGCCGTCGAAGCGCCGGACGCGGCCGATGTGGGCCGGTGGAGGCGGCGGCGTCTCGAGCGCGGCCTCGATCGCGTGCTCGGTGTCGTCGTGCAGCTTGAACCCGTCGGCCGCGAACAGCTTGATCCCGTTGTCCTCGTACGGGTTATGCGACGCCGAGATCACCGCCGCGAGGTCGAAGCCGTGGCGGCGGACGAGCAGCGGCGCGGCGGGCGTCGGGAGCACCCCCGCGAGCAGCACGTCGCCTCCGGCCGCGGCCGCGCCGGCGGCCATCGCCGACTCGAGCATCTCACCCGACTCGCGCGTGTCGCGGATGATCAGCACCTGCGGGCGGTCCGCCTCGATCCGCGCCACCGCGGTGCGGGCCAGGGCTAGCGCGAGGTCGGCGGTGAGGAAATGTCCCGCCCGGCCGCGGACACCGTCCGTGCCAAACAGCTGGCGCGCCATGGTGTTTCTAGCGCTTGGAGAACTGCGGCCGCTTACGGGCCTTCTTGAGCCCGGCCTTCTTGCGCTCCTTGACGCGCGGGTCGCGCGTCAGGAAGCCGCGGCGCTTGAGCTCGCCACGCAGGTTGGGGTCGGCGACGATCAGCGCGCGCGAGATGCCGTGCCGGAGCGCGCCGGCCTGGGCGGACACGCCGCCGCCGTGCATCCGCGCGACCACGTCCATCCGCGACTCGTAGCCGACGGTCTCGAGCGGGAGGCGGATGATTCGCCGGAGCGTCTCACGCGGGAAGAACGCCTCAAGCGTCTTGCCGTTGATCACGTAGGTGCCGGTGCCGGGCTTGATGATCACCCGGGCGACCGCGGTCTTCCGCTTCCCGGTGGCGGTGTAGCGGGCGCCCGCGGCGAGATCGATCGCGGCGTCAGCGATCGGGCTCGAGTCCTCCTCGGCCTCCCGCTGCGCGCGGGCCGCCGCCGCCTCGGCGTCGGCCTCGGCGGCCGCCTGGGCCTCGGCATCGAGGAACTGGTCGCTGTCGGAGACGATGTCGGGGATCAGGTCGGCGCCCGGAATCTCGGGCTTCTGCCGCGGCGTGAGCTCGATCTCCTCGAGCTCCTCATCCTCGAGCGGGTTCTGCTCGACCTCGATCGTCGTCTCGGGCTGGACGGCATCCGGGTCGCCCACCTCGGCCTCGGCCGCGATCGCCGGCTCATCGGCCTCAGCCGGTGGCTCCTCGGCGCTCTCCGCTACCGGCTCCTCGGCGGGCTCGGCTACCGGCTCCTCGGCGGGCTCGCTACCGGCTCCTCGGCTGCCGGCTCCTCGGCGCTCTCCGCAACCGGCTCCTCAGCGGGCTCGGCTGCCGGCTCCTCGGCGCTCTCCGCAACCGGCTCCTCAGTGGGCTCGGCTGCCGGCTCCTCGGCCTCCGCCACGGGCTCTTCCGCCTCTGGCTCCTCGGGAGCGCTCGGCTCCTGGTCGTCGGCCTGCTGCTCGTCCTCGGGGTGCTCGGTCAAGACTTGATCTCCATCGGTTGCGGCTGCTGTGCGACGTGCGGGTGTTCGGGGCCCGCGTAGACCTTCAGCTTCGTCAGCTGCTTTCGCGCGAGGCGGTTGCGCGGCAGCATTCCCTTGACCGCAAGACGAATGACCTCTTCAGGCCGGCGCTCGAGCATCTCGTTCAGGGTCCGGGATTTGAGCCCGCCGGGATACCCGGAGTGGCGGTAGTAGCGCTTGTCGGCCCGCTTGTTGCCCGTCACCGCGATCTTCTCGGCGTTGACGACGATCACGAAGTCACCCGTGTCGACGTGGGGCGTATAGGTCGGCTTGCGCTTACCGCGGAGCGAGTCGGCGATCTGGGTCGCGAGCCGCCCGAGTGTTTTCCCGGAGGCGTCGACGATCACCCAGTTGCGCTCTCTATCGGCGGGTGTGGCTACGTAGGTCTTCATGGCATGCACAAGCCGCGCGACGATCGCGCGGCTTCGCCCATGATAGGCGATCCAACACGACACGGCCGTTCGTGGCCCAGCCTATGCTCAAGGCCACATGACGCTGTCCATCAAGGTCCGGCGCGCCGCGATCCGTTGCGCCTACATCGGACTGCGGCTGTACTGGTTCGTGTTCCGCCCCAAGGTGGTCGGGGTCAAGTGCGTCGTGCGCCACGACGACGACGTGCTGCTCGTGCGCCACACCTACGGTCCGCCGAACTGGGAGCTACCCGGCGGCACCGTCCGGCCTCGCCGCGAGGCGCCGATCGAAGCCGCCCGGCGCGAGATGCACGAAGAGCTCGGCCGACGGATCGAGGACTGGCAGTCGCTCGGCCAGCTGTTCGTCGCGGGCGGCCACCACCGCGACGACCTGCACCTGTTCCAAGCCCGAATCGCCGACCCGCAGCTCGACATCGACCTCACCGAGCTCGCGCAGGCCGATTGGTTCCGCCGCGATCAGCTGCCGCCCAATATCGGCCGCCACGTCGGCGAGATCCTGGCCCGCGCCGCCGCCGCTAGCGAATCCTGAACGCCGCGACCCGCGTCGTCGTGGTCGTCTGGGTGGCGTGAGAGCTCGCGGTCAGGGTCAGTCTCAGCATGACGCGCTGGTGCCGGCGGGTCGCCGTGTGCAGGGCGCTCACGACGCTCTGCGGGGGCTTGATCACGAGCACGGTCGGCCGGCCCGCCGTGATCGCTGAGCGCACGCTCCCGAAGCTGAGCGTGAACGCCTTGAACTTGCCCTTGCGCGCCCCCACCGCCTTGCCGGCGATCGTCACGTTAGCCCGGGCGTCGCAGGTCACGAGCACGCCCAGGGCGGGCGGGCGCCCCTTGAGCCTGGACGACAGCGGCTTCAGGGTGCACCGCTGGGCGCGCACTCCTACGATGGCGCTGTCGGAGCTGGTCGCGTGCGCGTCGTCGCCGGCGTAAACGGCGTCGATCCGGGCCTGCGCCGGCGGGAGCTCGGTCGGCGTCAACTGGACCTCGCAGATCGCCTGTCCGGGCGTCGCGGTCGCGCCCAGCGCGCATCCGGAGTCGGCGTCGAACAAGGCTCCGGGCGTCGGCGAGCTGAACACGACCGTGCCCGTGGGCCTGATCGGGCCGCCCGCGCCGGCGTCGGAGACCGTCGCGGTGCAGATCGTCGACGCCGTCACCGCGACCAGTGAGGGGGAGCAGGTCACGCTCGTCACGCTCGCGCGTGGGGCGACCTGGACGAGCGTCTGCGACGACTGCTCGTCCCCTGAGAAGTCGTCGACGGTGACCGTCGCCGTGTAGGTCCCGGCCAACGCGTAGGCATGGCCGCCGGTCACGTTGAACGCGCCACCGGACGCGGGGACGATCGTGCCCACCGACTCCGTGCCATCGCCCCAGTCGATGGTCGCGGTGGCATTCGACTCGGTGTTCGTGAACGTGTCCAGCACGGGCGAGATCGGGATGCCCGCGGTCGCGCTCACCGCCGGCCGAGCCGGCGCCGGCTCGGCCACGACGATGTCGTCGCCGGCGACGGGATTTGCCCCACCGGCCCCAACGGTGGTGCCGTTCCACGTGAAGATCACCGAGCCGCCGAGCGTCACGACGACGCGCGAGACGACGGGATCGGGGAACAGGAGGCCCGCGAATGACGTCGTGCCCGCCGGCGCGGTCACCGACCCCTGCGCAAGGAGATCGTCGCCGTTGTAGTACTGGATCTGGGCCGATCCGTTGGAGTTGAGGAACACGATCCCGATACCCCGCGTCTGCGCGGGAGTCGGCGTCGCTCCCTGACCGGCCGGAGCGACCACATCGAAATCGGCCGCGTTCGTGTTGAACGGACCCCAAAGGTTCGGCGGGCTGAACGGGGTGAAGGTGACCGTCGAGCCGACTGACCTGAAGCCGTCGTTGGCGACCGCGATCTCGGGCCCGAGTTCGAGCCCCCACGGCGCAAGACGGCTTCGGGCGGGGACGATCACGTGCCCCGGCTCGATCGTTGTCGAGCCCGGGTCGCTGCCGTCGACCGCGATCTGATCCCACGTCACGTGTCGATATCCGCTCCCCTGCTCGCCGGAAGCCGTGCCGTTGTCGGCGCCGCCGGCAGCCGCCTCGAAGCTGGCCATCGCGCTCGCGGTTGATGCCCCGGAGCCGGTGAAGGTCGTAGGCGGACCACCGGTCGGCACGCCCAGCGATGCGTCGGCCGCGGGCGCGAGCGCTGCGCACGCGGACACGCTCGCCACCGCCACCGTGACAACCACAAGCCCCCGACGAACTGCCCCACCCATCAGCACCGTCGGGTCAGGTTACTCCCACTCGATGGTGCCGGGCGGCTTGCTTGTGATGTCGAGAACGACACGCCCGACAGGGCGGATCTCGCCGATCATCCGGGCCGCGATCTGTTCGAGCAGGTCGTAGGGCAGACGCGCCCAGTCGGCCGTCATCGCGTCGTCGCTGGTCACGGCGCGGATCACGATCACGTTTCCGTACGTCCGCACGTCCCCTTGGACGCCCACGGTGCGGATGTCCGGGAGCACGCAAAACGACTGCCACAGCTCCTGGTACAGCCCGGCCTTGCGGATCTCGTCCTGGAGGATCGCGTCGGCTTCGCGGAGGATGTCGAGCCGCTCCCGCGTGGCCTCGCCGCCGACGATCCGGATCGCCAGGCCGGGCCCGGGGAACGGCTGGCGCCACACCAGCCGCTTGGGCAGCCCCAGCTCTTCTCCGACCGCGCGGACCTCGTCCTTGAACAGCGCCCGCAGCGGCTCGACCAGCTCGAATTCGAGATCGTCGGGGAGCCCACCGACGTTGTGGTGAGACTTGATCGTGGCCGCGCCCGTGCTGCCGCCGGACTCGATCACGTCCGAGTAGAGCGTGCCCTGGACGAGGAAATGGACGTCGTCGAGCTTGCGGGCCTCCTCCTCGAACACCCGGATGAACTCGGCGCCGATCCGTTTGCGCTTCTCCTCGGGATCGGTGACGCCGTGGAGGCGGGCGAGGAACCGCTCGGACGCGTCGACCGCCACCAGCGGCACGCGGAAGTGGTCGCGGAACGCCTCGATCACCTGGGCGCCCTCGTTCTTGCGCATGAAGCCATGGTCGACGAACACGCAGGTCAGCCGGTCCCCGATCGCGCGGTGCACGAGCAGCGCCGCGACGCTCGAGTCGACCCCGCCGGACAGCCCGCAGATCGCCCGCCCGTCGCCGACCTGGGCACGGATCGCCTCGATCTGCTCCTCGATCACCGATCGCGGGCTCCAGGTGCGCTCGCATCCACATGCATCCTCGAGGAAGTTCGTCAGCACCTGCTGGCCGTAGGGCGTGTGGACCACCTCGGGGTGGAACTGGATCCCGTAGATGCCGCGCTCGGTCGACTCGAACGCCGCCACCGGCGACGCGGTCGAGGAGGCAAGCGCCGCGAACCCGGGCGGCGGCGCGAACACCGTGTCGCGATGGGACATCCAGCAGCTCTGCTGCGCCGGCGTTCCCGCCAGCAGCCGGCCCGGGTCGGCGACGGTCAGCTCCGAGCGCCCGAACTCCCCCACCTCGGCGCCCTCGACGCGGCCGCCCAGCTCGCGGGCGATCAGCTGCATCCCGTAGCAGATGCCCAGCACCGGCACGCCCAGCTCGAGCAGCGCGCGGTCGAGCGCCGGCGCGCCCTCCTCGTACACCGAGGCGGGCCCGCCCGACAGGATCACGCCCTTCGGCCGGCGCCGGCGCACCTCTTCGAGCCCCACGTGGTGCGGGAGCAGCTCCGAGAACACGCCGCACTCGCGCACGCGGCGCGCGATCAGCTGCGAGTACTGGCCTCCGAAGTCGAGGACGACGACCTCTTCGTTTGATTGGGGCCGCTGCGCGGCGTCCGTGGGGCCATCAGGGCCCGTCCCGACCGTGGTCGTGCTCATGTGAAAACCTCCTGGCGAGCGAAAACCGAGCGGGCCAAGGACGCAGGGAGCGTGGCGTGCGCCAGCACGCGAGCGACCGAGGACACCGGCCCGCGAAGGTTTGCAGCCGCCAGATCAGTCGACACTGACAGTGGCCGCGGCAGCCTTGGCGCCCATGCCCACGCCCTGCTCTCGCTGCAGGTGCTTGCCCTCCGTCTGCAGGGCCGGCGCCACCGCGAGCTCTGCGCGGTTGAACTCCGCGATGTCCCGGTAGCCGCACGTGGCCATCGACGTACGCAGCGCGCCCATCAGGTTGAAAGTCCCGTCGTTCTCGCGGGCCGGGCCCTTGATGATCTCCTCGAGCGTGCCGTTCGGCGTGGTCGCCACCCGGGCGCCGCGCGGGAGCGTGGGATGGAACGTCGCCATCCCCCAGTTGTAGCCGCGCCCCGGCGCCTCGTAGGCGCGCGCGAGCGCGGAGCCGAGCATCACCGCGTCGGCGCCGCACGCGATCGCCTTCGCGATGTCGCCGCCGTTCCGCATGCCGCCGTCGGCGATGACCTTGACCATCTCGCCGGTCTCGAGCATGTGCTGCGAGCGCGCCGCGGCGACGTCGGCGATCGCCGTCGCCTGGGGAACTCCGATTCCGAGCACGCCACGCGTGGTGCAGATCGCGCCCGGACCGACGCCGACCAGCACCGCCGCCGCTCCGGTCCGCATCAGGTGCAGGCCCGTGTGGTAGGACGCGCAGCCGCCGACGATCACCGGCGTCGGCGCCAGCTCGCGAATGAACTCCTTGAGGTTGAGCGGCGGCCGGCTCTCATCGCGCGAGACGTGCTCCGCGGACACGACCGTTCCCTGGATCACCAGGACGTCGAGCCCCGCCTCGAGCGCGACCTCGTAGTACGTGCGCACCTTCTGCGGCGTCAGCGACGCGGCCGCGACCACGCCCTGCGCCTTGATCTCCGAGATCCGCTGGGCGATCAGCTCCGGCTTCACCGGCTCGCGGTAGATGTCCTGCATCTCCCGGGTGGCGATGTCCTTCGAGAAGGTCTGGATTCGCTCGAGCTGGGCGTCGGCGTCCTCGTAGCGGCAGAAGATGCCCTCGAGGTTGAGTACCGCCAGTCCGCCGAGCTTGCCGATCACGCCGGCGGTCTCGGGTGAGACAACGCCGTCGAGCGCGGCGCCCATCAGCGGCAGCTCGAACAAGTACGGCCCGAGGTTCCACGAGATGTCGACATCGTCGGGGTCGCGCGTGCGCCGTGACGGCACGATCGCGATCTCATCGAAGCCGTACGCCCGCCGGGCCTTCTTGCCGCGTCCGATCTCTACTTCCATTGCGGCATCGTATTAGTCGCGGCGGACGGGAAATACCACCGTGTGAGCGGGCAGGCCAGCACGAGAATCCCGATGCTAGCAGTGCGTTATGGAGCTTCGGGCGACCCGTTTGCCCCTAATTCCGGGGTGTTTCTCAGCCGATCTCCGCGCCGATCTCGAGATGCTCGAGCTCGACCTCGGGGAGCAGCCGGTCGACGGCCCCCGGATCGAGTAGTCCGGCGCCGAAATGCTGGACCGATTCGGCGCCGCACGCGACCCCGTAGCGCAGGCACTCCGTCGGCGAGCGACCGAGATACCGGGACGCGATGTAGCCGGCGAGGAAGGCGTCGCCCGAGCCGATCGCCGAGCGCTCCTCCTGTTCCTCGATCCGGACCCGGTAGAGCGAGTGCGTGCCGCCGTCGAGCACGTGCGCGTAGCACCCGTCGGAGACCGTCATGATCGCCTCCGCCGGCCCGAGACGGGTCATCTCGACCACGGCGCTCGCCCGGTCGTCCATATCGTTGAACTCGTGACCGACGAGCTCCTCGGCCTCGAGCTCGTTTGGCGAGACGACCGCGGGCTCGGCGCGCACGGCCAGCCGTAGCGGCTCGCCCTCGGTGTCGACGATCGTGGTCACGCCGAGCTTCTTGAGGTCGCGGATCAACCCGGCGTACACGTCGGGCGCCACGCCCCGGGGCAGGCTGCCCGCGAACACGCACATGCTCGCGCCCTTGGCCAGGTACAGCAGCTTGTCGCGGAACAGCTCGAGGTCGTGAGCCGAGACGGACGGTCCGCGCTCGTTGATCTCGGTTTGGAGCCCGGTCGTCGGATCGAGCACCGCCGTGTTCGTGCGGGACTCCTCGCGGATCCGCACGAATCCGTTGAGGATCGCCTCGCCGTTGAGCGCGTCGACGATCTGGTTTCCGGTGGCGCCGCCCGCGAGCCCGGTCGCGATCACCGGCTGCCCGAGGCGCTTCAGCGCGCGGGCGATGTTGACTCCCTTGCCGCCCGGCATCGTGGTCTGCTCGACCGAGCGATGGCGGCGTCCAACCCTGAAGTTTGGAACCTCCAGGGTCTTGTCGAGCGCGGCGTTCAGCGTGACGGTGATGATCATCGAGGTTTCGTGGACCTAGACCTGCCGCCCCTCGTTCCCCTCGTCCATTCGCGCCAGAACATTGTCAGCCCGATCACCGCACCCACTGCCACCAGAAGTCCAGACAGCGTAACCGATACGACCAGCCCGCTCGCGATCTGATGCGACTTCTTGATCGCCGGCACGGCCGAGGTCAGCAGCAACGGGATTCGCGTGACCACCTTGTGATCGGCGACCACGGCCACCCACCCGACGTCCGTCTGCGCGGGCACCGGGCCGACGAGTTGCTTCGGGGCGTGGACCCGCAGCGTGATCGATGCCGCCTTCGGGAAAACGTGCGTGTAGGTGTCCGCCGCGACCAGCCGCGCGTGCGCGGCCGGCGTGCTGCCCACGATCACCGGCCGCGCGAGCACCTTGCCCGCGTGGACCGGCGTCCGCAGGCCGAAGTTGGCAAAGCCCCACTGCAGTAGCGCAAGCGCGTTCGAATCGCGCGCGGCCTCGCTCGAGGTGCCGAGCACCGCGTCGATCAGCGTCATGCCGCCTTGGGTTCCCGCGGCCACGAGCACGTAGCCGGCGTCGAGCGTGTGGCCGGTCTTGACGCCGTTGATCCATGGGAACCGGTCCAGAAGGTCATTCAGGTTGGTTACGAAGCGGACGTGGTTTCCGGTCCGCAGCACCGCGTGGGTCTGCCTGACCGCGTACCTGAAGAAGGGCTCATGCTCGAGGTCGTATCGGGCCAGGTCGACGAGGTCGCTCGCGCTCGAGTAGTTGCCCGGCGTGTCGAGCCCGCTCGGGGTCGAGTAGTGAGTGTGCGTCAGCCCCAGCTGGCGCGCACGGGCGTTCATCATCCCGACGAACCGGCTGATCGATCCGTGACCGACGTTGAAGGCGAGGTCGATCGCGGCGTCGTCGGCGCTCGGCAGGAGCATCGCGAGCAGCAGGTCGTGGACGCTCATCCGCTCGCCCGGCTCGAGGCCGATCTGCGAGTCCTCCGACGCCAAGGGATAGTCGGGATCCGCGAACACCCGGTTCAGCTTGGTGTGCCCGAGCGTGATCAGCGCGGTCATCAGCTTGGTGGTGCTCGCGATGGCAAGCTGAGCGTTCGCGTTCTCGCCGAACAGCTGCTCGCCGCCGCTCTCCTCGACCAGCGCGGCGGCGCGGACGCCGAGTGGCGGCGGTGGCGGGGTGGTCGCGCGGGCCACGGTGGCGGGCGCGGTGCCCGCGGTCGTGGTGCCCGCGGTCGTGGTGCCCGCGGTCGTGGTGCCCGCGTTCGTGGTCGCGGCGCGCGCCGGCGCAGCGCCGGCGAGCCCGCCCAGGGGCGATCCCGCGATGATCGCGCCAAGGGCCGCGAGTGCGACCACCACCCAGACCGCTGCCGCGGCCGTCCTCCGGGTCACCGTCATGTCACTGGCGCAGCTTGAGCCGCTGCGAGGGCTGGAGGGCGTTCGGGTTGATGTGCGGGTTCAGCGACTCGATCGTCGTGATCGGCACGCCGGTCTTGGCCGCGATCCCCGACAGCGAGTCGCCCGGCTTGACTACGTAGAACTTCGCCTTCGCGCTCGTCGTCCCGGTGTGGCCGTGGTGGCGGACGACCGTGGTCGACGTCTGGACGGTGGTCGTCGTGGTTGAGGAGTGCTTGCTGATGAGCGCGTGGTGAACGATCAGATACGTACCGGTGACAGCCGCGGCCAGCGCTAGCGGCACGATGTAGCGCGCCGGGTTCCTCCACCCCTCCATCGCACCGGCGATCATACCTGCGCCCGGGGCGCGAACCGTTTTCCGGCGCTCGGTCGTCAGTGCCCCGGCCCCGGCCGCGTGACCCGCGTCCGCGGTGGAGGTGCCGGTCCCCGGCGATCTGGGTCACGCCGCCAGGCGCCAGGCCAGCTCGCGCAGGCGAGCCGCCTCACGAGCCGCGGCGACGGCCGGATCCCCACCGGTCCGTTCGTGTGCCGCCACGATCCCGCGCGAGGCCGCGATCAACCCACCCGCCGGCCCGGGGGCGAACGCCGGCGCGAGCTCTTCGACGTTTCCCCCTTGCGCCCCGACTCCGGGGAGCAGGAACGCGGCGTGTGGCATGCGCTCCCGGAGCGCCGCGAGCCGCTCCGGGGCGGTGGCGCCGACGACCGCGCCGACGTCCGACAGGGCCATCGTCCCCACCCCGCCGGCACCGATCTCCGCCACCAGGTCGGCGATGTGCTCGCTCACCGCCGTGCCGTCCGCGAGTGCTCGCTCCTGCACATCCGCGGCACCGGGGTTCGACGTGCGCACGAGCACGAACAAGCCGCGGCTGCGAGCGCGCGCGGTGGTCACGAACGGCTCGAGGGAGTCGCGTCCGAGGAAGGGGTTGACCGTCATCGCGTCGACGCCGAGGCCGGCGATCGCGCCGAATGGGCTCGGGGTCTCGCCGAGGAAGGCCTGCGCGTACGCCGTCGCGGTGACGTCGACGTCGCCGCGCTTGGCGTCGGCGATCACCAGCAGGCCGTGGTCGCGGGCGAGCGCCACGGTCTCGGCCAGAACGCTCCATCCGGCCGCTCCGAGGCGCTCGAAGCATGCGACCTGGAGCTTGACCGCGACACACTCGCCGGCCGTCGCCTCAATCGCCAGCGCGCAGTGGGCTGCGACCGCGCGAGCGGCGCGCGCGGCGGGTTCGTCGCCGGCTTCCGGCCCCTCTGAGGCGCCGGCAAGCCCCCCGGATTCGGCGCGCCGGACAGCCTCGGGCCACAGCCGCGCCGGATCGGGGTCGAGACCGATAACCACCTGCGACCGGCGGGCAGCCACTCGTTCCGCCAGCCGATCGCCGAAGCTCTTTACCACCGGTTCCCCCGGATCGGCGGCCGTGGATGCGCCCTGGATCGAAGCCAAGGTCACGACGTCCCGCACGCGAGTCGAGTGGACGCGCCGATCACCGGCGCCCGCGTGCGGTGGAGATGGACGCCACGGTCACGGCGTCCGGCGCGCGACCGCAGCATCCAGCGTCCGGCACGTGCTACTTGACGGCCTTCTTCAGGCCCGCCCCAGCCGTGAACCTCGGGACACGCGACGCCGCGATCTGGATCTTCTCGCCGGTCGCCGGATTCCGTCCCTCGCGAGCGCTGCGCTGCGAGACGCTGAACTTGCCAAACCCGGAGAAGGACACGTCGCTTCCGCGTTTGAGGGCGTCCTCGATCGTGGTCAGGAACGCATCCACCGCGTCACCGGCATCCTTCTTGCTCAGTCCGGCACGATCGGCAACCTGGTCCACGAATTCTTGTTTGGTCACTTGCTCCCTCCTTCGAGGTGGTAGGAATTCCCGACGTTAACACGGGTGGCGGACGGCCGACCTCGTGCCGTCGCCGGGGAACGGGGCCATTTTCCCCAGTCAGTACTACCCCCAGCACGGCCACCTAACAGGATTTCCGGAATTTGCGTAATTCGTCGACCACAACCGACCGCCAGGACGGCCCGCCAGAGTCCGAGGACTCAACCGTCGGCGAGGCAAGCGACAATCAAGGCGTGGAGGACGATCAGAACGGTGCCGTGGATCTCGGTCGAATCGCGTGGCTGGGAACCGTCGGGGTGTGCCTCATCGTGGTACTGATCCTCGTGCTTCAGGGCTACTACGGGTATGCCGCGGTGACGTTCGCGGTCGCGGTGGCGGCAGGAATCAACCTGTTCTAGCGGTCCTATACGCAGATCCAGTGCGGTTTGAGGAGGCGTGGCCGAAGAAAGCCCTCCCCAGACCCTGGAAAACGCAGCAAATCAGGCGATCTGCCGCCCCACAGGCGACATGAGCATGTGGACCATGCTTATGTGGCCCGACACCCCGCGCCGGCGGGGGTTTGCTGCGTTTGCCAGGTGGCGGACCGCCCCGCTGAGGGCCCCGCTCACAGCCGGAGCCACCGAGTGAGCGTCCGCACCGCGTGGCCGCGGTGGCTGATCGCGTCCTTCTCGTCGTCGGTCAGCTCGGCCATGGTCCGGTTGTCGCCGGTGGCGTCGGGGACGAACACGGGGTCGTAACCGAATCCGTTCGACCCCGCTCGGACGCGGGCGAGATGCCCACGGCAATCGCCGAAGAACACGCGCTCCTCGCTCGTCTCCGGATCGACGTAGGCGAGCGCGCACACGTAGCGGAGCCGGCTGTCCGCCGGCGCCTCGAGCACGAGCTTCTCGAGGTTCTGCTCGTCGGTGGCGTTCGGCCCGGCGAACCGCGCCGACAGCACGCCCGGCGAGCCGCCGAGCGCCGTGGCCTCGATCCCCGAGTCGTCGGCGATCGACGGCCGGCCGGTCTCCGCCGCCGCCGTCTGCGCCTTGACGAGTGCGTTGTCGGCGAACGTCAGGCCGTCCTCGGGTGGCAACTCGACCTCGTCGGGCAGCGGCACCACCTCGATCCCGGCGGGCTCGAGCAGGCGTCGCATCTCGGCCACCTTGTGGGGGTTCCGCGTGGCGAGCACGACCGCGCGGCCGGATGAGGGGGTCCCAGAGGACATCGTCTCAGCCCGTGGCGGCGGCCGCCGCGTCCTGAAGCGCGCGGAGCTCGACGATCCCGTTGGCGGCGAGCGCCAGCAGATCGTCGAGGTGGGCTCGGGACAGCGGCGTGCGCTCGGCGGTCGCCTGCACCTCGACGAGGCCGCCGTCCCCGGTCATGACCACGTTGGCGTCGACCTCCGCGGAGGAGTCCTCGCGGTAATCGAGGTCGAGCAGCGGCACGCCGTCGACGATCCCGCACGAGACGGCGGCGACCGCCCCGCTCAGCGGCGTTCGCTCGAGCGCGCCCTCGGAGATCAGCCGCGCGCAGGCGAGCTGCAGGGCCACGAACCCGCCGGTGATCGAGGCGCACCGCGTGCCGCCGTCGGCCTGGAGCACGTCGCAGTCGATGTAAACGGTCCGCTCCCCCAACAGCGAGAAGTCGACCACACCGCGCAACGACCGCCCGATCAGTCGCTGTATCTCGACCGAGCGGCCGTCCAGCTTGCCGCGGCTGATGTCGCGCGCCTTGCGCTCGCCGGTCGAGGCGGGGAGCATCGCGTACTCGGCGGTCACCCAGCCGCGGCCCGAGCCGGCGAGCCACCGCGGGACGCTGGCCTGGACGGAGGCGGTGCAGATCACGCGGGTCTCGCCGACCGAGATCAGCGCCGACCCGGTCGCCGTCCGGACGAAACCGGGCTCGATCGACAGCGGTCGGAGCGCGTCCGGCGCGCGCCCGTAGCTACGCTCGGGAACCCCCGCCGGCGTCATGCGAGACCCCCAGCCGGCGTCATTCGAGAACCCCCGCCGGCGTCATTCGAGAACCCCAGCC
Source organism: uncultured Solirubrobacterales bacterium (assembly GCA_963770615.1). Lineage (GTDB taxonomy): Bacteria > Actinomycetota > Thermoleophilia > Solirubrobacterales > Solirubrobacteraceae > Palsa-465. Next base: position 216,147 of record CAVYQJ010000005.1, on the reverse strand, counting down.
GGCGTCATGCGGCCGCCCGAGCGCGGAGATCGACGTGGACGATCTCGCCGAGCGGCATTTGCAGGAAGCGCGTCCCGAGGGTGCGGAACGACTCCACGTCGCCCGTGCACAGAAAGCGATACGCGCCCTCGCCCGGCTGCGGGTTCAGCAGCTCGCGGGAGGCAAGCGCGCGCTCGACGCTGCGCGCCACGCCCATGCCGGCGGAGACCAGCGTGACGCCGCGGCCGAGCATGCGCTGGAGGATGGGGGCGCACAGCGGATAGTGAGTGGAGCCGAGAATCACGGTGTCGACCTGGGCGGCGCGAAGCGGGACACAGTATCCGCGCACGGTCGCGACCACCGCCTCGTCGAAGGGAAACCCGCCCTGGATGATCGGGGCGAGGTCCGGGCAGGCCACGCTCTCCAGGTGAACGTGCGGGTCGGCAGCGAGGACGGCCCGCTCGTAGGCGCGGCTCATAACGGTGGCGGGCGTCGCGAGCAGGCCGATCCGGCCGGTGTGGCTCGAGACGACCGCCACCTGCGCGGCCGGTCGCAACACGCCGATCACGTCGACGTCGCGACCGCTCGCGCGGACGCGGCGCTCGACGGCATCGAGCGCGGCGGCGCTCGCCGAGTTGCACGCGATCACGAGCAGCTTCGCGCCGGCGGCGAGCAGGTGCTCGGCGATCTCGATCGAGAACGCCTCGAGCTCCGCCTGGGTGCGGTCGCCGTACGGGAACCGGGCGGTGTCGCCGAGGTACAGATAGTCCTCGGCCGGGCAGCGACACGAGCAACTCGTGCAGGACGGTCAGCCCGCCGACGCCGGAATCGAACACCCCGATCGGCTGGTGAGCGAGTGGGGACATGCGGGGGGATGGTGCCAGAGGCGGGGGCGGCCGGTCCTCGCCGAGGGTTCGGGCGCCCCGAGACTGGTCACCGGCGGAGGCCGCTACGCTCGCCGCGCCCCCGATGCGCGCGCTGATCGTCACGAACATGTACCCGACCGCGGCCCGGCCGGCGCTCGGCAGCTTCGTCCGCGACCAGGTCGAGGCGCTGCGCCGGATCGAGGGGGTTGACGTCGAGGTGTTCTCGTTCGCGCCGGGGGGAATCGACGCGTATGCGCGCGCCGGCTACGACCTGATCCGGCGCCACCGCCACGACCGGTTCGACGTCGTCCACGCCCACTTCGGCCTGACCGCGTGGCCGGCGTTCGGAGCGAGAGCCAAGGTCCGGGCGGTGACACTCCACGGCACGGACCTGGCGCATCCGCGTTCGCGCAAGATCACGCTCGCGGCGCTGCCGTTCCTCGACCTGGTCGCGGCGGTATCGGCGCCGCTCGCGAATCAGATCCCTCGCTGGGCGGTCAAGGGCCGGCGTGCGGTGCTCCCAATCGGCGTCGACGTCAGGCGCTTTCGCCCGATCTCTCGCCCCGAGGCGCGAGCGGCACTCGGGCTCGACCCGGACGGCCCGTACTTGCTGTTCCCATCCGACCCGCGCCGGCTGGAGAAGCGCTACGACCGCGCTCGGGCGGTCGCGAACACGATTCCCCTGCTCACCCTCGGTCAGGTCGAGGCGGCGCAGGTCCCGTTGTACGTCAACGCCGCCAACGCCGTGCTCGTCCCGTCCGCGCGCGAGGGGTTCGGGCTTGCCGTGCTCGAGGCGCTGGCGTGCGATGTTCCGGTGCTCGCGACGCCTGTGGGTATCCACCCCGCCGCCCTCACCGATATCGCCGGGACCTACTGCGCGCCGTTCGACGAGGCCGCGTGGCGCACCGCGCTGGCGCCGCACATCAGAACCGCAGATCCGCGAATCCAAGGACGCGCGCGCGCAGAGGAGTTCTCGACCGACCGGATGGCGGCGGAGCTCGTGGCGGCCTGGCGATCGCTTCTCTAGACGACCAGCCGCACGCGCGTCCGCCACACCGCGAGCCACCACGCCAACAGCGCGAACGCGCACAGCGCGCCCACGTGGACCAGGTCGGCCAGCGGATCGAGGCCGAACGCGCAATGCCGCACCAACTCGACGCAGTGATACAGCGGATTCAGCTGCGCCAGCGACTGGAGCCATTGCGGCATCCGGTTCAGCGGGAAGAACGTTCCCGCGACGAGGAACAGCGGTGTGATCACGCCGCTGATCACGTAGCTGAAGCCGTCGAACGTCGTCACCGTCGTCGCGAACCACATTCCGAGCGCGGCGAACCCGATGCCGGTCAGTGCCCCGATCAGCGGCACGAGCACCATCGCCGGCTCCGGTTGGAGGCCGAACAGGAACGCGACCAGCAGGGGCGCCACGCCGTAGAGCCCCGCGCGAACGCCGATGAACAACGACTCGCCGGTGACGATCTCGTCGACGTCGACCGGGGCGGCCAGCATCGCGTCATACACGCGCTGGTAGCGTCGTTTGTAGAGCGCGTCGAACATCGACGAGAACACCGCGCTGAACAGCACGGCGGTGGCGACCGCGCCGGTGCCGACGAACTGGATGTACGGGATGCCGTCGATGCTCGAGACGAGCTTGCCGAAGCCGAACCCGAACGCGAGCAGCGTGATCACCGGCTCGACGATCGCCGCGAACGTGCGCGTCCGCCAGTAGTACTTGAACACCGTCCACTCGCGGACCCACACGGCGACCAGCGCCGGCGTCTCGATTCGCCCGACCCGTATCGCGCTCATTCGACGTAGTCCCCCGTCAGCCGGACGAACACGTCCTCGAGGTTGGCGTTCCGGCGCGAGCCCGGCGGCAGGCGCCCGTCGAGCGCGTCGGCGTGCAGGTAGGTCAGCGACGGCCCCGAGTGTCGCGTGGGCAGCCCCTCGGCGTCCGCGCGCGAGCGGAGCGAGGCCAGCTCGGCGGTCGATCCGTGCACGTCGACGACCTCCCGTCCGGCGTGCGCGAGGATCAGATCGGCCGGCGTGCCCTCCGCGACCACGCGCCCCGCGGACATGATCGCCACCCGGTCGGCGAGCCGCTGCGCCTCCTCGATGTAGTGAGTCGACATCAGCACGGTGGTGCCGCTCTCCCGGAGCGAGACGATCAGCGACCACAGTTCCTGGCGGATCTGGGGATCGAGTCCGACGGTCGGCTCGTCGAGCAGCACGACCTCGGGCTCGTGGATCAGCGCCCGCGCGATCAGGAGTCGGCGCTGCATCCCGCCCGACAGCGTCACCGCGCGATCGTCCGCGCGGTGCTCGAGGCCGGCGAGCGCGAGCGCACGATCGACCGCGATCGGCCGCTCCCGGGACCCGACCCGGTAAAGGCGAGCGAACACCTCGAGCACGTCGCGCACGCCCAGGTCGACGTCCAGGTTGCTCTCCTGCGGGCACACGCCCATCCGCGCACGCGCCAGCTTCGATTCGTCCGGCAGGCGATAGCCGAGCACCTCGACCGAGCCGCCGTCGGCCACGGCCTGGCCGGTGAGGATCCGCATCGTGGTCGACTTGCCGGCGCCGTTGGGCCCGAGCAGTCCGTAGCAGAGGCCGGCCGGCACCTCGAGGTCGAGGCCGTTGACGGCACGCACGTCGCCGAACCGCTTGACCACCCCGGTCATCGATATCGCCACCCCGCCGTGCGACGCGACAAGGGCGGTCGCGGTGGCGGTGGGACTCGATCGTGATGGGTTACTACGAACCGACAAAGGACCTCCAGGGAACGACGGAGCAGCGGAGCCGCCGCCTAAGCGACGACTAGGACTAACGCGGCTTCAGATCCTGGTGAGATCCATTCCCCTCGGATTTTACAGCCTCGGTCCAGCCGGCTCAGCCGAGCGCCGGCCACCACTCGGCGAGACGCTCACGCGCCTGACGGGCGACCGGCGGAATCTCACCGGAGGAGAGCCCGGGGGCGAGCGGACCGTCCCCCGACAGCGGCGCGTTCAGCGCCGCCAGCGTCGCCGCCACCGACCGCGCGAGCGCGCCGAGCGCGTACCCGCCCTCGAGCACGCAACCGACCGGAACGCCGAGAACCTCACACGCCGCGCGAAGCGAGCGCGTCATCGCGGCGAACCCGTCCTCGGTCAGCTCGCACGACCCGAGCGGATCTTCGCGATGGGCGTCGTAGCCGGCCGAGATCAGCATGAGCTGCGGCTCGAACGACTCGGCCAGCGGGACGACCACGTGATCCACGAGCGAGCAGAACACCGCGTCGTCGGCCCCGGGCCGGACGGGCAGATTCACGGTGAACCCACGGCCCTCTCCGGATCCGACATCCGACGCCGGCCCGGTCCCCGGGTACAGCGGCGACTGGTGGATCGAGGCGAACAGCACCCGATCGCTCCCGTGGAAGGTGTCGTTGGTCCCATTTCCGTGGTGCACGTCCCAGTCGACGATCATCACGCGCTCGAGCCCCCGGGCGTCGAGCGCGTACTGGGCGGCGACCGCGATGTTGTTGAACAGGCAGAAACCCATCGCGCGCGATGCCAAGGCGTGATGGCCGGGAGGGCGGTGGGCGCTGAAGCCGGAAGGGGCGGCGCCGTCGAGCAGCAGGTCGACCATGCGGACCGCTCCGCCCGCGGCGTGCAGCGCGGCCTCGAACGAGTGCGGGCTGACCACGGTGTCGGCGTCGAGGTAACCGCCTCCGTCCGCGCACGCCTGCTCGATCGACGCGATGTACGCCTCGTGGTGAACCGCCTCGAGCACGGCGCGATCGACCGCCGGCGAGGTGACGCGCTCGAACCCCAGCCAGTCGCGCGCTGACAGCTCGCGCTCGATCGCCGTGATCCGCGGCGGCTGCTCGGGATGCGGGCGCGTCTCGTGCAACAGCGAGGACGGATGCTCGAGCCAAACGGGCCGGGACGGCATCGGGGTACGGTATCGGTCCACGTGCAGGTTCTTGCCGCTCAGGTCACGGTGGTGGGCGCAGGCGCCGCGGGGCTGTACACCGCTGTGTGTGCCGCCCGCGAAGGCGCGCGCGTCACGCTGGTCTCGGCCACGCCGCTGGCGGAGTCCTCGAGCTGGTGGGCGCAGGGCGGGCTGGCGGCCGCGGTGTCGGCCGACGACAGCCCCGAGCTCCACCTGCGGGACACGATCGTGGCCGGCCGCGACGCCGTGCGCGAGTCCGCGGCGCGCGTCCTGTGCGAGGAGGCCCCGGCTGCGGTCACCGCCCTCGACCGCCTCGGGGTCCGCTTCGACGCCGACCGGAACGGGCATCTGGCGCTCGGACTCGAGGGCGGCCACTCGCGTCGCCGGATCGTGCACGCCGGCGGGGCGGCCACCGGGCGCCGCCTCGTCCGCCAGCTGAGCGCGGTCGTGGCCGAGGATCCGGGGATCGACGTGCTCGAGGGACGCCGCGTCGTCCAAGTGCTCGCGGGCGACGGCCGGTGCGTGGGGGTTCGACTCGACGACGGCCGCGTGATCGCGAGCGGCGCGGTCGTCCTCGCGACCGGTGGCGCCGCCGCGCTCTGGTCTCGGACCACGAACCCGTCTGTCGCCGTCGGCGCGGGACTGCTGCTGGCGACCGCGGCCGGCGCGACGCTCGCCGACCTCGAACTCGTCCAGTTCCATCCGACGGCCGTCGTCGGTAACGGCGCCGACGGGTTCCTCGTGACCGAGGCGATTCGCGGCGAGGGGGCCAGGCTGCTCGACGCCGCCGGCGAGCGGTTCGTCGACGAGCTCGCGCCGCGCGACGAGGTGGCGCGAGCGGTGCAGCGCCAGATGCTGCTGACCGGGGCCCCGTCTGTGGATCTCGACATGCGCGACGTCGACCCGGCGCTGTTCCCGAACGTCGTCACCGCGCTCCGCCATGCCGGGATCGACCCCGAGCGCGAGCTGATCCCCGTCGCGCCCGCGGCCCATTACATGATGGGCGGGATCGCGACCGACATCCACGCCCGCGCGACGCTCGCGGGGCTGCACGCGGTCGGGGAGTGCTCATGCACCGGCCTGCACGGCGCCAACCGCCTCGCCTCGAACTCGCTGACCGAGTGCTTCGTGTTCGGCGCCCGGGCGGCGCGGTCGGCGGCCGCCCAGCCAGAACCCGATCCGGCAGCCGTCGCCGACCTGGCTTCGGCCCGGGACGTCGCCGCCGAGACCCAGCCGATCTCCCGTTCGAGCCGCGAGGCGCTGTGGCGCGACGCGGGCCTGGAACGCGACGCCGCCGGCCTGGAAGAGCTGGCCACGGACCCCCACCCACTCGTGCGGCTGATCGCGCAATGCGCGCTCGCCCGCACCGAGAGCCGCGGCGCCCATCAGCGGCGCGATTTCCCCGACCGGGACCCGCGGTTCGACGGAGCCCACGTGACGATCGGCGCGGGGCCCGAGCCCGTGCTTCAACATTGGGCGTGACACCCATCCGCGTCGCTTCAGACGCGCCGCAAGCCCATAGAGCCTGAAAGCACCAAGTTCCGGGTTAATGTCAACTTAATAATTGACACCGCTGTAACTACACACATCGCGGGTAGCAGGCTCTTGCGCTAACCAGACCGCCCTGGCGGGGGCACGGATCTAGGAGTGGGTGTTTCAAACATGTATCGGTTCAGCCGAGCCATCTACCGTGAGCTTGCCGACGAGGTCATCGAGGACCCACACGGCGGGCTGTATCTGAATCACGAGCGCGTCCTGAAGGCGTGCGAAGCGGCCGTCGAGCGCCTTGCGACCGACCGCCACTACTTCGCGCATCCGTCGCGGACGCTGTTCAACGACATCCGGGTGTACTTCCCGATGACCTCGCAGCTGCGTGTGCTGCGCACCATCCAGAGGTACCTGACGCTGGCCGACGAGTTCTTGCGCCGTCTGCCCCAGAATGGCTTCGACGCGTACGGCAACCCGCTGCAATGCAGGGCGAGCACTCGTAAGGGGACGCCGTGTCAACGTATGCCGCTGCCGCACAACGGCTACTGCCCCTCGCATCAGCACCTCGCTGAGACCGAGGAGGTCCCGGCGCCGCTCGCCGCCTAGCGGGCCCAGGAGGCCTAGCAGTAGGGCCGCGGCCGCGGGAGGGTCGCGGCGGTGATATTCAGGCGGTCTTGCCGGCCGCGCGCAGCACGGGCCATGCCCTCGGGCCCGTGCGCGCCGGCCGCGCCGGCCGCTCCGGCGCGAAACGTCCGGCCGCTCCGGCGCGAAACGCTCCGGCCCCTCCGGCGCGAAAGTAACGTTCGCCCGATGCTGATCGGCGTCGACGTGGGTGGAACATTCACCGATGCCGTACTCGCGCTCGACGGGCGCGTGATCACCGCGAAGGCGCCGACCACCCCCGACGATCAGTCCGAGGGCGTGCTCGCCGCGATCGAGGCGGCGCTCGCCAAGGCGGGCGCGGACGCGGACCAGGTCGAGGAGTTCTCGCACGGGATGACGGTCGCGACCAACGCGCTGCTCGAGGGGCGCGGCGCCACCACCGCGTTCGTGGCCACCGACGGGTTCACGGACCTGATCGCTCTCGGGCGCCAGGATCGCCCGCAGCTCTACCGCCTGTGCGCCGCCCGGCCGGCGCCGCTCGCGCCGGAGGATCTCCGCTTCGGCGCCCCCGAGCGCATGACCCCGGATGGCCCGCTCAAAGAGCTCACGGCCGAAGCTGCACGAGAGCTCGCACACCGGATCGCTGAGGCCCGGCCTGAGGCGGTGGCGGTCGCGTTGCTCCACTCCTACCGGCACCCGGAGCACGAGCAGGCGATCGGCGAGGCGCTCGCGGAGGCACTGCCAAAAACCCACATCTCGCTCTCGCACGAGGTCGTCGGCACGTTCCGGGAATTCGAGCGGGCCGCGACCACCGAGATCGACGCGGCGCTGTCGCCGTTGCTCGCCAGCTATCTGCGCCGACTCGTGGAGCGCGTGCGTGACGCGAACCTGCCCGAGCCCGCGATCATGCAGTCGAATGGCGGCCTGATCGACGTCGAGGCGGCCGCCGGCCACGCGTCGTGGACTGTCCTATCGGGACCGGCCGGCGGCGCCGCCGGGGCCGCGTTCGTCGCGCGCACCGCGGGCATACACGACGCCCTGTGCCTCGACATGGGCGGCACGTCGTGCGACGTCTGCGTGGTCGACGGCGGCAGCGTGCAGGAGCAGTCGAGCGGCGAAATCGCGGGTCGTCCGCTGGCGCTGCCGATGCTCGCGGTCCACACCGTCGGCGCCGGTGGCGGCTCGATCGCGTGGCGCGACGCCGGCGGCGCGCTCCGGGTCGGGCCCCGGTCGGCCGGGGCCGACCCCGGACCGGCGTGCTACGGGCGCGGCGGCACCGAGCCGACCGTCACCGACGCGAACCTCGTGCTCGGCTACCTGTCCTCCGACGCGCCCCTTGGCGGCGGCGTCGAACTCGACCGCGAGGCCGCGCAGAAGGCGGTCGGCAAGCTCGCCGAGGACCTCGGGCTCGAGCGCACCGCCTGCGCGGAGGGGATCCGTCGCGTCGCCGGCGCCGAGATGATCCGCGCGCTTCGGGTCGTCACCGTGCAGCGCGGAATCGACCCTCGGCGGTACGCGCTGATGGCGTTCGGTGGCGCCGGCGGGCTGCACGCCGCGCAGATCGCCGACGAGCTCGGGATCGACGCGATCCTGTGCCCGCGCGCTTCGGGGGTGCTCGCGGCGCTCGGGCTCGTCGTCTCGCCGCGACGGCGCGACGTCCAGCGCAGCGTGCTCCTCAGCGGCGACGACCTCGCTGCGGAGGCGATCGAGCAACACGTGAAGGAGCTCGGGGAGCGCGCCCGCGGGGCGATGCACGAGCCCGATGCCGACCTGCACGTGGTCTACGAGCTTCGCTACCGGGGTCAGTCGTTCGAGCTCCCGATCTCCGGCTCGACCACGGCCGACCCCGGCGCCCTGCGCGAGGCGTTCGAGGACGAGCACGAGGAGCGCTACGGCTATCGCGACGCCGACCAGGAGCTCGAGCTCGTCACGATCCGGGTGACCGCCACCGGGCCCGGGGTCGACGTCGAGCTCGCCGGCGACGACGCCGAACCCGACGTGGAACGCTCCACCCGCGAGGCCACGTTGGACGGAGAGCGGATCGAGCTCGAGGTGCTGCGCGGCATCCCGTCGGCGGGCACCAAGCTCGACGGCCCCGCGGTGATCGAGCTGCCCGAGTCGACGGTCCTGATCCCGCCGGGCTGGGAGAGCGCGGTCGACGACGCCGGCACGATCCACATGACGAGGTCGGGGTGAGCGACGAGAAGATCGATCCCGTCGAGCTCCAGGTCCTCACCGGCGCGCTCCGAGCGGTCTGCGAGGAGATGGGAGCCGTGCTGATCCGCTCCGCGCACTCCGCGAACATCAAGGAGCGGCGCGATGCCTCGACCGCGCTGTTCAACCCGCGCGGCGAGATGGTGATGCAGGCCGAGCACATCCCGGTCCACCTCGGCGCGATGCCCGCGGCGGTCGCCGCCATCCTCGACAAGGAGCACGCGCCGGACCGCAGCTGGATCCTCAACGATCCCTACGCCGGGGGCACGCACCTCCCGGACATCACGGTTATCACGCCCCTGTTTGCGCAGGACGAGCTGATCGCGTTCGCGGCCTGCCGCGCGCACCACGCCGACGTCGGCGGCCCGACTCCCGGCTCGATGCCGGCCGACAGCACCACGCTCGACGAGGAAGGCGTGGTGATCAGCCCCCGGATCCTTGACGACGAAGCGATCGCCGAGCTGAGCGCGCAGATGCGCCGGCCCGACCAGCGCCGCGCCGATCTCCGGGCGCAGCTCGCGGCCGGGCGGGTCGGGGGACGTCGGCTGCTCGAGCTGCACGAGCGCTACGGCGCCGCCAAGCTTGCGCAGGCGTTCAGCGAGGTCCTCGACTACGCCGAACGCCGCACCCGGGCTTGCATCGAACAGCTCGACGACGGCACGTATGAGGCGGTCGACGTGCTGGAGGCACGCGAGGGCGACCTCGAAATCATGTTGAAGGCGACAGTCGACGGCGACCGTCTGACGCTCGACTTCACCGGCACCGCCGACCAGCACGAGGGCAACCTCAACTGCCCGCTGGCGGTCACGCGATCGGCGTGCTACTTCGCGATCCGCGTGCTGACCGATCCCGACATCCCACCGAGCGCCGGCGCCTACCGCCCGGTTGACGTGATCGCCCCCGAGGGATGCTTGCTGAACGCGCGCTCACCGGCGGCGGTCGTCGGCGGCAACGTCGAGACGTCATCGCGCGTCGCCGACGTCGTGCTGCGGGCGTTCGGCCGCGCGCTCGGGCAGGGGACGATGAACAACGTGACGCTCGGGACCGAGGACGTCGTCTACTACGAGACGATCGGTGGCGGCCAGGGCGCGTGCCCGGACGCGGACGGCCCCAGCGGCGTGCACGTGGCGATGAGCAACACGCTCAACACGCCGATCGAGGCGCTCGAGCTCGAGTTCCCGATGCGGATGGTGCAATACGCGCTGCGGCGGGGCTCGGGCGGGGCCGGCGCCCATGCCGGCGGCGACGGCGTGATTCGCGAGCTGGAGGCGCTCGCGCCGCTCAGCTACTCGCTGATCACCGAGCGCCGGCGTCACCGGCCGTCGGGGGCGGACGGCGGCGAGCCCGGGGCGGCCGGGCGCAACCTGCTCGACGGCGAGGAGCTGCCGGCGAAGTCGATCGGACGGCTCGAGGCGGGACAGCGTCTGCGGATCGAGACGCCGGGCGGTGGCGGCCACGGCCGCCCGCACTAGCCCGCGACCCGCCACCCGCGACCCGCGACCCGCGACCCGCGGCCCCGACCTGCGACCCGCCACCTGCGACCCGCGGCACCGTCCCGACGAGAGGTGCTTGCTGCTAACTAGTGCAAATAGTTACAAACCCGACCGCGTTCGCCATCCGGCGAGTTGTTCGACAGGCGAGCAATTTCGTGGAACCGGTTTCACCTGCACCCGCCGCAGATCCGAAAATCCCCCTATACCCAGCGTTAGTGGCGATTCACACACGTTCGGCCCGAGGTTTTCAGCACTCGCACGAGTTCGCCCCGAGACCCCCGCAGCAAACCCACCGATTTGCGGTCACATTTGGCGATTTGCCAAACCTCGCGTACAATCAGGTCCTCCCGTGCCGCAGTTGCAATGCGTGCCGCGCACGGGTTTCCTTTCGTTCTATCCCCCGTTTCCTTTTATTACTACATGCCGATCGCCTTCAAAGAATGGGCTGTGACTGTGCGGGCCCTTGCCGAGGGAGAGCAGCTTCTGACTCTCCGCAAGGGCGGCATTCGCGAGCCCGATAAGCACTTCAAGCTGGACTACGACCGTTTCTTTCTGTACCCGACGTTCGACCACCAGTGCTCTGACCTAGTACGCGAGTCACACCAACCCGAGCTCGTTCGCGCGCTCGAGGAGGGTGTCTGGAGCGATGGCGAGCCACCGCCCCACTCGCTGCGCCGCAACCGCGAGATCCCTCAGCCCGACCGCGTACGTATCCGCGCTTGGGCCGAGGTCGCCGCTCACTACACGATCACCGACCGGCGCACCGTGGACGCGCTGTCCCCGTTCTACGTGTGGACGACCGACTACGCCGAGAAGCGCCTGGCGTGGAAGCGGCGTCATCCGCTCCACGTGATCCTGCTGCGGACGTACCGGATTCCGCGGCCGGTCACGGTCAAGGTGCGCGACGACTACGGCGGATGCCGCTCGTGGCTCGAGCTCACGCGCGACCTCCCGTTCGAGGGCACACCCGTGCTGTCGGACGACGAGTTCGATCGTGCTTCCGAGGAGATCGCGTCGATCGCCTCGGACCGCGAGCCGGTCCTGGTCTGACCTCGGGACAGCGGGCAACGCCGCACCAATACGTCAGGTGGCATGGGTCGAGTCGGCGTCGCCGTCCTTCCGGGCACGGCACGAGTCGACCCATGCCGATGACGTAGACCGCGTTCTGCACTCGCTCGAGCGCACGCGCGAGCACCTGGCCCAGCACTTTCCGACCACGGTCGACGGGATGACCGTCGTATTCCACTCGGGCGTGACGTCGCTGTCGGTCGCCTGCCCGATGGTGCCGTTCGCGTGGGCCGCGGCAGCGCCGGCGGCCCGCCGGTACGTCGCCGGCTGGTCTGGCCGGGACGTGCTCCACGTCCTGCGTCCCGACCTGCTCGACGCGCGGGCCTCGACCGTCCCAGGCTCACGCGAGATGCTCGCGACCACGGCGTCGGCGCTGTACGCGCGGCGCGTGATCGTCGAGAACAACCCGGATATCCCGCTGCGCACGACCCCCCGCCGGATCCGCGCCGAGCTGCGCTGGGGGTGGCTGATCGAGGGCGCCGCGCGCTGGTTCGGCGGCCAGACCGCGCACGCCCGGCCGGCGATCGCGCGCCGCCTGCGGGAGGGTCGCCGGCCGGCGTTCCCGCCCGGCCTGCGCGACGCGCCGTTGCTCGGCGGGACCCTGATCGATCTGCTCGTGCGCGAGCGCGACGAGCAGGCCGCCGCCGTGCTCGCGTGCCGCCTGCACCCGCGCGGGAGGCGGGCCGCGCTACGTGAGGCGTTCGGAGGCGCCTCACCGGCGCGGATCGAGGAGGCGTGGCGGGCGCACCTTGCGCGAATGGCCGCCGGCGCCTGAGCGCCCCGCCCCACGCCATCCCGCGCCCCGCGAACCGGCTAGTGCACGACCTGGCTCGCCAGCCAGACCACGACCGCCCCGATCGCCAGCGCCACCAGCAGCCCGACCAGCAGCCGCCCCGGCGCCACCACCCGCTCCGTGGGCGCGTCGGAGATCATCTCGCCCGCGAGCAACATCTCGCGCGCGGTCGGCACCGCCGCCTCGGGCACCATCACGTCGCGCGGGCCGGCGGCGAGGAAGTCCGGCACGTCGAAGCCGGCGCTGCGGCGGAGCATGCTGGGCACGCCCTCCTCGAGCAGCAGGCCCTGGATGAATTCGGCCTCGGCCTGGTTGCGCGCCCACGCCACCCGCACCAGCGGGCCCTCGGTGAGCTGCGGCTTGATCTTACGCGCGCGCTCGTGAGCCTCGCTGACCGCGTCGAGCTCACCGGAGCCGCCGATGTGATCGCCGTGGACGAGCGGGAGCTTGCAGGTCACGCAGAAGCGCTCGGGCTCGGGGTATGACGCACCGCACACTGGGCAGAAGAGCTCGCTGGCTCTCACCGCCCGCTTGCTCATCACTCCACGACCAATTCGGCGTCCGACACCTGCGCGCCGTCGATCCGCCAGGTCTGAACGTCGACCTGCCCGTCGGCGAGCCCGACGATGATCCACAACACCCCGGGCCACAGCTTGGCGAAGTTGATGTCGGTCTGCGACGGCATCGGCGCCGTCCGCGTGTGGGAGTGGTAGATCGCCCCGAGCTCGAGCCCGGCGTCCTCGATCTTGTTGTGGAGCTCGAGCTGCTCCTCGGGATCGATCCGGAACCGCAGCGGGCTCGCCTCCGCGTTCACGGCGCGGTACACGGCGAGCGCATCGCCGTCGTCCGAGCCCACCATCCCGCAGCACTCGTTCGGCGCCTCCTCGCGGGCGTGGGCGACGATCTCGTCGTAGAGGTTTCGGGAGATCTTCATGGTCGGTGTGAGGCTACCAACGCAGTCCGCCGCCACAGGCGACGATTCAGCTGCTCCCGGTCACGAACGGCCACGGGACCGCCTTCACGTACTCGCCGGGATTCCGCAAGCCGCTCAGCGCGGTCCAGTGCTGAGCCTCGCACGCCATGATCTGAGCGGCGAGGCGCTGGAGCGGTTGGGTGCTCAGCGTCTTCAGCGCGGTGAAGTAGACGCCCTCGGCGAGCGACTCGAGATCGACGAGGAGCCGCATGGCGTCGTTCTGCGAATGCAGGCCGGTGAGGCTCACGGGGATGTTGTGCTTGGACAACAGGTCGCCCGCGGCATCCAGGCCGAGCGCCGAGGTGTCCGCCCTAACCCCCATCGCCGCCAGCGCGGCCGCGACCGCGGACGCGTGCTGAACCTCCTGGTTCAGGTACGGCGCGATCGCGCGCTCGATGTCCGCCGACAGCGTCCCGGACGCCAGGACCCGGCGGTACGCCAGCACCACCAGCCGTTCGACCTCGAGCGCCTTCGACAGCGCCTGCGCGTCCGTCAGGGGCGGACTGTCGGCGGCGGCGGGATCGGCCACAACCGCAACCGCAACCCCAGCCCCCGCGCCCGCTGCCGCGAACGCGCCGGCAACGATCTCGCGTCGCGTGCACAGCCGATCCAAGGTCAGTCCTTGCCGGTCACGAACGCGGACGGGATCGCGGGCTGCCCGAGCGCAGCCCGCACGACCGCAACGTGCTGTGCGTCGTTCGCGAGAATCGAGGCCACCTGCTGCTTGACGACGCCCGGCTCGAGCTGCTGGATCGCGTAGAGGTAGCCGGCGATCTGGGCGTTCTCGACCGCATGCAGCAGCATCAGCACCTCTTCGCTGGTGCGCGGATGGCCGAGGGCATAGCTCGGAGCGGGCTTGATCGGCTTGCCCCCCGCCTCCCGGACCAGTCCCGCCACGTCGCCGGCATGCGAGATCTCGTCGTTGAGGAACAGCTGCCCGGCCTTGGCGGTCGGCTGGTCCAGCAGCGGGATGCCCGCGGTGTACGCCGCGATCCCGACGTGCTCGAGGTGGAGCAGGCGGTTGAGCAGATCGACGTCGTTCGCGAGCGCCGGCTGCGAGTTGTGTACCTGCTGCTTGATCGACTCGCTCCCGCACCCGGCCAGCACGGCGCCGGCAACGCCCGCTGCCGCCCCGAGCAGCACCTTCCTACGGGAGGAGGGCTCGCCCTCCGATGAGGCCTCAGTCATCATCGAACGACAGGCGCCCGGCGTGCGGCGTCCCGGACCTCACCACCAGACGGTGGAGTCCAGGTTCTCGATCTCTTCGATGGGACGCGTGTAGATGCCGGACGAGAAGTACTTCCAGCCGTCGTCGGCGACGAGGAACACGACGTTACCCTCGTCGAGCTCGTTCGCGATCCGCAGCGCCACCCGCGCGATCGCCCCCGACGAGACGCCGACGAACAGCCCCTCTTCGTCGAGCAGCCGGCGCGTGAACACGATCGCGTCGGTGTTCGTGACGAAGATCTTGCGGTCGAGCAGCGACAGATCGATGATCGGCGGGATGAAGCCATCCTCGAGCGAGCGCAGTCCCTGGACCGGCTCGCCCTGCATCGGCTCCGCCGCGACGATCTTCACCGAGTCGCCGAGTTCCTCCTTGAGCCGGCGCCCGTTGCCCATCAGGGTCCCGCCGGTCCCGAGGCCGGCCACGAATGCCGCGACCTCGTCGAGCTCCTCGAGGATCTCGAGCGCCGTCCCGTTGTAGTGCGCGTTCGGGTTGGCCTGGTTGCCGTACTGGTAGGGCATGTAGTACGAGGCGTCCCTCTCGGCCATGTCGAGCGCCAGCTCGACCGCGCCGTTGGACCCCTTGGAGCCCTCCGAGTACACGATCTCGGCGCCGTACATGCGGAGCAACTCGGTGCGCTCGCGGGTCACGTTCTCGGGCATGACCACCTTCACCGGGTAGCCCTTGTGCCTGCAGATCATCGCCAGCGAGATGCCGGTGTTGCCCGACGTGGGCTCGAGGATCGTCTGCCCGGGCCGAATCAGGCCCTTGTCCTCGGCGTCCTCGATCATTGCGCGCGCGACCCGGTCCTTGACGGACCCGGTCGGGTTGCGGGACTCGAGCTTGGCCCACAGCCGTACGCCCGGCTTCGGACTCAAACGCTTGAGCTCCACCAGCGGCGTGTGCCCGATCGCCTGAATGATGTCGCCGTAGCGGCCCCCACAGGGCTTGTTCTCGAGGCGCTCCGCGGCCATCGCTTCAGGAAGTGTAGCGAGGCGGGCTCGCCGGTTGGGCGGCCCGCCTCGAATGCGCTAGCGACTCAGTATCCGTTCGGATACGGGTTCGGATTGGGGTTCGGGTTGCTCGGCTGATTCGTGTTCGCGGACGTCGAGCCCGAAGCGGTCACAACATGCCAGGTGCCGCCGAAGGCGACGATGCCCTCGCCGGTCGCATCGTCCTTCTTGGTGTCGGGCGCGAACGTGTAGATCGGGTGCCCGCCGATCACGGCCTGGGTAAACCCGTCGCGCTTCCAACTCGTCAGCTTGCCGCTGATGCCCGAGGCCTTGCTCAGGGCCTGCGCCGACTTGGCCGTCACCGGCGGCCAGAACTTGAAGCAGTCGTTGGACTGCGTGCACTTCGGGTGGGACTTCGAGTCCCCGCTCAGCCAATAGACCGCGAACCCCCTGCCGTTGACCCCGATGTTCTCGTGCTTGGTGACCATCGTGGACATGTTCGTGACCGTCGCGTTCTTGGCGACGTTCACCGTGAACGACTTCGCGATCGCGACCGCGGCCAGCGCAAGCATCGCCGCGACCACGGCCCCCGCGACGAGCGTCACACCGCGGCGGCGGATAAGTCGACTTGGCATCCTCCGGCTCCCTTCGATAGTGGGTCTATCGCCTAGGGACGCCGGGTTGGCGCCAAGACTTCCCGACTACGGGGCCGCGCCGCCGGCCATCGCCGGCAAGATCACAAGCGTGTCGCCCTCGCCGACGGACGTATCGAGCCCGTCGAGCACCCGCACATCCTCGTCGTTCAGGTAGACGTTGACGTACCGGTTGAGCCCGCCGTCAGCCGCGAACAGCTGCGACTGGGTGTCGGGATGAGCCTCGGCGACCGAGCGCAGGACCTCGCCGACGGACGACCCCGCGGCGCTCAACTGCTTCTCGCCCCCGACAGACGGACGCAAAACGGGTGGGATACGAATCGTCGCCATGACCGAAGAGACCGGGAGCCTAGTGCGCGCCGGCGCAGAATGCCTCGTAGTCGGGGAACACGCCGAGTTCCTCGTCGGAGATCTCCTCAGGCTCCCGCGAGCAGATCGGGCAGTCCGGGTCGCGCCGGACCTTGACCTCGCTGATCGTCGCCGCCAGCGCGTCGTACATGAGCAGGCGGCCGATCAGCGGCTCGCCCTCGTCGAGAATCAGCTTGATGACCTCGGTCGCCTGGAGCAGGCCCATCGTCCCCGGCAGCACGCCGAGCACGCCGTTGGCGCCGCACGACGGCGCAAGCTCCGCCGGCGGCGGAACCGGGAATAGGCACCGGTAGCACGGGCCGTCGTAGGGCTTGAACACGGACAGCTGACCCTCGAACCCGAGGATCGCGGCGGACACGACCGGGATTCCCAGCCGGACTGTGGCGTCGTTCAGCAGGTACCGCGTGGGGAAGTTGTCAAGGCCGTCGACGACCACGTCCCAGCCGGCCTCGAGCACCTCCATGATGTTCTCGGGCCCGAGCCGCAGCGCGTACTTCTCGACCTTAACGTCCGGGTTCAGCGCGTTGATCGTCAGCTCGGCCGAGTCCACCTTGGGGACCCCGATGCGCTCGCTCGAGTGGATCACCTGACGCTGGAGGTTCGACAGGTCGACCTCGTCGTTGTCGACGATCCCGAGCGTGCCGACACCCGCCGCGGCCAGATACAGCGCAGCGGGCGAGCCCAGCCCCCCGGCGCCCAGCAGCAGGACGCGCGCATCGAGCAGCTTCTGCTGCCCGTCCACACCGACCTCGGGCAGAAGCAGGTGGCGCGAGTAGCGCTCGCGCTGCTCGGCCGTGAGCGTCCGCGGCACGTCGACCTCGTAACCGCGATCCTTCCAAAGCGTGAAACCCCCGGTCATCGACTCGACGTTCTCGTATCCGAGGTCCTCGACCAGCGTGCGAGCGGCCCACGCGGAGCGATTGCCCGACGCGCAGTACAGGACGACATGATCCGAGCGGTCAGGGACCACTCCCTCGATCCGCGACTCGAAGTAGCTCTTGGGCACGTGAATCGCGCCGGGGATGTGCCCGGCCGCCCACTCCTCGGGCTCCCGGACGTCGACGATCACCGCGCCGTTGCCGACCTGCTCGTGGACGGCAGCGGGATCGACCTCATCGATCCGGCTCTTGATCTGGCGGAGAACCTCGGCTCCGGACGGACTCATCGTCGAAAACTCCTCAAATGCGGTATGGATTCAATACTTCAGAGAGTATAGCGACAGAGGAAGGCCATGTCAGAACCTCTTTTCCCTAGTCTGGCGGACCCGGACGGCCGCGAGGCGATCCGCATCGGGGACGCGGCCCTCAGCTACGAAAGCCTCGCCCAAGCCGCCGCCGCGGCCGCGCACCAGCTGCATGGCTCCAGGAGGGTCGCGGTGTGGGCGCAGCCCACGCTCGAGCTGGCGATCGCGGTCGTCGGAGCACTGGCCGCGGGCGCCGCGGTCGTCCCGATCAACCCCGGCCTCGGACCTCGAGAGCTTGGGCACATCGTCGACGACAGCACCCCGGACAGGTTCGTCGCCTGGCCGGGCGTCGACCCGCCGGAGCAGCTCGCCCACCTCCCGCGCCTCGACATCGTCCCCACGGCGCGCGCTGAGGAGACCCTCCCGGACGAGCTCCAGAGCGACGACACCGCGTTCGTGATGTACACGTCGGGAACCACCGGTCCGCCCAAGGGAGTGCAGATCCCGCGCCGCGCGATCACGAGCAACCTCGACGCGCTCGCCGAGATCTGGCAGTGGACCTCCGAGGACCGGCTCACGCACGCGCTGCCGGTGTTCCACGTCCACGGGCTCGTGATCGGCATTCTCGGGCCGCTCCGCCGAAACGCCCAGGTCGAGCACGCGGGGCGCTTCTCCCCGCAGGCGCTCGCGAAAGCCCTCAACGAGGGCGCGACGATGGTGTTCGGCGTCCCCACGATGTACAGCCGGATCGCCAAGGAGGCCGAGACCGACCCCGACCTCGCCGGCGCGTTCGCGAAGGCCCGCCTGCTCGTGTCCGGCTCGGCCGCCCTCCCGACGACCGTCCACGACGCGATCAAGCGGCTCACCGGCCGGGAGATCCTGGAGCGCTACGGGCTCACCGAGACGCTCATGAACGCCGGCGTCCGGCTCGGCGACGACGTCACCCCGGGCCGCGTCGGCCCACCGCTGCCCGGGGTCGAGGTGCAACTCCTCGACGAGGACGGCGCCACCGTCGCCAGCGACGACGAGGCGATCGGCGAGGTCGCGGTCCGCGGCCCCAACGTGTTCACGGGCTACCTCAACCGCCCCGACGCCACCGCGGAGGCGATGCGCGACGGATGGTTCATGACCGGCGACATGGCCACCCGCGACGCACAAGGCTCGCTCAAGCTCGTCGGACGCAAGAGCACCGACCTGATCAAATCGGGCGGCTACCGGATCGGCGCCGGCGAGATCGAGGGCGCCCTGCTCGAGCACCCGGCGGTCGCCGAGGTGGCCGTAACCGCAAAGCCGGACGACGACCTCGGCGAGCGGATCGTCGCGTGGGTGGTCACCGAGCCCGGTGAAACTGCGACCGCCGACGAGCTCGAAACCCACGTGGCCAACCTGCTCACCAAGCACAAGCGCCCGCGCGAGGTCCACTTCCTCGACGAACTGCCGCGCAACGCGATGGGCAAGGTGATGAAGCGCGAGCTAACCGCTCGGGAAGAAACTCGGAAATAGTCCGGGTTTCTTCCCAAACGCAAGACGGGGCGTCCCCAAAACCCCATTTGAGGACGCCCCGCCTAAACCAGAGACCCAATCAACCGTCACAGCCGCCCGGTCGGCCCCACGCCCGGGAAATTCTGTGGAGGCTTGCAGTTGGAATTATCGGCCCACCCCGCTCCGGTCGATATCGGGCCTAGACCCCATCTTGCTCCCCGGGCCGGTCACCGATACCCAGACCTGGGAGCTGTCCGATGCTGATGAAATCGCGCTCGCTGCTGGCCCAAGTCCTGTCCGTGAACCTGCTGCTGATAGCGGGCACGTTCCTCGTCGCCCTGATCGCGCTCGACGAGCGCGTCGGGAACGCGTTCCAAGGCCGCGAGATCATCGTTCTCGGGCTCGCCCTGGTGGCGGCCATGCTCGGCAACTGGCTGCTCTTGCGCCGGCGGTTCATTCCGCTCGAACGCCTGATCTCCTCGATGGAGCAGGTCGACCTCGCGACCCCCGACAAGCAGCTGATGGCCTGCGACCGGATCGACAGCGCCGAGGCTCATCGCCTCGAGGCCGCGATCAACCAGATGCTCGCCCGCCTCGAAGCGGCCCGGCGCGCCGCCGGCCGGGCCGCGATCGAGGCCCAGGAGCGCGAGCGCCGGAGAATCGCTCAGGACCTTCACGACGAGGTCAACCAGGCGCTGACCGCGGTCTCGCTGCGCCTCCAGGCCTCGATCGAGCACGCCCCGCCCACGCTGCGCCGCGAGCTGATGGAGACCAAGCGCCTGGCCGGCCAGGCGATGGAGGAGCTGCTGATGCTCGCCCGCCAGCTACGTCCCGCCGTGCTCGACGACCACGGTCTGCTGCCCGCGCTGCACAGCCAGGTGCGCGACTTCTCCGACCAGACCGGCATCCACGCCGCGTTCAACGTGCGCGGCCCGGCGCCGCACCTCACCCCCGAGCAGCAACTGGTCGTCTACCGCGTGACCCAGGAGAGCCTGTCCAACGTCGCGCAGCACTCCGAGGCCGAGCGCGTCGACGTCGAGCTGTCGTTCATCGGCCGCACGGTGCTGCGAATCACCGATGACGGACAGGGATTCGTGTCGCGCCGCGAGGGCGGGCTGGGGCTATCGGGCATGCGCGAGCGCGCACTGCTCGTCGGGGGTCATCTTTCGATTTGGTCCGGAACGGGCCGGGGAACGCGTGTCGAGCTGACGCTCGCATGAACTGAGAGAGGAGCACGGATGCGAATCTTGGTAGCCGACGATCACGGGATCGTCAGGTCGGGGATCAGGCTGCTGCTCGAGCGGCAGGCCGGGCTGGACGTGGTGGCGGAGGCGTCCGACGGGGTCGAGGCGGTCGAGCAGGCGCTGGCCACGCGGCCGGACCTGTGCATTCTCGACGTCGGGATGCCGCGGATGACCGGACTGCAGGCGGCGCGGGAGATCCGCGCGCAGCTGAAGGACGTGCGCGTGCTGATGCTGTCGATGCACGACGACGAGCACTACCTGTTCGAGGCGCTCAAGGCCGGCGCCTCGGGCTACGTGCTCAAGCGCGAGGCCGACCAGGACCTCGTCGGGGCCGTGCACGCGGTCGGGCGCGGCGAGGCGTTCCTGACCAACGCGGCCGAACGCTCGATCATCCGCCGCTGGATGGAGGGCGACGAGGGCGGGCCGTCGGTGTCGCTCACCCCCCGCGAGGAGGAGGTGGTCAAGCTGATCGCCGAGGCGTTCACCAACGCCCAGATCGCCGAGATCCTGCACCTGTCCGAGAAGACCGTCGAGTCGCATCGCGGCAACGTCCTGCGCAAGCTCGGGATGCGCGACCGGGTCGAGCTGGTCCGGTACGCGATCCGGCGCGGACTCGTCGAAGCTTGAGTCGATTTGGGGCCGCCTTCGGCGGCGTCCGTGGGGCCGTTCCGCCGGGCGTCCGTGCCCGGCGGGCGCGCACCCCTGAATGGCTGAGAGCCAGCGAATGGAAACGGCGGGCGCGCACCCCTGAATGGCTGAGAGCCAGCGAATGGAAACGGCGGGCGGCTGAGGGAGGGTGCGGTCGTCCCGGGGACTGGTCGCGGCGCGCCGGGCATGCATAACACGACAACGGAGCCGATCCGGCGAAGCCCTGCCGTACTACGCATGCATGGCATGCGTCACACGGCACGGCCGGCGCAACTGCCCTCAATTGCCGTGTTATGCATGCTCCGCGAGCCGCCGCGCGCCTGCGACCCGCCCCCACCCCCCTCCAGGTGCCAGCCGTCGGACCCAATCCGCCGGCAACACGGACGCACACAGAAATCAAAACTAAGGCCGCCGGGCACGGACGCCCGGCGGAACGGCATTGCGGCAACGGCCCGCTCGGCATCCATGCCTCGCCAGACGGGGCCTGCCGCAATTCCATCCGGAGGATGCCGAGCGGAGCGAGGCCCCTAGCATCGTCGTCCGTGCGAGCCCCCGTCGACCACATCGCCGCCCCCCCGTTCCCGCCCCGCCTCCAGTGGGTCGGCGAGCGCCCGCAGGGCCTCCCGATGCTGGTCGAGTTCTGGGACTTCTGCCGGGTGCAGTCGCTCCGGACGCTGCCGTACATGAAGGCGTGGCACGCGCGCTACGCCGATCTGACGGTGGTCGGGGTACACACGGCCGGGTTCCCGCCCTCGCACGACCCGGACGCCGTCCGAGACGCGGTGGCGCGGCTCGCAGTTCCCTACCCCGTCGCGCTCGACACCGAGTTCGACGTCTGGGACCTGTACGGGAACCTCGGCTGGCCGGCCCGGTACCTGTTCGACCAGCGCGGCATGCTGCTCCACTATCACTACGGCGAGGGCGGCTACGACGAGACCGAGCTCGCGATCCAGGAGCTGCTCGCCTCAGACCAGCCGGTGCTGACCCCGTTCGGCCCCGAGGAGGCGCCCGACGCGGTGCTCGAGCCCCAGACCGACGACGTCGAGGGCCCGTACTCCGGCCCGTACACGGCCGGCGAGGTGTGGGTCGTGTTGGAGGGCAGCGGGACCGTAACCGCCAACGGCGCCGCCGTCGCCGTCGACCACACGGGCGCCTATCAGCTGATAGCGCACGAGCGGAGCACCACGGGAGAACTCACGCTCGAGATCGGCGCCGGCGTCACCTGCTACGCCACCTGCTTCACGCCGGGTCTAGCAAATTGACGAGCGACGGCGGGCCGTCCTCGTCGACGACCGCCGCGAACCCCGGCCGGTAGGGGCTGCCCAGCGGGTCATCGCCGATGAATCGCGGCTCGTGGACCCAGCTCCCGATGTTGAGCAGCCGCCCCCACTCGCCGCGGTCGTCGCGCGGCAGGGGCCCGGCGCGGTGCGTGTGCCCGAAGATCACGTGGGGCGCGCGCACGTCGAGCCGGTCGAGCACCTCGGTGAATCCGGCGAGCGCGCCCCGGCGCAGCGCGACGCCCGACACGTCGGGCCTGAGCGGACCGATTCCCGCTCGGTTCAGCCCGGCCACCGCCGCCGCCAGGCCGAGCGCCATCGCGCGGCTGCGAACACGCGGACGCCCGCCCGCACCGCCGTTGAGTCGCTGCCAGGCCGCGATCTGGAAGCTGCCGCCGCCCCCGACGTGGAGCCCGCCGCTCTGGGCGACCGTGTCGGCCCACGCGTACATCGGCGCGAGCGCGGCCTCGTAGTCCTCGGCGCGCGCCGGCCCGCCCGGAGGCTCGCCGGCGACGCGCACGGTCACCCCGGCCCCGAGGCGCTCGAGGATCGGCACCGTGTTGTGGCGGTCGCCGTAATGGCCGTGCGTCGCGTACACGTCGTCGCGGAGCCACACGCCCGGGTACGCGACCCGGACGCGCGCCGGCGACAGCGCGGCCACCAGCGCCCCCAGCGGCTCCCGCGGATCGGGGTCGACGGCGCATTCGAGTCCGAGCGGCACCGACGGATCGCGGCGCTCGAGCCACCCGCGGAGCAACGCGTGGTCGTGGTTACCGGGGACGACGACCACCTCGCTCCCCGCGCCGAGCCCCCCGGCCAGCTCCCGCAACACCGGCGCGCCCGCGGCCAGCGCGTCGCGCACCGGCCCGTGTCTGAGCTCGAGCGTGTCCCCGAGGAGCACGAGCCGGTCGAACTCGGAGAGCCGCGCCACCAGCGCGGCGCGCTCGCGATCGCGGCGCAGGACGTCCGGCCGGCCGTTCGCGCCGAGGTGGAGATCCGAGATGACGAGCGTGCGCAGCGGTCTACGCGGCGCCGGCCTGCCGGATCACCTTCGGGAGCATGAAGCGGATGTTCTCCTGCACCACTTCGAGCTCCTGCACGTCGGTGGTCCCGCGGACCCGGAAGGACTCGACCAGCCGCTGTACGAGCGACTCCGGCGCGCTCGCCCCCGAGGTGATGCCGACGACGCGCTTGCCGGCCAGCCACTCCTCGCGGACCTCGGTCTCGTTGTCGATCAGGTGCGAGTCGGCGCCGTGCTCGCGCGCGACCTCGACCAGCCGGTTCGAGTTCGACGAGTTGCGCGACCCGATCACGAGCACGAGGTCGCACTGAACCGCGAGCTGCTTGACCGCCGCCTGGCGGTTGGTCGTCGCGTAGCAGATGTCGTCGGTACGGGGGCCGACGATCGCGGGGAACCGCTGACGCAGGCGGTTGATGATCGAGCGGGTCTCGTCGACCGACAGCGTGGTCTGCGAGATGTAGGCGATCCGGCTGGGGTCGGGCACATCGAGGCGGTCGACGTCCTCCTCTGACTCGACGAGCACGATGCTCTCGGGCGCCTCGCCCATCGTCCCCTCGACCTCCTCATGACCCGCGTGGCCGATCAGCACGATCGTGTACCCGTCGGCGGCGAACTTCTTGGCCTCGACGTGGACCTTGGTCACGAGCGGGCAGGTGGCGTCGATGGTCTCGAGCTTCCGCTCGCGGGCGCCGGCGTGCACGGCCGGGGAGACGCCATGGGCCGAGAACACGACCGTGGCGCCCTCAGGCACCTCGGCCTCGGATTCGACGAACACCGCGCCCCGTTCGCGCAGCTGCTCGACCACGAACTTGTTATGGACGATCTCCTTGCGGACGTACACGGGGGCGCCGTACAGCTCGAGCGCACGCTCGACCGTCTGCACTGCTCGATCGACGCCCGCGCAATAACCGCGCGGCGCCGCGAGCAGCAGTTTCTCGGGCATCGACCCCATTGGCGAGAGTGTAGGAGGGACGTGCGAACATACGCCGGACCGATGCCACAGCGCCACCTCGACCGCCTGAGCTCGATCGACGCCTCGTTCCTCCACCAGGAGGGACCGACCTCGCACATGCACATCGGCGGCGTGCTGATCTTCCAGGGGCCGCCACCACCGTTCGTCGACTACCTCAACCACGTCCGCAGCCGGCTGCACCTGGTGCCGCGCTACCGGCAGAAGCTGGCCACGCCGCCGCTCGAGTCCGGACGGCAGCTGTGGGTCGACGATCCCGACTTCAACATCGAGTATCACGTGCGCCACACCGCGCTGCCGGCGCCCGGCAGCGAGGAGCAGCTGTTCCTGCTGACCTCCCGGATCGCCTCCCAGCAGCTCGATCGCGACAAGCCGCTTTGGGAGAACTGGCTAGTCGAGGGGCTCGAGGGCGACCGGTTCGCGGTCATCTCGAAGACCCACCACTCGCTCGTCGACGGCGTCTCCGGGGTCGATCTCGCGACCGTGATGTTCGATCTCGAGCCCGATCCGCCGGCCCCGCAGGAGGATCTCGAACCGTGGCGGCCCCAGCGAGAGCCGTCGTCGGTCGAGCTCGTCGCCGCGGGTGTCCGCGGGATGCTCGGCACAACCGCCGGGATCATGACCCGGGCAGTGTCCGCGGCCACCCGCCCCGCGAGCTCGGTCCGCAAACTCCGGGACGCCGCCGAGGGAGTCGGCGAGATCGCCTGGGCCGGGCTCAACCCCGCCCCGGAGACGCCGCTGAACGTCGAGATCGGTCCCCATCGCCGGTATGCCGTCGTTCGCCACCAGCTGGCTGACTACAAGAGGGTCAAGAACGCCTTCGGGGGCACGGTCAACGACGTCGTGTTGACGGTCGTCTCCGGCGCGCTCGCGCGCTGGTTGGAGTCACGCGGCATCCGAAGCGAGGGCCTCGAGATGCGGGCGCTTGTGCCCGTGTCGGTCCGCACTGATGTGCACCAGGGCACGCTGGGCAACCAGCTCGCGGCCATGCGGGGCCCGCTTCCGCTCTATATCCACGATCCGGTCGCCCGTCTCGCGTTCGTCAGACGCGCGATGGATGGACTCAAGGAGTCAAAACAGGCGGTCGGGGCGGCGACGCTCGCCGCGGTCAACGACCTCGCGCCCCCGACGATCCTCGCCGAGGCCTCGCGTCTGAACTTCTCGACGCGGCTGTTCAACCTGCTCGTGACGAACATCCCGGGGCCGCAGGTGCCGCTATACGTCCTCGGCCGCCAGCTCGAGGATCTGTTCCCGCTCGCGTTCCTGCCCAAGAACCACGCGCTCGCGGTGGCGATCATGTCCTACAACGGCGGGCTCGACTACGGCCTGCTCGGCGACTACGACGCGCTCCCGGACATCGACGTGATCGCGGAGGGGATCGACGCGTCGTTGCAGGAGCTGCTCGCCGCCGCGCAGGCCCGGTCGAGCTCGGCGACCAACGGCGGCGAGAAGACCCCGACGCGAGGCGACAAGGCGCGCAACGGCGGCCCGATGCGAATCCTGCCCTCCGCGGGCGCCCGGCCCAAGCAGGGACCGGCGGCGGACATGCGGGCGAAGCGGGCCAAGCGGTCCGGGCCCGCGCGCGGCCCGTCCCAAGACTGATCCGCGCCTTGCCGTCTCACCTGCAAACGGCTACCGTTTCGCGAGCATGGACGATCTGATCGCTCCCGACGAGATCGCGTACCGGCTGGACCTCACCGCCGCTCAGCTGAAAATCGTCCACACCGCGCTCAAATCGCTGTACGACGACCTCGGTCACGAGGAGCACGACGTCAAGCAGGTCGTCTCGGCGGTGCTCGACAAGCTCCCCGGCGAGCACGAGATCCGCGCGATCGATCTGAACCGCGAGCTACGCCGCAGCGAGCCGGCGACCTAGAACCCGAGCGCGAACTTCGCGTCCTCGCTCATCCGCTCGGGCGTCCAAGGCGGCGAGAACGTCATCGTCGGACGGACCTCGTCGACCCCATCGAGCTCCGAGACGAACTCCTCGATCTGCTCGGACACCTGCGGTCCGATCGGGCAGCCGGGGCTAGTCAGCGTGTAGGTCACGTTGACCGTGGAGCCCTCGATCTCGACGTCGTAGATCAGCCCGAGCTCGACGAAATCAAGTCCCAACTCGGGATCGATCACGTCGCGCAGGGCGTCGGTGACGTCGTCGACACTTGCCATCGTGTGATCAGTTTAGTGCCTTCGTGCGGTTCCACCTTGCGTGCACTGCACCGGTTTGTGTAGGTTTTGCCGCATCGTCGACTTCGATGAACACTCGGCCACGCTTCGCGTCTGCGGAGACGAGGACCGTTTCACGCAGGGTGGGCGCCGGCGAGCGATGGTCCGCGCGCTCCGCTCGCAGACGAATGTGACCGTCGATCTGTCCGAGCTCGCGTACGCGGACGCGTCGGTGATGCTCGACCTTGCGGTCCTGGCCCGTCGCCTCCGGGCCAAGGGACGCGAGATCCTCGTGCGCGGCGCCCAGCCCCAGGTGATGGCGCTGATCAAGCACGTCGGACTGCACCGCCTGCCGGCGGTCCGGTTCGAAGGTATCTCGCCGGCGTTCGCTTAGCTCGGTCCTGCGTAGTCGCCTAGCTCGGTCCTGCGCAGTCGCCTAGCTCGGGACCGCTTCGTGCCCGTGGTGCTCGGGCGTGAGGCCGTGCGCCACCGTGGCGACGGGCTCGCGCAGCAGCTCCGCGACCTCGGAGCCCTCCTCGCCGAACCGCGGGAACCGCTTCCCCTCGGCGTCGCCGATCGCGACCAGCTGGTCTCCGACCGCGCGCATGTCGTCGATCAGCCGCCGGCGCTCGCGCCAGATCGTCTCGGCGCTCCGGGCGAGCTCGCGGGCGCGCGTCTCGGCCGAGTCGCGCATCTCATCGGCGTCCCGGCGCGCGGCGGCGAGCGTCTCGTCGGCCTCGCGCTCGGTGGTGGCGCGGAGCTGCTGGGTCTCGCGCGCGACCTTCTCCCGGAGCGCCGCGATCTCACGGTCGGCGGTCGCGCGTTGTTCGGCGACCTCGCGGTCGGCGGTGGCGCGAAGCTGGTCGGCCTCCGCCTTGGCCGCGTCGCGCGCCTCGGCGGCGCGCCGCAGCGCCGACTCGTGCAGCTCCTCGCTCTCACGCTCGGCCTGCTG
This sequence comes from uncultured Solirubrobacterales bacterium, assembly GCA_963770615.1. Lineage (GTDB taxonomy): Bacteria > Actinomycetota > Thermoleophilia > Solirubrobacterales > Solirubrobacteraceae > Palsa-465. The sequence goes on along the minus strand of CAVYQJ010000005.1, from coordinate 188,600 downwards.
AAGCCGGTCGTCGGCCTTCGAGCGCGAACGCGCCGTGATCTCGTCGGCGGTCTGGTGCGCGCGCTGGAGGATGTCGCGGGTCTCCTCGCTGACCTCGTCCAGGGCATGGCGGACGGCGGCCTCGGGCGAGGACGACATCTCGAGCTCGGTTATCAGCCGGCTCATCCGCTCGACATAGCGATCGACGGCGCCGCGCTCGTAGCCGCGCAGCCCCACCGGGAACTCGACCGTGCGCGCATCCTTGAGGATCCGTTCGCGGTCGGCCGCGGTCAGCACGCGGCTTGACCCGAACCTCCGCCCCGAACGCTCATCGTCGCCGGCCCGTGCACCTACAAGCTCCGCCGCCTGGTTCTCGACCTCGGGTGAGATCTGCGGCTCGGTCTTCCCGTTGTCGTTCCCCCGGGTGTCCGCACGCGCCATGACGAAACGCTCCCTTCCTCGCTTGTCATTCGGGGCTACGAGTGGCAGGCACACGAACCCCCACAGCATCAAGCTACCCCCTTGGTCAAGGGTGGTCGAGGGTTGTGCAGGATTGGTCGCGTACTAGCCTTCAGAGCATGTTCTTCCTGCTGTTCGTGGTCTGCTGGATCGCCGCCGAGCTGTTCGTGGCGATCGAGGTCGCGAACGCGATCGGCGTGCTCGCGACGGTCGTGCTGCTCCTGCTCAGCTGGCCGCTCGGCTCCTGGTTGCTCCGCTCCCAGGGACGGGCAGCGTGGCGCCGGCTTGGGGCCGCGGTGTCGGCGGGTCGCTCGCCGGGCCGGGAGGTCCTCGACGGCGCGCTGGTGCTGCTCGGCGGCGTGCTGCTGATCATCCCCGGGTTCATCTCAGACGCGCTCGGCGTGCTCGCGCTGTTCCCGCCGACCCGCGCGCTGATGCGGCGCGGGCTCGCCCGCAATCTTCAGAGCCGCCTGGTGATTCGCGCCACGAGATACGCGGGCGACTCGCGGCCATACGATGTCGACTCCACCGCCAGCGACATCGACCAGCCGCAGCTCCACCCATGAGCCCGAATCCATCCGAATTACGATCGCTTGCGTTCGGCGACCTCGCGCGGACCGTGTGGGGCGCCGCGTGGATTCCGAGCGGCGACGGCTCGGCCGTGGCCACGGTCGGAGGCGACGCCGTCGCCCCGGTCGTCTCAAGCCTGCGCTTGTCGGTCGCCGAGGACGGCGACGAATGGCGCCTCGACGGCGTCGGCTTCGCGCTGAGCGCAACGCCGGCCGGCGAGATCGTCGACGTCCGAGACGAGGAGGACGGCATCGTCGGCTTCGATCAGCTGTGCCGTGTCACCGGCCGGTTCGAGCAGAGCGGCGGCGAGCACGAGGTCGACTGCCTCGGGCTCCGGTCCTCGCGGTCCGGGGGATTCGATCTGGCCAAGCTCGAGTCGGTCCGCGCCGTCTCGACCTGGTTCGAGCCCGACGAGGGCTTGTCCCTGATCGCGTTCCGCGGACGTAAGGCCAAGCACCACGACGGCGACGTCGTCACCGCCACGGTCCTCGGGCCCGAGCCGTCCGCGCCGGTCGAGGACCCGCGACTGTCGACCACCTACGACGCCGGCGGATGGCCGGTCCGCGCCGGCGTCGAACTGTGGCTCGCCGCCGAAGGCGAGGAGGCGCAGCCGTTCCCGCGCCGCGCGTCCGGCGAGGCCGCGGGCGCCCGGACCGAGACCGCGGCCGGCGAGCTCGACCTTCGAGCCGAGCCGTTCCGATGGCACAGCCGCGGGCGCGAGGGCGCCGGGATGTACATCCTGGCCCGCCGTCGATGAGCCGGGTTCGGGCGATCATCAGCGACTTCGGCGGCGTGCTCACCTCGCCGTTGCTCGAGTCGTTCGCGGGCCTGATGCAGTCGTCGGGGATCTCGCTCGAGTCGGTCGGCAAGGCGATGGCGACGATCGCCGAGCGCAATGGATCGAATCCGCTGTTCGAGCTCGAGACAGGACGGGTCACCGAGGCGGAGTTCTTCGCGGCCCTCGAGGACGAGCTATCGGCGGCGGACGGCGGCACCGTGACGCTCGACGGCTTCGGCGAGCGGTACTTCCAGCACCTCACCCCGAACGAGCCGATGATCGAGTACATGCGTGAGCTGCGCGGCCGCGGCCACAAGATGGCGATCTGTACCAACAACATCCGCGAGTGGGAAGCGCACTGGCGCGCGATGCTCCCGGTCGACGAGATCTTCGACGTGGTCGTGGACTCAGCGTTCGTCGGGAGCCGCAAGCCCGAGCCGCGGATCTACGAGATCACGCTCGAGCGGCTCGGCGCCACCCCCGATGAGGCGGTGTTCGTCGACGACGTCGAGGTCAACTGCGAGGGCGCGCGCCAGCTCGGCATCACCGCGATCCGGTTCCGATCGACCGAGCAGGCGATCGAGCAGATCGAGGCGGCGCTGCGTGAGACCTGAGTCGTCCGCGGCGATCATCGAGATCGCGCAGAGTGCGTTCGTGACACTCGACGCGGACGGCCGGGTGCAGGAGTGGAACCGCCGCGCCACGGAGCTGTTCGGCTACTCGCGCGATGACGCCGTGGGCGTGGAGCTGGCCGAGCTGATCGTCCCGCCGCGCTATCGCGACCGACATCGCGAGGGTCTCCGCCGTGCAGGCGCAGCCGGCGAGGCCGGCGAGATCCGGCCGTGCCTGACCGTCGACGCGGTCCGTCGGGACGGCAGCGAGTTCCCGGTCGAGGTGTCGATCACGATGGTCCGCGACGGCGATGAGGGCGCAGCGGCTCTCTTCCACGCCTGGATCCAGGACGTGTCCGAGCGCGCCCAGCTGCTGCGGGAGCTCGAAGCCCAGCTGCGCGGGCGCAGCCCGGGGTTCGGCGAGATCCTCGACGCGCTGGCCGAGGCGGTCACGATCCGCGACCCGCACCACCACATCCTGTACGCGAACCGGGCCGCGATCGAGTCGATGGGCTTCGCGTCGCTCGAGGACATGCAACGCCACCCGCCCCACTCGATCTTCGCCGAGTACATCGTCCAGGGAGAGGACGGCGAGGAGCTCACGATGGATGCGGTCCCGTCCGTGCGGCTGCTGGCCGGCGAACCGGCCAAGGAGCTCGTGATGCGAACGATCAACCGCTCGACCGGCGAGCTCAAGTGGCAGTTGCTCAAGGCGGCGCCGCTCCACGACCAGGACGGGCAGCCGGTGGCGGCGGTGACGGTCATCGAGGACATCACGCGCGAGCGGATCGCCGAGCTGCACGACCGGTTCCTGGCGCGCGCCACCGAGACGCTGATGTCCTCGCTCGACTACGAGGAGACCCTGCGCAACGTGGCCTGGCTTGCGGTTCCTGAGATTGCCGACTGGTGCGCGGTCGAACTCGTCGATGAGCGCGGCAGCCGCCAGCGGGTCGCGGTCGCCCATCGCGACCCGTCCAAGCTCGAGCTGGCCGAACGCCTGCGCCGGTTCGAGCCCGACGAGCTCAGCCCCGCGCGGGGCGTCGGCCGGATTCTGCACACCGGGGCGTCCGAGCTCTACCAGGACATTCCCGACGAGGCGCTCGCCGCGGCCGCCGTAAACGACGAGCACCTGACGCTGCTGCGGCAGCTGGGGTTCCGATCGGTGCTGCTCGTGCCGCTGACCGCGCGCGGGCGGACGTTCGGCGTCATGACCCTGGTCACGGCCGAGTCGCTGCGCCGGTTCGAGGACGCCGACCGGGAGTTCGCCGAGCAACTGGCGGGGCGGGCCGCGGTCGCCGTCGACAACTCGAGGCTCGCCACCGCGCGCCGCCGGACCGCCGACACGCTCCAGCGGAGCCTGCTCCCGGACGTTGTACCGCCGATCGACGGATGGAGCGTCGCCGCGCTCTACCGCGCCGCCCGCGCTGCCGAGGAGATCGAGGTCGGAGGCGACTTCTACGACTTCTACGAGAACGATGACGGGTGGATCGTGCTGCTCGGCGACGTCACGGGCAAGGGCGTCGAGGCGGCGGCGTTGACCTCGCTCGTGCGCCACGGCGGGCGCTTCCTGAGCAAGTACGAGCGCAGCCCGAGCCGGATCCTGGTTCGGTTGAACGAGGCACTCAGCGAGCAGCCGGGTCTCTGGCTGTGCACGGCGGTGTGCGCGCGCTTGGAGCGCGAACGGGCGGTGATCGCCTCGGCCGGCCACCCCGTGCCTTTGATCGTGCGGCGCGACGGCCGCGTGCGCGAGATCGGGGCCGTCGGTCCGATCCTCGGCGCCTGGACCGGTGATCGGCCGGTCGACCGCGTCGTGCCGGTGGCCGCGGACGAGACGCTGTTGCTCTACACCGACGGGGTGCTCGACACGCACGGAGCGGATGAGCGGTTCGGCTCCGAGCGGTTCAAGCGGCTCCTGGCCGGGCACGCCGGCGAGACGCCGGAGGCCCTGCTGCGGTCGCTCGCGGGGGCGCTCGACGGCTTTCAGGTCGGGCCCCAGGCCGATGACACGGCGGCGCTCGCGCTCCGGCCGGCGCGCGTTCCGGCCGAGGCCGGCGCACGTGGATCGCATCCTGACCGCGCGTCTCGTACCCTTCCGGTGAGTTGAGAGAAGGTGGCGAAGTGGGTCCTGCGCCCAACTTCCGAATCGACACGATCGAGAGCCAGGTCGGGATCACAATCAAGCTCGCGGGAGAGCTGGACAGCGCGACTTGCCCCGCGCTGCTCGAACGCTTCGAGCAAGCGGTGTCCGCGCTCGACGGCCGCGAGCTTGTGATCGACCTCGACGAGGTCTCGTTCATCGATTCGACGGGGATGCGGGCGATCATCACGATCGAGCGACGCTCGAGCGAGGAACGGATCGCGCTGGCGCTCGCGCCGCCGCCGCCGCCGGTCAGCGAACTGCTTCAGGTCACCGGAATCGCCAACCGCGTCCCGCTGACGCCGCGGCCGGATGACACGTCGCCGTCGGAGCCATTCCTCGAGCGTGTCGAGATCGCGCTCGCCCGCGACGCCGACGCGCCGGCGCGGGCGCGGGGCGAGCTGCGCCAGGCGATCGCCGGGCGGCTGTCCGACCACGACGGCGCCACCGCGACGCTTCTGACCTCAGAGCTGGTCACGAACGCCGTGATCCACCCCGGGCAGGGCGTCGGCGGCGAAGTCGGTCTGCGGATCACCGCGTACGGCGACCGCATCCGCGTCGAGGTCACTGACGCCGGAGCGGGCTTCGACCCGGCTCGCCCGCCGCCGGCGAAGCCCCCCGAGGCCGGCGGCCACGGCCTCGTCGTAGTCAACGGGCTATCGAGCCGCTGGGGAACCGCACAGCGCGTCGTCGACGGCGTCGAGGGGTTCTGCGTTTGGTTCGAGCTCGACGCGGGGCTGGAGGTCGAGGGCGCCGGCTCCTCCGAGGAGGCCGGCGCCGAAGGGGGTCAGTTCTCGACGCCGAGCCGGTCCCAGCAATACAGCTCGAGGCACTCCTTGGCGAGTTCGACGCACCGCGCCTCGGACAGCCACGGCAGCACCGTGTCGAACGCCTGATCCTCGCCCACGCCGGCCTCGAACGCCTCCTCGCCGCGGAACCCGGCGGCGATCTTCAGCGCCTCGCGCCGGTGGGCTCCGAGAGACGGGAACACGTTGACGAGGAACTCCCGGTTGGGCAGCGGATGTCCCACCTCGAGCGACGCGTGCCACGCCGCCAGCAGCGACAGATCGTGCTCGTCGAGGTCGGCGAGCGCCTTGGCATAGTGCGATTCGAGCTCGGACTCGGGAATCTCGTCCACCCACGCGCGAACCACCTCGCCGAGGATCTGGCGACGCGCCTCGCGCCCCACCGACTCGGCGATCACGCGGATGGCGTCCTGAGGTTCGATGAAGCAGAGTGACATTACGTCTCCGTTACAGGGATCCGAACGCCGCAGACGGTAGGCGGTCGACCGGACGTAACGGCTGACGCGGCTACTTCACCGTGACGGTGACCGTCGGCGAGTTCGAGCGGTTGTTGCGGGCGTCGGCCTGAAGCACCGCTCGGAGCTTGACCGTCCCGGCTTGCGTGAACCGGTGCGACATCGTGTACGTCGATCCGTGTCCGAGCCGCGGCCGCGCGATCACGGCCCATGAGCCGCCGCGACTCTGCTCGATCAGCACGACCTGGCCGGCGTGGGACGGGGTCACGCGCCCCTTCAGCACCAGGGGGCTCCCGGCCGCGACCGACCGCAACGAAGGCGACAGGCGGACGAGCGCGTTGACGGTCTGGCTCACCGTCGGGCTCTGGAGGCCGTCGGCGGTGACGTACCACTGCTGGTCGGCGTTGACCGATCCGCCCTTCATCGTGATCTTGTACTGCCCGGCGCTATCGGTGGTCGTCTGCGTGACCTGGTGGAAGCTCGATTGGCCCGACAGCTTGCGCCATAAGTCGACGGTCGCGCCCGCCACCGGATTGCTGGTCAGCCCGCCGGAGATCACGACCTTCCGCCCCGCGGTGGAGGGGTCGGGCGAGGCGGCGATCGTCAGGCCGCTGGGCGTGCACGCCGTGCAGCACGTGGCGGTGGTGCAGCACGTCGACGTCGTCGGGCAGCAGGTGTTGTTCGTGGGGTAGGCGCAGCAGGGGACGAGCGCCGTCGTGGTGGCGCGGTCCGGGCTCGTCCGCGCGCCGTTGACCGGGTACGGGCAGCACGTCGGTTGCTGCTGCGGGCAGAGGATGTGGGGCACGCTCCGGGCGGCGCCGGCCGTGCCAGGAAGCGCCGAGACGCACAACAGGGCGGCTAGGCAGAGGAGCGACGACGGGATGATCAGACGGCGCATCGCAAGAACACCGGCAACTTTCATACCCGGATTTGTGAAGCCTAACGCAGTTTTTGCCGATCTTGCGCGCGCGGATCGGCCGACGGTGCGTTACAGGCCGAGCGCCGCGGACACGGCCGCCACCGTCTCTGCGTCGGGCTCGGAATCCTCGCCGAGGCCAAGCGTCGCCCGCTCGCCGCGCTGCCAGTTGTGCAGGCCCAGGTCGAGCGCCTCGAGAGGCAGTCCGCAGGCGGCGGCAAGATCCGACGCGCGGCGCTCGAGCAGCAGCGGGTCGCCGATCCCGAACGCGCGCTTGGCGCCGACGGTGACGTCGTTGACGCCACCGAGCGCGAGCGAGGCCGCCCGGAGGTCGTAGACGCCAAGCCGGCCGAGCGTCACGAGCAGGTCGAACCGCGCGTCGCGGTGCAGGCCGGGCAGGGACAGCCGTTCGAACGCACGCGCGAACCGCCTCTCCGGCGGCCACGCGGCGTCACCGGTGAACGCGGCCGCCTGAGAGCCGGACCGCGCGGCCCAAGTCCGGTAGGCCGCGAGCGTGCGGTCGCCGCGGCTCGGGTCGTGGGCGGTTCGAGGCCCGCACTCCACCCCGTCGAGCGCCGGCAACTCGCCGCCGGCCCAAGACGTCCGGACGCGCTCGATCTCGGCGAACGGTTCAGGGCCCTCGAGCGGGCACAGGTAGGCGATCAGGAACGCGAGCCAACTGCGCTCCTCGACGTCGCCACCCGCGTCCGCGACCTCGCGGTAGAGCCCGGGCGGATCGTGCTCGAGCCGCGACAGGCGGTGATCGGCGAACGCGAGCTCCTCGGCGAGCCGGGCTGCGTCCGTGCTCGACTTCAGTCCGATGACGAGCGGCGACTGGTAGCCGTCGTCGGCGCCGCGCGCCACCCGGCGCACCGTGAGCCCGCCGCCCGAGCGCCCCGCCGAGCCCGGGCGCGCCCGGCTCGGACGCGGAGTGGTCGGACGCTGCTGCGCGGTCCGCGGCTGGCTCGAGGTCACGATCGGCCGCAGCTCGACCGCCTGCTCCTTGGAGCAGATCGTGCAGTTCTGGACGAGGCGGTTGTGTCGGCAGAAGGTCGGCACTTGGGGCGGGGCGCTCGGGTCGCGCCCAGACACAGAGTAGGCGTTAGTCCGTCGTCGCGGCGCGGTGATCGCGGAACCCGCGGGAGCTACCCGACCGGCGCGGCGCGCCGCTCCCGGAATGCGCGGGCCTTGGCGCGGTTGCCACACCCCTCCATGCTGCACCACGCGCCCGAACGGTTCTTGGTGTGGTCGTAGAACGCCCACTCGCAGTCGTGGTCGCGGCACACCTTGAGGCGGCCCCACGTTCCGTGCCCGATCGAGTCGTGCACGACCGCCACGAGCCGGCCGAGCGCGCCACTCACCCCGGCGGCGTCGGGCGCCAGCGAGGCGCTCCCGTCGTCGCCGAAGCGCACGCGCAGGCGCGCCCGCACCGCGGCCTCGTCGAGCGCCCGGCATGCGTCCGCCGGAGCGTGGGCCGGACCGGCCCCCGCGTCGTTGTGGGCGGCGAGGATCTCGCGGAGCGCCTCGCGCAGCACGATCGCCCGGGCGAGGTCGGCGCGCGTCGCGCGCGTGCCCGCGGGCGCCAGCCCCTGCTGATCGAGCCACGCGACGAGCGCTGCGGGGTCGGTAAGCCGATCGGTCACGTGACCGACCTCGCGCGTGTTCACGAACCGCCTGACCCGCTCTAGCTCTCCCGGTGCCTGCCGTCGCTTGCTCATGACTATCAATCTTACTTGGGTGGTTACGAACCAGCTATAATCTGTTGGTGGTTATGGGTTCTGTTATCGAGATTCCGCGCGACGTCACGCTCCGGCTAGCCAGCGCGGACGATGCCCGGCGACTGCGACGGCTGGCCCAGCTCGACAGCGCCCGGGTACCGTCCGGCGCGGTGCTGATCGCGGAGGTGGAGGGTTGCCTCCAGGCCGCGCTCCCGCTTGACGGCGGCGCGCCGATCGCCGACCCGTTCCGCCGCTCGGCCGATCTGGTGGCGCTGCTGCGGATGCGCGCGGCGCAGATGTCCGAAGGGTCTGGTCGGCGGCGCGGGCCGGTAGCGACTACCCTCTCGGCGCTTGAGCGCCGATTCCCCCACGTTCGACCTCCAAAGCCACTCGCTCCACTCTGACGGGGCGCTGCCGGCCGGCGACGTCGTCGCCGCCGCCGCGCAGGCCGGCGTGAAACTGCTCGCGCTGAGCGACCACGACACGGTCGACGGCGTCCAGCAGGCGCTCGACGCGGCGTCGAACGCAGGGATCCGGGTCGTCACCGCGGTCGAGATCTCCTCGGTCGACCGCGATCAGCAGGATCTGCACGTGCTCGGCTATGTCGTCGATCACAACGACGAGGTGCTGCGCGAGCGGTTGCGCTCCTGGCGCGACGATCGCGAGCGGCGCGCCGACGCGATGGCAGCCGCCCTGCGCGAGCTCGGGTACGAGGTCGACGAGTCCGAGCTAGAGCGGCGCAAGGCCGAGGGCAAGACGATCGGCCGCCCCCACCTCGCCGACGCGGTCGTGCGCCACCCGGGAAATTCGGAGCGCCTCCGCTCTGAAGGTCTCGATGAGCGCTCGGCGTTCCTCGAGGCCTACCTGATCGACGGCAAGCCGGCGTTCAAGCCCCGCACGAAACCGACCGTCAGCGAGTCGATCGCCGCGATCCACGACGCCGGCGGAGTCGCGGTGTGGGCGCACCCGTTCTGGGACGTCAAGGACGCCGCCCGAGGTGCTCGAGACGATCGACCGCTTCCGGGGATGGGGACTCGACGGCGTCGAGTGCTTCTACGCCACCCACACCCGAGAGCAGGCCGAGTTGCTCGCCGACCGCTGTGCCGAGCTCGGGCTGCTCAGCACCGGCTCCTCAGACTTCCACGGGCCGGCCCACCGCCTGTTCTCGAGGTTTCGCGCGTTCAGCACGTACGGGCGCGAGCCGTCACTCGGCCCGATCGCGGGCTAGCGCGAGGACCCTCCGACGTCGCAGTCGCGACCCGCCGGCGATGACCTAGCGCGGATCCCCCAACACGCCTCGCCGTCGCAGCTCCGCCACCAGCTGCTCTACGACCTCCTCGAGCGGCTGCTCGCACGGACGGAGCTCGACGTCCGCATCCCGCGGCCGCTCGTACGGCGCGTCCACCCCGGTGAACCCGGTGATCTTCCCGACCCGAGCCCGCGCGTACTGCCCCTTCGGGTCGCGCCGCTCGCATTCCGACAGCGGGGTGTTGACGAACACCTCGAGGAACTCGAGCTCGCCACCCTCGTGGATGCTGCGCGCGACCTGCCGGTCGACCTCGTACGGGCTGATCACGCTGACGATGGCGATCGTCCCCGAGTCCGCGAACAGGCTGGCGACGTGCGCCACCCGGCGGATGTTCTCGGCTCGGTCGCCGGGCTCGAAGCCGAGATCGCTGTTGAGCCCGTACCGGAGGTTGTCCCCGTCGAGCCGGTACGCCCGGTAGCCCTCCCGCGCGATCCGCTCCTCCAGCGCCGCCGCGATCGTCGACTTGCCGGAGGCCGGCAGGCCGGTCAGCCACACGGTGGCGCCGCGCTGTCCGAGCAGCTCCCACCGGGCCCCCCGCGCGAGCCGGCTGCGATCCCAGACCACGTCGGCGCGCTGGGACTCGGGGCGCTCGATGTGCGCCTCGATGATCATGCCGGCGCCGACCGTGCCGTTCGTGACCTCGTCGATCAGGATGAAACTCCCGGTGGTGCGGTTGCGGCGGTACTCGTCGAAGATGATCGGGACCGTCGTGCGGAGCCTGACCCGGCCAATGTCGTTGATCCCCAGCCCCGTCGCATTCGGGTCGCGGCGCAGCGTGTTGACGTCGATCCGGTAGCGGACCTGCTCGACGATCGCGCGCGCCGTGCGGGTCGTGTGCTTGATCGCGTATGTGCCCCCGGGCACCGCCGGGTCCTCGCCCATCCAGCACACGATCGCCTCGAGGTGGCGGTCGACCGTCGGCCGGTTGTGTGGGCGGCAGATCATGTCCCCGCGCGAGATATCGAGGTCGCCGTCGAGGCGGATCGTGACCGACATCGGCGCGCACGCCTCCTCAAGCTCTCCACCCGAGGTCTCGACCGAGGCGATGCGGGTCTCCTCGCCACCGGGGAGCACGACCACCGGATCGCCGGCGCGGAACACGCCGGCCGCGATCTGACCCGCGTAGCCGCGATAGTCGGGATCACTCGTGCGAGCGCCCGGGCCCGGCCGGACCACCCACTGCACCGGGAACCGACAATCGATCAGGTTCCGGTCCGAGGAGATGTGGACGTGCTCGAGGTGGTACAGCAGCGCCGGGCCCTGGTACCAGGGCATTTGCTGGGAGCGCTCGACGATGTTCTCGCCGTGGACGGCCGACGTGGGGATGAAGGTCACGTCGGTCGCCTCCAGCCGCGCGCAGAACTCCCGGAACTCCTGCTCGACCTGCTCGAACCGAAGCTGCGCGTAGCCGACCAGGTCCATCTTGTTGACGCACACGACCAGGTGCCGGATCCCGAGCAGCGACGCGATGAACGCGTGGCGGCGGGTCTGCTCGACCACGCCCTTGCGGGCGTCGATCAGGAGCACCGCGACGTCGGCGGTCGAGGCGCCCGTGACCATGTTGCGCGTGTAGCTCTCGTGCCCCGGGGTGTCGGCGATGATGAACTTCCGGTGGGGGGTCTGGAAGTACCGATAGGCGACGTCGATCGTGATCCCCTGCTCGCGCTCGGCCCGCAGGCCGTCGGTCAGCAGCGACAGGTCGAGTCCGCGCTCGCCGTTGCGGCGCTCGGACGCCGCGTGCAGGGCCTCGAGTTGGTCGTTGAGAATCTGCTTGGCGTCGTACAGCAGCCGGCCGATCAGCGTCGATTTGCCGTCGTCGACCGACCCGGTGATGACCAGACGGAGCATCGCCGAAGCCGACGGCTGCTCGAGCATCGATGGCAGGGCTTGCCCTGCACTGCTGGACATCACGCCGCCGACCGTATCGCAGGCCACGGATCTCCGCCGCGCGCGCCGCAACGCAATCGCAACCCAATCATCATTCCTACCAACACAGTCACACGTTCGCTGTATCGCCAGCGTTTGCCTGCCGACCCGCCGCCACGGACGAGGAAGCCACGGCCGCCACCGGAAGCCGGAAGCCCGCCTCGCGCGCCCGCCGCGTCCCGGCCTTCAACTCGCGCCGCAGCGCGAACAGGTAGTCGTCGAAATCGACCTCCATCGTGTGGCGGGGCGACGCGACGTACCGCCGGCGCATCCGCGACACCTCGCGCTCGATATCAGCCTCCATCTCGGCCACCGCCGGCAGCCGGTACTCGCCGCGCAGGTACGCCGCCACCCACCGCCCCTGCGCCTCGGCCAGCGGCATCGTCGCACCGAGCGGCTGCAATAAAGCGATGAAGAACAGGTTGTCGATGCCCGGCTTGAACACGCGCCGGTAGAGCGGCAACTCATTACGGGGGGCCGAGATGAACCCATCGGAGAAGAACGGGAACGTCACCTTGTAGCCCGTGCACCAGACGATCACGTCGACCGGCTCGAGCGTCCCGTCGGCGAACCGGACCCGTCCCCCCTGAAGCGACTCGATCCCCGGCTTCCACGTCACCTCGCCCTGGGCGATCCGGCCGAGGAAGTCCGCCGACACCGTCGGATGGGCCTCGAGCAGCCGGTGGTCGGGCGCGGGAAGGCCGTAGTCCTCGACCCGGCCGACTGCGATCCGGTACAGCGCGCCGAACAACGCGCGCCGGATCCCGAACGGAACGAGCGGTGAGAGCGGGCTCACCGCGATCTGGTCGAGCGGGCGCCCGAACAGATACTTGGGGACGACGTGGGCGCCGCGCCGGGCGCACAGCCACGTCCGGCGCGCCACGAAGCTCGACTCGACCGCGATGTCCATCGCGCTGTTCCCGATCCCGACGACGAGCACGTTCCGGTCCCGAAAGCCGCTCGCGTCGACGTAGTGGTGCGAATGCAGTTGCTCGCCGTCGAATCGCCCCGGGTACGGCGGCTCGGGCCACCGCGGATCCCAGTGATGACCGTTGGCGACGAGCAGCGCGTCGTACCGGCGCGAGTCGCCCGTGTCGAGCGTGACCGTCCACACCCCATCGGGGCCCCGGACCGCCCGCTCGACCCCGGTGTCGAACGTGATCGAGTCGGCGAGACCGAAATGCGAGACGTAGTCGGAGAAGTACTGCGCGATCGCGGTGTGGTGTGGGAAGTCCGGATACGAGTCCGGCATCGGGAAGTCCGAGTACTCCATCCGCTCGCGCGAGGTGTTGGCGTGGAGCGAGCGGTACGCCGACGACATCCCGTTCTTGTTGGCGAACACCCAGTTGCCGCCGACGCGATCGGATTTCTCGAAGCATTCAACCGGTATGCCGCGCTCGTGCAGGGCCTTCACCGCAGCGATTCCCGACGAGCCGGCGCCGATCACGCACGCGCTCGGTAGGCCTGCCACCTGACGAGAGTAACGAGCCGCCGGCCGGAGGCGTCAAGCCTTCACCGCCATGCCCTCGTCGGTCCGGCCCACACTCTCGTCGCTCGGGTCCGCGGCCTCGTCGCTCCGGTCCGTCCCGTCGTCGCGCCGGTGTGCCTTCCCCCGCGCGATCACCTCCCGGAAGCTCTTGAAGCGGAAGATCAGCACGAGCGCAGCGAACCCGAGCACCGAGGTCAGCACCGCGGTCGCGATCTGCTGCCCGACCGAGAACGAGGCGACGTACGGGTTGTGGGTGAAGATCGTGAGCAGCAGCGCCTGCTGAACCCCGGCGCCGCCCGGCGTGAACGGGAACACCGAGGCGACCACCTGCACGGCGAGCACCAGCAGCGCGTTGCGGACCGATCCGCCGATGTGGAACGCGTCCAACAAGAACCAGTACGACGCGAATCGCGCGATCCAGCTCGCGAACTGCCAGCTCGCCATCTCCCGCCGGTAGCGCCGCCAATCGTGCAGGATCGTGAACCCCTGCCGGACCCGATCCCAGAACGCCTTGACGCGCGCCGACAGGAGCGCGAACGCGATCAGGAACGCGATCCCCAGGACCGTCAGTAGGAACAGCGTGAAGCGCATGTTCGACGCGAAGAAGCTGATGTCGAACGCCGGCAGCTTCGAGAAGTCAGGCGGCTTGGGGAACACCCCCTGGGTGAACGCGAAGCACATCACGAGCAGACCCATGACCCAGTCGAAGATCACGCCGGTCGAGAGCGCGGAGGCGACGGTCGGGTAGGAGCTCTCCGGGATCGCGACCCGGGTCAGGTACAGCTGCGCGATGCTCCCGCCGCCCAACGGGAACACGTTGTTGATCGCGTAGCCGACCATGTACGCGCCCCACACGTCGCGCCACCGGATCGGCTGGCCCGGGTACGCCGCCCGCAGCGCGTTGAAAAGCGCGCGCGAGCGCAGCCAGAGATACAGCGCATAGAGCGCGAGTCCGATCAACAGCGAGAACCAGTTGAGGCTCGCCAGCTGGGAGAAGAACGTCCCCGCCGAGTCGAGCAGCTGAGTGACCGTCGATCCGACTGAGGCGTGGTGCTGGCCGCTCGCCGCCGTCACCGCCGCTGCCGCTAGCGCTGGCATAACGTCCAATTAAAAAGCCCGGGGGACCCAGATCCATCTGGGTCCCCCGGAGAGTCAGGGAAGTGGGGGCGCAGTTCCCTGACCGACAGGGGCGAGTTTCCCCGTCCCAAGCCTTTTCTAAACCAAAATTTGCTCCGCAGGCCGCTCCACCACGCGAATCGCGCTCTAACACTAGCATTCCCGCCGCAAGCGGAGGCGAAACGCGGGGCTGGGTTCGCGTTGGTTTCGAACGTCGATTCGGATCTATTTCTCAGTCGACCGGATACCGGTGCGAAGTCGCCGGCGCTCAGCGCCCCTGGGCCCCCGGGCCGGTGAAGAACTCCTCGCCCGCCCTGACCGTTCCGGCCGCCTCGGCCTCGTGGCGCAGCGTTCGGTCGGCCTCACCGCTCCAGGCGCCGATCGCCAGCATCTCGCGGTCGGCGTCCATCGGGCTGCCGCCGAGATCGTTGTTGACGACGCGTGCACACTTGCGCCCCTCGGCGATCGCGGTAACGATCAGCGACTGGCCGATCCGCGCGTCGCCGCACGCGTACACGCCCTTCGTCGAGCTGCGGTAGGTCATCTCCGTGCGGATGTTCCCGCGCTTGTCGAGCTCGAGATCGAGCTGCTCGATCGGGCCGGCGCGCTCGGGCCCCTCGAACCCGATCGCGATCAGCACGAGATCGGCCTCGAGCACGAACTCACTGCCGGGTACCGGCGTCAGGTCGCGCGACGAGGTGCCGGTCACCTTCCGCGCGTACACGTGGCTGACGCGGCCGTCGCGCCCGCCGAACCCGGTCACCTCCGTGCCCCATCGCCGCTTGCCGCCCTCGTCGAGCGCGTACGTGGACAGTGTGCGCTTCGGTGGCAGCGGCCACGGGTGGCTGGCCTCCCGCCCGCTCTCGGGAAGCGCGGCGTAGACATCGAGCAGTACAACGCCCGCGGCGCCCTCGCGATGCGAGTTCGAGATGCAGTCCATGCCCGTGTCGCCACCGCCGACCACGATCACCCTCTTCCCGGCGGCGCTTATCTCGGTGCCGGGCTCGGGGGCGCGCGATGGCCGCCCTTCGAATGCAGCCACCCACCGATTGCGCTGGTACAGGTAATCCATCGCGAAGTGGATTCCGCTGAGGCTGCGGCCCGGCGCGTCGAGGTCGCGGTGTACGCGCGAGCCGGTCGCGACCACCAGGGCGTCATGCCGGTCCTTGATCTCCTGCACCGAGACCGCCCCGCCCACGTCGGTGTTGTAGACGAACTCGATCCCCTCGCCGGCGAGGATGTCCACCCGGCGGTCGATGACCTGCTTCTCGAGCTTGGCGTCGGGAACGCCGAAGCGCATCATCCCCCCTGGACCCTCGTCGCGCTCGAACACGGTCACGGTGTGCCCGCAGCGGTTGAGCTCGTCGGCAACCGCGAGGCCGGCCGGCCCGGACCCGATCACCGCGACGGTCTTGCCGGTCCTCCGCGGTGGCGGGTTGGGGACAATCCAGCCCTCGTCGAACGCGCGCTCGGCGATCGCGAGCTC
Organism: uncultured Solirubrobacterales bacterium; assembly: GCA_963770615.1. Lineage (GTDB taxonomy): Bacteria > Actinomycetota > Thermoleophilia > Solirubrobacterales > Solirubrobacteraceae > Palsa-465. Next base: position 172,845 of record CAVYQJ010000005.1, on the reverse strand, counting down.
GATCTGCTCGATCGTCACCGGGTCGTCGTTGACCGCGAGCACGCACGCCGACTCGCACGGGGCGGGACAGATCCGGCCAGTGAACTCCGGGAAGTTGTTGGTGGCGTGGAGCTGGTCGATCGCCTCGCGCCACTTGCCGCGGTAGACGAGGTCGTTCCAATCCGGGATCAGGTTCCCTAACGGGCACCCCTCGTGGCAGAACGGGACGCCGCAGTCCATACAGCGAGCCCCCTGACGCTGCAGCTCGGCGTCCGGCTGGAGCCCGAAATACTGCTTGTAGTCGTGGACCCGCTGCTCCGGATCGCGCTTCTCGAATCCGACCCGGTGGATCTTCAGGAAAGCGCCGAGCTCCCCCATCAGCTCGAGACCGCCGGCTCGCGCTCCTCCTGCTCGGCCAGCGCGCGCTTGTAGTCGCGCGGCATCACCTTGACCATCCGCTCGCCGGCACCGCGGTCCCAGGAGGCCAGCACGTTGCGGGCGACGATCGACCCCGTCCGCGCGGCATGCTCGGAGATCAGATCCCGGACGAGCGTCTCGTCCTCGTCCGAGAGCTCCTCGAGGTCCACCAGCTCGAGGTTGCAGCGTCCCTCGAACCGCCGGTCGATGTCGTACACGTACGCGATCCCGCCGCTCATCCCGGCGGCGAAGTTCCGGCCGGTGCGCCCGAGCACGACCACGCGACCGCCGGTCATGTACTCGCAGCCGTGGTCGCCCACCCCTTCGACGACCGCGCTGGCACCTGAATTCCGAACCGCGAAGCGCTCGCCGGCCAAGCCGCGGAAGAACGCCCGGCCGGCGGTGGCGCCGTACAGCACCGTGTTGCCGACGATCATGTTCTCCTCGGCGCGGAAGTTGTGCTTCTCCGGCGGGCGCACCGACACGACCCCGCCGGACAGGCCCTTACCGGCGTAGTCGTTCGTCTCGCCCCGCAGCGAGAACACGATCCCGGGCGCGAGCCAGGCGGCGAAGCTCTGCCCGGCCGACCCGCTGAACGAGATCTCGATCGATCCGTAAGGCAGGCCAACCGCGCCGTACCGGCGCGCGATCTCCCCGCTCAGGATCCCGCCGACGGTCCTGTTCACGTTTCTCACGGGGATCGGGCCGAGCTTGACCCGCTCGCGCCCGTCGAGCGCCGGCGCGCAGCGCCGCAAGAGCTCCCAGTCGAGCGCGTCGTCGAGCACCGGCTGCTGCGCCCGCGTCCGCCGGCGAGGCGTCCCGGGCGGCAGGTCCGGCGAGTCGAGCACCATCGTCAGGTCGACGCGGCTGGCCTTCCAGTGGTCGATTGCACGGTCCGTGTCGAGCAGGTCGCTGCGGCCGATCAGATCCTCGAAGCGGCGCACGCCGAGCGAGGCCATGATCTCGCGCACCTCCTCCGCCACGAGCATCAGGTAGTTCACGACCTGCTCGGGGGTGCCGCGGAAGCGCTTGCGCAGCTCGGGATCCTGGGTCGCGATCCCAACCGGGCACGTGTTCAGGTGGCAGACCCGCATCATGATGCAACCCATCGCGATCAGCGGCGCGGTCGAGAAGCCAAACTCGTCGGCGCCGAGCAGGGCGCCCACGATCACGTCGCGGCCGGTCCGCATCCCGCCGTCGACCTCGATCGTGATCCGGGTGCGCAGGTCGTTCAACAGCAGCGTCTGCTGAGTCTCGGCCAGCCCGATCTCCCACGGCACCCCGGCTCCCTGCACCGAGGACTGGGGCGAGGCGCCGGTGCCACCGTCGTGGCCGGCGATCGTGACGTGGTCGGCGTTGGCCTTGGCGACGCCCGCCGCGACCGTCCCCACGCCCACTTCACTAACCAACTTCACCGACACGGAACTGGTGGGGTTGGCGCAGCGCAGGTCGTAGATCAGCTGCTTGAGGTCCTCGATCGAGTAGATGTCGTGGTGGGGCGGCGGAGAGATCAGCCCGACGCCGGGGGTCGAGTTGCGGATCCGCGCGATGTAGTCGTCGACCTTGTGGCCGGGCAGCTGCCCGCCCTCGCCGGGCTTCGCGCCCTGGGCCATCTTGATCTGAAGCTGGTCGCAGTTGACCAGATAGTGGACCGTTACACCGAACCGGCCCGAGGCGACCTGCTTGATCGCCGAGCGCCGCAGATCCCCGTTCGCGTCGGGCTCGTAACGCGAGGGGTCCTCCCCGCCCTCGCCGGTGTTGGAGCGCGCGCCGATGCGGTTCATCGCGATCGCGAGCGTCTCGTGGGCCTCGCGCCCGAGCGCCCCCAGCGACATCGCGCCGGTCGTGAACCGCTTGACAATCGACGTCGCCGGCTCGACCTCGTCGAGCGGCACCGGATCCTCGGCGAGCCGGAACGTCATCAGCCCGCGCAGCAATCCGCGGCGGACCGAATCCTCGTTGGCCAGGCGGGCGTACTCGGCGTACGTCTTGCGCGCGTCACCGTTCCCGCTCTCGCCGTTCCTTTCCGAGACGGCGTGCTGGAGGTTCGCGATCGTGTCCGGGTTCCACACGTGGAGCTCGCCGTTGCGCCGCCACTGGAGCACGCCGCCGACCGGAAGCACGTCTCGATCGGTCCGCGGATACGCGCGGAAGTGGCGCTCGATCGCCTCCTGCGCGAGCGCCTCGAGCCCGATCCCGCCGATCCGCGACGCCGTGCCCGTGAAGTGCTTGTCGATCAGCGCCCGCTCGAGCCCGACCGCCTCGAAGATCTGGGCGCCGCAGTAGGACTGGATCGTCGAGATCCCCATCTTCGAGATCGTCTTCATCAGCCCCTTGCCGATCGCCTTGACGATCCGCTTCTCGGCCTCCTCGCGCCCGAGGTCCTCGGGCAGGAGTGACCGGTCCGCGAGCTCGTCGAGCGACTCGAACATCACGTACGGGTTGATCGCGGCGGCGCCGTAGCCGATCAGCGTCGCCATGTGGTGGATGTCGCGTGGCTCGCCGGACTCGATCACGAGTCCTGTCCTCAACCGGGTCCCCATGCGCACCAGATGGTGGTGGACCGCCGCGACCGCCAGCAGCGACGGGGTTGCCACACGCTCGGCGCCGAGGTTGCGGTCGGACAGGATCAGGATGTTCGCGCCGTTGTCGACGTACCGAGCCGCCTCGTCGCACAGCGCCTCGAGCCGCGCCTCCATCCCCCCGTACCCTTGCTCGATCGGCCAGGTGATGTCGAGCGTGGCCGCGAAGAAGATCTCGTGCGAGACCTGGCGGAGCTTCTCGAGCTCGTGGTTGCGGAGGATCGGCTGATCCATCACGAGCTGGTGGGCCTGCTCGGGGTTCTCGTTCAGAAGGTTGACCTCGGCGCCCACGCCTGCCTGCAGCGACATCACCACGCTTTCGCGGATCGGGTCGATCGGCGGGTTCGTGACCTGCGCGAACAGCTGCTTGAAATACGCGAACAGCGGCGGCTGGCGATCGGACAGCACCGCGAGCGCGGCGTCGTTCCCCATGCTCGCCACCGGCTCCTCGGCCTTGGTCGCCATCGGCGCGATGATCATTCGCAGGTCCTCCTGCGAGTAGCCGAACGCGAGCTGCTTGGAGCGCAGCGGCTCGATCCTTGGCGTGCGCGGGTCGCGATCGGGGAGATCGTCGATGTGCACGACCGAGCGCTCGTACCACTCGCCGTACGGCTGGCGGCGGGCGACGCGGCGCTTGACCTCCTCGTCCTCGATGATCTTCCCCTCCTCGAGGTCGAGCAGGAACACCTTGCCCGGGGCCAGGCGCCCCTTGCGCTGGACGTGCTCGGGAGCGACGGTCATCACGCCGGTCTCCGAGGCGAGCACGACGTAGCCCTCGGTGTCCTGGATCCACCGACCCGGGCGCAGCCCGTTGCGGTCGAGCACCGCGCCGGCGACACGCCCATCTGTGAACACGACCGCTGCCGGGCCGTCCCACGGCTCCATCAGGCAGGAATGGAAGTCGTAGAAGCCCTTGACGTCCGGATCGAGGTCCCGGCGCGTCCGGTAGGCCTCGGGGACCATCATCATCACCGCGTGCGGGATCGAGCGGCCGCTGAGCACGAGCAGCTCGAGCACGTTGTCGAAGATCGCCGAGTCCGACCCGCCCTCGCGGACGACCGGGATCACCTTCTCGAGGTCGTCGCCGAACAGCTCGGAGGCGAGCTGCGACTCCCGCGCCCGCATCCAGTTGACGTTGCCCCGCAGCGTGTTCACCTCGCCGTTGTGAGCGATCATCCGGTACGGGTGCGCGAGCTCCCAGCTCGGGAACGTGTTCGTGCTGAACCGCGAGTGCACGAGCGCAAGCCGGCTCGCGACCCGCGGGTCCCGGAGATCGGTGAAGTACCGCGGGAGCTGCGGCGCGGTCAGCATCCCCTTGTAGATCATCGTGCGACTGCTGAAGCTGGGCAGCGCCAGATCCCGGCCCGCCGCCCGCTCGATCACACGACGGATCACATACAGCTTGCGCTCGAACTCGTCCTGGTCGGCGATCTTGTCCGACGCCGCGATCAGCACCTGGCGGATCACCGGCGCCGACAGCTGCGCCGTCTCGCCCACGTGGCGCTCGTCGATCGGCACATCGCGCCACCAGATCGCGCGCTGCCCCTCGGCCTCGATCGTGTCCTCGATCAGCTGCTCGAGGACCGCTCGACGCTCCTCGTCGTTGGGCAGGTAGCACACCCCGACCCCATACCGACCGCGCGGCGGCAGCTCGACGCCGGCGACCGCGGCCCTCAGGAAGCCGTCAGGAATCTGGAGCAGGATGCCGGCGCCGTCGCCCGTGTTCGGGTCCGCGCCCTCGGCGCCGCGATGCTCGAGATTTTCCAGCGCATCCAGGGCTTTTTCGACGACCGCATGACTCGCCTCGCCCCATAGCTTGGCCACGAGCGCGATGCCGCAGCCATCGTGCTCGTTGGCGGGGTCGTAGAGGCCAGTGGCCCCTGGGGGAGCGATGCGTCGGTACATGGAGGAGGGTGAGGGCGGAACACAGACGGCTGCAGACTGGACGCCGAAATGTACCAGCGCGAATCCGCGACCCGTGCGCCATAGCTGCGAAGCTAATCGGGCGGACGCCGGGCCCTTGACCCGCCGGCGCCTGCCCCTCCCTGGACCGGAGCCCTTCGTGTTAAGTCTTCGCCTTGGCCTTGCTGCGCGATTTGCCGGCGCCGTCGCCGTCGCCCGACTTCGCGGACGAGCGCTCGCGCGGCTTCGGCGCGTCTTCGTCGCCCGACCGCACGGCGGCCAGACTGGCCTCGAGCGCGGCCATCAGATCGGGTGCCGCGGCGGGCTCCTCGGTCTCCGGCTGGACCGCGATCTCCTCGCCGGCGGCCTTGCGCTCGATCAGGTCGAGCACTCGCTCGCGGTACTCGTCGTGGAACTTCGAGGGCTCGAACTCGGCCGACAGCGAATCGATCAGCTGCTCGGCCATCTTCAGCTCGCGGTCGCTCGCGGGTGCGTCCTCGACCGCCTCGAGCTCGTCGAGCCGGTCGGGCGAGAGCACCTCGTCGCCCCACAGCATCGTGGTCAGCGCGAGCGCGTCGCCCGTCGGCCTGAGCGCCGCCAGCTGCTGCTTTGACCGCAGCACCACCCGTCCGATCCCGATCTTGCCCGACTCGCGCATCGCGTCGAGCAGCAGCCGGTAGGCCTTGGCTCCGCCGGCGGTCGGCGCGAGATAGTAGTTGTGGTCGTAGTAGATCGGGTCGATCTCGGCCTGGTCGACGAACTCCTCGATGTCGATCGTTCTGCGTTGCCTTGGGATCCAGCGCGTCGAGCTCCTCGTCGCTGATCACCACGTAGCGATCGGGCGTGATCTCGTAGCCCTTGACGATGTCCTCGTAGGGCACTTCCTCGTCGGTCGTCGGATCGACCCGCTTCTGCCGGATGCGAGCACCGGTCTTGCTCGACAGCTGGTTGAAGCGGACGGACTTCGGTGAGGTGGCGCTGTACAGCTTGACGGGCACGTTGACCAGTCCGAAGCTGATCGCGCCTGACCAGATCGCTCGAGCCATATAGAGACTTGTATAGCGAACGTCTGTGCGGATCAAGCGCTGACCGCGGTATTGCCGGTGCCCGCGTCCGCGAAGATCTCACGAGATGCCACGCCGGCGCGTTCCATCAGCGGTGAATCTTCCGCCTTTCCAGCAGCTTCTCGACGACCACGGCCGCGATGTCCACCGGTTCCTGATCGCCACCGTTGGCCGCACGGACGCCGACGACTGCTACCAGGAGACGTGGGTGGCGGCGCTGCGCGCCTATCCGAAACTGCGCGACGCGTCGAACCTGCGCTCCTGGATCTTCACGGTCGCCCACCGCAAGGCGATCGACCACGTGCGGGCCAGACGCCGCGCGCCGGTGCTCGCCGGCAACGTCCCGGAGACCTCGGACCCGCGCGCGACCCCTCGAGAACAGCCGGACGAGGGCCTGTGGTCGCTCGTCCGCGAACTCCCCACCAAGCAGCGGACCGCGCTCGCGCTGCGCTACGTCGCCGACGCCGGCTACGACGAGATCTCGGCCGTGATGGGCACGAGCGAGGACGCGGCCCGCCGCAACGTCCACGAGGCATTGAAAAGACTGCGAACGGAGTACGAGCAATGAGCATCGAACACGAGCTGCGGCGGACCGCGCCGGCTCCCCCGAAACTGCCCGACCTGACCGACGCCGCCGCCGCCGCGGGGCTGCTCGACGTCGCCTACGCCACGCTCGACTCCCCGCTGGGGACGCTGCTGCTGGCCGCTACCCCCCACGGGCTCGTGAGACTGGCGTACGTCGACTTCGAGGACGGGGAAGAGGTCCTCGAAGAGCTCGCGACCAAGGTCTCGCCGCGCGTGCTGGCCGCGCCCCGGCGGCTCGACGATCCGCGCCGCGAGCTCGACCAGTACTTCGCCGGACGGCGCCGGCAATTCGACCTCCCGCTCGACTGGCAGCTGACGCGCGGCTTCGCCCGGCGCGTGCTCGAGGCCACCAGCCGGATCCCGTATGGCGGCACCGCGACCTACAAACAGGTCGCCACGGAGGCGGGCAACGAGCGGGCGTTCCGCGCCGCCGGCAACGCGCTCGGCTCGAACCCGATCCCGATCGTCGTCCCCTGCCACCGCATCCTGCACTCGGGCGGCGGCCTCGGCGGCTACACCGGCGGGCTCGACCGCAAGCGGCTGCTGCTGGCCGTCGAGGCCGGCGCAGCCGGCTGAAGCAGCCGTGCGCGCTACAGCGGGTTGAAGCAGCCGTAGATCACGAACAACGGGTTGACGACCGAGTTGCCGGCGGCGTCCTTCATCGTCTGCTGTCCGACGAACGACGGCGGCGACTCGGCCTTGTAGCACCCGTTCGACTGGACGCTCACGTCGTAGGTGACCGGCGTCTGGTTGAACGGCTCGGCGCCCGGCTGGGGGATGAACACGTCGAGCGTGCAGATCCAGTCGCCCGGGCCGGTCGGGGTGGCGGCGCGCCGGCTGCAGTTCGTCAGCACGGTGAGCTTGGCCCCGGGCGCGACCGTCCGGCCGAGCTCGCGCTGCTGGAGGATCGTCAGGTTGTTGAACGAGGGGTTGATGCTCGCCTTCAGCCTCGCGGCGGTGTCGCCGGCCGGGCCCCAGTTGCTCGCGATGGCCAGGAACGCGACCAGCGCGGCCGTCCCGACCGCGACGCGGACCGGCACCACCCAGCCCGGACGGCGGCTGACCGCCGTGCCGGCGTAGTCGCGCCGGCGGATGAGCAGCCACGACCCGGCCAGTGAGGCGACGATCCAGATCACGCTGACGATGCACGCGACGACCAGCGGCCCGAAGTACGGGTGGGAGGTGAACAGCGCGTACCAATCCTGGAACGCCGAGGAGGCCAGCAGCAGGTGGAGCCAGACGCCCGACCCGACCAGCAGCAGCAGCTGCATCACGAGGTCGATCAGCGCCGGTCCGACTACGCCGACGATGCCGTTGCGGGTGGCGATCGAGAGCAGCACCGCGAGGCTCGTGAACGCGAGCATCGGCAGCACGTTGAGCAGCCACGCCACGAGCACCAGCACCAGGCCGTGCCCGGTCGACAGCGTCCGGCCGCTCAGGTCGACGAGCGCGCCGTCGCCGATCAGCAGCAGCCCCGCCGCGAGGCTCGAGACCGCGAGCAGCACGAGCAGCCCGATCGAGAACGTGAACGCCGCGAGCAGCTTGCCGGCGAACAGATCCCGCCGCGTCGAGGATCTGGTGAGCACCATCTTCCAGGTCCCGTAGCGGTCCTCGGACGCGAAGATGTCCCCGCAGAGCACGCCCGCGAGCACCGGGAACCCCCACGAGCCGCAGAACGAGAGCACGACCAGCGACAGCGCGAGCCCCGACTGGTGGACCCACACCCCGAACAGCGTGTCCGCCGGGCTGCCGGTCTGGATCTTGAGCACCCCGGCGAACGCGAACGGGCCGAGGATGCAGAACAGGGCCAGCAACCGGGTCGACAGCTGCGTGGACAGCTTGCGCCGCTCGGTCCGGTAGACGTGCCAGACGCCACCGTGCGCCCGGGGCGCGGGGCCCGGAATCGCCTCGCCGGGCCGGAGAGCGTGGGTCGCGCTCACGTCTCCGCCAGCGCCGCTTCGATCAGCTCGGTCAGCGCGGCCGGGTCGAGTTCGACGTCGCTCGTGAGCGCGAAGAACATCGACTCGAGCGGGCTCACGACCAGCTCGAGCCGGCGAACCGCGATGTCCGCGTGGCCGAGGTCGAGCACGTAGGCGTCGACGCGCCCTTGAACCGCGAGCCGGAGCTCGCCGGTGGGCGACTGGGTCGCGTGCACACTCGGATGCTGCTCGGCGATCTCGAGCGCGCGGGCGTCGTCGCTGGTCACCAGCCGGTACGCCGACCCCGGGGCCTGGTCGCGGAGCTGCTGGGCGCTTCCGTTCCACACCACCTTGCCGTGGCGGAGCACCGTGAACGAGTCGCACACGTTCTCGAGGTCTCCGATCAGGTGGCTCGAGAGCAGCACCGCGGTGCCCTCGGCGGCGAGCCGGCGCACGAGGCGGCCCATGTCGCGCGCCCCCGCCGGGTCGAGGCCGCTCGTCGGCTCGTCGAGCAGCAGCAGCCGTGGTGAGCGCAGCAGCGCGGCCGCGATCCCAAGGCGCTGGCGCATGCCGGTCGAGTAGCCGCTCACCCTGTCGCCACCGCGCTTGTCGAGCCCGACCTGCTCCAGCACCTCGTCGATCCGGATCCGCGACGCGCCGCCGTCGAGCTCGGCGAACAGCTCGAGGTTCGCCCGCCCGGGCAGATACGGGTAGAACGTCGGCTCCTCGACGAACCCGGCGACCCCGTCGAGGTTGATCGTGTCCGACGCGCCCAGCGGGCGCTCGAACAGCTCGATCTCGCCCTCGTCGGGGCCGACGAGGCCGAACAGCAGCCGGAGCAGCGTGGTCTTGCCGGCCCCGTTTGGGCCGAGCAGCCCGCGTACCTCTCCTTCTTCCACGGTCAGGTCGACCCGATCCACCGCGATCGTCGTCTCGAACCGCTTGACGAGGCCGCTCGCGCGTACAGCTGCCACCGCCGTCACTATACGGCCACGCTTCTCCGCATTTTCGTCGGGTAGGACCTCGACAAGCGTGGATCTCCTTCGTCCCATCCGAGTGTTTGACCGCTACCAGCAGCGGCACCCGGCGTGGGCGGTCCCGATGGCCGTGGTCAGGAAGTTCGGCAACGACCAGGCCGGCAGCCTCGCCGCGCTGATCGCGTACTACGCGTTCTTCTCGATCTTCCCGCTGCTGCTGGTGTTCACGACGATCCTCGGGTTCGTGCTCCAGCACAACTCGGAGCTGTACGACGACGTCAAGACCTCCGTGCTCGGCCAGTTCCCCGTCGTCGGCGACCAGTTGCAGTCGCACGCACTCAGCGGGAAGGTCACCGCGCTCGTGATCGGGCTGCTCACTGCGCTGTGGGGCGGGCTGGGCGTGACGATCGCGGCGCAGAACGCGTTCAACAGGATCTGGGCGGTCCCGTTCAAGGATCGGCCAGACTTCCTCCGGTCGCGACTGCGGGGCCTGCTGCTGCTGGTGACTCTCGGAGTCCTGTTCGTGGTCTCGACCTCGCTCACAGGACTCGTGACGGCGATCGGCGGGCCGCTGGTCAAGGTCGGCGGGTACGCGCTCACGCTGGCGGTCAACTTCGGCCTGTACGTGGCCGCCTTCCGGTTCCTGACCACGGCCACGATCCCCACGCGCTCGCTGTGGCTGGGCGCCGCCGTGGGGGCCGTGTTCCTCACGATCCTCTCGCTGGTCGGCGGCATCTACATCAACCACGTCGTCAGCCACGCCAGCAACACGTACGGGACGTTCGCCACCGTCATCGGGCTGCTCGTCTGGCTTCACCTGATTGCGCAGCTGACGGTGTACGCGGCCGAGATCAACACGGTCGTGGTGCGCCGTCTGTGGCCTCGCAGCCTGCTCGGGCCGCCCGAATCGCCCGCCGACCAGGCCACCCTGCGCGCGCTCGCCAAGGTGGAGGAGCGCCACGAGGGCGAGTCGGTCGAGGTCCGGTTCGAGGACTTCTGACCGCCGGCGGGGTCGCTCAGGATGTGACCGTAGTCGTCAGGATGTGACCGTAGTCGTCAGGACGTGATCGTGATCGTCTCGGGGTTGGATCCCTGACCCGACACCGTGACCGTCACCGTCGCCGTCCCCGGAGTGAGCGGGAACGACCCGCTGTCGGGCGGCAGCTGGAATGTGACCGAGTCCTGGCTCCAGCTGCTGATCGTCAGCGTCGCGCCGTCGTACGGCGCCCCCCAGCTCGTCCCGCCCTGGACCAGCGTCAGGTAGCTCGACCCCTGGGAGGCTCCGAAGTTCTGCCCGGTCAGCGTGACCGAGGTCCCCGGGGTTGTGCTCGAGGGCGACACCGCGGTGATCGAAGGCGCGGGCCCCACCGTCCCAGCGATGTTCAGCGTCTGCGCGGCCGAGGTCGCGCCAGCCACCGTGACCGTGATCGTCGCCTGACCGGGCACGAGCGGGTACGGCGGGCTGTCCGGCGGCAGGTCGAACGTGATCGAGTCCTGGCTCCAGTTCGTGATCGTCACCTTCGCGCCGTCGTAGGGGGCGCCCCAGCTCGTCCCACCCTGGGCCAGGGTCAGATAGCTCGAGCCCTGGCTCGAGCCGAAGTTCTGGCCGGTCAGGGTGACCGCGTCACCGGGGGCGGGATTGGCCGGCGAGGTCGAGGTGATCGTCGGCGGCGGAAGCGGCGCCGGCGTGGGCGGGCCCGGCTGACTCGCGGTCACCCGCTCCGCTCGGCCGGCGCTCCGGTAGGACGCGGTGGCGATCAGCGTTGCTGTCGCCGGCGAGGTCGCGCCCGCGGGAGCGGTCACCGTCCACGACTGGGTGGCCGAGCCGCCGTCGCTCAGGTCGCCGGCACGCACCGGCGGGGACGGCGTGACCGTCCATCCGGACGGGGCGCTCAGGGTGACCGACACCCGGTTGGCGTCGCCGGGACCATCGTTGTGCTCGGTGGTCGTGACGGTCGTCGACGAGCCCGGGGCCAGGCTCAGCGGAGTCGAGGGATCGACGCTGAGGTCGACCGCGGCGGGCTCGGGCGAGGTGATCGCCGTCGCGCCCCGCACCGTGATCAGCGCGGCGCCGCGCACCGAGAGACCATTGACCGGCACGATCACGGTGTCGGTGGCGGAGTCGTAGCGCCAGGCCGACGCCCGCAGGCGCCGTCCGTCGAGGAGCACAGCGTTCGGCGCGGTCAGGCGCTCGAGGCGGACCGAGAAGCTCCGGCTGCTCGGCTCGCCCGGGTAGCGGCCGTCGGCGGGGCCGATGCTCACGCGGGTGACCCGGCCTTGGCCGGGCGAGGACCAGGAGTCGATTCGCGTGAGGCTGTACTGCCCGCGCTGATAGCCGGTCCCGTCGCCGGCATCGGCGTAGAGCGAGAATTGGCCGGCAGCGCCCGGGTACACCCGGAGGGTCGTGGGCGCGTCGGGCTTGGCCCCGACGTGGCTCATCGGAGCCTGCTCGGGGATGATGCCGCCGGCCCTGACGAATACCGGCATCCGGTCGAGCGGGACCGTCAGCGTCTGCTCGGAGGGCCCGGTGAAGGTGGCGCCGGTGAACCAGTCGGTCCACTGGCCCGGCGGGAACCACACCGACTCGGTGCTCACCGTGCCCGGGGTGGTGACCGGCGCGACGAGCACGTCGGGCCCGTACAGGTACTCGCCCGGGTTGGCGTACGCCGCCGGCTCGTCGGGGTAGTCGAGGTAGAGAGGACGGTTGATCGGCAGGCCGGTCCGCACCGACTCGTCGGCCAGCGTGTAGGTGTAGGGGACGAGCGCCTCGCGCAGACGCAGGAAGTTCGCGGCGATGTCGTTCGCGGGCTGGGGGTAGTCCCAAGGCAGCCGGTTGCCGGCGGAGGAGTGCAGGCGGAGGATCGGCTGGAAGGTCCCGAGTTGCACCCAGCGGGCGTACACATCCGGATCGTCGGACGCGTCGGCGGGGTTGTTCCCGGACCCCGGGGGCGGCCCGAGAAAGCTGCCGATGTCGTCCGAGACGTACGGTTCGTCGATGCTCGATTCGTCGGCGGCCAGCTGGACCTGCAACGCCATCGTGTTCCACGTCCCCCAGGTGTCGCCGGTGAACGCCAGCGTCGAGGTGTGGCCGGACCACGGCCCCGCCGGGTACACCTCATCGGGGTTCTGGTAGGAGCTGCCGGTACGCGACAGGACGAACCCGCGCTCGTTCTTGTTGGCCATCTCCTGTGCGTACAGGTGGTTGATCCAGCTGTCGGGGGTGACCCCCGGGTTCGACGCGGTCGACGCATCGCAGCACCAGTCGAGCCACCAGAACGACACGCCCTGTGACTCAAACGGCTGGTGCAGCGCGAAGTACGACTCGGCCTGCGGGACGCTGCTCCAGTCCCACACCTTGCACGCGCCGCTGAAGCACGTGTTGTCGGCCAGCGAGTTGCCGGCGAGCGCCTCGGTGGCAGCCAGCTGCGGATCGCTGTCCTGGATGCTCGCGTGGATGTTCAGCGTGACGTGTATGCCCTGCTGCTTGGCGTAGTTCAGGAACCCGGCAGGGTCGGGGAACAGGGACGAGTTCCACTCCCAGCCGTCCCAGTCGTTCGGCGACTTCCAGTTGGTGTCGACCGACAGCGTGTCGAGCGGGACGTGGTTGGCCCGGAAGGCCGGGATGAGGGTGTTCTCGTAGTCGGAGGTGCTGTAGGCGTAGTAGCGCGAGAACCACACGCCGAACGTGTACTCGGGCAGCAGCGGCGAGTTGCCGGTGAGGCGGTTCAGGTCCGCGAGCGCCTGCTGGTAGTCGTGGCCGTACACGAACAGGTAGCCGTCCTGGACGTCGCCGCCGGCGGCCCGGGGCGCGACCCAGCCGTCCCCGGTCCAGACCGCGCTCTGACTGTCGTCGAGGAGCCGGTAGCCGGCCTGGTCGAGGATTCCCGGATGCATCTCGGGCAGCGCGGCCGTGCACTGGGCCGCCGTTGGGGTACCGGCCGGGCAGCTGTAGCCCGGGCCGTAGGTCGCGGTGTCGAACCCGCGGGTGTAGCCGCCCAGGTAGTGCAGATCGGGCTGCGAGGGCGCGGTTGCGCCCGCCGGCGAGACCGACAGCGTGTCGACATTGACGTTGCAGCTATCGGCCGCGGCGCACACGACACCCACCGCGTTGGTGCCGGCACTCAGCGGCACCGTCGTGGTGACGGTGTTCCAGTCGTCCCAGCTGCTCGTCGGCGCCAACGTCAGGGTCTTGACGTCGGTACCGTTCACGGTCAGGTCGATCGTGCGCGATGCGGGACCTCCGAGCGCGCCGATGTAGTTGGCGTAGCGCAAGGTGACCAACGCCTGCCCGGCGGGCGCCCCGAGCACGCTCCACGTGGCGGCGCCGCTTCCCTGGCCGAGGCCGCCGATGAAGCCGGCGATGCTCTGATAGCCGGCGTGGTTGGTCTGGATGTTCGCGCCGCCGGCCAGCGCGGCGGCGCCGGCATCGCACACCTGGTCGAACGGGCACACGTTCTCCCACTGCGGGCTGACCGTGTCTCCGCCGGCCAGGCGCACCGAGGTGTTGTCCGGCCCGAACGGTCCGGAGCCGAGCCGGTAGCGCAACGTGGCCTCCGACGTCGTGATCGTCAGCCAGCCGCGGGACTCGCTGACGCGATACCGCGGCACTTCGAATCGCCGGTTCACCGCATTCACGGTCGGCGCGTCCTCGAAGGTCGCGGTCGGCGAATACTCCATCCGGATCAGCCCGTCGCCGAGGACCTCGAAGCGCGCGTTGCCGCGGACGACCGTGGCCTCCGGAGCCGCCTTCGCGGCGCCGAAGTCGACCGGGGTGGCGAGGTTCACCGGCGATGTTGGCGAGGTCGCCTCGGTTTGTGCGGCCGCCGCGGCAGGCACGGCGAGCGCGGCGACGGCGACGACGGACACGACCGCTGCGATCCGCGGATAAGTGCGCATTTCCCAACCTCCACGCCGGCGGTCCGGTCCCGGCGAGCAGCCTACCACTCGCGCGGAGGGCTCAGAACAGCCGATCGGGGGCTTCGCGGCGCGTCATCTCGAGCGGCCACGAGCACAGCCCGCCCTCGGCGGGACAGCCCTCGCACACGGCGCGCTGCGGCACCTCGGTGACCCTGAAGTCCCGCTCGAGCACGCCCCGCGCGAGCGCCGCGAGCCGTTCCTGGAGCGCCGGCGCCTGGTCGCGGTTGAAGGTGGCGACCGCGGGCCGCTGCGGGCGCTCGAGGAACGTGTGGATGACCTCGACCGCGGTCGCCCCGGCGCGCAGCGCCGCCAGCGCGTACACCAACCGCTGGGTCCCGTACGCGCGGTCGGCGAGCGCCTGCGGGTCGGCGCCCTCGAGGCGGTCGGTCTTGTAGTCGACGACGAGCGTCCGGCCCCCGGGCTCGCGCGCGATCACGTCGAACACACCGCCGATCAAGACTCCTCCGAGCAGGAACCTGAAGCGCGCCTCGCGCCGGACCGCGGTCGCACGCGCCAGCCGCCGGCACACCTCGCCGTCGGCGAACCGCTCGACCAGTTCGGCCACCTGGGCGGCCTCCTCCCCGGCGGGAGCAACGGGCAGCCCGGAGCGACGGGCCGCCTCGGCGATCATCGCCTCGGTCGGGCGCACGGGCCGGCGGAAGTCGAGTCGCTCGAGCAGCGCGTGCACCAGCGTGCCGCGATCCAGCGCGCCGAGCGCGCCGGCGGGGTAGGCGGCCGGAGCGTCGCGGGCGGGAGCCGGGAGCGGCGGCAGCCGCAGGACGCGCTCGGCGTAGAACCGGTATCCGCAGCGCTCGTACTCGGCGAGCGAGGAGTAGCTGAGCGCGCGCACCGGTGGCGCGGTGGCGACTGGTGGCGGTGGCGCCAGGGCGGCGGCGGGCGCCGGCGCGCTGTCCACCGCCGGGGTCGCGGGAGCCGCCGGGATCGCGGAAGCCGCCGGGGTCGCGGGAGCCGCCGGGGTCGCGGGAGCCGCCGGGGTCGCGGGAGCCGCCGGGGTCGCGAGAGCCGGCGGGGGCACGTCCTCGGGGCGCACAAACGTCACCGCCACCCCGTCGAGCGGCTCGACCGCCGGACCGATCCACGCGATCGGGCCGCCGCCACCGCCGTTCTCGAGCGCCGGCCAGGCGTCGAGCTTGGCGGCGCCGCTCAGGATCAGCCGCTCGCGGGCCCGGGTCATCGCGACGTAGAACAGCCGGCGCTCCTCGCGCGACTCGGTCGCGAGCCGCTCCTCGCCGAGCGCTTTGTAGTCGAGCGCCGACTCGCGCCGGCCGGTGCCGGGCTCGGCCAGCCGCAGACCGAAGCGCCCGTCCCGCCCCACCCGCATCAGCTCGGCCCGCCACCGCGGGCCGCGGCCGAGGTCGGCGACGCACACGACGTCGAACTCGAGCCCCTTGGCGCGGTGGATCGTCATCAGCCGGACCGCGTCGAGCGCCTCGCCCTCGACCGGCGCCTCGCTCTCCCGCGCGTCGCTCGCCTCCGCCGCCGAGCCGCCGCGGACGCGCCGGGCGACCAGATCGAGGAACGAGCGCAGGCCCGGGCCGTGCGCCGCCTCGTGCTCGCGCGCGAGGCGCATGAGCTTGCGGACGTTGGCAAGCCGCCGCTGCCCGCCCGGCAGCGCGAGCACCGCGACGTCGTAGCCCGTCCGGTCGAGCGCGCGGTCGATCAGCCGTTCAATGCCGGCGCGAGCGGCCACAGTCCGCTCGATGGCGAACCAGTTGGCGAACCGACCCAGTAAATCCCTATCCAAAAAATCAAGCGCATCGAACGCGCCGTCCGGATCGCGGAGGACCGACCACGGGTGCTGCTTACGGTCGCGCGCGGTCGCGGCGAGCACCACCAGCGCGTCCGCGGACACGCCCACGAGCGGCGAGGCCAGCACCGTCAATAGCGCCTCCTCGGCGCGCGGGTTGGCGATCGCCTCGAGGTAGCTGACCATGTCGATCACCTGCGGGTGGGCCCAGTAGCCGCGCCCACCGATCACGTAAGTCGGGATCCCCCGGTCCTCGAGCGCGCGCTCGTACACCCTCAGGTCGGTGGTGGCGCGGGTCAGCAGCACCACGTCGCGCGCGGCGGTCCCGTCGGCGAGCAGCCGCCCGACGCGCGCCGCGAGCGCGCGCGCCTCGGCCACCCGCCACGGAGCGCCGAGGCCCTCCATCGTCCAGTCGGCGCCCTTGTCGGCGACCAGCAGTTCGACCAGCGCACCGCCCTCGCTCGAAGGCGCGTCCGTCCGGCCGGCCCGGAGCGGGCGGAACTGGTCGCCGAGCTCAGCCTCGAACACCCCGTTGATCACCTCGAGGATCTCGGGGCGGGAGCGGAAGTTGGTATCCAACGTCTCGCGTTCGCTGACGGCGGCCAGCCGCTTGCCGCGCTGCTCGAACAGCTCGACGTCGGCGTGGCGGAAGCCGTAGATCGACTGCTGGGCGTCGCCGACCGTGAACAGGTTCCCGTCCGCGATCAGCTCGATCAGCTCGAGCTGCACCTGGTTGGTGTCCTGGAGCTCGTCGACCATGATCCGGGCAAAGCGCGTCCGGTACCGCTCGCGGAGCGCCGCATCGGAGCGCAGCAGCTCGCGGCACTCGAGCTCGAGGTCCTCGAAGTCGAGCCCCGAAACCTCGCGCTTGGCACGCGCGTAGTGCTCGCCGAACAGGCGCAGCAACCGGTCGAGCAGGTCGTGCGCCCGGGCGGCCCGGCGGTGCTCCACGGCGCCCCGGAACGCGGCAAGCGCTTCGGAGTAGCGCGCGCAAACGTCGGTGCTGAGGGCCGCGCCGTTGCCGCCGGGCAACGCGACCCCCCACAGATCGCCGGGCCAGGGATCCTCTGCGCCACCGATCACGTCGGGGAGCCTCTCGAGCCGCCCGATCGCCTGAATCACCTTGGCTCCGGGATCGAGGATCGCCGCCAGCTCCGAGAGCGCGACCGCGCCGGCACTGAGCAGCTCCTCGCGCGCCGGCCCGAGCTCCGGCGCCGCCGCCACCGCCGGCAGCCGCGGCCGCCGCTCGCCGCGCGATCGCAGCTCGTCGTGCACCTGGGTGATCGCACCGCGCAGGGCGCCGGCGCCGTAGGAGGCGATCAGGTCGATCGCGCGTGGGGCGCCTCGCGCTAGCTCTTCGAGCGCCTCGTCGAAGGCGGTGTCGGCGAGCCGCTCGGCGTCCTGGGCGTCGAGCACCGCGAACGACGGGTCGAGCCCGGCGGCGAGCGCGTGGGCGCGCAGCACCCGGGCGCAGAACCCGTGGATCGTCGAGATGAACGCGCCCTCGGTCGCTCGCGCGGCCTCGTCAGCGTCGAGCTCGCGCAGCCGCCGACGAATCCGGTCGCGCATCTCGGCCGCCGCCTTCTCGGTGAACGTGATCGTGAGGATCGCTGACACGTCGATCCCGTCCTCGAGCACCGAGCGCACGAATCGCTCGACCAGCACCGATGTCTTGCCGCTGCCTGCGCCGGCGTCGAGCAGCAGGTCGCCTTCGCGACGCTCGATCGCCACCAGCTGCTCCTCAGTGAACGGTCGCGCCTCCACGAGCGTCTCAAGCACGGCAGATCCCGGGGTACCGGCACCCGTCGCGCGAGCAGGTGGTCGGGCAAGGCTCGAGCTCGCCTCGGCGAAGCCGGACGGCGAGTGCCACGGCACGCTCTCGCGCGTCCTCGAGCAGCCCGTCGAGCTCCTCACGGCCCCGCGCATCGTTGGCGACGACCGAGCCGCCGACCCCGGCGCCCTCGAGGAACGCTCCCCGCGGGCGCAGATCGCCGCCACCCAGCGGCTGGTAGAAGCCGGCGACGGGATCGAGGCCAAGCAGCTCGCGCACGACCAGCATGTACAGCGCCACCTGGAGCTGGCGGTCGAGCGCCCACCGTGCGCCCTGGTACTCGGGGCGGGCGCCACCGCTCTTGTAGTCGCGCACGATCGCGCGGCCTTCGGAGTCGACGTCGACGCGGTCCACGATCCCGCGCACGCGCACGTCGTCGCCGAGCTCGAGCGGCGGAAGCGACTCCGGCTCGTCGTCGAACCCGAACCGGAGCTCGAGGCCGTGCGGCGGCCAATCGAGCCCGTCGCGTGCCTCATGGGCGAGGTACCGGCGCAGGTCGGCGCCGGCTCCGCGGGTTGCGGCCGCGCGGACGGCCGGGCCGCTGCCCTGGGCGATCGCGTGGGGCTGGGTGGCGATGACCTCGTCGAGGATGTCGAGCGCGCGCGGCAGCGACTCGCGGGTGACGGGACCGCCGAGCCGGCGCAGCACGTGCTCGATCACGGTGTGCATGTACCCGCCGCGGACGAGCGGGTCGGGGTCGGGCTCGAGCGCCGCCGGCTGGAGCTCACGCTCGATCAGCCAGCGCACCGGGCAGCCGGCGTAGGACTCGAGCGCGCCCGCCGACAGGATCTGGCGGTGGCGCACGTGCTCGAGGGCGAGCTCCGACAGCGAGCCGATCGGCGAGGGCACCTCGCCGGCGAGCGGCGCGAGTGCCGCCGCGTGGCTGCGGGCGAGCTCGCGCGCGGTCGGGGCCTCGTCCGGCGGCCACACGACGTCGGCGAGCATCCGGCGCCGGCGGCGGTCGGCCCAGTCCTCTCGCAGCAACTCCGACACGTCGGCCAGGAACGGCGAGGGCAACGCGAGGTTCCCTTCCTCGTCCGAGCTCCGGTACGCGAGCACCACACGCTCGGTCGCGCGCGAGACGCTCGTGTAGAACAGGTAGCGCTCGCGGGCCAGCGCGTCCTCGCGGGGGCGCAGCCGCAGCCCGCTGCACGTGGCGAGCTCGCGGCGGAGCTCGTCCGAGAGGAACGGCTCCGGCGCCGGCGCCAGCGGGAACTCGTTCTCCTGGAGTCCGCACACGAGCACGGCGCGGAACCGTCTCGCGCGGATCGCGAGCGGGTCGGTCAGGAGCACGGCGCCGGGGGCGGACGGAGCGCCGGCCGACAGCTCGAGCGCTTCGAGCAGCTCGATCAGCTGTTCGCCTGTCGGTTTCTCCCCTAGCTCCTCGAACTCGGCCAGCGCGCGGGTCAGGGTGCCGAGCGCGCGGGCGTCGAGCTCCTCGTCGGCGTCGAGCACGGCAGCCCGCGCTGCGTGCGGAGCGGCCAGCAGTCGTCTGGCGTGAGCGAGGAGCTCCGCCGCGGGATCCTCGGCGGCGCGCAGCGCGTCGATCTCGGGGAGCTCGAAGCCCGCGCGCTGGCGGGCCTCGGCGAGTGTTCGCAGCCCGCCGCGGCGGACCTCGGCCTCGAGGCGGTCGACCGCGTCGGCGTGGTCCAGGAACCCGGGGGCCCGGAGATACTCGAGCAGGTCCTCGGCTGTTGCCTCGCGATCGCCTTGGACGAACGCGCAGCGGGCCAGGGCCAGCAATGAGTGACCGAGCGGAGTGCGGTCGAGCGCCGTCCGCCGGTCGGTCGCCACCGGGATCCCGTAGCTGCCGAACACGTGCTCGACGAGCGACGCCGCGTGCGCCGGCGAGCGGTACACGACCGCGATCTCGTCCCCGGGCACGCCGGCCCGGATAAGCGACAGCACCTCGGCGGCGGCCAGCTCGGCCTCGGCCAGCTCGCCACCGGCCTCGAGCAAGGCGATCGCGTTTCCCGGATCGATCCGCTCGGGCTCGGGCTCGAACAGCTCGCGCTCGAGGTGGTGCAGAACGTCGCGGCTTTCCGGTTCGTAGTGGTCCGCGGACGCCGGCAACTCGAGCACGCGCTCGGCCAGGGGCCGTAGCTCCTCGACCACCTCGGCGCGCGCGGTGAGCGCCTGGCGGCCGGCTTCGTAGGTCAGCGACACCGTGACCTCGACGCCGACGACGCGGGCGAGGGTCTCGATCGCGTCGCGCTCGAGCGGGTGCAGGTCGTCGAACCCGTAGAAGAACAGCGACTCGGTTCCCCACCGCCCGGGGGCCGCGCGGAGCGCGTCGAGCGCGCGCCACACGTACAGCTCGGAATCGACCCGGCCGAGTCGCTCGAGTTCGGCGGCGTACGCGGAGTAGATGGCCGCCACGTCGCGCGCATACGGGCGTCGCCTCCGGTCCTCGGCAGCCCAGCTGCCCATCGCGGAGGCGAAGCGCTCGGGGGGGATCAGCGAGCGCTGAAGCTCGGCGATCAGCTCGCCGGCGGCGCTGAGGAACCCTTGCGTGGCGGCGGCGGCGCGGAGGGCTGCGAACTCGATGGCTTCAAGGGCCGCGGCGAGCACGCGCTCGCGCTGGAGCGGGGTGAGCCGGCGGGCGGCGTACCCGGCGCGAGCTCGCGATCTCGCTCGCCAGCCCGTTGAAGGTGAGGACCGACCCGAGCACGGCGCCACCGTGGGCGAGTTCACGAGAGAAGTGGTCGGCGTCCGCGGCGGTCGGCACGACCAGGATCGCGCCGCGGTTGGCCGCGGCGGCGAAGCCGCCGAGCACCTCCCCGGCCTTCGCGGAGTTGGCTGGTCCCAGTACGAGCGTTAGGGGCACGTCCCCCATGGTGGCGCGCGGGCCAGACGGGGTGAATTTGGGGTCGCCAGAGGCTCTTAGCTTCGATGCGACCGCGATTTTCATCGACTATCAATGAAAATCGCAGTCGCATCCGGGGAGAGCGGCCGTGATCGACCGGCTGATCGCGGCGCTGGCGGAGAGGCAGCACGGTGTCGTTGCGGTTTGGCAGCTACTTGACCTCGGATTGAGCCGGAGTGCGATTCAGTACCGGACCTCGATCGGCCGCTTGCACCGGATCCACGCCGGCGTGTACGCGGTCGGCCACCGGAAGCTCACACCCCTCGGCCATCGGATGGCAGCGGTCCTCGCCTACGGCCCCGACGCGGTTCTCAGCCACTGGTCCGCGGCGGCGCAGTGGGGTTTCGGACAAAGCCGGTGGAAGACCGACGTGACGACCCCAACCTCCAGGTGCAGCCGAAAAACGATCCGGGCCCATACCGCCAAACTCCACGCCGAGGACCTCGACATCCGTGACGGCATCCCGGTCACGAGCGTCGCCCGCACGATCGTCGACCTCGCCGCGCGGTCATCCGACGACCAGCTGAGCCGGCTCATCGAGGACGCGGACCGCAAAGAGCTGCTCGACCTCCGAGGCCTAGAGCGCGCGATGGCGCGCCGGCCGCGCGTCGCCGGAACCAGGCGACTGAACAAGGTGCTCTCCGCCTACCGCGGTACCGCGGACACGCGCTCGAAGCTCGAACGCGATTTCCGGAAGCTCATCGCCAAGGCCGGCCTCCCGGAGCCGCAGTTCAACGTCCTGGTCGCCGGGCTCACCGTCGACGTCTACTGGCCACAGTGGAAGCTCGTCGTCGAGCTCGACGGCGAGCCCTACCACAACACCCCGCGACAGTTCGAGACCGATCGGGTCCGCGACGCCACGCTCCAGAAACACGATCTACGCGTGCTTCGCGTCACCGGCGACCGGCTCGACAACGACGCGAACGGCGTCCTCGCCGACATCATCGCGCTCGCCAGATCGTGACTATGCGTCCAGCCGCCCCCCGCCGGTTCAAACAACTCCCGGCGCGGCTCGATGAATACCGCCTAAGCAAGGAAGCAATGTCTTCCCGAAGGCTGTGCCGGGTACACCCGAGATCACGGAGATCTCTGGACGGCGCTGCGGGACGACTCGATTTGGAGGACCGGATGAAAGGGACATGGAAGGCGCTCGCCTTCCTGGCTGCTGTTGCGGCCGCTGCGCTCGCGCTGTCGACGTCCGCGCTCGCGGTCGGCGCTGGCTCGAGCCACCCCCAAGCCCAGTGGAAGGCCAGCCTCGGACGCGCCACCTGGTCCGGGAAGCTGACCGCGCTCTATCCGGGCGCCACCAACAACACCGAGCTCATCCCGTTCGTGGTCACCAACGCCAGCCACGCCGGACAGCGCCTGAACCGTACAGTCGCATCGGTCCCAGAGACCGGCGGCGGTGACGCGCACACCGCGGCCGGCGCCGACATCCGCGGGTGCCGGGCAACCTGGTTCGCGGTCGTCGTCGACCATGCCGACCGCCCGCTGCCGCTCGAGCTCGCCCCCCGTGCGTCCTACCGCGGAAAGGTCGAGCTCACGATGCGCGACAGCGGCACGAACCAGGACGCCTGTAAGGGCGCCTCGCCGGCAATAGCGGTTACCGCGAGCTAGCCCAGCTACGCCAGCGTGAGCGCGGGGCCAGTGAAGCTCACCGAGCCCGCGGTGCCGTTGGC
The DNA here is from genome assembly GCA_963770615.1 of uncultured Solirubrobacterales bacterium. Taxonomy (GTDB): domain Bacteria; phylum Actinomycetota; class Thermoleophilia; order Solirubrobacterales; family Solirubrobacteraceae; genus Palsa-465. The sequence goes on along the minus strand of CAVYQJ010000005.1, from coordinate 150,359 downwards.
CCCGGCGGCGCCCGCGGCACTGCCGCCGCCACCCGAGGCGGACGTCACGGTGACGGTGTAGCTGTTCGAGCCGCTCTCGGTCCCGCCGGTGTAGGCCGAGCCACCGCCACCGCCACCGGCGAAGTTGCTGGTTCCGCTCTTGGCGGCACCACCGGCGCCGCCCGAGGCCTCGCCGCCACCGCCACCGCCGGCGCCGTCGGTGGCGCCGCTTCCGCCGGTTCCGCCCGGACCGCAGGCGCCCGCGCTGCACACGCCACCGGTGCCGCCCGCCGAGACCGATCCGGTGCCGCCCGCACCACCCGTGTTAGTGATGGCGAACGGGAAGCTCCCGGCGGTCAGGGTGCCGCCGCCGGCGCCTCCGTTGGCGGAGGACACCGTGGCCCCGCTGGCCGCGGTGTTCGAGCCGGGGTTGGTCGTGGGGCCGCCGCCTCCGGCGCCGCCAGTCGCGCTGGTGCTACCAGCGCCCCCGCCACCACCCCCGCCCACGGTGACGATCGTGCCGGCGGGCGCTCCGGCCAGGTACAGGCAGCTCGCTCCGCCGCCGCCACCCCCACCGGCGCCTCCTGTCGTGCCGGTCCCGCCGCTGCCTCCGGCGGCGCAACCAGTGCCGGATGCGCCGCCGGCGCCGCCCGTCAAGCCGGTCGACCCCGCACCCCCTCCGCCGACGATCACCGTGAAGGTCGTGCTAGCGGCGCTGCTAGGGATCGTGATCGTCCCGCTGACCGTTCCGCCACCGCCCCCGGCCGCGCCGCTGCGTCCGCCGCCACCGCCGGCGCCCTTGATCGTGAACGTGAACGAGGTAGCGCCGGCCGGCACCGTCAGCGTGTAGGCGCCGGCCGCCGTCTTCGTCACGGTGGTCGCACCCGCGGCCGTGAACGTCGCGCTCGTCGCGGTGACAGTCCCGTCGGTCGCGCCCAGCTGATAGCCGGTGCCGCTGAGGCTCACCTGGCATCTCGAGAACGTGGTCACCCCCGCCGACAGCGCGCTCGTGCAACCGCTCAATACGGCGCCGGTCGGACCTGTGCCGCTCTTGATCGACAGCGTCACGGTCTTGGCGTAGCCGGTGGCCACGTTGCCGTATGTGTCCTTGGCGGTCACGACCGGCTGGGTGGTGAACCAGGCGCCAGCCGTCACGCCGGCGGGTTGGGTGGTGAACGTCAGCGAGGCGGCGCTGGAAGGCCCGACCGTGAACGATCCGGACACCCCGGTCAGGCTGCCCTGCGTGGCGGTCAGCGTCGTGGTCTGCGCGTCGTACAACGTGATCGACGGGCCTCCGACTCCGCTTGCGAAGGTCACGGAGGCCGGATACGACGGGGCGGTCCCGCCGGGAGAGCTCGACGGCCCCGAGAACGCCACGGTCTTTGACCCGGTGTACGAGGTCGCCGTGTTCCCGAACGCGTCGAGCGCGGTGATCGCCTCGCTGAACGCGACGCCCGCGGTCGGCGACGCCGGAGTGGCCACGCGGAACGAGCTTGCCGTTGCCGGCCCGACCACGATCGCTCCCGAGACCACGCCCGCGAAGCCGTCCGTCGTGTCGCTCGCCGTGATCGTCGTCGTCTGGGCATCCTTGAGCGTCACCGACGCCGTCGCGTGGCCGCCGCTGAAGCTGGTGGTGGCTGGGTACACCGGCGCGCTCCCGTTGGGCGAGCTAGCCGGCCCCGAGAAGCTCAGGCTCTTGGTCCCGGATAGCGTCCCCGGCGTGTTCCCCCAGGCGTCCTGCGCGGTGAGGGTCACGCTGAACGCGGTCCCGGCGATCTGCGGCGAGGTCGCGCTCGCCGCGATCTGGTGGTTGGCCCCGGCCCCGACGGTGATCGAGCCGGACGTCCCGCTCGTGCCGCCCTGGGCCGCAGTCAGCGTTGTGCTCTGGGCGTCGAACAACGTGACCGAGGCAGTGCCCACCCCGGCAGAGAAACCGACCGAGCCCGGATATGCCGGCGCGGTTCCGCTCGGCGAATTGGACGGACCGGAGAAGCTGATCGCCTGTGACCCGGTGTAGGCGACGACCGTGTTCCCGGCGCTGTCCTGCGCGGTCAGGGTGACCGAGACCGAGGCGCCCGCAGTGGCGCTGCCCGGCGCGCTGACAATGAACCGGGCGAGCGCGCCGGAGCTCACGGTCACGCCCGTGGTGGCGCTAACGGACGTCCACAACTGCCAGATCGCGGTGACCGTGTAGCTGTAGCTGCCCTTCGACAATCCTGAATCGGTGCACGTCGTGCTGGTCGTGGCGCCGGCCGCGGAGCTCGGGCAAGTACCGCCGACTGTCCCGCCGGCTCGGGTCACGTAGTAGGTGACGGTGGCGCCCGCCGGGGCGCTCACCGCGGTCCAGCTGAGCGCGACCGTTCCGGCGCCGGCGGTGGCCGTGACCGTGGTGGCCGGGAGCGCGCCAACGGTGGCCGACGCCGTCGCCGATCCGGCAGCGCCGGTCAGGTAGGCCTGGGCGACCCCGGGCATGACCCCAGCCAGCAACACGACGCTGCAGGCGGCGACGAGCCGCCTGCAGCGCCGGCTGCCGGTCTGGAACCTGTTTGAGCGCCTTTTGTGCACGCGCGGGGTTCGACCCGGTAGTCCGGGCTCACCGCCCCCGCCGTCCTTGACGAGCGATCAGCCGAGGACGCGTCGAGCTAGGACGCCGTGATCGTGACCCCAGGGGCAGCGGCCTGACACGCGTTCTGGTTAGTGCCGCTGTCCTGCATGGTCAGGTCGATCTTGCCCGTGTACGTGCCCCCCGCCGCGAGGTTCGACGGCAGGGCGGTATTGCCCGCGTCGACGGTGGCGGTGAACCAGCTGGCGAGGCATCCCGTGATGGGGGTGCCGGACGCGGTCTCTGCGTTACCGCTGGCATCTTTCAGCAACGCCGCCGTGATGGTCGTCACCGACTGATGGCCGTTGCCGTTGTTGGTCACCGTGAACGGGAGGAACTGGGTGTTATTGGTGGCACCCGGGTAGAGCGCGGTGAGGCTGCCCGACCAGGTCGGCGTCCCCGTGGTGACGCCCAGCGCGGACGCCGAGCCGACGGTGCCGGATCCGGTGACCGAGCCAGAGCCGCCGGTGAAGTATGCGACCGCGATGCCGGACACAGCCAGCACCGCGACCAATGCAACCGCAGCGAGACGTTTCTTCGAGAGCCATCTGAACATGGGGGTTCCTACCTTCGTTTTCAGGCCCGTGGCCGGGCCGGTCCCAACTGCAATCTCGGGTTACCGAGACCCACGCTTTCGCGTCCCCTGCTCGCGCCTGGAGTGCCCCTCGGCAGTCGCTTGCCCGAATGTCATCGTCGGTTTGATTGAGTTTTTCTAGCCCCTCTGGACGGATGTTCGAGGCGGCTTGGCTCGGTTGAGCAGGTTTTGCGCGGTCTGATGTCCGCGGTCCCGCTCAAGGTCCGCGCGACGGGGGCGATCAGGCCGCTTCGGGCTGGGCCTGCTCGGCGGCCTCGGCCGGCGCCTCGGGCTCCTCGGCCTCGGGCGGCTTCGCGCCCTCCTTCGCCCACGGCTCGTCGAACTCGACCCGCCACTTGCCGTCTTCCGTCTGCTGCAACGCCAGGCGGGCGCGGAAGCTCTTCCCCGAGCGTCCCTTGAACCCGGTGACGGCCTTCTCCGTGCGGCCGGTCTTGATCAGCTCGCGCGCGATCGCCACCGGCAGCGTCTTGCCGGCCTTCGACTTCCAGATGACGAACCCGCACCCCGGATCGTCGCGCGACCAGCACGAATAGCCCTTGCGGTTCTCGACGATGTCGTGGCCGCACACGGGACACGGGCCGAGGTTCGCGCGGGGGATCCGCACGTCTTTCAACTTCGCGTCGAGCTCGCCGACGGTGTCCTGCGTGAAGCGCACGATGTCGCCCATGAACGCCTCGCGCGAGTCGCCGCCGGTCTCGATCAGCGCGAGCCGCCGCTCCCAGTCGCCGGTCAGGCTCGGCGAGGTCAGCGCGTGCTCGCCGAGCAGCCGGATCACGTTCAGGCCCTTCTCGCTGACCACGAGCGCGCGGCCGTCGCGCTCGACGTAGCCGACCTGGATCAGCCGCTCGATGATCGCCGCGCGGGTTGCCGGCGTGCCGATCCCGGACTCCTTCATCGCCTCGCGCAGCTCCTCGTCGTCGACGAGCTTGCCGGCGGTCTCCATCGCGCCGAGCAGCGAGTTGTCGTTGTAGCGCGCCGGCGGCTTGGTCATCTTCTCCTCGGACCCGATGTCCGTGACGTCGACCTTCTCGCCGCGCTCCAGCTTGGGCAGCTGCTGCTCCCGGCCCTCGTCATCTTCGGACTGCTCCGCGTCCGGCATCTCGCCGTACACCGCGCGCCACCCCGCCACCAGCAGGACCTTGCCGCGCGTCCGGAATATGTGCTCCGCGACCGTCGTCTCGACGCGCGTGTTCTCGAACACGGCCTCGGGGTGGAAGATGGCGAGGAAGCGTCGGACGACCATGTCGTAGATCTTGCGGTCGTCGTCGCTCATCTTGTCGACCGGGTGGCGCTCGGCGCGGGTCGGGATGATCGCGTGGTGGTCGGTGACCTTCGCGTCGTTGACCACTCGCCCGAGTGGAAGGACGTCGAGGCCTAACACGTACTCAGAAGCTCGAGCGTATTCGGGCTGTTGACCCAGCAGCCGGGCGATCGGCTTGATCTCCGGGATCATGTCGCCGGTCAAGAACCGGGAGTTCGTACGCGGATACGTGAGCGCCTTGTGCTCCTCGTACAGCCGCTGCGCCGCCGCCAAAGTGCGCCGGGCGGTGAAGCCGTAACGCCGGTTCGCGTGGCGCTGCAGAGACGTCAGGTCGTATAGAAGCTCCGGGCGCTCCTTGCGCTCAGTCTTCTCGAGCTTCGTGATCTCGCCGGCCTGACCGCGGCACGCGTCCACGATCGCAGCGGCCTGGTCCGCGCTTGCGACCCGCGGGTTCGCACCCTTGTGATAGCGGCCCTCATAAGTGCGAGGCGTATCGACCACCGGGTCGAGCACCGCATCGACCAGCCAATACGGCTCGGGAACAAAGTCGCGGATCTCCTGCTCGCGCCGGGCCAGGATCGCCAGCGTGGGCGTCTGCACCCGGCCCAAAGACACGGCGCCGTCAAAGGACGAACGCAGGCGGATCGTCGCGGCCCGGGTCGCGTTCATGCCCACGATCCAGTCGGCCTCCGAGCGCGAGCGGGCGGCCTGCTCGAGCGTGGCCAGCTCGGCGCCCGGGCGCAGATCGGCAAACGCGTGCCTGATCGCGTCCTTGGTCATCGAGTTCAGCCACAGCCGCTGCACCGGCTTCTTCGACCCGGCCTTCTCGTACAGGTAGGCGAAGATCAGCTCGCCCTCGCGCCCGGCGTCGCAGGCGTTCACGACGTGGTCGATGTCATCACGGTCGAGCAGACGTTTGACCACGTTCATCTGCTTCTTGGAGCGCTCGTCGCGGACGACGAGCTTGAAGCGGTCGGGGACGATCGGCAGATCGGCCATCCGCCACTTCTTGAATTTTTCGTCGTACTCGTCGGGGTCGGCGAGCTGGACGAGGTGGCCGACCGCCCAGGTCACGACGTGCTCGGGGCCCTCGAGATAGCCCTCGTTCTTAGTGAAGGCGCCGGGCAGCACCGCGACGAGGTCGCGTCCGACCGACGGCTTCTCGGCGATTACCAAGGTCAAGCTCATGAGTCCGCGAGCGTAGCGCCCGCGTCAACGGACAGCAGGCGGCGGTGGTTTTCTTGTAGAGATGGTGACGCGAGCATGAGCCGGCCTCGGTCACTTCTCGTGTCCATGGGCGTCGCCCTGCTGCTGGCGTCGATCGCGACCCCGAGTCCGGCGGCGACGCCAAACGTCCTCACCGTCGGCGGGCCGGCCACGAACCGAGCGATTCCGGCGGGATTCCTCGGGCTTTCGCTCGAGTACTTCGCGATCCCGGCGTACGCCGGCACGAACCCGTCGGCGATAAACCCGGTGTTCGTCCAGCTGGTCCGCAACCTTGCCGGCGGGAATCCGCCGGAGCTCCGGATCGGCGGCGACACGACCGACCGGACCTGGTGGCCGGTTCCCGGGATGCGGACCCCGGCCGGCGTGAACAGCGCGCTGACCCCGGGCTGGCTCGCGATCACGAAAGCCCTCGGCGCGGCGACGGGGGCGCGGTTCACGCTGGGGATCAACCTCGAGGCCGACAGCGCCACCGTGGCCGGCACCGAGGCGAACGAGCTCGTCGACGGGATCGGCGCCGGCCGCATCGAGGCGCTCGAGCTCGGGAACGAGCCCGAGCTGTACGGGACGTTCAACTGGGGCCGCTCGGGCAAGCCCGGACGCCCGCGCGACTACGATTTCGCCGCGTTCAACCGGGACTTCACCCGGATCGGCGGGGCGCTCCCGAACGTGCCGCTCGCCGGGCCTGCCGACGGGGGGCTCGAGTGGTTCGCGGACGTGGGGCGTTTCCTCGCCGACCACCGGCAGGTGAAGGTGGTCACGCTCCACCGCTATCCGCTGCAGCTCTGCTACGTCCACAGGAACCAGCCGGAGTACCCGACGATCTCGAATCTCCTGTCCCCGCTGTCGTCGCAAGGGCTCGCCGACAGCGTCGCGGCAGCCGTCAGGGCCTCCCACGCCCGAGGCATACCGCTGCGAATCGACGAGATGAACACGATCGGGTGCGGCAGCGACCGGGCCGTCGGCGAGTCGTTCGCCTCGGCTCTGTGGGCGCTCGACTCGCTGTTCAACATGGCCCGGGTCGGGGTCGACGGCGTCAACATCGCGACCTTCCCGGGCGCGACCTTCGAGCTGTTCGATTTCCGCCAAGCGGCCGGGCAATGGCAGGCCGTGGTCGAGCCCGAGTACTACGGACTCGAGCTGTTCGCGCAGGCGGCGCCGGCCGGGTCGCGCCTCCTGAAGGTCTCGCCGGCGGCCGCGGGGAACCTCCGGACGTACGCGACACGTGCGCCCGACGGCACGGTTCGGGTCGTGGCGATCAACGACACCACGGCAAGCCGCGTCGTCCGCGTCAGAGTAAGCGGGGCGTCGGGGACCGGCAGCCTCGAGCTGCTCACCGCGCCCAGCCTGCGGGCGACGAGTCGAGTGACCCTGGGCGGTCAGAGCTTCGGCGCGAGCACCACGACGGGCCAGCTCGCCGGCACGCCAGCGACCGACGCGGTGCCACCAACGCGAGGTGAGTACGTGGTCAGGGTGCCGCCCGCGAGCGCCGCGATGCTGACGCTCCCGCCGGTGCCGCCGGGTTAGGCCCCGCCCAGCGCCGCGACCTTGCGCGCCACCGCACCAAGCCCCAGCTCGGCCGCCGCCCGCGCCGCCGCGTCCAGCAGCTCCTGCGCGCGCGGCCCGGAACCGAGCGCGCTGGCGTAGTCGACCTGGGTGCGGGCCAGGCACGCCGGCGCCCCGAGCGCGGCGTTGGCCGACAGCGCGCGCTCGAAATGGCTCGCCGCCAGGTCGATCCGCCCCATCGTGCCGGCCAGCCTTCCCAGGAAGCTCTCGGCCGACCCGAGGCACACCGCGGCCAGTCCGATCACGACGTTGACGTCCGCGTACGGCTCGAGCTTCGCGTACATCAACGCCGCACGGTCGCCGTCGCCGAGGTCCGCGCACACGTCGCTCAAGAGCGTCATCGCGATCATCCAGTCCAGGTCCTTCGGGATGTCCTCAAAGTCTTCGGCAGCCAGCCGCGAGAACTCATCGCGCGCCTCGTCGAAACGGCCCTCCTCGCACAACAGCGTGGCCAGCCCCGCCCGCCACGCCGGGCGATCCGGGTTCTCCTCGACCATCTGCCGCGCGGACCGCTCGAGCTCCCCCATCCTCCCCTGCTCGCGCCGGATCCCGAGCACCTGAATCGCGTAGTACTGCGACACGGTGACGGCCTCCGCCGGCGCCCCCGCGGCGAGGGCCTCCGCGGCGAGCTGGTCCGCGAGCGAGAGCGACCCGGCGAGCAACGCCCGCATCGCCCGCCACAGGATCGAGTTCCACTCGAACAGCGGCTGGCGCAGCCGGTCGGCGCCGGCGTCGAACGCCTCCATCTGGGCGTCGACGGCGTCGCGGTCGCCGCGCTCGAGCAGGTCGACCACGAGCCACGCGTGCGCCTGGAGCTGGAGCTCGAGGTTGCCGATCTGGCGCGCGAGCGTGAGCATCTCGGTCGATACCTCGACCCGCTCGGCGAGGTGCAGAGCGTCCCACAGCACCCGCCGGCGCGCCGAGCACGCGTACGCACGCGCCTCCGGATCCCCGAGCTCCACGGCAATCGACATCGCCTCGTCGCTGAGCGCCGGCATCCGGTCGCGCTCGGTGGAGTAGTAGATCGCCCCGCACAGGCACGCCAGCAGACGGACCCGCACCAGCGTCCGGTCGGGCTCGAGCTCGAGCGCGCGCTCGATCATCTCGATCAGCTCGGTGTCGACCACCCCGGGCGGCTGCACGTAGCGGCGCGAGGCCCCGATCGCGGCGCGCGCCAGCGAGGCGCCGTCGCCGAGCCGTTCGGCGAGCGCGGCCGCCTCGCGGAACGCCGAGGAGCCGAGCGCTCGCTCGCCGCCCCGGACCCGCGCCTCGCCGAGGCGCAGCAGCAGCTCGCACCGGCGCTCGAAGGCGTCGGGCTGGAACCGGCCCTGCACGTCGATCGCGCGCGCATAGTGCTCGGCCGCCTCCTCGTGGGCGAGCATCGTGGTCGCCAGATCGGCGGCGCGCAGCGCGTAGGTGATCGCCTTCTCCGCGTCGTCGGGATCGGCGCCGCGCGTGAAGTGGTAGGCGAGCTCGGGCAGGTATCGCTCGTGCCGGCGCCCCTGCGCAGCCTCGATTGCCTCCCCCACCCGCTTGTGGATCCGCGCGCGCCGCGTCACGGACATGCTCTCGTACAGCGTCTCCCGGATCAGGGCGTGCGTGAACAGGTACGACCCCGGATTCTCGTCGGACTCCACGAGCAGCACCGCGCCTAGCGTCTCGTCGAGCGCGGCCAGGAACTCGTCCTCGGTCAGCACCACGACTCGCTCGAGCAGGGCCGCGTCGACGTCGCGGCCGATCACAGCGGCGACGCGCAGGAGCTCGGCCGCCGGCGCCTCGAGCCGCATCAGCCGGAACGCGATCACCTGCTTGACGCCCTCGGGCAGTCCGAACCGCTGGAGCTCCGACGCGCTCGCGCTCCCGACCTGCACGCCGGCCTCGATCAGGTGGCGGATGATCTCCTCGATGAAGAACGGATTGCCCTCGGTTTCCTCGTACAGAGCGTGCGCGAACGCCCGCGCCGGGCTCACCCCGGCCCGCACGCGCACGAGCTCGGCGGTCTCCGACTCGCTCAGCCCCCGCAGGTCGAGCTGTGAGGAGAGCCGGTCGCGGCGGAGCTCGCCGAGCGCGTTCGTGAACGTGTCGCCGCGCTCGGTCGCGCGGTAGGCGACGAGGATCAACAGACGCGCCGGGTTCGTCGCCCGGGCGAGGTGGCGGAGCAGCAGCAGCGTCGGGCGGTCGGCCCACTGGAGGTCGTCGAGCACGAGCAGCACCGGCGCCGAACGCGACAGGTCGGTGAGCATCCCGACGACCGCCTCGAACAGCCGGTAGCGCTCGGTCTCGGGCTCATCCTGCGGTGGCGCCGGAAGGTCAGGGATTCGCCGGCGCAGCTCGGGAATCAGCCGCGCGAGCTCGGGTCCGTACTCACGCGTGTTCGCGCGGAGATCGGCGACCAACGCGTTCAGCGCCCAGTGCCGCAGCGCCTCGAGGAACGGCTGGTAGGGGACCACGGTCTCGCGCGGTGAGCGTCCCGCGAGCACGATCGCGCCGGCGTCGTGTACTCGCCGCGCCAGCTCGCCCGTCAGCGTCGTCTTGCCGATCCCGGCGTCCCCCGCGAGCAGCACGATCCGGCCACTGGGAGCGTCGGACTCGGATCCCCGACCGGCGCCACCGCCGCCACCACCACATGCCAGATCCCAAAGCTCCTGGAGTTCGGCCAGCTCCTGCCCGCGCCCGATCAGCGGCCCCTGCCCGCGGTGGCGGAGCTCCGCCGGGAGCGGGATCGCCGACCGGCCCTGATCGGGGCCGGGGCGCTCCCCCGCGTCGTTCCCGCGGGACTCGGGCCGCAGCAACCGCTCGTGCGCGGCGATCGCCTCGGGCGACGGGTTCGTCCCGAGCTCGTCGCGGAGCAGCGTCCGCAGCCCGTCGAACACGCGCAGCGCCTCGGCGACGTTGCCGCGCGCGGCGAGGGCCTCCATGAGCAGGACGTAGCCCGACTCGCGGTACGGCTCGGTTTCGATCAGCGTCCGCGCCGCGCGTTCGGCCGACTGGAGCTGCGTGCCACCCATCACGAGGCCGGCGCGGCCGATCACCTCAAGCGCCTGCTGGCGCACGTCCTCGAGTTCGCGGCGAGGAGCCTCGAGCCAGGTCGCCTGGGCGCCCGGTAGCAGTCCGCGGCTGGCGATGTTCAGCGGCACCTGCGCGAGCGCCCACGCCCGGCGTGCGTCACCGCGCGTCAGCGCGTCGAGCGCCCGCGCGACCTCGGCCGCCGCCGCCTCGACGTCGATCCACACCGGCTCGGGGAGCGTCAGGATCAGCTCGTCGCGCCCCGCGAGCGACTCGGACCCGAGCGAGGAGCGCAGCCGCGACAGCAGCGTGCGCAGCGCCGCGTCCTGCGAGACCGGCGGTTCCTCGGGCCACAGCGCGTCGATCAGCTCGTCGCGACCAACGTGGCGCGCGCGGTTCAGCACCAGGTACGCGAGCAGCAGTGGGACCTGCTTGCCCCGCAGCCGCTCGGAAAGTTGCACGCCATCGATCTCAACGGACAACCGTCCACAGAGCTGGATCCGAGTCGTCTCGAGGGCACGCTCTGTCTGCGGCAACGTTCTGGAAACGTATCGACAACGGCAAAGTTGCATCTTGCCCAACCAGTGAGCACCGAGGTTTCACGCAGCGACGCCCTCGGCGGGGCGCGACAAGAGGTGACCGAGGATCCGGTTGACGACGGCCTCACGACCAGAATCGACGGAAAGCACCGGCGAATCGCCCACTGCGAGTGCGGGGCGCTACTCGCGGGCGACGACGAGCACGAGCTATTCCTTGCGGCTCAGCGGCACCTCGCACATCACCATCCACAGCTCCTGGGGGCGCTGGGGCCTGGGACGGTGAGTCAAATGGCCGAGGACGTTGGGGGCAAGAGACCTTAGGGGCCCCCGGGGGCATGCACCTAGGGGCGGGCGGTGTGCAGACCACCGCCCGCCGCTAGGAGTCTTCGTTTAAGCGTTTCTCGTTAGGGGCGCGCGTGCCGCTCGGGGCGCACTTGCGCGTCGCCACGGTGCGCGTCCCGAGCGGGAGCGCGGCCGGGATTTCTGATGGGTTTGGGCTCCGCGCGAGTGCGCTCCGACCGGCATCGCGCGCCTCCCTTGGGAGCGATGCGCGCCTCCTTGCGGGCGGGATCTCGCACACCTTGTTAAGCGATGTCGCGCCCCTCCGGACCCGGTGCTCAGCCCCTACTTCCCCACCCCTACCCCGCGCAGGACTCGGTGCTGACCGGGGTCGTTTGGTTCTGCGCCTTTGCTAGCTGGGCGGAGACGAGGGAATTGGGGACTGCGAAGCCGCCGTGGCCGTTGGTCGAGCCCGGTGATCGCAGCAAACACGGTCGCGACTACCTGTCCTTGGTGGTCGATCATGGGGCCGCCGGAGTTGCCGGGGCGGACGAGCCCGCGCAGTGCGGTGATGCTTCGCGTCACCGGCCCGTTGCCGTAGGCATCCTCGGTGTTTACGGTCTCGGTCTGGCCGATCCGCCCGGGCTCGACGTCGAAGCCGCCGTCGAGCGGATAGCCGAGGATCGCCGCGGCGGTGCCCGGCTTCGGATTCTGGGCGAGCTTCAGCACCGGCTCGTTGAGACCGGGCACGCGCAGTACCGCGATGTCGTCGTGGGGGTCGAAATCGATCACGTCGGCGTCGAGCCCGGGCGGATTGCCGCCGACCTGGACGGTGGTGTCGGTCTCGCCCGCGACGACGTGCGCGTTCGTGACCACCACGCCGGGCGCCGCGACCCAGCCGCTGCCCTCGATCCCGAGCCCGCACGCGGTGCCGAGCACCTTGACGACGCTCGAGCCGGCGTCCTTGACGCCGCGCGTGGCGAGAATCCCCCGCGTCGGCGCCGGCACGTCCGCCTCCGGACCGCGCACCGACGGCAGCGGATCGATCCGCGCCAGCGCGTTCAGCAACGGCCCCGAGGGCGGCAGCAACTGGTTCAACTCCTTGAGGATCGCCGAGCGCTGGATGTCCTGGCGCAGCACCGGCGACCCCGAGGACTGGTAGGCGACCGCCCCGACGATCCACGCGATCCCGAGCGCCACCGAGGCGGTCAGGGCCGCGCCGAACACGCCGTCGACCATCCGCAGCCCGGGCACCCGCAGGAAAATGCGGGCGCGCGCCCCGAGACCCTGGAGCCCGCTGGCCAGCACCGCGCCCGCGAGCAGCGCTCCGACCAGGCCGAACAGCGGCGCGTACTCAGAGTGCGAGCCGCCCGGCAGCACGAGCGGCCCGAGGTGACTTCCGAGGAACGCGCCGACCGCGAAGCCGACCAGCGACAGGGCGCCGACGATGAAGCCCTGGGCGTAGCCATACAGGGCCAGTAGCACCGTGAAGGCCACGATCAGCCAGTCGACTTCTGTCACCGATCAGAGGTTATTGCGACCGGTGCCGTACCGTTTCAGGTTAGGTGGCAGAAGGGGTTTTGAGACATGGAGTATCGGAGAGGGGTCCGAGATCCAGACGCCGGCGCCGACGGTGGCAGAAACGACTGCGGCTGCTGGTGCCGATCGGGGTGATCGCGGCGATCGCGGTCGCGGTCGTGCTCGTGATCAACGCCGAGTCCGCGCGCTCCGAGCGCCACCTCGTAACCGACTACGTCCAGCAGTGGGCCGCCGGCAACTACGGCGACATGTACACGATGCTCGACCAGGCCTCCCGCCAGAGCATCACGCAGAGCCAGTTCGCCAGCGCCTACCGCCACGACGAGATGACCGCGACCGTGCTCAAGATGACCGTCGAGCGCCTCGGGCGCAAACGGGACAACGTCATCCCGGTGCAGATGGTGGTGGTCACACGGCTGTTCGGGACGCTCAACGAGACGCTCGAGGTGCCGCTCACCGGCAGCGGCTCGGGCGCCACCGTGCACTACACCAGCAGCCTCCTGTTCCCGGGGCTGCAGGGGACCGAGCGCCTTCGCCGTCACATGTCGCTCCCGCCCCGCGCGACCCTGTTCGCCGCCGACGGCACGCCGTTGGCCGAGGGACCCGACCGGACCTCGCCGATCTCCGACGTAGCGTCGGAGATCGTCGGCACGCTCGGCCCGATCCCGCCGGCCGACGCCGTCACGTACATGGCTCAGGGCTACCCGGCCAACGCCCAGATCGGCCTCGACGGGCTCGAGCGCGTGTTTCAGACCCAGCTCGCCGGGACCCCGGGAGGCGTGCTGCTCGCCGGCAAGCGCGTGCTCGCGCGCACCACGCCCACGCCCGGACACAACGTCACGACCACGATCGTGCCTTCGCTCGAGACCGCCGCGATCGCCGCGCTCGGCAACAGCTACGCCGGCATCGTCGCGATGGATCCGCGCACCGGCGGGCTGCTCGCGCTCGCCGGGATCGCGTTCTCCGCGGCCCAGCCGCCCGGCTCGACGATGAAGATCGTCACGTCGACCGCCGCGCTCACGGCCGGGATCGTGAAGCTGAGCACCGTGTTTCCTTACAGCACGCAGGCGATCCTCGACGGCTACACGCTCCACAACGCCAGCGGCGAAGACTGCGGCGGCACCCTCCTGAACTCGTTCGCGGTGTCGTGCAACTCGGTCTTCGCTCCGCTTGGCGCGCGAGTCGGCGGGAAGCGGCTGCTCGCGATGGCCGACAAATTCGGCTTCAACCAGACCCCGACGATCCCCGGCGCCGCCGAGAGCTCGATCCCGCCGAACAGCCTGGACAGCGATCTCGAGGTGGGCTCCTCGGCGATCGGGCAGGGCGAGGTCCTCGCGACCCCGCTCGAGATGACCGACGTCGGCGCGACGATCGCGATGGGCGGCCGCCGCCCGGTGCCGACGCTTCAGGCCCACCTGCCCCCGAAGTTCGTCCGCGTCACGAGCGGTCATGTCGCCGGGCAGGTCCAGCAGATGATGGTGGCGGTGGTCGATTACGGAACCGGCACGGCCGCCGCGATCCCGGGCGTGACCGTCGCGGGCAAGACCGGGACCGCGGAGCTTGCCAACACCACGACCTCCAGCGGCGGCAGCGTCGCCAACGCCAACCAGCTGACCGACGCCTGGTTCGTCGGCTACGCGCCGGTGGGTCATCCGCGGATCGTCGTCGGCGCGCTGTTCCCGAACCAGGGCGCCGGCGGGGCGACGGCGGCGCCAGTGGTCCGCGAGGTGATGGTCGCCGGCCTCCAGGGCCACTAACCGGCACGCCCGGCGCACGACCGCCCGAGCAGGACAGTCCGCGTCAAAAGTCGAGCGAGATGATCGCCGGGTGGCCGGTCGGCGGGTAGATGGTGAGCGTCAGCGGACGGTTCGAGTACACCGACGTCGGCAGCTTGAACAGGACCAGTCCACCCTGCGTGGGCCCGTTGCTCGCGGTCGTGCTCGGCGCGGGCTCGACCCCGGACGGCTCGAGCATCTGCGGCGTCCACGCGTACCCGTTGAGCTCCGCGTCCAGCGGGGTCGGGTGGTACACGGTGCCGGTGGTGTCGACGATCGTGAACCTGTCCGCGGTGAGGTGGGCCTGGTTCGTCTGGTTCTTGGCCCACAGGAATACCCCGTACCAGAGCTGATCGGGGGTCAGCGTCCCCTTCCCCTCGGGCAGCCCGGACAGGTACTGACTGTCCTCGGTGGTGTACTGGTTCAGCTGCCGCGAGACCTGCAGCTGGTAGGTGATCGGCCCGGCGTCGACGTACACGCCGTCGTTCTCGGAGCTCGACGGGTCCGACACCTGACCGCAGGCCGCGAGTCCCGCGGCCAGCGCCAGGGCGCAGACGAGGATCCACAGGCGGCGAGCGCTCACGGGGGCGAAAGTGTAATAGCGGCGCGGCACGAAGGTCAGCGACCCGCGACCGTGGCGCGCTTGCCGCGCCCGCGGTCCTCCTCGAGGATCGTCGTCAAGCGCCGGATCGCCTTGGCGGTCTGGCGGCGGGTCCAGCGGCTGACGATGAGCGAGTCCATCAGCTTGTCCGAAAGCAGCAAGGGCACGGTCTCGATCGTGTACTCGATCCTCGTGCTGCCGCCCGGGCCGGGCTGCAGCGTGTAGGTGCCGAGCATCCGGATCCGGTTGTACTTGCCGCCGCGGCCGCGCTCGACGATCCGGAACGGCGGCTCGACCTCGACGAACGTGATGTCCCCCCAGGCGAAGCGGCTGAACGGCGCGTTCATCTTGAAGCGCGCGCCGGCGCCGAGCCCGTAGGACTCCTCACGCGTGAGGCGCCAGTCGACCAGGTAGTGATCGGTGAACTCGGGATGATTGGCGATGTCCGCGAGGTATTCGAACACCTCCTCGCGGGGCTTCGAGATCGTCGCGGTCGCGGTGAACGGCTCCACGGGCTGGATTCTAAGATCGAGCCCGCCCCGAGGCTCCGCCGACGGCCCTAGGCCGCCCGGTGATCCGTCAGCTTCATCGTGTGCCCGTACTCGGGGCCGTGGACGAGCCGCGCATGCATAGGCGGGTCCGGCTCGAGCGCGCGGCACAGCTCACACAGCACTGCGCCGTGTCTGAGTACGTACACAGTTTCCCCAATTAGCGGGGTTCTGTGGCATCCGCCGCACCGCTCCTGAACGGCGTCACGGCGCCCTACCCCCTCCTTCAGCAGAGCCAGCTCCAGCTCCGGATTTGCGTTGTTTGGCGCCTGCATGAACGGTCAGTTCGGCGCTGCGCGGGGGGTTCCTGCCGGTCTCATATTTACGTTGGATAAACGCTTCTGAGGGTCTCCATCATCCGTCCAGGGACCTCTTTCGAGCTTTGACTCAGGGGCTATCATGGGTTCACCGGCTTGTCCAAGTCGGCCTGTTCGCACCGTTTCCGAAGGAAAAGGCGGCCTAATGAAAGCTTGGATGTCGGGCAATGTCGCGGGGACCGGAACATTTCGATGCACGGATTGCGACTACCCCGTGTCGCTCGACGCGGTTGACGAGCTGCCGACCTGCCCCAACTGTGGCGGGACCGAGTTCGTCCGGGCTTCTCTGTTCACGACCGCGCAGACGAGCGTGCTCGAGGTCGCGGCCGACGACGACGATCAGGGCTGGCTGGACGAGATTCGCGACTCGCTGAGTGAGCCGGGCCAGTACCTCGCGTATCGAGGCGAGGGCGAGCATCGGGTCGCGTACGCGCTCCAGCGCGAGTGGACGCGGATCGGCCGCAGCCTCGCCGCCGACATCCGCTTCGATGACCCGACGGTGTCGCGCCGTCATGCGTTGATCGTGCGCCAGCCGGACGGTCTGCGCGTGCTCGACGATCGCAGCCTCAACGGCGTGTTCGTCAACGGCGAGCGCGTCGAGTGGAGCACGCTGGCCGACGGCGATGAGGTCGTGATCGGGCGCCACCACCTGCATTTCGTCGACGTGCCGGTCGTCTCGGGCATGCGCGCCGTCCACACCTCGGACTCGGGCGCGACCGCCTAGTCGGGCCGATCCGGCCGCCGGCGGTCAGGCCGCCCGGCGGCCTGGCTGCTGGCCTATAGTGGCCCGGGCGATGGCGTCGATCGTTTCCGTTCTCTCGCAAAAGGGCGGCACCGGCAAGACCACGGCGGTGCGGACCCTGACCGATGTGTTCCGTCGGGTGGATCTGCGCGTGCTCGCGATCGACCTCGACCCGCAGGGCAACCTGTCGGACTATCTCGACGTCGATCCCGAGGCCGCGCCAACGATCGGCGACGTGCTCGCCGGCCGCGCCAAGGCCCGCCAGGCGGTGCACGACGGGATCATCCCCGCGAACCTCGGCCTCGCCGAGGCCGAGCTCGCGCTCGGCGGCAAGATGGGCCGCGAGCTCGCGCTCAAGAAGGCGCTGCGCGAGCTCCGTGACGACTACGACCTGATCATGATCGACTGCCCGCCGGCGCTGGGCCTGCTCACGGTCAACGCGCTCGTCGCCGCCGATCATGCGCTGATCTCTGCCGAGGCGCAGTACTTCGCGCTCCAGGGCGTCGAGCAGGCGCTCGAAGTGATCGAGCTGGCCCGCGAGAACCTCAACCCGGACCTCGAATGGCTGGGCGTGGTCCTGAACATCGCCGACATGCGCACCCGCCACTCGCGCGAGGCGTTCGACTCGCTGCGCCAGCACTACGGCGAGAAGCTGCTCGACACCACGATTCGCTCCTCGATCGCGTATGCGGAGTCGGCCGAGCGGGCGGTGTCGATCCTCGACTACCGGCCCGACCTCGCCACCGACTACCTGACGGTCGCCGAGGAACTGCTCCGCCGGCTCGGTTTGGCCGCGGCGAGCCGGCGCGCCGCCTCGCTCGCCGACGGCGTGCGGGTTTCCTAGTTTCTTAGCGTCCTCTTAGGTGACCGGCGGAAACTCCGCCGGCCCTTGGCCGTCGAGACCTCCGTCAGTCGTTCCCCCGCCGGCCCGCGACTGCGCGCCGAGTACGTCCTCGCCGTGCTCGCGGTGCTCAGCCTCGCGCTCGTCCCGATCCACATCACGACGATCTACAGCGGCCTGCCGGCGCACCCGCTGTTCCTGCACGTACCGGTGATCCTGATCCCGGTGGCGACGATCTGGGCGGTCGTGCTGGTGGCGCGGCCGGCATGGTTCATGCGCTCCGGGGTGCTGCTCGGGATCCTGACCGTAGTTGCGCTCGCGGGGACGTTCCTCACGGTCGGCGCCGGCGAGGCGCTCCGCAACGCGCTGCACCTGAACGGCGGGTTCGGGCCGGGGGCGCTGATCGCCCGTCACGCCCACGCCGCGATGATCCTGCGCGACCTGATGATCCTGTTCACGGGCGCCGTGATCGTGGCCCTGTTCGCCCACCGGGTCGCCGCCGGCATGGTCAGCGGCTTCGACTGGCTCGACGGCCTCGCGCGCCAGCCCGCCGTGCTGATCCTCCTGCGGATCGCGCTCGTGGTCCTCGCGATCCTGTGCGCGTACTTCGTGTTCCACACCGGCGACCTCGGGGCCAAGGCGGTGTGGCAGGGGCGGCTGTCCGGTGGCGGGCCGGGCGGCGGTGGCGGACCCGTGAACCAGCTGTTCGGCCCGGGTGGCGGTTAGGGGTCTCGCTTCGCTCGACGTCCTCCGGATGGAATTGCGGCAGGCCCGTTAGGCGAGGCAGGGATGCCGAGCGGGCCGTCGCCGCAATGCCGGTTCCGCCGGGTGTCCGTGCCCGGCAGGCGTGGACGCGAACCTTCGGAGCGGGCTTGGACGGCCGGGGGTTTTAACGGCGGGCGCCTGAGGGGGTGCAGTGGTCCCCGAGGCGGTCCGGCGACGCCCGGGGTTTTAACGGCGGCACCTGAGGGGGGTGCGGTCGTCCCGGGGACAGGTCGCGGCGTCCCGGGGTTTTAACGGCGGGCACCTGAGGGGGGTGCGGTCGTCCCGGGGACGTCGCGGCGCCCGGGTTAACGGCGGGCACCTGAGGGGTGCGGTCGTCCCGGGTAACGGCGGGCACCTGAAGGGGGGTGCGGTCGTCCCGGGGACGGGTCGCGGCGCCCGGGGGTTTAACGGCGGCACCTGAAGAGGGTGCGGTCGCCCCGGGTCCGTTCCGCGGGCCCGCGAGCATGCACAGCACGACAATCGAGCCGATCCGACGAGGCCGTGCCGTACTACGCACGCATGGCATGCGGGGCACGGCAAGGCTCGAGCTGAGCGCGTCAATTGACGTGTTACGCATGACCCGCGACCCGCGACCCGCGACCCGCCGCGCGCCGGCGACCCGCCCCCACCCCACTCCAGGTGCCCGCCGTTAAAAACCCAACCCGCCCCACGACCGCCACGGAATCAGCGACCCCGCCCGCGCGGCACGGACGCCGCGCGGAACCGGCCCCATGGACGCCGCCGAAGGCGGCCCAAAGATCAAACCGACCGCTGATACGACTGGAACGCCCTGGTCGCGAACGCGACCGACAGCGCCAGCAGCGCCACCAGGAACCCGGCGCGCGCGGCGATCAGCCCCCAGTCGGCGCTGGAAGAGACCGCCGAGCGGCCCGCCACCACGGCCCAGTTCACGGGGTTGAAGTCGGCCACGTGGGCGATCCACCCCGGCATGATGTTCGCGGCCAGGAACGTGGTCGAGAGGAACGTGAGCGGCAGCAGGACGAACTGCGTCGCCCCGATCAGCGCCTCCTCCTGGCCCATGATCAGCGCGAAGCCGTTCGACAGGGCCCCGAACATCGCGCCGAGCAGCGCGGACAGGACGAACAGCAACGCGACGCCCCCGACCCCGCCCGGGAAGCTCGCCCCCACGATCAGCGCCAGCGCGACGATGATCAGCGACTGGATCACGACGACCACCGCCTCCTTGAGGATGCGCCCCGCGATCAGCGCCTCCCGGCGCACCGGCGAGACGAGGAAGCGGGCCGTGACCCCGCGCCGCATGTCGTCGATCAGCGACATCCCGCTCCAGGCGGCGTTGAACATCGCGGTCATCACGACGACGCCCGGCGCCAGGAACGCGATGTATGAGTGGCTGTGGAAGCCCGGGATCTCGATCACCTTCTTGAACAGCGCCCCGAACAGCAGCAGCCAGATCACCGGCTGGACGAGCGTCACGGCGACGAACCACGGCTGGCGCCACAGCTCGCGCAGGTGGCGCAGCGTCATGTACAGCGTGTGCCTGATCAGTGTCATCGGGTTTCGTTCGCCTCCGCTTGGGCCGCGTCGAACGTGCGGCCCGTGTATTTGAGATAGACGTCGTCGAGCGACGGTCGCGCGACCCGCACCGACGACACCCCGACCCCGGCCGACTCGAGCGCTCCGAGCACGAGCGGCACCGCCCGAGCGCCGTCGTCGGCGCGGGCGCGCAGCGTGCGGCCGTCGACGACGACATCGCGGACGCCAACGAGGTCGCGGATCGCCCCGCGTGCCTCGCCGTTGTACTCGCGCTCGAGGTCGACGTGGATCGCGTCGCCGCGCAGCTCGCGCTTGAGCTCGTCGGGAGTGCCCTGCGCCACGACCTTGCCGCGGTCGACGATCGCGATCTGCTCCGCCAGTTGATCGGCCTCCTCGAGGTAGTGCGTGGTCAGCAGCACGCTCTTGCCTCGCGCAGCGGTGAGCCGCGAGATCTCGTTCCACATGTCGGCCCGGATCTCGGGATCGAGGCCGGTGGTCGGCTCGTCGAGGAACAGCACCGCGGGGTCGTGGACGAGCGCCATCGCGATGTCGAGGCGCCGCTGCATCCCACCGCTGTATCCGCGCGCGATGCGGTCGGCGGCATCGGCCAGCCCGAACCGCTCGAGCAACTCCTGGGCGCGATCCTCGATCGCCCGCCCGCGGATCCCGTGGATCTGACCCTGGAGCCGCAGGTTCTCGCGGCCGGTGGCCTGGATGTCGACCGCCGAGCCCTGCGCGACGACGCCGATCGTCCGGCGCACCGCGTCGGGACTGGAGACCACGTCGAGCCGCCCGACCAGCGCCTGACCTGCGTCGGGCTTGGCCAGCGTCGTCAGGATCTTGACCGCGGTCGACTTGCCGGCGCCGTTGGGGCCGAGCAACGCGAACACGCTGCCGCGCGCGACGCTGAACGACAGCCCGTCGAGCGCCGTCACGCCCTTCGGGTAAGACTTCACGAGGCCAATCGCCTCGATCGCATATTCCATGCGGGATTCACCTCCGACTAATATTTGCTCACGCGCAAAGCATCTTAGTAACTAAGAGATTTAGATGTCAAGAGAACCTTCCCCGGAGCGCCTGAAGCTGTACGCCGAGCTCGGCGACGAGGTGCGCGCCAGCCAGCGCTCCACCGATGTGGTCGACGACCTCGTCTGCCAGCTACTCGGGGTCAACCGCACCGACGCGCGGTGCCTGGACGTCCTCGATCAGCACGGGAGCATGAGCGCCGGGGATCTGGCCGAAGCCAGCCGCCTCACCACGGGCGCGATCACCGCCGTGATCGACCGGCTGGAACGGGCGGGCCTGGCCCGGCGGGTGGCCGACCCAACCGACCGCCGACGGGTGCTGGTCGAGCCGACCGAAAAGGCCTTCGAGCTGGGGAACGAGCTGATGGTCGAGCCGATGAGAAGGCTGTACACGCCGATGGCGGACGCCTACAGCGAGGACGATCTGCGGCTGATCCTCGACTTCACGCGCCGCGGGCGCGAGCTCCAGGAGCACCACGCCGAGTGGCTCCGCGAGCGGCTGGCGGAGCGGCGCGCCCAGACGGCCTAGAGCGAGCGGACGTCGGCGCCCTGAGGCTCGAACCCGGCGCGCATCACGTGCGCCCAGCCGGCGGTCGCGCGCTTCAACGCCTCGACGAGCGGGCCGGTCTGGTCGAACCGCGACCACACGAGCACGGTCGGCCCCGCGCCCGAGATCGTCGCTCCGAGCGCGCCGAGATCGCGCGCGCGTTCGAGCAGGTCCGCGGACCGCGGGTACAGATGGGCGCGGTGCTGCTGGTGCAGCCGGTCGTGCAGCCCGGCGGAGATCAGGTCCCAGTCGGCGGTGGCGAGCCCCAGCGTCAGCATCGCCGCGTGGGAGATGTTGAACACCGCGGACTCGATCGGAACGGTCGCGGGCAGCGCCTCGCGCGCCTCCTCGGTCGGCGGTCCCTCGTCGGGCACGACGAGCACGGCCTCGAGCCCGGGCGGGGCGTCGAACCGATGGGCCTGCGCGCCGTTGCAGACGACGAACCCGCCGTGCAGCGCCGCCCCGACGTTGTCGGGATGGCCCTCGAGCTCGGCGGCGAGCGCGAACACGTCGGCGTCGAGCTCGAACAGGTGGTCGGCGGCCATCAGCCCCGCGACCACCGCCGCCGCACTCGAGCCGAGCCCGCCGGACAGCGGGATGTCGGACGAGATCCGGAACTCGAACCCGTCCGCCGGGTGCAGCCGCTCGAACGCCTTGACGGCGAGGTTGTCGCGGGCCCGGGGCACGTCGAGGTCGGTGATCACGGCGAACGTCCCGGTCTCGACCACCTCGAGCTCGAGATGCAGCGCGAGCGCCGCCGCGAGCACGTCAAACCCAGGTCCGAGGTTCGCGGACGACGCCGGAACCCGTACGAGGCGCCGGCGCGAGAGGCCGGATGTCACTCGAGCACCGCGCGCTCGATCGCGCCCAGCTCGGGGTCGCACGCCACGACGGCGCCGGCCTGGTTGAGCGCGGTGTCGGGGTCCTTGAGGCCGTGGCCGGTGAGCACGCACACGACGCGCCGGACGCCCTCGCCGGCGCCGTGGACGAGCAGGCCGGCGACGCTCGCGGCCGAGGCGGGCTCGCAGAACACGCCCTCGTTCGCGGCCAGGAAGCGGTACGCCATCAGGATCTCGTCGTCGCTCACGGCCTTGACCGCGCCCCCGCTCGAGGTCATCGCGTTCATCGCCTCCTCCCAGCGCGCCGGGTTGCCGATCCGGATCGCGCTCGCCACCGTCTCGGGGTGCGCAATCGGCCTGCCTTCCACCAGCGGCGCCGCGCCCGCGGCCTGGAACCCGCACATCCGCGGTTTCAATCCGACTTCGCTGAAGCCCTTCCAGTACGCGGTGATGTTGCCGGCGTTACCGACCGGGATGCAGAGCGCGTCGAGCTCGCCCGCGAGCTGCTCGACGATCTCGAACGCGGCGGTCTTCTGTCCCTCGATCCTGAAGTCGTTGACGGAGTTGACGAGCGCCACCGGGTGCCGGTTCGCCACCTCGCGGACGAGCTTCAGCGCCTCGTCGAAGTTGCCCCGCAGCGCCACTACCCGCGCCCCGTGCATGAGCGCCTGCGCGAGCTTGCCGGTGGCGATCTTGCCCTCGGGGACGATCACCGCGCCTCGTAGCCCCGCCCGCGCGGAGTAGGCGGCGGCGGATGCGGCGGTGTTGCCGGTCGAGGCGCAGATCACCGCCTTGGCGCCCTCGCGGACGGCGGCGGACACCGCGCACGTCATCCCCCGATCCTTGAACGAGCCGGTCGGATTGGCGCCCTCGAGCTTCAGCCACACCTCGACGCCGGCGCGCTCGGACAGCCGCTCGGCGAGCACCAGCGGGGTCGATCCCTCCTCGAGTGACACCACGGGGTCGCCGGTGGCGAACGGCAGGCGTTCGCGGTAGCGCTCGATGATCCCCGGCATGCGCGGGAGCATGTCAGAGCGGGCCCCGCGCCGGCCGGGAGGACACACGCGGCCGCGGGTGGCGGCCGTCGCGCTACGAGAGCTCGAGCACGAGCTTGCCGGTCGCGCCGCGGCTGTCGAGCAACTCCAGCGCGGCGGCGGCCCGGTCGAGCGGGAACCTCGCGCCGATCACCGGGCGGACGAATCCATCCGCGATCAGCCGGTCGATCGCGTCGCCGATCTCGCGGTTCAGGTTGGGCTTGCGGATCACGTAGTTGCCCCAGCCCGCCCCGATCACCTCGGTGTTCGCGAGCAGCAGCCGGTTGACCCTGACCTCGGGGATCGACCCGCCGGTGAAGCCGACCACGACCACGCGGCCGCCCTCCCTGAGCGAGCGCAGGCTGTCGGTGAACCGATCGCCGCCGACGGGATCGATCACCAGGTCGACGCCCCCCTTGGAGATCTCCTTGGCCTCGTCCTTCCAGGGGCCTTCGCTGCGGACCACATGGTCGGCGCCGGCCTCACGCGCGACGCGCTCCTTCTCGTCGCTCGACACGACCGCGATCGTATGCGCGCCAAGGCCCTTGGCGATCTGGAGAGTCGCGGTGCCGACGCCGCCGGCGGCGCCGTGGACGAGCACGGTCTCGCCCTGCTCGAGACGACCGCGGGTCTTCAGCGAGAAGTAGGCGGTGTGGTAGTTGAGGACGAGCGCCGCGCCCTGCGCGAAGTCGAGCTCGTCGGGCAGCTTGAAGCAGAAGAACGCCGGCGCCACCGTGACCTCCGCCCAGCCGCCGAGCATGCAGAACGCGGCGACGCGGTCGCCGGGCTTGATCTGTGCGCCCTCCGGCGCCTCGCGGACCACCCCGCCGACCTCGCTGCCCGGCGTGAACGGAAGCTCGGGCTTGACCTGGTACTCGCCGCGGGTCTGGAGCAGCTCGGGGAACGCCACGCCGGCGGCGTGGACGTCGACGATCACGCCCTCGCCGGGGGTCGAGGGGTGGTTGGCCTCGGGCTCGGGGACGTCGACCAGCTTCAGCGCCGATTCGGGGCCGGTGAGCTCGACGATCTGGACGGCCTTCATTGGTGGCGGACCCTAGCCGAAGTGGTGGCGGTGGCGCCCGGCGGTCGCGCACTCCCCGGTCGCGACCGTGCCACCAGGCGCCGGGTCGCCGTACCCGCGGGGTCGCGACTGCGCCGCCGGGGACGGCGCCCCGGCGGAAACGGCAATGCGCCGACGGCCCGCTCGGCATCCTTGCCTCGCCTAACGGGCCTGCCGCAATTCCATCCGGAGGACGCCGAGCGAAGCGAGGCCCACACCCGAGTGGGTCATATCTCGACACTCGCCCCGACGCTCGAGGTGAACGCCGATTCAGGCACGAATGTGGGTCACAACTCGTCACTGGCCGAGCGAGCGGCCTCGAATGCGCGCTTATGACCCACCGGCCTCCGATTGCGGTTAACCACTCATTCGCCGCCCGGCCCGCCCCGGCCCGGCCCGGCCCGGCCCGCAACCGCCGGCCTACCCGAACTCCTCCTCGAGCACCCGGATCGCGCGCGGGGGCGAGCGCACCCCGTCGAGCCGCGCCAACTCGGCCATCGCGCCGCTGAACCGCGACTCGAGCACCGGGTGGACGACCATCACGAGCCGCGCCTGGGCGCCGAGGCCCCGCTGCACGACCGACTTGACCGACACGTCCTGTGTCGCGAGCACCTGCGCCACGCGCGCCAGCACGCCGGGCTCGTCGGCCACGTCGAGGTGCAGGTAGAACGCTGAGGAGACGTCCTGGACGATCTCGAGCACCTGGCTCGTCGGCGGGGTCGAGGCCGGCGGGATCATCGCGCTGATCATGTCGCCGAGGACCGCGGTCGCGGTCTGCGGGCCGCCGGCGCCCGGTCCCGACATCGTGATCTCGGTGATCGCGTCGGACTCGACCGTGACAGCGTTGAACGGCCCGTTCACCGACGCCAGCGGGTGGTGCGGGTACAGGAACGCGGGATGCACGCGCACCGACAGCCCGTCTCCGATCCGCTCCGCCGTCCCGATCAGCTTCAGCCGCAACCCGAGCTCTTCCGCGTACGCGAGGTCGTCGGGTTGGATGTGCTCGATCCCCTCGTACCGGACCTGGTCGAGATGCACGGGCGTGTCGAACGCCAGCCGCGCCAGGATCGCCATCTTGGCCGCGGCGTCGCGACCGTCGACGTCCTCGGACGGATCCGCCTCGGCGTACCCGAGCCGCTGCGCCTCGACCAGCGCTTCCTCGAACGTCATCCCGGTCCGCGCCATCTCGGTCAGGATGAAGTTGGTCGTGCCGTTGACGATCCCGTGCACGCGGTCGATCGTCGCCCCCGCGAGCGACTCCTGGAGCACCCGGATGACGGGCACCACGCCGGCGACCGACCCCTCGAACCGCAGCTGCACGCCATTCGCCCGGGCCGCATCCCAGAGCTCCTCGCCATGCTGCGACAGCAACTGCTTGTTGGCGGTGACGATGTGCCGCCCCGCGCCCATCGCCTGCAGCAGGTACGTGCGCGCCGGCTCGATCCCGCCGATCAGCTCGACGATCAGGTCGGACCCCTCGAGGATCTCCTCAAACGATCCGGACCTCCGCGTCATCACGCCCGACAGCTCGGGCCGCAGCCCGGTCGTGCGCTCGATCCGGTCGGCGTGCTGGGGCAACAGCGACGCGAACGCCGAACCCACGGTGCCGTGACCGAGCAGCCCGACCCGGAAGACGCCGTCAGCCGACGTCACGGGCGGCCAGGTCCTCGTAGCTCTCGCGGCGGACGACCACGCGGGCCTCGCCCTCGCGGCAGAAGATCACCGGCGGCCGGGGCACGCCGTTGTAGTTGTTGGCCAGCGAGTACCCGTACGCGCCGGTCACCGGGGTCGCGATGACGTCGCCGGGCGAGGGGTCGGCCAGCACCACGTCCCGCACGATCACATCGCCCGACTCGCAGTGCTTGCCGGCGAGCCGGCACCGCACGTTCGCGTCCGCGAGCACACGATCGGCGACCAGCGCTTCATAGCGAGAGCCGTACAGCATCGGGCGGAGGTTGTCGGACATCCCGCCGTCGACCGCGACCCACGTGGACACGTTGCGCTTGACCGTCTGGACCGTGTACAGGGTGACCGTCGAGTTCGCGACCAGCGTGCGCCCCGGCTCGAGCAGCAACCGCTTGTCCGGGCCGAGCTCCGAATGCACGGTGGATACGACCGCGTCGACGTAGTCGGCGACTGCCGGCGGCTGGTCGGTGGCGCCGTAGGCCACCCCCAGGCCCCCGCCGACGTTGTACACGGGGAAGTCGCCGAGCGAAGCGATCGTCCGCACGGCCGCGCGGAACGGCTCGAGCTCGAGCAGCTGCGAGCCGATGTGGAAGTGCAGCCCGACCAGGTCGAGGTGGGGCGCGTCGCTCAGTCGAGCGATCGCCTCCCGAGCGGCGTCGATCCCGAACCCGAACTTCGAGTCGGTCTGGCCGGTCGAGATCGCGTGATGGGTGTTGCCCGCGACCCCCGGCGTGACCCGGATCAGCACCTCCTGCCGGCGACCGCCCTCCAGAACGGCCGCGGCGATCCCCTCGAGGCGCGCGAGCTCGTCCAGCGAGTCGATCACGATGTGGCCGACGCCCGCGGCCAGCGCCTCGCGAATCTCCGAATCGGACTTGGCGTTGCCGTGGAAGTAGATCCGCGCCGGGTCGAATCCGCCGCGCAGCGCCAGAAACAGCTCCCCGCCCGAGGCCACGTCGCACGCCAGTCCCTCCTCCGCCAGCAGCCGGTATACCGCGGTGCACGGAAACGCCTTGGAGGCGAACAGCACGTCGAAGTCGGCGTGGCGCGCGCCGACCGCGTCCATGAACGAGCGCGCCCGTGCGCGCATGTCGTCCTCGGCGACGACGTACGCGGGTGTCCCGAACTCGCGCGCGAGCTCGACCGCGTCGCACCCGCCGATCTCGAGCCGTCCGCGCTCGTTGATCCGCGAGCCGAGCGGATACACGTGCGACAGCGTGGCGGCCGTGACAGACATGGCGGGCTCGATCATGCCATGCCCAACCCGTGCCTGGCATGATCGGCGCGTGCCGCGACCGCGCACCGTCACGCCACAGCTCCCGAGCGAGATCGGCGTGCACGATGGCCTGGCCTACTCCCTGTGGCTGCCCGACAAGCCGGCGTCCGCCGGCGTGGTCACGCTCCACGGCGCCGGTTCGTGCAAGGAGAACCACCACGACTTCGCACGCGCAACCTTGAGCGCGGGACTCGCGGCGATCGCGTTCGACCAGCGTGGCCACGGCGACAGCCAGGGCGCGCTTGACGGCCGCGCGGTCGACGACGTCGTCGCGATCGCGGCGCTGCTGCGGTCCCGGATGGGCGACGACCCCGGCCGGCCGCACCCGCCGATCGCCATCAGGGGCTCGAGCATGGGCGGCTACCTCGCGCTCGTCTCAGCCGCGGCCGTTGGCGCCGGCGCCGTCGTCGCGATCTGCCCGGCCAGCGGCGAGGGCCTGCGCCGCGGCCTCGCCAATGGGCGGTTCACGTTCGACGCCGACCGGCCCGCGCTCGACCACTTCCTCGGCGAGCACGACGTTTTGGCGGCGACACGGGCGCTTGAGATTCCGGTGCTGCTACTGCACGCCGAGGGCGACGAGCAGGTGCCGGTCGAGCACTCGCGCGAGTTGGCGGCGGTGCTGTCCTCGCCGCGGAGCCGGCTGATCACGCTCCCCGGCGGCCACCACCGTTCGATCCAGCACGACGCCGAGATGCAGGCCGTGAGCCTGCGCTTCATCGAGCGCGCGCTCGCCGACCCAGGGGCCCGCGCTCGCCGACCCAGCGGGTCCCGCGCTCGCCGACCGAGGCGATCCCGGCCCGAGCTAGCGCCCGAGGCTCTTGAGCACGCCACCGAGCGCCTGGGTCACGCCCGTGACGGTCTTTGTCGCCCCTGACCCGACCTTGCTGACCGTGCCGCCAACCGGGGTGCTGGAACCCCCGAGCGCGCCCGCGACGGCGCTCGTGGTCTGCTGCACCGTCGACCCGAGCCGGCCGCCCGTGCCTGAGACGACGTTTCCGAGCGTGTTCGTCGCCTGCGAGAGGGTCTGCTGGACTCGCTGGACCGGGGTCGGCGACGGGGACGGCGCCGGCGCTGTCCCGCACCCGCTCGCACACGATGTCGACCCGTCGGGACCGCTGACCGGCACCGACGTGCTCGCCGGCGCCCCGATCGTTTGGCGCGGCGGCCGTGGCCGCCCGAGCCCGCGTCCCGCCGCGGAGGGCACCCGCCCCGCGCCACCCGCGCCACCGGCACCGCCTGCGCCAGCCGTGCCACCGGCCCCGGGCGCTCCCGCGACGAATGCCAGCCGGCGCGCCGCCAGTGTGCCGGCCGACGCTCCGCGGTTCGCCGAGATCACGACCCTACCCGGCGGCGTCGCCGCCGCGACGTGGGGCCAACCCCGGAAGGCCACGAGCGCGCTGGCTACGATGAATACAAGCGCAGCCACGGCCAGCAACGAGCCGGTGGTGCCGGCGCCGGCGAGATAAGCCCGGGCGGCATGCACCAGGCCCCTAGACCGGACGCGACCGCGAAATCCCATCACTTCTCATATTCATAGAGACGCCTCAGAAACCAGTTACCCCGTCTGCCACCATTAAGAGCACCATGGCCAGCAAAAACTCATTTGGTCGCGATACCGGACTCCAGGCCCGAATGCTGTTCACGATCTTCCTGCTCGGGCTCGTGTACGCCGTCCTGATCGCGGTACTGATCGCCTCCGGCGCCGGCGCAGTGACGATCGCGATCGTCGCCGCCGGCCTGTTCGCGGTCCAGCTGTTCACCTCCGACAAGATCGCCCTCGCCTCGATGGGCGCGCGGCAGGTGACCCCGGAGCAGGCGCCTCAACTGCACGCGATCATCGATCGCCTGTGCGTCCAGGCCAACATCCCCAAGCCGCGCGTCGCGATCGCGCAGACTCCGATGCCGAACGCGTTCGCCGTCGGGCGTTCCCCGAAGACCGCCACCGTGTGCGCCACGACCGGGATCCTCCAGCTACTCGAGCCGGCCGAGCTCGAGGCGGTCCTCGGCCACGAGATCACCCACGTGCAAAACCGCGACGTTGTCGTGATGACGATCGCCAGCTTCTTCGCGTCGATCGCGGCGTTCATCACCCAGTTCGGGTTCCTGTTCGGCGGCGGCTTCGGCGGCGGCGGCAACCGCAATAACCAGAACAACAACGGGTTCTTCATCGTGATCCTGGTGTCCGCGGCCGTCTACATCGTTTCGTTCATGCTGCTCCAGGCGCTCTCGCGATATCGCGAGTTCGCCGCCGACCGCGGCTCAGCGATCCTCACCGGCCGGCCGAGCGCGCTGATCAGCGCCCTATTGAAGATCGACGGCGGCATGGCGCGCGTCCCCCAGCGCGACCTGCGTAAGGCCTCGAGCGAGCTCGCGGCGTTCTACATCTTCCCGCCGAAGGTCAAGCAGACCGTCGGCGGGCTGTTCTCGACCCATCCGCCGCTGACGGCGAGGATCGAGCGGCTGCAGCGCCTCGAGGCTCAGCTCCAGGGCACCGCCTGACGCGAGTGGGCTTCCTCGATGTCCTGATGGGCCGTCGCAAGCTGGCGCAGCCGGCGCCCGACCGGCTGTTCGCGATGAGCACCGCGTACGTGACGATGGAGACGTCGATGGCCCTGACCACCCGCGGAACGGCCGCGATCGTGTTCCAGCCGCTCGCCACCGCCGACTTCGAGTCGATCGTCCGCGAGATGGAGGAGGTCGTCCGCGCCACCGCTTCGGACAGCGGCACGACCGTCACCAGCTCAGACGACGCGTATGGCTTTCGCTGGCTCGTGCTCCGCGGCAGCGACTTCGACGATCTGGTCGTCGGGATCAACGCGGTCTCGAGCGCGCTCGAGGCCGGTGGCTACGGCGACCGCGTGCTGTGCGCGGTGTTCGGGTTCAACGACGAGCGAACCAAGCGCCCGATCTACTGGATTTACAACTACAAGCGCGGGGCGTTCTATCCGTTCGCGCCCGCCGCCGGCGCCGAGAAGCGCGACAACGAGCGCGAGTTCGTGCTCAAGGCGCAGATCGGCAAGGAACTGCCGGTCGAGCAGGAGCTCGAGCGCTGGTTCCCGCTGTGGGGAACCCCGATCTAGGGGGTTCTGTGGGGCCAGCTTCGCCGGCATCCGTGGGACCGTTCCGCCGGGCATCCTTGCCCGGCGGCCGCGTTCCCAAGGATTAGCGGTCGGCGTCCTGACGCCGCGAGTCGGCGGCGACTTCCTCGCGCTCGTCGACGCGCTCGTCCCCGGTCTCATCCGGGTCATCGCTCATGAGCTGGTCGTCGGCTAGCCCGAGCTCGTGCGCGCGGGCGCTTTCCTCGTGCAACTGCGCGTCAGCCCGGTCGCGCTCGGCCCTGGCGGTCGCCAGGCGGGCGCGATGCTCGGATTCCTCTGCGCGACCGGTACGAGCCTGCGCCACCTCACGGTGCTCGGTGGCTGCCTGCTCCCGGCGCTGCTCCAGCACGCGCTGGCGACGGCGTTCGGCCGCGGCACGCCGGCCTCGGCCCATAACAAACAGCAACCCTGCCACTACGATGATCGCGACCACGACGATCACGATGATCAGTCCAGTGGACATGTCTTACCTCCTCTTCTCTTTAGAAGAGGCTTCCCGCCAGAACGCCGCCGGAAACGGCGGCGCCTCCTCAGCCCGGGATCAGACCCTCGCCGCTGAACTCCGCCCTGGCCTCCTCGAACGAGACGTCGGGCGGCGGGAGGATGACGTCCGAGGCGTCGAGCCGATCGTCGCCGACCGGCTCCCCCTTCTCGCGGACGAACGCGAGCAGGCGATCGAACGACTCGTGGAAATGTTGCCCATCGCCACCCTCACACGCCGCGACCGCGTCGTTGTCGAGCTGATTCAACTCGGGGACGTCGTCGTCCCCGATGTCGTACTGCCCCTCGGTGGCGATCCGGACGATCATGGGGCCTGCCCCTGGGACGGACCGGCCTGCTCGGCCTCGGCCGGCGCGGCTGCCGGCGAGTTGCCGGCGCCGAGCTCGCCCACGCTGGCCGGCGAGCCGGTTCCCAGCTCGGCCTTCATCTTCGCCAGCTCGGAGTCGACCTCGCTGGTGCTTGACAGCGCCTTGAGCTGACGGTCGATGTCATCGTCGCCCGATCCGAGTGCGGTGAGGTCCTCAAACGTGCCGGCGGCCTCCAGCTCCTGGACGGCGTCGGCGCGGGCCTTCATGTTCTCGGTCTTGTCGAGCGCCCGCTGCATCGCGAGGCCAACATCGGCCATCTCCTCGCCGACGCCCGTCGCGGCCTCGGAGATCCGGACCTGCGCCTCGGCGGCCGAGTACTGCGCCTTGATGACCTCCTTCTTCGAGCGGAACTGCTCGATCTTGGCGCGCAGCTTCTGCTCGGACTCGGTCATTTGCTGCTGCTGCTGCTCGAGCTGGGCGACCTGCGAGTCGAGCGACTGGAGCTCGGTCTGCGCGACGTTCTTGCGCTCGAGCGCGACGCGCGCGAGATCCTCGTTCCCGGCGGCGAGCGCCTGGCGGGCCTGCGTGTCGAGCTTCACCACCTGGTCGCGGAGCTTCTGCTCCTGAAGCTGCAAGCGCTTCTTGGAAGTGACGACGTCGGCGATCCCCTTCTTGACGTTCTGGAGCAGCTCGATCTGCTTCTGGTAGCTGTACTCGAGCGTCTCCGCAGGGTCCTCGGCGCGGTCTAGTAGCTTCGAGATCTTCGCTTTGATGACGGTTGACATGCGCCCGGAAAGACCCGGCATCGCATCCTCCTTGGCTGTTTCTGTGCGAGCCCTTCAAGCGTAGCGGGGCGGCACGTACGAGCGCACGTTCCGTCCAGCGGCTTTGCGAAGCGGGTCTACAGCCCCGCGGGGTGCCGGGGCATGAACCCGGCGGTGCTCGTCATCACCGGGCGCCACCGCGGACCCGTGCCCGGAGGCGGGTTCGGATCCTGCTCGGCCGATGTATCGAGCCGGATCCCCGCGACCTCGATGAACGCGTGACCCGGGTTCGTGTAGACCGTGATCCATTGACCGCCGCCGTGGACGTCCCACGACTCGAACTCGCTCGAGTCCATCGACACCTTGAGCAGGCCCGCCGCGTGCAGGACGTATGAAACCGTGCCCGAGCAGTCATATCCGGCGTCGTTCCACTTCCCGTGGCCGCCGGCATAGATGTAGGGCTTGAGGCGGATCCGGTCCCCCGCCCAGATCACTTCCTGCACCTGGAGCGGGGCGTCGGCGGGCGCGTAAGCAAGGCCGTTGATGATCCTCCCGGTCATGCCCGCCACCGTCGGGTGGGGGCATGGGAGTGCGGCGCTGGTCGCGTTCGTGCTACCCGTGCCGCCAACGCCGACGCCGCCGGATGTGCCGGTGGCAGACGGGGTGCCCGTGCATTGGCCGGGACCCTGCGTGGGGCCGCTGAAGCTGGGCTGGGTACTGGCGCCGGCGCTGGTCGACGTCCCGGCGCCGCTGGACGCCGCCGCGCTGCTCTTCCCGGCCGACGCGCCTCCGCCGGACGCGCTCGCGACCGGAGCGCTCGCCAACGCAAGCACAGCCAAGCTCGGGAGTATCAGATGGGCTACCCGCACAACTCTCTTTCGTGGGCCTGCGGGGTTAGCTGACGGGCTGGCGCTAAAAGAGCCTGCGCCTCCCGCGGGTTCACCGCGGGACTCGCCCCAAGGAACTGGGTCCCCCGCTCCGCGGATGTCGAGGCCCGCGGATTCGGCGTCGCGGCAATATACATGCTGCTCAAGCACCAGGAGGCTTCGCCGGTCGCGCCGGAGGTCCTCTTTTCCCGCAACTTGCGTGGATCGCGTTCTCCGCAACGTGCGTCGATTCCGTTTCGCCGCAACGTGCGCCGATCGACCACCGGCCTCGCTAACGTCCGCCCCTGATGCGATGGACTGCGTGGATCGCCGGGCTCGCCGCCTGCGTGTCGATCGCCGGCTGCGGCGGGGGCGCGACCCGGCTGATCATCAAGACCGAGAGCACGAGCTCCAGCTCGAGCACGCCGGCGCCGGCCACCGGCCTCGGGTTCCCTGTGCTCGCGACCAAGAACACCACGCGCGTGTCCGGGCAGGACCCGATCGACGACGCCGCCGGCGTCGCGCTGGCGGTCTTTCCCTCTCAGGTGGCGGGCACGCATCCGACGGCGGTGACAATCGCCCCGACCGACGACTGGGAGGCCGCGCTCGCCGCCTCGGTGCTGATGGCGCCCCCGATCCGCGCGCCGATCCTGCTCTCCGGGAGCACGGCGCTGCCGCCGGCCACGACCAATGCGCTGGGTCTGCTCACCCCGACGGGCTCGGGCGCGATCGCCGGGGCGCAGGTGATCCGAGTCGGCGACGTCCCCGCGGTCAAGGGCATGCGCAACGCGGCGATCTCCGCCACCGGGCCGTACGCGCTCACCGCGGCGATCGACAAGTTCGCGAGCGCCGCCTCCGGCAACCAGATCTCCGACGTCGTGATCGCCTCGGCGGACGACCCCGCCTACGCGATGCCGGCGGCCGGCTGGGCCGCCGAGAGCGGCGATCCGATCCTGTTCGTGACCGCGTCCGGGATTCCGGCCGCGACGGCGTCGGCCCTCCAGACCGATCAGATGCCGCATATCTACGTCCTCGGGCCGCCGAGCGTGATCCCCGACACGATCCTCACCCAGTTGAAGAAGTACGGGACGGTCGCCCGGGTCGGGGCCGTGGACCCGGCCGCGAACTCGGTGGCGTTCGCGACCTATCGCGACCCGCCGTGCCCGTTCGGACAGGCGTGCGTTCACGTTCCCGGCAGCTTCGGCTGGGCGATCCGCAGCCCCGGTCACGGCTACACGCTGCTCAACGCCAGCCGCCCGCTCGACGCGGCCGCCTCGGCGCCGCTATCGGCCAGCGGCAGCTACGGCCCGCAGTTGCTCCTCGACAGCCCGAACGTCCTCCCCACGCCGGTTCAGAACTTCTTCCTGGACTACGCGACGCCCGGCTACACGGCCGAGGGCCCGACCGCGGCGGTGTACAACCACGGGTGGGTGATAGGCGACCCGAGCACGATCTCGGTAGCAGTTCAGGCTCAGATGGATAGCCTTCTAGAAGTGCAGCCGCAGACAACGCAGAAATGAGCCAAGCCGAGCATCCAGATCGCCTCCGCCCCGGGCACGAGGTGACGATCGAGGACGTCCGCCAGCTGATGGGCGCGTCGACCCCGCACTTCGCGTTGCAGTTGCGCGAGCGGATCCGCAAGCTGATCCGCGGGCTTCCGGTAGACCATCCCGCCCGGATCGAGGGCGAGCGCGAGATCGCTCGCCTCAACCGGATCGCGTTCGCGGGCGAGGTCCGCGGCCACCAGGCCGAGCCGGGCCTGGAGCCCCTGCGGAGCGTGACCGCGTCCGCGGCGACGGCGGCCGACGTGACCGCGGGCGACGCCGGCCACTGAGGTCTTCGTGAACGCCTCGAGGTCCGTCTCGGTGATCGGGCTTGGGCGCGTGGGCCTGCCGCTCGCGCTGTGCTTCGCCGACCGTGGGCTGCGCGTGCTCGGCGTCGACCACGACCAGACCGTGCTCGACGCGATCCGCGCCGGCCGGATGCCGTTCAGCGAGGCTGGGACCCAGGAGATGCTCGACCGCGTGCTCGCAAGCGGGCGCCTCGAGCTCGCCGAGCGCGCCGTCGACGCGGCCCGCGCCGACGACATCGTGATCACGATCGGGACGCCGTCGTTCTCCCACATCGAGAGCGACCTGCGACAGGTGCGCGCGGCCGTCGACGACCTGCTCCCGATGCTGCGCCCCGGGCATGCCCTGATCCTGCGCTCGACGATCGCGCCGGGCACCACCGAGTTCGTCGCGGGGTATCTCGAAAAGCGACGGCGGCTACGCGTCGGCGAGGACCTGTTCGTGGCCCACGCTCCCGAGCGCATCGCGGCCGGCCGGTTCGTCGAGGAGATCTCGACGCTCCCGTGCATCGTCGGCGGCGTCGGCGAGGCCTCGACCGAGCGTGCCGCGAGCACGTTCTCGGTGTTCGGCGCCCCGATCGTCAGAACCACCCCGATCCAGGCCGAGCTGGCGAAGATCTGGACCAACATCCTTCGCTACGCGACGTTCGCGCTCCCGAACCTCCTGATGATGGACTGCGAGCGCTACGGCGCCAACGTGTTCGAGGTCATCGACCTGATCAACCGCGACTACCCCCGCGGTGGAATCGCGCGTCCGGGGATGACCGCCGGCACCTGCCTGCGCAAGGACTTCGCGTTCTCAGAGGAGCGTTCCGCGGCGCCCGGCATGCTGCTCGCCGTCTCGCGCGTCAACGAGTCGGTGCCGCTGTTCCTGGTCGAGGGGATCAAGCGACGGATCGGTTCGCTGTCGAACCGCAAGGTGGCGGTGCTCGGGCTGACCTTCAAGCGCGACACGGACGATGAGCGCGACTCGCTCTCGCCAAAGCTGATCAGGCTGCTCGAGCGCGAGCTCGCCGACGTCGCCGTGTGCGACCCGCACGCCCCGTCGCCGACCCAGCCGCTCGATCAGGCGGTCGCCGACGCCGACGTGGTGATCGTCGCCACCAACCACTCGGCGTTCGAGCGCGCCGGCGTGCTGGCGGAGATTGTCTCCGGCGCCTCGGCCGACTCCCTGCTCGTCGATCCATGGGACGCGCTCGGGACCGGTCAGGTGTTCGTCTACGGAGCCGAGACATCGGCGCTGCTCCGCGCCGCCGGCTCGGTCTCGGCGCCCGAGGGCACGCCGTCCGCATGAGCCGCGTCCTCGTCACCGGCGGCACCGGCACGATCGGCTCGGCCGTGGTTAGCCGGCTGCTGTCCGACAGCCAGTGGGAGGTCCGGGTCGCCGACTACCGCCGGCCGCCGCTGTGGATGCGCGAGGGGTGCGAGATCCACACGACCGACCTGCGCGACTCGACGGCAGCTAACACCGCGGTCGACGGCTGCTCGCACGTGATCCACCTGGCCGCGATCGTCGGCGGGATCGCGAACTTCCACAAGCTCCCGTTCACGCTCACCGAGGTCAACAACGCGCTCACCGGCGCGATCGTCCACGCCGCCGTGAACCTCGACGTGGAGCGCCTGGTGTACGTGTCCTCCTCGATGGTGTTCGAACGCGCGACCGAGTTCCCCACGACCGAGGAGCACCTGGCCGACTGCCTGACCCCGCGCTCCGCCTACGGGTTCTCGAAGCTCGCCGGCGAGGTCTACACGCGCGCCGCCCACGACCAGCACGGTCTGCGCTACACGATCTGCCGGCCGTTCAACGCCTACGGCCCCGGGGAGCTGCCCGACGCCGACGAGCCCGGGATCGCCCACGCGGTGCCGGACCTGATCCACAAGGCCCTCACCGGCCGGCGCCCGCTCGAGATCTTCGGCTCCGGCGAGCAATCGCGGACGATCACGCATGTCGACGACATCGCCGACGGGATCGTGACCGCAATGGCGTCGCCCGCCGGCGAGAACGAGGACTTCAACATCTCGGCCTCGCAGGAGCTGACGGTCGCCGAGCTCGCCCGCTTGATCTGGGCGGCGTGCGGCAACGACCCGGCCGAGTTCGAGCTCCGGCACCTCGAGAGCTTCGACGTCGACGTGCAGCGGCGCTGGCCGTCGGTCGAGAAGGCGCGGCGGCTGCTCGGGTGGGAGGCGCGTGTCGATGTTCGCGCCGGGCTCGCCGAGACGGTCGCGTGGCTGCGCGATCAGGAACGGGAGGCGGCCGTCAACTCGTCCCGCTGAAGCTGAACGCGCGGCAGCTTCAGCCATCTCGGCGCACCGCAGCGGCAGGGTTTTTGGACGTTTTGTCCAAAGGAGCGATACTTTGTGATCCACCTGCGCCTTGCCACCCCGCGGTGGTCCGCATAGGTTTCGCAGCACTTTGGAGAGCTCAACAATCAAAGACCAGCCGGGGGGCGACCTCGACACCAGCGCTCCGGGCGCCAAGGGCCTGAAGCCCGACGCGCTCGGCTACATATCGAACCTCGTCATCGCGGTCGCCTCGACCGCCCCCGCGTACAGCCTGGCGGCGACCCTCGGGTTCATCGTCGCGGTCACCGGCGTCGGCTTCCACGCACCGGCGGTTCTGATCGTGTCGTTCATCCCGATCCTGTTCGTGTCGGTCGGGTACCGCTTCCTCAATCTCGCCGACCCCGATGCCGGGACGACGTTCGCGTGGGTGACCCGCGCGTTCGGGCCCCAGATCGGCTGGATCAACGGGTGGGCGATCTTCCTCGCCGACATCATCGTGATGGCGTCGCTGGCCGCGATCGCGAGTAACTACACGTTCCTGCTGTTCGACTCGCACGCGCACCCGGGGAACTTCTGGCTGATCGTCGGCGCGGTGCTCTGGATCGTGTTGATGACCTGGATCTGTTACCGGGGGATCGAGCTCTCGGCCCGCATACAGACAGCGCTTCTGGGCATCGAGCTGTTCACGCTGGCGCTGTTCGCGGTCGTGGCGCTGATCAAGGTGTACGCGAACAGTCCCACTCACTCGGTCCACGTGAGCGCGTCCTGGTTCAACCCGTTCGATCTCAGCTGGGGTTCGCTCGTCGACGGCGTGCTACTCGGCATCTTCATCTACTGGGGCTGGGACTCCGGGGTCGCGGTCAACGAGGAGTCCCGCGACCGTCACCACGGCCCGGGCAAGGCCGCGGTCATCTCGACCCTGATCCTGCTGGTGATCTACCTGATCGTCACCGTTGCCGCTCAGTCGTACCACGGCTATAGCTTCCTCGCGGGCAACTCGGCTGACGTGATCAACGCGCTCGGGGGCCAGGTGTTCGGCTCTCCGCTCGACAAGCTGCTGATCATCACCGTGCTGACCTCGGCGTCGGCG
Organism: uncultured Solirubrobacterales bacterium; assembly: GCA_963770615.1. GTDB lineage: Bacteria > Actinomycetota > Thermoleophilia > Solirubrobacterales > Solirubrobacteraceae > Palsa-465. The sequence continues at coordinate 112,439 of CAVYQJ010000005.1, read as the reverse complement.
TCGACCCAGACGACGATCCTGCCCACCGCGCGCACGACGCTCTCGATGGCGAAGTGGGACTCGATCCCGAAGTCGTTCGGCAATATCCACCCGCGCTTCTTCACGCCCACGTTCTCGACGCTGCTGATGGGCGCCCTCTCGATCGTGTGGACGGTGGCGCTGCTCGCGTTCAACCCCAACCAGGACGTGCTCGGGGACACGATCTCGGCGCTCGGGTTCGCCGTCTGCTTCTACTACGGCTTCACCGGCCTCGCGTGCGCCGTGTACTTCCGCCGCGACCTGCTCAAGAGCGCCCGGAACTTCTTCCTCGCTGGCCTCGTACCGGTGCTCGGCGGGATCATGATGGCGTACGTGGCTGTGAAGGCCTACGGCTACTACAACACTGCGGGGAACAACTACTCGAAGCCCATCATCGGCATCCAGACGCCGATCTTCGTCGGCATCGGCGGACTGATCCTCGGAGTAATCCTGATGTTCGCCTCGTGGCCGTTCTTCCCCGCGTTCTTCCACCGCAAGTGGTGGCAGGCCGCCGACCCGGCGGTGCTCGCGGCGGACGCCGTCCACGGCAAGGTCGTGCTGACCGCGGGCGAGCCCCCCGAGCGCGACCCCGATGAGCACGGATTCCCCTAGGACCCCGTCCCGCTAAGCGGGTCGCGCTGACCCCGGGCAAGCCGCCCGAACGGCTCTAAGAGAATTCTCAAGCCACCCAGCACCTCCCGGGTATAGGTTGCCGATCGCATCGTGACAACCGGCCCGTACGTGGGGCGGGCCCCATATCGGGAGGCGCAGATGACTTGGTGCGTGCCGGTCGGCAACCGTTGTGTGGCGTGTCAGCGGGTGATGCTTGCGGTTGTCGTACGGGACGGCAACCCCTGCACGAAGGGAGGCACGGATGCGTAACAGCAGCATGCGTAAACGATTGGTGCTGTTGTCACTCTCGGTGGTGCTGGTCGGCGTTCTCGGGGGCGCTTCGGCGGCCACGGGGACGGCGAAAAAGCTCCGGGCGCACGTGGCTAGCTCGGCCACGATCAGTTATGCGCCATCGGCGCCGACGTTCGTCGGCCCCGCGGCGACGGGCTGCGCCAGCGGGTGCTCGTTGTTGACCGGTCCGTTCACGACGACGTCGGAGACGTCCTCGTCGGCGACTAGTAACGCGCCCGCACAGCTGAACACCGCAGGCCGGACAGGCGTGGCGCGCGCGATGCCGGGTCCGACGGCGGCTGGCATCGCGGAGCGGAGCCACGTGGCGAGGAGCCACCTCCGCGCGCATCAGGCGGTGCCGACTCCCGTGATTCCGAACGTCAGGTGCGCACCGATCGGCCTCGGCTGCGACACGATCAGTACCTCGGCGGGCGGGGCAACCGGCGTCAAGGGACTGAACGCGGTCGACAGCGCGTCGCAGACCACAAATCAAAGCGCCCTCGATATCGAGCCGCCCGATCAGGGTCTGTGCGCAGGCAACGGAGACGTCGTCGAGACCAACAACATCGGCGAGATCCTGGTGTTCAACACCGCGCTGAACCGCCTGTCGGCACCCATCCCGCTCGACACCGTCATGGGGCTCACCAGCCGGGCATGGAGCAGCGGCGGAGACCCGTCTTGCGAGTACGACTCGAGCAACGGCGGGCATTGGTTCTTCACCGAGATCGTCTCCGCCAGTTCCGAGGCCAACCAGGGAGCTTTCACCGGCTGCTTCGCCGCCGTCTCCAATAGCTGTTACGAAGGCATCGCGGTGAGCCAGGGCTCCAACCCGCTCGGTCCCTACTACGTGTATTACCTGAACGCGGACTACAACCCGGCCGAGCCGGGCTATCCCAACCTGCTCAACGACTTCGCGAAGATCGGGGTCACCCGGGACGCGTTCGAGCTGTTCTACGACGAGTTCCCGCTCCTCGGAGGCGGGTTCGGCGGCGGCTTCTTCAACGGCGCCCAGGAGTTTGCCTTTGACAAGACCGCGCTGGAGAAGGGCCGTCGCCTCACGCTGGCCAACGGGGGCCCCAACCCCAACTTCAACGTGGCCATCGAGAATATGGGCAACCTCCCCACCCCGGACGGGACGTGCGCGGGTACGAGTCCTAGTACCGCGGGCATCTTCTGCTGGTCGGCGGTGATCCCGGCACAGCCGTCCGACTCCGGCCAGTGGGACAACCGCTACGGCGGCTCCGGATTCATGGTCAGCGCCCTGGATTTCGAGAGCTTCTTCGGTAACCCCTCCGCGGGCGATAACCGAGTGGCGGCCTGGGACTGGACCGGGCTCAGCAACCTGAACAGCAGCAGCTGCGGTAGCTGCAGCGCCGTCAAGTTCGGCGGTCAGGTGTTCACGGGGCAGGAGCCGTATTACGGCCCGGAGAACATCTTCGGAGTCGGCAACCTGTCGACTCAGAAAGCGGGGCCGATTCCGCTGGGCCAGCAGTGCGAGGCTGCTGGTGCCACGAGTCAACCCTGTCCAGAAGGCGGGATCAATCCCAACGCCGACAACATGACCCAGGTCTCGCAGGGCCAGGGCCAGTTGTGGGCCGCGACGGTGACCGAGGTCAACCAGATCTTCGCGTCCGGCCCGAAGCCGGGCTCTGAGATCCACAACGGCGCGGCGTACTGGGTGATCGGCACCAACTCGTTCGACAAGACCGGGGCGTTCAGCATGACCGACCAGGGTTATGTCTCGGCGGCCCGCGAAGACATGGAGATGCCCGCCATAGCGGCTGAAGGCACCGGCGGCAACGACAAGGCGATCATGCTGTTCACGTTGAACGGCGACGAAGGGCCGAACGGCGGCGCCGGCGGCTACTACCCGAGCACCGCCTACGGCCGGCTGACCTCGAGCTCGCATGGGCTGACCGGGTCGGTGATGAATATCGCGGACGCCGGTAAGTCGCCGCAGGACGGGTTCAGCGAGTACCAGCCCGGCCCGGACGGTAACCCCCGTCCTCGCTGGGGTGACTACAGCTGGGGGATCTACCTGCCGGGTGGCAGCGATCGGTTGTACTTCGCCAACGAGTACATCCAGTACCCCAACTGCACCGGCAGCGCGTTCTCGCTGACGATCGGGACCTGCGGCGGGACCCGGGACGGCCTCGCCAACTGGGGAACCTCGGTCAACTACGTCGTGCCGTAGCTGAGGCGCCACAGGGCGCGGGCCGGGAAGTCACGGTCCGCGCCCTGTCACCTACAGCTGACTCTGTGCTCCGCCCGACGGCCGGTGCGCCGACACGCCGGCTCAGACGCCGGCCAGGTCGGCCACCCGGTCGCGGTGCCAGCGTGAGTCGCCGAACGCGTGCGCGTTCGCGTGCGCGCGCTTGAGGAAGAAGTGCAGGTCGTGCTCGTAGGTGAAGCCGATCCCGCCGTGGACCTGGAGCGCCGAGGCGGCCACGCGGAAGCCCGCGTCGCCGGCGTAGGCCTTGGCCATCGACGCCGCGCGGGGCCCGGTGTCGGGCTCGTTGTCGAGCGCCCAGCCGGCCCAGTAGGACAGCGACCGCGCGCCCTCGACCTCGAGCAGCATCTGCGCGCACCGGTGCGACACGGCCTGGTAGGAGCCGATCGGCCGGTCGAACTGGGTGCGGTCCTTGGCGTAGGCGACCGCCATCTCCATCGCCCGCTGGGCCGCGCCGACGTTCTCGGCGGCGAGCAGCGTGACGATCGTGGCGTATGCGTGCGCGATCCTGTCCGGGGCGTGTTCGAGCGGCTCGCCGGCAGCGCCGTCGATCACCACCCGGAACAGCTTCCGCGTCGGGTCGATCCCGGGTTCCGCGATCAGCGTGATCCCCGGGTCCGAGACGTTGTGCAAAAAGTGGCGCCCGTCCGCGCCCGAGACGATCACGAAGTCGGCCGACCCGGCGTCCGGGACCGCGATCTTGGTCGCCGTGAGAGTGCCGTCCGAAGCGAGCTCGGCCTCCGAGTGGTCGGGTTCCCAGCCCGAGTGCTCGTCCCACACGGCCAGGGTGCCTCGCGCCTCGCCGCTCGCCAGCGGCTCGAGCCACCGCTCGCGCTGCTCGTCGGTACCCGCCGCGACGAGCATCAGCGCCGCGCAGGTGGTCGAGAACCACGGGCTCGGGGCGAGCGCGTAGCCCATCTCCTCGCCGATCACCACCAACTCGACGACGCCGAGTCCGAGCCCGCCCTGGTCCTCGGGGATGATCACCCCGGGCCAGCCAAGCTCGACGAGTTCCTGCCACTGGGCGTCGGTGAACCCGCGGTCGTCCTCCGCGAGCTGGCGCACGGTCGCCAGCGGGTAGCGCGCGGCGAGGAAGTCGCGGGCCGTGCGCTTGATCGCCTGCTGGTCGTCGCTGAATCCGAAGTTCATGTCGTCGGCTCCTTCGCGCTCTGTGGCGCCGTCAACGCATCCGTGGGAGTCCGAGGACCCGCTCGGCGACGATGTTCTTGAGGATCTCGGTCGTCCCGCCCTCGATCGAGTTCGCCCGCGACCGCAGGAAGCGGTACGTCCAGTCGTCGTTGGCGAGCATCGCCCGTGGCCCGGCGATCTCCATCGCGACCTCGGTCAGCGACTGGTTGACCTCGGACCAGTGCCATTTTCCGAGCGACCCCTCGGGACCGGGGACGCCCGAGCGCATGATCGCGCTGAGACCGCGGTACGCGTTCAGGCGGAGCACCTCTGACTCGATCACCAGCTGCGCCAGGTGCTGCCTGATCACCGGATCCTCGGTGGCGGTGTGCCCGTTGTCACCGCGGGTCTCGTGCGCGGAGTCGATCAGCTCGCGCAGCGCGATCTGGACGCTCACCTGGAGGCCGAACGCCAGCGTGGCGCGCTCGTGCATGAGCGTGGTGATCGCCACCCCCCACCCCTCGCCCTCGGCGCCGATGATGTTCCCGTGGGGGATCCGCGCCTCCTCGATGAACAACTCGTTGAACTCCGACTCGCCGGTGATCTGCCGCAGCGGCCGCACCTGGACGGCGTCCTGCTCCATGTCCATCAGGAAGTAGGTGAGCCCCTTGTGCTTGGGCGCCTCGGGGTCGGTCCGCGCCACCAGCATGCACCACTTGGCGTGGTGCGCGAACGTCGTCCACACCTTCTGGCCGGTCACGACCCACTCGTCACCGTGCCGCGTCGCGCGCGTCTTCAGCGACGCCAGGTCGGAGCCGGCGCCGGGCTCCGAGAACCCCTGACACCAGATCTCGTCGCCGGACAGGATCGGCGGGAGGTAGCGCTGCTTCTGCTCCTCGGTGCCGTGCGCGATCACGGTCGGCCCGCCCATCGCGAGCGCGAGCACGTTCGCCACCGACGGCGTGCGCGCGCGGACCACCTCCTCGTTGAAGATCGCCTGCTCGACGAGCGTGGCGCCGCGGCCGCCGTACTTCTTCGGCCAGGACACGCCGGCCCATCCGGCGTCGTGCAGCTTGCGCTGCCATGCGAGGCGGAACTCGAACGCGGCCTCGTCGCCGGCCGGCTCACGCCCGGGGTGATTGGCCTCGAGCCATGTCCGCAGCTCGTCGCGGAACGCCTCCTCGGCCGGTGACAGTGTCAGATCCATAGCCGGGCATCGTATCCGTGCGGCGCAGCCGCTAGTGGGCTCGGCGGTAGGTTGTGTGGCACCGAGAGTGGTCACTGGCGGATGCTGCGCGAGGACGCAGGAGCCGACGTGTGGCCCTGCCACACGAGGGTCCGAGGACAAAGTGCAGCGCCGCCAGGGGCCGCTCGAATGCCGCAGGACCTGCCGACGGGTCCACTGCTCCCGGTAGCCTCGGTGCGACGATGCTTACGCCCCAGCCCGCGACCACCCCCGAAGCGATTCCCGAGAGCGAGCTCCCCGGGCCTTTCCCGGTCGGGATGTACTCCGCCCAGCTCAAGCGCCGGCTGCTCGAGTTCGCGCGCGTCCAGCTGGTCGGCGAGGTCTGGGGGTTCAGGTCGAGCCGCGCGCGGGTCTACTTCGAGCTGCGCGACACGCGGGGGGCGCTGCCATGCTCGATGTGGGCTTCCGATTTCGAGGCTCTGGGCGTCGCGCTGGTCGACGGGCTGCGAGTCGTGATCGGCGGCGGCTGCGACTACTACCCGGGCAGCGCCTCTTCATCCCCATCGTTCACGTTCGCGGTCTCCGAGCTGCGGATCGCCGGCGAGGGCGACCTGCTCGTCCAGCTCGAGCAGCTGCGCCGCCGGCTGCACGCCGACGGGCTGTTCGAGCCCCAGAAGCGGTTGGCACGGCCGCTTCTTCCCCGGACAATCGGGGTGATCACCGGGGAGCGCGGCAAGGCGCGCGACGACGTCGTCGCCGGACTGCGCCGGCGCGGGTGGGCGGGGCGGCTCGTATGGGCGTTCGTGCCCGTCCAGGACCGCCACGCGGCGCCCCGGATCGCCGGCGCGCTGCGCGAGCTGGCGGCGATCCCGGAGGTCGACGTCGTGATCGTCGCGCGCGGCGGCGGATCGCTGGCCGACCTGTTCGCGTTCTGCGACGAGGCGCTGTGCCGGACGGTCGCGCTGCTGCGGGTGCCGGTGATCTCGTCGGTCGGCCACCACACCGACCGGACGCTGATCGATGACGTCGCCGCGGTCTGCTGCTCGACGCCGACCCACGCCGCCGAGGCCGCGGTCCCGATCGACTGCAACGCCGCGCGTGCCGCGATGGCCGGCGCCGCCCGGAGGCTCGAGGTGCACAGCCGGCGTGCGATCGTCGAGCGCGCCCGCACGCTCGAGCGCCTCGCCGCCGCGCCGGCGCAGCACGTCACGCGGGAGCGGCGCCGGTTGCACCAGCTCGTGCGCGAGCTGCGGGCGAGCGGGCGGCGGGCGGTCTCGGAGAGCCGCTCGCGTTCCGGCCGCCACGCACTCGTGCTGGGGCGCGCCGCCGAGCGGGCGCGGGGATCGGACCGGTCCGGGCGCGAGCGCGAGCTTCAGCGCTTTGCGCTGGCGCTCGCGGCGCACGACCCGTCACGGACGCTCGCGCGCGGCTACGCGCTGGTCGAGGACCGCGCCGGCGACGTGGTCTCGTCCGCCGCCGCGGCGCGCGCCGCCGGTTCGCTCAGGTTGCGCTTCCACGACGACGCCGTGGACGCGGAGGTTCGATGACTAGTCCGCAGCCGGAGCCCACCCCCACCGGCGCCGCCGCGCCCACGAGCTACGAGACCGCGGTGGCTCGGATCGAGGAGATCATCCGCCGGCTCGACTCCGGCCAGGCCGGGCTGCGCGAGACACTGTCGCTCGTCAAGGAGGGGCGCGACCTCGTCGAATACTGCGCCGGCGAACTCGACGCGGTCGGCCACGGCCTCGAGGAGCTCAAGCTCGACGACCTGGTGGCGCGGCTCGAGGGCGCCCAGGCCGCCCGGAGCGATCTGTGAGCACGTTCGACCTGCTCGCCGATCTGCCGCTCGAGGTTGACGGCTACACGCTCGAGGGCCTGGAGGCTCAGGTATCGAGCGGCTTCGACCGCCTGAGCACCGTGGTCCATTTGACCGGCGGTGGGCTCGAGGGCGTCGGCGAGGACGTCGTCTATGACGCCCTTGACCACATCGCGTTCCAGGACGCCGGTCCGGTCCATGCTTCTTCGTTGTCCGGACGGTTCACGCTCGGGGAGTTCTGTGAGCTCGTTGACTCGCTTGACTTGTTCCCCGTCGAGCCCGTCCGTGACGTCTCGCGCCTCTACCGCCGCTGGACGTTCCACAGCGCCGCGCTCGACCTCGCGCTCGCCCAGGCCGGGCAGCCTCTGTGGGAGCGCCTCGGTCGCGAGGCCCGGCCGCTCACGTTCGTGGTCTCGCTCCGCCTCGGCGAGCCGCCGACGCTCGACCCGGTAACGCGCCGGCTCGACAAGTACCCGTCGCTGCGGTTCAAGCTCGACCCGACCTCGTCGTGGAGTCCGGAGCTGATCGCCGCGCTCGTCGCCACCGGCGCGGTCGACTCGGTCGACTTCAAGGCCCTCTACACGGGGACGATCGTCGACCAGCCGCCCGACCCGGTGCTCTACAAGCGCGTCGTCGACGCGTTCCCTCATGCGTGGATCGAAGACCCGGACGTGGTCACGGCCGAGACCGCGGCCGTGCTGGCGAACGAGCACGACCGGATCACCTGGGACGCGCCGATCCACTCCATCGCCGACATCGAGGCGCTGCCGTTCGCGCCGAAGATGGTCAACCTGAAGCCATCGCGAATCGGCGGGCTGGCCAAGCTGTGCGCGACCTACGACTACTGCGCCGAGCACGGGATCGGCGCCTACAGCGGCGGCCAGTTTGAGCTCGGGCCCGGCCGGGGACAGGCCCAGTACCTGGCCTCGCTGTTCCACCCCGACACCCCGAACGACCTCGCGCCGGTGCCCTTCAACCAGAACGACCCGCCCGCGGGGCTCCCGGTGAGTCCGCTCACCCCCGCGCCGTCGGCCGTCGGCTTCCGCTGGGACGCGGCGTGACGGCCGGGCCGCTCGACGGCACCGTCGCGCTCGTCACCGGCGCCTCATCCGGCATCGGCGAGGCGACCGCGCTCGCGCTCGCGGACCATGGCGCCGCGGTCGCGATCGCGGCTCGGCGGATCGACCGCCTGGACGCCGTCGCCGGCCGGATTCGCGACGCCGGCGGCACGGCGCTGGTGATCGAGGCCGACCTCACCGACCAGCCCCAGGCGCGGGCCGCGGTCGAGCGGGCCGCGTCCGAGCTCGGCCGGCTCGACACCCTGATCAACAACGCGGGGATGATGCTGCTCGGCCCGGTGCTCGACGCGCCCACCGACGAGTGGTGGCGGATGCTCGACATCAACGTCCGCGCGGTCCTCAACTGCGCGGACGCAGCCCTCCCGCACCTCCTGCGCGCGGCGCAGGACGGCCCGCGCGGGGTCGCCGACATGGTCAACGTCAGCTCGGTCGCCGGTCGCGTGGTCCGGCGAGGTAGCGCCGTCTACAACCTCACCAAGCACGGCGTCGGCGCGTTCAGCGAGTCGCTGCGCCAGGAGGTGGCCGACCGCCGCGTGCGCGTGGCGCTCGTCGAGCCCGGGGCGACCGCCACCGAGCTCTCGAGCCACAACCGCCCCGAGATCCGCGAAGGGATGCAGCAGCGCTTCGCCGGCGTGCAGCGGCTCGAAGCCGCCGACGTCGCCGACGCGATCCTCTACATCGTCACGCGCCCGGCGTACGTGGCGATCAACGAGCTGTTGATGCGCCCGACCGCACAGGCGGACTGACGCTCATACGCGCTGGATCAGCGTTCCGGTCCCGAGCCCGCCACCGCAGCACATCGTCACGAGCCCGACCTCCTTGTCGGAGCGCTCGAGCTCGTGCAGCAGCGTCGTGATCAGCCGCGCGCCGGTCGACCCGAGCGGATGCCCGAGCGCCATCGCGCCGCCGTTGACGTTGACGCGGTCCATGTCGGGCTCGAGCTCGCGACGCCATGCCGCGACCACCGGCGCGAACGCCTCGTTGATCTCGACCAGGTCGATGTCGTCCATCTTCATCCCGTTGCGCTCGAGGAGCTTCCGAGTCGCCGGAATCGGGCCGGTGAGCATGATCACCGGGTCGACGCCGACCGTCGTCTGGTCGAGGATCTTCGCCCGGGGCTTCAGCCCGAGCGCGTCGGCCTTCTCACGCGCCATCAGCAGGACGGCGGCGGCGCCGTCGGAGATCTGCGAGCTGTTGCCGGCCGTGATCTTCCCGTCCTCCTTGAACACCGGCTTGAGCGCGGACAGCGCCTCGATCGTGGTGTCGGGACGGATCCCCTGATCTGAGACGTACGTCGAGCCGTTGACCTTGAACGGGACGATCTCCCGCTCGAACCGGCCCTCCTCCGTAGCCTGGTGGGCCAGCTGGTGCGAGCGGACGCCGAGCTCGTCGAGCTCGGAGCGCGGGATCTCCCACTGGTCGGCGATCATCTCCGCCGAGAGACCCTGGGGGATCAGGTTGTAACGCTCCATCAGCTCCGGCGGCCAGGGCGACCCGACCTCGTCGACCCAGTGGAACCCGACGCCCATCGGCACGTGGGCCATGTGCTCGACGCCCGAGCCGATCGCCACGTCGTGCACGCCGGCGGCGATCAGCGCCGCCGCGAAGTTGACCGCCTGCTGGGCCGATCCGCACTGGCGGTCGACGGTGGTGGCCGGCGTTTCGATCGGCAGCCCGGCCTGGAGCCAGGCGTTACGGCCGACGTTGAACATCTGCTCGCCGTACTGCTGGACACAGCCCGCGACGACGTCCTCGACCTCGCCGGCGTCGATCCCCGCGCGCTCGATCACCTCGCTGTAGCAGCGGCCGAGCAGCTCGTTGGGGTGCGTGTCCTTGTAGTAGCCCTTCTCCTTGTGCCCCCGCCCGATCGGCGTCCGGACGGCTTCGACGATGACTACCTCGCGACCAGATTGCGGCACGGGCTGCTCCTTTTTCACGGATCTCGGATGCCGCGAAGGCCCCGATGGCGCGTTCTCAATGATTCGTTACTACTGTACTGAAGCTTTCCTGGAGCCAACCCGACCAGACAGGAGCTGACTTGCGGGAACGAGTAGGAATCGCCGGCTCGGGCGTCATCGCCTGTGGCTTGGCGGTCACCGCCGCCGAGCACGGCGACGTACTGCTGTGGGCGCGATCGGATGACTCGGCCGAGCGCGCCCGCGCGCGCGTGGTGAAGACGTGCTCGAAGATGGAGGGCTACGACCCCGACCACGTGCGGATCGTGACCGAGCTCGACGAACTGGCCGCCGCCACCTTCCTGGTCGAGGCGGTCGTCGAGCATCACGGGAGCAAGACCGCCGTGCTGTCGGACCTCGGCGAGCTCGCGCGGCACGCCGGCGCCGGAGCCGTTCTTGCCACCACGACCTCCTCGCTCTCGATCACCGAGCTGGCCGTCGCCAGCGGGCATCCAGAGAGCTTCGTCGGCTTCCATCCCTTCAACCCCGTGCCCCGGATGCAGCTGATCGAGCTGTCGTTCCCGCCCGAGGCGTCGCAGGAGACCCGCGAGCGGGCCCGGAACCTCTGCGAGTCCCTCGGCAAGACCCCGGTCGAGGTCCCGGACATCCCCGGGTTCGTCGTCAACCGGCTGCTGTTCCCGTACCTGTTCAGCGCGGTCGAACTGCTGTCGGACAGCGGTCTGAGCCCCGAGGACGTCGACAACTGCATGACGCTCGGCGCCGGCATGCCGATGGGGCCGATCGCGCTGCTCGACTACGTCGGCCTCGACGTCTCGCAGGCGATCGGGGAGTCGATCGGCGCCCGCGTTCCGGAACGGCTGCTCGAGCTGGTCAAGGAAGGCTCCCTCGGGCGTAAATCGGGCGCCGGCTTCTACAAGTACGACTGAAGCAGCTGAGAGAAAGTATTTAGGGCTCGTTCAGGTGCGGGGCCCAGACTTCATGTCGCGACGTACCTCATAGCAGCACCTCCTCCCCAGAAGCACGGAGCCGGCCCGTCCCCAGCGGGCCGGCTTCTTTTTTGCCGACGGGCCACCGCCACCGGCTCCGGGCACCCGCCCGGTGGCCTCCGAACCGTCAAAAGGGGGCGAAAGCCGGCCCAGCTCACGGGCCGGCTTCCATCTCTCCTCTCAACCACCGGGAAAGTTGTCCGCGCTAGCTCGCGACTCTCCGACTATCCGCTAGCGGGCGGCTCTCCGGCCGTTGCCTGAAGCGCGAAATGTAACGAATGGCGCGAGCACGCGGAGTGCGCGCCCCCTACACCTGCGGGATCTACTCAGGCGGCGACCCGGCGCTGGCGGATCCGCACCGCCTCGATCCGGTTCTGCCGCACCGACTCGACCCGGATCGAGAACCCGTTGGCCGCGATCGTGTCCCCCCGCTTGGGGAGGCGGCCGAGCTCGGCGAACACGAACCCGCCGACCGAGTTGTAGGCGTCGGTGTCGACGGGCAGCTCCAGCCCGTAGTCCTCGAGGTCGGACACCGCCACGTGCCCGCGCACGAACCAGTCGCCGTTCGCCAGCCGGCGCACGGCGCCGCCGGCGGGATCGGTCTCGTCGGAGATCTCTCCGACGACCTCCTCGATGATGTCCTCGATCGTCACGATCCCGGCCGTGCGCCCGTACTCGTCGATGACGATTGCGAGCTCGGTCCGCTCGCGCTGGAGGTCGGCGAGCAGGTCGTCGAGCGGCTTGGTCTCGGGGACGATCGGGGCCGCCCGGACAAGGCCGTCGAGACGCGCGTCCATGCCGTCGCCCAGCATCTTCTTGACGAGCTGGTTGACGTGGACGATCCCCTTGACGCGGTCCTGATTGTCGTCCTCGGTCACAACCAGACGGGAGTGCCCGGTTTGCACGCACCGCCGCAGCGCGGTCTCGATCGTGTCCGAGACGTCGACGGTCACGACCGCGGGGATCGGGGTCATCACCTGCCGGGCCTCCTGCTCGTGCAGGTGGAAGACGCCGGTCAGCATCTTGCCCTCGCCGACGTCGAGCTGGCCGCCGGTGGTCGACTGGGCGATCAGCCGCTTGAGATCCTCGGGCGTCCCGCCATCGGCCACGGCGTCGGGATCCGTGCCGAGCATCCGCAAGATCGAGTCGGATGCCGAGTTCAACACGAGGATGAACGGGTGGAACAGAACCCGGAAGAACTGGATCGGCCGGGCGATCCGCCTCGCCAGGCCCTCCGCGTGCTGGATCGTGTACAGCTTCGGGACGATCTCGCCGACGATGCTCAGCGCGATCGTGATCAGCAGATAGGAGATCACGACCGATATGGCGACCGCGGCGGTGTGTCCGAGCGGGCCGCCGAGCAGCGGCTCGAGCACGTGCGCGATCGCGGGCTCGCCCAGGGCGCCGATGCCGATCGAGGCCATCGTGATCCCGACCTGGCAGGCCGCGATGTAGTCGCCGATGTTGTCTATCTGCCTAAGCGCCAGCCGGGCGCCCCGCGCCCCTTCGTCGGCGAGCGCCTCGAGCCTCTCCTTGCGCGAGCGTACGAGCGCGTACTCGGCGATCACGAAGAACGCGTTGACCAGGACGAGCAGCCCGGTCAGGATGATGAACAGGCCCTTCACCGGTGCGTCGGCACCTGCCACGCCCGCGACCGGGCGACCCCACCAACGGCCCGCGCGGGGCAAAGCTCCGTCCGCGGTGGGCAACCCCTCGTCTGTGAGCTGCTACTTCGGGATGGATCGTCGTCGTTCATGCAGCGACGGTGACACGGTAGCAGCAGCACCACCCCCACCGAAAGGGCTTCGCCCCCGCCGGCTCGTCGGCGCGGTCGACGCTGTCGCCTGGCTTGGCTTCGCTGCTAAAAACATCGGTGATGCGCATCGTCAGCCTGGTCCCCTCCGCCACGGAGACGCTGTTCGCGCTCGGGCTCGGCCCCGACGTGATCGCCGTCACCCATGAGTGCGACTACCCGCCGGCCGCCCGCGAGCTGCCCAAGATCACGCGCGACGTGCTTCCCGCCGGGCTGACCGCGGGACAGATCGATGCCGCGGTGAAGGAGCGCACGCTCGCCGGCCAGTCGATCTATGAGCTCGACGCCGACCTGCTACACGACCTGCGGCCGGACCTCATCGTCACCCAGGAGCTGTGCTCGGTGTGTGCGGTCTCCTACGACGACGTCCGGGCGGTCGCCGATGACATGGACACCCACCCGCAGGTGATTTCGCTCGACCCCCGCACCGTCGGGGAGGTGTTGGGCGACGTCCGCACGCTCGCCCAGGCGACCGACCGTAAGGACGTCGCCGTCGACCTCGTGCGCGAGGCGTCGGCGAGGATCGACCGCGTGCGCCTCGCAGTCCGCGGCGCCCCCCGGCCTCGGGTCGCCGCGCTCGAATGGCTCGACCCGCCGTTCGCGGCGGGGCACTGGACCCCGCAGCTGATCGACTACGCCGGCGGTCAGGACGTGCTGGGCTTCGCCGGGGAGAAGTCCGAGGAGCGCACGTGGCCGGAGGTCGCGGCGTCCCAGCCCGACATCGTCATCGCCATGCCCTGCGGATACGACGCCGAGATCGCCCACCGCGAGGCCGAGATGCACCGCGACGAGCTGGCCGCGGTCGGCGCCGGCGAGATCGTGGCCGTCGACGCCGCCGCCTACTTCTCGCGGCCGGGCCCGCGCATCATCGACGGCCTCGAGCTGCTCGCGCACATCATCCATCCCGAGCTCGTGCCCGAGGCGCCGGCCGAAGCGTTCACGGTCGAGCTGTAGCGCTCACAGCGTGAAGCCGATCCCGTTCGGCGTCAGCCCGTGACCGCCGGCGACGACCAGCGAGCCGACGACACTCGCCACCGCGATCACCGCGCACCCGGCGAGTGCGGCCCGCGCCATGCGCCGGCGCTCGGCGACCTCGACGATCAGCAAGCCGGTGATCAATCCGCCCACGAGCCCACCGAGATGATCGCCGACCGAGATTCCTCGCACGCTCAGTGAGAACAGGAGGTTGAAGACGAGCACGAACCCGAGTCCGCTCTGCCAGATCGGGATGCCCCGTGCTCGGGCGACCACGATCAGCGCGCCGAAGATCCCGAAGATCGCCCCGGAGGCGCCGACGGTCGGGATCTGCGGCTGGAACCACAGCGCTCCGAACGAGCCGGCGAGCAGCGAGACGAAGTACACGGCGAGGAAGTTCACCCGTCCGATCGCCGGCTCGAGCACCGACCCGACGAACCACAGCGAGATCATGTTGATGAAGATGTGGAGCAGCCCGTCGTGGAGAAACCCGGCGGTGAGGAGACGCCAGTATTCGTGCGTCCCGGTGTAGAGCGGGAACGGGTTGCTGCCGGTGAGCGCTGGGCCGAACAACGAGCCGTGGAACCACACCGCCCCCCCGCCGCCACCGCCGAGTGGGGCGCCGGACGCGGTCTCGATCAGGAACGCGACCACGTTGATCGCGATCAGCGCCTGCGTCACCACCGGCGCCGACGGCACTGTCGGCATCCGCCTGACCTTCGTGCGATCGCGCGAGCATTCCGGGCAGCGCATCCCGACCGACGTCGGGGTCATGCAGTCGGGACAGATCGGCCGTCCGCACGACGAACACGAGACCCCGGTCTCTCGAGATGGGTGGCGGTAGCAGACGGCCATTGTGAATCCAAGCTATCAGCGGCCGGTTACGGCCCCGTGAGGACGGCCGCGGCGCGCGGGTCAGTGACGGTGCGGGATGATCCGCCGGGCCTCTTCGCCCACGTCGTGGAGGGTCCGCTGGGCGAGGTCGAGCGCGTTGTTCGATCGCTGCTTGCGCACGCGGTGGCGCGCTCGCACGCGCAGCGCGACGAGCGCCGTGCCCGCGCTGACGCCGACCACCGCGGCGACTGCGGGCCGGACCCAGTTGCGAGGATCGCGCATCGCCCTGAGCTCCCAGGAGTCGAGCTCCTCCTGCGCCAGCTCGGTCAGGTTCACGAGCGTCAGCTCGAGTCTCTGAGCGAGATCCGCCGGCGGCTCAACCGGCGACAGCGCCTCGCGCAGCAGGGCTTCGAAGTCGGCAGCGCCTGAGCTCATTCTCGCGATCCTCCCGAATCGGTTGCGGGCTCTGAAACCATCCCCTCGAGCTGTCGGATCGCCCGGTGGAGCAGCACCTTGGTGGCCCCGTCGGTGCGCCCGAGCGCTCGCGCGATCTCGCGGTTGTCCATGCCGAGCGCGAACCGCATGATCAACGCCTCGCGGCGGTCGTCGGGGAGCTGCTGGACCCCCTCGAGGATCGACTTCAGCTGCTCGCGCCCTTCGACAAGCGACTCGGTCGTGTGCGGCGCGGAGATCATGCCCGCGTCCTCGATACCCGACTCTGGCTTTCGCGAACGGTCGCGGTAGAAGTTGGCCGCCAGGTTGTGGGCGATCCGAATGAGCCAGGGGCGCAGCGGCCGTCCGTTCGCCTCCCGCAGCGCGCGCTCGAAGTGGCGGTAGGCCTGCAGGAACGTCTGCTCGGTGAGGTCTTCGGCGTCGTGGTGGTTGCCGACCCGGTAGTAGCTGTAGGAGTACACGTCCCGCAGATGGGTGCGGTAGAGCTCCGTGAACCGCGCGTCGACCTCCGCTTTGCTCTTGGGTAACTCGCCGTCCACCACATCAGAGCCTAGCCTTCGTCACGCGCCGCGGATAGTGGCGCGGGGGAGCGGCCTGGTCGGCGGTCATCGTCGCCGTCCACTGCTCGGGCTCGATCCGGCCCTCGACCAGTGCCGCCAGGCTCTCCAGCGCGGGCGCGTCCAGGTGGGCGTCCCGAGCCACGTTCGCGAGCAGCGGGGCCGAGTCGACGGCCTCGACCGCCTGTCCGAGCGCGTTGCCGATCTCCGACGCCGGCATGCCCTGGGCGAGCAGCTCGCCGGCGCGGCGGTTCCTCGAGCTCGACGACACGACGGTCGCGACCAGGTCACCGGCGCCGGCGAGGCCGGCGAACGTCTCGGGCCGGCCGCCGCGCGCCCGCGCGAGCGCGTCCACCTCGGCGAACACCTTGCCGGCGGCCGCGCCGGCAATGTTCGGGCCGGCGACTAACGCGACCGCCGCGGCAAGAACCGCGACGTTCTTCGCGGTCGCGGCCAGCTCGACGCCGGTCACGTCGCTGCTCTTCGAGACGTCGAGACCGGCGGCCCCCAGCACGTCGGCAAGATTTCTTGCAAACCCGCGATCGACCGTGGCCAGCACCACGGAGGCGCCGTGCTCGAGCACCTCGGCGGCGTCGGCCGGTCCGCCGAGCACCGCGATCGCGCGGGCGGCGCACCGTTCGGCCACGAACGCCGACGGCAGCATGCCGAGCGGCGGCACGAGGCCCTTGGAGAGCACCAGTACGCCGGCGCTACGCGGGAAGCGTTCGCCGTGCGCGGCGAGGACGTTCGGGAGCGCTCGCGCGGGGACCGTCAGGCAGACGAGATCGGCGTCGGCGAGGTCGACCTCGGCAGCGCGCCTGACCTGAACCGACTCCGGCAACGTTACGCCCGGCAGGTAGGCATCGTTCCTTCGGGCGGCTTCTACGGCCGCCGCCTGCTCGCGGGTGCGAGTCCCGAGCTCGACCTCGAGTCCCGCCCGCGCCAAGAGCACCGCGAGGCTCGTCCCCCACGCGCCGGCGCCGATGATCGCGGCGCGACGGATCGGGGGCAGACCGCCGAGCCACTCCCACTGGAGCATCACCATCGGCCAGATGCGTTCGGTGACGGCGCCGGCGAGCGCCGGCGACGCGTTGTCCACCTTGGGGAAGTGCAGCGGCGGGCCCGCGCGGAGCTTGACCTTGCGCGGGCGGAACCGCCATCCCCTGCGAACGTCCTCGGTGCCGATGATCGCGATCGGCACGACCGGCGCGCCGGTCTCGAGCGCAAGTCGCCCAACGCCCCGCCGCGGCTTGCCGAGCGGGCCTGGGCGCGTGCGCGTCCCCTCGGGGAACATCAGCACGATCTCGCCCCGGCCGAGGATGACCTTCGCCGTCTCGATCGTGTCCTGGTCGCCGGCACCCCGAGCCACCGGGAACGCGCCGAGCGCGTTCAGCAGCCAGCTCAGCAGCCGGTTGTACGTGAATAGCTCCTGCTTGGCGACGTAGTACACCGGGCGCCGCGTCATCGTCCCGATCACGAACGGATCGAAGAAGCTCCGATGGTTCGACGCCAGGATCACCGGGCCCTCAGCGGGTATGTGCTCCCGCCCAATCCGCTGCATACGCAGGTAGATCAAGAAGAGCGGCGTCAGCACCAACCTGACCACGAACAGCACCAACCGATTGACCCCGCGCTCCCGTGCGCGCCGGTGAAGCTGCTCTTGATCCATCGCACATTGCCGTACCCACACCCGCCCCGCCCGTTACAGTTCTGCCCTCCAGTGAGCACCGGCAGCGTCCCCATCCGTACGCTCCGAGGCGCGGTCGCCGGCGCCCTCGCCGCCACCGTCTGGGCCCTTGAGCAGCCCCTCGACAAGCTCCTCCTCTCGAGCCCCTACGACGACGTCGAGCTGCTCGGCCGAGCCGTCCACAACGGCCCCGGCTGGTACCGCGTCGGCCTCGCTCTCCACATCCAGAACGGCGCCATGTTCGGCGCCGTCTACGCCAACGTCGCCCCCACCCTCCCGATCGCGCCGGCATTGCGCGGGCCGGTCCTCGCCGTCGCCGAGCACCTCGCCGGCTGGCCGCTCGTCGCCCTCACCGACCGCTTCCACCCCGCCCGCGACAACCTGCCCGCGCTGAGCGGCAACCGCCGCGCGTTCGTCCAAGCCACCTGGCGCCACCTCCTGTTCGGCATCGTCCTCGGCGAGCTCGAGCGCCGCATGAACCCCACGCCCGAACCCGAGCCCACCGCGCCGGCGCCCAACTACGCCAGCAACGGCCACGGCTCCCTCGAGCGCGCCGTCACCTCCGTGCAAGACTGACTCGCACCCGCCCGCCTAGCTCAACTGGTAGAGCACTTCACTTGTAATGAAGGGGTTGGGGGTTCGAGTCCCCCGGCGGGCTTTCGCGGGATTTGCAGGTGAATCCGCTCACTGTCGCAAGCCGCTCCCCCGCCGGGCGACCCGGCCGCCCGGTTGACAGCGGGTCGCGCGGATCGCCCCCGGGAGCGAGCCTGTAGGCCGTCGCCGGCGACTACGCCGGGTCGGTGTGGAACTGCGTGCTCACCTGATGCTGGTAGGGCGGTAGCGGCTGCGGGTTGAGCGCTGATGCCGCCGGTGCCAGCGCCCCGGCGCTGGCACCGATCACGCCCAGCACGGCCAGCCCGGTCTTGATCCTGGCGTTGAGCCGATCACGACTGTTCATGTCTGAAGCCCCCCTTTGAGCCGGATGCCTCCGGCTCGGTCACGCTGCTGTAAGGACACCGATCACGTTGACGGGTCGGCGTCACGTTGGCGACGGAATCCCCCCTCCAGGATTTTGCTTAGCGGTGCTGAGCGTGAAGCCCGGCGCCGGGCGTTTCAGCGCAAACTTGGCCCACAAAGTTCAGGTGCCGTTCCCGATGCTTTCGAACGATCGCATCGGGACAATCGGCCCTAACTGTTGATCACTTCCGAGAGGCACTGGGATGACCGGGACGCTTGTCGGGAACGCTTGGCCGCGTCGGGCGGCCCGCCCGGGTCTGTAATGAGCACGTCGACCGCAGGACCACGATGAGGACGGCGGTCCTAGACCGCTCCCGCGGATCGGCCGTGTTGCTGGAGCGTGAACACGAGCAGCGTGAGCTGTCTGCGTTGCTGGGGCGTGCGAAGGCGGGCCGCGGGGGCGTGGTGATGATCGAGGGTGTCGCCGGAATCGGAAAGACGACGCTGCTCGTGGATCTGCGCGATCAGGCCCGCGCCGCGGGCTTTCACGTGCTGTTGGCGCGGGGCGCCGAGATCGAGCTGGGGTTCGCCTACGGCGTCGTGCGTCAGCTGTTCGAGCGGCTGCTGCGCGGGTTACCGGTGGATGAGCGTTCGGCGTTGCTCGAGGGCAGCGCGGGCCTGGCCGGCCAGTTGTTCGGCCTCTCCGGCGAAAACGCGGTGCCGCCCGGGTCGGACTTCCTGTTCGCGGTCCTGAACGGGCTGTACTGGCTGACGGTGAATCTGGCCGACCGCGGTCCGCTCCTGCTCGTGGTCGACGATGCGCACTGGTCGGATGGCGCTTCGGTGGCGTGGCTGAGCTTCTTGCTGCCGCGCATCGACGAGCTCGAGGTGGCGGTCGTGATCGCGGCGCGTCCGGAGCACCAGCGCCCGGAGTTGACGCAGCTGGCCCTGGGCGACCGCGAGCCGCCGGTGCTCCTGTTGCGCCCGGCATCGCTCACGCCCGATGGCTGCGCGACGCTGACCCGGGACGCGCTTGGTGAAGACGCCCCCACGGAGTTTTGCGACGCTTGCCATGCGGCCACCGGCGGCAACCCGTTTCTGCTGCGGGAGCTGCTGGCGGGCCTGGCGGCTGATCGCGTCGCACCGTCGGCACGCTCGGCGTCTGTGGTCAGGGCGTATCGATCGGGCACCGTAACGCGGTGGATCCTGGGCCGGCTCTCGACGCTGGGTGACGATGCGCGCGCCCTGGCCACGGCGGTCTCGATCTTGGGCGTCGAGGTTCCGATCGGCCGGGCCGCTGCGCTGGCGGGACTGGAGCCGCAGCCGGCGGCCGAGGCCGCGGACCGGCTCGCCGCGGCGGGGATCCTCCAAGCCGGGCGTCCGTTGGCGTTCGTGCACGCGATCGTCGCCGCGACGGTCCGCGACCAGTTGCCGCTGAGTCAGCGCGGCGCTTTGCACCGTCAGGCCGCCCGAATCCTCGCCGAGCAGGGTGCCGGAGCCGAGCAGATCGCCGCGCACCTGCTGCTCACCGACCCGACGGGGGAGCAGGCCGTGGTATCCGGGCTGCGGGCCGCCGCCGACGAGGCCACGGTGCGCGGGGCGCCCGAGAGCGCGTGCGCGTACCTGCTGCGAGCCGTGGCGGAGCACCCGGCCGAGCCTCAGCGAGCGGCGCTGTTGCACGAGCTCGGGCTGGCCGCGTTCCTGGCCGGTGATTCCTCGGCGCGGCAACACCTCGCAGCCGCCCACGGCGCCGCGGCCGGCCCGTCAGCACGCGGCGCGATCGCGCTCGACCTCGCCCAGTACCTGATCGTCGCCGGCCGGCTGGACGAGGCGTCAGAGCTGCTCGAACGCGCGATCGCGGAGCTCGGCGAGCATGACGAGCAGCTCGCCGCGCGGTTGGAGGTGAGGCTGACCTTCACCGCCAGAATGCAGAAGGCGCATGCCAGCGTCTACCGGGCACGCATCGGGCGGCTCCGCGCTCAGCCGCTCGAGGACTCGGACATCGGGCGCCGCCGGATGGCGCTGCTTATCGACGCCTCGATCGCCGCCGACGAGGACTACGCGGCCGCGGCCGCGCTCGCCGATCGCGCGTTCGCCGACGGGCGGCTGCTCGAGGAGCTCGGGCCTGAGTCGCCTCTGTTCTACCTGGTCGTCAGCGGGCTCGCCGCCGCCGGCGCCATTGAGCTGGCGACCCGGTGGTGCGACGCCGCGATCGCGCTCGCCCGCGCCCGCGGCTCGCTGGTCGGGTTCGGGCTCGCGTCGTGCAGCCGCGCCGCGGTGGCGCTCGCACGCGGAATGCTGGCCGACGCCGAGGCCGACGCCCGCGCGGGCCTCGCCGACAGCGGCTCCGGATCGGCTCTGGAAGCACTGGCCATCAGCACGTTGAGCGCGGTCATGCTCGAGCGCGGCGAGATGGCCGAAGCCGAGCAGCTCGTGCTGCCCGTCGCCGCGCGCTGCCAGGACGTCGACCAGTTCACGGCGCTGTACGCCATCCACGCCCGCGGCCGGTTGCGGATCGCCCAGGGCGAGCCGCGAGCGGGACTTAGCGACCTCGCCGCCTGCGAGCGGTGGCTCGCGTCGTTCGGGATCGGCGCCCGCGGCTACATCCCCTGGTCCGCCGACGCCGCCCGCGCGCACCTCGCCCTAGGCGAACGCGACCGGGCCCGCGAGCTCGCCCGCCACGAACTCGCCTCGGCACGCCGGCTCGCCGAGCCCCGCGCGCTCGGAGTCGCGCTCCGCACCGCCGGGCTCGTCGAGCGCAACGACGAGTACCTACGCGAAGCCGTCGAGGTCCTGCGCGGCTCGCCGGCGCGCCTCGAGCACGCACGAGCGCTCGTCGAGCTCGGCGCGGCGCGGCGGCGCGCCGGCCACCGCACCGAGGCCCGGCCGGCGCTCGCCGGCGGGCTCGACCTGGCCGACCGGTGCGGCGCCACCCTGCTCGCCGTCCGCGCTCGCGAGGAGCTCATCGCCGCGGGCGCGCGGCCCCGCCGCGAGCGCATCTCCGGCGTGGACTCGCTGACCGCCAGCGAGCGCCGGATCGCGCTGATGGCGGGCGACGGGATGACCAACCGGGAGATCGCCCAAGCCCTGTTCCTCACTCCCAAAACCGTCGCCTACCACCTCACCCACGTCTACCAGAAACTCGACATCACCGGACGCGAACGGCTCACTGAGGCGCTCGCCGGCGGATGACACGCTGCGACGCATGTGCGCACATGCCGGCCAGGCGAGCCGACACGCGCGTGGGCCACATGGTCCACGCTCGCCCCGGATTGGTCCTGTTGCTGATCATCATCCGACCTTGCTCGTTTGCTGGCCTGACCGGATCCGGCCCCGTCGCCTGGCTTGTCATTGATCACTTTGCGCAATCGGGCCGGCGTTCGCGACGGAATCCCCCCTCCAGGATTTGGCCTGGAGCGGGTCCGCGGAAGTCCCAGAGAACGCGTGAGGCGGAGGGCCGGTTCGGGCCCTCCGCCCCTGGCGTCCGCCAACTCCCCTATTGCCTCACGGTCCCCGGTTGCCGACCGGCCCCCGGGCCCGCGCGCTCAGCTCACGAGCAGGCGGGCTCGGTCAGCACGTTGCTGTACACATAACCGTCCGTCGGGTCGTAGGTGACGGCCTGATATTGATGCCCACAAGTGAGCGGGTCCACCGCTTCGGTCCTGTAGCCGACGTCGGGATCGACCAGCACCTGGTGCGTCTTCCCGGCAGCCGAGAAAAGGCCGCCCGGGTTGAAGGGAACAAGCGAGTGAGAGGACGTGGTCAGGCCGCTCTGGTACTCGTAGGTCGACCATCCGCCATCGGTCACGTTCATGACCCAGATCTGGACGTCATTGAGGCCGGAGGCGTACGTGTTGCCGGTGGCGACCCATTGCCCGGGAACAGCACCGGTGCCCTTGCCGAGGGTCAGGGTGGTCGTCGAATGGACCGGGTTGTTCGCCATCGCCGGAACCGCGCCGGCGCCCGCAAACGCCGCCACCCCCGCGATGGCGCCGACCGCAACCAGACCGCGGAGCAGCAATCGCCTGCCCATCATGATGCGGACACGGGCCACCCGATCGGCACGACGGTGATACTTGAATATGCTCATCGTTTCCTCCTTGGAGTTGTCACCGGTCAGGGATCATCGGTGCACGCCCGCCGCATCGCGACGGAAACCCCCCTCCAGACTTAGGCGCCGATCGCTGTACCGGCGGCTCGCGAGGACGCGCCGCCGCGCGCGTCACCGACTCACGTGTCAATCGGGCCGGTCGCGAGCTAGTGGCGCCAGTAGAGGCCGTGCAGGCGGCCGTAGGGCGGGTTCGCGGCGTCGCCCGCGACGAATGGCTCGGCGGCGTCGAGCACGATCGTGTACACCGCGCCGCTCGAGTCGATTGGACACAGGTGGCGGTGCGCGTCCCCGCCGAAACCGCGTCCGCGGCGCGCCGGGCGCTCAGCCCGGGCTGACCACGTCACGCACGGGGATCCCCCCGGTTTCGATCTCGTAGGGCACAAGCGACACCTGGCCGAGTCCTCCGGCGCCCGGGGCCAGGCGGCGCGCATTCGTAGACTGGCGTGCCGGAGAGTTGATATGCCGAGTGCTGTCGATGGTCCCGCAGGCGACGCCTTCGTCTCGACCGGCGAGCTGCCCGAGCGCGACCTCGTGCGGGCGATCGCGCCTCGCGTCTGCCACTACACACTCGCGGTGGTGAGTCTCCGGGTCGACCAGATCGCTAAGCGATGTCCGAGGCGCCGCCCGAGGGCTCCGCGTTGACGACGCGGGTCTCGGTGGATCGCGAGCGGGTCTTGCGGACGCTGACCTTCTGGCTGCGTCCCGCGTTCGTGTTGCGCGTCCTGAACCGCTTCCAGCTCATCGCCGGCTTCGACCGGGCGATGGCGCTGGCCTCAAGCGCGCTGACCGCCCTGATCCCGCTCGCGGTCGTCGCGGGTGCGGTTCTACCGCATGTCCAGGCCGAAGGCGTGGCCCAGTGGTTGATCAATCGGTACGCCCTCACCGGCGGGGGCGCCGAGGCGGTCAGGGACGCGCTCGCGCCCTCGACCGCGACCAACACGGACATAGGGCTGATCGGCGCCGTGCTGCTCGCCATCGCCATACTCAGTTTCGCCCGGGCCGTACAGCGGCTGTTCGAGCGCACGTGGGAGCTCCAGCCGCTTAGCGTGCGCAACTCGTTCAACGACCTGCTGTGGCTCGCCGGCCTCATCGCCTACCTGGTAGTTAGCGGGGTCGCGCACCGCGAAATCGGCGGCAGTCGTGTGCAGATCGGGGCGAACCTGCTGCTCACCCCTTTGACCGCGATCTTCCTCGCCTGGAGCGGCCGCGTGCTGAGCGCGAAGCGAATCGAGCTAAGAAGTCTCGCCCCGTTCGCGATCGTCGCGAGCCTGGCGCTTGCGGTCTACTTTGCCGGGGCGGCGGTGTACGTGCCGCACTTGTTCAGCTCGTACGCGAGTCGCTACGGGGCGATCGGGGCGGTGTTCGCGATGATCTCGGCGCTGTTTGGCTTCATGGTTGCCCTGGTCGCCTCCGCCGCTCTCGGACGCGAGGTGTTCGACGAGCTCAACCGGATTCGCGCCGGTGAGCGACCGGCCGACGACGACGTACGGCGCGAGTGGAACACCTTCATCCGCGAGGCGCGCTCGCGCTGGCAGACGCTGCGCGATCAGAGCGATCGGATCCGCAGAAGGCAGCGGCCGCCCACTCGCGACGGCGATCCGTGAACCCGAGACCTCGCCGGGACGATCAGGCGCAACGGGCAATGGCAGGCGTGCTGCTCACGGTTCACCCGAGTCCCGAGATTCCTCTACCGATCAGCGCGATCCCGAACAGGCCGACGATCGCGGCGATGCCCGCAAGCTTGTTGGTCTGGATCCAACCGGAGAAGCGGCTGACCGTGGCCGCGGTGCGGTCGCGGTCGATCGTGTAGCCGGCGATCGGAACCTCGATCAGGATGAATTTGATCAGCGCGAAGACGACCATCACGACAGCCGCGGTCGGCACTCCATAGCCGCCTCTCGCGAGGCGCCCAAGAGCGACGAGATCGAAGGGGCCGGGAATGGCCAGCAGCGCGCCGACCAGGCAGGCGACCACGACCGACCCTTCGCTGAGCGCCCGCTCCGCTCGGGCACGGGTATTCGCTGCGGCCACCGAGCCCGGTCGTCGGCGCCGCTCCCGTCCCCGCGGCGTCGACCGGTGCCGATCGGAGAGCTCTCGCCCGCCGCGAGTCGCCATCACGATCGCGACCAACACCGCGATGGCGCCGACCGCGAGATAGGCCGCCGGACCGAGCCGGTGAGAACTTGTGCCGGCGACGCTCCCGTGGGACTGGAAGATCACGAAGATCAGGACACTGCCGGCGACGCTCACGAGCAAGCTCGCGAGATAGCAGGCCCACAAGAGCAGCTGCGGATTCGGGCGCGTCAGGATGATCACCACCACCGCAAGCAATTGCGGATACACGGCCGCGGCTAGCGCAAGCAGAATGATCGAGCCCACGTTGCCGCCCCTCAGGCAGGACCAGCGTCCGGGAGTCGCTTGCGTGACGGTAAATCCAACAAAGAACGCATCCTGGCCCGATTCTGCCGCGCGGCGACCGCACTCGACCGAGGCGGAGACACCGCCTCAATCTGTCAATCGGCCCGGTCGGTTAGCCCGCTCGGCGCTCGGCGCCCTGCCGTTGATTGCCGTCGACTCGTGGCGGTAACGTCTACCTCACGTAGCGTCCGTGCGTCACTGAGGAGGTCGACTTGTCCGGTACGTCCTTCGGTTCTCAGGAAATCCGCGCTCTGACGTGGGGCTGGTGGTTGGCGCTGCTGATCGGCGCCCTCAGCATCGTCGCGGGAATCATCGTGATCCTGAAGCCGAGCAACAGCCTGTCCACGCTCGCCGTGATCTTGGGGATCTTCATTCTCATCGACGGCATCTTCGAGATCGTCGGCGCGATCTTCGGCGACACCGAGAGCCGGGGGTTGCTTGCGGTGATCGGCACGCTGAGCGTGATCGCCGGCGTACTGCTCATCCGCCACCCGCTCGGCGGTGTCCGGGCAGTGGCGCTGTTGCTTGGAATCTGGCTGATCGCGGCCGGCGTGGTCCGGCTGATCTCGGCGTTCGCGTTCCCGGGCGATCGGATCTGGCGCATCATCGTCGCGCTCGTGCTCGGGGTCTTCGGGATCGTGATCGTCTCGGCGCCCCACATCGGATACGCGACGTTGGCATTGATCGCCGGCATCTGCTTCATCTGCTACGGGATCGGGATGCTCGCGGTGGGATGGGCCATGCACGCGATCCGACACGAAGGCGCCGCGATTGAGCCAGACGCCAGCATGCCGACCTAGCCTCGCGGCAGCCCGACTGATCCGGACTACCTTGACGCCGCGGCGAACTCCTGCTCGACCTGGGGGTACAGCGCGTTCTGGTCGTCGCTCAGCCCGGCCTTCACCGCTCGGCTGACGTCGTCGACGACGGCCTCTGGTTCGCCGGCTTCGAGCGCGTCGAGCGCTGAGTCGGCGACGGTCGCCGCGGAGACTTTTGGACCTTCGAGCCCCGCGGTCAGGTCGGTGTCGACGAAGCCGACGTGGACCCCGACCACTTGCGTGTTCTGTTGCTTGAGCTCGATGCGTGCGGAGTTTGTGAAGCTCCAGGCCGCCGACTTGGAGGCGGCGTATGTCGCCAGGCGCGGCGACGCGATCCATGACACGACCGAGAGCATGTTGATGAACGCCCCGCCGCCGTTGCGCGCGAGCACCGGCGCGAACGCCTGCGTGCTGGCGATCAGGCTCAAGTAGTTGGTCTCGAGCTGTGTTCGCGCGTTCTCGAGCGACGCCTCCAGCGGAAAGCCAACGTGGCCGACGCCCGCGTTGTTGACGACGAGCTGCACGTCGTCGAGCTCCTGGGCGACCGCCGCGACACGATCGAAATCGGTGACGTCGAGTTGGATGGGCACAACACGTGGATCGGTGATGGTCGCGACATCGCGCGCCGCGGCGTAGACCTTCGCGGCGCCCCGCTCGAGCAGCGCGTCAGTGAACGCCTTGCCGATCCCGCGGTTTGCTCCGGTGACTACCGCTGTGATTCCTTCGATCTGCATGTCGGTCTCCTCATTCGCGAGCTTTTAGATGACGCGGGTCATCCTATCACCTTTAGATGTTCGCTATCATCCAATCCGTCATGAGGCGTTCCAAGCAAGACAAGGCCGCGAGCCACGAGCGGATCGTCAACACCGCTGCGGCTCGCATCCGAGAGAGCGGCACGTTCGAGCCCGGCGTGGCGGAGATCATGCGCGCCGCAGGCCTCACCCACGGCGGGTTCTACAAGCACTTCGATTCCCGCGAGGAAATGATCGACGAGGCGGTCAAACGCGCCTTGTCCGAGAACGAACCGACCGTCGCGCGGATGATGCAGGACGCCGATGACCCGCTGGCCTCATTCGCCGACTGGTACGTCTCGACCGCCCACCGAGACGATCCGGCCCACGGCTGTGGCGTGGTGGCACTGGGGGCGGACGTGCCCCGGGTCGGCGGCGCCGCCCAGGAGGCCTACCGCGCCCAGGTCGATTACTACCTCGCCCACCTGCAGTCCCTGATCGACGGCGACGATGAGGACAGCCGAAAGCGAGCTAGCGTCGCATTGAGCGCGATGGTCGGAGCGGTGATGATCGCGCGAGCACTGGGCCCAACGCCACGCTCGGACGAATTGCTGCGCGACGTGCGCGAAGCAGTGCGCGAACGTCGGCTGCTCGCCGATTAGCTGCCAGAGTCCAAACGGGCCACCTCGCGCTCGTACTGCTCGGTCGCCGTGGCCGTTGCGAGCAGTGTGAGCGATTGAGCGCTTCGGCCGTGCGTCGTGCCGCGCCCATAACTGACGGAAGCGTTCGCTGCGCACCGATAGCTCGCCGACAAGCGCGTTCAGCTCGGGATCGTCGGCATCGGGGCCGACCAAGGCGCGGAGCGCGGCGACCGCTCGGGTCTTGGACTCGAGCGGCGGCGACGACGCGCGGCGGGCGCGGCGAGGGTATGGAGATGCGAGATCGCGTCGTCGTCCAGCCGCAGCGCTCGCGCGAGCGCATCGAGCACCTGCGGCGAGGGATGTTGGTCGCGCCCCTGTCACTACCAGGATCGACGGATCTCTTGTAGGGCCCGACCCGGTGCTCCAGACTCGAGCTATGACATCGACCACGCGCATTCAGACCCCATTCGGATTCGACTCGACGGCTGCCGAGGTGATCGACGGCATCGACCTCTCCGGCCGGCACGCGATAGTCACCGGCGCGTCGTCAGGGATCGGCGTCGAGACCGCACGCGCGCTCGCGAGCGCCGGCGCCGACGTCACGCTCGCGGTCCGTGACACTGACGCCGGCGAGCGCACCGCGGGCGTAATCCGCGAAGCCACCGGCAACTCCTCCGTCCATGTCAAACCGCTCGACCTCGCCGATCCGGTCTCGGTCACCGCGTTCGCCGACACTTGGACCGGACCGCTCCACATCCTCATCAACAACGCCGGCGTGATGGCGCTGCCGAGTCTCGAGCTGACGCCGCACGGCTGGGAGCTCCAATTCGCGACCAACCATCTCGGTCACTTCGCGCTCGCGGTCGGCCTCCACGACGCGCTCGCTGCGGACGGCAACGCGCGGATCGTGTCGCTGAGCTCGCGCGGCCACCTCCGCTCACCGGTCATGTTCGACGACATCAACTTCACCTCGCGTCCATACGACCCATGGCTCGCCTACGGGCAATCAAAGACCGCCAACGTCCTCTTCGCCGTCGGAGCGACCAACCACTGGTCGGCCGACGGAATCACCGCCAACGCCGTCCACCCCGGCGGGATCATGGAGACCAACCTGTCCCGCCACATGGATCAACAACAGGTCGCACAGCTGCGCGCCGCCGCGGCGACGACCGGCACGACGACCCAGACGATCAACGGCGCGCCGATCCGATTCAAGACGATCCCCCAGGGGGCCGCGACGAGCGTGCTGGTCGCGACCTCTCCCCAACTCGAGGGCATCGGCGGCCGCTACTTCGAGGACTGCAACCAGGCGGAGATGGTGCCGCCCGGTGACACCAGCGCCGCCGCCTCCGGCGTCGCGCCCTATGCACTCGATCCGGACGCCGCGGAGCGGCTCTGGGCCTTGTCGCTCACCGCAGTCCACGCGTAAGATCCGATCCTCTGGCTGTTTCACCGTAAGTGTTCCGCGGAACACTTACGAGCGTCGCCCACACCGGCGGCGCGGGTGGCGCGTTCACTGTGTGGACCCGCACCGCGGGGAGCCTTGACCACCGGGAGGCCTTGGCCACCCTCGCCGGAGGTGCCATAGGATGGCGCCGTGCCATTCACGCACCGGAACCTCAAGGATGACCTGGAGGATGTCGGCCATAAGTTCGACGGCGCGCCGGACCTCGAGTTCCGCGTGGCGACCGGGGCGCTCGAGCTCGAGCAATCCGGCCTGAGCTACCAGCGCATCCCGCCCGGCTATCGCTTTCCGTACGGCCACACCCACAAGAAGCAGGAGGAGCTGTACGTGGTCGTGCGCGGGAGCGGGCGGATGAAGGTCGACGACGAGATCGTCGAGCTCAGGGAATGGGACGCGGTCCGTGTCTCGCCCGGTATGTGGCGGGGCTACGAGGCCGGGCCGGACGGCCTCGAGATCCTGGTCATCGGCGCTCCCAACCTCGGCGAGGCTCCGCGCGACGACGTCCATGGCCAGCGCGACTGGTGGGCTGATTAGCTCCAGGCAGGGCTCCCTACCCCCGGCGGGTTATGCCGGTGACCTCCCATGCCCGGCCAAGGGCGCTCCCATAAAAAAGCACGATGACGAGGACCAAGGCACGAGAGCTGCGGGAGAAGTTTCCCGCCCGCTTTGCCCTTGGTATCAGCCGTCTCGTGGCCAGCAGGCCGGCGCTCGCCACGAAGAAGTTCTCGTAGTGCCCAACCACAGCGCCACCCTATCGGGCACCCGGCGGCTGACTTGGCGGGCGGCGTCGTTGGCCGCGACTCAGCGATTGTGGTTGACGACCTCGACGTTGTGCCCGTCGGGGTCTAGGACGAACGCGCCGTAGTAACCCGGGTGGTAGACGGCGCGCTCGCCGGGACCGCCGTGGTCCTCGTAGCCCGCGGCAAGCGCGGCGGCGTGGAACGCCCGCACGGTCGCGTCGTCCTGCGCCGGGAACGCCAGGTGAACGTGCTCCGTGAGCGGCCGCTCGTCGTCGATCAGCGAGAACCTGAAGTCTTCGCCAACCATCTGGACGTGGTTCGGCTTGTCCACGCCGATCCGCAGCCCGGCGTACGGAGCGATCGTCATGTAGAAGCGCTTGGACGCGGCGGGGTCGCGGACGCGGATCCAAAGGTGGTCGATGCAGCCGTCGGGTACGACGTCCTCACGCTCATTGTGCACCGCCTCCGCGCTGTTGCCGTCCGGGTCGAGCAGGAAGCCGCCGTAATAGTCAGGGCCGTAGATCGGGCGCGGGCCAGGCGCGCCATCGTCGCGGTAGCCCGCGTCGACGCCGGCCTGCCAGAAGGCGTCCACGGCCTCGCGGGACGGCGCGCGGAAGCCGACGTGCAGGCCGCGGGTCACGGGGTGCTCGCGGTCGGTCGGCCCGATGTCCCAGTCGTCCCACTCGACGAGCTCAGCGTCCGCGTGACTCGGCTCGGCGCCCAGCACGGACAGGATCGTGCGGTAGAAGCGCTCGGATGCCGCGAGGTCCGCGACGGCGATTCCGACGTGATCGAACATCCCCGCGGAGACTACAAACGCGATCCCGGCCGCTAGGCAGAGCTTCGGTGTTGTTGCGGTGGCCATAGGCACAGAAGTACTCGCCTGGCCCAGTCCTTCGGGATTGGCTCGCCGCTGAGGTAGCGGGCGTAGAACGAGCCGATCAGCATGTTGGTCGCCGCGTCGATGTCGAGTGCGCGAGGAAGCTGACCGGCACTCACGCCGTCGGCGAGCGCGTGGCGGAGCATCGCGCGGCGCGGCTGCAGAAGCCGGGTTCTGAATCGTTCGAGCAGGAGCGGGTTTCGATGCTCCTCGGACAGGATCGAGCCGAGCGTGGCCATTGCCAGTGGGCGCTCCAGGTTTCGCTGGAAGTTTGCGAGGACGGCCAACGCGTCCGCACGTGGTCCTCTCGCTCGGCTCGGGAGCGGCTCGATACGCAATGAATCGATGACCGCGGCGACGAGATCCATCTTGTTGGGATACCGGCGGCGCAGGGTCGGGACTGTGGTGCCGGCGGCGGCCGCGACGGATTCCATCGACATTCCGGAGTATCCGTTCTCCTCCAGCAGGTGCTCGGCGGCGGCCAGGATCGACGCATCGAGTCGTGTGTCGCGCGGTCGACCGCGCGGGCGCGGACCCACAGGTTCGGGCATCAGCATTTACATTACGATACCCTATCGTAAAATAATTGCTCCCAGACCCGGAACCGAAGGAGAGTTCAGATGACCGCAGCGTCGCCTCCGTCAACGGCCGTCATCCGCGTCTCGCGTGGAGACTTCGACCCAGCCCGGTTTGAGGAGGTCGAGCAGATGACGCGGGATACCGGCACGTACCTCATTCCCGCGATCGGCAGATTGGACGGCCTCATCGCCTATTACGCTGGGGCCTCGGTCCAAGGATCCGCGGTCCACGTCAGCGTGTGGCAGACCAACGATGATGCAGAGCAAATGAGCCGGCTGAAGGAAATGGTTGTCGACGCACGCCGCGACGCTGACGCGGTCGGTGTGACCTTCACCCCGATCGTTAACTATCCGATCGCGTGGACCATTCGACCCTCACCAGCTCGCGCCGGCAGTGCTCCGCCTCTGAACTGAGGTGGCCCGCTCGCAGCCGGCGAGGCGAACCCGCGTGCGGCCGGAGCACGCTGACGGGATCGCCTCAGCCCACGCCGTGCCCTATGGTTGCTCGCATGCCCCACGTGACTGGCATAGGCGGCGCGTTCATCCGTGCCCGCGATGCGGAAGCACTGCGCGACTGGTACTCACAGCATCTGGGCATCAAGATCGATGGCGATTCAGGGGCTCAGTTCACCTGGACCTCTGGCGGCTCGACGGTGTTCTCGATCTTCCCGGCGTCCTCTCCCTACTTTGGACGGCCCGACCAGCCGTGCATGATCAACTTCAGGGTGGATAATCTCGACGCCATGCTCGCCCAGCTTCGAGCCTCTGGCATTGAGGTGATCGACGAGACCGCGGAGGCTGAGTACGGGAAGTTCGGCTGGGCGGTCGATCCGGAGGGCAACCGGTTCGAACTGTGGCAGCCACCATCCGGCGCTTGAGCAAGCGCCCGCGGCCGTGTGCACTAGCTGAGAGCGTCTACTTGAACGCGTTGACGGCCCGAGCGACGACGAGTCCGACGAGCGCTAGAGCGACGGTCGACTGTACGAGCATCGTGTACTTGGCCCGGTGGGTCAGCGGCAGTACGTCGGTCGGGCTGAATGCTGTGGCGTTCGTGAAACCCAAATGCAGGTAATCGAGGAATACCGGCCGCCAGCCAGGCGGTGCCAGTTCGGGATTCACATGCTGTGTGAACGCGAAGTCAACGGGTGTCGTTCGCTTTGACCGCGCAAGCGGTCCGCCGGCATCCATCAGCCAGTACAACAAACCGAACGCGAGGTTGTTGCCAAGCCACACGATGGCACCCGAAGCAAGGAGCTTACTAGCCGAGTTAGTGACTCCGGTGCCGCTGATCAAGTCCGCAACGAGGAGCACCGTTGCCCACAGCGCGGCGGCCACCAGTATGCCCGCGAGCGTCAACGCGAGTCGGTGCAGCGTCCGACGTGCTCCGAGACTCGATGGGTCGCTCGTCAGAAGCACGACGAGCAGGATGCCTTCGACCGTCGGCAGCAGCCAAGGGACGTGGATTGCTCCTTCGCCCGGCAACCATATTCGTACGGCGATGTTCATCAGCAGAAAGATGAAGATCGCTAGAACCGGCGGCCACCGCGACTCGCCGAGCGGCGTATCGGTGACCTCGTCGCCAGTCTCCCCTAGCCCCACCTTCTCCAGACCTTGCACGACGTCATCCTCCCACAAGCGTTATCGGTCGGACCACGCGACGGCGGACAGACCTCCTCTCCGAACGACGTCCCCCGGCCATGAAATAACCGCCTGAATCTTCTGACGCCCGAGGCCCGCAATAGCGGGCCTTCGGCGTTTGCCTTTAGGTCGAGGCGGGTGCGGGTGCTCTCGGCCGAGTGCGGGGTCGTGGCGCTTGCCGGTGGGGAATGACGCTGCCGCGAGGCCGAGAGCGCCTGCCAGGAGTTAGCCGACGGGGAGCGACCGGCTCCGTCGGCCGGGCGTCGGCATAAACTCGTCGCACCATGCCACCCGCCATGCTCGGTGAGAACCTGCGGGCACTCCGCCTCGGCGCGGGCCGCTCGCTGACCGAGGTCGCCGAGGCGACTCGGCTCTCGCCGTCGTTCTTGTCGATGGTCGAAAACGGCAACTCGGACATCGCTCTGGGCCGACTGTTGCGCGTGACGCAGTTCTACGGCGTCGAGATCGCGGATGTGGTTGGCGGGCCCGCGTCGCCTGGTGAGCATCAGGTGATACACGCGGGCGAGCGCCAGCACTTCGAGTTCACCGAGGAGGGGCTCGATGTCCAGTTCCTCGCCGACGCACACCATCCGATGCGCCCGCTGTTGGTGAAGTTCCGGCCGGGCGGCGGCATGGTAGAGCCGGTCCGAGAGGCGGGAGACGCGTTCCTGTACATGCTCAGTGGCGTGGTGGTGGTCAGCATGGACGAGTCTGCGCTCACCCTGAAGGCGGGCGACACTGCCTACTTGCCGGCCGAGCGGGGGCGCCTGTACCGAAACGAGACCAACCAACCCGCTGTGTTGCTCTCGGTGGTGCTGCGGTTGGAGGCCCTCGCCGAGCTCGGGGCCCGCTGAGGGCTCTTTTCAAAATTCTGCAAGAATTCCCGGCATGACCTACGTGCGCATGACCGGCCTCTCCTGGCCGGACGCCAAGGAACTGCAGGACGCGATCGGGCTGATCCCGACGGGCGCGGTCGAGCAACACGGCCCGCATATGCCGCTGGGGACCGACTGCTTCATCGCCGAGGAGTTGGCACGCCGGATCGCCGAACGGCTCGACGAGCCGGTCGTGGTTGCGCCCGTGCTGCCGGGCGGGCTTTCCACACACCACCTTGCCTTCCCGGGGACGGTCACGCTGCCCGAGGAGACGTTCGGCGCGGTGCTCGACGCATACGTCGCTGCCTTCGAGCGCATGGGCATCCGGCGGATCGCGATCTTCACCGGCCACGGCGGCAACCTTGGGTTTCTCGGCCGCTACCAGGCCGCCCACACCGCCAAGGACACCGACACGCAGTTGATCGCTCACCACGACTTCGAGGGCTATGTCGACGCGATGTTCGCCGGCGCTCGCGCGGCCGGCGTCGAGCCGCCCGCCACCGACGTACACGCCGGCGGCGTCGAGACCAGCCAGGGGCTAGCCCTGTTCCCGGAGTTGGTCCGCGCGCACGCCGACCTCACCGGCTACGTCGCCGACGAGGACGGCTGGCGCGAGCGCATGTTCTCCGAGGGGATCGACGCGGTGACGCCGATCGGCGTCCTGGGCGACCCCAGCAAGGCGAGCGCGGAGGCGGGCGAGTCCATCTTCGCCCACCTCACCGCTTACCTCGCCAGCTGGATCGACGCGGAGTTGAGCTCCTCGATCGGGGCCCACTCGAAGTCGTAGTGGAAGTGCCCGGGGCCGCCGAGCGCGATCCCCTCCGGCGTCCGCCACTTCGAGTCGCACGGCATTCCGAGTACGACCACCCGCGCCCCGTACCGCAGCCGCTCGGTCGTGATGGCTGTCCCGGCGTCGGAGTCGATGATCGTGATCAGGTCGGGGACCGCCGCCACGACGTCTCCGTCGCGCCATGCGACGAGGTTCTCGTTCTGGAAGGAGACGGTCATCCCTGACCCCGAGAACTCTTCCAAGCCCTCCATTTCGGCTTCGCCGACCGACCAACCGTGCATCGTCCGCCGCCTGACGTCGGTGATCTTGCCGCGGAACAGCACGTAGCCGTTTGTGATCCTGACCACGTCCGCGATCGCGTCGCCGTGCGATTCACGCGCCTCGCGAATCGCGGCGCCGATCTGCTCGGCGTACGACAGCGTTCCGAGGATCGCCGCCTCACGCAACTGGGCACCGGTCATCGCGAAACCCATGCCGGCACAGATCGCCCCGAACTCGACCACGGCCGCGCGGGCGATCCGCTCCACCCAGCGGTTGGTGGTTCCCTGGATGACCAGGCTGTTCCCGTGCTCGTCGGCCAGGGCGAACGGCGAGGCGGGTATGCCATAGAGGGTCAGCGTCGTGAGGTCGATCTCCGGATACGCGCGCCCCATCGAATCCGCGTCCACGACCGGGATACCGAGGCGCGCGCCCAGGGCGATCGGCACGACCGAGTTCACTCCTCCCATCTCCGGCGACATCATGGCCACCAGCGACCCGTCGAGGTAGTTGTCGAGCGCATGGAACACCGTGTCGAGTTCCGACCCGAACGACAGCTTCTCGATCAGCGGCACCGGCGCGCCGACCATAACCGGCATCGCGATCAACGCGTCGTCGTCGATCTCGTCGGCAGTCAGAACGGTCGGCGGCCCGTATTGCTCGAGCACCCGCAGGGCGGCGAGCGTTCCGAGATAGGGATCGCCGCCTCCGCCGGTACCGAGGATCGCCGCTCCCCGGGCTACGTCCTTGAGCTGTCCTGCGTCGAGTGTTCGCACTTCACTAGCTCCCGTTGATCCCGAACTTCTGCAGGATGCCGGACTGCAGCAGGTACTGGTCTTGCGGAGCAAGCGGCGGCGACTGGATCGCAGTGTCGCCGTTTCCGTAGTACTTGGAAACAGTCTGCTTGGAGATCACCGTCTGCGGCGCGAGCGTGAGCGGCGGCGGCTTCTGCCCGTTGAGAACTGACACACCCATCGCCAGCAGGTACCGCGACCACAGCTCGAAGAACACACTGCCCTCGGCCACCCACGACGGATTCGTACGCAAGTTCTTCAGGCCGTCGGCGTCGGCGCCCTGGCCGATGATCATCGTCGTGTTCTGCCTGTTGGCCTCGGTGATCGCGCGCCACGCGCCGAGCGCCGAGTCATCGTTCTGGGTGAATACGATCAGGTGCCGGCTCTGGGGCAGCACCGTCAGCTCCTGCTTCATCGCCGTGTAGCTGGGCTCGAGCGCGTCTTGTCCGTTGATCTGCACGCCGTCGGGTCCGTTCCCGATCGTCGTCGTGCTGTCAGTGATCTGGTCGGGCGTCCTTTGCGCCATCTGGGGGAATGCCTTGGCGACGTCGGAGTAGAAGTACCGGCCGTTGGAGTTAACCTCGGCTCCGGCGCCTGGATTGAACACCATCACGATCGTCGTGTCGGCCGGAGTCCAGCCCTTTTGCTTCATCAGAGGCACGACGATGGCGGCGGCTCCCGAGCCCAGGTACTTGTTCTGCAGGTTGAAGTAGGGGCAGCCGGTGATGTTCTGATTGACGGCGATACACGGTAGGTTCGCGCGCTGGAAGATCGCGCCGATCGACTTGCCGATGCTCTCGGTGCCGGACCAGTCGATCGCGATGTCCGGCTTCTCCTCGACCATCAGCGTCGCGTTGGAGAGAGCCGTCGACGCGTCGAGGTTGTTGTTGAAGCGCTTGACCGTGATGCCGACCGTGGAGCCATCGGACACCATCCGATCGCCGACGGTCTTGAACAGGGGGCTGCTGTCGCTGACGTTTGCGTACGCGAACGTGTAGTGCTTTGTCGTCGCCGCCGTCGAGCTCGTGGAAGCCGAGCTCGCGGAGGCCGAGCTGCCGCCGCTACTGCCGCTGCTGGTGCTGCTACTGCTGCTCCCGCAGCCCGCTACAAGGGCGGCCACCGTAGCCAGCGCGCCGAGTGAGCGCCAAAGACGAGTCATTGCCGTTGCTCCTTTCAGCTTGTGCCGGCGAGGAAAGACCGCAGCCGGCCAAACCCGACTGCGATCAGCAGAACGCAGCCGGTGGCGATCTGCTGGTAGAAGGTCTGGACCTGCATCAGCGCCATCCCGTTGGCAATCGTGCCGAGCAGCAGAACGCCCACCAACGTGCCGGGGATCCCCCCGACGCCGCCCGTGAGCGCAGCCCCGCCGAGGATGACCGCGGTGATCGATTGGAGGTTTGAGTTGAGCCCAACCGAAGCCGAGCCGGCCAGCAACTGACTGGCCGTGACGACACCGGCGAATGCGGCGCAGGCGCCGCACAGCACGTAGACCGAGGCGGTGATCGCGCTGACGCGAATGCCGGCGAGCCGGCTCGCCTCGCTGTTGCCGCCGAGAGCGTAGAGCGACCGCCCGTAGACGGTGTACCGCAGCAGGACCGCGGCGGCCACCGCGAGCACGACAAGCGCGATCACGCCCCATTGGATCTGGCCAAAGGCCGTGTTACCCCACACGCCTGCCGAGGGGTCGTTAAACGGCTCCGTCACCCCGTTCGTGAATGTGTACGCCAGTCCGCCCGCAATCGAGAGCGTGCCCAGCGTTGTAATGAGCGGGTTGATGCCGAGCCGGGCGACGATGAAGCCGTTGACGAGGCCCACCGCGGCACCGATAAGGATCACGAGAACAGTCGCCAGGGGCCAGTTGATCCCGTGGTTGACGAATGACGCGAACGCCACCGCGCCGAGTGGCAGCACCCCGCTCACCGACAGATCGAAGCCTCCCCCGATGATCGCCAACGCCTGGCCGATCGACACGATCCCAAGGACCGCGACCGCAGCGAGGATCGCCGCGAAGTTCGAGTACTCGAGGAAGTGATCGGCCTCGATCGAAAAGAAGATGAAGACCAGGACGTAGAAGACGCCGATGCCGAAGGCCTGAATGCCCACGTCTCGCAGCGTCTGGCGCCGCCGCTGCGCGAGTGTCCGGTCGACGACGAGATCCTCCTCGACGATCGGATCCGTCTGACTCACCGTCACGCCGCCTCCCCGGCTGCGAGCGCGACCGCTCGCCCCTGCGTCTTACGGGCACCGACGAGTTCGTCGACGATCGCGCCGTCGCGCATCACCAGCAGCCGGTCGCAGAGGGACACGGCCTCCTCTACGTCCGTCGTCACGACGAGCAGTCCAACGCCCTCAGCGGCAACCCCGCGGATGAAGCGATGGAGTTCGACCCGGGCGCCGATGTCGACTCCGCGGGTGGGCTCCTGTAGCGCGAACACCACCGGATCGGTCGCGAGCCGGCTCGCGACCATCACCTTCTGCTGATTGCCGCCCGACAGCTCGCTGGTCGGCTGGTTGAGGTTGCGCAGGCGGATGTTGAACGCGCTCGTCCACCGTTGTGCGGCGGTGCGCTCGAGCCGCCGACGGAGGACCCCGAAGCGCGAGACCTTCTTGAGTGTCAGGAGGCCCAGGTTGGCCTGCACCGAAAGCGTGAGAACAAGGCCGTCACGCTTGCGCTCTGCGGGCACGTAACCAATCGCGGCGCGGCGTGCCGCCAGCGGGGAAGTCACCCGTCGCCGACGCCCGGCGACGTCCAAGGTGCCACGAATGTCCTTGTGCACGCCCCCGAGCCCTTCGGAGACCAATTCGGCGCCGCTACCCCTCAATCCGAACAGCCCCAGCACCTCGCCGCGCGCCACATCGAGACTCACGTCCTTGAGCCCGGGCTCCCCCGGCATCGTCCAGTTCCTGATCGAGAGCGCCGGCGTCTCGTCGGTGCGGGCCGCGGACTCGCTCGCGTGCAGTCCGCTGGCTGCCTGCCCGAGCATCGCCTCGATCAGCGTGGCGGGCGTCGTCGCGCGCGTCGGGGCGGATGCCACGAGGCGGCCGTTGCGCAGCACGTCGACGCGGTCCGAGAACCGGAACACCTCGTCCATGCGGTGCGAGATGTAGACGATGCCGTGCCCTTGCGCGGCGAGCTTGCCGAGCAACGAGAACAGGTTGCGGCTCTCGGCGGCGGTCAACGCCGCGGTCGGCTCGTCGAGGATCAGCGCGGAGGCGTCGCGGGACAGCACCTTCAAAATCTCCACGAGCTGCCGCTCGCCCAGCTTGAGCGCGCGCATCGGGCGGCCCAGATCGAGCGGGATCCCGAAGCGCTCGGACAGCTCGAGCGCCCGCTTCTGGAGCTCGCGTGGTGAGACCACCCCGCGCTTCGAGGGCCAGGTGCCGACCAGGACGTTCTCCCCGACCGAGAGATCCGGCCAGTACGCCAGCTCTTGCGGGATGAACCCGATCCCGGCCTGTAGCGCGTCGCGCGGCGAACCGAAGCTGAGCGGTCGCCCGTCGAAGCGCAGCTCGCCCTCGTCAGGCCGGGTGACACCCGCCATCAGCTTTGCCAACGTGGATTTGCCGGCGCCGTTCTCACCGATCACCGCCACCGTCTCGCCCCTGCCGACGCTGAGGGAGACGCTGTGCAGCACCTCGTGCGTGCCGTACCGCTTCACTACCGATCGCACGTCCATGAGAGGCGCAAGCGCGCTCTGTGTGTCGCTGACCATCCTCTCGCTCTCTCGCTGCTCCGCTCCTCCATCAGAATCCTGAATCGCCGGAGACACACGATCCGGGCTCCTTGCAGAATATTGAAGATGCCCGATAATCTGCCGGAAGTCAAGCGACTGAGGAGTTGGGATGCGGATTGGGATTGACGTGGGAGGCACGAACACCGACGCGGTGTTGATGGACGGCGATCGCGTCGTGGCGTGGCACAAGACGTCCACGACCCCGGACGTCAGCTCAGGGATCATCACGGCGCTCGAGCAGGTCCTGTCAGGCGGCCGATGCGCGCCGGGCGACGTAACCGCGGTGATGATCGGCACGACGCACTTCACCAACGCGGTGATCGAGCGCAGGCGGCTACTCGAGGTCGCCGCCGTGCGTGTCGCATTGCCCGCCACGCAGGCGCTGCCGCCGATGGTCGACTGGCCCGATGACCTGCGCACGGCGCTTGGCAACCACGCCTTCTTCGTCCACGGCGGCTACGAGTTCAACGGCATCGAGATCTCCCCGATCGACGAGGAGGAGATCCGCGACCTGGCCGGCCAGATCCGCGCACGTGAGCTTCGCTCGGTCGCTCTCACATCGGTGTTCTCGCCGGTCAACGGCGCGCAGGAGCAGCGTGCGGCGGAGATCCTGCGCGAGGAGCTACCGGGCGTCTACCTGTCGCTGTCGAGTGAGATCGGGCGCATCGGATTGCTCGAGCGGGAGAACGCCACGATCCTCAACGCGTGTCTGGCCGAGTTGGCGATCGCGGTCGTCGAGTCCTTCCGCATGGCGTTGAAGCAGATCGGTATCGATGCGCCGTTCTTCATCAGCCAGAACGACGGGACGCTGATGTCGTCGGAGTTCGCGGAGCGCTACCCGATCCTCACGTTCGCTTCCGGTCCGACCAACAGCATGCGCGGCGGCGCATTCCTGTCCGGAGCCGACAACGCGGTGATCGTGGACATCGGCGGCACGACGTCCGACATCGGCGTGCTGGTCAAGGGCTTTCCGCGAGAGGCGGCCACCGAGGTGGAGATCGCCGACGTCCGCACCAACTTCCGGATGCCCGACATCATCTCGATCGGCCTCGGCGGGGGCAGCCTCGTCGTCGAAGACAGCGTCGGGCCGCAGTCGGTGGGCTACGAGCTGACCACCAAGGCACTTGTGTTCGGCGGCGAGACGCTGACCGCGACCGACGTGGCGGTGGCTGCCGGGCTGGCGTCGATCGGCGATCCCTCCCGAGTCGAGCATCTCGACCACGACCTCGTGGACCGCGCGCGAAACACGATCCGCGCGATGATCGAGCGCGGAATCGATCGCATCAAGACGTCCGCCGACCCGGTCCCAGTCGTGCTGGTGGGCGGCGGAACGGTGCTTCTGGGCCACGAGCTGGCGGGCGCGTCACAGATCATCAAACCGCAGCACGCGTCCGTGGCGAATGCGATCGGCGCGGCGATCGCCCAGGCGGGCGGTGAGGTCGACCACGTCTACTCGCTCGACGGGACGAGCCGGGAGGCGGTGCTCGCCGAGGCCCGCGCGGACGCCATCGCCAAGGCCATCGCCGCCGGCGCGACCCCCAACACCGTCGAGATCGTGGAGGTCGACGAGCTTCCCCTCACGTACCTGCCCGGCAACGCGATCCGCTTCCGTGTCAAGGCCGTTGGCGAGCTGAGCCTCGGAGCGTTGTCGGTGGCGTCGTGAGGGAGCTCTCGGAACAGGCGATCCACGACATCGCCTACGGCGCGACCGTCCTCGGCACCGGAGGCGGTGGCGATCCCTATCTCGGGACGCTGGCGGCCATCGCGGCCACCCGCCGCAACGGTCCGGTGCGGCTCCTCGACGCCGACGAACTGCCGGATGACGCGATCGTGGCCTTCCCGTTCCTGATCGGCTCGCCCGTGCCCTTCGTCGAGAAGCTGAGCGCGGGGACCGAGCTGGTGCGGGTCCTCGCCGGACTCGAGCGCCTGCTCGGGCGCCCGGTCGACGCGGTGATGTCCGCCGAGGTCGGTGGGGCCAACTCGACGCTCCCGATGTCGCTGGCGGCGGTCGCCGGCATCCCGGTGGTCGACGGCGACCTGATCGGGCGGGCGTTCCCGGAACTCAACCTGTGCTCGCTGACGCTGCACAACAAGTCGGCGAGCCCGCTCGTCGCGGGCGACGAGCACGGCAACGTCGTCTCGTTCAACACGGTCTCGAACCGCTGGGGCGAGCGACTGGGTCGGGCGGTGTCGATCTGCTTCGGGGCGACCTGCGTCGCGATCGCGTACCCGATCACCGGGGCGGAGTGCCAGCGGCTGACGATCCGCGGCACGATCGGCTGGGCCGAGGAGATCGGAGTGGCACTGCGCGAGGCCAGAGCGAGCAAGCGCGACGGGATCGAGGCCGTGCTCGACGCCACCGGCGGGGAGATCCTGTTCCGCGGCAAGATCATCGACGTTCTCCGTCGCACGCAGCAGGGCTGGGCGGTCGGCGAGGCGCGGATCACCGGTGCGGACGGGGACGCCGGCTCAGAGCTGTTGCTGCGCTTCCAGAACGAGAACCTGGTGGCGGTGCGTGACGGCGAGCTGATCGCGAGCGTGCCGGACCTGATCACGGTGCTCAACCTCGAGACCGGGAACGCGATCACCACGGAGGCGCTCCGCTACGGCGCGCGGGTCGCGGTTCTGGGCATCGCCTGCCACCCGATCTGGCGCACAGCCCCCGGGCTCGCGCTCGGCGGCCCCGTGCACTGGGGCTACGACCACGAGTACGTGCCGCTCGCGGGCGACTTCAAGACCGCCGCGCGCTTCCCTTGGGTGAGCCCCGAGGCGGTGGCAGCATGAGCCCGCGCGAGGCGGCCGTCAGCGCTCTGCTCGACGAGCAGGGACTCGACGCCCTCGTCGGTTGCTCCTACGAGGCGCTCAGCTACTTCGCCGGCACCGACATTCAAACGCAGCTGCACCTGCCCGAGCGGCTCGAGTTCTTCGTCGCGCCGCGCAACTCGGCGCCAACGCTGCTCGTATGCAACATCGAGGAATCGCAGGTGCGCAGCCAGTCGCCGATCGGTGACGTGCGTAGCTATGTCGAGTTCGAGCACGATCCGGCGTCCGAGCTTGCGTCGCTGCTCGGCGACGCCGGGGTGCGAGGCCGCATCGGCATCGAGGCGCATCGGCTTCCCGCGTCCGCGCTGCGCACGCTCGAGTCGCGGTTGCCGGACGTCGAGTGGGTCGGGATCGATCGCGCGCTGGAGCGCTTGCAGATCAGCAAGACGCCGACCGAGGTCGAGCAGCTCGGCACCCTTGCGAACGAGCTGCTCCGCGCCCTGGGCGACACTCTGGCGGCGCTCGGCTCCGGTGCCAGCGAGGCCGACTACGGCGGCGAGCTGGTGAGTCGCGTCGCGCGCACGGGGGCGATCCCCCTGTTCATGGTGTTCTCGTCGGGCCCCCGCACGACGCTCGGCCATCCCGAACCCGAACTCAGACCGCTCGTCGAGGGCAGCATATGGCGGACCGACTTCGGCGCGCGGCGGGCGGGCATCGGCGGTGACGTTGCGCGTACCGGGGTGGTCGGAGCGCCCACCGAACAGCAGCGTGAGATCTTCCAGACGGTGCGCGCCGCGCAGGACGCCGCGGCGGTGCTGGCCGAGCCCGGCCGCCCGGCGAGCGAGCTGTACTTCGCGGTCAAGCGCACGTTCGAGGACGGCGGCGTGCCGTTCCTGATGCCGCACGTCGGCCATGGCATCGGCTTCGGCCTCCACGAGGCACCGCTGCTCGAGCCGCGCAACGATCAGCCGCTGACCCCCGGGACGGTGCTGAACATCGAGCCGTTCGCGATCGTCACCGATCGCGGTGAGGGCTATCACACCGAGGACATGGTCCTGGTCGGGGAGGCTGGGCCTGAGCGTCTAACCGCTCCCCAGGAGGAGCTACTGGTGATCGAACCATGAGTGACGAAGCCATTTTCGAGCCGCTGTATGAGAAGTGGGCACGCGCGGTCGCGGACCGTGACCGGGCGGCGCTCGAGGAACTGTTCGCCCCCGACTATCGCTACACGTCCCCCGACGGGGAGCGAATGAGCCGCGAGGAGATTCTCGCCGTGGAGATGGACGTGCCGCCGCCGGGCCTGCCCTTCACGGACTTCAGCGTCCAGCGCCTTGACGACGTCGCGATCGTGCGCGGGGGTCACTCGTTGCAGGGCGAGTTCCCCGGCGGCCATGTGCGGCCCGAGCTCGCCGAGCGGATCGCCGCGGGGGTCCAGATCGCGTTCACATCGGTATGGCGGCAGGGCAGTGACGGCTGGCGAGTCGTCTCGAACGATGCTCACATCGTCGCCACCTGAGAGCATCACGGCGTTCGCCGCCGGCCTGCGAGCGGGCGATTTCACGGCGCTCGAAGCGACCGAGCGCGCGCTGACGGCCGCCGAAGCGACGCAGCCCTCGATCAACGCGTTCATCACCGTTCTCGGGGACCGGGCGCGT
This sequence comes from uncultured Solirubrobacterales bacterium, assembly GCA_963770615.1. GTDB lineage: Bacteria > Actinomycetota > Thermoleophilia > Solirubrobacterales > Solirubrobacteraceae > Palsa-465. The sequence continues at coordinate 69,012 of CAVYQJ010000005.1, read as the reverse complement.
GAGCAGGCGCACGCGGTCGACGCGGCCTTGGCCGCTGGCCGGGACCCCGGGCCGCTCGCCGGCGTCCCCGTGGCCATCAAGGACCTCTTTGACGTCGCCGGCGTAGCGACCACCGCAGGCTCGCGTGCGCTCGCCGACAACATCGCCGCCCATGATGCGGCCGCCGTCGCCCGCCTCACCGACGCGGGTGCCGTGATCGTCGGCAAGGCCAACATGGACCAGTTCGCATTCGGTCCCCACCAGGCCGACTACGGCCGGACGAACCTGCCCTGCGACCACGCGTACTACGCGGGCGGCTCGAGCGGCGGGTCGGCCGCCGCGGTGGCCGCGGGCATCGTGCTCGCCGCGCTCGGCAGCGACGCCGGCGGGTCGGCGCGCTTCCCCGCATCGTGCTGCGGGGTCGTATCGATCAAGCCGACGTTCGGGCGTGTACCCGGGCGCGGAGCGGCGCCGACATTCTGGTCGCTGGATCACGTCGCACCGATCTCCCGATCGGTTCCTGACGCGGCCGCGATGCTGGCCGTACTTGCCGACACGTGGTCGCCGCCGTCGCGGTCGCATGGCGCACCGCGCCTGGGCGTACTGGCCGGCTGGGACGAAGGCTGCGACCGGACGGTCCGGGATGCGATCGCTGTTGCGCTCGACGTGGCCGAGTCAGCCGGTGCTCGCCTGCGGTACGAGCGGGAGGTGGCGGGCCTCGACGGCTGGTCGCGGATGCTGATGGCGACCGTCGGTCCCGAGGCCGCGGTCGCCCTCGCGCCGTACCCGCGCGAAGCGATGCCCGCGCCGCTGCTCGAGATCCTCGACGCCGGCCGGGCGCAGCCGGCGACCGATTACGTGGTCGCGCAACGTGACCGCGCCGCCTTGCGCGAGGCGCTCGACCGGGCGCTCAGCGACGTCGACGCGCTCGCGCTGCCGACCAGCCTCACGGTGGCCTGGCGGTGGGACGAAATCGACGACTCCGACATGGGCGTCCGGAACATGGCCACGATGCGGCTCCCGGCCGCGAACCTATCCGGGCACCCCGCCATCTCGATCCCGGCCCCCAGTCGCGGCCTGCCGGTGGGCTTGCAGCTGATCGGCCACACCGGTTGCGACGAGGCGCTGCTCGACGTCGCCGCCTGGTTCGAGTCGGAGCTCGCCGCCGCGTAGGCGACACGCCCGGTCAGCCGAGCGGAGCGCCGAGGTTGCGTTCGGTCACCTCGTCCGCCACCTCACGGGTCAGGTCGCTCAGCCAGCGGACGTATTCGGGGTAGAGGTTCATCACCTTCATGATGTTCGCGTCCATGGACCGCTTCCACTCGCGGAGCGTCTCGTCGACCTCGACGCCCTCCATCGCCTCCGCAGCCGCGATCAGTCGCACCGCGCCAACCAACAGCCGCGCCGACCCGTGGCGAGGGGCCTCGTCGAGTGACAGGCGCGCGGCAGAGATCAGGTAGCTCACTATCTCGAACAGCGACTCTGGCTCCGACGACGCCACCGTGTCGTGCTCCTTGGGCCCGTTCACGCTCATGTTCCTGCCTCCGATCCGAACCGCTCGCGGTGGACGAGCGGCGTGAATCTGCGAGCTGGTTTCGGTGGATTGACCACCGGATATCCGATCGCGATGAGAAGGTCGGGGCGGATATGCGCGGGAAGACCAAGCACCCCCTGCACGGCCTCCGCCGGCCAACTGGTGACGAAGCAAATTCCAAGCCCGAGCGCCTGAGCCGCGAGCGACACGTAGGCGCCGGCGGCCCCTGAGTCGAGCGCTGTACCCCGTTCGGCCGAGGCACCCATAACCTCCTCCGCAGCCCGGGTATCCGTGCACACGGCCATCATCGCCGGCGCATTGTTGAGCCATCCAGGACAGACCTGGCGGATCGATCGGATGAGCCTGGGATCTGTGGTGACGATCAGGTGCCGGATGTTCGCGCGTGGCGCCGGCCCGCGCCCAGCCGCGTAGATGAGCCTCTCGAGCAGCGCCTCGTCGACTCGCTCAGGCAGAAACTCCCGATGCATGCGGCGCTTGCGCATCGCCCGGAACACGTCGTAGGGCTCGGACTGCGTCGTAGCCGGCCAGGTCGCCGCGTCTGTCGCACTCACCTCAGTCACCCCTCTTGCAGAATATTGAAAGCGCGCCTAGAATACACCCCCCGCTGGGCGGGGGTGCAGACCGAGGTAATCCGTCAAGAGAGAGGGATGCGTATGCGCATACACGTCGTCACCCCGGTCACAACCAAGGGCATCACCACCGCCTCGGACTTCGAGTCGGTGGCGCGCGCCGACACGGAGGTGGGTCACTCCGTGCTCGACACCGGCCCAGCGTCGATCGAATCGGCGTTCGACGAGGCGATCGCGCTGCCCGACACAATCGCCAAGATCCTCGAGGCCGAGCGCGATGGCGCGGACGCGGTCGTGATCGACTGCATGGGCGACCCCGGCATGGGGGCCGGCCGTGAGGTGACTTCGATCCCGGTCCTCGGTCCGGCGCAAACCTCGATGCACGTGGCAGCACTGCTGGCGAACTCGTTCTCGATCGTCACCGTGCTCGACGCGGTGATCCCGCTGATGGATGACCTCGCCGCGAAGTACGGCCTGGCCGACAAGCTCGCCTCCATACGTAGCGTGGACATCCCAGTGCTCGAACTCGAGGACCACGACCGGCTGATGGACGAGCTCGAGGAGGAGTCGATCAAAGCGATCGAGCAGGACGGCGCACACGCCATCGTGTTCGGCTGCACGGGGATGCGAGGCTGCGCTCCCGCTCTGAAAGAACGGCTTGCAGCACGTGGCTACGAGGGCATCCCGGTCATCGACCCGGTCGTGACCGCCTTCAAGATCGCCGAGGCACTGGTCGATCTCGACCTCACCCCGTCGACTCGAACGTACACGCGCCCGCGTGAGAAGGCGACGCCCGGATACGACCTCATGTTCGAGCGCGCGACGGCCTAGAGCTCGCGCTTGATTGCTTCGCTGGTCATCGGCGGTGGTCGGGTGATCGACCCGCTCACCGGCTTTGACGAGGTCGCCGACATCGCTGTCAGCTCGGGGCGGATCACCGACATCGGCCCCGCCCTGGAGGGAGACGAGAGACTCGACGCAACCGGCCTCGTCGTGGCGCCCGGGTTCATCGACGTGCACAGCCACGTGCACTCGATTTCCGGCCAGCGGCTCCAGGCCCACGACGGCGTCACCACCGCCCTCGATCTCGAGGCAGGCTCCTCGCCGGTGTCGGCCGCCTACGCCGCGGCGGCTCGCGAGGGCCGGCCGCTCAACTACGGCTTCTCGGCGTCGTGGGCAGCGCTGCGGATGCAAACACTGGCCGGCGTACCGGCGGACGCAACGATCCACACCACGCTCCACAACATCGGCAACCCCGAGTGGCAACGGGCCGCCACCGCCACCGAGCAGCAGCAGTTGATCGGCGGTCTGGAGAGCGAGCTAGCCGATGGAGCGCTGGGCGTCGGGATCCTCCTCGGCTACGCCCCCGGAACCGAGCCCGGCGAGTATCTCGCCGTCGCTGCCGCGGCCGCCCGGGCGGACCGACCCGTGTTCACCCACGCTCGCGAGCTCGTCGAAGCGGATCCAGCCGTGCCCGTCGACGGCCCAACCGAGATCGTGCGGGCAGCGGCGGAGACCGGCGCCCACATGCACTATTGCCACATCAACAGCACCTCCCGCCGTCACATCGATCGCGTCCTGGCGCTCGTCGACAAGTGCCGGCACGAGGGAGGTCTCATCACCACCGAGGCATACCCCTACGGGTCGGGCTCGACGGCGATCGGCGCCACTTTCCTCGATCCCGATCTGCTCCCGCGCTGGGACCTCGCGCCCAGCTCGATCATCTACCTCGCAACCGGCGAGCGCATCGCCAACGCCGCCCGGCTGCGGGAGCTGCGCGCGCTCGACCCGGGGGGATTGGCCGTGGTCGAGCTGCTGCGCGAGTCGGATCCGCGCGATCGCGCGCTGATGGCCGCGTCGATCCTGCACAGCGACACGATCATCGCCAGCGACGCGATGCCCGTCATGCGGGCAGGCGGCCCCCTCGACGACGACAGGATCTGGCCGCTACCCAGCGGGAGTGTGACCCACCCGCGCACCGCGGGCACATTCGCGAGAACGCTTCGTACCTACGTCCGAGAACAGGCCACGATGGATGTCGTCGAGGTGATCCGGCGCGCGGCCACGCTCCCCGCGTTGCTACTCGAACAGGTCAGCCCCGCCATGCGTCAAAAGGGGCGGCTGCAGACAGGCGCGGACGCCGACATCGTCGTCTTTGATCCGGATGCGGTCAGCGACCAGGCCACCTACCAGGACAGCTGTCGCACCTCGGCCGGCTTCCGGCATGTGCTCGTCAACGGCGTGCCGCTGATCAGGCGCGGCCGCCTCGACCTCGACGCCATGCCCGGCCGACCGATCAGGGCGGCCTGAGTTTGGACAACTCGGCGGGGTCCACGGAGATCAGAGACCGGACGGAGGAGGAGCGCAGGCGCACATGGAGCATCAGATAGACGCGAATCGGATCCACCACGGGTGGGACAACACGCTTGAGCCGACGCTGCGAGTGACCTCGGGCGACGTCGTGCACTACGACCTGCTGATGGCCGGACACGGTCAGGTGCATGAGGGGGCGACGTTCGAGGAGGCGAGTTTCGACTTCGACACGCTGTACAACCTGCTCGGCCCCGTGTACGTCGAAGGCGCCAGGCCGGGCGACACGCTGCGGGTGGAGATCGTCTCCCTGGATCCCGGCGAGTGGGGCTGGTGCGTGATCCTGTCCGAACTGGGGACGCTCCCCGACCAGTTCCCGGACTCCTATCTCCGTACATTCGACTTGCGCAGCGGAACGCACGTCCGGTTCGCCCCGGGCATCACCATACCGTTCGCGCCATTCCTGGGAACGATGGGCAACCACCCGGACGAGCCGGCAACCGCCTCGGCGTTCCCACCTCACAAGGGCGCCGGCAACATCGACACCCGTCACCTCACGGCCGGTTCCACACTGTGGCTACCGGTGTGGTGTGAAGGTGCGCTGTTCTCGTGCGGTGACCCGCACGCGATGCAGGGTGACGGTGAGGTGTGCGTTGCGGCGATGGAATGCGACATGCGCGCGACGCTGCGCTTCACCCTCGAGCAGCGCACTATACCGGTCCCTTACTTCCGCTCTCCCGGCGCGGTCACGCCGAAGGTCGACGGCGCGCGTTATCAGGGAGCGATGGGGATCGCGCCGGACTTGATGGAAGGCACACGTAAGTCAGTGTCGGCGATGATCGACTGGATCGTGTCAGAGCATCGACTTACGAGACAGGACGCTTATATGCTCTGCAGCCTCGCCGGTGACCTCAAGATCCTCGAGGTCGTCGATGCGGGCATGTGGAACGTTGGATTCACCTTGCCCCTTTCCATATTCGGCGACAATGGAGGCGCGACTTGAGCCAGATGGCCCCACATCACCGTCGCTCCGACGCCGTCGATCCCGCGGGCCGCGCGGCGCCTGCTCGCGCCGAGGATTGGCCGCTGGTCCTGGACGGCGAGCTGATGCGCGCCGGCGAGGCGATGATCCCCGCTTCCGACGACGGCCTGATCCGCGGCGACGGCGCGTTCGACGCGTTCCCGGTCAAGGATGGCCGGACGTTTGCCCGCGCGGCGCACCTGGACCGTTTGGAGCGATCGTGCCACTCACTGGCACTCCCCTGTCCGCGGGCAGACCTCGAGGCAGATATCGATTTGCTGCTGAGGCAGGCTCCGGACGGGTACGCGGTGGTGCGCGTCGTGCTGACGCGCGGCGGCCACCGTATCTGCCGATTGGAATCGCGCGGCGATGTCGAGGGACTGATCAAGCCGGTGCGGCTGCTACCGGTCGTGTTCAACCCCTCGGTGTTGCTCAACGGTGTCAAGACGCTGTCATACGGCGCCAACATGCTGGCCTCGCGTCGTGCGATCGCGGCAGGCTATGACGAAGCCCTGCTGGTCCGCTCCGACGGAGTGGTGCTCGAAGGCCCAACGTGCTCGATCTTCTGGGTCCGTGACGGGCGCCTGCGGACGCCCGCGTTGGAGACCGGGATCCTGGCCTCCATCACTCGCAGGGCAATCCTCGAAAGCCTGCCCGCCGACGAGGGCAGCTTCATGCTCGAGGACGCCCTCGGCGCGGAGGAGGCGTTCCTGGCCTCGACCGCGCGCCTCGGCCAGCCGATCGCGGCGATCGGCGAGGTGGTCTTGCCCTCCCCTCCGGGACCATTCACGGTGCGCGCGCAGGAGGCAATCGAGCGCGCGATGGATACGGACGCGATCGCGTAACCGGCACCCGTAGGCGCTGGCGCCTGGTTTGTCCTCAGTCGGACGACGGCGGCGGCCCGGCCAGTAGCGCGATCGTCACGATCCTCTCGGGTAACCCGAGGCGACGCTCGTGACACTAAAGGGGTGGCGATGTCGAACTGCCCACACGATCGAGCACTGGTATCTCGAGCGCGCGAGGGGGATCGTCGCGCGTTTGCCGTGCTCGTCGAGCGCCACTACCCGGTGCTGCTCAGCAGCTGCCGACGTGCGCTGCGTGACGCGGAGCTGGCGCGGGACGCGGCCCAGCAGGCAGTGCTGGTGGCGATGCTCGGTCTCGGTCGCCTGCGCGAGCCTGACCGGTTCGGCGCTTGGCTGATCGGGATCGGACTGAACGTGTGCCGATCGCTGATCGCGCCGGGCCGTCGAACGGTCGCTTCTTTCGATCTGATGATCGATCGGAGCGATCCTGGCGGCCCCCCGGCTGCAGAACCCGACCCACAGTGGCAGCTCGAGTCGGCTGAGGTCGCCAGGCGGGTACGCGCGGCAATCGACGAGCTGCCGGCGGGACAGCGCCAAGCCGTGACCCTGTTCTACCTCGGCGGACTCACGCACGCCGAGATCGCCGACGAGCTCGGCACCGTGCCAGGAGCGATCAAGACGCGCCTTCACAAGGCTCGTCGGTCGTTGCGCGAGCCGTTGGAACCACTCTGGAAGGAGTACTTCGCGATGCCTACGCCTAGCCCTGATCTCATCCCGGTGCGGATCGCCGACCTACGACGGACCACCGCGGCCGAGACGGCCTCGCAGCGCCACATCGTCTTCCTCCAGGAGATCGACGGCGACCGGCGGATGCTGATCTGGATCGGCCCTGCCGAAGCGACCGGCCTCGCGGTCGTGCTCGAGAACGTCGAGCTTCCGCGTCCCGGCGTCTACCACTTCGCCGCCGCACTGCTCAAGGCGAGCGGAGGCGAGCTCGCGGAAGCGAGGATCGTCAAGCTGACCGACAGCACGTTCTTCGCGCAAGCGGTCCTGACCGACGGCACCGAGGTGGACGCCCGACCGAGCGACGTGCTGACGCTCGCAGCGCTGACGGGCTGCCCAATCTATGTCGCCGCCGACGTCCTCGACCGAGCCCACGAGAGCCGGCCCGAACTGAGCGACCTGATCGAAGAGGCGCGTCAGGCCCAGGACGACGCGACCACGCTCGCGGACGAGGCCAAGGCGCGTATCGAAGAGACCAGATCTGTTGCCCGAAAGCACGCCTGATCGCCTCGAACGAAGCAGTCGCGTCACGGACGGAGCCGGTAGATCGCCATCGTCGCAGCCGTCGGCTCGGACGCGATCGTTCCCTCGCGCACGAGCTCGAACCCGTTCTTCTCGAGCACTCTCCGTGAGGCGCGATTGGTCGCCTCCGGATCCGCGACGAAGCCGGCACCAGGGTGCCTTTCGGAGACGTACGCAACCAGCGCCGCGATCAACGACGTGCCCACCCCTTTGCCGACACGCGCCGGATCACCGATCGCGAAGTCCACCCCGATGTCCCCCGGTTCGGCGCCGACGCCGGCCGCATGGTCGGGATAGTCAGCGCACACATACCACTGACACCAGCCGACCGGCCGGCCTCGCTCGAGCACCATGAGCGCATATGTCGGCTGCTCGCGCGCGATGCACTGGCGCAGCTCGTCGAGTTCCTGCTCGAGCGTCGAGCCTGCCAGGTACCACCTCGCCACGTGCGGGAGTCCGAGCCAGATCCGGACCTGCTCGAGGTCGGCTTCTCGCATCGATCGGAATGTCAGCTCGCTCGTCATCGGCCGCGGTTGGCGCCGGCTGCGCTTCAGTCGCGAGCGGCCACGTCGGCTGATCGCACTTCATCACCGGCCACGGCCCTCGCGAAGGCGCCCGCGACACCGGTCGCCAGTTCCAGCCCGCCGGCGAACAAGGCCAGCCACAGGACAGGCGCCCCGACCCGAAATCGACGAGACGAGCGCGGCGCCCGTCGCACCAGAACCGCTGCGACGATGATGAGCGCCACGAACGACACGGCTAGCCCCGCCATCTCGCCGCACAACGTAGCGCGCCCCTCCGGCACCGGCAAGAGCCCTACCACTACGATCGTCGGATGGGCGGCGACACCCCCGGTTCGAGTGAGGCTCGGCCGACCGTCACCGTGATCGGCGAGGCGGCGATCCGTACCGAGCCCGACGAAGCGATCGTGTGGATAACGCTGTCGGCGACCGAGGCGTCGCCGGGACCAGCGCTCGCGGACGTCGCGAACCGAGGCGAGGCGCTCGCTCAGATGCTCGACGAACTCTCCATCGCTCGCGAAGACCGGTCTACCACGGGTGTCACGGTCAGCGAGGAGTTTGAGCACACGAACGAGGGCCGGCGCTCGCTCGGGCACCGGGCGCTCGCGAGCATGTTGGTTCGCCTCCCGGATACCGACACGATCGGTCGCTTGATGATGCGCGCGAGCGACGAACTCGACGCGCGGATCGCCGGTCCCAGGTGGCGGATCTCGATGAGCAACCCGGTGTGGCTCGAGGTGGCGACGCGTGCCGCCGAGCGCGCCAAGGAGAAGGCGGCCGCGTACGCCGCAGGCGTCGATGCCCGCCTCGGGCCGTTGCTCGAGCTGTCAGAACGCGAGCATGATTTCCCGATGATGACGGCCGCGGCGTCGCGCGCGGGTGGCGGACCGGATGTGCATGTCGAGGCCGGCGAGCAGGAGGTCATCGCCGCGGTCAAGGCGACGTTCGTGCTTGAGCCCGTTTGACGCGGGACGCCCAGGATCCCGCTCGATCTCGGCTCCGATCACGAGGCGCCGGCAATGGTCCTCATGCCGGCGAGCCCCCCTGTAAAAGTCGCCAAACCTCCCCTCGCGTTGCCCCATCGACCACATAAGCATGGTGACCATGCTTATGTGGGCGGGGAGGCGGCTGGGCGGGGTGGTTTGCTGCGTTTTACAGTGGGATCCGGCCTCGCGACCCGCCTCCGCAACCCGTCGACGCCGCAGCCCAGGCCTCGTCGCGCAGCTTCATCACCGGCGGCCTCTCCCCCGGTCTCCGGGCAGCGTGCTCGGGCCGACGTGCGAGTCGAGCCACCCGGTCACCGGCGCGGCCGCGCGCCACGTCGCACCCACGAACTGAAGTCCATCGTCACGCCCGATGCCGCGCCCGAACTTGAGCGTCGCTCCGAGTGAGAGGCTCTTGCGCCGCAGCAACTCGATCCGCGCGTGGTCCTTCGGATAACCGCGCGGGGCCGTCGCCACGCTCTCGCCCCAAAGTTCGAGCCCCTTCTGAAGCACCGCAGCCGTGAGCTTGGCCAGTTCGGCTCCGTGCCCGTCGTCGGCGACCGCCTCGCGGTAGCGGTCGAGCTGATCGCGGGCCATCAAGTGGTAGCCGCTTCCCGCCACCATGCCGCGCGCCGAGATCGACGCGTACAGGCCCTGGGCGGCGATGTCGGATCCGCGCAGGACGCCGTAGGTGTTGGTCTTGTACGGGGACTTGTCGGGCGAGAACCGGATGTCGCGGTTCTGGCGGAACATCTTCACCTCGCCGCCGAACTGCTCGCTGAGCTCGGTCAGCAGCGCGTCCATCTGATCGCGGATCGACTCCTCGAAGAACTCCCGGCTGGCGCCGAAGTACTGCTTGGTGTTGTCAGCCTCGAGGCCCTTGAACCACTTCTCGACCTTGGGGCCGAAGCCCTCGAACCTGGTCATCGCGCGATCTTCTCACGCGTCGCGCCGCGCGAGTGCGAGACCGCCGGCGAGCAGCGCGGCGGCCGCCCAGGCGGCCAGCACTCCCAGCCCGGCCCACGGGCCGATCGGGAGCCCGCGGAGGTTGGTGGTCGCCTGGATCGCGAGCCCGGCGGTCATCGGACCGATCTGCTCGAGGTGGCGCCGGAGGTGCGGATCCGGTGCGAGCGCCGCGAGGATCGGGAACAGGTACAGCAGCCCGAGCACGAGCCCGGTCGCCACGGCCGGCTCGCGGACGGCGGTGGCGATGCCGAGGCTGAGCAAACCGATCAGCGCCAGGTAGATGACCGTGCCGAACGCTGCGCGCAGGGTCGGTCCGTGGCTCAGCGACAACAGCGCGTAGCCGTGATCGGTCGTGAAGCCGTTTCCGACGAGGATCAACCGCCCGGCCAGGATGCAGCCGAGGACCGCGACCGCCGCCGCGACGACCACGAGCCCGCAAAGCACCCCCGCCTTGGCCGCCAGCACGTAAAGCCGGCGCGGCATCGCGGTCAGCGTGACCAGAATCATCCCGCTGCTGTACTCGGCGGCGATCGTGAGCACGGCGAGGATCGCGACGACCGCCTGGCCCAGATACACGCCGGTGAGGCTGAGCCTGGTGATGTCCTGGCCCGAGCCGACCGAGGCGTAGGTGACCGCGACCGCAACGAGGCCGCTGAGGGCGACCGTCAGCGCGACCGCGCCGAGCAACAGCCACCCCGTCGCCGCGATCGTCCTGAGCTTGGTCCACTCGGCGTGGAGCGCGGCGCTCATGCGTCCCGGGTGCGAAGGACGCGGTTCGCGACGACCATCGCGACCAGGACATACGCGGCGAGCACGGCCAGGCCGACGATAGGCGCGAGCGGGTAGAACCCCTCGGCGGGCGTGTACAGATAGGACACCTGGTGGTACTGGGGCAGCGTCTGCTCGACCGAGAACGCGGCGGCGGGCGTGACCCGCATCAGCCACTGCGACGCGCCGGCGGGGAGAGCCGAGGCGAACGCGAGCACGTACGGCACGACGATCAGCGCGATGACCGCGGTGACCGCTCCCGCGCCCCGGCGCAAAACCGCGCCCAGCGCCAGCGCCAGGACCGCGGCGAGCGCGACGAGCGCGCCCGTCCCCAAGATCACGCGCGCGTCGGTGAGCGCGCTCACCGGGTACACGAAGTTGCCGTTCACGCGCAGGATGTGGTTCCCGAGCGGGATCGACACCGCGGCCGCGGCGGCACCGACGACGAACGCGACCGCCCCGATCACCAACGCCTTGGCGATCAGCACCTGCCCCCGGTGAGGGCTCGCGGTCAGCGTCGTGTGGATCAGCCCGCGGCGGTACTCGGCGGTCATGAACATCGCGCCGAGCACGATCAGCACGATCAGGCCGACGAACACACCCGTGAGCGCGTTCCTATCCGTGTCGCCGGCGGCAACCGACGGCCCGATATCCCCGGACCCGGCGATCATGAAGCCGGACCCCGAGCGTTGCGCGCCGACCGTGCTCAGAGTCGGGATCGACCCGTTGTCACCCACGTCCTGCGGCGTCCAGGCGCCGCGCGACCATCCACCCTGAAGTCCCGGCGCGCCGAACGTTGCGCTTGCGCCCGTGGCCACGCCGTCGGCGCCCGGCACGAGCGCCTGCTCGGTCGGCGCGGTCAGCGGTGAGGTCACGAACATCCCGCCTTGAACCACCCGGGGCAGGCTCGCCACCTGCACGGACCCGACGCGGAACCACGTCCGACCGTCCGCCGACTCAGAACCCGTCACCGTCGTGCCCGAACGGGTCAGGCGAAGCCAGCGCGGAGCCTCCGGCGCTGCCGCCGGGCCGGCGATGTCGTGGAAGTAGTCGAACTGCATGCGCACGCCGTGGGCGCCGGTGAGCATGACCGCGGCGTACCGAGACCCTGGCTTGGTAGCCGCGGTCAGGATCAGCCCGGCCTTCGCCCACGGCTGCGCCGGACTGGGCGCGCCAGCCATGTCGGCGACGCTCGCCGAATTCCCGTTGCCGCCCTGAGTGCGACCGCTGAGCGAACTGACCCGGACGGTGATGCTGCCGTCGCCGGTCAGCGTGCGGTGCACGAAGTAGTAGGTGTCGGTCACCGCGGCCCCGCCCGGTCCGATGGGAGGCGTCGGGTGGGAGAACGCCTGGCACGTCCCGGTTGCCGGGTTCGGGCCGACGCAGATTCCACCGTCGTGATGGGCGAACGTGCCGAGGTACGCGAACCCGACGATCAAGAGCGCCGAGGCGAGCGCGGTGACCACCCAGCCGCGGACGGTCCGGAACTTCGTCCACTCGGCGCGCAGCACCGGCGTGAACCCGTCGGGACCGGCCGCCAGGCTCGATCGGTAGGGCGCGGCGGTGGCGCTCATCGGGCGACGCCCGCTGTCGGCGCCGCACTGAACTCGACCGCATCCCGGGTCAGCTCCATGTACGCCTCCTCCAGGCTCGAGCGATGCGCCGAAACCTCGGAGAACGGCACCCGGCGCCGGCCGAGAAGCTCGACGATCCGCTCGGACACGAGCCCCGTGACCGTCAGCGTGTCCGGCCCGGTCGCGGCGACCGTCGCGCCGGCGTTTGCCAGCGCCGCCATCGCTCCCGCGCGCGCGCTCGTCCGCAGCGTCACGCGGCCGGCGGAGGCCGCCGCGATCAACTCGGCCACGCTCGTGTCGGCCACGAGCTTGCCCCGCCCGATAACGACCAGGTGGTCAGCGGTGTCCTCGAGTTCGCTCATCAGGTGACTCGAAACCAGCACGGCCCGCCCCTCCGCGGCCAGGGCGCGCAGAAACCCGCGCATCCACACGATCCCCTCTGGATCCATGCCGTTGAACGGCTCGTCGAGGATCAGGATCGGCGGGTCGCCGAGCATCGCCGCGGCGATCCCGAGCCGCTGGCGCATCCCCAGCGAGAACCCGCCGGCCTTGCGGCGCGCCACCGACTCGAGGCCGGCCTGATCGATCACCTCGTCCACGCGGCGCGACGGCAGTCCCTGCGAATAGGCGAGCCACAGGAGATGGTTGCGGGCGCTCCGGCTCGGCTGCAGCGCGCCGGCGTCGAGCAGCGACCCGACCTGACGGAGCGGGTGGCGCAGGCTCGGGTACGCCCGCCCGCCGATCAGCGCGGTGCCCTCGTCGACGGCGTCGAGCCCGAGAATCACTCGCATCGTGGTCGACTTTCCTGCGCCGTTGGGCCCGACGAACCCGGTCACGCTCCCGGGCGTGACCACGAACGACAGGCCGTCGAGGGCGACGGTCTCCCCAAAGCGCTTCAGCACCCGGTTGACTTCGATCGTCGCTTCCATGCCCGGAAAAGCTAGGCGGCGAGCGGTGGCTTGTCGTCGCGCCGGCGAGCCATCTTTCGGGTCGCTGGCCTGAGCTACGGAGGGAGGTCGGCATCCCTCTCAAGGGGGACGTTCGGATCACTTTCCGGAGCGATGCCGACCGACCGGCCAGCGGGGACAATGATCTACGTGGTGGGAGTAGAGAACTGGCGTCGTGGCAGGCCCGACCACCCCGCGTGGATCGCGCCGGGCGCAATCACTCCCCTATTGGCCTACGGATCGCTCGGCCTGCTCGCGGTCGCGGAGTCGATCGTGCGCTCCGCGCTCGACGGCGTCAGCGCGCAGCGGGCGCTTGGCCTGTGCGTGGTCGCCCTCGCCACCACGCTGCCGCCGGCATTCGCGGGCGCCACCGCGGCGGCGATCGCCGTCGTGGCGGCGAGCGCCGTGTCCCTGACGCTGTTCCACGCACTCACGGTTGCGGCGCTCATCGCGCAGGTGGCGGCGCTGTACTCGCTGGCCCGCGCCGGCGAACCCCGCTCCCGAGCGCAGTTGATCGCCGTGGGACTGTCGGCCGCGTTCGTCGTGCTCGCGCTCGTCCAACCGGTGCCGAGCGCCTCAGAGGCCGGCGTGCTGACCTTGCTCCTCGCCGCGCTCGCGCCCGCGTCGGCGTTCGCCGGGATCGCACAACGAGCGCGCGCCGAGGCCTCCTCGCACGCCGCCGCCCGTCAGGCGGCGGTCGGCGATCTGCTCGAGCACGCGGCGCGCGGCGAGCGAGCGGCGATCGCGCGGGAGTTGCACGACGTCGTCGCCCACCACATCTCGATGATCGCCGTGCAGGCCGAGACCGCCCGGGTCTCCACTCCCGGGATGCCCGCCGCCGGCGCGCAGCGGCTGTCGGCGATTGGCGACACTGCCCGCGCCGCGCTCACCGAGATGCGAAGGCTCCTCGGCGTGCTGCGAGAGGACGCCGGCGCCGACACCCCGGAGCTGCAGCCGCAACCCGGCCTCGAGCAACTCAACGAGCTGCTCGACGCCGCCCGTGACGCATCGGTCTCGGGCGCTCGCTTCATCCTCAGCGGCGCGCCGGTCTCGCTCGACCCCGGCGTCGAGCTCGCGGCGTACCGGATCGTCCAGGAGGCGCTCACGAACGCGCGCCGCCACGCACCCGGCGCCGGCGTCGACGTCGAGCTGCATTACGGGGACCGCGCGCTGAGCCTGCGGATTCGCGACACCGGGCCGGGCCCGTCCGAACCCGCCGCGCCGGGGGGCCACGGCCTGTCGGGCATGCGGGAGCGCGCCGCGGCGGTCGGCGGGGGGTTGCGGACCGGCCCCGCCGCCGGCGGCGGCTTCCTGGTCGAGGCGACGCTTCCGATCGACGCCAGCGAGGCGCTCCGTTGAGCACGCCCGCGCCGACGGGCACCACCGCACGGCCGGTGCGAATCGTCGTCGCCGACGACCACGAGGTCGTGCGCTCGGGGTTCGCCGAGCTGCTCGACACGCAGCCCGACTTCGCCGTGGTGGGCATCGCCGCGAACGGACAGCAGGCGGTTGAGATCAGTCGCGAGCGCGGCCCCGACGTGGTCCTGATGGATATTCGCATGCCCGGAATGGACGGGATCGAGGCGACCCGGCAGCTCGCGAGCGATGGTCCCGGCGGGCCGCGCGTGCTCGTGCTCACGACCTTCGATCTCGACGAGTACGTCTACGACGCGCTCCGGGCCGGCGCCAGCGGTTTCCTGCTCAAGGACGTCACGGCGGAACGGCTGATCGAGGCCGTGCGCATCATCGCCGCCGGCGACGCGCTACTGGCGCCGGGCGTCACCCGCCGCCTGATCGGCGAGTTCGCGCAGCGGCCGGCGGCCAGGCCGCAACCGGTCCCCGCGTTCGGCGAGTTGACTCCCCGCGAGACCGAGGTCCTCGGGCTCGTGGCCGAGGGCCTGTCGAACCCTGAGATCGCCGCTCGTCTCGTGGTCACCGAGGAGACGGTCAAGACGCACGTGAGCCGGATCCTCAACAAGCTCGGGCTACGGGACCGCACGCAAGCGGTGGTTGCCGCGTACGAGTCCGGGCTGGTCGTGCCCGGCGCGCGCGGATCGACCTAGCTCGCCGGCGGCGCGGCGAAGTTCTCGGCCAACTCGCACATGCTCGTGTCGGCGCGCGGGCGCCGGCCGGCGAGTTGACGCCACTATCCGCCGGGGCGTATGGTTGTTAGGTGATTGGTTAACAAGGGGGCTGCCGGCGTGAGGACGCCGATCGCCGAGACGGCCCGGACCGGAGAAGGGGCACATGACCGATTTCCTGACGAGCGCGGGGCTGACCCCGCGCAAGATCCACCGCTACGGCTGGAAGCCCTCGCTCCCCGACGTACGCGACCACATCGCCGACGCCGCGGACCTGCCGGTGCTCGAGGAGGTCGACCCTCGCGCCGACCTTCCCGCCGTGTTCGACCAGGGCCAGCTCGGGAGCTGCACGGCGAACGCGGTGGCGGCCGCGGTCGAGTACGACGCGAAGCTGGGCGGAGCCGATCCGGGGTTCCTGTCGCGATTGTGGATCTACTACTACGAGCGACAGCTCGAGGGCGCTCCCGCCGACCAGGACACGGGCGCGTACGGCCGTGACGGTTTCAAGGTTTGCCAGAAGCTCGGCGTGCCGCTCGAATCCGATTGGCCGTACGACATCTCCAAGTTCTCGGATGATCCGCCCGCGACCATCGACGCCGAGGCGCGGCACCACCGCATCTCCAACTACAAGGCGGTTCCGCGGAACGTCGACACGATGAAGGCGGTGCTCTCCAACCGGCAGACGATCGCGCTCGGGTTCTCCGTGTACGAGTCGTTCGAGTCACAGGAGGTCGCGCACACCGGCATCGTGCCCCTCCCCACCCGCAACGAGAAGCAGCTGGGCGGCCACGAGGTCCTGCTCGTCGGTTACCTGAAGGACCAGCCCAACTACGGGCTCGTGCGCAACTCGTGGGGGACGAGCTGGGGCATCAAGGGCTACTTCCTGATGCCCTGGGCCTACCTCCTCGATGCCCACCTGGCGAGCGACTTCCGCACGATCCGCCGGCCCGCCGGGAAGTAATTGGGCGACAGCCTGTCCGCGCGCCGGCAAATGCCCCCGCGCGGACAGCGCCGCTCAGCGGCGCGACGGAGCGCGACGCTCAGGAGTTGACGTCGTTGAGCGCCCCGCATTCAGGGCACTCGATGAACACCCCGAACAGCTGTCCGTCGCTGACGCCTTGGGCCAGGACCACGGCGCAGCCGCCGCAGAGCAGGTTGTCCGGTCCGTCGCCGCTGAACGCCATCTTGCCCTTCGGCGGGGCGTGGATGATCGCGCTGGAGCGAGGGACCTCGTTTATGACAGTGAGTGTTTGATCGGCCATGTAGGGAAACGTATCCGCCGGGGCACTCCCCGGCAAGTCGCCCGCTCCTCAATCCCCGCCGGCGCCGGAGCGCTCCATGATCTCGGTGTCCGAGTCGCTGTACGCGGGCGAGCACGCGCAGAGCAGCACGAGCTCCTGGTCGGCGGCCGCCCACAGCTTGTGCGGGGTGCCCGGCGGGATCACGACGCAATCCCCGGCGACGACGTCGCGCTCGTCGGGCCCGAGACGCATGCGGCCGCGGCCTCGCACGAAGTAATAGATCTCCTCGCTTACGTGGTGGCGGTGCTCCAGCGTCTCTCCGCCGGAGCTGATCGTCGCCTCGGCGAGGCTCTGGTGGCGCGCCTGCGTCCACGCCGGCCCGGCCAGCTCCCGGATCGTCGAGCCGTCGAGCGTGACAAAGCTGTCGACGTCGGCGCGGTTTGAGATCTGCACGCCCGCGAGCTTAGTGGTCTCTTTCGCCGCCGGGGGCCGCTCGAATGTCGTCGTATTTGCGAAAGCGACCACTGAGTCGTCCAGTCCGCGCGACCGCGGCTTAAGCCTCGGCGCGATGTGCCGACCTAGGAACCTAAGAACGACAGTTCTCAGGGTCCCCCATGCCAGACGCCTTCGTCGCTCGCCAGCCCATCTTCAACCCAAAGCTCGAGGTTGTCGGCTACGAGCTGCTGTTCCGCGGCGAGGGCTACGTCAACGACGTGGCGATGATCGCCAACCCCGAGAGCGCCACGGCCACCGTCGTCCTGAACGCGCTCACGGAGCTCGACCTGGGGCGGCTCGTCGGGACCCGGACCGCGTGGGTCAACATCTCGCGCGAGTTCGTCACCGGCGGCCTGGCCCACGCGCTGCCGTCAGACCTCGTCGGCCTCGAGATCCCCGAGACCGAGCAGTTCGACGACGAGATGCTCGCCGCGCTCGGAGTGCTCAAGCAGCAGGGCTACAAGCTCGCGCTGGACGACTTCCGCTATCGCGACGGGTCAGAGGCGCTGCTCGAGCTATTCGACGTCGTCAAGCTCAACATCAACGAGCTCGGGCGCGAGCAGCTCAAGCAACTTGTCGAACGGCTCAAGCCGTATGAGGGCAAGCTGGTCGCCGAGAAGCTCTCGACCCAGGCCGATCACGAGTTCTGCGTCGATGCCGGCTGCGATCTGTTCCAGGGCTACTTCTTCTGCCGGCCGGCGGTCGCGTGCACCCGCGGCATCGCCGCCAACCGGCTCGCGCTGCTTCAGGTGGCCGCGTCGCTCAACGACCCCGACGTCCAGCTCGAGCAGATCGAGCAGCTGATCGTCCACGACGTGGCGCTCAGCTTCCGGCTGCTTCGCTACGTCAACTCCGCGTTCTTCGGTCTGCGCGGCGACGTCCGGTCGATCGGCCAGGCGCTCGCGCTCCTCGGCCTCGACAACGTCAAGCGGTGGTCGACGCTCAGCGTGCTCGCGAGCATCGACGACAAGCCGACCGAGCTCACCGTCACCGCGCTGATCCGCGCGCGCTTCTGCGAGCTTGCCGGCGGGCAGCTCGGGATCGCGAGCCCTGGGGAGCTGTTCACGCTCGGCCTGTTCTCGGTGCTCGACGCGATGATGGACGCGCCGATGGTCGACGTGGTCGCGTCGCTCCCGCTCGCCACCGAGATGCGCGAAGCGCTCGTCTCGCGCAAAGGGAAGCGGGGCCTGTTGCTGGAGTGCGTCGCCGGGCTCGAGACCGGCGAGGTCAACGACCTGCCGCAGGTCGTCGACGGCGCCGGCGAGCTGTACCTCGAAGCGATGATGTGGGCGAGCAGCGCCGCCGAATCCCTGTTCAGCGCCGCCGCCCCGGGCTCGCGCGCCAAGAGCACGCCACCGCCGGTGTCGCAGCCGGCCCCCGCTCCCGTTGCGGCGCTTGCCCCCGCCCCGGTCTCGGACCCGGTCGACGCCGGGCGCGTCGAGCCCGAGACCAAGCGCGGTCCGTTCGCCCGCGCGTTCGCCAAGCTGTTCGGCTGGTTCGGGCGCCGCCCGAGCCAAGAGCCGGCCTAGAACGCGTCCCTCAGCGCCCGCTCGGTCGACCAGAACGCGAGCTCGTCCCACGGCAGCTCGTCGACGCCGAACGCGCGCACCTCGGGCGCCTCGGGCGTCGTCTGCGGCGTGCCGTTCGCCCGCGCGCGGTAGACGATCAGCACGACCCGATCCTCGGCGCGTGAGTACACGCCGACCAGGTCCTGCACCTCGATCGTGATGCCGAGCTCCTCGGCGGCCTCCCGACGCGCTGCGTCCTCCACCGACTCGCCGAGATCGACGAACCCGCCTGGGAACGTCCACAGCCCCCGACCCGGCTCGAACCCGCGACGCAGCAGGATCACCCTCCCGTGATCGTCGATTGGAATCGCCCCGGCGACCGGCTTCGGGTTGTAGTAGGCGGCGTAGCCGCAGTGCGGGCAGACGATCCGCTGCGGGAAGTCGATCTCGGCGGGTTGACCGCACCGGGGGCAGAATCGAGCCTCGGCCAGTGCGGGGTTCAACGACGCTTCCATGCGTGCGATGCTACGGCCGCCGTGGTGGTGAGGTTCGGTGAGCGCCAGATTCCGCACGATGAGCTGAAGGCGCATGCCGCCAAGATCGCCAGCGCGCTCGCCGCCGCCGGGGTCGAACACGGCGACCGGGTGGCAATCGTGCTTCGCAACGAGCCCGCGTTCCTCGCGCTCAGCGCCGCGTGCCCGTTGATCGGGGCGGTGCCCGTGCCGGTCAACTGGCACTCGCGCGGCCGGGAGCTCCGGCACGTGCTGTCGCACTCGGGCGCGCGGGCCGTGTTCGCCCATTCGGACCTGATCGGAGGGGTCGAGGAGGCGCTGCCCGACGGCGTCCCGCTGATCGAGGTCCCGTTGCCTCCTGAGACCGCGGCGCGCTACGGCGATACGCCCATCACCGGCCGCCACCCTCTGCTCGAGGACTGGATCGGCGACTCCGAGCCGTACGAGGGGCAGGCCGGGACGGCGCGCATGAGCGTGATCTACACGTCGGGCACCACCGGCCTGGCCAAGGGCGTCCTGCGCGACGCGATGACCCCCGAGCAGTCCCAGCAGGTGGCGGCGGTGACGCTCGCGGCGATGGGCCTGCGGCCGGGGATGCGAACGCTGATCACCGCGCCGATGTACCACGCGGCGCCGAACTCGCAGGCGCTGTTCTCGCTCGCGCTCGGGATCGAACTGACGATCATGCCGCGGTTCGAGCCCGAGGAGTTCTTGGCGCTCGTGCAGTCACAGCGGATCACCCACGCCCAAACGGTCCCGACGATGTTCGTGCGACTGCTCGAGCTCGGAGACGACGTCCGCGCGCGCTACGACGTCAGCTCGCTCGAGTGCGTCGTCCACGCGGCGGCGCCGTGCCCGGTACACGTCAAGCGGCGGATGATCGAGTGGTTCGGGCCGGTGATCTTCGAGTACTACGGAGCGACGGAGATCGGGATCGTCGTCGCGTGTGACAGCCACGAATGGCTCGCGCACGAGGGAACCGTCGGCCGCCTCCTTGCCGACGCCGACATCCACGTCTTCGACCCGGCGGGCGAGCTGCTCGGGCCGTGCGAGACCGGGGAGGTCTACATCCGGCCGCCCTCTTACTGGCCCGGCTTCACCTACCTCGACCAGGAGGACCGCCGCCGCGAGGTGGACCGCGACGGCTATATCACGATCGGCGACATCGGCCGGGTCGACGAGGACGGGTTCCTGCATCTTTCGGATCGGGCGCGCGACATGGTCATCTCGGGCGGTGTGAACATCTATCCGATCGAGATCGAAGCCTGCCTGCTCGAACTCGACGGCGTGCGGGATGTCGCCGTGTTCGGCATCCCCGACGCGGACTTCGGCGAGGCCCTCGCCGCGCACGTCGACGCCGATCGGTCCGCCGGGCTGACCGAGACCGCCGTGCGCGATCACGTCGGCGCAAGGCTGGCCGGATACAAAGTGCCGAAGGTCGTCGTGTTCGATGACGACCTACCGCGCGAGGAGACCGGCAAGATCTTCAAGCGCCGGATCCGCGAGCGCTACTGGCACGACGCCGGTCGCACCATCTGACCGGTATGGTCGCGCCAGAGAAACGATGGGCCAAGCGGAAAACGATTCCCGGGAGCTTCGTTCGGGCATCGTCGGGGAGCTCGAGCGAGCGTTCGCCGCGGCGCTCCTGGCCGGCGACGAGATCGCCGCGGAGACGACGATCCGCGAGGCCATGGACGCCCGGCTGACCGCCGCCGAGATCGACGAGGGGGTCATCGCGCCGGCTTTGTGGCTGCTCGGCGCGCTGTGGGAGCGAGGCGAGATTTCGGTGGCCGACGAGCATCTGGCGACCGAGATCGCGTTGCGTGTGCTGGCCCTTCAGCGCGAGGCCGACCGCGTCGCCCAGTCCCGCCGCGGAAACCGGGTGTTGCTCGCGACGCCAGCGGGCGAGCGCCACGTTGTCGCGCTCCGGATGGCGAGCAACCTCCTGAGCGGGGCGGGCTACTGGATCGTGATGCTGGGCGCCGACGTGCCCGCCGAGGCGCTCGTCGCGGGAGTGCTCCGCCACCGGCCCGACGTCATCTGCATGAGCCTGACGATGCCGGCGGGCACGGTCGAGCTTACGGACGCGATCCTCCAGGTCCAGTGCGCATGGCCCGAGGCGCAGTTCGTCGTCGGCGGCCGCGGGCTCGGCCGCCAGCTGCGGTCCCAGGGCGGGGTCGGGATCTGCGAGCGGGTATCCGAGGTCGTCGACGCGGTCGACGCCCGGGTCAAGCGCCCGGAGCTCAACTGACGCCCCGCGGCGCGCGCGAACCGGATGCCGCTCACCAACTGGGCCGGAAGCCACACCTACCGGGCAAGCGTGATCCACGCCCCGGCGACGCGCGAGCAGGTCCGGGAGATCGTCGCGGCGGCCGCGCAGATCCGGGTCCTCGGCTCGCGTCACTCGTTCACCGACATCGCCGACTCGGCCGAGCTCGTGACGCTCGAGCACCTTCCACCCGACGTCGTGATCGATCGGGCCGCGATGACCGTGACGTGCGGCGGCGGAGTGCGTTACGGCGAGCTTGCGCTCGAACTCGCGCGCGAGGGGCTGGCACTGGCCAACCTGGCGTCGCTGCCGCACATCGCGGTCGCCGGCGCCGTGTCGACCGCGACCCATGGATCGGGCGATCGCAACGGGAACCTCGCGACCTCCGTCGCCGCGCTCGAGATCGTCACCTCCGACGGTGACGTTATGACCGCGGCCCGCGCGGATCCGGACTTCGACGGGCTGGTGGTGGGGCTCGGAGCGGTCGGAGCGCTGACCCGCGTCACGCTCGACGTCGAGCCCGACTATCGGGTCCGCCAGCGGGTGTTCGAGGGCCTCGAGTGGCGCGATCTGTTCGAGCACTTCGACGCGATCACCTCGAGTGGTTATTCGGTCAGCGTGTTCACCCGGTGGGGCGAGACCGTCGACGAAGTGTGGGTCAAGAACCGCGTCCACGAGCAGCCCGAGGAGACCGCCGAGGAGCTGTTCAGCGCGGCCGCGGCGACGCAGGACCGGCACCCGATCCTTGGGCTCGATCCGGTCAACTGCACGCCCCAACTCGGAGTCGCCGGCCCCTGGGCCGAGCGCCTCCCCCACTTCCGGATGGGCTTCACGCCGAGCAGCGGCGCGGAGCTCCAATCCGAATACATCGTGCACAGGGGCGACGCGGTCGCCGCGATCGAGGCCGTGCTCGTCGTCGCGGCGGCGCTCCGGCCCGTGATCCAGGTCAGCGAGATCCGGACGGTCGCCGCCGACGCGCTGTGGATGAGCCCGCAGTACGGCCGCGACACGGTCGCGCTCCATTTCACCTGGAGGCCCGAGCCGGCCGCGGTGCGGCGTGCGCTGGCCGAGGTCGAGCGCGTGCTCGCCCCGTTCGAGGCCCGTCCGCATTGGGGCAAGCTGTTCCTCGCCGGCGCCGACGAGATTCGCCCGCTGTACGAACGGCACGGCGATTTCGTCGCGCTGCTGGATCGCGTCGACCCGCGGGGCGCGTTCCGCAACGACTGGCTGCGAGCGCACGTACTCGGCCCCGATGGCTGACGACTGACGCCGCCGCCGACGGTCCGAATCACCTGCACAGCTCGACATTTGACGCCGGCGAGCCTGGCCTCGCCGAACTATGCATGCCATGCGCGCTTAACGCGGCAAGGCCGGCTGCTGGGGCGTCAATTGACGCGTTAAGCAGGTTCTCGGCGGTTATGCTCGCCGCCATGCCGGCCCGACCGCTCGTGCCCGACCGCGACGGTACTGCGATGCGGGTGGGCGAGTATCTGGATCGTCAGGTCGAACTGCTGAGGGAGGCGCATGATCAGGGCGACCGTCTCGCCGCCCGGGTGATGCACGCGACGGTCGACCGGAAGGCCACGCCCGACGAGCTGCTCGCGTCCCCGCTGACGCTCGAGGTGGTGCGGGAGGCAATCGCGCGCGACCACCGTTACGCGGATTGGGCGTCGGCCCAGGCACACGCCGACGACCTGCTCGACGCCGGCTTCGAGGCAGCGTGCGACGCAATCGAATGGGGCGAGGTGGACGCCCTGCGGACGCTGCTCGATGCGCGCCCCGAGCTCGTGCGGGCCCGCTCGCCGTTCCCCCACCACGCGACACTGCTCCATCACGTGGCCGCGAACGGGATCGAGGTCGAGCGTCAGCTCCAGTCGCCGCCAAACGCCGTCGACATCGCATGGCTGTTGCTCGAGCGCGGCGCCGACCCCGACGCCGTGTGCGACGCCTACAGCGGCAGGGACACGACGCTGACGTTGCTGGTCTCCTCCGCCCACCCTGCTTCGGCCGGCGTCCAGGCCCCGCTCGTCGAGGAGCTGTGCCGGGGCGGAGCACGGGTGAACGGACTCGACGACGACGGCGCGCCGCTGTTCACGGCGCTGACGTCCGGATACACGAAGGCGGCGGAGGCGCTCGTGCGGTGCGGAGCACGCGTCGACAACCTCGTGTTCGCCGCGGCGGATGGACGCCTGGACGAGGTCCAGGGCTATTTCGACGCCGATGGCGGACTGGCGCTCGACCGCGGCTGGGGCACCCTCCTCGACGGCCCCTCGGGTTCCCGACTCGAGCGCGACCGGCTGCTCGACTACGCGCTGATCTGGGCGGCGCTCCACGGCCGGCGCGAGGTGGTCGAGTTCCTGCTCGCCAAGGAACCCGATCTCGAGTTCACCGAGCCGTTCTTCCACAGCACGGCGCGCGGAGCCGCCGGCCACGGACGCCACAAGGAGATCGTCGCGCTGCTCGACCCGGGCTCGAGCTGACGCCCGCCGAGAAGGGCGCCGCAGCCGAGCCGATGTCGCCGCGCCCGCCTAGACTGCCCGCCCGTGCCGTCGGGATTCGAGCAGACCGTCCGCGTCCAGTTGCGCTGGCGCGACATCGACATGCTCGGCCACCTCAACCAGTCCGTCTATCACGAGATGCTCGAGGAGGGACGGATCGCGCTGATGGCCGAGATCATGCGGCGCGTCGGGCGCGATCATTCCCATGGCGGCTTCGTCGTCGCTCACGTCGACCTCGACCATCACGCGGAAGTGCGCAAGGACCACGAGGAGGTGGACGTGGTCGTCCGCCTGGCACGCGTCGGCACCTCGAGCATCGTGCTCGAGCAGGAGGTCAGGCTGCTGGACGGCACTCTGGCGGCGTCGGGTAAGTGCGTACTCGTGGGGTGGGACCCGGCGGCCAGAGGCAAGCGGGCGCTGACCGAGCGCGAGCGCGCCGCGCTCTCGTGACCGCGCGCTCAGCGGAGTAACCAGAAGACCTCGGTCTCAAGCTCGGCAGGGTCCTCGCGCCAATGGCCGTAGATCTCCCAGCACGGGCCGGCGAGCTCACGTCCGTGACCGGCCACCGCCGCGCGCACGGCGTCGTGGGTGGCGCCCAGCTTGGCGTAATCGCCCCGGTGCACGGCCGTCGCGACCTCCCCGCCCGGAAGCGCTGACTCGACTACGCGGCCGTGCGTCTGGAACGGCTGCGACACCAGCACGCCGACCTCGACGTCCGGCCTTTGGTCTTTGTAGAGCATCACGTTCTGCCAGCGCTCGCCCTCGCCGCCGGTGGCGAGATCGGCCCGGCTCCGGACGAACCCGTACACCTCGTCCAGCAACTCCCGCCAGACATGAGGGAACTCCTCCCATGTGGTCGTCCGGGCGACGACCGCGGTCGCGCGCGGATCCACGGTCACGAACTCCACGGGAACGGTCATCACCACAAGGACAGCCCGAAGCCTCCGTCGACGCGCAGCACCGCACCCGTCAGGTAGGCGGCCGCCGGCGAGAGCAGGAAGCTTACGACGCCGGCGAGTTCGTCGGTCTCGGCAAAACGGCCAAGCGGGATCCGCGCGAGAGCCGCCTCCTTGACCGCCTGCGGCATCGCACCAACCTTCGGCGTGGCGACGAACCCGGGCATGATCACGTTGCAGCGGATCCCCCGCCCCGCCCACTCCGCGGCCAGCGTGCGCGCCATCCCGACGAGGCCGGCCTTGGACGCTCCGTAGGCGACCTGGCGCGGGATTCCAGTCTCGGCCGCGACCGACGAGATCACGACCACGCGGCCGTCGCCCGACGCCGCCAACGCCTCGAACGCGGCCTGCGCGAGGAAGAACGCGCCGTGCAGGTTGGTCTCCATGTCCTTGCGCCACTCCTCCTCGGAAAACCGCTCGGCGCGATGGATCGTGTCCACCACCCCGGCATTCGCGACGACGGCGTCGCAGCCGCCGAGCGACGCGATTGCCGACGCCACACCATCGACCATGGCCGCCCGGTCGCGCACGTCGAACTCCACGCTCGCGGCCGCGCCGGGAACGGCATCAGCCCCGGCGCCGGGAGCGTCGCACGCCGCGACCGCGCAGCCGCTGTCGGCGAGCGCCGCGACGATCGCCCGCCCGATCCCGCCCGCGGCACCCGTCACGATCACGCGCCTACCGCTCGGCACCGTGCTAATCGGCATTGGCGTCCCCGTTCGAGCGCACCAGTCCGTGACGGTCCCAGTGCCGGCGCGGGATGTCCGCCGGGTCCTTGTACCAGTACCAAGTGCACGGGTCGGTGGCGAAGTCCTCGGGTGGGTCGCTCGGATACAGCGGGTAGCCGATCCAGCGGATCGGCAGGGACTCGTTCATGAACGAGCAGTGCGTGCAGTACAGCGGGAACCCCTCGCGCCCGTAGCTCCAGTCGTGTGCCGCGCGGGTCACGCCGAGGGCGTTCGGCCCCTCGTAGCGCCCCATCCGCACGAGCCGCTGGCCAGAGCCGCACGGGTTCATCGCGAACGTGAACTTCTCGTCGTCCTCGGTGATCGTGAACGCCCCCGGGTGCGGTCCGGTGCCGCTGCAGGAGTGCGCGCGCCAGGTTGCCGCGAGCGCATGCACGATCTCCTTGCGGTCGCGCGCCGCGATCTTCTCGACGTCGCGCCGCCAGCCCCGGCCCTGGCCGTCGGTCCATGCGTCGGCCACGCCGTCGTCCCCGAGCCGCTCCTGAACGAACGAGATCAAGCCGCCGATGCCCTCGACCATCAGGTCGTGCAGATAGCGCCACTCGTGCTTCATCTGCTCGCACAGCGCACGGGCCTCCTCCGTGTCTCCCCGGTCGAGCGCCTCGATCGCCCGGTCCATCGTCGGCTGCGACATCTGCTCGAGCTCCTCGTCGGAGAACCACCGCTCCGCCATCACTCCTCCAATCGTCGCCTTGGCGAACGCGATCCTATGGCCCGCGGGCGTCGGCCCACGCGGGTCTGCCCCTGAGATCCTGCTCAGGGGGCCTCGAACGGGACCGCGAAATCGCAGTCTGGCCCGCGGACCTCGTCGGGCGGGTTGCTGGCGATGTACGTGACCCGCATGCCGAGGTCGCTCGTTCGAATCTTCTGACCCTCGGCCCACGCCTGCATCGACTCCGACACCAGCTGCCACTGCGCCGAGCTGACCTGCGTCGCCTGGCCGAGGGTGACGAACGCCTCGCGGTGAGCGGGCTCGGTCCGCAGGGTCAGCTCCGGAAAGTCGCCGGCGAGTTGCTCCGCCTGGTCGTCGGGGACGGGGCGGCACCACTCGAGCGGGCCGTCGCTGTCCTCGCTGACCTCGCTCCAATAGATGCAGAACGCCGGGCCGGCCGGTCCCTGCACTCGAGGCACCGGCCGGGACCTCAGGATCGCGACGAACTCCTTGCCGAGCGCCCATGCCTGATCCCATCCGGTGACGTTGCGCTTGAGGCAAAGCACGCTCCGGCTCGGCATCTCGCGTGTGCTGACTTCATACATGATCGACCTCTTTCCGTTGATCCGGTCGACGAGGACGGCGGCGAGCCGGCGACGGGCCGAGTGCTCGGACTCGACGGCGTCCCAGTATTCGGCGACGGCGCGCGCGGCGACCGGCGGCTCGAGCGCGAGAATCGCCTTGATCTCGGCCAGCGGCATCTGCAGCTGGCGGAGCGCTGCGACCAGACGCGCCTGCTCGAGCTGATCGGCGACGTAGTACCGATACCCCGAGCTGTCGTCGACGCGCACGGGCGTCAGCAGACCCAGCTCGTCGTAAAGGCGAAGCGCCTTCGGCGACAGCCGGGACTTTCTGGCGAACTCTCCGATGCTCATCTCACTCAAGGTGCCGCTCCTCGTTGACTTCAGTGGGTTGGCCGCGTCAGTGTGCGGCTTCCCCACGGGTCAAAGTCAAGCCCCCTTTCGTCCCATAGCCTGTACCTCCTGGACCGCGCTGGCTGGCTTGACGCCTCGGAGCTCCGCATCGGCCTCGGCTGTATGCGCCTGTCGACCGACTCCGAGCGCGACGAGGAGCGCGCGCGGCAGACGATCGCGGCCGCGGTCGCCGTGGGTGTCACCGTGTTCGACACCGCGCGCGCGTACGGGCGCGACGAGACCGAGCTCGGCCACAACGAACGCTTGCTGGCACGGGCGCTCCGGGCGAGCAGCGCGCCGCCCGACAAGCGCAGCGGACACCCCGCCCCCCGGATCGTCACCAAGGGAGGGATGACGCGACCGGCCGGCGCGTGGGTCCCGGACGGGCGGGCCAAGGCGATCCTCGCCGACTGCGAGGCGAGCCTCGTCGCGCTCGACGGCCTGCCGATCGACCTGTACCTCATCCACGCGCCCGACTCGAGGACGCCGTGGCGGACCTCCGTGCGGGCGCTAGCCCGCCTGCTCGACCAGCACATGGTCGAGCGCGTCGGCGTGTCGAACGTCAATCGCCGCCAGCTCGACGAGGCGATCGAGCTGGTGCCGATCGCGGCGGTCGAGGTCGCGCTGAGCCTCGACGACGACCGTGCGCTCCGCGGCGGGATCGTCGAGCGCTGCGCGGAGCTCGGCATCGCCGTGATCGCGCACTCCCCGCTCGGAGGACCGCGCCGCGCCCCCGGCCTCGCCGATCGCAACCGCACGCTGGCCGACACCGCGCAAAGCCTCGGCGCCACCCCCGCCGAGGTCGCGCTCGCCTGGCTGCTCGACCTCGCTCCGAACGTCGTCCCGATCCCGGGCGCGCGCCGCCCGGAAACCGTACGCTCCGCTGCCCGGGCCGCGACCCTGGCGAACAACCCCGACGCCGCGGCCGTGCTGCGCCGCGCCCTCGGTCGCGTCCGCCCGCCTCGGCCGGTCGAACCGACGCCCGCCACGACCGACGACGGAGACGTGGTGCTCGTAATGGGCATCCCGGGAGCCGGCAAGAGCCTGGTGGCGAGCGATTACGTTGCCCGCGGCTACGTCCGCCTCAACCGCGACGACCGCGGCGGCGCGCTCCGAGAGCTCGCGGACGCGCTCGAGGCCGAGCTCGCATCGGGCGCGCGAAACGTCGTGCTCGACAACACCTATCTCAGCCGCGCCGCGCGCAGCCACGTGATCGAGACCGCGAGCCGCCACCGGGCCCGGACCCGTTGCGTGTGGCTCGACACACCGCTCGCGCAGGCCCAGGTCAACCTCGTCGAGCGCCTGCTCGACGCGTTCGGCGCGCTGCCAACCCCGGATGAGGTGCGCGCGCTGGCGCGCCGCCACCCCGGCCTGCTCGCGCCGACCTCGCAGATGCGGACGGTTCGCGAGCTTGAACCACCCATGATCGACGAAGGGTTCGCGGACGTGGAAACGATCGCGTTCGTGCGCCGCCCCGCCCCGGATCCGGCACGCGCCGGCGTGTTCGTCGCGGCCGGCGCGCTCGACCGAGAGGGCTGGGAGCAGGCGATCGCGGACGGCGATCCATCAGCGCCGCACCTCCTGTTCCACTGGAGCCCTGGCGACGCGCCCGGCGCACTCGAGCCGGGTCGCGCGCGGCTTGACGGCGGCGATAAACGGTTCCGTCGACGTCGCGCTGTGCCCGCACCCCGGCGGCCCCCCGGTGTGCTGGTGCCGGCCGCCGCTCCCGGGGCTGCCGCTCGCGTTCGCGCGCGCCCACCACGTGGACCCGGCGCGCTCGGTCCTGATCGGGACCGGACCCGCGCACCGCAACCTCGCCGCCGCGCTCGGAGCACGCTACGTCGCCGTATAAACGCGCCGGTCAGGCCGGCGTGGCGACGACGAGCCGCAGCCCGGCGTCGTAGCACTCGAGGTCACGCAGGTGGCCGTGGCGCCGGTCCCACGCGCCGCTGGTCAGGTCGTCCTCCACCGCCGTGACGACCCGCTCGACGACGTCTTCACGCATCCGCGCGAACCCGGAGGTCGAAGCGCGGGCGACGGGATCAAGCACGCGCTCGGGATGAGCCCAGAACGACATCAGCGTCCAGTCGGGAGTGTCATGCGGGATCTCGACGATCTCGGACGTGACCGTGCCGCCGAGCCAGCGGGCGATGACGTCTATCGGCGGCAGGATCCGGCGGTCGAGCGCGGCCACCTCGGGGAGGTAGTCGGCCATCAGCCACATCCGGCTGCTCACCTCCGCGTCGATCGTCAGGATCGCGACCGGCCCGCGCGCGACGCGCCGCAGCTCGCGCACGCCCCGCTCGCGCTCCTCGTCCCAGTGGTGGATCGTGAGCACCGCCATCGCCGCATCGACGCTCTGGTCGCGGAGCGGAAGCTCTCCTGCGCTCGCGCGAATCGCCGGCGCGAGCTCCGGCGGTCGCTGGCCCGCCATCACGTCGCTCGGCTCGATCGCCACGACGTACCGATCGCGCGGCTCGTACGAGCCGGTGCCAGCACCCACGTTGACCACGGTGGCGGCGTCGCCGAGGGCGGCGTGGATCCGACCCGCCAGGCGCGGGTCCTCACGCCGGGTCTGCGCGTATTCGCGTCCGATTCGCTCGTACCGCACACGCTGGAAAGTAGCTCGCGATGGAGAAGTTCGCCGAGCCGCAGTGGTTCGGAACTCGACACTCGACCGCGCCCCCGCAGGTGAATGTGGATTCAGGCACGCATATCGGTCGTTTCGGCGATCTCGGCGGTCGAGTAATGCCGAGCGCGCGGTCATGACCCACCCTCAGCGCATAACGGCTGGCCGACCGGTCGGAAGAACTCCTGGTGCCTCAAGTCCGGGGCCGTTCGGAACCGATGCACTCGGGTATGACCGAGATAGCCCTGTCCGGCGTGATCGGCGCGCTGTCCTACGCGCTCGACATCGCCGAGGGGCAGCCGCCCGGCCACGCGATCCGCTCGTGCCTGATCGGGATGCGCCTCGCCGCGGAGATCGATCTGAGCGACTCCGATCGGTCGGATCTGTTCTACGCGCTCCTGCTGAAAGACGCCGGCTGCTCGGCCAACGCGAACCGCATGGCGGTCCTGTTCGCCGCCGACGACCGGGCCGCCAAGGCGACCTCGAAGCTCGTCGACTGGACGAACCCGCGCGCCGCGTTCGTGTGGTCGCTGCGCACGGTCGCGCCCGGAACCGGGCTGCGGCGCCGGATCGAGGTGCTCAAGGGAATCCGCGACGAGGGCGAGGTCACGCGCAAGTTCATGGAGGCCCGCTGCGACCGCGGAGCCGAGATCGCCCGCATGCTGTTCCTATCCGAGGAGACAGCGGCGGCGATTGGCAGTCTCGACGAGCACTGGGACGGGCGCGGGATGCCCAACGGGCTCGGTGGCGAGGAGATCCCACTCGCCGCCCGGATCCTGTGCCTGGCGCAAACGGTCGAGGTGTTCCACGCCGCCGGCGGCGTCAAGGCCGCGCGCCGGATGGCGTTGCGCCGGCGCGGCAAGTGGTTCGACCCCGCGCTCGTCGACGCATTCCTGCGCTTCTGCGGCGACCGCGACTTCTGGGCCGCGCTCGAGTCGCCCGACGTGTCCGAATGGGAGCCGCCCGAGTTCGCGCTCGCCGGCGACGACGCACGCCTGGACCGGATCGCGGAGGCGTTCGCGCGGGTGATCGACGCCAAATCGCCGTTCACCGCCCGGCACTCGGTGCGCGTGGCCGAGATCGCGGACGGAATCGCCGCGGTCCTGCGGTTCGACCCCGACGGCCGGCGGACCCTGAAACGGGCGAGCCTGCTCCACGACATCGGCAAGCTCGCGATCTCGAACCGGATCCTCGACAAGCCCGACAAGCTGACCGACGAGGAGTTCCGCGCGATCCAGACCCACCCCGTGCACACGCTGCGGATCCTCGAGCGGGCGCCGTGCTTCGCGTCGCTCTCCGACCTCGCCGCGAACCATCACGAGAAGCTCGACGGAACCGGCTACCCGCGTGCGCTCGATGCCTGCCACCTCGACCTGCCGATGCGCGTGCTCGCGGTCGCCGACGTGTACGAGGCGCTGACCGCCGACCGTCCCTACCGCGGCCCCCTGCCCGTCGAGCAGGCGCTCGCGATCATCGACCGGGACGTCCCCCACAAGCTCGACGCGGATGCCCGCAGCGCCCTGGAGCTTTACGTCGGCCAGGGAACGAACACGGCTTCGGCCTTGCCGATCCTCACCTGAGTGAAGAACTTCTCGGCTCCGTCGGGCTTACGCGCCGTCCGCCGGCTGATCCACAGCCGGAGCGGCTTGCGGCGCTGCTGCCGGTCGAGCGAGCGCCGCACTTGGACTTCGGAAACGGGCTTTGTGGTGTCGATCATGCTGCCTCCAATTCGAATTCCACAGGGTTCTCCTCGCGCACGTCCGCGACCACCTCGGCGGAGCGCGCCGACGGACGCAGCCACATGGCCGCGATCAGCGCGCCGACGACGACCGTGCCGGCGCCGATCGCCCAGGCAAGGTGAAAGCCGTCGGTGAGTGCCAGCAACTGGTGCTGTCCTTCGCCGGTCAGCACCTTGGTCCGCTGCGCGGCCACCGTCCCCAGCGCCGCGATCCCGATCGCCGCTGAGATCTGCAACGACGCGTTGACGATCCCGGAGGCCAGGCCGGCGTCCGCCAGCGGCACGTTCGCCATCGCCATGGTCATCAGCGGCAGGAACGACAGCCCGGCGCCGAAGCCGAGCAGCGCGAACGGCACGACGATCGTCGGCAAGTAGCTCGCGTGGGCCGGTATCTGCGACAGCAGCACCAGCGAGGCGGCGATCGCGGCCAGCCCGACGAGCAGGACACGAAGCGCTCCGAACCGCCCCATCAGCCGGGCGGTCACGCCCAGCGACATCACGCCCATGATCAGCGTCAGTGGCAGGAACGCGAGCCCGGTCTCGAGCGCGCCGTAGCCGCGCACGTGCTGCAGGTACAGCACCCCGAGCAGGAACGTCGAGAACATGCCGGTGACCAGGAAGGCGCGTACCACGCTCGAGGCGGCCAGCCCCGGCACGCGCAGGATCCGCAGCGGAAACATCGGGTTCGCCACACGCGATTCGACCGCGACGAACGCCGCCAGCAGTGCCAGCGACACCCCGCCGAAGCCCAGCGTATGCGCCGAGACCCAGCCGTACTCGGTGACCTTGACGATCGCGTACACGCCGAGCATCAGCGACACCGTCACGAGCACCGCGCCGAGTACGTCGATGCCCTGACCGCGGCCCGTGCGCTCGGTCTCGCCGATCAGCGCCCGGCCGAGCGCGAACGTCACGATCCCGATCGGCAGGTTGATGAAGAAGATCCAGTGCCAGCTGAGTGACTGCGTGAGCACACCGCCGGCGAGCAGGCCGATCGACCCGCCGCTCGAGACGATGAACGTGTACACGCTCATCGCGATCGCGCGCTCCGCCGGCTTCGGAAACTCGGTCACGAGCAGCGCCAGCACCGCGGCCGATGCGACCGCTCCGCCGAGCCCCTGGATGAACCGCGCCACGATCAGCAGCCCCTGGCTGTCGGAAAGTCCGCAGGCCGCCGAGGCCAGCGTGAACAGCACGAGGCCGCCCAAGAACATGCGCTTGCGCCCGAACAAGTCGCCGAGCCGGCCGCCCAGGAGCAGGAAGCTTCCGAACGCGATCAGGTAGGCGTCGATGACCCACGCCAGATTTGCCTGTGAGAAGCCGAGATCGCGCTGCATCGACGGCAGCGCCACATTCACGATCGTCGCGTCGAGCACCATCATCAACTGGCCCATGCAGACGACCCCGAGGGTGACCCACCGCCGCCGCTCTCCACTAATTAGACTATTGATAGTGATCATCCCTTCTGCGTAGCTAGTCTCTTCGCGCTTGATGATCACTGTACCATGGACTATCATTCGATGCAAGATGATAATCCTGGTACCCTGCAAATCGCGATGGCTGTAGACACCTCGCCCGGGACGGTGGTGATGTTGCTGCGGCTGGCGAAGGTCATCCACAAGCGCAGCACCGACGAGCGGCTCGGGATCAAGCTGAGGCAGCTGATGCTGCTGAGCTACCTTCGCAAGGGCGCACCCGCGCCCCAGCAGCAGCTGTGCGAGTCCCTGTGGCTCGACCCCAACAACTGCGTGTTGCTGCTCAACGAGCTCGAAGAGATGGGCTACGTCGAGCGGCGGCGGGACCCCGCCGACCGGCGCCGGCACATGGTCGACATCACCGACGAGGGACGGGTCGCGCTCGAGCGCGCCGAGCGCGCGCAGGAGGAGATCGGCGACGAGCTTCTGTCCGCGCTCAGCGACGAGGAACGCGCGACGCTCCGGTCCCTGCTGAGCCGCGCCGTCGCCTGACGTGAGCCGCGCGGTACTCGTCACCGGTGCCTCGCGCGGCATCGGTGCCGCCGTGGCCGCCGCGTTCGCGCGGTCGGGCGATCGCGTGGCGATCCACTACGGCGCACGTGAGGACCAGGCCCTCGAGGTCCAGGCCTCGCTGCCCGGCGACGGCCACATCGTCGTCGGCGCCGACCTGCTCGACTCGGGCGCAGTGCGTCGTGCGATCGACGAGGTCGCCGATGGGCTAGGCGGGATCGACGTGCTCGTCAACAACGCCGGCATCTTCGAGCCCCACCCGATCACCGACACCTCCTACTTCGAGTGGCAGGAGTCGTGGCGGCGGACGCTCGGCGTCAACCTGATCGGCGCGGCGAACGTCACCTGGTGCGTCGTCCAGCACATGGGCGGCGGCGGGCGGATCGTCAATGTCGCCTCGCGCGGGGCGTTCCGCGGCGAACCCGATCAGCCCGGCTACGGTGCCAGCAAGGCCGGCCTGATCGCCTTCGGCCAGTCGCTGGCGCGAGCGCTCGGGCCGCGCGGGATCTCCGTCACCGCCGTGGCGCCGGGCTTCACCGAGACCGAGATGGCGGCGACCGAGCTGACCGGCGAGAGCGGCGTCCGGCGCCGCGCCGAGAGCCCGCTGGGGCGCGTGGCCACGCCCGAGGAGGTTGCGGCGGCCGTGCTCTACCTCGCCTCTCCTGGAGCGGAGATGGCGAGCGGCACGGTGCTCGACGTCAATGGCGCGTCGTATCTGAGGATGTGACGTCACCCGGGCCGGCGGCGGCGCTCGCGCGGAGCAGGGCGCGCATGTCCGCCAGCGGGCCGAGGTGGGCGAGCTTGTCCGGGTTGACGACCGAGTTCACGCCGCGGATCTCGCCGCCCCCGATCTCGAGCTCCCACACGCCGACGAGGCGACCCCGCCGGGTCGAGCAGCAACGCTCCCGGCATCCCGTTGACCTCGACCTCGCGCATCGAAGCCCCCGGGACGCGGGACCCGAGGCGCATCCAGCTCATCAGCGTCTGCGCGACTCGGGTACGACCCGCCACCGGGTGGCCGAGCGCCGGCACCTTGCCGCCGCCGTCCCCGGTCAGCACCACGTCGTCGGCCAGCAGCGCCTCGAGGCCGGCCAGATCGCCCTCCGTGGCCGCCGCGAAGAACCGCCGCGCGAGCTCGTCCCGCTGCTCGCGCGAGCTCTGAAAGCGCGGCCGGCCCGCGTCGACGTGCGCCCGCGCGCGCGACGCCAGCTGGCGCACGTTGTCCTCGTTCTTGCCGATGATCTCGGCGATCTCGCCGTAGCCGTAGTCGAACACGTCGCGCAGGAGCAGCACCGCACGCTGCTCGGGGGACAGCGTCTCGAGCAGCACGAGCATCGCCATCGACAGCGAGTCCGCGATCTCGGCGTGCTGCGCCGGGTCGTCGCGGCTGTCGGTGAGGATCGGCTCGGGAAGCCACTCGCCGACGTAGCGCTCGCGGCGCGCCCGCGCCGAGCGCAGCTCGTCGATCGCCAGCCGCGTGGTGATCGTGGCGACGAACGCGCGCGGCGACTCGATCTGATCGCCGGCCTCGAGCGTACGGTGGACGCGCAGCAGCGTCTCCTGGACCACATCCTCGGCCTCGGCGACGCTGCCGAGCATGCGGTACGCGATCGCGAACGCCACCGGGCGGAGCTCGTCGAGCAGGGCGTCGTTCGAGCTCGAGCCCGTGCTCATGCCGCGAACCCCTGACGCCAGCTCGCGTGCCGCGGCTCCCAGCCGAGCTCGCGCTTGGCCTTCGCGTTCGACGCCCCGCGTACCTCGGTCATCATCACGATCCCGGGCTCGCCCGCGAACATGCGCCCGACGAATGTGGGGACGTGCCGCGGCTTGGGCGCGCCGATCGCCTGCGCCAGGGCCGGCAACCACTCGGCCACCGGGGCCGGCTCATCATCGACGACGTTGTAGATCCCGCGCTTGCCGTGCTCGACGGCCGCGACCGTCGCCTCGGCCGCATCCGCGATGTGCACGAACGACCACACGCCGGTGCCGTTGCCGACCACCGGGAACTTGCGCTTGCGGAGTGCCTCGAACTGCTCCCCGCCCGGGGACAGGGAGGTGCCCGGACCGTAGAACCCGCCGTACCGAAGCACGATCCCCTCGGTCCAGTCGGCGCCGGTGACCGCGGATTCGAGGTGGCGGATCGCGTCGAGCGACTCGCGCATCTCGCGCGCGGGCGTCGGGTCGAGCGGATCGTCCTCGGTCTTGACCGCCCCGCCGGTCCGCGCGTACGGCCAGCTCGTGTAGCTCTGGATCACGAACCGCTTGACGCCGATCGCGCGCCCCGCCGACAGTAGGTGATCGGTGCCCTCGGTCCGGAGACGATTGGTCATCGCGAAGCTGCGATCGAAGTGGCGCAGGTCGAACGTCTCGATCGCGGTCAGCTCGTGCACGATCGCGTCCGGGCGCGCCTGGGCGACGGCGGCGGCGACCTGGTCGGCGTCGAGCGCGTCGAGCACGACCGGCGTGGCGCCGAGCTCATACAGCGCCGCCCGTTTGGACTCGCTTCGCGTCGTGCCGACGACCTCGTGGCCGCCGGCGATCAACCGCGGCACGAGTTGCTTTCCCATCGCGCCGGTGGCGCCTGCAACGAACACTTTCATGGTCTGGCTCCTCATTCTCGATTGCACCAGTTCTGACGAGGTAGCCCTCGCGGCTGTGACACCGCATTCGGTGACTGTGCCGGGGTCGTCACGGGTATCCATACATGGAGATGGCACCCCGTGACCCGTTCTACATGAGCTGGCGCGGCCAGATGCCGAGCCGGCCGGACCCGATTGACCCCGAATATCTGGACACGCCGTATCTCACCGTCGCGGTGAACCTGTGCACCGCGCTCGGCTTGTTCATCGGCGCCTGGGTGCTGATCTACCTGCTCGTGGACCTCCGTCACGGATTCGCGAAGTACTGGTGGCTCGTGCTGATCCTCGTGATCGACCTCGCGGTCAACGCCGCCGTGCGCGTCGCCCGCGCCCGCCACCGGCGCGCGCTCGCACCGCCCCCCCAGGCGCCGTGGTCAGGTCGCCGGTTCGAGCGCGGCCCGCAGCGCGGCTAGGTCGGCTGACCCGAACACGACGCGATTGCGCGTGGCCACGTACACGAGGTCGAGGTCGACGCCGGCCTTGGCGATCTTGCGCGTCAGGTCGGCGAGCACCCCGGGCCGGTCCTCGACGTCGACCACGACGACCTCGCGCTCGCGGCTCACCGCGAGGTGCGAGATCGCCAGCGAGTGCCTCGCGGCCTCGGCGTGCGGCACAAGGATGTGCATCTCGGCGCGCTCCCCCGTCCCGATGCACGTGGCCGCCGCGATGTTCACCCCCGCATCGCTGATCGCCGCGGCGACCCGCGCGAGCGCGCCGTGGGTGTTCTCGATGTCGATGACCAGATCGAAGGCCATGCCGCTGGGACCGTCAGCCTAACTGCTCGGGAGGCGGTCAGTCACCTCACCGCGCGCGACTGCGGAACAGGACCCCGGACAGCGCGATCGACACCAAGACGATCCCGATGCTCCAGACCACGGCGTGCCACGCGTCGGCGCCGACGTGCCCGCCGTTCAGCAGCGCGCGCATCGAGTCGACGACCGCGGTCGCCGGCTGATTGTTCGCCACCACCCGCAGCGCGCCCGGCATCGTGTGAATCGGGACGAACGCGCTGCTCACGTACGGGAAGAAGCTGACCAGGAAGGCGACCCCTTGCGCCCCCTCGGGCGAACGAGCCACGATCCCGATCGCCGCCGCCAGCCACGACAGCGCGAGCACGAACAGCGCGAGGATGCCGGCGGCCGCAAGCCAAGCGGCGACGTCGGCGTGCGGACGGAACCCGATCGCGAACGCGACCACGAGGACGACCGCCGCCGACAGCAGGTTGCGCACGACGCTCGCCACCACGTGCCCGTTGATCAGCGCCTCGCCACGCACGTCCATCGAGCGGAACCGGTCGATGATGCCGCCGGCGAGGTCGTTCGCGACCGTGACGGCCGTCGTCCCGGAGCCGAAGCCGATGCACACGAGCAGCACGCCCGGCACGACGTAGTCGACGTACCGGGTGCCCGTCGAGATCGCGCCCCCGAACAGGTACACGAACATCAGCATCAGGATCACCGGCAGGATCAGCGCGGTCATCATCCCGTCGACGTTCCGCAGCGACAGCCGGAATGCGCGGGTGATCATCGGCTGGACGGCGTATTCAGACATTTGCGAGCTCGCTTTCTGGTGTCTCTGGGTGGGCGTGGTCTCTGGTCAGGGTCAGGAAGACGTCGTCGAGGCTTGCCGTCCGGAGCTCGAAGCGGGCGATCCGCATCCGCTCGGGATCGATCTCGTCCAGCAACTCGCGGACCGAAGCCGCGCTGCCGTCGGTCGCGATTCCGATCGTCAGCGCCGGGCGGTCAGGGCCGACCGCCCGCGGGCCGAGGTAGTCGAGCAGCGCCTCGAAGCTCGCCGCATCGACCACCTGCACGTCGAGCCGGGCGCCACCGACCAGTTGCTTCAGCTCACGGGCGCTCCCCTCGGCCACGATCCGGCCACGGTCGAGGACCACGATCGTATCGGCGAGCCGTTCGGCCTCGTCCAGATACTGCGTGGTCAGGAATACCGTGACCCCGGCCTCGGTCAGACCGGTCACGACCTCCCACATCGCCTGCCGGGCGCGCGGATCCAGTCCGGTCGTGGGCTCGTCGAGGAAGATCACCTCGGGGCTCCCCACCAGTCCGGCCGCGAGATCGAGGCGCCGTCGCATCCCCCCCGAGTAGGTCGCCACGCGCCGGTCGCCGGCCTCCGCGAGATCGAACTGCTCGAGCAACTCGCCGGCCCGCGAGCGCGCGACGCGACGCGACAGGCCCCGCAGCCGCCCCATCATCTCGAGGTTTTCCCGACCGGTCTGGAGCCCGTCGATCGCGGCGTACTGTCCGGTGAGGCTGATCCGCCGGCGCACCGCGTGGCGATCGGCGATCACGTCGTGGCCGGCGACGCGCGCCGAGCCGCCGTCGGGATCGACCAGCGTCGCGAGGATCCGCACGATCGTCGTCTTGCCGGCGCCATTGGGCCCGAGCAGCGCGAACACCGTGCCGGCTGGGACGCGAAGATCGATCCCGTCGAGCGCGCGGACCGCGCGATAGGACTTAGTCAGGCCTTCGACCTCGATTGCTGCGTTTTCGCTCATCGCACCTCTCTTTCCGTACACGAGAAATAAACTGCGTATGCCATACGCTCTAATGCGTAGAGCATACGCAATTGCGCCGTGATGTCAAATACGACATTCCGCCGATGAGCGAACACGACGAGAACCTGATCCCGCCCAGCATCGAGCTCGCATGGGGACGCCGGCCGCGCGCCACGCGCGGTCCGAAGCCCGGGCTGACGCTTGACCGGATCGTGGCCGCGGGAATCAAGGTCGCGATGACCGAGGGCATCGGCGCGCTGTCGATGACGCGCGTGGCGTCCGAACTCGGCGTGGGCACGATGTCGCTGTACCGCTACGTCACCGCCAAGGATGAGCTGTTGACGCTGATGGTCGACAGCGTGCTCGGGACGCCGCCGCCGGCGCCACCCGGCGAGGACTGGCGCGCGGGCCTGACGCGTTGGGCGGTCGGCGTACGCGGCGCTTATCGGCGCCACGCGTGGGCGCTGCGGGTCCCGATCAGCGCGCCGCCACTCGGACCCAACAACGTCGCCTGGCTCGACAACGCGCTCAGGGCCCTGGGCGACACGCCCTTGTCCGAGCAGCAGAAGCTGTCCACGGTCCTGCTCGTGAGCGGGTTCGTTCGCAACGACGCCACGCTCGATCTCGATCTCGCCGCCGGCGCCGCCGGGGCGGAGACGGGCCAGGTCATGCCCACGTACGCCCGGATGCTCGGCGCGCTGATCGAAGGCGGCGATTTCCCGGCGCTGTCGGACGCGCTCGCGTCGGGCGCGCTCGAGGATGAGGACGATCCCGACAGCGAGTTCGAGTTCGGCCTAGAGCGGATCCTCGACGGCGTTGCCACGCTGATTGCCCGCTCCTGAGACGTGCCCCGCGGGGGCGCGCAAGGCGACCTCGAACCCGATCGTCGACTAAAAGATGTCGGGCGCCGGCCCCGGGACCGGCTCACCGAAGCTCGCGTACGTCTCGCCCGCCGGGGTCGACTCGTCCGGCACCCCGGCGCCGCGGCGGGCGGCGACGGGATCGAACGGATACCGCGCGCTCCCTTTCTCCTTGCGCGCGCCAACGGCGAGGATCAGAGCCGGCTCTTCGCCGGTGTTGACGATCGTGTGGGGCGTCCGCGGCGGGCAGTGGAACAGGTCCCACGGACCCGCGGCCCGCTCCTCCCCCTCGACGAGCACCGTGCAGCGGCCGCGCATGATCAGGAAATCCTCCTGGCCGGCCTCGTGGTGGTACAGCGACATCGGCTTGCCCGGCTGGATCCAGTACAGGCTCACCCCGAGGTCGTCGAAGTGCGCCTCGCCCTCGCCGCCGAACCTGCACACGTCGCGCATCTCGTTGTGCATCCACCGGGCGTCGCGCGTGTTGACGACAAACCATCCGCCGGTGACGGGAACCCCGTGTTCGAGCCGGGCCTCGGTCATGCCGGAACGACGACGCGGCGCGCGCCCTCGCCAGTGATCGTCTCTAGCGCCTCTCGGAGCGCCGCCACTCGCTCGGCACCGAAACGCTCGCCCCATTCCTGCTCGAGCTCATCGATCAGCCCGATGCCGAGGGCCTGCGCGGCGCGCCCGCGCTCGGTCAAGCGAATGATCTTCGCCCGGCCGTCGCTGGGGTCGGGGACACGCTCGACGTAGCCGCGCTGCTCGAGGTCGCTCGTGACCTCGCCCACCGACTGCTTGGTCATGCGCGCGCGCTCGGCGAGCTCGGTGAGCCGAGTCCCTTCGGGGTCGATGTTGCCGAACACGCACCCGTGGCTGATCCGGATGTCGTTGTACGGCGTGTCCGCCAGGCGCCGTTCGAGGTCCTGGCAGAAGTCGTCGAAGGCCACGCTGAGCAGCCGAATCATCAAGGGCGGACGGGGTGTGTCGAATTCGGTTGACATTTGATCAGGACTCCTGATAAGTTTCCCAGACAGTTCGGAAGCCTTACAAGGTTGCCTGACGATTTTAGCACCGAAAGCGGAGGTATCGAATGTCTAGGAAGTGGTGGACCCTACTGGCGGTGAGCGTCGGCACCTTTATGTTGCTGCTCGACATCACCGTCGTGAACACGGCGCTGCCGTCGATCGAGAAGGACCTGTCCGCGAGCTTCACCGACGTGCAGTGGGTGATCGACGCGTACACCCTGTCGCTGGCCGCCGTCGTCCTGACCGCGGGATCGCTTGCCGATCGCCTCGGGCGCCGAGCCGTGTTCGCGATCGGACTGGCGATCTTCTCGGTCGCCTCGCTGGCCGCAGGTCTCGCGCCCGACGCGACGTTCCTGAACGTCGCGCGTGCGATTCAGGGCATCGGCGGCGCCGCGATGTTCGCGGTCTCGCTGGCGCTCGTCGCGCAGGAGTTCCCGGCCGGCCGAGAGCGCGCCACGGCGATGGGCGTCTATGGCGCCACCATTGGCGTCGCGGTGGCGGTCGGGCCGCTGGTCGGCGGCGCGATCACGAGCGGTCTCGGCTGGCGCTGGGTGTTCTTCCTCAACGTTCCGATCGGGCTGGCCGCGATCGCGGTGACGTTCCTGCGGATCCGCGAGTCGCGCGACCCGAATGCGACGCGTGTCGACTGGCTCGGGCTGGTCACGTTCAGCTCGGCGCTCGTGATGCTCGTGCTGGGGCTGCTACGTGGCAACGACGACGGCTGGGGCAGCCCGCTGATCCTCGGCCTGTTCGCCGGCGCCGCGGCGATGCTGACCGCGTTCACCGTGATCGAGCGCCGCGTACCGGAGCCGATGCTTCCGCTCGGCCTGTTCCGCGGGCGCGCGTTCACCGGCGTCCAGCTCGCGGCCGCCGCCGTGTCGGCCTCGCTGTTCGCGCTGTTCCTGTACCTGACGCTGTACCTGCAGAACTACCTTGGCTACTCACCGCTGCAGGCCGGGCTTCGCTACCTGCCGATCACGCTGGTCCCGTTCCTGGTGGCGCCGCTCGCGGTGGCGCTGATGGCGCGGGTCCGCGCGCGGGTCCTGATGGCGATCAGCCTCGCGCTTGTCGGGGGCGGCCTCCTGCTGATGTCGGGCCTGACCGCGAGCGACGGCTGGACGGCGCTGCTGCCCGGCTTCATCGTCGCCGGCATCGGTGTTGGCCTGCTCAACCCGGTGATCGCCGACGTGGCCGTGAGCGTCGTCTCCAAGGAGCAGAGCGGCATGGCGGCGGGCATCAACGACACGTTCCGCCAGGTCGGGATCGCGGTCGGCGTTGCCGCCTGGGGAGCGATCTTCCTCGGGCGTGGCGCGGACAAGATCTCGGCGCTCACCGCAGGCACGCCGGCGGCCGCCGGAGGTCACGCCCGCGAGCTGATCGAGGCCGCCTCGGGCGGCAAGCTCGCGCAGGCGCTCCAGGCGGTGCCGCACGGCTCACGAGCGCTCGTCGAGAACGCGACTCGCCAGGGGTTCCTGAGCGGTCTGGACACGATCCTCGTGATCGGCTCCGTCCTCGCCTTTGCCGGCGCGGCGTTCGCGCTGTGGCTGGTGCGCGAGCACGAGATCGAGCGCGAGCAGCTGCCGAACATCACGGAGATCGAGGCGATCGCGGCCTGAGGATATGCTCCTCGCGTGCACGAGTGGTTCCGTTCGTGGTCGTTTGCCCCGGCTTGGCTGGCGCTGCTCTCGGCGCTCGTGTTCGCGTCGATGGCAGAGGCGGCGAGCCCGCCTGGCTTTCGGCTCGTGAACACGCACAGAACCCCGCCCGTCTCCGCCCTCGGTCACCGCCCTCAGGTCTGCACCGTGTTCCCGGAGACTGGCTGCGTGCAGCGAGGTTCGTATGGGTCGGTGGCGTTCTCGCCACACATCCTGAAACCGGGCGGGATCCTGACCGCGACGGTCACCCCGACGGACTGTGCCAATTGCGCAGCCGTGTGGCCCGTCAGCGGACCCAAGGCGACCATCGAGATGCTCCGTTTCCTGACTCCGCTGCGTGGATGTGGGCCCCTCCGGTGTCGCTGGCGTGTCGCCAGGAACGCGCCCGAGACCGCGTACACGGTCGTCTTCTTGGACATCAGTCCCCACCCTCCTGCGAACGGGCCCTCGTCAATCAGCAACTACGCGGGGATTCGCTCGCCGTGGCAGTACAAATACGTCCCATGAGCGGCCGATGCAGGCTCGGCGAGTTTGACGTCGATCGGGAGGCTCAGGCGACCGCGGCGCGGGCGATAACTGCTGCGGTCTGACGCCGGACGGGCGCGCCAGGCGCGTCCGGTGCGAACCGCTTCCCGAGCTCAGTGTCAAACCGGTTCCGCTGATCAGGGGGCAGTGCGTGGACCAGCGGTCCGAAGGGTGTTCCGAGCACCCCCGCAGCCGCCGAGCCGGCATCCGGCCAGCTGACCTCGAGCTCGACCACTTCGGCACCGACAACCGAAAAACCGGCCTCTGTGAAAAGCGACCGGACCATGTCGACCCCCATCGTGAACGTGTCACTCTCGAACGCTCTGGGAAAGGGCGGCTCGGCCCCGGTGGCGGCCAGCTCATCGCCGTAGACACCGAACGGCTCGAGCGGGTACCCACTCGCCCACACCGCCACTCCGGCCACCCCGCCGGGGCGCAAGACCCGTCGCATCTCGCCGACCGCGGCCGCACGCGCCGGGAAGAACTGCAGGCCTTGCTGGCAGACCACGAAATCAAAGGAGCTGTCCTCGAACGGCAGCGCGTCCGCCGACGCGTTCACGTACTCGATCGGCGCGGCGTCG
The DNA here is from genome assembly GCA_963770615.1 of uncultured Solirubrobacterales bacterium. Taxonomy (GTDB): domain Bacteria; phylum Actinomycetota; class Thermoleophilia; order Solirubrobacterales; family Solirubrobacteraceae; genus Palsa-465. Next base: position 25,624 of record CAVYQJ010000005.1, on the reverse strand, counting down.
TTCGGCGGCCCGACACTCGCCGCGCGCGCCAGCATCGGGCCGCTGACATCACTGGCCACCACGTGCCCCTCGCCACCGGCGCGCCGGGCCGCCGCGCGCGCCACCACACCCGTCCCGCTGGCGATATCGAGCACCCGGCTCCCCGGCGCAATCCCGACTACGTCGAGCAGGATTTCAGCCCACGGTTCGAACACGGCCGGGACGAGATACCGCTCGTACTCGTCCGGAACCGACTCAGAGGTGAACGCCGAGGAGCGATCGCCGCTATCGGAAGTGGACACGGTCGGCTTGACTATTCCGTGGCGGGCCAGGTCGCGGTGGCGCGTACGCCATCGCCTTCCTCGGGCTTGGGGCCGCCGACGGCGATGACGTCGAGCCCGTCCGGGCCGGCCTCGAACGCCCGGACGACCTCGGGCGCGACGCGGACGACATCCCACGTCTGAAGCTCCTGGGTCTCGTCGTCGAGCAGAATCCGGCCCGAGCCGGCAACGACGACGTACGCCTCCTCCTGCTCCTTGTGGCTGTGAGCCATCGGACTGCGCAGGCCCGGGGCGTACCGAAAGAGGCTTATCCCGAGGTCGCGGGAGTCCAGGTGCTTGCGCCCGAAGCGGCCCTCAAGCCCCTCCACCCGCCCGGCGACGGAGTCCTCGACCTCGAGCAAGTTGACCTTCGCAAAACGGGACATGCGATCTCCTCGGCTGGGCAGCAGGGCGGTGCGGCGTGGGGAACCCTAGACAATATGGATTGACCGTTCGTCCGGCCGTCGGTGTAGAAGAGGCCGGTTCCCCCGTGTTGTTCGTGGGGTGAACGTTCTTGCCGCGCGGTTGCCCCCGCGCGACGGCCCACAATCGCATAGGAGGAACCAGCCATGGCGAAGGCTAAGACCGTCGTCGGCTTGGACGTGCACGCGACGAAGATCGCTGCGGCGGTGCTGGACGTCGAGACCGGGGAGCTCTCACGGTTTCAGATGATCGGGGATGCTGCTGGGGCGGCCGGGTTCTGTGCCGGGTTGCCGCGTCCGGTGCGGGTCGCGTATGAGGCCGGCCCGACCGGGTACGGGCTCGCGCGCGAGCTAGCACGCCGTGACGTGGAATGCGTGGTCGCGGCACCGTCGAAGATCCCGCGGGCTTCCGGGGATCGAGTCAAGACCGATCGGCGGGATGCCGAGCATCTCGTCCGGCTGCTGTTGGCCGGGAAGCTGCACCCGGTCAGGGTGCCCGGGCCCGAGGAGGAAGCGCTGCGCGACCTGGTCCGCGCCCGTGAGCAGGTTCGGGTCGATCTGATGCGCTCTCGTCACCGGCTCTCAAAGCTGCTGTTGCGTCACGGGATCCGCTTCGATGATGGGAGGGCGTGGACCGACCGTCACCGCGCCTGGCTGGCCACCGTCACGCTGCCGTGGCCGGCCGCGCAGATGACGCTGCTCGACGTGCAGGGAGCGATCGACGCGCTCTGTCACCGCCGCGACGCGTTGGAGCGCGAGATCGTCTCGCTGGTGCCGGCCTCGCCATGGGCCGTGCAGGTCGGGCGGTTGCGGTGCCTGCGCGGGATCGACACGCTAACCGCGGTCGGTCTGTGCGCGGAGATCGGCGACTTCGAGCGGTTCGCCAAGGCCGAACAGCTGATGATGTACATCGGGCTGGTCCCGTGCGAGACCACGACCGGGCAACAGCGCCGGCTCGGGTCGATCACCAAGACCGGATCCGGGCACGCCCGACGGCTCCTGGTCGAAGCCGCCTGGCACTACCGGCCGCGCCCCAGGATCGGCACAGCCCTCACCGCCCGCCAGCACGACCAGCCACCGGAAGCGATCGCGATCGCGTGGTCAGCCCAACGACGGTTGCACCGCACCTGGACCCGCCTGGAAGCCCGCGCGAAGCGTCGCACGATCATCGCGGTCGCGACTGCCCGCGAGCTCGCCGGGTTCTGCTGGGCGATCACCCAAATCGAATAGCCCGAGAGCCCGAACCTCTCCCATCCCGTCGGCTGGGTCGGTGGCGGCCCGGCACGCGCGGGGAACCCGCGATACAGCTATGAGCAACCCGCCAACAACCACGGCCGGCCACGCCCGATCCTAGACAGCGGCTCCCCACGACGAACATGGTCCTGCGGTCCCCAACCCGCGAATATCAGCCTGACCGCGCGTCGCGCCCAGCAACCCGGACCGCCACCCACCCAGCCGACCACACCACCATCAAACCCCAGCGCGAACTGCGAAAAATCACCGCGCCCGACTTGACAAACGACTCTCCATATCAGCTGTGGAGGCAGGACATCGGGAGGGAGGTCGCCTCTCCACCCGTCCGGGGCCGTCGGCTGCGGGCGACTGCCCTCGTGGGCGAACCAGCAGCCCGATGCCCTACAAAAGCAGCAGCGCGGCGGGCCCCACGGGGGACGCCGTCTGATAGCGGCTCGCCACGCCCTCCGCCTACAGGGTGGCGTGGCAGGTGGCGCTGCCGACCTGCACGGTGATCGTCTCCCCGGACGCGCCGGCGGGGGCTTTGAAGTACACGTCGGCGTAGCCGGAGCTGTCGGTGTGCCAGGTCGCCCGGCGGCCGGAGCTGTCGGTGACGGTCACGTTCTGGCCGGGCTGCGATGAGTGAACGTACACGTCCCAGTCGCTGTAGCGGTCCGAGTAGGAGGCGCTGGCCGAGCACCCGGACGCGCCGGTGCTCCCCCCAGCGGTGAAGGAGCCGCCCGAAGCGTACGGCGCGGCGTCCGCGTAGTCGGTGTCGAACGTGCGCGACAGCGAGGCGCGGATGGTCGCCTCGGAGGCGATCAGCCCCAGTTCGCGGTTCTTGTCCATCGAGGTGTCAGAGAAGTTCTGGGATCCGAGGAACGCCCGGGCCGGTGTGAGGATCATCTTGGCGTGGATGTACAGCGTGGCGTTCGCGGCGTAGGTGTGGACGTGTACGCCGGCGGCGGTGAGCTCGGCGAACGCGTTGTCCCACGCGGGGTCGGCGGTCATGGTGACGCGCACGTCGACGCCTCGGTGGGCGTCGGCTTCGAGCGCCGACTCGATCGCGGGCGAGTCCATCTCTTCGTTGTAGACGTCCAACCAGCCGGTCGCCGACTTGATGAGGTTGACCAGCGTGTCCTCCGAGCCGGGGCTCCAGACGAGATCGGCGCCGTCGGGAGCGGTGATCTGCTGAGCGTTCCAGTCGGCGCCGAACGTCATCTCGATCGCCTGATCGTCGGCGGGGATCGTGTCTACGACGCCGAAGTCGCGGCTTGAGGCGTAGTACTGGGGGGTGAGGTTGAAGGTCAGGATGTAAGCGCGCCCGTCGACGATCACTGTCTTCTGATGGGTGAGCGCGAAGTACGAGGGAGTCCAGCGGACCGGCACGCCCTGCGCTCTTGAGATAGTTGTAGGCGGCCTGGTTCTGCGAGGAGCCCTCGCCGTAACAGCCGCTGTCCAAAAGGACGCGGACGGCGACCCCGCGGCGCTCGTCGGCGGCCAGGGCGACGTCGAATTGCTGGTCGCTGTCCTCATACATGACCATGTCCACCTGATGGCGGGCGCCCTCGACAGCAGACAGGACCGGGGCGATGCCATCCCTGGGCTCGGTGATGAGCGTCAGCCGCCCCGCCGCGGCCCCGGGCCGCGGGGCGGGTCTGCGGCGAGCAGGTTGGCTCGGGCGACTCGGCCTAGTTTGCGCCAGGGCGAGTGCGGTACTGGTCGAGCTCGACGCCGACACGCCGGCGTTGGCGGACTGGTGTGAGCCGCAGCCGGCGAGGCCGGCGGCGAGCCCGAGGGCGATCAGCGTGCGGCGCATGCGCTCAGCGTACGCCGGGCGCAGGTGGCTGACCATGCGTGCGTCTCCTCGGCCGTCGGCCCCAGAACAAATTCCTCTCTCACGCCCACACCGCCCCCCGCGGCACGGTGCTCGCGGCCGGGCCGATGACGCCGAGGACGCGCGCATGATTACTCGCGTGCCGGCCGGGGCCACCGTTCCATATTCCGCGAGCCGACAGGACGTGGGTCAGCTCGATTCTGATCGGCTGGTGGTCGTGGTGGTTCGCTAATTGGGGGTCCGATCGCGTCGATCGATTGGATGTGTCGTATGGAAGAAGTCGCGCAACTGACCGATCGGCTTGTCGGTGATCTTTGCCGCCATCTGATAGACGTCGGCGAGTTGAGCTGGAACGTGCTGGTTGCGAACGAGAGCCGAAACCCGGAGTAACCCTGGTCTGTAACGTAGTCACCAATATTGAATTCGCCCCATCATGTGCCCCAGGGTGGCGGAAGGTCCTCGCTCATCGGCCGTAGTATTCCCAGCGGGCTGCGTGGATAACAATGCATCCGCGGCGGGAAACCCCAACTCCGAGGACTACACCCCAGTAGGACGGAAACGGGGACCGGGGCTTGTGCGCGCTAGTCCGGGGGGGTTAGGTCCGAAACTTGGACGAAGGACTTCGCCGGGGCACCCTCGAGGCCGGATCGACAACGACGGCGGCTTCTTGGGTTTGGGCGGTTCCGTTAGTTTCGCGCTCACTCAGCTGATCTCGTTGATCGAGCACGCTGCGACCTGCGGGACGATGGTCGGCTACGCGCGGGTCTAGACGTCCGGTCAGGACTCATCTGATCTCGGACGCCCCTGAGGCGATAGGGTGCCGCGAATGCGCACAAAGACCATCCTGCTCGCCTCTGCGGCCGCCATGGCGCTTGTGGCGCTCACCACCGCCCTGCCCAGCTCTGCCGGCGCCAGCTCAAAGGCCAACCCTAAGATCCGCAACGGCTACTACGCGGGCCTCGTCGGCCATCCCTCGGCCGACGTCGAGTTCCACGTGCGGGCCAGCGGGTCATCGATCCCACATCTGTCCCTCGGCTGCCCGCCCGACGCTGCCAACGCCCAACTCATCGCCGACAGTGGGTACGCGAATATCGCCGTCGTTGCCCCCACGCTGAGGATCAGGAATGGTCGCGTCAGCTACCAGGGCGCGGCCATGGTGACGGCCGACTATGCCGGCGCGCCCACGGTGGCCGAGACGACACTGACCATCTCGCTCACCCACGTCAACGGCCCAGTCGTCCACTACAGGTTCGAGGGCATCGCACACACCGAGACCACAGCCTGGAAGGGAAACGCCTCGAGCCCGGCTTGCGCCAGCGTCCCGGACCATGGCAAGGTCACCCTGTTCGGTCCCGTCCCCGGCGAATAGCGCCCCCACGGGCGAGACGCGAAGGGATTCGCAGCAGCGCCTGAGTCGTCCGTCGCGCTGACCCACAACACCGGCGACATCTGGACCGGTGCTGGACCAGCACTCCCCACTCGCAGCAGCGGGTGCGAGAGCCCCGGACTTTCGCCCCACTGCAGGTATTACGGGTGTGAAGGACGGGACCGACCGCCCTACTTCTTCGCGCCCCCGAACCGCGACATCAGGCGGCGCAGGCTGCCCCGGACCTCCCGGCTCGCGCCAGCGGCGATCCTGCCGACGGCGTCGTCGGTCTTGATCATCCCCAGCTCCTCGCCCGTCGGGCGCACGGGGCCGCCTCGGGCGACGGTCTCGGTGGCGAAGGATTCACTCCGTCGGGGACGCCTGGAGTTCGAATCCGGTCGTCCGCTCGTTCCGGAGCCAGTCGCCGCATTCGGCGAGGAACAGATGCCCGGTCCCGTTGCTTCCGGTTGCCGCCGGCGCCGTGCTCAGGCTCACGGCCGCTTTGATAGAGCGGTCTACAGCGGCCTTCGATCCGGGACCAACATCGGGCCACCTCGCCGGCGCCGCAACATCCACCCCGAAAGTCAGTTACCAATCGGCCGTGACGACACTAAACGACGGTTCAGCTGCCGAGCAGGCGTTCATTTTCAGCGGTCTGGCTAATGGCAGAGACCTGACCCACTGGCAGACCGGCCGGGCGCTTCGCAAAACCCTGGAAGCAGCCACCGGCCCCAGTGGGCGCGCACTCAGAGTGTCTCTGGCGCAACCGCCGTCGCCCCAGCGTGCAACCGCTGGTGTCATCTACATCGGCCTGAGCAACCGAAAGCAGCTTGATCTGGCGACTTACACTTCGAGTCACGAGGAGTTGCAGATCGTCGTGACGCACACGCCTGTCCTTTCCTAAGAGCGTTCAGCTATTCGCTTGGACGCGTCACGCATCGTGTCCGCGCGTCCCTTGCAGACCTCCACTCATGGGAGGGTCGAGGCACAGGACTAGTGCCCTGCGCGGGAGGTCAGCACCGAGGCCGTGTTCACGCGGCCGCAGTTACGGGACCGTATGGCCTATTCGAACCGCGCGAGTCGAGCGAGGAGCCGATCTCGAACAGCGGGCCATTCGTCGTCGAGCACCGAGAAATACACCATGTCCCGGGCTCTCCCGGTGTCCGCGAGGAACTGCTTGCGAAGTACGCCTTCCTTGGTCGCTCCCAGCGCGAGAATCGCCCGGCGCGATTGTTCGTTGAGCGTCTCCGTCTTCAGCACGACCTTCTGGACCCCAAGGACATCGAACGCGTGCGTGAGGAGCAGCAGCTTGGCTTCGACGTTCGCGCCTGTTCTCTGATTGGCGCTGGTGATCCACGTCGCACCGATTTCCAAGCGCCTGTGAGCGAGCGCGATATCCATGAATCGAGTCGTCCCGATCACCGTGCCGGTGCGCTGCGACACCAGCACGAAGCAAAGACTCACCCCCTGGTCCTGGTCGTCAAGTGCGCTCGCGACGTACGCCTCCATGTCGTCCAAAGACGCGATCATCGATGGTTGCAGCCGCCACAGCTCCGAATCCAAACCAACTGCCGCCAGATCCGAGGCATGGGTCCCCAGAAGCGGCTCCAACCGCACGATCGAGCCCGACAGGGTTACGGGAGTGAGACGCACGTGATCCATTTTCGAGTCTATGCAGCAGCCCGAACCCGCAAACTACGCCCCGACCTCGGACTCTAGACCATGGGAACCTGAACGGTGCGCTTGCGGTCGTCCGAACGGCCGCCGCGAGCGACTGCCTGCGTGGCATTGCGCGAGAAGGCTCGGTTGCGGTGACGCTACCGCTGGTCGTCCGCTTTTTCGTCCGCGCGACCTTTGGCTACCGGCAGCTTCTTCGGTTTAACAAAGTGCGCGACGCGTAGTGGCGGTTCTTGAGTGGCCGGGATACGTGGGCTCATGCGCGCGGGCACTCCGACAAGAGGGACGAACCGGCGGCACCTCCCGTAGACCAAGCCCGTGGTCTCTGTGAAGGCGCACCATCAGCGGAGGTTCGCATGCGACCGATGCGCGTGCGCGGCCGCGTGGGAGTATCGAGATTGGATCGTTTGAATGTGGGCCGCGTAGGACTCGCACGCTGACTCCTCTCGATCGAGCGCGGCCGTGTACGCCGCGAACGCCACCGCTCGATCGCGTGCCGGGGCATCCTGGAACCACTCGTAGGCGGCCCGCACGTCCCAGCATGCGGTTCGCCAATCGCAGTACAGCTCGATCAGCCGATCGACCAGGTCCGGGCGTATCTCGGTGCTCATAACGACCACCGTAGGTCCTCGCTGGCCCGGGCGGAAGGTCCAATCCGAGGACCGATCGCAGGACCAAAACAGGGCGTCCGGCGTCCGATCCCAGCCGTTGGGGCTTACGATCTGCGGCCAGTGGACATCCACCTCGCCTTGGATCGATCGGCACCGTTGCGATCCCAGTTGGAGCGTGAGTTGCGCGCGGCGATCCGTTCCGGTCGGCTGCGTGCAGGAGCGAAGTTGCCGCCGAGCCGCTTACTCGCCGACGAGCTCCAGGTGTCGCGGGGCGTCGTGGTTGAGGCGTACTCGCAGCTGGTCGCCGAGGGTTATCTCGTGGCCCGCTCCGGAGACGGGACGAGGATCGCCGATGGGCTTGCCCAACAGCCGCCTGCGCCGCGCGCGCCGTCCGGAGCAGCGCCCAGAGTTCGGTACGACTTGCGCAGCGGGATGCCCGACCTGTCGTACTTTCCTCGTCGCGAGTGGCAGTCGGCAATGGCGACGGTGTTGCGCGATCTGCCCGACGCAGCCCTGTCCTACGGGTCTCGCCGCGGCATGCGTCAGCTGAGGGTCGCGCTGACGGAGTATCTCGGGCGCGTGCGCGCGGTCGTCGCCGAGCCCGAGCGGATGTTCATCACTACCGGCGCGGCGCCCGCGATGAATGTCATCTGGCAAACGCTGCGCCAGCGTGGCGCTACCAGAGTCGCCGTCGAGGATCCGGGGTGGCAGGCGATACCGGAGACGGTCTTGCATGCCGGGCTCGAGGCGATCCCGATTCCGGTCGACGACCATGGTCTCGACGTCGGTCAGCTCGAGCGCGCCGACGTCGACGCGGTCGCGCTGTCTCCGGCCCACCAATATCCGACGGGCGCGGTTCTGGCTCCAGCCCGTCGAGTCCAGTTGATCGAGTGGGCTCGGCGCCGCGGAGCGCTGATCGTCGAGGACGATTACGACGCCGAGTACCGCTACGACCGCGAGCCGATCGCTTCGCTCCAGGGCCTCGCGCCAGACTGTGTCGCATACGTCGGGACGGCCAGCAAAACACTCGCCCCCGCCGTGCGGCTGGGGTGGGCGCTGGTTCCGAGTCACCTCGTGGGCGAGATGGCGGCCCAGCAAGGCGTCGCACGCGCCGCGCCGAGCGTCCTGACGCAGGCCGCCTACGCGACGCTGGTCGAACGCGGTGAGATCGACCGCCACCTCCGCCGCACCCGTCGCGTGTATCACTCCCGCCGGAACGCGCTGATCGGAGCGCTCGCCACATGGTTGCCCGAGTCGTCCGTTCGCGGTGCCGCGGCGGGGCTTCACGTGATTGCTTGGCTGCCTGATGCCATAAGCGAGACGACGATCAGCGACGCGGCGTCGAGGCGCGGCGTGGCGATCCACACCCTTCACGACAACTGTGCCGTCACCGCGCCGCTCGGGCCCGCCCTGGTGCTCGGGTACGGACTCATTGCGGAGTCGGCGATCCCGCGCGCCGTCCGAGAGCTGGCTGCGGCCGCCGGGCAATAGCGCTCGGCCACGCGCCGGCGGTCGCTCGTGGCGGCGGTCGCGGTCGGACTCCATTGGTTCACGGAACGACGGCTCACTTGGTCCTCCACAAGCGGCAGGCGCGGTCGTACGATCGCGGCCCACGGTCCTGGCCGAATCGGAGGCAGCTCGTCATGGAAGTCGCAGGCACCAACCGCGCTCTCGTAATCGGCGCTCAAGGCGTACTCGGCGCCGTGATGGTCCAGGCGTTCGAAGCCGCCGGCTGGATGGTGCGCTCTGGCGCGCGCCGGCCGAAGCCGGGACAGGTCCAGGTCGACCTCGACCAGCGCGATTCGATTGCCGCCGCAGTGGACAAGCGTGAGCTCGTCGTCAACACCGTGCCTCATCCCGGCCTACTCGCCGAGAGGTACGTCCTCGAGCACGGCGGCGCCCTGATCAACGTCTCAGACCTCCCCGCCGCCGCGGCGCGGTCGCTTCGCGCGGTCGGAGGCGGAGCACGCGGAACCGTCGTGATGAACGCCGGGCTCGCGCCTGGGGTGACCACGATCGTCGCCGCCGACCTGCTGCGGCTGCACGCCCACGCGAGCGAGCTCGAGATCGTTTTCACGCTGTCCCTTTCGGTCTCTAGGGGACCGGCGAGCGCTGATTTCGTCCACCGCGGATTGACCGCCGTGCCGCGCCACCGAACCGCGCTCGTCCGACTACCCAGCCCGTTCGGCGAGCGCGAGTGTCTGGGCTTTGGCGAAGGCGACGCCGGCTGGCTCGGCGGCATCGCGGAGGGCCGGATCGTTCGTCAATACGTCTGCATCGCCGAGCCGGCGTTGCATGAACGGCTGCTCCGAATCAACAACGCGGGCGCGATGGCGAACATGCCAAGGTCGTTGATCAAATCGCGCAAGCAGCACGCCGACCGGACCACCGGCAACGAAGCAATCGCGCATTGGGTCGCGGCGAATCGCGCCGGACGGCGACTGGCGGCCCGGACCGTCGAATGCGCGGGCGGCTCTCTGTCCGCCGCCCGAAGCACGGTCGTGTTCGCCGACGCGTTGCGCAGCGAACCGCCGCCGTCCGGTTGCTTCAACCCGGAGGAGATCTGGACGCTCAACGGCCTCGAAGGAATGCTGCGAGCCGCCGGAATCTCGGTCGTGTCACATCCGCAGCCGTGAACAGCGCCGTAGACGTGACCGCCGCCTGAATGCTTCAGTTACCGCTGGCTCTTATGCGGTTCGCGGCACGTGACGGCGTAGCCTGGCGGACATCTCATCCGTCCGAGATTTCAATAGCGGTCATCCAAGGGCCTACTCATCAATGTCCGCCGAACCACTCGGGAAACTCGACCTCTACCGAAAGGGCTGACATCGATTTTCAAGTCAAAGGGCGGCTACTACGGCAAGCGAGTGCACGCGGAGTGGCGTGCCTGTGACCTTGGCCGGTCCACAAAGAACAGGCCCCTCGCGTAGCGGCGCTTGTCGGTGCCCGAACCGACAGACCAGGTCAGAGCGGTTTGCATGAGGATGCTCCCCATTGCGAGAGAGCAGATGTCGGTGCCGGTGCCACGGCACGCGAAGCCATCCGGCAAGCGTCAGCGCGCGGTTGACGGGTGGATGGGACGCGGGTCGCGATGTGCGATGCGCCAGAGCTCAGCCCGGCATACTCGCGGCGATGAGTTCCGACTTGCAGACGCGCGATCCGCAGTTCGAGGAGCGCGTCCGGGCGAGCTTCTGCCAGCAAGGCCTCATGTCGACGTTCGCCGCCGAGCTCAACCGTGTCGAGCCGGGGCTCGTAGAAATCGTCGTACCGTTCGCGGACGGGCTGACTCAGCAAGACGGGTTCTTGCACGCCGGAGTAGTGATCGCGGCGTTAGACAGCGCCTGCAGCTACGCCGCGTTCACTCTGATGGAACCGGATGTCCGCGTCCTGACCGTGGAGCTCAAGGTCAATCTTCTCTCGGTTGCGAGCGGGGAGCGACTACTCGCCCGAGGACAAGTCATCCGGGCCGGCCGCACGCTCACAGTCTGCCGGGGGGACGCTTATGCCGGGACGGGCGAGGAGGAACGCCACGTGGCGACGATCCTCACGACGATGATCGGACTCGCCGAGGTGTAGCTGTGGTTGAGCCGGCGCGGGGCAATCGGACCGTCGCCTAGGAGCGGAAGCCACCAACCACGCCGACGTGACGTGCTCGCTACGACGACCACGGATGGCGTCCGTTCCGCGACGCAGCCACGCGTCGAGTCCCGCGGCTGCCAACGCACGCTGCTCCTATCGGACGTCTCCAGCCACGAGAGGCACGAGCCTGCTGTGACCGCTCGGGTGGCCAAGCGCTAACCGGGCGTCGTCCAAGGGCGACGCTGGCTGGGTCGGTGAGGCGGTCGCTCTGCGGCGCGAGATAACGAATGCGGGCGGACGCTTCGCCGCCGTGCCGGGTTGGCAAAGATGTCGGTTCGGCTGGAGTGTGGGCGCCGGAGGCGCTAACGCTGGTCGTTCCGTAGCTGGGCCAGGAGCCCGAGCAGGGAGGCCCGCAGCTTTTCTAGCTCCCGCGGGCTGGTGAGCTCAGTCCAGTAGCGCTCTACGCGCTCGGCGGCTGCGTGCGTGACCGGTGGGACGGACGCTCCTCGCTTGGTGAGGAACACGAGCCGCGATCGTTGGTCCTGTGGGTTCGGGCGGCGTTCCACGTATCCGCTGCGCTCGAGTTGATCGACGGCCTGAGCCATCGTCTGCTTGCGGACGCGAGCTAGTTCCGCGAGCTCCGAGACCGTGATCCCCTCGGGCCGCATGAACGGGAACACGTTGGCGGCGGCGGGGCGGATGTCGTCGAAGCCTGCCTCGCGGAGCGCGGCGTCGATCGCTTGGGAATATTGCTGGTAGACCAGGCGGAGCAGGAGCCCGATCGGCGGTCGAGCCGGTAGCCCAACGATCGCTGGCTGCGGGCCGTCGTCTGTACTCACGGGTCACTCTTCGATCTAGACAGGTACCTGTCCAATCTGTATGATGGACAGGTACCTGCCAATCTTACCCGGAAGGGACTACACATGACCACCGCACCTGCCGTCTACGGCCAGTTCGGTCAGGCCCTCGGCCTGGCCGAGCGGACGCTAAGCGCCAATCTGCGCGCTCACCTTGCAGAGCGCGACATTGAGCCGGAGGCGTGGTACGCGCTCCAGCTCGTCGCGACGCGCGGCCCCCGCCTCGCCCGCAGCGAGCTGGCGGGCGTGCTCGAGTCTCCGTACTTCGACACCGCGGCCGTGCAACGGCTTCTCGCTCGTCTCGAGACCGCGGGTCTGATCACCGACGACGATGAAGTCGAGCTCACCGATGAGGGGAAGGCTCTTCACAGCAGCCTTCGCGAGTACATCGCCGGGCCGACCGTAGAGCTCCTGAATCAATTCGACACCGGCGACATCGAGACGACCGTCCGAACGCTTCAGGCGATCACGCAGCGCGCCGCGGAGCGCCTCGCCGCGATCAGGACGGTAGACGGCTCGCGAGACCATCAATGAGCGAGGGCCGCCTAATGGCACAGCCCTCGCTCTTCATCTACAGGCGGCGCCACCGCACTCGCGGTCGCATCCACAGCAACAAGTCCCGCGAAGTGCAACGTCGTCGCCGTTGCGCTCGGCCTACGCCCGTTTCGTCCCGGGCGATCGCCTGCGTGGCATAGGACTCGTCCGCTTGGGGACCGGTGGCCCGACGAATGCGATCGCAAGAGCCGGCCGATCCGCACTTGGGCGGGTCGCCGTTTGAGGGCCCACCTCAGACGTGCAGAGCCAGCCCGGTGCCTATGCAAGCTTTGCCGGCCGCTGCCGGCACGCCGATGCGATCCCGCTGCCCTGATTCGGGCGCATCCGATCCTGCGCCGCCATGATCGCTGCAGCGATCATGGCGATCCAGATGTCGCCGAAGCAACCGTCTGAGGTCGCGGAGTAGCACGGCGAATGCAATCATGAAGCACAGCTCAATGGCTTGGCGTGCAGCACCGGAAGGTAGCCTTCGCCTATGACCATCGAGGTGGAACGTGTAGTTCTCGCCGGGATGTTGCGCGAGCATGACGAGCATGGATTGGCTGACCGTGCGCTGTCCGTGTCAGATGACGAGTTAGCTCGTATCGGGACACTCGGCGGCTATTACGCGTTCTCAGAGGACGCGATGGTGCTCGGAGGCAGCATGGGCGGTACCAGAGCGCTAGCACTGGCCGCGATCGATGTGCTTGAGGGCAGCGGTCGCAGCCTGCGACGCCACCACTCGCAAGGAGAGATTGCGTGGGGCATGTCAGAGCAGCCCCACGCAGACGAGCGCGTTCGGGACCGAGAGCTTCGACGTCATGCTGTCACACGGCAGATACCTGCTGACCGGAGCAAGCGAATCCTCGACGTTCTCGATCCTCCGGCGTGGGCTCCCGCACCCCCCGACGCCTCTCCTGTGATCAAGCGATGCCACGAATTGCGGACCAAGCCGCTGAAAGAGTTCACGGACGAAGACCTCCGCATCATGATCGAGCAGCAAGTCGCTCTCAACCGGCTGGTCGGCCTGGCCCTGACCCGACTGCGAGCCGATCCTCTGCGCGAGAGCGGTCGCTACCCCGGGGATCTACTGGCCAGCGTGCTTCGCGTAAACGCTGCGTTTTGGGAACCGCTCTTCGATCCCGAGGTTGCGACGCGCAAGCTGGCTGAGAGCGTCCGCGAACGATCGGACCTAAAGCCAGAGCTGCGTGAGCTGATCAGAACGTTCATCCGCGACCATCCACATCGATCTGCCAGCAACTTTCCCGATTAGGAGCAAGCCGCGCCTTCGCTAGCCAGTCTCATCCAGCGGCTCGGTGGCGCCGGACGATTGCTTCGATCCCAGACACGCGCAACGGCGCACGATCGCTTCGGCGACATCTGAATCGCCCGAGTCGAGTCGGGTGATCGCCGCAGCGAACCTCCTCGGATTCGCCGATCCAAAACACCGCGGTCGTAGTCGCGCGTCAGCCGCTGCCTGCACGCCTGCGTAGGTACGTTGCCAGCCTTGTCGGTCGTGGTGCGGGCCCTGCATCGGACCGCTGCCGCCATGCCGGCGGCCCGGGAGAGGAGCCCGCACGACCGGATGTGTCCGTAAGCAGCTGCCCGACGGTCCGCGGTGGACGTCGAAATCGTGACTGCTCCGCGTGTCCAGCAGGATCGAGCTACCTTCCGCGCCTCCACGGCGTCGAGCCCGGCACCGATCGGCCTGGGCCCAGCGCGGTACGGACCGCTGATTGTCGTTCACGAGCCCGACCGTGGTCTGCCGGCCGCAGTGCGCGACGGTGGGCTCCTGGAACGGCGTCGCCGGTCGCTCCCGCGGTCAGTTCCTCCAAGGCTTTGGGTCATGGCGACGGCGTCGGGGTGAACACGGGGGTGGGTGGTCGAACGGAACCGAGCCTGGTTTGATCGAACCCCGAAGAAGGTTCGATCGAACCATTTACATCCGCGCCCGGCCCGGGTGTACGGTTAGAGGCTGTGGGTCGCTTTGCTTGGGTGTGAGTGGGCGACCATCCTCCAGAGGACCGAGGGCTAGATGGCACCGGGAGCGTTGGGGCAGCAGACCTGGCCGCGTCGGGTCGCGCGCGGGGTGATGCTCGCGGCTTCGGGACTCGCTGCGGTCGGTCAGCAAGAAGGGGTCGCGGCGGCCGATGCTCAAGACCGGTCGAGGGCGCCTCGCGGTCACCTCACCGCGGTCACCTCACCGCGGTCACCGCTTGGCGGGGCCCGATCCGAGTGGGGACTGCTCGGGACCTTCGCGCACGAAGACGGCTGGGTGAACGGCGAGGTGCTCGGATGCCCGGTAGCTTGTCTTGCGAATCGGTCGCTCATGGACCGCCGGCGGGCTGAACGCGGCCGCGGCGACAGTGAGATCGTCAGATCAGAGCAGGGCGGTAGTGATGAGAATCGTTCGAATCGCTAGGACGTTTGCCGTGATGGCTGCTCTTTGGCTGGCGATCGGCGTGTGTTCGGCGTCAGCGGCAGCCGTCGTCAAAACGATCAAGGTGGGCAGCGGCCCCGCTGGGGTGTCGTCGGATCGCACCCACGTGTGGGTCGCGAACTCCGGTGGCGATACGGTCAGCGAGATCGACGCGTCGACCGGCACGGTCGTCAACACGATCCCGGTCGGCAGCGGCCCCTGGGGGGTGTCGTCGGATGGCACCCACGTGTGGGTCGCGAACTCCGTCGGCGATACGGTCAGCGAGATCGACGCGTCGACCGGCACGGTCGTCCGAACGATCACGGTCGGCCGCCGCCCCATTGGGGTGTCGTCGGACGGCACCCACGTGTGGGTCGCGAACTCCGTCGGCGATACGGTCAGCGAGATCGACGCGTCGACCGGCACGGTCGTCAACACGATCCCGGTCGGCAGCGGCCCCTATGGGGTGTCGTCGGATGGCACCCACGTCTGGGTCGCGAACGCCGACGACGGTACGGTCAGTGAGATCGACGCGTCGACGGGCACGGTCGTCAAAACGATCAAGGTCGGCGGCCCCGGTGGAGTGTCGTCGGATGGCACCCACGTGTGGGTCGCGAACCTCAGCGGGGTCCAGGATACGGCGAGTGAGATCGACGCGTCGACCGGCACGGTCGTCAAAACGATCAAGGTCGGCGGCATCCCCTTGGGGGTGTCGTCGGATGGCACCCACGTCTGGGTCACGAACTCCTTCGACGATACGGTCAGCGAGATCGACGCGTCGACCGGCAAGGTCGTTAACACGATCCCGGTCGGCAGCCGCCCCGGGGGGGTGTCGTCGGATGGCACCCACGTCTGGGTGGCGAACGGCGGGGGAAATGGGAACAGCGGGGCCAATACGGTTAGTGAGATCCAGATCAGCGCCGGCGCCGCCGCCTCGCGTCAGATCTCGGCCTATCCCGAAATTCCCTTCCCGCTCTCCGGTGTTGGGAACGTGTGGCACGGGCGTCCTGAGCTCAAACCGTCGAGTTGGCTGATGTTCGCCGACGGCTCCTGGGCGCTCGAGAAGCTGAAGTGGACCGGCTGGGGCACGAAGGTCGCCCATGCCACCGGCATCAGCAGCGCCAGCAACGGCATTCCCGACCAGGCGCAGGGCAAGCGCATCAAGGAGAAGGCGTATGTGACCCTGTGGAATCCCGGACAGGTCCTGGGTCACAGGGTCTACCGGTGCTTCGCGCTCAGCCTGCCAAAGCAGGCGAACAACACGACCGACTGCCTGAGAAACCAGCATGGCTCGTGGTACTACGCGTTCACCAAGGCCGAGCCACCGAGCACGACCCACGACACAGCTACGACTGCCACCTCGCCGGCCTCACCGTGAAGCGGCTGAGAGCAGGGCGAGCGGCCGCTGGGGTCGGCGCCGGAGCGGCCGCGCGGACTCTGCATGGGCACCGGGCCCCTATGCATGTCTGAGCTGGGCCTGCAAACGCCGATCAGCGCAACTGCGAATCGGCCGGCTCTCGCGATCGCATTCGTCTGGACACCTGTCCCCAAGCGGACGAGTCCTATGCCACGAAACGACTCGCCGGTGGGTTCGGTCGGCCTTGTGCATTTGCGAAATCGAAACGCTCGCTGTCGCCGGCGACGGCGCCGACATCGGAATGCCGGCCTGTGGCGCGGTTCAGTCCCGGCGGGCGCCGAAGCCGAGGCGACTTCGGCGATGAGGCGCGGCACTTGCGGCTGGCTCGCGCCGTGGCGAGCGACGCTCATCCGTGGCCGCCCTGCGTCGGCCTGCGCCGCTCGCGGTCTTCATGTCAGCGAGGATCGCGCCTTCGGAGCGTGATGCCACGATCGGCACTGCGAGCCCCGCGACATGTACGTGTGTTCGCCGTCCGCGACCGCGCCCTTCCTCGATCGGCAGCACGGCCACGATGTCGTCCGCTCGTACGAACCGCCCGTAGCCGAGCGGCACCATGCCAATGTCGGTAGCTCGCATAACGTCTTCCTCGCGCATGTACATATTGTAGCGAACGTGTGTTCGAATCAGCGGCTACAGACGACAGCGTGTCCACCCGTATCGGGTTGATCGCCGGACCGCCGAAGCACGCCAACGGCGGCGGTGAGAACCCGTCTCTTTTTGGTGCGGTCGATCCGAGCGGCCGTTTGGCGCTGCTCTGAGGAGCGGGAGTGTTGGAGCTCGTCGGGAGTCCGGGTTGTTCGGTCACCCGGACGTCTCGAGGTCACTGGCCGCCGCCTGACGTGAGGATCAGATCACGCAGGATGTGCTCCATGTTCCTCGCGGGCCCGCTGTGACCTTCGCCGCTCCAAACGGTCAAGCTTGCGCCCGGGATGGCGTCGACGAGCCGCTGTATCGCGGCCAGCGGACCGTTCTTGTCGTCATCGCTGTGCCAGAACCTAACCCGGCACGTAACGCGGCCGAGCTCGATGCCCCAGTCATCGCCAAATATGGATACCGAGTCGTCGACCCATCCTTGAACTCCCGGACGCAGCGCTTCGAGGATCGCTTCGCGGCGGACCTTCTGTACGTCTTCGCGCTGGTTCCACTCGACATCGGCGGTCGGGGCATCGGCTAGCTGGACCTGCAGCGTCCCAATCACATCGGCGAGGAACTTGCCGCGCAGCGCACCGAGGAAGTCGACCATTCCCGCCCGTCCACGCTCGGCGAGAATCCGTTGGGCCTCGCGATTGACGCCGATCAGGTCCTCAACCTCGGCTGGGACCAGCGGCGCTGCTGAGGCCACAGCCGCACAACCGAGCACGCGATCCCCAAGTTCAGCCGCGCAGGCAAGCGCGTGCGGACCGCCGCCCGAGCTGCCCACAACCAGAAAGCGCTCGAAACCGAGCGCATCAGCCACAGCACCAACGTCGTGCGCGGCATGGCTCACCTGACGTCCGGGAAAAGCCGTGGACTCTCCGTAGCCCGGCCGGTCGAGCGTGACCACGTGCAAGCCCAAACTGGGCCACAGCATCGCGTCGGGATGTCGGTTCAACCGGCACCCTGGCGTGCCGTGGAGGAAGAACATCGGCCGCCCGTCGAAATCGCCCCACTGCTCATAGGCAACGGTCCGACCGTCTTCAAGTGCAACTGCCGTCATGGCGCTCTCTTGTCAATAGTCGCGCGGACGAATCCGCTCCGGTGACAAGTTTGGTCGCGATGGTCAGCTCGTGCGGAGCGCGCAGGTGATCGCGGACGCTGCACGTCGCCAGAAGCACTCGACCTCATCGAAGCCCGCTTCGCGGAGCGCGCCCATCTCTACCTCGAGCGGGAAGTAGCGATCCTCGTCAGCCCACGCGGCGAAGTGACCGCGCGCCTGCGAGTCCGTGATTCCATGCTCGCTCATCCGCTGCGCCCAGCGATCGAACACCAGCGCGTTCAGCCGCGAGTCCTCGCTCACCGCGGCATCCAGGTTGAGCAATACCCCGCCGCACGAGAGCGCGTCGTGAATGACGCGGTAAAGCTCAGTCTTCGTCTGGAGATCGTGGACGTGGTGCAGCGCCAACGACGCGACAACCGCGTCCGCGCTGGGCAGCGGGTCCAGAAAGCTGCCCTCCTTGAACGCGACTCGCTTCCCATAACCAGACAGCCGCCGGCGGGCCTCGCCGAGCATGTCCGGATCGACATCCAGGACCGTCACGCGGACTCCGGGAAGCGCCTCGAGCACGGCAGCCGATAACGCGCCGGTGCCGCCACCGAGATCGAGGACATGCCCACTGGCCGGGGCGAGAGCAGCAAGCAACTCGACGCCGGTCGCGAGCATGTCGTCGTAGTACGGGATCAACCGACGGATCTGGACGTCGTAGCCGTCCGCATCAATGTCGAGATGCCGCTTGACCGAGTGCGTCGGACCACGGGACACTGCTCGATCCTAGCTCCCCGGAATTGAAACTGGCCAACACACCTGAGCGACCAGGAGCGCGACGGACACCGCGCGGTTCCGCGGAACACCGACGCTGGCAGAAATCGCGCTCCGGCCAGGCCGGAGACTGGACGACGAGCTCACGCGACTCGCGCGCGGGCGGCCTGGCGGACCAAGTGGTCGCGCTCGGCGGTGTTCGTCGCCCGCCGGGCGGCCTTGGCGTACGACGTGGCGGCGGCGGGCATGTCGCCGTCGAGCTCGTGCAGGTGCGCGCGCACGGCGTGCCACCGGTGCCGGTCGCCGATCACCTCGCGCAGTCGGTCCGTCTCGCGCAGGCCGGCGGCGGCACCCAGGACATGGCCCACCGCGACCGCGCGGCCGAGCACCGCGGCGGGGTCTTGGCGCACGGGATCCTCGGCCAGTGCGACGAGGTCGTCGTACCAGGCGAGGATCTGCGGCCAGTCGGTCTCCTCTGCGCTCGCCGCGTCGTCGTGCAGGGCGGCGATCGCGGCCTCGACCTGGTAGCGGCCGGGGGGCCGGTCGTCGGTCTGCAGGGCCAGCGCCGACTGCAGGACGCGCACGCCCTCTGCGATCTCGCGCCCGTCCCACAGGCCACGGTCCTGCCGGTCGAGCGTCACGATCCGGCCTTCGGGGTCCAGCCGAGCCGGGAGCCGCGCGTGGTTGAGCAACATGAGCGCGAGCAGCCCGCGCGCCTCGGGCTCCGGCGTGGCGAGCGTGAGCTGCCGGGCCAGCCGCATCGCCTCGCGGGCCAGGTCCACCCGGGCGGGCGGGCCAGTATGCCCGGTCGTGTAGACGAGGTAGAGCACGCGCAGCACGACCGCGAGGTCGCCCGGCTGGTCCAGGCGGCGCCCGCGGAGCGTGCGCTTGGCACGGCTGATCCGCTGCGCCATCGTTGCCTCTGGCACGTAAAAGGCATCGGCGATCTCACCGGTGGTGAGGCCGCCGACGGCGCGCAGGGTCAGCGCCACCTGGGAGGCGGGCGCGAGGTCGGGGTGACAGCAGCAGAAGAGCAAGAAGAGGGTGTCGTCGCCCCCCTCGGTGGCGGCGGGCCGCGGCTCGGCGTACGTCGCCTCCTCGCGGCGGTGGCGGGCGGCCTCGCTGCGGCGGGCGTCTACCAGCCGCCGCGTCGCGACCGTCGCGAGCCACGCCGCCGGGTCGCGCGGCGGGTGCTCGGGCCACACCCGCAGCGCCTCTAGCAGCGCCTCCTGCAACGCGTCCTCGGCGGCATCAAACTCCTCGCCCCGCCGCACCATGCCCGCGAGCACCCGGGGGACGAGGACGCGCAGCGCGCCCTCGTCCAGCCGCCGCTCGCCCACCACGCGGCTCAGTCCTCCGACGGCGCCCCGGACATGACCTCCCGGACGTCGATCCACTCGTAAAGTGGCTCGCCGCCCGGGCCGGGCTCGGAGGAGCAGTACGCCGCGATCTCGAGCGCCCGCTCACGGGACTCGACGTCGATCATGAACCAGCCCGCGATCAGGTCGCTGGTCTCGGGGTGCGGGCCGTCGGTGGTGACGGGCGCCGCATCCGGGCCGCCGTAGCGCACCCAGGTGCGCGTCGGCGTGAGCGCCTCCGCGCCGACGTACTCGCCGTGCTCCTCGAGCAGTTCGATGACGTGCCGCTGGAATGCCATGTGCGCCTCCACGTCCTCGGGAGGCCACTGGTCCATCGGCGGGCACGGATGGTAGGGCTCCGGGCCGCCGCGGTAGCGCTTGAGCAGCAGGTACTTGGGCATCGTGATCTCCTCGTGTCGTGGGCCACGCCTGTCGAGGCCCTTCACGTTGGTGAGCGGAGCCGATCAGAGCTCCTCGACATGGAATCACTCACCCAGATGCCAGATCGTCGCCCTTCAATTGTTTGGCCAGGACGTCGCCCCGCGCTCAGTAAGACTCCAGGGTCGCCTTCGCCTGCGCTAACGCCTCAGCGAGGCTATGTGCGTCAACTAGAACCGCGGCCCCGTCGTTGCGCGGCTCGATGCTGAGGAGTAGCTCGCCGTCCACGAGCCGCGTGAAACCGAACAGCTGGTCGCCAAGCCAGAACTCGGCCACGCCGTCATCGGCCTCCTCTGGACTTACCACTCGGACGGTGATCTTATGCTGCGCGCTCATAGCCCGACTCCATTTCTGTTTGAGACGGCGTAAACGGACCCCCGGCGCCCGCACCGGGATCAGCTCCGGGCGGCACGAGCTCGAAGCGTGTGGTCGGCGGGTCACTCACGAGCGGACCTTTCGGACGGTGTGGCGTGTGGGCGAGCGCGGGTGATGCCACCACGGTACCGCTCGGGCGACGTCGCGCTGTGAGTCCGTGACGCGCGCCCCCTCACCTTCCACAACCACGTCGAGGCCGCCCTCCCAGCCGTTGGTGGCGGGTGGGCCTGCTCTAGCGATCGCGCGAGCGTCTGGCTGGCTTGGCCGCGGACTGCGTGAGCGACGTGGTGAAGAAACGCTGCACCGTGTCGAGTGGCTGGGTGCTTTGGTTCGCTCGGCTCAAGATAAGCGCGCCCTCGAGAGCCGCGAGGAGGACTGAGGCGTCGTCCTGCGCGGTTGACGGGGGGGCGCCGAATTTGACCAGGGCGGCGTGTACCGAGTCGCGCCACTGTTCGAGGAGCGCGCGAGCGTGTTGCCGTAGCCGGTCGTCTCCGGAGGCGTCTGTCACGGTCGCGGCGATGGGGCATCCCATCGTGAAGTTGCTCTCGAGCAGTACCTGGCGCCAAGGGGCAAAGATCGCGTCGATCGCGTCGGCCAGCGTGGTGGCCTTGAGGAGCCGTGATTCGGTCTCGTTTAGCACCTCGGCGCCGGCGAGGTTCAGGGCCTCGGTGACGAGCTGCGTCTTCCCACCGGGGAAGTAGCGTTGGAGTGACCCGCGAGGGCCGTTGGCGTGGGCGACGATCTGGCGAAGGCCGACGCCGTGGACTCCGCGCTCGCGAACAAGCGTGGCCGCGCTGCGCACGATGCGGTCGCGGGCCGGTTGCTCCATGCCGCTTCCGCTCGTCCGCGAGGTCTGTTGCAGTGCGCCCATGGGGATAGTGTATTCGCGTGCGATGACGGTCGTCATCGCGGGCCTGCTATCGTCCGCCGCCACCGATGACGATCGTCATCGCGTGCTTGGGCCCGATCGATTCAGCACCGAAGAGGAGCGCACAGTGAGCGAGCACACCGATCTGGAGACAACGACGATGAATGCAGCCGGGTATTCGCCCATCGCTCCGCTCTTTCGAGTGTGCGACGGGGTGCGAATCCGGTTTGCCGATAACAAAGCGGACTCGTCGGCCGTGACCGTGTTGATGTTGAGCCCATGGCCGGAGAGCCTGTGGGCGTTCCGACGGATCTGGGACCGGGTGTCGCGGGCGGCGCGCGTGGTCGCGATCGACCTTCCTGGCTTTGGTCACTCAGACGGTCGCGCGGAGCTGATCGCACCGGATGCGATGGGCACGTTCCTCGCGCGCCTCATCGACGAATGGGACCTGGGCACACCGCACATCGTCGGCCCGGACGTGGGCACCGCCGCCGCGTTGTTCCTGGCGGCCAACGCCCCGGACCGCGTGACGAGCTTGACCATCGGTGGAGGCGCGGTGCGGGTTCCCATCGAGGTCGGCGGCGCGCTCAAGGATGTCATCGAGGCCCCGAGCCTCGACGTCGTCCGAGGGCTGGATGCTCGAACCAACGTCGGGTTCGCCGTCGAGCCTGTGGCGGCTGCCGATCGCGAGCCCGACGTGCATGAGGACTACGTGAGCGCGTACGACCTCGGACGCTTTGCTGAGTCGGCTCGCTTTGTCCGCCACTACCCCGAGCAGAACCCGGTGCTGCGCGGCCTGTTGCCTTCGATCACCACGCCGGCGCAGATTCTCGCCGGACGCGAGGACGACCTGGTGCCCTGGTCCAACAACCAGTACCTCGCCGACCTGTTGCCCAACAGCACCATCCACCCGCTCGACGCCGGCCACTTTGCGTGGGAGCAGGCGTCCGATGAGTACGGCCGTCTAATCGTCGATTGGGTCACAGGGGGCTTCCAGCGCGTAGGTGGCGCGGTGACGGCCTGAACCTTCGATGCAGCGGCGACAACGGTTAGAGCTCGATCGTCGTGCCAACGGTGCTGATCGCGAACGCGTCCGGGAACCGGCTGGCGATCCGGTGGACCGCTCGCCAACCCGTGCAGTGCGCGGGCACCAAGAGCTCCGGCGATAGCTCTGCAAGCGCATCGATCGTCGGCTCGATGATCGCTTCGAACATCGGACCGCTGAGATGGAACCCGCCGATGATCGCCGCGACCCGATGCTCCCCGGTCAGCCGTTGGGCGTACCGGACGGTGTTGACGATGCCGGCGTGCCCGCAGCCGCTCAAGACGAGCAGGCCGCGGTCGCGCACGCGCAACACGAGCGCCTGGTCGTCGAGGATCAATGGGTCGGGCTGCCAGTGGCCGCCGTGCAGTGCTTCGTGTCCTTTGAAACCCGTCTCGAACTCCGTCGTCCGGTCAACCTCACCGGTGACGAGTGCCGCGCCGTCGAGCAAGAACGAAGGCTGGCGCTCCTCGACAATCTGAAACCCGACGCCCTCGAGCGCTCGCCGGCTGGTCGCAGGTAGCTCGCTCGGGTCCAGGCCGGGAAAGCTGATCCGCCGCCGACTCCAGAACTCGGGGTGGATCATCACCGGCAGGTTCCGACGGCCGAGCGCCCCGACGAGTCCCTCCATGCCGGTGACGTGATCCCAGTGCCCATGGCTGAGCACGATCACTTCGATGTCGCTCGGCGACACACCGAGTCGGCGCATGTTCTCGACCATTCCGTTTGGCGAGACGCCGGTGTCGAACAACAACGTCCGCTCATTACCCTCGCGCTCAATCCGGACCAGCGCCGAGAAGCCTGGTTCGGCGATCAGCGAGTCGGGAACACCGCCGTCCGGCATGATGGCGGCGGCTGCGCGGGGAAGCGCGCCGTTGAGCGCCCTCGGCCAGTTCAGCCGCCAGATCGCGCCACGATCAACCAGCAGCGGATCGACGAGATTGTCAACCAGCACCGTCACCCGAACCCTGTCCACCGGCTGTAGCGCGATCACGTAGTCAACCTACCAACGCAAACCCGTGACAGGCACCGACCATCTGAATAACCGCCGGGCGGTCGCGCTCCGTGAAAGCCGCCGGACGGCTCGCTAGCTCGGTCCGGCGTTCGCGCCTAGGCTGTTGAGCCAGTTGCGCATGCTCACCCCGGCGGGCGTGACCTCTCCTTCCTCATAACCGCTGGTCGCCACGGCGAGCGTGACACCGTCGGGTGTTGACCAGCCGTACTCGATACCAGTGCCGCTGGCCGCGTAGCGAGCGATGACCTGCCCCTGCTGCAAGACGCTGCCGGGCGCGGCAATGTCGGTGATCTCCTCGGCCACGTACTGCTCCATGCCCGCGTCGGGTCCGGCGAGCAGCTCCCAGTACACCAGCGGCTGGCCGAGATACCAATCCGGCTCGATCGCGAGAATCTTGACCTGGCTAGGCGCCAGGATCGGCGCTCCGACCGGCATCGTGGCGTCCACGCCCTGGTCCGTGCGCTCCCAGAGATTGACGAACTGAAGCGGGTCGATGTACGGGCCGGACGTCGTCTTGACCGGGAGGCGCTCGGACCCGAAGGCGGCAGCCGCCGCGAGTGTGGCTTGGCGCTGAAGCGCGGCCTCCTCGTGTGCAGTGTCTTCTGGAGCGCAGACAGTTGGCCCTGCTTGCTCGCGCGGTCGTGCGCGGAGGCGAGTTCGCGGTCGACGATCGAGAGCCGGAGCTGGACGATCTCGTTGCGCTCGGCAGCACGGCGGCCGCCGACCGGTCTCGCCGCACCTCGAGCGCGGCCAGTCGCCGAGCTTCGGCCGCCACCGCGGCCCACGTCTCACCCACGAGTTCGGTGACGTGAGCATTGGCGCGCGCGATCGCCTTGAGCGCGTCCACTTCACTCAGCAGATTCTGAAACCCGGTGGACGTGAGCACCACGTCGACCAGGCTCGGCGGCGGCGTCTCGTAATTGGCCACGAGCTGCTCAGCCAGCAGCCGGCGGTCGCGCGCGTACTGCACTTTGAGCTCAGCCACCCGATCGCGGGCGCGCGTCAGCTCCAGGCGAACCTGGGCGAGCAGGTCCTCGTCGACGACCAACCTGTGTTGCACGACCGCAAGCCGGGCCTGGAGGGCTGAGATCGATCCCTCGAAGCTCCGAATCGCGGTGGTGTCGGCGTGGATCGCCGATCGCAGCTGCCTGGCCTGGTGCTGATGCTGGGCGCGGGATGAGCGGCCCGCCAGGTCGCCTCGGCTCACCGACGCGCCAACCGCGACAACGGCCGCCGCCGCGACAAGCGCGGCCGCGATCCTCCAGCGTCCACGCGCAACGCCACCCGCTCGAGCGTGCAGGAACCAATCACCGGGTCGCGAGGCTAACCTGCCCGGCACTCCGTTCGCGACCGCTGCAACCGTCGTTGCGAAACACTCAGGCCACCCAGATGATCACGTGCGCCCTAGCAGGGCAACGGTCTCGGCAAACGCGGCGTCGGTCGCCTCGGGGTCGTACCGTGGCCCAACGTCGCGCCCGAAGGCGTGCTCGGCGTCGTACAGGCGCCAGCGGAACTCGACGCCTGCCTTCTCCAGTCCGCGTTTGATCACGGCACGGCCCGCCTCCGGCGTGTGCGGGTCGCTGGTGCCGAAGATCAGCAGCATCTCCCCGCGGATCTCCAGCGCGCGGCCGAGCGAGCCCGCATCATCGTCCCTGCCCAGCTCCCCGTCGTGCAGGCCGGTCGGGTACCAAAGCGCCGTGGCGCGCACGCGCGGGTCGAACGCGGCACGGAAGCCCAAGTGGCCGCCGGTGCAATGCCCGGTCGCGCAGAGGCCACTGTCGGCCACACGGTGGTCGGCCTCGAACCAGTCGAGCGCGGCGCG
>CAVYQJ010000004.1:0-105970 GCA_963770615.1 uncultured Solirubrobacterales bacterium | reverse complement strand
AAGTCAACGTCTTCGCCGTGGTAGTCCATCCCGGTCGAGTCCTGTGGGAACGACTCGATCGTGACGTCGTAGGACTTGGCGGTCGAATCGCTCGACCATTGGGCCCGGAGCCGGGTCGCGAGCGTGAACGCCGGCGTGCTCAGAATCTTCACCGCGGGGTTCGTGAACGTCACGCCGAGCCCCGGATTCCGCTGGGCGACCGGCACCGGCGCGACCCGGCCTGCACTCGCGACCGGGTCCGGGAAGATCGTGACCTTCGGCCGCTGGGGCGGCGTCAGGTCGCTCGTCCACCGATACACGGCCGGCGTCGGATCGACGTTCCCGGCCCCGTCGATCGCTCGGACCTTGAACACGTGCGCGCCGGATCCGGCACATCGACGACATCCGGCGAGCTGCACGCGGCGAACGGCGCGTTCCCGAACGCGCACTGGAAGGTCGAGCCGGCCTCGGTCGAGGTGAACGAGAAAGACACGAAGTCCATCGCGACGACGTTCCCGGGATTGTCAATCGCGGTGTCCGGTGGCGTGCTGTCCACGGTCCAGACGATCGGCTGCGCCGTCGGGTCGACGTTCCCCGCCGGATCGACCGCCTGGATCAGCAGCGACCGGGTCGCGTCGGCGAGGCCCGAGTAGACGACCGGTGACGTGCACGACTGCGCCGGCGCGCCGTTCAGCGAGCACCGGAACGTCGCCGTCGGGTCCGGGGAGATGAACGTGAACGTGGCCGTCGTCGAGTTGGTCAGCGCCGGCGGGCGCCCCGTGACCTGTGTCGCCGGCGGCGTCAGGTCGACCGTCCATGTGTAGGTGCTCGGCGTCGGCTGGCTAGCACCGGTCGTCACCTCCACCGAGAATGCGTGCGCACCCTCGGACAGATTCGAGAGGTTGACTGGTGATGTGCAGGCGCTGAAGCTGGCCGAATCCAACTTGCACTCAAATCCCGCCGGACCGCTGCTCTCGTGGAACCGGAACGTCGCCGAGGTCTGGTTGGTGTCCATCGCCGGCGCAGCGTCGAAAACCACGGCAGCGGAGGCCATCGCGGGCCAAGCCACCGACGAAGCGACCGCGATGACCAGCCCGAGCATGACCACCCTGGTAACTGCGGCCGCGCTGGTCAGCGTCACTCTGGTCTCGCCTTCGTACCGACCCAGGAGGCGGGCGGCGAGTCCAGCTCGAGGGCATGCTCGAGGGCTGCGGCGAGGCCGACCCAGCCGCTGAACGTACGTTCCGCTCCGCGCTCGTCGCGTGCGATCCCCTGGATCGGGTCGCTCGTTGGGTCGACCTCGAGGGTCACGGTCCGCGTGTGGCGCTTGTCAACGGGCACGCGCCGAAGTATCTCCTCCCGGCGTCATCTCGTCGTGAGGGATCCTCCCTCATCTTTTAGGAGCTGGACTACTCGGCGGGCGACGTCGTAGGCCCTGTCGCCGAGGTCCCGGCGGCTCGAAGTGCGTCCGCGATGGCGTCGCGTGAGTGGATGCCGAGCTTCTGGTAGACACGGCCGAGGTGGTTCTCGACCGTCTTTGAGGTCACGAACAATGCCTCGGCGACTTGCTGGTTCGTCAGCCCGCTTGCCGCCATCTCGGCGATCCTCAGCTCCGAGGCGGTCAGCGATTCGGCGCCGCTGAACGCAAGTCGGCGGGGCTTTGCTCCTGCCAATTGCAGCTCTCGCTCGGCCCGCTCGGCGAGGCGTTCGGCGCCGCAATGGCGCGCGAGCTGAACGCCTTCGCGCAGCGGCTCGCGGGCTTCGGCGCGCCGGCCGTCGCGTCGGAGCGCGCTGCCGAGATCTGTCAGCGCGCGCGCCTGTTCGAGCGTACTGGGGGACTGCTCAAGGGTCGAGACCGCGTCGCTCAACAGTTTGATTCCGCGCTCATCGCCCGCGAGCAGCCCTGCGGCGCGGAGGGCGACCCCGAGTGGTCGCGGCAGCCCGGTGGCGTGGGCAAGGTCCAGTTCCTCGGCGATGAGCTGTGCCGCTTCGTCGGGCGCGGTCACTCGCAGCGCGAGCGCTAGCGTTGAGCGCCACGACGACATGATCGGATTGGTCAAGTGGGTGGCGTCGAGGATCTCGCCGCAGCGGCGGAGATCCGCTATCGCTGCGGGCACCTCGCCCCGCAGCAGCCGCAACCGGGAGCGGACGTCGAGCAGCTGCGCGCCTTGAGCCGTGGCCTCAAATGCGGGGGGAAGCTCCACCTGCTCGACGAGCGCAGCGACGTCGGCGAGCCCGGGTCGCTCGGGCATAACGTCGATCGCGTGTCTGAAGATCGACGGCAGCGCGAACGTCAACCCGTGCTCGACAGCGAGTCCGAACGCGACCCGGAGGTCGGCCTCGGCGTCGCGCAGCGCGCCGCGCTGCGAGTGCACCCAGCCGCGGAACGACGAGCCGGCTGAAACCCCGAACACCGACCCTCGCCTCGATCCATCTGTGAGGATCTCGTCCGCCAGTCGCTGCGCCCGGTCGAGCTGATCGACGGCGATCAGCGCGGTCAGTGCCTGTGGGAGCCATGCCTCGGCGTCCTCCTCTTTGAGCAGTCGACCGCCGTCGAGCCCGCGCTCGATAAGCCCCACGGTCTGATCGATGTCGTCGATGCGCCACGCGGCGAGAACGCCGAGCAGCACCGACAGCGGTCGTGACGCCGTCCCGCCCCGCCGGGCGAGCCCCTTGAGTCGAGCGTGATCGCGGTCGACGTGCTCAACCAGCCGCGGGTCGACGCCTGCCATCGCTGCGCGCATCGTCTCGAGCCGCGTCACCGCGTCGGGATCGCCGCCAGCGAGCTCGTGTAGCGCCGAGTCGACCATTGCGAGCGCGGCGTCCCACTGTCCGGCGAACAGCAGCAGGCCGAACAGCTGGTCGGCGATCAGCGCACGCGCGGCGGGGTCGTCGCTCAGCCGCAATGCCTCCTGTAGGTGCGCGAGCGCGAGCGGATCGCGCGTCAGTGCCTCGACCCGCCCGAGTTCGTAGAGGAGCGACGCACGATCCGGCGATCCTCGCGTCTCCGCAAGCGCCCGTTCGAGATACGCGCGGGCGGTTTCGGGGGCACCCCGCGCGAGCGCCGTGCGAGACGCAGCGTGGAGCTGCTCCGCGACCCACGGCTCGCCGGCAGGCTCGCACGCCAGCAGCTGTGCTGCGACCTGCTCGGGGTCGGCGTCCTCAGCGGCGAGCAGGCGGGCGGCCCGCGTGTGCGCAAGCGAGCGTGCGGCAGGGGCGAGATCGTCATACACCGCGGCGCGAACGATCGGATGCACGAACTCCAGCGGCAGTTGCGGTTTGAGGATCTCCACAGCAGCCAGCGTGTCGACAGCCGCGGATGCCGAGCGCTCGTCCAGGCCCGCGAGCGACGCGGCATGGCGCAACTGCGCTCCGGTGCCCAGCACGGCGACGGCCTGCGCCAGTCTGCCCGACGAGCCGGGCAGCCGCGCGAGCCGCAGTACGATCGCGCGCCGGACCGTGCGTGGCCCGAGTTCGCTGACCTGTCCGGCTGCGCGTCGCGGTCGGCGAGATCCGGTCACGCTCGAGCGCCCCTAGCAGCTCGCGCGTCAGGAACGGATTTCCCCCCGCGGCGTCGTGGCACGCCAACACGAACCGCTGATCCGGGCTGCCGAGGCTGGCCCGCACCAGCTCGCCAACCGCGCCGACGCTCAACGCGGCCGGCGCCAGCACGCGCGTCATCGGCTCAGCGGCGATCTGATCGAGCAGCTGCACCTCGCCATCCGGCTCGCGCATCCGCGCGGCTAGCAAGATCGCGACCGACAGTCCCTCGAGCCGCCGCGCGAGGTAGAGCAAGAAACGCAGCGATGGTCGATCGCACCAATGCGCATCGTCGACGACCAGCAGTACGGGACCGCGGCGGGCGAGGTTGGCCGTCAACCAATAGAGGCCGTGAATCACCGGGAAGGCGTGGTCTGAAACCAAGGACGTCGCCGGCGCCGGACCGGGCGCGACTACCGGCGCCGCGAGAGCCGCGGCGCCCGCCAGCAACGTGGCGCGCTCCCGAGCCCCGACGTTTGCGAGCGACGGCTCGAATAGCTGCCTCACGACCGCGTGCGCGAGCTCTCGCTCGAGCTCGCCGGCCCGCGCCCCCAGCACCCGCACCCCGGTTTCGCGTGCCCGCCCGCTCGCCGATTCCAGCAGTGCTGTCTTACCGATCCCAGCTGGTCCCTCGACCAGCAGCGCCCCGCCGTCTCCCGCAACGCAACCCTCGAGCAGTACACCGATGAGCTCGAGCTCCCGATCACGCTCCAGCAACCAGCCCATCCCGGAAAACTACCGTGAACGCGAGCCGCTGCCCGACAGGGCGGGGGCTGCCGTGCCGGAAGGTAACCGGCAGCAGCGGCCGAGCGCGAAAAGTTGAGGGATGGTCCCTCACGACAACGCGCCGCCGATCGGCGAACCTGAGCGGACCGAGCTATGGGCCGACGACATCCTCAAGCCGCGCCGAGCGCTCGTAGCTGGACATGACTAAACGCAGATTGATCATCGCCGTGCTGACCGTCGTTGTCTGTCTCGGCTTTGGCGTGAGCGTCGCGAGTGCCGCGATCACCCGCTATGTCGCGACCGCCGCCAACGGCGGGAACGACAGCGGCGGCAGCAACGCGTGCACGAGCCCGGCGGGGCCTTGCCTCACGATCCAGAACGCTGTGGGCCACGCATCAGCCGGGGACACGATCCAGATCGGGCCTGGCATTTTCCCGGAGGCGGTCTCGACCTCGACGCCACTTTCGTTCGTCGGGGCCGGCGCGGGAACGGCGGGGTCGTTCAACCCAGCGACCAACACGGCCATCGATGCGAGCTCTACCGACTCGCCCGGGCTGACCGTGAGCAACGCGCAGGCAAGCGTCCGGGGGCTGAGGGTCCGGGGCGGGGTGTTCGACGACGGGAACGGCGGGGAGGTGGAGCCGGCAATCTGGGACCACTCTCCCTCCTCGCCAACGCTGACCGTGGCAAATTGCCTGCTGCTGCAATCGAACCCCGCCAACCCGGACGTCATCGATTATGCGCTCTTGCTCACCGGAACCAAGGCGGTAGTGCAGGACTCTCTGGTGTTTGGCTACGCAGACGGGATCAGCATCTCGGGAGCCGGGGGGACGCTCACCGTGGACGGTTCGACGGTCGTCACGCCGGCCCCGCTCGGCTTCGTCGTTTCGATCTCGATCATCGCGAGTGTGGACACCGATCGCGATCCGGTTTCGGTCGCTGACAGCACGCTCATCGGGCGAACGGGGCTGTTCGACACCGATGCGAATGCGAGCATCACCCGGACGTTCATCCGCGCGTCGGCAGCCGGACTGGTGCTCCGCGACGAAGGCGATGCACCGACCCTGACCGCCCGAGACAGTGTCATCGGGCCAGCTGCCGGGACGCTCTACACCGGCGTCGCGGTGCCATCCACGTCGATGAGCGAGGCCGAGGTCCCGCTGGTTTCGTTGATCTTCGACTCGGTGCTGGCTCGCTCGGATTCGACGGCGCCGAACTCCGGGCCGCCGCACGCACTGGACGTCAGCCAGGCGGCCATCGGTACGCACGTGCAGACGCGCAACACGATCCTCCGCGCGATCGACACCAGCGGCGCCGGCACTAACGACGACATCGTGACCGGCAGCCAGGCAATCAACTGGGATCTCGGCCACACCGACTACACGCAGACCGCGGGCAGCGGCGTCCCGTCGCCGGGCTCGGGCACCAACATCGACGCGCTGCCTTTGTACAACAGCTTCGACGGCAGCGACCTCAGTCTGGCGCCGAACTCAGCGTTGTTCGACGCCGGTGACCCTGCGGTTGTGCAGGCCGGCGAGACCGACGTGACGGGCGCGCCGCGCGCAGTCGCCCACGCCTGCGGTGCGCCCGCGCTGCCCGACGTCGGCGCCTACGAGGCCCCCTCGCCGAGTTGCCCACCACCAACCATTTCGATCGCAGCGCCCGCGAACGGCGCCACCTATATCCAGGGCCAGGCCGTCACGGCGTCCTACGTATGCGCGGTACCGACGCCGGCGACTATCAGCGCGTGCGCCGGTCCCATCGCGAGCGGCGCGCCGATCGACACCGTCACAATCGGATCGCACGCCTTCACGGTAACCGCGACCGCCAACGACGGCATGGGCGCGACCACGACCATCACCTACTCAGTCGCGCCGCCGGTACCGTCGCTCGGCGCGATCCACACATCGCACAAGACGTGGCGCGAAGGCGGGCGGTTAGCAAGCATCGCGTCGGTCAGGCACACGCGCAAACCGCCCGTGGGCACCACGTTCACGTTCAACCTGAACACCCCGGCGACCATCGAGCTCACGTTCACCCACCGCGTCACGGGCCGCAAGGTCAAGCACCGGTGCGCCGCGCCGACCCGACGCAACGAGCACGATCGCCACTGTATGCGAACCGTCACGGCCGGCACCCTGATCCTCACGGGCCACGCCGGCACCGACAAGATCATCTTCGAGGGCCGGCTGTCGAAGAAGGACAGGCTCGCTCCAGGCGCCTACACGCTGACGATCACCGCGAGCAATTCGAGCGGACGCTCCGGCCCCCGTACCGCCAAGTTCACGATCACCCATGCGTGAACGCGCCGGCAGCCAAGCGACCCAGGCTGCCATGCTCACGATTATCCAGGTCGGCGCGGCCGGAGCGCTGGAGTGTTTGTCGACAAGCTCGTGAAGCTGTTCCTGAAGCCGGGGCTGCCATCGATCGGAGTCGACCAGCAGGTGCTTGACCACGGGCTGCCTGCCCGCGGTGTGATCATCCGCATGCAACACACGCACCGCATGGTCGGTTCGGACGACCGGGCGATACGCATCTTCGAGATCGAGGTTCACCTCGAGGATCTCGACCCCTACCGTGCGACCGTCCTTCAGGCGGTGCCCCAGGAAGCGCTATTTCGGATCGAGCGCGGTCAGACCGAGGTCACCGTCTACGTCGACCGATCCGTCACGAGCCGCATTGCGATCGACTTCCGGACTCCTCCGACGGTGACACGCAGGGCCAGCGCGGACGACGTCCTCGCGAACGGCACATCATCCGAGGCCGTAATCGTGGAGACCCGTCCGCTCGGTATACAGAACCCGGCCGGGCTCGATATTTACGCGTTCATCTACAACGTGTTCGTCGACGGAAAGCCGTCCTACCAAGTGAACGTCGGCAACCCGGTGCCGCCCGCCGCCCTCTCGCTGATGTACCCAGGCTCACGCATCCCCGTGAAGGTCAGTCCCGACGATCCCAGCTGGATCGTCGCAGATTGGACCGCCGCGCTCGAAGGATCGTCGTAACCACTGGCGAGGCTACGACACCCGGTCGCTCACGGCGGCATAGCAACGCTCGCTCTGAGCCGCGCGTCGGCCGGACCGGTTCGCCCGTACGGGTCGCTTCCGGCACCGTCGGCCCAGACCGCCTCCGTAGACCGTGGTGACGAGCCCGGGAAGCCGGCCACAGTCCCGCGATCACCAGGCCCGACGGGAGGTGGAGCGTTCTCGCGCCAGGGCGCGCGCGAGCCGCACAACGGAGACCTCCATTCCATCCTCCGCCGACCGCACCAGCACTTGACGCGCTGCCGGTCCCCGAGCAAAGCGGCCGCGCCGACCTGGTGAGGGGTCTAGGCGTCAGGCGACAGCGCGGGCGACGTAGCGGTTGCCGAGCGTGCTGCGGCGGACGAGTGGTTGGAGGCTCGCGCACCGGGCGTGGCTGCAGTCCGAGGACGGCTGTCCGTCCGGCTTCTCGGTTTGATGCCCAATTCTGATGCCCAACCTGAGACTCATTCTCACTTTGAAGTGGCGGCAACAAAAAACCCTCCGATTTGGAGGGCTTTTAGTGATGGAGCTAGGGGGACTCGAACCCCCGACCTCCTGGGTGCGATCCAGGCGCTCTCCCGCATCGAATTAGGCTGTTTTACAGGAGTTTGCGGGTCGCCCCCGACCTCATCCTGTGACCAGTTACCGTCAGATTACCAGGGGATTTCTGGCTATCTGGTCACAGGTTTTGCGTCCTTTGACCAGATCCGTGATCGACGGTGAGGGCCACGTGCACGCCTGAGCAAGATCGCATCTGGGCCAGCCAACCGGCAAGTCGCCGACCACGTCCGGCGCGCTGCTGATGAGGGGGAATCGTGAGCGACCGTCCCTTGCGAGAGCCCGGCGAGCCGGCGGCACGTTGCTCGCAACACCAGGGGCTGCGGACTGTCTGACCGCGTCGCCGCCGCCTGCTCCTACAGACCCAAGGCGGAGCGGGAGCTTGCGAACTGTGCCCGTCAGCTTTGGGCGTTCCAGCGGGTCATCTCATGATCGAGCGCGGGGATCCAGCCAGTGATCAGAGCGGGTACGCGGTCTGCGACGAGCGATTGGGTGATGATGGCGAGCATGGTGTGGGCCATTGGTGCCGGCATCCAGCCTTTGGTGTCGAGTGACACGTGTGCTCCGAAGTCGCACGTTGTGACCTCGCGAATGGTGTTAGGGGTAGTTAGCCTCGCCGCGCGCGAGTGCGTGACGCCGCTGATTTGGAGAACGTGTCCCACGGCGCGATAAATGCTCGCGGGCGACCGGGCAGCTCATCCCGGCCACAGCCCGTCCGTTAGGGCTGCAGGCTGAACGGCGGGTAGCGGTCGGTGATCAGTAGGAAGGCGTAGGCCGCGACGCGGTTGTGCCAGCGGATCACGCCCTCGATGAAGTCGAACAGCGACCGGGGGTAGCGTCCGGTGAAGACGATCGCGAACCACGCGAGGATGGCGGCGAGCAACGCGCCGATGGTGAGGAAGAACAGCACGATGTAGTGGGGGATCGCGAGCAGCCACTTGACGAGCGGCAGGCCCTGGCTGAGGTCGTGCTTGGCATCGGGATAAGGGAAGTTCAGGTGGACGGCCTGTTCCTCGTCGGTGGAGGGGTAGCGGTCGTCCATCAGCGCGAAGTAAACGGCGATCCGGTTGGTGAAGCGGGTCAGCTGGAGGTTCCAGTCGTACCACCAGCGCGGGTACTTCTTGCGGAACAGCAGCATCAGCAGCACGGGGATGACGAGGATCCCGATGCCGCCCCCGGCGTAGCGGGCGCCGGTGCCTCCGGCGGTGGCTCCGAAGCTGCCGCCCTCGAGGGTCGCGGCGAGGATCGCGATCGGGATGATCATGAAGATGCGAAGGGCGGTGCTGAGGCGGTTGAGGCTGCGGTCGGGATAGTCGACCGAGTAGGTGAGCGGGTAGTCGTGGCCACCGCCCGGCGGCACACCGCCGCCCGGCGAAGGTGCGGGCGCCTGTCCTGAACTTTCCATGGTCGTCAACTCCCTGTCCGTTGGTGTACGACGTACACTCTGCTGAGGACTATAGGTGTACGCCGTACACTTGTCAAGCGAATGAGCCGAGAGACCAACACCGGCCGGACGCGTCTGAGCAGACCGCTCGTGCTTCAGACCGCCGTAGCGCTCGCCGACGAGGACGGGCTTGACGGGTTCAGCATGCGCCGGCTCGCGCAACAGCTCGGCGTGGTGCCGATGGCGCTCTACAAGCACGTGGCGAACAAGGACGAGCTCCTCGATGGGATGGTCGACATCGTCTTCGGCGAGATCGAGTCTCCTTTGATCGACGACGACTGGCGCTCGGCGATGCGACGCCGCGCGATCTCGGCCCGCGATGCGCTCAAGCGCCACAGCTGGGCGATCGGGCTGATGGAGACGCGGAACCCTGGGCCGGCCAACCTCCAAAACCACAACGCGGTCATGGGCTGCCTGCGCGAGGCGGGCTTCTCGTTCCAGAACGCGATCCACGCTTACTCGGTCCAGGACGCCTACATCTACGGCTTCGCGCTCCAGGAAAAGACACTCGGGTTCCACACACCCCGCGACGCCGGAGAAGCCGCGCAGAGAAGAGCTCGCGCGATCGGCGCGCTCGACGACTACCCGTACCTCGCCGAAATCGCAACGAAGCTCCCCGAGTCCGGATACGACAACGCCCTCGAGTTCACCTGGGGGCTCGACCTCATCCTCGACGCCCTCGACCACCGCCGCCGCGGGTCGCGGCCCTAACCCCACGCACCATTGCGAGGAGAGGCCGCCGGCCCCGGTTCCCGGCGGGGGTCGAGCGAACGCATCTTGATCCCGCCGGATCCTTGCCCCGGTGATGATCCGAATCGGCGCCAGTTTCCGGATGTCGAAATTCCGGACGTGTCCCTCACCGACTCTGTCCTTGCGAGCGCGGCCGAGTTGGGTGATACACGCTGGCGTTCATCGACGCGCCTAGCGGCGGGACGATGAGCCACGCGCGGCTGGTCCAGTCCGCGTGGGTGCCGGTCGGACCGAGACGCGCGGTCGGCCGTCGGGGCGATTTGCTCCCGCGGCCCGCGACCGCAGATCGGGATCTGTGCGGCGGCGCCCCCGGCCGACGAGAGCACCTCCATCGCCTGCCGAGCGACGAACGGCCGCGCCTGCCAGGCGCGGCCGCTCGTTACTTCTTGTACCAACGGTGAGCGTGTGATTTGCCCACCCTTTGTCACCAGACCAACCACTACACCGTCAGCCTCCGAACCCAGGGAAACTCCGGCTTGATTGTCTGCTTCTAGGTGAGGCACCAAGTCTGGTCGCTGTCCTCTTCAGCGGCATCCGTAGAACGCACTGATCCGCGACTGGGCAAAACCGCGGCCCTAACGCCGAGCAATCAGGTGCGGTCCTCGCGGGCTTCGCCGGTCGCGCTCCCGCTTCGCGATTGGGGCGGCGACTGCTCGTTGCCCGGACACCACCGCTACCGCAGTTCGTCCGCGGGGGAGCCACGTGAGCGACCGCGCGGTCTAGTGCAATCACAGGCTAAGCAGGCACGGCTCCCCCTATCCGCGCTTAACATGTGGCTCGTTGAGTCGGGCGAGGTACGCGTCGCGGTGGGAAAGCAGGTGTGCCCATCAATAGTCAAAACGGCTCTTCTGCATCCAGCCGGCGCTGCAGGTGTCCGCCGACATGCGGCCACCGCTCGTGCTGGTCTCCTTAGCGGGAGGGGCCGATCGTTTGCAAAGTCCCTACGCGCCGAGGGTCGAGCTAACGGCGCTGAGTTAGCTGAGGATCGCCGACGGGCAAGCGGTGCGATTGGATCGCTGTCGAAATGCCGGGAAGGCACCACGGCGAGGTTGGCGTTGGCTCCGCAGTGCTGCAAGTTGTGCGAGGGGGCACGGGATAGGCGGTGCTGGT
The DNA here is from genome assembly GCA_963770615.1 of uncultured Solirubrobacterales bacterium. Taxonomy (GTDB): domain Bacteria; phylum Actinomycetota; class Thermoleophilia; order Solirubrobacterales; family Solirubrobacteraceae; genus Palsa-465. The sequence goes on along the minus strand of CAVYQJ010000004.1, from coordinate 94,840 downwards.
TGCCGGTCGCGGGCAAAGCGTGCGTAGCTAGGCCTTCCCCGCATTGGAGGGCTGCTGGCTCTCGGGCCGATTGGCTCGTCTGGACATCTGAGGGAGGTCCGGGACGCTCGGGTGATCGTGGGTGCGGGAGGCGTATCTCTGCTCGGCATACAGGGTTTCGACGCCTTGACACAAATTATTAGGCATGCCATAATCTCATCGTGGGATCAGCTGAACATCCGGTTTCGGCGTCGGTGCAGGATTACGCGAAGGCGCTGTATGCGTTGGAGGCTCGTAGCGGCTCGGCGGTATCGACGAACGATCTCGCGGCCCGGCTCGGGGTGACCCCGGCGTCGGTGTCCGGGATGGTGCGCAAGCTGACCGAGGTCGGGATCGTCGAGCATCAGCCCTATCACGGGGTGCGGCTGACCGACCAGGGCCGCCGGGTTGCTTTGGAGGTGCTGCGTCATCACCGGCTGCTCGAGCTGTTTCTCGCTCAGGAGCTCGGGATGTCGTGGGATCGTGTGCACGCCGAGGCGGAGGTGCTCGAGCATGTGATTTCCGAGGAGCTCGAGGCGCTGATCGCCGCGCGGTTGGGTGACCCGGCCGTCGACCCGCACGGCGATCCGATCCCCACGCCGCTGTTCGAGATTGCCGAGCGCCCAACCCGCAGCCTCGACGAACTCCCGGTCGGTACCACGGGACGGTTCGTTCGCGTGTCTGATTCTGACCCGAAGATGCTGCGATACCTGGCCGAGCTCGGCATCAGTCTGGACGCTCGCCTGGAGGTCGTGGATCGCCAGCCGTTCGGTGGGCCGGTGTTCGTTCGGTTCGGTGGGCGTGAGCATCCGATCGGCGGCGAGCTCGCCCGTGCGATGCGGATCGAGATCGACGGAGACGAGCGTTGACCCCGCCGCCAGGCCCGGTCCCCGCGCTCGAGGGCGCGGGCGCCGGCCAAACCCTCCCCGTCGGCGGGGTACTCGAGGAGAGCGCGCTCGAGCGTCTGCTCTCGCGCGGGAGGGTACGAGCGACTCTGTTCATGCTCGGTCCCGCGTTCGTGGCCTCAATCGCGTACGTCGACCCCGGCAACTTCGCGACCAACGTGCAGGGCGGCGCGCAGTTCGGCTACATCCTGTTGTGGGTCGTGCTCGCGGCGAACCTGGTCGCGATGGTGATCCAGTACCTGTCAGCCAAGCTCGGGATCGTCACCGACCTCAACTACCCCGAGGTGGTGCGCGCCAAATACCATCGCGCGTTCACCTTCGGGATGTGGGTGCAAGCCGAGATCATGGCGATGTCGACCGACATCGCGGAGTTCCTCGGCGCCGCGATCGGGCTGAACCTGCTGTTCGGGGTGCCGCTGTTCGTGGCCGGGCTGATGACCGGCGCGATCGCGTTCGGGATCCTCGCGCTCCAAGCGCTCGGCTTTCGCAAGTTCGAGCTCGCGATCAGCGCCCTGCTCGGGATCATCTTCGCCGGCTTCCTATACGAGACGCTCCGCATCGGGCCGTCCGTGCACAAGTCGCTGCACGGACTGATCCCCGGCCTGCAAGGCGGCAACACCGAGCTCTACATCGCGGTCGGGATCGTCGGCGCGACCGTGATGCCCCACGTGATCTACCTCCACTCGGCGCTGACCAAGGGCCGGATGGCAACCCGCAACGACGCCGAGAAAAAGCGCGTGCTGCGCTTCGAGCGCCTCGACGTCTACATCGCCCTCGGCCTAGCCGGCATCGTTAACCTCGCGATGCTCGCCGTCGCCGCCAAACTCTTCCACACCCCAGCGCTCTCGGGCATCAGCACAATCCAACAGGCACACGCCCAGTTCGGACACCTCGTCGGCGGCGGCGCCGCGATCGCGTTCGCCGTGGCCCTGCTCGCCTCCGGCGCCTCCTCCTCGAGCGTCGGCACCTACGCCGGCCAAGTCGTGATGGGCGGGTTCATCAACCGCAAGATTCCCCTGTTCCTCCGCCGCGGGCTGACGATGATCCCCGCGCTCATCGTCATCGCCATCGGCATGAACCCCACCAAAGCGCTCGTCCTCAGCCAGGTCGTGCTCTCCTTCGGCATCCCGATCGCGCTCATCCCACTGGTAATGCTCACCAGCCGGCGCGACATCATGGGCGTCCACGTCAACGGCCGCATCCTCATGACCTCCGCCTGGACCATCGCCGCCGCCATCAGCGCGATGAACATCTTCCTCATCTACCAACAGTTCTTCATGAGCTAACGCGCCCCGGTCTCACACACTCAGACCGTGCCCAAGAAGAGCTCCGGTTCTAGCCGCGGCTTCCCGTGTCCTCGCCAAAGACAGTGCCCCGCGCACCTGCTTCGTCTCTGCCACCGGCAGCCGCCCTCACCGCCGATCTCGCGTCCGCTTCGGACGACTTCCATCAGTATCGGACGAACCGCGTCGGGCCCGACGCGAGGCTCCTGGAGCTCGTTCGCACCGGCAGCCACGTGGCCGGCGGCCCCTAGGTCATGCAGTTCCTGACGAAGCGGCGGCAGACCTCCGAATGCGGTGCGCACCAAAGGTGTGTGCGATCGGCGCAAGGCGGACTTCATTGTCTGCGTGGGCCGTGCGCAGCGGTCCTGGCGACTGGGACTGACGAGCGGGACTCCGGACCGCGCTGCCTCGACGAGCAGCAGCGGCGGCCACGACGCTCGCGATCTGTAGATGGGCTCTTCGGCGAGCGCGTGTCGAGGTGGCCTCGCTCCGGCGCCTAGAAGGGTGCCGGTCGGGACGTTTTCGTTGGGTTGTCTCGCCGCGGGTGGCGGTGGGGGTGGCGTATCTTCCTGTGCGGTAGTTTGTCGCGCGCGCTTGGCATCTCCGTCGATGTGTCGGCCGATGGACGGCTGAGGACGGCGTACGCGAAATCTGGGCGTGCGTTGAGCCGGCGGGTGTGTGTCGCGGCGCTACTCGCACTCCTGCTCGTGGCGGTGTCGGTGTCGACGGCGCGGGCGGACGGGGATCCGGGGAGCGACGTTTTGGTGTACCAGAACCTGTTTGCGGGGTCTGAGGTCGGTCTGTCGGTTCAGCAGCAGGTCCGGCTGGGGGCGTTGTTGAAGGCGACGGCAGGCCGGGGGTTCCCGATTCGTGTCGCGATCATCGGTGGGGCGCAGGACCTGGGTGCGGTCACGGAGTTGTGGCGCGAGCCGCGGGTGTATGCCCGCTTCCTGGGTTACGAGCTGTCGTTGGCTTACAAGCAGCGGCTGTTGGTGGTGATGCCGAACGGGTTCGGGTTCAACTGGCCGGGCCACTCACCGGCCTCGGCGTACCGCGCGTTGGCCGGGATCTCGGTCGGATCGGGTGCGGCCGGGTTGTTCGACGCCACGGAGGCGGCGGTGGGCAAGCTTGCTCGAGCGGGCGGCGTGAGGCTCCCCTCGAGCGCGAGCACGCCGGCGGCGTCAGCCGCGCCCGCCGAAGGGGCCGCCCCCGCGGGGCAGCCTCCGGCGCCGCGGCGCAGCGCCGATGACGTGTTGGGGATCGTCGTGCTGGCGCTGGTGGTGGTCGGCGGCGTGGCGTTCGCGGTCCGATGGATGGGCCGCCGGCGGGGCTGGTCTCGGCCGCGTTTGTCGGGCGGTGTGCGGTTCAGGCTGCCGTCGATCGCGCGGTTGGCGATTCCGGGCGGCGCCGTGTTGCTGATCTTGCTCGTCGCGGGCGTGGTGATCGTGGTGCGGTCGAATTCGCCGGCTCAGTCGCAGGCGGACGCGCTGGCCGCGAATCCCTATCTGGACCCGGGCACACCGGTGAGAGGAGTGGCTGCCGATTTCACGCTGTCAGACCAGTTCGGGCAGTCGGTCTCGTTGCATTCGTTCCGCGGGAAGGTCGTGATCCTGGCGTTCAACGATTCGGAGTGCACCACGGTGTGCCCGCTGACGACGACCGCGATGCTGGACGCCAAGGCGATGCTGGGCAAGGCCGCCTCTCAGGTGCAGCTGCTCGGTGTCGATGCCAATCCGGCTGCGATCTCGCTCGAGGACGTGTGGTCCTATTCGGAGCTTCATGGGATGCTTCACTCGTGGCGGTTCCTGACCGGCTCGTTGCCTCAGTTGAAGCAGGTCTGGAAGGACTACGGGATCGAGGCGGCGATCGAGGCCGGGGAGATTACCCACACGCCCGGCGCTGTTCGTGATCGATCGGCAGGGCCGGCTGTCGCGGCTGTACGTGACCCAGATGTCGTACACCGCGGTCCCGCAACTGGGTCAGCTTCTGGCGCGGAGCGCCTCGGCTTTGTTGCCGAGCCGTCCGTCGGTGCGTACGGATGTTTCGTACGCGCGGATTCAGCCCACCGCGCCGAGCGCGCCGGCGACCGTGCCGCGAGCGGGGGGTGGGACGGTCAAGCTCGGTCCGGGCAAGTCCGCCCGGTTGTTCGTGTTTTTCGCGACCTGGGATCAGGAGACCAGCGGTCTCGGCGGGGAGTTGGATTCACTGAACCGGTATCAGGCGATCGCGACCCGAACCGGACTGCCCCACTTGACCGCCGTCGACGAGGCGAGCGTGGAGCCGAGCTCGACCACGCTGAGCAGCTTCCTCAAGCGCCTGTCGCATCCGCTGTCATATCCGGTCGCGCTCGACCAGAGCGGGAGGCTTGCCGACGGATACGAGGTCCTGGGGCTGCCGTGGTTCGTTCTGGTCTCCTCGACTGGTCAGCTCCTCTACTACCGGGAAGTGTCGACCGGCGGGTGGCCGAGCACGAGCGATCTGGTCCGTTATGTCAAGGCGGCGCTCGCCCGGGTCCGCGTCCCCTCGGGCGCCGCGGCCGTGAGTCACGCGCTCGCCGGCTCGCCGGGACCGCTCGCCTCGCTGCACCAGCAAGCCGACCAGCTGCTCGGAAACGAGTCCGCGCTTGCCGAGCGCATCCGCGCGTTGCGCGGCTATCCGATCGTGATCAACGCGTGGGCGTCATGGTGCGGGCCGTGCCGTTCGGAGTTCGGGCTGTTCGCCGCCGCGTCCGCCGGCGACGGACGGCGGGTCGCGTTCCTCGGCGCCGACACCGACGACTCGGCCGGGGATGCTCGCACGTTCCTGTCGGCGCATCCCGTCAGCTACCCCAGCTACCAGACCAGCACCAGCAACATGACCAACATCGTCCCTCAAGGGGTCGGGGACCTTCCGACCACGATCTTCATCAACCGGGCGGGCAAAGTCGTCTATGTGCACACCGGCCAATACGATTCCGAGGGCACGTTGGACCAGGACATCAGCAGCTACGCCCTGTCGGGATGAACCGTCGCGACCGATCCGCAAACCTCTCACCCACCGGCTAGCCCGATGAACGGTCGTCGACAGCTCCGCACCGACGCCCAGGCTCCGCGCGGGATCGGTGCTCGGATCGCCGGGTTCGCCCATATCGCGCTGCTCCCGCCGGCGGCCTTCGCGGTGCATCAGCTGCGCTACTGGCTCGCGTACGGGAGCAGGGCCGGGATCGAGCTCCAGCGCACGGGGCACTCGTATCTGCACTCGGTCGTGCCATGGCTGGTTCTGCTGCTGGCACTGACGATCGGTGTGTTCTTGCGGGCGTTGGGCCGGGCGTTCGCCGGGCACACGTCGCCGGCTCGCTTGACGCTGTCGCTGACGGCAATGTGGCTTGTGTGCTCGGCCGCGCTCGTCGCGATCTTCGCTTGCCAGGAGTTCCTCGAGGGGCTGTTCGCGACCGGGCACCCAGCCGGATGGGCGGGGATCTTCGGTTACGGAGGCTGGTGGTCGATCCCGGCCGCGCTGTCGATCGGCTTGGTGCTGGCGACGGTGCTGCACGGCGCTCGGTGGCTCGTGCGCAAGGTCGCCCACCGGCGAGCGCGACCGTATCTGCTTGTTATCGGACCAGTGCTGCCTCTGGCGCGTCCCCGCGATGCGGTGGTCGTGCGTCCGGCGCCGCTGGTCAGTGGCTGGTCGGGTCGGGGTCCGCCGACGCTCATCTGAGACGCGGTGCTTGCTCGCTTGCGAGCCCGCTGCGGATTCTGCCTCCTCTGAAAATCGCCGGTCAGCGTGCGCTTCTGCGTTCGCTGAATGATCGTTTCAGGGGCGGCCACTGCTACCGATAAGGAGTCAATGGTTCATGAGTACCGGAACCGCTGACCTGCCGGTGGGAACCGATGTCGGTTCGTCCCGCGGGTCGACGATGTCTGGGCTGCGCGTCTACTTCGCGTCGGACAGCCGTCGCACGGTTCAGACCGTGCTGGGGTTGATCTGGCTGTTGGACGGGGCGTTGCAGTTCCAGGCGTTCATGTATGGGAAGGGTTTCATCCAATTGCTGACGAACCTGACGGCGGGTCAGCCGCATTGGGTATCGAGCAGCGTGACTTGGGGCGCGACCACGCTCCACAGTCACCAGACCGTGTTCAACACCGGGTTCGCGCTGGTTCAGATAGCGATCGGACTCGGACTGCTGTATCGCCCGACGGTCAAGCCGTCGCTGGTGGCGTCGTTCGGATGGGTTCTGGTCGTGTGGTGGTTCGGCGAGGCGTTCGGGATGATGTTCATGGCGACGACGCCTATGGGTGGCGCCCCGATGGCCAGTGCGCTGACCGGCGCGCCCGGAGCGGTGCTGCTTTACGCGCTGATCGGTGCGATGGTGTGGCCGAATGGACGCCCCGGAGGGTTGTTCGGCGTCCGCGGCGCACGAGCCGTGTGGGCGGCCCTGTGGCTGGTGATGGCGTGGCTGTGGCTGGTCGAGGCGGGCGGGGCGAGCGGGATAACCAACGCGATTAATGCGGCCCCATCGGGAATGAGCTGGCTGAGCAGCGTGCAGGATTGGTTCGCGAACGCCGCCAAGGGCGACGGCGTGGTGATCGCGGTCCTACTCGCAGCGCTGTCGGCGGTCGATCGGTGTGGCGGTCGCGGTCAACTGGCGGCCGAAGCTGTTTCTCGCGCTGGCGATTGGCTTGAATCTCCTCTACTGGGTGGTCGGTCAGGGCTTCGGCGGCATCCCTCAGGGCGGCGCGACCGACCCCAACGCCGGCCTGCTGTTCGTCCTGCTGGCCTACGCGATGTACGCGCTGGTGCCGTACGAACAACCGGCTCCCAGCGCCGCGCGCGGAAGTCCGAACCCCCGCGAGATTGCCGTGGCGGGCTGAGCCGGGACCGACCACGAAATTCGATTGACAACGGTGATCAGGGTCCCGTCCACCTGGCGGGACCCGATCGCCGGAAACTCACAATCTACCAAGGAGGCGCCACGATGTTTGGACGCCACAGATTCCGCAGTGCGGCACGGCGTGCCGCGGCGATGATCGCGTTCGCAACCCTGCTCGCGGGTTGCGCCAGCGCGGAAAAGAACCTGACCGTCCCCTCGTCGACGACGGCACGGCGGCGCGCTCGAGCGGCTCGAGCGGCATGGCCGGCATGAACATGGGCTCGGGCTCGGGCAGCAGCTCCGGCAGCGTGTCGGTGAACGGGGTCAAGGCCGTGCCCACCCAGTTGCTCGGCTCGGCCCTCTGGCAGGGGATGAAGATCAGCGTTGAGGCGACTACTCCGCTGCCGTTCGTGATCTACAACGGCACGAGTGAGCAGATGGTCAAGGCGGGGCCGAAGACGAGCTTTCACCTGATGGTGATGCTCAGCGACGACCAGACCGGAGTCGCGATCCCGTACGCGAGCGTGTGGGCGACGATCTCACAGAAGGGCAAGACGTACTACGACGCGCGGCAGTGGCCGATGATCTCGCGGTACATGGGACCTCACTACGGAAACGACGTGAGCGTCCCCGGGGCCGGCGAGCTACCAGATGAGCCTGCTCGTCAGCCCGCCCGTGTCCGCGCGGCACGTCGAGTATCAGAACGTGTGGCTGCATCCCCACAAGGTGAACTTCACGTTCCACTGGGCGCCGCCGGCATGACGGTCCTGTCACCCCGCCGGGAGGCGCGATCATGCTGACCCGGCGGCGCTTCCTGCTCGGCGCAAGCGCCGTCGCTGCCGGCGGGGCCGCCGTCGGGATCGGGCTCGACCGTGCTCTCACGAGCCGGGGCAAGCCGATCCCGCCGGTTCAGCTCGGGACTCAGCCTCCCGGTCTCCCGGAGCGACAGCATGCCTGGACGGCGACACTCGCGCGCGACTCCGACGGCAACCCGGTCTCTCCGAAGTTCGATCGGTTGGTGTTCTTCAACGTTGCGGGCGACCCGACCCCGGCGCACGCGCGGGTGCTCGAGGCGGCGCTGCGCACGCTCGAGCGCTCCTACGCATGGGGCCCGTCGGGGCTGCTGTTCGCCGCGGGCTGGGGGCCGGGGTATTTCGAGCGGTTACTACGAGTCAAGTCACCGATTCCCTACGCGATGGGGTTGTCGGACTTCGAGTCGCCCGCGATCGACGACTACGACCTGTGTCTCCACCTCGCGTGTGACGACGAGCGACGCCTCGCGGCGATCGAGGCCGCGCTCCTCGGCACCGCTCCACTGCGCGTAGCCGATGGCTCGCTCGACGTCTCGAGCGCACTGCGCTGGCAGGAGACAAGAACCGGATTCGCTGGCGCAGGGCTCCCGGCGCAACGTCAGGACGTAGGCGGGATCCCGCCGGCAACCCCGTTGCGAAGACCGCGCCGCTGTTCATGGGATTCAAGTCGAGCCTGCGTCGCAACCAGGCGAGCGAGGACGACGTCACGATCCAGAGCGGACCGTTCGCCGGCGGCACGACGATGCAAGTGAGCTACATGCGCCTCAGCCTCGACACGTGGTACCAGAACCTCAGCGAGCGCGAACGTGTCGCCCGCATGTACGCACCCCAAGTCACCCCCGAACAAGTCGCGAACTTCACGACCGACGCCAGCAGCGATCCGAACCTCCTCAACCAGGCGATCAACCGTTACGGAGTCATCGGGCACGCACAGACATCCGCGCGCGCCCGACGCAACAACAAGCCGCTCATCCTCCGCCGCGACTTCAACACCATCGACGGCGGCCAAGCCGGCGTCCACTTCGTCTCGGTTCAGCGCACGATCGAGGACTTCATCACCACCCGCAACGCGATGAACGCCTCCTCGGCACAACTCCAGAATCCGAGCATCACGGACACCGTCAACAACGGAATCAACGAATTCATCTTCGTCGCCAAACGCGCCAACTACATCCTCCCCACCCGACCCAACCGCTCCTTCCCGCTGCTCCCCGGCCGCCACCAAGCACTCGACTGACCACGGCTTGCCGCTTTGGGCCGACGCTGTGCCGCGACCGGCGCTAACGGTCGCGGGACCCATACATGAGGCAACGATCTGCTCTTTGTAGCCCCGCGCCGTGGAGCGCGCGCGAGCGCCCGCGCGCCAGTCCGGTCTCGATGGCCTCGGGACGATCACGATCGACGGCATGTCGTGCCGTGCCGATCACACAACGCTGCTCGTCGTGGTTTCCAAAGACCGGCTGCCGCTCGGCCATGAAACTGCGAAAGACGCCACCTGGCCGCGAGGTCACGGTCGCTGCGGACGACTTCAGCACCGCGGGGCCAGCGGCGACCTCGTCGTGCTGCTTTCCCCGCATTGCGACAGCGATCCAATCGCACCGCTTGCCGATCGGCGATCCCCAGCTAACTCAGCGCCGTTAGCTCGGCGCTCGGCGCGCGAGGACTTTGCAAACGATCGGCGGCTGCCGCTAAGGACGACCTGCACGAACTAACGCGTCGCGGCCGCCGACTCCTGCAAACGGCGATTGCAGAACTAGCGCGTCGGGACTGGAGCCGGTGTCCGTCGCGGCAGCAGTCCGCACCTGAGATTCGCCGAGAGCACAACGCGTCCCGGCAGTCCACGGCGCCGGTCCGATCCGAAGCTGCCGGTTCCCTGCAGTCCGCGCATACCAGGTGCGCGGTTCGGAGGGTCGCGATTACCGCGGCCGAACGAAACGAGGTCTATTGCGTAGCCAGCTTCCGCACCGTCCCGAGGCGGCAGAAGCCTGCCTTTGGGGTCGCCGCGCTCTCGCGTCTCGTCCAAAGCACTATGACGCGCTAGCCGGAACCGTGTTAGCACCGGTCACGCGCTGACTGCTCCTCGCAATGTGAAAGCAGTCATGCCGGCCAACGCGATCAGGCGGCTCAGTTTGTCCGCTATCGAGGCCGGGTTGCCCGAACGTGCCGATCGACGACGCCGTGTCGAGCTCGTTTTCCATCCAGGTCGAAACCCGGCTCGGACGGCATCGACCAGACTATCCATCCTGGACGTGCTCGATCCCAGCCGCTCCCCCTGGGCCGCTCGTCAGCACCCGATCTGGGTGCCGCGCTGCCTTGCTTGAACTCACTGCTCTGCCGGGTCGTTGGTCGATACCGGCCCAGCTCGACAGGCACACACGATCACAGAATGACGCCCGACAGGATGTGGACTGCGACGTGCGACCACCGGTACCAAGCCCCCTCATCGATCTGGCGACCGTCCCGTTGCGGACGTGGGATGCTAGATGAGGGCAGGGACGACAGCTTCGATCAGGTGGGGTCCCGGTTCGGTTAGCGCTCGTGTCAGATGCTCTGCGAGCTGCTCGGCCGTTTCGGCATGCGCCGCGGGGACGCCCATTGCTTGCGCTAGTCCGACGAAGTCGAGCTGTGCTCCATCCAGGTTGATCAGTGGGCTGTCGTGCAACTCCTTCTGGCCTGGTTCCTTGAGCAGCTCCCATTCTTCACGCAGGATTCCGTAGGAGCTGTTCTTGAGGATGATCGTGGTGATGTTCAGCTGCTCACGGGCGTGAGTCCAGAGAGCGGAGATCGTGTACATCGCGCATCCATCGCCGTCGAGAAGGATGACCGGCCGGTCGGGCGCGGCGATCGCCGCGCCGGCCGCGAGCGGCAGCCCGATTCCCATCGCGCCTCCGGTCAGACTGAGCAGATCATGCCGGGGGGCGCCTGCCGTCGCCGCTGGGAGCGCCAGGCCAGAGCTGATCGACTCGTCGACGACGATCGAGTCATCCGGTAGGAGCGCCCCCACTACCTGTGGCCACGACTGCAGGGTGAGCGGCCCGGATGGCATCGCGGGGCGCGCCTCGGCGACAAGTTGCGGCGCCGTGGTCGGCGCGACGATTGCGGCCAGGTCGGCGAGCGCGCGGACGGCGTCCTCGTGCACGTTGGCGAGCGTGATCGTCTCGGCGTCGCCGGGGACCGGCGAGCTCGGCTGGTTGAGATAGGCGAAGAAGTGTGCCACCGGCTCATGGGCGCCGGCGACCAGGACGTGGCTCGTCCCTTCGAGCTGCGCCACCGCCTGCTGGGGATAGAACCCGAGCCGCGGGAAGGCGGGCAGGCCGGCGCCGCGCTCGAGCCGGGCCGGGAATGTCTCGGCGAAGACACGGATTCCGGTGGCCGTCGCTATCCGGCTCGCCGCGCGCAGGCCGTCCTCGCGACAAGCGGCCCCGCCGAGCAGCAGCGCTGTCTTCGGGCCCGCGCCGAGCAGGGCAGCGATGCGCTCGATCCGCTCCCCGGGCACGAGGCCCGCGGGTGACGGCGCCACCGGCGCCGCGAGCGTCTCGGTCGGCGACCATGACACGTCGGCCGGCATGATGACGGTTGAGACGCGTCCGGGCGCCGACGCCGCCTCGGCTACAGCCGATGCCGCGCAGGAACTTACCTGCTCGGCGGTGAGCGGCGTGCGGACCGCGCTGTCCAGTGCGCCGGAGACGGCAGGGATATCGGACTCCAGCGGCGGGTCGAAGCGCTTGTGGTAGGTCGCGTGGTCGCCGATCAGGCTGACGATCGGCGTGCGCGCGCGACGCGCGTTGTGGAAATTAGCCCAGGCATTGCCCTGGCCGGGCCCAAGGTGCAGGAGCGTCGCGGCGGGTCGGCCGGCGATGCGGCCGTAGCCGTCCGCCGCCCCGCTGACGACTCCTTCGAACAGGGCCAAAACTGACCTCAGGCCTGGGGTCGCCTCGGCCGCCTCAACCATGTGCAGCTCAGTTGTGCCTGGGTTGGTGAACAGCGTCGTGACCCCCGACGCGACCAGCGTGCGCATCAGAGCTCGGGCACCATCCTGGTGACCATTGGTGGTAGTCATGTTTACCTCCAGCTGTCGATCGGTGGGGGCTTCTTGGCGCTGCGTGCCATGCGGTGCTGCTGCCTCCGTTCGCGGACGAATCAGCCCGTGAAACGTCCCAATGACTCTGGCCCTACGCATCGCATGCTCGTGCGATATGTAGGGCCACGAGGCGGTGCCTTCGCGCACATTTGGGCCGCGGCGCATCGAGACGCTGGAGACGGCGAGTCAGTAGCGGAGGGGTGCCGCGGGATGCGATATGGCACTCGGCCGTCGAGGCGCTCAACCACGCGATAGCGGGGGTCGACGGCGGCTGTGGCCGGACGGATTGCCGCGGAGGGGCGGAGACCTACGCGGCCGCGCTCGGTCGTGCGGGCCGCGGCGACGTAGATCAGTGGGGCCTGGCCTGCAGTTCCTCGGGTGGATTGCGCAGGACGATTGGCTGCCTCTTGGTCTTCTGCACCACGATGAACGCGATCGTGCCCCACACGGCCGGGACCCAGAGCGAGATCGCGTGATAGACGAGGGTGGCCGCGGTGGCCACGGTCCCGCCTACGCCGTAGAGGACGAGCATGCCGATCATGCTGCCGTCGAGCACGCCGATCCCGCCCGGCACCGGGATGAAGTTCGAGAGGTAGCCGATCTGGTAGGCGAGCACCACCGGGGCCAGCGGCGGCAGCTTGCCGGCGGCGGCGAAGCACGCGAACAGCACCGCGATGTCGAACCACAGGTAGCCGATCGCGCCGACGATCCGCCAGTCGGGATGGAACACGAGTCGCTCGGTGTCGCGGACGCTGACCGCCGTCTGGGTCAGAAGTGTGTGCAGCCGCCCCGGCCGCATCCCCCCGACGACGCTATCGACGTAGCGCGGCAACAGCAGGAACAGCACCAGCACGACCGTGCCGACCGCCGCCGGCACGATGCTGAGCAGCGGGTTGCGCGGGCCGGGGAGGCCGACGAACAGGCCCAGGCCGGCCAGGATCAACGTGATCACGTTGATCGCGCTCGTGTACAAGAACAGCACCGCGGAACGCTGGGCGATCCGTGGCGCCGGCGCGCCTCGCTCGACCATCAACCACGCGCCGACCGCCACGCTGCCCGCGCCCCCCAGCGACACCGCCGCCCCGAACGCCTCCTCGCTGAGCGCTACCCGGGCCCCGAGTCGCACCGGCGCCCGCTCGAACACCTGGAGGAACGCCAGCACGTAGCTGGCGCACGAAAGAACCTCGAGCAGGACCGCGACGATAACCCACTGTGCCTTCATGTTCGACACGGTGGTCGCGACGCCCTTGAGCCCCGGGACTGCCAGCAGCAACCCGACAGCCAGTGCAAGCCCGAGGACCAAGGTGATGAACCCGCTGCGGAGGCTGCGCCGCGCCTTGGAGGCGGTGACCTGCTCAGGTAGGGGCGGCTCGGCCAACGCCATTGTCTTCACGGCGTCTTCGAGGTAAACGGGCAGCCAGTCGTATGACCGCGCCGGTCACGACTTCGCATCGTCAGCCCGCTCGTGGATCGCCAGTCGGGAGGTTCGGCGGCGCGAGGATCGGGGCAACGCTCAGTACGACCGTCCCGAGCCCGGAGGTGACCGACGATCGCTCGGCTGTCGACCTCGAACGCGCTGCTAGCTGTGCTCACGGTCGACCGGATACGGCCCGTCCAGTTCGCGAGCTCCCTCAGCGCCCAGATCACCGGCGGCACCCGAAGGAGAGAGGGATGGTGCCGCCGGCGTGCGCGGCGCGCTGCGAATCGTTGAGGCGTTGCGAAACCATCTGTGTGTTGGAGGCCCGGGCCCCTCGCAGCCGTCGTGGATCCCTTACCACCAAGAGAATCGAACACTCATGTGACTCTCACATCGTCAGTTCGAGCGATTTTCAAGCGGCGTATCGCGCGAAGCGCGCGAGGCGCCGCGAGATCCCGGCGATGCGATCGGCGGTGTCGTGTCATTCCGACGAACGGGCCGGCAGCGACGTCACGACACTGGCAATCCACCGTGACAGAGACGAGCTTCCGCAAGGGTGGTATGGGCCCGGCGACATCCTTAGTTACTTGGGCGAGTGTCGAAAGGCAGTCGGGAGGAAACGAGGGTTGGTCAACCTGATCGGTTTGAGCGTCGGCGAGCTATCCGATCGAGTGGATGCGGTGTTTCAGGAAGCTCATTGAGCTGCTGGCGGAGCCGCCGAAGGGCCGCCATGCGGGCGCGCAAAGCGAGAACCGCGGGAAGCAGCTCGAGGATCACGACGAGGCCTATGGCAAAGAGGCAGCAGGCCTCAAAGACCGTTAGCAATGTGAGGCTGCCAGCCGACGTCGCAGCCTCGACGCTGATGGCGGTCAACGACGCCAGGAACGCGGCCGCAAGCGCGAGGTCAGGCATCTCTGCGCCGTCGATCACGAGACGGTTCCAGCCGGTTCTGGATCTCGTCAACGCGGTGTCGCAGCGTCGCGTTTTGCGAGCGGAGGCGGGCCGCTTCACGCCGCGCGGCCCCGGTCTCCTGCGCGAAAGCCTCGAGCAGCCTGGCGAGCTTCTGCATCCGCGCCACCGGTTCGCCGGGATCGGACCCGAGCTGTAGAGGACGGCTTCCATCCGGTGCGCCGCAGTCCCTCGGCATGCTCGCCTGGTCTCCGCGATGGTTCACCGCGACCGGTCCTTATGGGAGGGTTCGGATGTCACTCCCGGAGGTGCCTGTTTGGCGCGCGTCCTTTGGCGACGCACCGGCGACACAGCTGCCGCCGTCGCGGTTATCCGGTCGTTGTGTTCGAACCGCTGATCGCCTTTGAGCCTGAGGTCAGGTATTGGTGGCTGCAGCTTTCGTGGAGGCCACGATGCGGCGCGCCTAAGCAGCGACATCATGGCGGGCACGCACGTGGCTCTTGCTGATGGGTGGTTAGGCTCAAGTGCCTGGGGCGGCGACGTGTTCGTCGTCGCGGCGAGGCGGCCGCGCGTGATTCGGTCGTCGGTTCCCTCGGCGAGCCGCTCGGAGTGGGACTCATGCGGCCGCGAGGTCTCGCTCGCGGCATGGCTGACAGAGTGTGTTGACGAAGGCACCCAGCTTAGGGTCCAACACGGCCTCCGAGGTTACGGCTGCCATCCGGCAGCCGACGGGCACTTCGGTGAGGAGGCGGCGGAACGTCACCCCAGGGGTGTTCAGCCGAAGCATCACCGACTCGGGCACCAGGGCGCAGCCGGCGTCGCACGCGACCTCCATCAGAAGCGCCTCCGCCGACGTTACGTCGCTCTCGACGAGCGACCCCGGGATACCGGCCGTCTGCAGGGCTGCAATCAATGCGTCGTAGAACGCTGGATTGTGTCGACGAGGCAACGTCAACAGCGTCCGCTGGGCTAGCAGTTCAAGCGGCGAGGCATCGTCGCGGTCGAGGTTCGAGGCGACGGCGGCGATCGCGTGCTCAAATCCGATCGGGATCACGCGAAGGCCGTTAACCGGTGCTGGAAGCGAGACGATGGCGACGTCGAAAAGGTCGGCGCGGAGATCGTCAAGGAGCTTGAGGGGATCCCCGGTGCTGAGCACGACGCGCGTCCGCGGCAAGCCGTGGGCAGCACGCCGCAGCGCAAGCGGCAGGCGCGCGGGGATGGCGTCGTGGAGGTAGCCGATCCTGAGGCTCGTCCGGACGCCGGTCTGGAAGCGCTGTAAGCCGCCGGCTGCCGCGTCGACCTGATCGAGTACGCGCTGAGCATCCGGTAGAAACACGGCTCCAGCATCGGTCAACGAAACCTGCCGGGCGCTACGACGAATCAGCTGGACACCGAGGTTGTCTTCGAGCTGGCGTAGTTGGCCGCTCACCGCGGACTGGGTGAGATGCAGACGGATTGCGGTGCGCCCGAAATGTAGTTCGTCCGCGAGCGTGACGAACGCGCGGAGGTGACGAAGTTCCATGATCAGGCCTCCAAGGATGGGCTCATCGCACGACGCCGAGGGGCCCGCATGGCGTGGGCTGGAATGCGGCTTCGTTTGAACCAGCCAAATGCGACCCTTGAAGCCGGCGAGTCCCGGTAGCCCATGCCTGTAGCGGCACGAGAACCCGGGGTGTGGTCGGGGAGTGGACCGAGCGGGAGTCCAGGATCGGGACGACCGGCTGACTGGAGCCGCCGTCGTCCTGGTCAGAGTCGGTGTCGACGTTGTCGTTTGATCCGACGCTTATCAATCGCATTCCAACCCCTCATCCCGCGGGTTCGTTCGATGGGCTTCTTGGCTCCACCGGGCGATTGAAGATTGAGTCGGCATCAGCGCTCTGACATCGCAAGCTTGTGCGATTGCTATTCGCGGCGTTGGCTTGAACCCGGTGGCGCGCAGGTGCGTTCACCGCGTTGAAGGCTTGCCAGGGGCGCCACCGCGGCGCGCGGTTCATCACAGCCGGTGATGGATGAATCGCGAAGCGTGCTCGATTCCCCCCGCGGAGACCTGACCATGCGTACCCATGAACGACGTAATCACAGACTCCCGAATGGCGGCGCGCGACGTCGCTCACCACCTCACGACACCTCTGACGGCGCTGGCGTACCCGATGCCGCCGTACCGGTTCACCGACCGCGAATACTTGCGGATCGACTACCGCACCGACCTCGACGCGCTCGTGAAAGTCGTGCCCGAGCCGCTCGAGGTCGTCGAGCCGATCGTGCGTTTCGAGGTCATACGGATGCCGAACAGCACCGGCTTGGGCTCCTACCATGAGTGCGGCCAGATCGCGGTGGTCGCGCACGACGGCGAGGCCGGCGACTACAACATCGGCCTCTACGTCGACAGTGTCCCCGCGATTGTGAGCGGCCGCGAACTCGGCGGCTACCCGAAGAAGGGCGGGACACCGAGGCTGTTCGTCGATTCGGACACGCTCGTGGCGACCCTGGACTACGGGTCCCTGCGCGTCGCGACGGCGACGATGGGTTACAAACATGGCGTTCTGGACCCGGAGGACGCTCGCGCGGAGCTCTGCCTTCCGACCTACCAGGTCAAGATCGTGCGGGGCGACCAGGGCGAGGTGCGCGAGTGCGAGATGGTGCGTACGGCCATCAGCGAGATCACGATCAAGGGGGCCTGGACGGCGCCCGGTGGGCTGCAGCTGTTCGCGCACGCCCTGGCGCCGCTCGCCAATCTGCCGGTTCGAGAGGTGCTTTCGGCACGGCACTTCCTGACGGATCTCGCGCTCGGTCGGGTCGAGAGCGTCCACGATTACACGGAGGATTGACATGTACAACGGCAGTACGCCTGAATACCGCGCCGCGACGATCGTCGGCGGCGGAGTCATCGGGGTCTCGTGGGCGGCGCTGTTCCTCGCACACGGGCTGCGGGTCACGATCAACGACCCCAGGCCGGACATCGAGCCGGTCGTGCGCCGCGGTCTCAGCGAGATCGCGCCGACGATGGCCGCTCTGGGTTTCCCGACCACCGACCTGACCGATCGGACCGAGGCGCTCCGCTTCGAGCCAGACCTCGCCGCCGCGGTGGCGGATGCGGACGTCGTCCAGGAGAACGGCCCCGAGCGCCTCGACGTCAAGCAGCAGATGTGGAAGACGATCGAGGACGCCGCACCGGAGCACGCGCTGCTGGCGAGCTCGAGCTCGGGGATTCCCGCGACCCAGATCGCGATGGGTCTTCCGCAGCCCGAGCGCCTCCTGATCGGGCATCCGTTCAACCCGCCCCACCTCGTGCCCTTGGTGGAGGTCGTGCCCGGTGAGCGCACGGCCCCCGAGGTCGTCGGGCACGCCGTCAGCTTCTACCAGGCGATGGGCAAGCAACCCCAGGTGCTCGGCAAGGAGCTGCCCGGCTTCGTCGCCAACCGCCTGCAGTCCGCCCTCTTTCGCGAGGCCGTCCATCTCGTGGCCACGGGGGTCGTCACCGAGCAGGAGCTCGACGAGATCGTCACATCCTCGATCGGCATGCGGTGGGCCGTGGCGGGCCCGTTCGAGACCTTCCACCTAGGTGGCGGACCGGGTGGTCTACCCGACTTCCTCCAGCACCTCGGCAAGCAGCTCGAGGCGAGCTGGTCGGGCCTCGGCTCGCCGAGCTTCGACGACCCGACCGTCGCGCTACTGACCGAGCAGGCCGCCAACTTCGGCGGCACCGTCGAGGAGCTCGCCGCCGAGCGTGACGCGAGAGAGATCGCCCTGATGCGGGCGCTCGACGAGTTCCCCAATCACGTACAGAAGGAGAGCGTTCGATGAGCACCACCGCAACTCGCCCTGCCGCCGCACAACAGGTCCGTTCCTCGAACCGGGTGCCCTGCCCGGAGACTTCTACGCCTACGGCGAGCTGCTGTCTCCGGCGGATCGGGAAACGCTGGAGCGGCTCCGTGAGTTCCTGCGCTCCGAGGCCGCGCCGATCGTCGATGACTACTGGGCCCGAGCGGAGTTTCCGTTCGAGCTGATCGACGGGTTCGCCAAGCTCGGGCTCGTCGCTTGGGTCGATCCCGACTCTCCGGAGCCGAAACCGAGCAACCTCATGTCCGGCTTCACGGCGATGGAGCTCGCGCACGCCGACGCGTCGCTCGCGACGTTCTTTGGCGTGCACTCCGGGCTTGGCGATGGGCACGATCAACGGGCTCGGGTCCGAGGAGCAGCAGACGCCGCTGGCTGCCGGCGATGAGCCGCATGGAGAAGATCGGCGCGTTCGCGCTGACCGAGCCGCACGGCGGCTCCGACGTTGCCGGCGGCCTGGAGACGACGGCGCGCCGCGACGGGCGACGAGTGGGTGCTCAACGGCGCAAAGCGCTGGATCGGCAACGCGACGTTCGCCGATCTCGTGATCGTGTGGGCCCGCGACGCCGAGACCAATCACGTGCTCGGGCTTCGTCGTGGAGAAGGGCACGCCCGGGTTTCACCGCGACCAAGATCGAGAACAAGATCGCGCTGCGGATCGTCCAGAACGCCGACATCGTGCTCGAGGACTGCCGTGTGCCCGAAGCCAACCGCCTGCAGAACGCGAACGTCCTTCAAGGACACCTCGACGATTCTGCGGCAGACCCGCGGCCGGCGTGGCCTGGGAGTCGGTCGGCGTGCATGCTCGCCGCCTACGAGATCGCCCTCGCAGTACGCCAAGGAGCGCGAGCAGTTCGGACGGCCGATCGGCAAGTTCCAGCTGGTCCAGGACCTGCTCGGTGAAGATGCTCGGCAACGCGACCGCCTGCGCTCGGGATGATGGTCCGCCTGGCGCAGCTCCAGGACGCAGGGTGTCTTCCGCGACGAGCAGTCGGCGCTGGCCAAGGTCTACTGCACGGTGCGGATGCGCGAGATCGTCGCACTGGGCCCGCGAGCTGCTCGGCGGCAACGGCATCGTCCTCGACTACAACATCGGCCGCTTCGTCGCCGACTCTGAAGCTCTCTACTCCTATGAGGGCACGCGCGAGATCAACACGATGGTCGTCGGGCGCGCCGTCACCGGCCTGAGCGCCTTCGTGTGAGGTGATGACGATGAACACAGAATCTGTCTTCTGCCGGTCTGAAGGTCGTCGACGTCGCGAGCTACATCGCTGGCGCCGGCCGCGGCAACCGATCCTCGTCGGACCTCGGGGCCGACGTCATCAAGGTCGAGCCGCCCGGCCTCGGCGACCTGCAGCGTTACCTGGGCTCGACGCCGCCGAATCCGCGTGCCGAGGCCAACTACGCCTGGCACATGACCAACCGCAACAAGCGCGGCATGGCCATCGACCTGAAGTCACAGGGTGGGACGCAGATCCTCAAGCGGCTCGTCGAATGGGCTGACGTGCTGATCACCAACTATCCCGCACGGCGCCCGCGAGAAGCTCCACCTTGGCTACGACGAGGTCGTCGGCGTGGAATCCGCGCATCATCTACGCCGACATCACCGGCTTCGGCGACGACGGCCCGGACGCCGCGCTTCCAGGGTTCGACATCACCGCCTACTGGGCGCGCAGCGGCCTTCTCGCCTCGACGCGTGACGCCGGTGCGCCGCCGACGCTGCCGGTCCAGGGCAGCGGCGACTACTCGACGGCGATGAGCGCTCTACGCGGCGATCGTGACCGGCCTCTACCGGCGCGAGCGCACAGGGGAGGGGACCCACGTCACGACATCGCTGCTCGCGACGGGGGCGTGGGCGACGGCGACGCTGATCGCCGGCGCCCTCGCCGGCGGCGAGTTCTTCGGGCTGCACGACCGTACCGCTCCACCCAACCCGCTGATCAATCCGTACCAGTCAGCGGACGGCCTGTGGTTCATGCTTGTCGCCTCGCCGCCATACTGGCACGCGCTCGCGAAGGCCATCGGGCATGCTGAGCTGCTCGACGATCCGCGCTTCGTGCGACCCGCACAACCTCGTTGCAGTCGCCGCCGAACTGACGGCGATCCTCGACGCCACGTTCCGTTCAATGCCGCTCGCGCACTGGAAGGAGGTGCTCGACGCCGCCCACATCACCTACGGGCTCGTACAGACTCCAGAAGAGGCCGCGGCAGACGTCCAGCTCCGCGCCAACGACATTGTCGTGCCGATCGACGACGCGGGCTTTGAGCTACACGGTGAGCAGCCCGCTGGCGGTCGACGGGAGCGCCAAGGTCGCCGCGAAGCGCGCGCCGGACCATGGCGAGCACAACTCCGTCGTGCTCGTCGAACTCGGCTTCGACGCCGAGAAGATCGACGCGCTGCTTACCGAGGGCGCGATTGTCTCCAACTCCGACAAGCAGCCCGTGTCATGACCACCGAGGCACAGACAACGATGGCGGTCCTCTGCACACGAGCCGACGGAGTGTTGACGATGACGATCAACCGCCCGAGCCAGCGCAACGCCGTGAACCACGAGGTCGCCGAACAGCTCGGCGCCGCTCTGGACCTCCTCGATGCCGACCCGGAGCTGTCAGCCGGGGTCGTGACCGGGGCTGGCGGAACATTCTCGGCCGGCATGGACCTGAAAGCGTTCGCGCGCGGGGAGCTCCCGATTCTCCCCGGCCGCGGCCTCGGAGGCCTCACGCGCGCACGCGTGAAGAAGCCGCTTGTCGCCGCCGTCGAAGGGTGGGCCGTCGGGGGCGGGTTCGAGCTTGCCCTGGCGTGCGACCTGATCGTCGCGGCCAAGGACGCCAGATTCGGATTCCCGGAGGTGACACGGGGCCTGGTGGCCAGCGAGGGCGGGCTCGTGAGGCTCCCGCGCCGCCTGCCCTATCACATCGCCGTTCGCATGCTGCTCACTGGCGAGCCGCTGCCCGCCAACGAGGCCGCGCAGCACGGGCTGGTCAATGAGCTAACGGAGCCCGGACAGGCCCTCGAGGCGGCCTATCGACTCGCTCGTCGCGTCGCTCAGAACGCGCCGCTCGCCCTCGCTGCCGTCAAGGACGTCTTGCGCGAAACCCAGGCGTTGGACGACGATGACGCCTTCCGACGCCAGGACGAGCTGATCGAGCACGTCACCAACAGCGAGGACGCCCGCGAGGGCGCGGCAGCGTTCGCCGAGAAGCGTGCACCGGAGTGGCGAGGGCGGTGAGCACATCGGGGACATCTGTCCGGCCGGGTGATCAGCCCGTGGATCGACGGGTCCTGGTCGAGGGCTCGGTGGTGATCGCTTTCGTGGCGATGATCGTGCTGGCGTTCACGGTCTCATATATCGGCGCTCTGCATGATCCGAGACCACACGGCGTTCCCGTCGCCGTGGCCGGCCCTCCCTCGATGGCGCGCGCGCTGGGCCGTGGCGGTGTGCTGAAGCCGATCACGGAGCCAACCCGTGCGGCTGCTGTCCGCTCGATCGACGATCGCGGTACCTACGCGGCCGTCGTCTCATCGCCAGCCGGAGTCGACGTGCTGCTTGCTTCGGCGGCCGGAGCATCCATGGCACAGATCCTCGAGGAGCTCCTTCCGACTGCGATTGACGCCATCGTAGGTCCGTCGACTCGTGTCCGCATCACCGACATCAAGCCGCTACCGGCGTCCGACAGTCGCGGCACGAGTGCATTCTTCCTGATCGTTGCCCTAGTCCTAGCGGGATACGTGGGGGCGGCGTTCATCGCCACGGCCTTTGGGGCTAAGCCAACCGGTCGCCGCATCCAGGTACGGATCGCGGGCATCGCCATGCTGGCGCTCGTCGTGTCCTTGCTGGTGATCGTGATCGTTCATGCGATCGGACCGCTCGGCGGCCATTACCTGGCGCTTGTTGGTGTCAGCATGCTCGTCATCTTCACCACGGGCTGCGTAGCAGTCGCGTTCCAGTCCGCCCTCGGCGTCCTCGGCACGGTCATGTCGATGCTGATCTTTGTCGTGCTGGGCAATCCGTCTTCAGGTGGCCCATACTCGTATGAACTGTTGCCCGGACTGTGGCGGACCGTCGGTCCCTATCTGCCGACCGGAGCCGGGGTCGATCTCGTCCGGAACGTCTCGTACTTCAACGGCAACGCGATCGGCCGCCCGCTCGCGGTGATGGCCGTTTGGTTGGCCGTCGGCGTCACACTCGTGGTCGTTTTTTCCCGCCTGCGTCCGCATGGCGTCGCCATCGAGGGCGACCGTGTCAGTGAGGCACAGGTGTCGATCGCCACGGCCGCGGGGAGCGTCTGAAGATGAGTGAAGAGAAACATCGCGTCGTCATCATCGGGGCGGGGTTCGGCGGGTTGTTCGCGGCCCGTGCGCTGCGTCGGGCGCCGGTGGATGTCACCGTCGTGGACCGCACCAACCATCACCTCTTCCAGCCGCTGCTTTACCAGGTGGCCACTGGAGTGCTGTCCGAGGGCGACATCGCACCACCGACCCGAGACGTGTTGCGGCACTGCCGCAACACGAAGGTGCTGATCGGCGAGGTGGTCCACATCGACCTCGGCACGCGCGAGGTGGTACTCGAGACGATTGGCCGGCGTACGAGAGTCCCGTTCGACAGCCTGATCGTCGCCGCCGGTGCGACGCAATCGTATTTCGGTCACGACGAGTTCGCAGCGGATGCACCCGGCATGAAGACGATCGATGACGCGCTCGAGTTACGCGGGCGAATCTTCGGCGCGTTCGAGATGGCCGAGCTCGACTCTGAGCTCGAACGCCGCGACGCGTGGTTGACGTTCGCCGTCGTCGGCGCCGGCCCGACTGGCGTCGAGCTGGCAGGGCAGATTGCGGAACTCTCAACCAGGGGGCTGAAGCACAATTACCGGACATTCGAGGCCGCCAAGGCGCGGATCATCCTCCTCGAGGCCGGCGACACCATCTTGGCGCCTTTCCCTGGCCGTCTGCAGCGCCGTGCGCGCCGGGATCTCGAGCGCCTCGGCGTTGAGGTACGGCTCGGCGCGCGGGTGACCGGCGTCGACGTCGAAGGTCTCGACATCGAGACATCGGACGGGACGCGCGGGCGGATCGAGGCATTCGCGAAGGTCTGGGCGGCGGGCGTTCAGGCTTCGCCCCTTGGAGCGATGCTCGCCGAACAAGCAAACGTGGCGGTGGACCGTGCGGGCCGCGTCCCGGTCCTGCCCGATTGCACGCTTCCAGAGCACCCGGAGGTGTTCGTGGTCGGCGACCTGATGAGCTTGGACCATCTCCCGGGGGTGGCCGAGGTCGCGATGCAGTCCGGGCACTACGCCGCGAAGACGATCATCAGACGCCTGCGCGGTCACGGGGACGACCCGCCGTTCCGCTACCGCGACCTGGGGACGATGGCGACTATCGCCCGCTTCCGGGCGGTCGTGTTCATCGGCCGCATCCGCGTCGCTGGGTTCGTCGGCTGGCTCCTGTGGCTAGTCGTCCACCTCGCGTTCCTCACGGGTTTCAAGAACCGCCTCGCCGCTGTCGCGAACTGGTTCGTGGCCTTTGTTGGGCGGGGCCGCCGCCAGCGGACCATCACCGATCAGGAAATCTTCGCCCGCGCCCGCGCGCTAACACAGCCCGAGATAGCGCCCCCAGCCAAGTGATGTAAGCCATGGCGACGTCGGGCGAGCTCGCCCTCGCACGACATTTCGATCCGGTGCTGCGATCTGACTGTCTGGAGACCAGCCCGGCCCGGGCGACCCCGCCGCATCACGAGGTCGCCGTGTGCACGGGCAGAAGTGACCAGGTTGCCATCCGGCCAGGTCGTGTGACAAAGGCGACAGCGACGGTCTGTGGCCTACGGTATAGGCACATCAGGACCGAAGCGGAACCGAATGGCTCAGCCGACCCTCTAGCGGCCGCGCTCGCGGCGCGAGGATGGTGCTCAGCGCGAGGCGCAGCACCGGCGGCTGGGTGACAGCGCGGTGGGCGACCCGCACATGGGTCGACTTCTGGCTATCTAGGTGCTCGAACTCGCCTCTGCCTGGGGCGCGATCGCCAGGAACGCGCTGATCATGAAGCCGAACAGGCAGGCGACGCCGATCAGGTGAGCCCATTTCGCGTCGGCGAGGTTCAACAGGCCGACGCCGGCGATCAGGAAGGCAGCGGTGAGGCGTACGAGCAGGCGCTGATGGAACGCATGTGCCGTCTGGGCAGCGAACTGGCGAAGCGGCTGCTCCTCACCGCCGTCGAGTCTCCTTGTGAGTGTCAGCGTGAACAGCAGTGCCAACGACGGGAACAGCAGCACGGCGCCGCCGAGCACGGCTATGAGGACCCACACGAGAGTTTCGTGGCCTGCGGCGGCCTGAGCGATGCTGAGTCCCGGCAGGATCTGCGGCCAGCGCGCCAGCGCCCAGGCCACGATGATCGCCGCTACGGCCGCGGCAGCGCTGACCCGCGCGGATTCGTACCGCTTGAAGTACACGAGGGCGAGAGTCGTCGCGCCTGCCAGCGCCGAGACGATCACCGCGGCCAGTGCGGAACCGCTCGTCAGCGACGAATACAGCGCGCGAGCGTCGCGGTGGATGATCACGAGCCCGGCGAGAGCAACAACCGCGGCCCCGCAGCCCATGGCGAGCGCGCGGATCCGGAAATCGCACTCCAGCTCCGACTTACCTGACGTAGCGGCGTCGGCGGCCAGATACACCGCCGCGAGGTAGGCGCAGTTGCACACGGCGAGCACGCCGATGAAGACAGAGGTGCCATTTAGCCAGCTCGAGAATTGATGCCCCGCCGCGTTCCCGACGGGGACCCGGTTCGTCGCGATCGCGCCGATCATGGTGCCGAGCGCGAAGGGGGCCAGAAGCGACGAGAGCGAGAAGATCGAGTCGATCGTCGAGGACTCCCGGATGTTCTCGGCGCCTGCACGGAACGCGTACGCGGCCCCGCGAAAGATGATCCCAATCGCGGCGATGAACAGCGGCACGGCGAGCGTCGAGGCGATCGACCCGAACGCCTGCGGATACGCGGTCCAGAAGACGGTGAGGACGAAGATCAGCCAGACGTGGTTCGCCTCCCAGACAGGCCCGACCGCGTGGTGGGCGTACTCGCGAACTCGCACAGTGTTGCCGTGCCGGCCGGTCGGCAGTTGCCAGAAGCCGGCACCGAAATCCGCCCCACCGAGCACGGCATAGAGGACAACGCCGCACAGCACGAACACCATTGGCAGCGCTCGCAACATCTCTTACGCTGCCTTCGGCTCGAGCTCCAACGGTATCCGGCCCAGGCGCCTGAGCACCCAGACAAGGCCGCAGCCGACGATCACGTAGCTGACGACGAGCACGCCGTAGCCGACCGGAATCCCACGCGCACCAGTGACCGCCGCATCGGTCCGCATCACGCCGTAGACAACCCATGGCTGGCGACCGACCTCGGTCACGACCCACCCGGCGATCAGTGCGACCACCGACAGCGGGCCGGCCGCCACAGCGGCCCAGTAGAACGACCGCGCCTGCGGCAGCCGTCGGTAACGGATCCAGACGGCGAGGAACAACACTGAGACCAGACCCAGCAGCGTCCCCGTGCCGACCATCGACTGGAACGCGACACGCGTCACGTTGACCGGCGGGCGATCGGCCGGGGGCACCGAGGCGAGCCCGGGGACGCCGGCGTTCCAACTGTGGAAAGCGAGAACGGATAGCAGGTGCGGGATCTCGATTCCGAACTTGATGCGGCCGCCGGAGTACCACCCAAGCAGGTGCTCAGGGGCGCCATGCGTCGTCCGGTAGAGGCCCTCCATCGCCGCGAGCTTGACGGGCTGCGTGGTAGCCACATCGCGCGCGGCCCAGTCCCCGATCGGGCCTTCGGCGATCGAAGCGACAGCGGCGGCGGCCAGCGGGATCGCGCATGCCGTCCTCTCGTAGCGAGTCCAACGTCCGCGCAGGCGAGCGAACGCGTACACGCCGGCGAGCAAGAACCCGGTGACGACAAACCCGGCCACATACATGTGGACGAGCTCATGCCACAGATAGGAATTCTCGAACAGCGCCTTGAACGGATCAACGTCGATCACCTTGCCGTGGTCTAGGCGGAACCCGCCCGGATGATTCATCCACGCATTAACGGCGATCACCATCAGCGATCCGGTGACGCCGCTGATCACAATTGGGAGACAGCTCAGCATGTGCGCACGACGGGACAGCCGGTCCCAGCCGTAAACGTAGATCCCGATGAAGATCGCCTCCATGAAAAACGAGAACCCCTCGACCGCGAACCCGAGCCCGAACACGCCCCCGAAAGTCCCGGTGAAGTTCGGCCACAGCAGTCCCATCTCGAAGCTCAACACGGTCCCCGTGATCACGCCGACCGCGAACAGCGTCACCATGACGCGCGACCAGCGGCGCGCGATAGTGTGGTAAAGCCGGTCGCCGGTGCGCGCGTAAAGCCACTCGGTGAACAGCACGAGGGACGGCAGCGCGATGCCGAAGCACACGAGTGGGATATGGACCGAGAACGAGAGCGCCTGCATCTGGCGCGCCTCGAACAGATATCGCTGAGTCACGGGCGGGAAGGCGCCGGATGTCACGGGTCCGGTCATCCCTCTGGTGCGCCGTCGGACTTGGGCGCAGTGGTGCTTGCCGGCCGGCGCCGCTTGAGTGAGATCGCGCCCTGGATTCCAGTGGCGAGCGCGGGCGCTTGCGTCGAGCACCAACCAATGCCGTTTCTGCGGCGACGCAACACGCTTGCCCGCGGCGTCGGGGCGCGCTCCGGGATCATGATGGCCACCATGATCAGGACGCTGGCGTCGATCGCTGGCACGAGCACAGGGAGCAGCGAACGCGATCCGCTGAGAACGGCGATCATGGCCGACGAGGTCTGGGACACGGATCTCCGTGTCATCGCGTTTGCGCAGCGCCGCCGGGCCGGCTCGGTGCCGCTCGATGACCGGCGCCTCGGCGACGCTGCGATCGCCGTCGCCGCCCCATGATGCGGGATGTGGACGCCCGCCACGGATATCGTCCGACGCGGGTGATGGAGAGCCAGCACGGTTCGCGATCGATCGATCAGGCTGGGTGACCTACCTCGGAGACGACCCGTGTCGGTGCAGGGGATTCAAACACGGCATACAGATCGACCAAAGCCGCCCTACTTCGGCTTCCCGCCGTCGGCGAGAATTTCCACGGGTGCGCCTTCGCTGAACTCGCGGTAGGCAGCGAGGGCTCGCGGGCCCCAGACCGTTCCCGGTCCTCCATTCATGAGTACAGCGACAGCCATCGCCTCGGCCACCTCGAGTTCGGTGGCCTGCTGCCGGGCCGCACCCCGCGCGTGCGCCGCGATACAGCCGTCGCACTGTTTTGTGACCGCGATCGCCAGTGCGATCAGCTGCTTGACCTTTAAGCTGAGGAGTCCGTCCATCATGACGGCCTGATCGAGCGCTGCGAACGCTCCGAACACGTCCGGCACCTGGTCTCGCATGCCGCGTACGGGGTCTGCCAGCTGTCGCCGGATGTCGCGCGCGCTCTCCATTGGTCCTCCGTTCGCCGGTGGCTCTACAGGAGCGGGCAAGCGCCAAGTGGAATGCGCGCTCCTGCAACGTTGCGTAGGCTGCCGCTAGTTGGCCGGTGGCGCATCGCAGGGTTGTGCGATGTCTTTCACCAGCGCTCCCTACACAGGCCCTCTCGCGGGGCGGCAGCAAAACTAGTCGTGCGCTGCTCGAGCCGCCACTTGGCCGCCATCCTTCCACGCGACGCGGAGCTCACCATCGAACTCACGCTCGGGCAGGCACTCGCCGTCGAAGTCGCCAGAGCCTGACAGGGCCCCGAGCATCAGACCGATCCACAGCCCGGTCAGCATTGCGCGAGCCACTGCGGGAGAGGCAGGCGAGCTGCTTGAGCCGGTGCAGCCGGGTTGGGGTGCGGTCCTGCTGGTAGGCTCGACGCCGACGTCGTTGGGAAGGTTCTCCCGCGCGCTGGGTTTCGATGGGCTAAGGCGAGGACACAGAATGAGAGTCCTGACTGTGGGGGCCGGAGCGGTCGGAGGCTTCTTAGCCGCTCGAACTCGCGGACGCCGGCGACGACGTGGGCGTGCTGGTTAGGCCCGCGCGCGCGGACGCACTGCGCCGAGACGGGCTACGCGTCCGCGCGGGGTCAGCGACCACCACCTACGGGCCGCGTGTACTAACGGCATCCGAGCTCGAGCCGGAGTACGACCTTATTGTGCTCGCCGTCAAGTCGGAAGTGACCGGCACCGCGATCAAGGACATGGCACCCGCCGTCGGCCCGGAGACGTCTGTCGTTCCATTCCTCAACGGTATGCGCCACGTCGAACCGCTGGTGTCGCGTTTCGGAAACGCAGTGCTCGGCGGGGTGTTACGGATCGCGACCGAACTTGAAGGCGACGGAGCGATCCGGGTGCTCGCGCCGATGTTCGAAGTCGAGATCGGCGAGCTGGCAAGTGAGCCGAGCCCGCGCGTCGAAGCGATCGCCTCGCGCTTCGCAGCCGCGGGGGCGCAGGTCACCACCCCGACCGACATCGTCGGCGCCATGTGGACGAAATGGGTCTTCATCGCCTCGATCGGTGCGGCCACTTCGCTGATGCGCGCCTCCGTCGGCGAGATCGTCGCCGTCCCGGGCGGCGCGGCATTCGCGCGGTCGATCCTCGACGAAGCCGCCGCCACGGCAGCCGCCGCAGGGCACCCGGTGTCGTCCGTGCGCTCACCACCACCGAGCACATCCTCACGACCCAAGGCTCCCTGACGACCTCGTCGCTATCGCGTGACCTGATGGCCGGGCATCACACTGAGGTGGAGCCGGTCCTCGGCGATCTCGTCGCAAGCGCCGACGCGACCGCCACCCCCACGCCTCTACTGACGCTCGCCGTGCTCTCGCTGCGAATCCACAACCGACGGCTCGAGGCCGCCAACCGCGCGTGAGCCGTCCGCCTTCCGTGATCCCGATCGCTGGCGTTTGACCGCGGACCGCTGCGGTCTAGGAGCAGTCGAGATCCGCCGATCGGGAGCGGGCCCGAGCTCCCGCAGGTCGATCGGTGCGACAACGGGCCGACGTCTGCACATTGGATCTCTGTCAGGCGAATCCGGGCACAGGGAACTCGAACCGCTGGCGCCGACGGTCGCCAATCTCGGTCCGCCCTCGCCGCTTCGAGATGTGAGTTCATTCAGAGAGCTTCCTCCGGGCGAGTGGACCGCTGGCCGCGCGATGCCGGTTAGCGCTCCACCGGTCCCGCGTCGTCTGCGTCGAAGCTGAGCGGCGCGGACGCCGCGCGCTGCCAGGCCGATCGGTGATAGCGCATCAACGCTACAAGCGCGGCGGACGCGACCAGGCCGCCCGCAACTAGTGCCGGCGCGAGCGAGTGATCTCCGGCGACAGCAAGGAGCAGCCCGATCGCCGAGCCCGCGAGCACGGCCGTGATCACCGCCACCATCCCCGCGACCGTGCGGAATTCCTGCCAGCGCCCACCCCACAACCCAAGCACGTGAAGCCGCTCTGGCTGGGGAACGCTCATCAGGTACGGGGTCAGCTCGGGCGCCTCATCGAAGTAGTAGGCGCGCAACAGCGCGATGCGGGCCGCATACCCACGGTCCTCTATCCCCGACTGCAGCACCCGCTCGAACGTCATCAGCCCGACGAACGCAAGCGTCGGGAGGAGGATGAGCCCGAAGGCATAGAAGGCCGTGCCGACGCGGCTCGCGGTTGCGATCAAGCCCAGCGCGACCAGGCCACCCGAGACAGCGCCGAGGAACATCGTCGCTCGCCCAGTCGACTCGGCGATCGTCGACGCACGAGCACCCTGGAGCGTGAACTGCTCAGTGGTCACAAACGTGACCGCCGCCGGACGCGGATCCGGGCGCGGCCGATCGAAGTCCGTGCCGGAGTCGATCTCGCTCGCGGCTCGACCTTCCTCACTCCTGCAGCCGTCTGGCATTACGCCGAGGTCCTTTCGCTTCCGCAGCCCCCCGGGGTCCGACCGCGACTTCTGCGTCCGCCCGGCCATGAGCAGAGAGCGCGCGAGCACCGAGGAGCGGTTTTTGGCGACGAACAGGTCGATTGCCACTGCGTGTTCGCAGCTCTCCTTTCGCGATCGGACATGCATCATGCAGCCGTGTGTCATTTTTGGATCGCGCCGCGACTTCAGGGGGAGTGCCCATTGGTCGCGGTCGGGGACAGCGTCAGTCTTCGTGGTCGCGCGACGAATTGCGGTATCCGTGGTGGACTGCTAGCTGCTGTTACACGCCGCTAGGCGTTCCGACGTAGCTATGCACTGCGGCGCGCACCACGTCTGCGACGACCTCGGGGCGCGAGAGCATCACGACATGCGACGCTCCCTCGACCTCGGTCACGCTGGCGCCCATCCGGTTGTAGGAGAAGCGGTGGACGTCGGGATGGATTGCTCCGTCGGCGGTGGGGAGGACGGCCCATGAGGGCTTTGAGCGCCAGGCGGGCGTCGGCGCGGGCTCGCCGAACGCTGCCCCTGAGAGTGGGCGTTGCGAGATTGCCATGAATGCGGCTTCGTCCGCAGGGAGATCGGCGGCGAACACTTCGTGGAAGCCGCTCGGATCGATCGCGAACTCGGTGCCGCCGTCGGGCAGCGGCGAAGGTGTGACGTATGGGGCGGCGAGCGGGGCGGGGAACTTCGACTGAAGTGATTGGAGGTCTTCCCCTTCGTCGGGAGCGAAGCCGGCGACGTAGACGAGGCCGACGACGTTGTCCGCGACGCCGGACGCAGTGATGACCGCGCCTCCGTATGAGTGCCCGACAAGCAGCACGGGACCGTCGATCTGAGTGACTACCGACTTTGTGTATTCGGCATCGCCGGCGCTGATGCCGCGCAGCGGATTGGGCGGCGCGTTGATCGTCAGGCCGTCGCCGGCCAGCTCGTGGTGAAGCCGGCGCCAGCTCGACGCGTCGGCAAACGCGCCGTGGATCAGCAGGATCGTTGGGTCAGCCATGATGTCCACCTCTCGGGTCGATTGGTCGGTGTTCGGAAGGAGCCTTCTCGTCGGCTTGTGGGCCGGCATCGTCAACTCGTGCGATTTGTTGACGTCGTTTGCGTTGACGATGCGGTCAGGCGGTCAGCCAGTTCGGCTGAGAAGCGCGTGACGGCGCCGAGCGGGCGGTGGTGCAATGCAACGCGGATGATGCGTCCTTGTGTGTCCTTGCTCAGCGCGGTGAGGCCCCGGATCTCGAGACCGAGCGCGGTCGCTTCCCATTCGAGATACGTACGGTCGGGTGAGGCGAGCTCGTGGGTGAACTCGAGGCGGTCGTAGAGGCTGCCCGACAGCCGCAGGATGTTCCAGATCGCGTCGCGCCCGATGATGGGATCGGTGAGCACGCTGCCCTCGAGCACCGCGTCCGGCGCGACGATCTCGCTGAATTGCCGCCCGGAGTCGTCGGCAAAAGCCGCTTTCCAGCTCGCGAGGTCGTCGCTACTGAGTGGTGTGCCAGATTCTTCGGTCTGCATTGCTCCTCCGTTGTGCATGTGTGGGGGATGGCAAGCCTCGCGGAGTAGAACGCCACCGAAATACGGGTCGGTTACCGCGGCTATGCGCGGTCGCGCCGGCACGTGCTCTCGTCGCTTCGAGACCACGCTTCGACGCGGACCGTCCTAGCTCGTTGCCTTCGCGGCGGCCGTGATCACCTTCGCGACCACTCCGGGAGCCGCCACCATCGAGAGATGCCCGGCCCTGACCCTGGTGATGTGGGCGTGCATCCGCTGGGCCATGAACAGCTGAACGGCAGGCGGGATCGCCTTGTCGATCGTCCCGAGCACGTACCAGCTCGGGATCGTCTTCCACGCGGGCGTCCCGGAAGGCGCCGTCAGAGCGCTATACACGGCCGGTCCCTGCGTGGCGGCTAGGACGCCACCCTCCTTTGCCGGAAGGCCGTTCGCGAACGCCTGCTCGAACACCGCGGGCTTGACATAGAGCAGGGCGTCGCCCTTCTTGGCCCCGGGGAACGGTACGAAGTTGAACACCTTCGCGGGGCCCGCGCCCAACGCCGACCCGGGCTTGATCGAATCGAGCCCGAGCGCGCTTTCGCCCTTTGCCGGCGCGAACGCGTCGACGTACACCAGCGCCTTGACGTTGCTGTTGCCCGTTGCCGCGTTGGTGATGACGGCCCCGCCGTAGGAGTGTCCGACGAGGACGATCGGCCCGGTGATGGTTTTCAGGAAGTCGGCGATTGTCGCCGCGTCGCCGCTCAGGCTCTGCAGTGGGTTTGGCGGAGCGTCGACGGTGTAGCCCTCGGCCTGGAGGCGTTCGATGACACCGCTCCAGCTGGCGTTGTTGGCCCAGGCGCCATTGACCAGCACCACAGTGGGTTTCGCGGCCGCGGTCGCTGCTGACCGCGGCTTCGCCTCGGACCCTGAGGCGCTCGCGATGAGTGCCAGAGCCGCGATCACAACAAGTCCGATCATGGCCCACAGATGAGTAACCCGTCGTTCTAGTCGATGCATGAGAGCTCCTTTCGGTTTGAATAGAGATCGATCCGGCGGTGTAGATGGTTGGCTGCTCTCCGTGGTCACACATCACGCAAGCGTGCTATTCGGTGGCGCGCCTAAACCGGAGCACGCCCTCTGCAGTGACCACACCGATGAGGAAACGACAAGTCGACGAGCTTCAGTACGTCGTCACCCGACGGACCGCTCCTATTCCAGCGCTAGCCGAATACGAGTCGCGGTACGAGGCAGCGGTACCGAGACGGTCGCTGGAATGAGCAGAGCTGGTATGCCGTCGAGCGCCGTGGCGGGAGGCGGTCGCTGATACACCATGAGGGCTTTAGGGACCGCCGCCGCAAGCGCTCACCACCATTTGCGCTCCAGTGCCGCTCGGGTCGCCCCTGAGCGATCGAGCGCGTCGAGGCGCCCCATTTCCTCCGTGTCGAGCTCGAAGTCGAAGACCTGTGCGTTCTCCGCGATGCGGTCGCGATGGGTCGATTTGGTGATGACCGGGATGCCGCGCTGGACACTCCAGCGCAGAAGGACCTGGGCGGGGCCCCGTCCGATACGGTCTGCGATGCTGGCGACCACAGGGTCGCCCAGTAATGCGCCGGTGCCAAGCGGGCTGTAGGCCTCGAGCGCGACGCCCCGTTCGGCGCAGGCGTCAAGGAGCGGCTTTCGAAAGGCCAAGGGGTTGAACTGAACCTGGTCGACCACCGGGACGACGGTCGCATCGGCGATGATCTGATCGAGCTCGTGGGCGTCGAAGTTGGAGACGCCGATCGCTCGGGCGTAGCTGCGCGCGCGAGCGGCTTCCATCCCGGCCCAGGCCCAGGTGGCCCCACCTCCGGGCCAGTGGACGAGGTACAGGTCGACGTAGTCGACCTCGAGCTGCTCGATGCTGTAGGCGGCCTCTCTGAGGGGGTCGCGCCGGCCGGGGTCAAACTTCGTCGTGAGGAACACCTCGTCGCGCGCGATACCGCTGTCGCGCAGCGCCTGGCCGACGCTCGACTCGTTTCCGTATGCCTGCGCGGTGTCGATGTGGCGGTATCCAAGTTCTAGTGCCGCCCTGACGGCTTGCACACACGCTGGTCCCTCCGGCACCTGCCACACGCCGAGCCCGAGCAACGGCATCACCGTCTCGTCGGCGAGGATCCGGCCGCGTCGGTCGGGCGTCAGCAGCGTCGATCGGCCGGGACGCCGCATGCCCTACTCGCCGGTCGAGAGCGCTGCGCGAGCCTCCGCGGCGATGTCGGCCTGCGTGTTGGCGTGTCCCGCGATGCCCCAGCCACCCTCCGGCGACTCAGTGAGCAGCACCCAAGTCCGTTGCGCGAGGGTCGGGTCGCCAGCGGCTTGGGCGACGATCTCCGTCAGCTCCTTCACGACCCCGAGCTGCTTGTCGCGGTCCAAGACGCCCGCGGGCGTGAGGACCTGCACGCGTACGTATTCGCTGCGCCCGGACGCGGTCGAGATAGCCCCGGCCGGCAGGTCGTGGATGAAGGCCGCGGTGTTGTCGGCGAACAGCGGGATCTCGGGCACCGCCTCCCAGCGCATCACCGCGCTGGCGAGGTCCTGCGCCAGCCGGCTCGTGTCGTTGAAGGTTCCCGTGGTGGAGTAGACGTCGATCATTGGCATGGATCCAACTGTTCAGTCTCGATCGTCGTCGGACATCGCATGGTCGTGCGATGTCTTCCGAGGCGACGCCGTCGGGCGACAGAGCGGAAGAGATCGCATGACCATGGGATGGCACGCGATCGTTCGTGGAGGAACGTTCGCGTTTAGCCGCCCGGTGCACCCAATGCCCTCGAGCCTCCCAATTCCGACGAACGTCGTCGCCAACGGCGGATCCGCCGATCGGCGCGCTGTCGGTGCGGCGATGCGGCTGCGCGAAACAAGCCCTCGAGAGCGCCGTAGACTCGCCGATCTGGGCCTGGCTACCTCTCCTACTCGTATTGTTCGCGGTCGGGACTCTGAGCTCGCGTCGATCGGCATTCAGCTCGACCGTGTGCGCTCGGGCGTCGGCGCGGTGCTGCTCGTCGACGGAGAGCCGGGGATCGGCAAGACCCGCCTGCTAGCCGAGGCGGCCCGGGTCGCGCGACGGCTCGCGTTCCGGGTCGGCACCGGCGCGGCCGAGCCCAGCAGCGGGGTCGTCGAGCTTGCTCCGCTGATGGCCGCGCTCTTCGACGGCGCGCACCCGCTGCTCGAGCGATCTGGGCTGCGGGAGTTGCACTCGCTGCCCGAGGAGCGGTACTGGTTGCTGCAGGACCTGCAGGCGCTGCTCGAGCGCGCCGCACTCGACGGGCCGCTGTTGATCTTGCTCGACGATCTGCAGTGGGCCGACAGCGGCACCGCAGCGGCGCTGCGCGCGCTGCCCATCCGTCTCGCCGATCTGCCGGTGGCGTGGATCCTCGCCTTCCGCTCCGACCAGAGCTCCGTGCAGGTCCTGAGCGCGATCGAGCATCTAGACCAGAGCGGCGCCGAGCGGATCGTCCTCGGCCCACTCGACGAGGCCGCTGTGGCCCAGGTGGCCGAGGACGTCATGGACGCCCAGCCCGACGACGCGCTGCTGCACCTCGTCAGGGACGCGCACGGCAGCCCCTTCATGCTCATGGAGCTGCTATCCGGCCTGCGCGACGACCACCTGATCCGCATCGGAGCCGGTCGGGCCGAGCTGGTCGAGGCGCGTTTGCCGCGGCGCGTCGCCTTCACGATGCGCGAGAGACTGCGCAGCGTCTCCGCCCCCGCTCGCGAGGCCGCCACGGTCGCCGCTTCGCTTGGCCGCCAGTTCTCCTTCACCGACCTGGCCAAAATGCTCGAGCGGCTCCCGGCGACACTGCTCGGGGCAGTCGAGGAGCTCACCGACGACGGGATGCTCGTCGAGAGCGGCGATCGCTTCGCCTTCCGGCACGACGTCACGCGTGAGGCCGTCCGTGAGAGCGTCCCGATATCGGTGCGGCGCGCTCTCGACCGCCAGGCCGCCGACGTCCTCCTGGCCGCGGGCGCGGCGCCCGTCGAGGTCGCAGCGCAGATCGCGGCGAGCGCAGAGCCTGGCGACGAGCAAGCGATCTCGATTCTCTTTCGCGCCGGCGAGGCGCTCGCGACGACGGACCCTGGCGCCGGCGCCGATCTCAGCTGGCGCGCGCTGGAGCTGGCGCCGCGCGACCACAGCCTCCGCGGGCCGCTCCTCGCCCAGACCGCCGTCCTGCTCCATTCCGCGGGCCGCGACGATGAGGCGCGCGCGTTCGCCGACACGCATCTGCGCGACGCGCTGCCAGCCGAGCAGGAGGCCGAGGTGCTCCTGGGCATCGCCGGCATGTTCCGCGCTCCCCCCGACGCTCGGGTCGCGGCGGGCCGACAGGCACTCGCGCTCCCCGAGCTTTCCGCGCACCTGCGCGCCCACCATCTCGCCGCGCTCTTTCACAACTTGCTCGTCGGCGGCCGCACCGACGAGGCCAAGGCGATCCACGCCGAGACGGCCGAGGCCGTGCACGCGAGCGGAGACGCCAATTCGGCGTTCGCGTTCGCTCTTGCCGAAAGCGTTACCGCCTATGTCGACGAGCGCTATGACGAGGCGCTCAAGATGACCGAGCGGGCGACGAGCGCCGGCATAGGCACGACGGACTGGGCGCGCGAGCGCCTCGCCCGCGAGTGGCGCTGCGAGACCCGCACGGTGCTTGACAGAGTGGATGACTCACTGCGTCTCGCCGCCGACAGCGTCGCGGCCGCGCAGCGCGACCGCAATGGCTGGGCCATTCGCATCTTTGAGATCTGGCGTGGCCGGCAGCTGTACCAGCTGGGCCGGCTGGCCGACGCCGGCGCCATCCTCGAAGGGCAGTTCAGTCCCGAGACCGGCGATCGCTTCATCGGCGCCCTTGACGCCGCGGGCATCGTCGCTCTGGGGCGAGTCGCGCTGCATCAGGGCGACGGCCGCCTGCAGCAACGAGCGGCTCAACTCGCAGCGGCTCTTCTCGAGGACAGCACCCCAAACTACCGCCGCCAGGCGGCATGGCTCCTCGCCCTGCAGGCGATGGCCGCCGGCGATCCCGCGGCCGCGCACGCATCGCTGTGCGCCCTCGGTGAGGACCAGCGCAGCGCTATCCTGCCGCTCTTCCCGATCGACGTGACCGACGAGATTCCGCTCGTCCGCATCGCGCTCGCCGCCGGCGACGACGAACTGGCCGAGATCGCAGCGGCCCGGGCGGACCGGCGGGCACAGCTCAACCCGCGGATCGCGACGATCGTCGCGACCGCAGCGCATGTCCGCGGACTGCTCACGTCGAACATCGACGACCTCAAGCGCGCGGTCGACCTGTTCGCGACCGGGCCACGCCTGATCCTGCGTGCCTACGCACGCGAGGATCTCGGGATCGCACTGGCTCGCGTTGGCGCCGTGGACGCCGCGATCGAGTCGCTCGACGGCGCATTGGTCCTCTTTGTGGAGGCCGGCGCCGCTTGGAACGTAGGCCGCGTGCGAAGCCGCCTCCGCGACCTCGGGGTCCGCCGGCGCCTCGTCGCGCGCGAGCGGGCCGAGACCGGCTGGCCGGCCATGACCGACTCAGAGCTCGCCGTCGCCCGTCTGGTGGCCCAAGGCCTCACCAACCGCGAGGTCGCCGAGCAGCTGTTCGTGTCCCCGCACACCGTCTCGAGCCACCTTCGAAGCATCTTCGCCAAGCTCGACATCAAGTCGCGCCTCGCACTTGCCCGGATCGCTGCCGAGCACGACGCTGCGGCCACGTCGTAAGCAAAACGGTTTACCACTCGCCCGACGATGAGAGGAACCGGCTCATCGAGGAATCGCAACCCCCGGCCGCGCGCTCCCTCAGAGACGACGCGCACCAGAGAAGACGCGCACCGCGTCTGGGCGTTCGCATTGGTGACGATCGACCGTTAGGCCTCGGCTCGAGACAAGGGCGATCGACACCGCCCGCTCACCGATCAGCTTGTCCTCTGTGATTGTCGGTCGCTGGCAGACGCCGCGGTTCTGCGGTCAGCCGGCAGCTTCGTGTGCGTGGCGGTGAAGGGCGTTTGCCGTGCGTGCGAGGATCTCGTCGGAGAGCTCCGGGTCGTCCACGGCGCGTGCCATCGCGACCGCCCCGACCACAGCGGAGAGAGTCAGGATCGCTTCGTCTCGTTTGGTCTCCGGGTCGGCTGGTCGAATGAGGGCGACGAGCCGGTCGATGTACCGTCGTACCTGTCGGCTGTAGGCCTGGCGCGCTCGGGAACCGGATCGCGAGACGTCGGCCGGGAGCGCCGCCACCGCGCAACCGACCTGCGGGTTGTCCCGGTGAGCCTTGCTGACGTAGCCGTCGATGATCTGTGCTAGCTCGGCGCCGGGGTCCAGGCCTTCCCCGGTGTCGGATTGTCGCGATCCGTCGGTGAGCGCCGCGTCGATGGCCTCGTCGATGAGGTCCTCGCGGGAACCGAAGTGACGGTAGAAGCCTCCGTGGGTCAGCCCGGCTTCTCGCATCAGCTCGGAGACCCGTACGGCGTCGACGCCGTCCCGCCGGATCTGGGCCGCGGCGGCCTTGACGATCCGTCTGTGGGTCGCTTCCTTCTCGGCCTGCGAGCGAGCCATCTTCCCCCCTTTGCGCGTTTGGTCTTGACATTGAGGATGACACACGTCATCTTCAATGTGGATGATGTACATCATCTACTTTGGCCTCGCGTCAGGGCCCCGACCGAAAGGACCAGCCTCATGCCTGACCTGAACCTCGATGTCCATATCGCGCCGATGAGGCCGATGAAGGGCGCGCCACCGCAGGGGCCCGGCGAGCCAGCCGATGTGGTCTCCGATGAGCGCTGAGCGTCCGCGTGAAAACCGTGACAACTTTGCAACAAGTTATGTGACGGGGGCAATGTCCGCGTGACGCGGCGGTATGTTCGCGCCACCCATGACGTATGCGCGTCGTCAGCGGTACCGACACCTCGCCCGTAGCATCGGGTATGCAGCCGCCGCTGCGGTGACGCTCCTGGTCGCCGTAAGCGCCTCGCGCAGTGACGGAGAGGCGCTCATGGTCTTCGCCGTCGGCCTCTCATGTGCCGCGCGCCGTTCCCGTCGGCTCGCTGAGCGCTGGGATGTGGGAGCCGACTCAGAACAGGCGGTGCGACTCCCTTGAACAAGCTCGCCGGCAGCGGATGGATGGTCCGGAACGGGGTTCTCTGGCCGGGCGGCGGCGACGTCGACCATCTCGTGCGCTCGCCGAATGGTGTGGGCTTTGCGATCGAGACCAAGACGTGGACGTACAGCCAGGAGCACCTGCGGCGAACAGCGGCGACGGCGCGCTGGGCGGCACGGCGGCGACGGCGCTATCCGCACGGCGTGGTACCGGTCCTGTGCGTCGTGCGTGCCCACCGAGTGGAATCGCGCCGCGGCGACGTGGTGGTCGTGTCGCTCGATCGCCTGCTCGCAGTACTTGAGCGCCTCGCCCGAAGCCTGGAGCGCCAATGGGTCGGAGCGAGGGGATGATGGGCGCTCGGCGAAGAACCGGCGGGCGCCAGTCCCCGGATCCGGTGGCCTACTGCGTGGCGGAGACGTTCGTGGACGTCGGCGGGGAGCGACGCGGTGCACCCGAGGGTCACCACGAACCTACGCGACCGCAGGAGGACAACCCCTACCTCAAGCTCGACGGACCCACCTGCAGACTGTTCAGCGACTCCGAGCTTGAGCCGCTCGCGAGCATGCTCCGGCTCAGCCTGGCCAACGAAGTCGTCAACGGCTACATCAACGAAGCGCTCACGGCGCTGCCCGACCACTGGATCCGCAAGGCGGGCGTGTACCTATCCGAGCTCGGGTCCCCGCTGCGCTACCTGGCGATCGGGCCGACGGGCGCGTTCATCATCACGCCGACCAATGGCTGCTGGACGCGTGGCGGACTGCTCGAGCTCGAGTACGCCGCACAGGCGGTCGACCGGCTCCTTCCCCAACATGACTTCTCGCCGACACGGATTCGGCTCGTGTTCGCACCCACCCACCCGAGGCTTCGTCCGCAGGTGCTCGGTGTCCCCGGCGCCCGTCGCATCTGGCTGATCAAGGCCGATGAGCTGTACGCGCACCTGCTTACGCACGCGGGCGCGGGACCGTGTCGGGGTGACCTGAACCGGCTGCGCGGGGTACTGGTGGCAAGGCTGCCGGAAAGCACTTGCGGCATGCGGCCGTGGCCGACCATCGGCGGCATGGACAGTCCGGACGCAGACCGGCCGGCGTTCGACGACTGAGGCGACCTGGAGCAATGCCGAACAGTGGCCAGCCAGCGATCGCCGCGGGTGCGCAGCGACCGCTCCTGCTAGCCGGCGCGCCGCTGACGGAGCGCCTCCTCGGGCCGGTTGGCGTAGGAGAGCTCGCGCAAAGACTCGGACAGCTTGTCGAACACCTGCGCGATTCTCACGCTGCTCACGCCCTCGAGCACGAGACCGAGCTCACGGACCGATTCGTCGAATCGCGCCCAGAGTTCCGGCGGCCCGGTTCGGTTGAAGTCCGGCCGAAGTTCGGGCGGGGGTTGCAGGCTGTCGGAGGCGTTGGGCAGCGGGCGCCAGGCGAGGCCCTCACGGTCGGCAAAGCGAAACGCGCTCGCCTGCTCCTCGGCGGCGTTGGCGAGCTGGAGAAGACGCTCGTCGTAGCCGGGGGCCGGGGGTGCGGACCAGTGGGCGTCGAGCGCGTCGGTCCAGCTCCTTTGCGCCGAGTCCAAGCGCGCGAGCGCGTCGTCCTCCGTCATCGACGAAACCCGATGTCAATCCGGTCGCGAGGCCCCATCGCATTCACGGTGGCCATCGCCGGCTCTGACGGGCCATCCGGAGCGGCCGGGGTGGCAGCGAGCATGCGCTCCAGGTCAGAGCGTCGTACGCGATACATGCGACCGGCCTTCACGTGGGGCAGCCGACCGGAGAGGATCCACTGGCGCACGGTCTCGTGCGAGACGTGGAGCTCTCGCTTGATGTCGTTGATGGTCAGGTACGGGTCGTCGATAGCCACCGAGGTCCTCGGATGGGATCCACCCAAATTGCGTCCAATTTGAGCAATCTAGTGGTATCTTAGCCAGTTATTCAAATGAGGTCGCCGGACGGACACGGCAGCAGCACCGGCGAAGGGCGCAAAGCAGCCCTACTCCTGCTGCGCGGCGGGCGGCGAACGGAAGGCAACGGCACTTCCGAGCGGGCTTCGGCGCTGCCGTCAAGCAACGCGCTACGGCCGGACAGCAACCTGAACCTGGGCTGGTATCGACCGGCTGCACCTGAAGAGAGGCCGGGGGCGTCCGGCAAGCGAGACGGGTGGTCCAGACACGACGGACCGCCCCAGGCGGACGAGCAGCAGTCGATCGTCACGGCCGCTGCGACCCGTCTGGACCTCGGTGCGGAACCGAGCCCAGGCGATCCGGGCGATTCTCCGCTCGGTGTGCGGCGGTCGAGGAACACGCTGGCCGGGAGCTCGCACGAGGGTAGAAGGCGAGCAACCGGATCGGTACGCGTCGGGGTCGCCACGGTGTGCCGTTCGGCCGCGGTCCGGCTCGGGGCAAGCACTCGCGAGGGCCGGAAGCGCCCGCTGGCGGCGGGCGTTGCCGCAGTGCTTCTCGTAGCGGCCGCGTTCGCTGCGATGACTGCGCTCGAGCAGCAAACTAGGCCCCACCGCCGTGTGGTGGACATCGCACCCGCGCTCAATGCCAGTCACCTTCAGCGCCAGTTCCTGTCGGAGGTGAGCAGCAGCCTCGACGCGCTGAGCCGGAGCGAATCCACGGCATCCGTCGGCGCTCCGTTGCGGCCCGGCTCCGGCAGCCATTCGCATCGGCCGTCTGGAACCGCTCGCGTGCGCGCCAGTCACACAGACCAGACGACTGTCCCGCGGGGCTCGACGAGCTCGGGCCACTCGACGCTTGTGGGCCACACCGCCGCGACCAGTCAGTC
This sequence comes from uncultured Solirubrobacterales bacterium, assembly GCA_963770615.1. Taxonomy (GTDB): domain Bacteria; phylum Actinomycetota; class Thermoleophilia; order Solirubrobacterales; family Solirubrobacteraceae; genus Palsa-465. The sequence goes on along the minus strand of CAVYQJ010000004.1, from coordinate 53,424 downwards.
CGTTTCGCCGGGGACATCGAGCGCCGGCAGCGACTCCGGAACGACAGCTGCCCCCGAGGCGCCCGCGGAAACCACGCCGGTGCAACAGGCGCCGGTGCAACAGACCAGCATGCAGCAACCCGTCCACTACCTGCCGACGGCGCAGCCGGCCGGGCCCGCAGGGCTCGGCAGCCAGGTCGGCGGCAATTGCAACCCAAAGTGCAGCTAGGCCGAAGCGCACGGACACGAGAAAGGCCAAGATGCTCACCCGTCCACTGCACCATCTCCGCCGCAACGTCGTCGCCTACCTCGCGCTATTCCTCGTCCTCGGCGCGGGCGGTGGCTACGCGTTCGCCGCGACCAAGACCAAGACCATCACGGTGTGCGCGGACAAGAGAACCGGGATCCTGCATCTCAAGACACGAGGTCGATGCAAGCGCGGGCAGACGCGCGTGACCTGGAACCAGCAGGGACCGCAAGGCCTCCAAGGACTCGCAGGGCCCCGCGGGGCAGCCCGGGGCACCTGCGGCGGCGGATTGGGCGCACGTACTCGCATCGGGCGCCGTATTTGCCGGTCAGGGTATCTCCATCCAGCATTTGTCTGCTGGTACCTATGAGCTGACGATCACAGGCTCGACATGTGCGCAGGGACTCAACGCGCCGGTTGTCACGGTGGATGACGTCCCGCCTGAAAGTCAGGGCGCCGGCAATTTCCCGACTGCTTGGATCGCCGCGGTAAACAGCTCGAATCAGTTCGATGTGATCACCGGAATCGTGGCAAGTGGATCGTTCAGCGCGACTGATCATGAGTTCTACGTGGTGGATGAGTGCTCGTAGCGGCCTGATAAGCCGCTTGGCGAGGGTCTCTAGCTGCGTGGCAGCGGTTATCTTCGTTGTGTACCTATCCTCCCCGTCGCCTGCACGTGCTGGGACACTGACCGTGAATATCAATAGCTACGTGAACGGCTGCGGCGTGTTCACATTCAACGATCCAACTCATTTTCTCGCTCCCTGCAGCGGCATAAATCCGATGGGAGTCTTCGGCGGGACGCCGTGGGGAGCAACTCCGGGCGGGGGGGCCTACTGGACAGAGACCGTCGCTCCGCCCAATGTGACGATCGAGTACGCAAGCGTCACCGGCGCGAACGTTGTGAACGTCAACAACGGTCAAGGCTGGGGTGGGGGGTCCTTCTACGCCGGCGGGGGGAGCCAGTGGTACAACGGGCAGACCAGCGCGTACGACGGGCCTTTCAACAGCAGCTACTGGGGGTTCCAGATTGTGTGCGGGTGGTCGAGCTGCAGCAACCCCGCCAACATCTATGCGGGCGGGATTCAGCTCACCGCCGTAGAGAATGAGGGCCCAACGATAGCGGCTGTTGGTAGTAGCAACCTCTGGTACCAGACCCGTCCAGACGAGTATGTGTGGAACCCGCCCGCGGACGGCTGGCCGATCACATTGCAGGCCAACGATAGCTCTGGGGTTTGCAGCATGTGGGCAACTGTTGCAGGCATCACGCGAGACGGTCCGTCGGCCGTACCGGACACCTCCGAGTGGCACCAGTGCCCCGATGAGGTGTGGGAACCGCAACAAGGGGCAAGCGTGGACACGCGCGATTACGTCGGCGGCTCGGGCAGCCTTCCGCTTACTCTGAACGCAGAGAATGCGGCGGGAGTGCAGAGCAACTACGGGCCTGAGCAGATCAGTGTCGACAACGACCCCGTGCGGGTCTCGTTCAGCACGCCGAGCGATCCGAATCCTGGCGCCTGGGTGGGTCATGCGGTGACCGTTGATGCGAGTGCGAGCTCCGGGCCTTCCGGTGTCGGCGGGATGACGTGCAGCTCCGACCAGGGAGCGGCGAGTTCATATCCGGCTGCTGGCGTCGCGATCAACGGCGATGGGGTCCACACGGTGTCGTGCACCGCGTGGAACCGAGCTGTGGACCCGCAAGGGGAGCCAAACACGGGGACGAACTCGATGATCGTGCATATCGACGAGGCGCCGCCGTCGATTAGCTTCGAGCCGCAGAACCCGAGCGATCCGACAGGGCTCGTCGTCGACACGAGCGACAGCGAATCCGGCGTGGCGGGAGGGTCCCTGCAGATCGCCCCGGTCGGGACTAGCGCCTGGTCGAGCGTGCCGACTAGCTTCGACGGGTCGCATCTACTCGGACACTTTGACGACGCCAGCCTCCGTGGCCCCTACGCGATCCGGGCGACATCGTGCGACAACGTAGGCAACTGCGCGAGCACGACCGAGATGCTGACGATGCCGCTCCGGCTGGCCGCGGCGGCCGATGTGGGGTTTGCCAGGATCGGCAGTCCGGCAAAAGTCGTGCGCAAGCGCGTCCTGATCGATTTCCGCTACAAGCGCGAGCGGCGCCACGGTCGAGATCGTCAAGGTCAGGACTGGCGGCCACTATCAGCGCATCCGCCTGGTAATACGCGCCAACACGCGATGCGGACACAAGCTCGTGAAGACAGGGCCACAGCGTTGGCGCGAGATATCCGTTTGCCGGCAGCTCGGACTCCATGTCGTGACGAGCACCCGCGTCCCGTACGGCAAGCCGGTCACGGTACACGGGCTGCTCATCACCACCCAGGGCGTACCGGTCGCGAGCGTCCCGGTCTCGATCCTCACGGCACCCGACAACGGCCTCGATCAATTTGCCCAGGTGGCCAGCGCCACGACCGATAGCACCGGCGCGTGGAGCGCGACCCTGTCGCCCGGTCCTTCACGGATCATCCGCGCCGTGTACGGCGGATCCGCCACACTGCTGCCCGCCGCCGGCCAGGCCACCGTGACCGTCCCGGCGCACATCACGCTGACCGCCAGTCCGCATAAGGTCCCGTGGGACGGCACAGTGACGTTGCGTGGGCACCTAACGGACGGCTACGTGCCACCCGACGGCGTCGCGCTCCGACTGCTGATCAGGCTGCCGCACCGGTCGAGCCCGTATGAGCCAATTCCGTTCAGAACCAACTCCCAGGGCGACTTCGTCGTCCGCTGGAACTGGGGCACCGGGTTCGGAGTCGTGACCTACCCCTTCGCGGTCGCGACGACCGCGACCGAGAGCGACTACCCATTCGCCGCATCACGGAGTCGGTGGATCCCCGTCACCTTCGGCTTGGCGTCACCTCGTCGTCGTCCACCACCGCACCGCCATCAGCGAGCGCGGAGGAGTGCATAGCGTCATCTCCGCACCTGTTGAAACGCGACGATCAGCTGATCGTCCCACGCCCGCGCTCGGAGACCCGGCGGCGGATCGGGACCCTTCCGGGTGGCCAGGTCGTACTACGCCCCGATGGGGGAGATGCGCTACGACGGCGACCGTGTTCAGTGCCATCTGTGTGGCCGCTGGCTCAAGATGGTGGGTGGGCAACCACACGATCTCGGCGCACGACATGACGGTCGCGGAGTACAGGGAGTTGTTCCGCCTGAACGGCAATGTCTCGACGGTGGCGCCGGAGACCGCGGAGCGGAAGCGGGAGACGATGCTCGCGCAGATCGCGAGCGGCGAGCGCGACCAGTCAGTGCTCGGACAGCCCTCGCCGCCGACCGTCCCGAAATGGCGCTCGCTCATGGTGCTCCACCCCCAACTGATGGACGAGTGGCACCCAACCCACAACCGCGACCTCGACCCGTACAACGTCGGTCAGTGTTCGCGTCCGAAGATTTGGTGGCGCTGCCGGGAGTGCGGACACGAGTGGCAGGCCACGCCCCATGACCGCGCGTTCTTGGGTCGGGGATGCCCGGCCTGTGCGCGGCGGCGACGAATTGCCGCGACGATCGAACGCAACCGTCGCGCCGAGGTCCGTCCGGAACGGACGCTCGCGGTCGTGTGTCCGGACCTGCTGAAGGAGTGGCACCCGAGGCGCAACGTCGAGGTCGATCCGCTCGTGATCGCGGCGGCCTCGGAGCGCATCGTGTGGTGGCGGTGCAGCGTCGAAGAGTGCGGCGCGAGTGGGAGGCGATGGTGGGCAACAGGACCAAGCACGGCACACTCGGATGCCCGCGCTGCGCGCATCGACTCGCGGGCCAGCGACGGGCGCGCGCAGATCGTGACCAATCATTTGGAGCGCTCCACCCTCACCTACTCGACGAGTGGCACCCAACCATGAACCCCGGCGTCGACCCGTACGCGATCAAGCCGGGCTCGGAGCGACGTCTGTGGTGGCGGTGCGCGTACTGCGGACGGGATTGGCAAGCGCCGCCGATGTCCCGCCGTCACAGCGTGCGGGGAGGCTGCCCAACCTGCGCGATACGGATGGCGCGCGGAATCGAGCTCGAGCGAGCGCAGAGCGGCGCTGTAGGCGCCGACGCCCATCGGTGGGTGCCCGAGGCGACACGCGCGTGACATCGGGCGAGCAAGCGCTAAGCGGCGCGATCCGATCACACCGCCGTCTGGCTCGGCCGCCTGCCCTCGCGCGGCGCGGCTGCCCGGTTGACCACGTGTCCAAGACCTATTCGCGGCTGCCGCTCCTGATCCTCCAGGAGGTACGGGAGCGACCGACGCGCTCGACGAGGCCGCGTGCCGCGAGCGGTCGAAGCGCCGCCGTCACAGCTTGCGGACTCGGTCCCCACCCGGTACCGATGATGAAGTGGCCGATGTGGTGGCTGATCCGCTTTCGGGTTCATGACCGCGGGCCCACCGCCAAGCGTCGGAGCACGCAACGTGGCGAGTACCTGTCCGTCGAGCTCGGTCTGGGCGTGTCGCATGGATGGAGCCAACCTGGCGCCGCCGGCACCACGAAGGTCGACGCGCCCTGCCGGCATCACGTAACAAGACTTGCAATTCGTATTCAACGGTGCTATCTATCCGATCCAAGCCATTAATCCAATATATCCAAGCCCGCGTGACCGTCCGTCGAGGAGTTCGTTGGGGCCAATCGGCACGCGGCGCCGGCAGCGGTGGAGGTCTCCCATGAGCGTTAGTGAGACGGTCGGTCGGTTCGTAAAGGCGATTGCAGTGGGATGCTGCGCGGGCCTCCTCGCCGCCGGCGGTCCGGTCGCGAGCCTGATCCAGAAGGCGGCGGGTATCAACGGGAGCGCGCAGGGCCTCGGCCAGATCGTGAGCACGGTGAACGGAATCCTGACGCCGGTACTGGTCACGTCGGCGGCGGTCGGGACACTCGCGCTGGTGGCGGGCGGGGCGGCGCTGATGCTGGGGCATCCGCGGGCGATGCGCTTGCTCGGCGGAGTGGTCGCCGGCCTTATCCTGATCGGCGGAGCCAAGGGGATCATCGCCTAGCCCGACGAGCACGCTCCTCGAGCGACGGAAGGGTTGCATGAGACACGCTCGGCCCCGTGCCGGAGCCGAGCGGATGCGACGAGCACTCTGCGTCATCGCGGCCTCGACCGTCGTTGTGGGCGCGGTTGCCGCGCCGGCGCAGCTTGTCCCAAGCGCATCTGCCGCAGGCGGCGAGCATGGCGCTGAGCACGAGCCGGCCTCAGGCTCCGGCTCGGAGAAGAAGTCCGGGGGCGGAGGGGTCGGCTCGACGGTGAACAAGGTCACCTGCGGCGCGCAGAACATTGTCAACCGGGTGACGCTCGGGTTCTTCGGGAGCCCGTGCAGCAGCTCGAGCGGAAGCGTCGACCCGGTACAGGCCACCAGCAGCATCCTCCAGCAGACGTTCGGCGGTCTCGCGGTGGCGGCGAGCCCGCTGCTGGCCGGGACGCTCACCCAGGTCCCCGACTACTCCTCGCAGAGCGGCGGCGTCGTGGGGCTCGAGCGGTCGACTACGGCGATTGGGTTCGCCGTCGCCGGGCTCGTGCTCACGCTCAGCATCCTGCGTTTCGCGCTGGCCGGGGTGTCGGCGTCGGGAGGATTCGAAGGGGCGGAAGGGGTGACTCGGACCGTCGCCGCTGCGCTGGCAATGCTCGCGTGGCCGTGGGCATTTCACAACCTCGCGGCGCTGATGAACACCGTCACCCACGCGCTGCTGAGCACCCATTCGGTGCACGTCGCCCTGCTGGGGCTGGTGGCGGTGGGAGGCGTGGGCGCGGTCCTGCTTGCGACCCATTCCAAGATCGGCTGGGTCTTCGGAATCGTGATCCTCGGCCTCGAGGCGCTCCTGATGATCGGGCTGCTGCTGATGAAGGTGCTGCTCGCGGGAGCGACGACGTTGATCTTTGTGGCGATGCCGCTGGCGCTGGCGCTGTGGCCGCTGCGCGAGACGTCGTGGATCGCAGGGCGGCTGGCGCACGTTCTGTTTGTGGCGGTGGCAACGCCGTTGCTGTGGGCGCTGATCTTCGCGACTGCTGCAGTGATGGGCGGGAGCGTGTTCGGGCTCCAAGGCGGCTTTTGGGACACCATCCTGATCAGGCCGCTGGCGGCGATGAGCATGTTCGTGCTCGCGCTGTTGGCGCCGCTGATGCTGCTCCGTCACGCGCACGGCGGGATCGGCCATCCGGTCGGCCGCCTGGCGGGCTACGCAAGCATGAGGCTCGCGACCAACGCGGTGGGCGCGCATCTTCCCGAGCAGTTCGGCGGCCGACGCCCGAGGGCTGCCGCACCGGCCCCGGAGCTTCAGCTGACGCAGGACCTGGCGACCGGGGCGGTGAGCGGACGCCCGTCGCTGAGCGTGCCGATCAACCGTGACACATCGGACGCGGTTCAGGCGTTTCTCGACGGCGTTTCCAACCCTGACGCGAGTGGCGCGGCTGCCACCGCGTTTCCCGCGACAGGGGATGACGGCGTCGGTCGAACGGACGAGGAGCGAGGCGAGGTCGCGCCGACCGGGGCGGCCTCGGCGGTGAGCGCGGGCGCGCGTCCGAGGGAGGACGCCGAGCGCTTCTCGTTCAGAGACCCGGCGAGGCTCTCGTTCGCGGATTCACTGGCATCCGAGCGGGTGAGGGGGCGCGCCGGCCAGAACGAGCCAAGCGTCTCCGAAGGACGAGCCGCGCTGGACTCGTTCTCGCCGCGCATGCAGGCACGAATCCAGGACCAGTACCGGCTCGGAGCGCCGGCGAGCGGAGCAGAGGCTCGCCTCGACGGATCGGCGTTCCGCGCCAGGATGGCGGCCAGCGCGCTGAGCGAGGAGATCTCCGACCGCCAGGCCGGCGCGCTCTCGGTGCTTGCCGGGGTGGGCGACGAGGGTCTCACCGAGCTGTTCGCCGGATCGCGCGGTCTCGCACTTCCGGGCGGCAACTCGCCACCTGGGGCCGACCTTCGGGCGGGATCGGCCGGCGCGGGAGCGGAACGGCCAGGCGAGCGGCGTCAGACGCACTCCCTCGGACACCTGGCGACATTCGGGGATGAGCTATCCGATACACGACCGGCACCGCTGGTCGTCGAGCAGCCGGCGCTTCCGCCCGGGAAGGAATGAACGTGGTCCCCGCCTACAAGCAGCTCGAGGCGAAGACCAGGATCGCCGAGCTGACCCTCGGGCAGTGGGTAGGCGCGATCGCCGGGGTGCTGTGCGCGCTGGTGGTGATCGCGTGGCTGCGGCCGTTCGACACGTACGTGAACCTGGTGCTCGGGGTGTACCTGGGAGGCATCCCGATCACGATCGCGCTCGTCGTGTCGGTCGGAGAGTTCGACGTGTGGCTGCTGGTCCGCGCGGCGTGGCAGTGGTGGCGGGCAGACGGGCGATACGCCGCCGGGGCGGGAAGCGAAGCGCGCGGCTACCAGATCACCGGCGCGGAGCCGTCGGGCGCCGGCATCGGAGCGACCGCCATGGAACTCCAGCGGCTTTGGGAGAGCCCGGCGAACGGGCGGCCGACGTGGTCCTGAAACGCAAGCATGCGCCCGCCGGAGCGCCCATCCGCGAAGCGGGCGAGCTGCTGGCGCTCGAAGAGCTCGATCAGACCGGGCTGGCGATCACCACCGAGGGGGCGCTGGTGCGCGTGCTCGAGGTGATGCCGCGCAACCCGCTGATCATGGCCGACGCCGAGCGCGCTCAGGTCGCGCACGGGTTCCGGGATCTGCTCTCAAAGCTCCGCCCCGGGCAAACGCTTCAGTTCTATGTCGAGACCTCCCCCGTCGACCTCGCCTCGCTGCTCGAGCGGGTGCGCGAGCAGGTGCGCCATTTTGCCGGGGATCCCCCGCTGGGCGCGGGGGCGAACGGAGATCGCCTGGCGCTCGCGCGCTGGCGGTTGTATGCGGCGCTCGAGGATTCGCTGCGCCGTCACGCCGACCACCAGGCGGCCGTCCGAACGCGCATGTTCGTCGTCGCACCGTACCTGCCGCCACTGCGCTCGATGCGCGAGCGCCTCGGCCAGGTGCGCTCGGGCGGCTCGCTGCCGCGCGGTCCACTGCAGCGCGACCTTGGCGCGCACCGCCGGGTAGTGCGCGAGTCGCTCGCCCACGCCAACGCGATCGGCGCCGAACTGTCTGCGCTCGGGCTCCCTAACCGGCTGCTGAACGGAGAGGAGATGGCCGAGCTGTTGTGGCGGCGGTTCAACCCGACCCGCGCCGACAGCGGGCGTGCTCGGCCGGTGCAGGTGTCCGGGGAGCTCGATGCGCCGGTCGAGCGCGAGCTCGCGCGAGCGGCGGCGGTGCGGCTGCGGGCGGCGATCGCGCAGTCGAGCCTTGACTTCAAGCGGTCGCGAAGCCGGGCCGAGATCGAGGGGAGCGCCGAGCAGGTCATCTACGTGTCGAACATCGCGGAGAGCACCACGCTCGGCTGGTTGCTGGGGGCGATGATGACTCGTCAGCCGTACGCACTCTCGGTGTACGTGCACGCGCTCGACCGGCGGGTAGAGCGGATGCGCCTCAAGGCGTCATACAAGCGCTTGTTTGCGCTGAACCGAGGGGCCGAGGCGAAGGGACGTGTTCCGGACTTCGACCGCTACTTCCAGGAGCAGCAGGCGCAGGCGGCGCTCGAGGACATGGCCGGGCACGGCCGGGCGAGCGTGTTCCGGGTGGCGATCTACCAGTCGCTGCGCGCGCCGGGCCCGGACCCAGACCTGACCGCGCTGGGGGAGTCGGTCGACTACTGCGCCGATCAGATCGCCACCACGGCCGACTGCCGGGTGTCGCGCGGCGAATACCAGCAGGAGGAGCTGTGGCCGGCGACGCTGCCGCTCGGGCGCGACACCGCAGCACGCGGACACAAGTACATGACGCGCAACGTAGACGGGAGCGTGCCGCTGCTCGGCACGAGCTGCGGCTCGCCCGGCGGGATCCCGTTCGTGTTCGCCGACCCGGGGCGCACGCTCGAGCTGCTCGACCCATATGACCGCAAGCACGCCAACCAGACCATGTTGATCGTCGGGCAGTCGGGCAAGGGCAAGACGATGGCTGCGAACGTCATCCTGGGCCGGTGCCTGGGGATGGGGGCGCGGGTGTTTGGGATCGACCGGGCCGGGCACTACGGGTTGCTGACCCGCCTCATGCCCGGCGGCCGGGAGATCGACATCGGCGCGGACGACTCGCCGTGGGCGATCAACCCGTGGGACGTGCCCGACCCGGCCAACGTGGGGTTGCAGAAGGTCACCTTTCTGAAGTCACTGCACGGCCTGATGATGGGAGCCGACGGTCTCAGCGTTGCCGAGCGCGCGCAGCTCGACACCGCGATCCGTCAGGTGTACGCATGGGCGGCCAGCCGGCGGCTGAAACCGCGCGAGTCGATGCTGGCCGCCGCGCTGCTCGAGCGGGCAGAGACCGAACGCGAGGCCGACAACCCGGAGCTCGCCTCGATGCTGCGCCACCTCGCCGAGCGCCTGGGCGAGTTCTGCGAGGGAGGTTCCTACGCCTACCTGCTCGACCGCGACACGAACGTTCCCGGTGACGCGCCCGTGATCGTGTTCGACACCCGCCGCTGCCCGGGAGAGCTGCTGCAGCTCGTGATGTTCATGATCGTCGAGTACGTACGCGAAGCGGCGATCGCCCACCGCGAGGCCGCGCGCGAGCTCACCTCCCGCCCGGACGGGCCGATGTTCGCCGGGCGTTCGGTGCTGGTGATCGACGAGGCATGGCACATGGTCTCGCGCCGCGAAACGGGCGAGTACGCCAACGACCTGGCGCGGCGGGCGCGGCACATCGGGCTGTTCCTCATCGTGATCTCGCAGCAGATGTCCGACTTCGACGGCGAGTACGGACGCGCCCTGCTGCGCAACTCAACCCTTCAGCTGCTCCTGGCGCAGCATCCGCACGAGCTGCCGCGACTCAAGGAGGCGCTCGACCTCACCGACCAGGAGGCGGCGATCGTCGCGCAGCTGCGGACGGTCAAGGGGCAGTACGCGCAGATGCTGTGGATCAACGGCGAACGGGGCCGCGCCAAGGTATCGCTGCCGGTCGGGCCGGTCGAGTACTGGATGTACACCAGCGACCCGCTGCGCGATGCGCCGGCCCGGGAGGCCGCGATCGAGCGGCACGGCGGCGACGTGTGGGCGGCGATCCACGAGCTCGCGACCGCAGGGATCGAGAGCGCGCAGTGAGCTCGCGCGCACTCCGATGGACGCTGGCGGTCGCGACGACCGCGGCCACTATGTCCCTGTTCGCGTTCGTGCTGCTTCCGGCGGTGCTCGTCAGCACCATGGCGGCGTGCTCGAGCGGCGCCACGGCGTCATCGGGTAGCGGTTCGTGGTTGGCCACCGCGTACGGACCGCCGTGGGGAGGGATCCAGGGCGATGGGGTGACCGCCACCGGGATCGACCTGATCGCCGGACCGCCGATGCTCGAGGTCGCCGTCGACCCGAGCGTAATCCCGCTGCGGAGCTTCGTGCACGTCGAGCCCAATCCGTTCAACACGTCGGGCGCGTTCTACGCCGGAGACACCGGCGGCGCGATCACCGGCCACCACGTAGATATCTACGACTGGCGCGGCCGGTCCGCCCAGGACACCTGGGGCGCGCGCCGGGTCAACGTGACCCCAGCGGCCGATCCGGGCGCCGGGAACGCGCTCGTGCAGGCGCAGGCGCCAGCTCTGGTTCCGGTGGCAAATGAGTGCGCGTCGGCAGGTGGGTACCAGAACCCCTTGGCGCAAGCCGCCGGGATCGTGGCGCAGCGGATCGACATGGGCGTCGATTACACGGCGGTCGGCTCGATCGACGCGCTCAGCGACGGAATCGTCACCTATTCGCAAGCGGAGGGCACCGGCTGGGGACCGTATGCCTGCTCGGGTGGGCGCGGCGGCGCGGTCGTCTACAGGCTCGCCGACGGCCCCGACCAGGGCCGCTTCGTGTACGTGACCGAGGGGATCATCCCCACGGTTCGAGCCGGCCAGCAGATCAACGCCGGGGAATCGGTGGCCACGTTCACGGGGTGCATCGAAACCGGGTGGGGAACCGGCACGGGCGATCAGCCGATGGCTGCCGCGCTCGGGCAGGCCTGCTACGACGGCGACCCCGGCTGTCACTCGACCGCGTGCGGCTACAGCATGAGCCAGCTGATCGCCGCGGCCGGTGGCCCGGCCGGGGTGCTGCAGCCCGGCGGCGTGGTGGGGAACGGATGCTGAGGGTGGGCGCTCGAGCCGCGGTTGTGACCGGTGTACTCGCGCTGGCGTTGGCGGGATGCGGGATCTCCGACCCCTACTCGGCGGGTCACCGTAGCCCGAGGCAGGCGAGCACAAGCGGAGTCGACGAGCCAGATGACGATGGCCCGCCGCCCCCGCGCGTAAGCGCCACGCACGGCGCCGTCGTGATGACGCCTCAGGCGGCCCTGACCCGGTACGCCGGGCTGTATGTCAACTGGACCGCCGGCTCGCTGGCGGCCGACGCGCGCAAGCTCGCATTGCTGTCGACCGGCCAGGCTCACGCCCAGGCACTGGCGGAAGTCAGCGACCCGCCGGCGACGCTCACCCGCTACGACGTCTCGAACTCGGGGAGCGTGGTCGCGATCGCGACGGGGCAGGGGGCCGAGCGGGGCCGCTGGGCTGTCGTGACGAATGAGCAGACGAACGGGTATGGGCCCTACGAGGGCCTACCGGCAGCGAGTCACGTGACCTGGGCGACCGTGGCTCGCGTCGCCGGAGGGTGGGTCGTATCGGGCTGGTACCCGGGGAGTTGAGCCAAGTGGGCGCGCTCACAGTCGAGACCTCCGAGGATGAGCACGCGCGGCGGCGCGCCGGTGATGAGCCTGCGCTCCGCGCCCCTGCGCTCTCGTTTGACGCGACCGGCGGCCCGGTGGTCGCGATCTGCGGGCTGTGCGGCGGCGCCGGGGTGAGCACGCTCGCCTACACGCTCGCGGCGGCCGCGGCCAAGCGGTCGATCCAGCCGGTGTTCGCGTGCGAGACGAGCGGCGTCACCGGCGGCCTTGCGCTGTATGCCCGGACGCGGCCACGTCTGTCGCTGAGCGAAGCGGCCAACCAGTTGGCCGCCGGAATCTCACCGGACGAGCTCGTCGTGAGCTCCCCCGAGGGGGTCCGGGTTCTCGGCTCGGCAGCCAGGCTGACCGATCGGTGCGACGCGAACGGGGCGGCGCGGATCCTCGACGAAGCGCGGGCGGCCGCGGGTCTCGTCGTGCTCGACTGCGGTATCGCCAGCCAAGACATCGACCGGCAGGCGCTGTCGGCTGCGAGCCACGTTCTCTGGGTGATTCCCGCCACCGCGTCCGGCGTGGCTCGCGGAGCGCGTGCGCTCGAGCTGCTTGGCGAGTCCGTCGATGGGCCGCAGGCCCTTGTGGCACGGCTCGATCGCAGCGAGGCCGCCATGGCCGTCTCGCGGCTGGCCGCGCTAGCAGCGCGCTGGTCGGCCGAGGTGATCCTGTTTCCGCATGTGAGGGACATCGCGGAAGCGCTCGTCGAGGAGGCGATCGACGAGGCGGAGTTAGCGCTCGACGCGATCGCCGCGGTGCTCGGGCGATGAGCGCGACGAGCCACCCGGCGAGCCGGGCCGGAAACCCGCCGGTGGCGGGCCGAGTCCTCATCGGCCCGGTGGCCCGCGTGGCGGTCGTGGTACTGGCCGCGGTGCTGGTCGTGGCGGGTCTCGTCGCGGCCTTTGCGAGCGTCCAGGCGCGACGTGTGATCGCCTTCCAGTTCCCGGCGGGAACTCTCGGCTGGCGGGGCGTGGCGGTGGTCGTGCTTGACAACGCGCGGCTCGCGCTCGCGCCACTGGCCGCGGCCTACCTCGTAGAACTGATCCGTCCGCCTGTGGGCAAGGCCTGGTCTGGCTGGCGGCGCGCGCTCCGCTCCGGCTGTGACGCGGTGCTCGGCGGTGCGGTGCTCACGAACGTGGTGATCGCGGGCGCGAGCTACGGCGCCTACGGGCTGAGGATGGCGCGGTACACGCTGCCGTACGCGCCGTTTGAACTGCTCGCGTTCGCATGCCCGCTCGCGTTGTATCTCGACGCTCGTCGCGCCTCGCCTCCGAGGAGAAACGTGCTCGTTCTGTGCGGCGTGGCCGCGGTCCTGCTGACCGGCTCGGCGCTGATGGAGAGCCTCCTACCGCCGCTGTGATGCTCGCTCCACGGCACCGCGTGCTGATCGCGCTCCCGCTGATGGTCATCGCGCTCGCGGCCGCCGCGTACCTGGTCGCCCGCTACGGCCCGGACGTGTCGCGGGTGCTACGCGAGCCGGCGAGCACGCTGCAGACATCCGCACGGGCCAGCGGATCGGCGGGCCATCGACAATCCCGCGTCGTGCGCGCGCCTCGGCCACGAGTAGACGGCACGAGCCGGTTCATCGACACGGTGCTGGTCGGCCTCGCCTTTACGTGGGCGGTGGCGATCGCGCTGGCCGCGATCGCTCTGGCGCTGACGGTGAGACGGCGCTTCGCCAACCGGCTGCGGCGTCATTACGAGCGCTACCCGGTCAATCTCACCACGCACGACGAGGCCAAGCCAAAGGACCTCGACGACATGATCGAGGCAATCGCAAACGCGCTGCGTCCGCCGCTACACAGGCGTTGGCGCGAAGGGCAGCCGTTCATCGCGATCGAGCTGATTCACCGCCAAACCGAACACGGGATGGAGTGGATGCTGTGCCTGCTATGCGAGCGCGAGATAGCTCCGACGCTCGAGGGAATCATCGCGCAGGCCTATCCGGACGTCTGGCTCGGGCGGCGCTTCGACGAGCAACCAGCCCCTCTCGACGCGTCGTTGCCCATCCCCGGCTACGTCCTGCGGCTGCGCAAGCGCCGGCACTATCTGTATCCGTTGTCGCGACCGATCGAGCGCAGCGCGAGCCGGGAGCGCAAGCCGAGCTCCCCGCTTGAGGGAATCGCGCGAGCGCAGGCGGCGGCGGGAGCCCCATCGACCGTGAGGTTTCAGCTGATGCCAGTGGTCGATGGGATCGAGCGGCGCTACCGGCAGCGGCTGCATCGACGAGAGCTCCGCGCCCGCCGCTCGTGGCGAGGACGCGGGCCGCTCACGCTCTCGGCCGGGGCGGAGATCGCCTCAGCGGTCGAGGTCCAGGACCGCGCGCTGTTTCACCTCGAGCTGCAGGTGGGTGCACACGACTTCCAGACCGCCAACAGCATCGCGGCGAGCGTGATGGCCCGACGGGGCGAGAACCATCTCCACCGTCGCTACATGACGATCCGACAGGGCATGTATCGCCGACGCTTTCCGACCGCGTACCCGCCATGGCTGCCGCCGCTGTCGCGGCGAGACGTCGTTTCGGGCGGCGAGATCGCCTACCTGTTCGAGCTGCCCACCGCGCGGATGAAGGGCGTCCCCGTGCGCAGGCTCACCCGCCCGCGGATCCCGGCGCCGCCTGAGATGGCCCGTACCGACCGCTCGCGGCTGCCCACCTGCGCAAACGAGGACGGACGCCGGCCAACCGAGCACGTCCTCGCGGCGCTGTTCGAGGCTGACGGGACCGCCGGGTGACTTCGGTGCGTCTCCTCCCATACACGCCCGTCGGGGAGATCCGCGCGGAGAACGCGATCGGGTTCATTCACCCCGACGACCGAAAGTACGGGGTGCTGGCGGCCGGCGTCCAGGGCACGGGCAAGACCAGCGTCCTGCTCAGGCAGTTCGCCAACGACCTCATGGACCGGCGCGCCGCACAGATCGTGATGGACCCGAAGATGGAACTGGTCCAGCGGTGCCTCGAGGTGATCCCGCCCGACTGCGGCAAGGAGGTTTGGTACCTCGACCTCGGCGATCCACTCTTCGGCATGACGCCGCTGCGGATGCACGGCGACTCGGACTTTGGCACCGAGGCGGCGGCGGTCGCCGAGTCTGTCGTCGCGGCGTTGCTGGCGATCGCGCCCGGGCAGATCTTCCAGTCAAGCCGGCGCTATCTCTATCACGCGGTGATCGGCGCGCTGGCGATCGCCCACGAGCACCCGCAGTTGCGCCACGGCATGTTCGAGCACGTCCATGGGCTGCTCCTCCCGAAGGGGCCCGGCGAGGCGCTTCGGCAGGTCGCCGCGCAGGCGTGTGCGCGTCTCGGGCTCGAGCAGACCGCGTTTTTCTACACCCAGGAGCTCCCCGGCGAGCTCCAGATCGCCGGCCACCAGGCCGCCGCCAGGCTTGACCCACCGCGCAACAAGATCGACGGGATCGTCGGCGTCCCGCCTCTAAAGCGCTTCTTTCAGCACCCCCAAGACGTGTCGATGCACGACCTGGTCGAACGCCGGGCGATCCTGCTCGTCAACGGCAACATGGCACGAATCGGCGAGGACAACGCGCAGGTGTGCATGCACTTCATCTTCCAGATGCTCCACCGCCAGATGCAGCACCAGATGCACCTGCCCGAGGCCGAGCGGCCACGCGTGGCGCTGATCGCAGATGAGGCGGGATACCTGCTCTCGCGCAACGTGGTGCGCCAGATCGCCACCCACCGCGCGGCCGGTCTCGACGTGGCGATCGGCATCCAGTACCTCGGCCAGCTCGGCGCCGGCGCCGAGTCGGGCTCCGTCACCGAGGAGATCCGCAAAGGGGTCACCAACCTGCTGCAGTCGCGGTTCCTGTTCCGCCTCTCCGACCCGCGGGACGCCGACGAGGTCTCGCGCATCGCGATGGCCCTCGTCTCGACGATCACCCAGCAGGACCCCGACTCACGCGCCTATCGGCGAGTCGGGCCGGAGGTGATGCTGAACATCGAGAACTACTTCTGCCTGTGCTCGTGGATCGCGGGCGGGGGCCGAATCGGCTCGTTCATCGGGCAGACGTTCGAGATGCCGCGCCCGGCCCGGCGCTGGGCCGACGAGCACCTGGCACGGCTGCGCGCCGCGGTCGGCACTCCGCCCGCGGATTTCGTGAGAACCACCGCCCAGCTGACCGATCCCGAGCAGCTGTTGGCGGCGCTCGGCGGCCGCGCCAAAGCCGCCGCCGGCGAACCGGCACGGTCGAACGTCGGCCCGGCGGAAACGACCGCGGACGAGGCACGACAGACCGGCGGCGAAGAGGGCGACGGATCGAGTGCGGTTCCTGTGGAGCGGCTGTTCACCGGGGTGCCGGCCGGCCGCGACCCTCACTTCGACAGCCCGGCGCTGCGCGCGTTCGGCCGCCCCTACGCCCGCGGAGAGCTGCCGGACATCGCGGAGGGGCGGATCGCGTCCGCCTCGCTGCGCGAGCTCGCGCTGGTGGATCGCATGACCAGCATCACCAGGTGGCAGGAGAAGCCGCCGGCCCGCCAGCCTCGCCTGGTCGACGTCGACTACGCCATCCTGCGGCTACTCGACCGCGCCGGCATCCTGCTGGTACCGCTGCTGGCCCGGGCGTGCATGCCCGGCAAGGCCGAGCGGACCGTCCGCCAGAAATTGGCCAAGCTCCACGACGCGGGGCTGATCGCCCGGGGGGAGATCGACGTCCACGACCGCAGCCCAGGAACGGGAGCGCTTCCCTCCGCGGTCCGACTAACCGCCCACGGCTTCCGGATCGGACAGCAGCGCGAGGTCATCGAGCCCGATAGGCAGTGGCGGGCCTCCGAGGTCGGCGAACGGGCACTGAGCGTCCCCCACGATCAGCACGTCATCGCCTGGATCACCGCGCTGACCCGCCTGCTCGGGGAGCGGGTGGTCACGGATAACTGGCGCACCCCGCGCACCCGCCACGGCGTCATCGCCCCGCCGCAAATGGGCGATGGCCGCAACCGACACGTGCTGACCCCCGTCGAACTGAGGCCGCCCGCGGCCGGGTACGCGTTCGACGGCGCGTTCACCCCGGCCGGGCCTGACGACCGCTTCTCCGACCTGAAGCCCGACGCCACGATCGAACTCCGAATTCCGGGCCATTTCACCTTCGACCTGCTGCTCGAGCTGACCCTGACCGCCAAGCCGTCGCACAACCGAGCGAAGTTCGCCGCCTACGACGCCTTCCTGCTCGGGTGGTGGCGAGAGCACCGCCGCTACCAGCACCTCCGCGGTCGACCGGTGGTGCTGTTCGTGTTCGCCAACGAGGACGCGCTGCGTGCCAACGCCGAAATTGCCGACCGGGAGATCACCGGGCGCCTCGGGATCATCGGCATACCCCAGCACGAGTGGTACTGGCCCGCGCGCGAGCACACGTTCTTCGCCCTGGAGGAGGACATTTACCACGGGACCCTCCGATGCTTCGCGTTAGCGAAGCTGCCGAGGTCGGTCCGAGAGGCACTCGGCCAACAAGAGCCACCGCTGCGCGAGGTGAGGATGCTCCCGGCCAGCCTCGTGGTAGAGCCGCCTCGGGCGGCGAAGGGCGCCGGCGCACGAGGCGCCGAAGGTGCCACTGGGGCTCCAAGTATTCAGATCACGCGGCCGATGCCAGGTGCTCGGCTCGTCGACCGCGCCCCCGGTACCGGCTTGGCATGGCTCGCGGCGCTCACTCAAATCGAACAGGTCGGGGGAGCCGAGACCGTCGATGCGGCGAGTGTCGGGCGGCAAGCTGCACTCGACGAGCATGACTGCCGACTGCTCGCGACCCTCGACCGGGTGGGTCTCGCACCGGGCGAGTTACTCGCCTACGCGGCGCTGTCCGAGGAGCCTGACCGGGGTCTCACAGACCGGCTGGCGAGGCTTCATCACCAGGGGTTGATCGCCCGCCACCGGTCGCGCTCGAGCGGTCGACCCGGCGGACCCCTGCTCTACGCGATCACCCCCAACGGTGTGCGCGCCGCCCAGGAGCACCGCCCGCCCGCGATCTCCAAGCGACGCCATTGGCAGCCGGTCGGCGGCGACACGCCCCGAGAGCTCGCCCGGCGTGTGCGGGCGCTGACGTGGGCGCTCGCGCTGCGACGCGCCGCGGCGGACAGCGTCACCGACAACTGGCGCACCCGCCGGTACGAGAGCGGCCGCTACCCCCTGTCGCGCGGAACAGACGGGCCCGCGATCACCCTCGCCGAGCTCCCCCTGCCACCCGAGCTGAGGCTCGCGGACGTACCGGACGAGTTCGTCGAAGTGAAACCCGACGTGTCGCTCGAACTGCGGCTCCCCGGCAGCAAGCTGACCCTCGAGTTGCTCGTCCAAGTGATCGGCGAAGGGGAGGACGTCAGGGCGACGCTCCTCGCCTACGACGCGTTCCTGGCCGGCTGGTGCCTCGCCGATCCGCGTCTGGCACGGCAATCCGACCGTCCCGTGGTGGTGCTCGTCTGCGCCAACGTCCAAGCGACCCTGAGCTGCGCCCGTCGCGCCGACGAGCTCCTCCGCGCACGGGTCGGCAGTCCAGAACAACCGGCGGAACGCTGGCACTACCCGGGCCGCGAGCGTCTCCTCATCGCGGTCGAGAGCGCGATCCATCACGGTGAGCCGGGGGCGCTGGCGCTGCCACCGCTGCCGTTCGCGGGGCAGTTCCAGGTTGTCGAGCTGCTGGGCGGCCGATGAGCGCCGGCACGGACCCGACGAACGCGCCCCTCGGCGCCGACCGCGTCGGCGAGTCAGATGCGAATGACGACGTGTTCATCCCAACCGAGCGGCTGTCGGAGCTCACGTCCCGGATCGCTCAGCTCAGTCGTCGACTGACGCGGATGGGCGCACCGCCCCTGCGCGTAGTGGACACGGGAAAACGTCGCGGCTCATTCGCCATGGTTCGACTACAAGGCGAGGGCAGCATCGTCCGTGACTGGGAAATCGTGTGCGTTCTACACCATCAGGGCGGGGTTACCCGCGTTGAGCCGTGCGTGCCGATGAGCGAGCGACAGGTCGAGCGCCTCGCCGGGGCGCGTGCTCTCTGTGAGGCGTGCCGGACGGTGCGTCCGCGAAAGCAAACGTTCATCGTGCGCGAGCGCCCCAACGGACGCACAATCCAGCTCGGAACATCCTGCCTTCGTCCGTTGACGGGCTCGGAGTCGGCCGAGGAGGCGATCCGGCGCGCGCAGACCGTGGCGAGGATCCGAACCGTCCTCGCCGACGCCACGTGCCAGGTGCCCGCCCCGGGCGAGCAGTACATCGACACGAATGCGTTTCTCGCCCACGCCGTCAGCCTCGTACGCAGTGACCGCTTTCACCGCAGCGCCGAGGCGGACGCCACGTGGCGGGCGGCGCTGACCCGCATCGAGCAGGGTGTCGAGCCGTCGGGAGAGGATCTGACCCGTGCCCGTGAGATCCGTGATTGGGCGAGCCAGCTGAAGCGGCGGGACGATGATGACTACTGGGCGAGACTGGCGGCGTGCGTTGGGCGAGAGCGCCTCACCAGCCGGGAGCTGCCAGTGGCCGCCTCGGCCGTACGCGCCTATAACCGGCAGCTCTACTGGCAGATACGGCGCAAACGAGCGCCTCGACGATCGTCGTGAGCTGGACCGGGTTCGGCATCTGTTCTTCCCGCGTGACTCCTGCAGCCGGGGGGGTGCAGAAGTCACGTCTCGCGCACCGCATACTCCCGCAGGTCTTCCATCTCGACAGCGACGCCGCGGCCGGGGTGGACGCCTCCATCTGTGGGCGAGCGACAGTGAGCACGTTTGCTGACAATCGGCTTGCAGCCCAGCGGGTAAGCGGAGCGCCCGTTGCGACGCAACCGAACTGGTCTTAGCAAGATCCCGCATATGGCGTGGCTCCTCCGCGCCTCAACGGGCCACGTCCACGCGGTGGCACTTCGGACGAGCATCGGCAGTGCGGTCGCGGCCGTGTTCTGAAGATTTGGGCTCCCTGCGGGCTCGTTTTGCTCGTTCCGAAGGACCAGGCGATGTGACGAGGGTTGGAGGAATGCGCAGCGCTCGATGTGCATAAGGAGCGGATAGCAGTTCGCGCGAATATGGTGTTCGGGTGGTGTCGGCGGCGGACGTGTGGGGGTCCTGTGGGTCAGTGGCCGGTGAGGTGTATGACGCCGACGCTGTCGAGGCCGTCGAGTACGAGTTGGACGGCGAGTGCGGCCAGCAGGATGCCGAAGATCTTCTCGGTGACGAGCATGCGGCTTTCGTCCAGATGGTCGCTGGCGCGGTTGGCCAGCCGGAACACGGCCACGTCGAGCACGAGCACCAGAGCGAGGACGCCGAGGACCATCGCGAAGACGGCTATTGAGTCGGCCTCGGCTGAGAGGGTCACGAGTGCGACGATGCCTGCGGGATTCAACAGGTACGGGATCGCGAGCGGGAACACGGCGATGCGCATCGGATCGCGTCCGGTGATGGCCTGGTTGCCGTCGGGTTCTGCGCTCCCACGGACCATGGTGATCGCGATGAGGAAGAGGATGATCCCTCCGGCGATCGAGAGCGAACCGGTCGAGAAGTGAAGCAGCCTGGACAGGAACTCGCCGAGCCCGACCAGGATCAGGGCGACGACGGCGGCGGTGGTCAGCATCTTGCGGACGATCAGGGCCTTGGTCGCACCGTCGAGCGGAGCGGTGATCTCAACGAACGGCACCAGCGCGATCTTCGGACCGATCCCGATGAGCAAGAGCAGGAAGGTGTCGACCACCAGGTAGATGTCGATCGACGTGTGCTTCATCGGCTCGGCTCGGCTGTCATTGGGTGGGCGCGGCGTTCTGGGATCTGTCGGTACCTATGGCGGAGCCTTCCTCCGGAGTCGGCGTCCGCGCTGCGACCGTGCCGTCTTCGGCCGGGGACGGAGCGGGCGCCGGCACGGAGATCAGCAACGTGACCAGGTAGGAGACGACGACGGCGACGATGATCAGCGGCTCGTCCCCGACCCCGGAGTTGGCCGTGAGCAGCGTAGCGAGTACGACCGCCGAGAGCGGCAGCCGCAGTACCGCGGCGATCGCCGCGCCCATCCCCACGGCGACCGCTGGGGTCAAGGTGAACCCGGGCAGGCGCGAGGCCATGATCCCGCCGGCCGCGGCGAGGAATATCGCCGGGAACACCGGCCCGCCGCGGAAGCTTCCGAGCGAAAGCATGTACGCCAGGCCTTTGAACACGATCACCAGCGCGAGCGCGCCAAGCGACCACGCCCCGGCCTGCCTGAGTAGCCCGGGGAGCGCTTCCTGTCCGGAGAACAGGACCTCGTTGACGCTCTTGCCGGTGGCCCCGTGGAAGGCGATCGCGAGCCCAGCGATGATCAGGCCGACGATCGGGAGCAGGATCACGGTCCGTCGCGCGACCACGCGGTGGGTGGATAGCCCGCCCGCGATGATCGGTCTCGCTACCAGAGCGACTGCGATCGCGAGCGCGATCGTCCATCCGAACTGGGCGATGTCGGGATGGCCGTAGTGGGGCAGCGGCAGCGGACCGAGCGCGTAGTCGCGGCTGCTCAGCCCCGTGAACGACCCCATCCCGAGCGACACCAGTGTCCCGATCCCGGCCGCGAGCAGTCCCGGCAGCAGCACGAGCCGCTGCCGCGCCCCCCCGACGGCGGTCGCCTCGATCAGGATCACGGCCGCGATCAGCGGTGAGGCGAACACAAACGAGAGCGCGGCGAAGCTCCCAGCCGCTGCGATCACCGCCAACGCCTGAGGCGGGACCGGTCTTCGGGCCAGCCGAATCGCCAGCACCGCCAGACCCGAACCGAGCGCGAGCAGCGGCCCCTCGGGGCCGAGCACCAGCCCGAAGCCGAGCCCGGCGACGCCGGCCAGGACCACGCCGGGCAGATCGATCGGGTTCGTGAGCCCGCCCGCGGTGAGACCCTTGGCGGGCACGTGCCCGCCCTCACCCGGCAGACGTTTGATCGCCAGCGCGACGATCAAGCTGCCCACCGCGAGGACCGGGAGCGACCACCACAACGGGGGACCCTGCTCATACCCGAGCGCGTGCGGAAGATGCGTGAACAGCTCCTGCTGAACTTGGAAAACCAACTCCAGGTAGCACCAAGCCGCGAGGGACACGATCAGCCCGATGAGCGCCGCCACGACGAGCAGGGCGACGTACGGCCGGCTTCGCATCGTCCGCGCGGCTTGCGCCGCCGTCGGTTCCGCGGGAGCGGGAGTCTCAGCCATAGACGACCCCGTTGCTGGCGAGGTATAGCTCGTGCCGCTCACAGATCGCGGGCAACAGGGCACCCGATTGGCATGGGCACTCGCGGCCGCGCGATCGAGCTTGAGTCGCCCATGTTTGCGGCGCTCGGCTCACGTTGGCGCCCGCCGGCTGACGTAGTTGCCGATCAGAACGCCGATGACGGTGACGAGGTAGAGCTGCCCGGTGAGCATCTCGATCACCGCGATGGCGTGGCCGACCGGAGTCCCGGCGGAGAAGTCGCCGAAGCCGGTGGTTGTCAGCACGGTGAAGCTGAAGTAGACGCGGTCTCCGACCGTGCCGCTGGTGTGCTGCGCGAAGTACGGGGTGGAGCTGACGTGGGTTACGAAGCCGACAATCGACGCGAACACGAGGCCGAGCGCGATGTACATCGCCAGCGCTCCCGCCACCGCTTGGGCGGTGACGCCCCGCTCGCGCAAAAGTCGAAAGACTCCCTGAACGATCACGACGGGAATGGCCGCCGTGATGATCGCGTTCGCGGCATCGGTGAACCCGCGAGGGGCAGTGCCGGTGGCGACAAGGCCGATCAGGACGATCGTCGCGACGCCCACGATCAGCGCGTTGCGGTAGCGAATCTCCTTGCGCTCGCGCGCGGTCGCGACCGCGACGACCAACGCCGCTCCCTCGATGGCAAGCGCCACTGAGCGAGACCAGGTCGCGCTCGGCGCCGCGATCACGAACACCACCAGCACCAACACGAGCGAGAACACCGCGCCGTAACGGAACTGCGCCGGACGATCCGGCACGGATCCCCGGTCCTGCACGGTGTGGCTCTGGGCCGGCACGTCGCCGCAGCCTCACGCCACCGCCAGCAGCCGTGGCCACCGCCCCCGACTCGCTCGCTTTCGCGGCTCGCTCGTCGGCGTGGCGTCACTTGCGCAGGAGGCCGGAGCTCGAAGTCCGCTGAACCGCGCCGCTGGCGCCGACCTCGGACGGTTCAGCGTTCGGAGAATTGACAATCGCCGACCAACCTCCAGCCACCGGGCAAGTCCACGCGCGTGGCGCATCGACTGATGGGGGGATCCGGAGCGGTCCACGTCGCCGAGAACCACGAGACCGGAAGGCTCGACCGACCCGAAAGCAGCCCAGAACCCCGGAACCGTGGACGACCACCGCCCGCTCGCCCGGAACCGAAGCAGTTCGAACTTGTCGATACCGGCCGTCGCGACCAGACCAAGTCTTTGCGCTAGTTGTGTCGTCACCTCCGCCGATTCGCTTGCCGAACTCGCGTCGGGCCAGCTTGCGGTCTGCGGGTCAGGGATGGCCGGGTTTGCGCCGATGCTCCGATCCATTGACCGGGACAGCATCTCGATGACCGCTTCGGATTTCATCAACTTCGGGTGATGTTCACCCGGGTGTTTGATGCGACGGTCGGGCTGTGCCTGGGCCCCAGCTATCAAGATGAGTCCACAGGCAACACAGGCGGGGCGTGCGGTCGGGGTGATCGAGTCCAAGCTCGCCTTGCCGCGGGTTCAGCCGGGGATGATGCGTAGGCCGCGCCTGCTGGAGATCGTCGACGGCAACGCCGGGGCCGCGCTCACGATCGTAAGCGCGCCGGTTGGCTACGGCAAGACGACGCTGCTGCGGTTGTGGTGCATCGAGCGATCTGAGGCCGTTGTCTGGATGACGCTCGACGCCGCCGACGATGATCCGGCGCGGTTGTGGATGCACCTGGCGACGGCCGTCGAGCGGCTCGGCGACGGCTTGGGGCGCGAGGCGCTGACGTGCCTAGGCATCCGGGGAGTGCCGATCGAGACGGCCGTCGACGAGCTACTGAACGCTCTGGTCGCACGCGGCCGTCCGGTGACAATCGTTCTCGACGACCTCCATGCGATCGGGAGCGAGCGGTCGCTTGGATCGATCCGACATGCGATCGAGCGGCTGCCCGGGAACGCGCGGCTGCTGGCGGCCACGCGGTCTGACCCGGCGATCGGCGTCGCGCGGCTGCGCGCGCTGGGGGCGCTGACCGAGGTTCGCGCGCGCGAGCTGGCGTTCACCGTCGATGAGGCGCGTGAACTGATCGTGCGTGAGGGAATCGAGGTTTCCGCGGAGAGCGTCGAGCTACTCGTCGAGCGTACGGAGGGCTGGCCGGCGGGGCTGTACCTGGCGGCGCTGTGGCTTCGCGACCTCGAGGACCCCGATGCGGGTGTGCGGGCGTTCGCCGGCAGCACCCGGCACGTCGCGGACTACCTGACCGACGAAGTACTCAACCGGCTCGCGCCCCACACCAGGGACTTTCTGCTGCGCACCTCCGTGCTGGACCGGTTCACACCCGGGCTGTGCGACGCGATCCTGGACCGAGGGGACTCGGCTGCGGTGTTGGCCGAGCTCGCGCGGTCGAACATGTTCCTGGTCGCGCTGGACGCACGCGGGCAGTGGTATCGCTACCACCACCTGTTCGGCGAGCTACTGCAGCTGGAGCTCGGGCGCGAGACCGCGGTGTATCTCCGCCGCCGGGCGGCTGATTGGTGCCGGGCGCATGGGCTTGTCGAGGAGGCGATCGAGTACGCCGCCGCGGCGGGGGACGCCGAGACGGTGGCTGAGCTGCTCGTCGAGCACGACCTCGAGTTCGGCTGGGGTGGCCGGCTCACCCAGTTTCTTGGCTGGTTGGAATGGCTTCCCTCAGAGCTGCTCGCCGAGCATCCTTCGCTGCCGGCAGCGGGGGCCATCGCCGCGGCGCTGCTCGGGCGCCCCGAGGTCGAAGCTCAGCGACTGCTCGGGATCGCGGAGCGCGCGCGGCGCGAGCGGCCGGAGCGGTGGTCGCCGTTCGCCGAGGGGCTGGTGGAAATCACGCGCGCGATGGCGATCGAGCGCGGTGACGTCGGCGCGGCCGTCGGGCACGCTCGCCGAGCGGTCGCGGCCGCTCGCGAGGTCGCGGCCAGTCGCGAGGGCCCGGACGTCGGGAGCGTCGGTGCGCTCGCGACCCTAGCCCAGGCGCTGTTCTTCGCCGGCGATCTCGACGAAACGCGGCGGGTCGCCTTGCAGGCCGTTGAGCGCCCCGAGGCCCCGGACCGACCCGAGGGCTACATCGCCAGCCTCGGCCTGCTCGCACTCGTCGACGCCGAACAAGGACGAGTCCAGAGCGCACAGGCGTGGGCCGCTGAGGCGATCAGCTTCGCACGCAAGCGATTCCAGACCGACTCCTGGAGGGTGTCGCTAGCGCACCTCGGGCTGGCCCTGGCGGCGACCGCGACCGGCTGCCTCGACGACGCCGAGCGAGAGGCGGTGCGCGGCGAGCGATTGCGACGCGCGCCGCAGCCCACCGTCGGCCACGCTCACGCCCTGCTCGTGCTCGCGCACGTCCGCGTCGCGCGATCGCGACTCAGCCGGGCCGCCAGCGACCTCAAACACGCCCAGCAAATGATCGCGGAGTTTCCGGATCCTGGACGCCTACCGGCGATTGCCGCCACGGTCGCGCACGACCTCACCGCCGCCACAGGGAACAAGGGAAACGGTCAGCTCGTCGAGGAACTCAGCGCGGGCGAGTTGGCCGTGCTGCTGGGCCTCGCGAGCGGTCGCTCGCGGCGCGAGATCGGCGCGCACCTTTACATCTCCGTGAACACGGTCAAGAGCCGCACCCGCCAGCTGTACCGCAAGCTGGGCGCGACATCGCGAGCGGAGGCGGTCGCGCGGGCAGAAGCGCTCGGTCTCCTCGATCACACCGATACACCCGGGTGAACTTCCGCCAACACGGCCCAAACCGCCGCCGGCGTCATCCATGATCGTGGCTCCATGTCGCCGCCTCGCTACCGCATCGTGATCGAAGGAGAACTCGGGCCACGCTACGCCTCGGCGTTCGAGGGGATGACAATCCGGGCCGGTGACGGCGAGACGGAGCTCATCGGGCCGATCATCGACCGCTCGCACCTCGACGGCCTGCTGGCACGGATCGCCGGCCTCGGCCTCACGCTACACAGCCTCAACCAGCTCGAAGCCGACGACAACGAGGCTCACGCACAGCCGCGCACACACCGAGCCGGGGTCAGCGACCACGACCCCGGCCCTAATCCGAAGGGACCGTGAAAGGCATGACGTTTCTCTGGATCCTGTTGGGCATCCTGTACATCGCGTGCTGGATCTACTTCGGGATGGCCACCTTCCGCAAGGGCCACTATGTGCTCTTCTGGGTCGGTTTCATCTTCCCGATCCTGTGGATCATCGGCACGCTCATAGCGCCCACACGCGCCGCCTCCGCGGGAGCCTAGAGTGTCTGATTCAGCGACTACGACGAGCGCCGGGGAATCGCTTCCGTTCCCGCCGACACCGTCGGCGAGTGTTGCAGGCCGAACGATGCAGGAGTCGGTCTACCAGCCGCGCGAAACGCCGCGCCGCGTTCCGGACGATGCTCCGAACATTCTGATCGTGATGATCGACGACGGGGGCCCGGGCCAGCCGTCCACGTTCGGCGGCGAGATCAACACCCCGACGATGGATCGCATCGTCGGGGAAGGGATCGCGTACAACCGGTTTCACACGACGGCGCTGTGCTCCCCGACTCGAGCGTCACTGCTGACAGGGCGGAATCACCATCGGGTGGGGTTCGGGATCATCACCGAGTTTGCGAATGACTGGGAAGGCTATTACGGGCGGATTCCCAAGAGCAGTGCACTCGTGGCAGACGTTCTGAAGGACTACGGCTACGCCACGGGCGCGTGGGGCAAGTGGCATAACACGCCGGCGGAGGAGGCCGGCCCGGCCGGCCCGTTTGAGAACTGGCCCACGAGCCTCGGCTTCGAGTACTTCTACGGATTCCTCGGAGCCGAGACATCTAGCTGGGAGCCGACGCTGGTTCGAAACCTGGACTATGTCCCGCCGCCGAGGACCCCGGAGGACGGCTACCACCTCGAGGAGGATCTGGCGGATGACGCGATCGGCTGGATCCGCCGGCAGAAGACTTACCAGCCGGACAAGCCGTTGTTCATGTACTGGGCGGCCGCCGCTCTGCACGGCCCGCACCACGCGCCCAAGGAATGGGCTGACCGGTACAAGGGCAAGTTCGACGACGGTTGGGACGCCTATCGTGAGCGCGTGTTCGAGCGCGCCAAGGAGAAAGGCTGGATTCCCGCCGAGGCGCAGCTCACGGCGCCGCATGAGCAGATGCCGTCCTGGGACAGCATCCCCGAGAACGAGAAACCGTTCCAGGCGCGCCTGATGGAGGTGCTGGCCGGTTTCGGTGAGCACTGTGACGCTCAGATCGGGCGGATCGTCGACGAGCTCGACAAGCTCTACGGCGAGAACACGCTGATCTTCTACATCTGGGGCGACGACGGTCCATCGGCGCAGGGTCAGAACGGCACGATCAGCGAGCTGACCGCCCACAACGGCATCCCCACCACGATCGAGCAGCAACTCGCGGCGCTCGAGGAGATCGGAGGCCTGGATGCTCTCGGCGGGCCCAAGACCGACCCCATCTACCACTCAGGGTGGGCCTGGGCCGGCGCGACTCCGTACAAGGGGACGATGAGCATCCCCGGGTACCTCGGGGCCACGCGGAACCCGATGGGCGTCCGCTGGCCGGCCAAGATCAACCCCGACGCCGCGCCGCGCGCCCAGTTTCATCACGTCAACGACATCGTGCCGACGATCTACGAGATTCTCGGCATCACGCCGCCGCGGGAGGTCAACGGTGTAGCCCAGGACTCGATCGACGGAGTGAGCCTGGCCTACACCTTCGACGACCCAACCGCTGCAGGCCGCTTGGAGACGCAGTACTTCGAGACGCTCGGCAGCCGCGGCATCTATCACAAGGGTTGGATGGCCTCGACCTTCGGCCCGCGCGTCCCGTGGGTCACGGGAGTGCCACCCGGCATCTTCGAGTGGACGCCCGACAAGGACACGTGGGAGCTCTACAACCTGGACAAGGACTGGAGCCAGGCCAACAACCTCGCGGCGGAGCTGCCCGAGAAGCTGGCCCAGATGAAGGACCTGTGGCTGATCGAAGCGACGAAGAACAACGCGCTGCCGATCGGCGGAGGGTTCTGGATTCTGCTGTATCACCCGGAGTACGTCCCGGCGCCGCCCTACACCGAGTGGACCTTCTTCGGCGATACCGTCCGCGTGCCGGAGTTCACCGCCCCGAAACTCGGCACCCGGCCCAACCTCGTCACGATCGACGCCGTGATCCCCGCCGACGCCAACGGTGTGCTGTACAAGCTGGGCGGGTTCGCGGGCGGTCTCACCTGCTTCGTGGAAAACGGCATCCTCTGCTACGAGTACAACCTGTTCGAGATCCAGCGAACGAAGATCCGCGCCCAGGAAGCGCTCCCGACCGGCGAGGCGACGATCCAAATCGACACCAGCCTCGTCCATCCCAAGCAGCCGCCCCGCGGCCCGCTGAACGTGACGATGAAGGTAAACGGCGAGACCGTCGCCCAAGGGACCGTTCCCATCAGCGCGCCGCTCGCATTTACCGCCACCGAGTGCCTCGACATCGGCATCGCGCTCGGCTCGCCAGTATCACCCGACTACTACGACAAGAAACCATTCAAGTTCAACGGCACGATCGCAGGCGTCCATGTCAGGTACGCGGACACGAGATAACGTCGCGGGGCAGGAGAGGATGGCGTCGCTGCCCGGTGGGACGTTCTTCATGGGCAGCGACGAGTTCTACCCCGAAGAGCGGCCAGTCCGCGAGGTCACCGTCGAGGCGTTCGCGATCGACCGCCATCCGGTAACCGTGGCCGAGTTCCGCCGCTTCGTGACCGACACGGGGTACGTCACGCTCGCCGAGCGCCCGCCCGACCCGGCGCTGTACCCGGACGCCGACCCGGACCTGCTCGTCCCCGGGTCGCTCGTCTTCCAGCGCACACAAGGCCCCGTCAGACTCGACGACGTCCGGGCCTGGTGGGCCTACGTACCCGGCGCGTGCTGGACGGCGCCCGAGGGGCCAGGCTCTAACACTCGCGGCCGCCACCGCCACCCGGTCACGCACGTTGCCTACGAGGACGCGCTCGCGTACGCGCACTGGGCCGGCAAGGACCTACCGACCGAGGCCGAATGGGAATACGCCGCGCGTGGTGGCTTGGACCGCAAACGCTTCGCGTGGGGTGACGAAATCACAGACGGCGGGCGGATGATGGCCAACTGGTGGCAGGGACAATTCCCGTGGCAGAACACGCTCGACGACGGCTACGAACGCACGTCGCCCGTCGCCGCGTTCCCGCCCAACGGCTACGGCCTATACGACGTCTGCGGCAACGTCTGGGAGTGGACTAAGGACCGCTTCGAGGATCCCAATCCGAACCACCAATGTTGCGGTCCCGATCACGCGCTCGACGATCCGGTCGGGATCGAGCGCCGCGCGATCCGGGGCGGATCGCACCTATGCGCGCCGAACTACTGCCTCCGGTTCCGCCCCGCCGCCCGACAGCCCGAAACCGTCGACACATCGACCAGCCACATCGGCTTCCGCTGCGTCGTCCGGACATGAAGAGCAGCGCGAGCTGCGCGCGCGTCGCCGAGCGGCCCGGGCGACCCTACAGGCCCGCGCTTCGCCACGATTGAGACCGTGCGTCACCCAGCGACCCGTCGAGCGCGTGGCCGCTCGCGAGTCAAGGCAGTCAACTGGCAACGTCGAGCACTACCGAGACCGGACGGGCGCAGTCACGTCCTTCGGTCCGCCGAAGAGCACCGCGATACTGATCGTGGTGCGGCGGGACAGCAGACAACCCGCTTGCTCGCCCGGCTTCAGGGCGATCCTCAGCAAACGCGGCCACTATCGCTCATCCGGGGATGGAGGTGTCCGAGTTGGCGGCGGCGTCGCTGTCGAGATGGACGACAAGGAGCGGTCTCGTTTGACGACACCAGACTTCTGCTCGGCCCCAAGGACCGGGAAGCCCGCCGCGTCGTGGACGACGCTTCCTGCATCAGGTCTCGGCCTGCCGATGAAGGTTTCCGAATCCTCGGACAGATGCAGCAGGCTGGCGACGTCGCGCGAGACCGCTCCTCGTCGTCCAAAGCGCTATGACGTGCTAGCCCGGGCCGAGTTAGCACCAGCACGGCTCCGGGCTGCTCCTCTCGCGGAATTTGCAGCTGCCGCCGTCCAGACGCTCGTCGGCCCGTGCGAGCACCTGGGGGTAAGGCGCGATGTCGTTTTCGTGGCGGTCAGCCGTCGCGCGCGGGCGGCCGGCGCCGCGGCGTCGGCGACATCGTGTGGCCCCGCGGCGAGCAGAAAGCCACCAACGCAGTCGAGCGCCCTCCTGAGACCGCAGTTTGCAGGATTCGCCCAACCGCCACAATTGCGGGTGGGGTCCGTTCCACGGCCAGGCCGCTGTAAGCCGGGTATCTTGTGGGACGTGCATAGCGGCGGCGACCCCCGGCTGTGGGTCGTCGCCGCGCTTGCTATCACCGGGAGGAGTGTGGGCTACGTGGTTTACGGCTCGGCCTCGCCGTCGTTCTGGCCCTGATCCAGGATGGAGTACACATTGTGTTGCCGGGCGCGGCCCCACGGTTGTCACGCTTAGAGCTCGCTATCGAGACACCGGTGACGGTGCCCCGGCCAGTCGCGCCTCCAGGGCGAACGCGTGCAAGTCGTTGTGTGTCACTCTCAGCACGCCGGGCGAGCCGTTGTCCGACCGACGAGCGACTCCGCGACCGCGGGCAAGAGGTCACGGCGCGCGTCCGGGACTACATCGGCCGTCTCGGTTGTGCCGCACGTACCGCACGTTTGCTCGTCTTCGGACGACGGCGGCTGATTGGGCTCACGGCTGGTGCCGCTCTTGGGTCGGAGAGGGCCTCGATTTCGCCAGCGTGCGTGGTGTCGTATCCGCCGAGCTCGTCGATGGTGCGGCGTACTAGCGGGTCGAGCAATGCGCTCGTCAGCGGTGCGGCTGACGCTAGCGCGCTTCCTGGGAGCACGATGTCGTATTCCTCCCAGACGAGCGGAATGAACTCGAGGTCGAGTGCGGTTGCAGCGGCTCGGACGCTGACGCCGGTGGCGGCGATGCCCGAGGCGACGGCAAGCGCGACCTCGAGGTGAGATGCTGCCTCCGGGCCCGGGACGGCGTGTGGTGGTATGTCGGCGTCTTGGAGTAGGCGGTCGAGTAGGACACGGGTCCCGGCGCCGAATTCGCGTTTGGCGACGCGAACGTTGCGGAGGTCGCCGGGGCCGGTGATGTTGTCGGGGTTTCCGGGGGCGACGAGGAGCCCCTGTTCGCGGCGCCAGAGGTGAATAAGTGTCGGCTGGCGTCCTCGTAGCAGGGCGATTGCGTAGGGAGCGTTGTATATGCCTGATCGATGCAGGAGGTGGATCGCGGCCCCGTCGGCGGTCCCACGCCATAGCGCGGTGAGTCCTTGGAAGCTGCCGCGAGTTCCGACTGCGACGATCGCTCCCCCGGCGCGGCGTATGACGATGTCGAGGGCGGGGTCGTCGCTTCCCGCGAGGCGAAACTCGCGTTCGGTGCCGAGCAACCGGCGGGCTGCGATCTGGGCGTTCGGTTCGATCCTCGCGCGACGTCGATCGTTGATCGCGATCACGCCCGCGTTTGCGAGATGACGGTAGGCGCGGTTCGCGGTTGATGCGGTCGTGTGTTGCTCGCGTGCGAGGTCGCGGATGCTCGGCAGTTCGGTGCCCGGTGCGAGCTCGCCGGTGTCCACGCGGGCGGCGATCGCCTGGGCGATGTCCAGATAGCGCGTCACGGCCGCGACTCTACGTCGGGAGATCGATGAGTGCCTGCGTCGCGGTGGTTCGGTAGGCTGCCGTGCCGATCTGCCGCACTACAGAAGGGAACACTGTGGATCTACGAGCAGCGCCGAACGTCTGGAGATCAGCGCTTTCGCTGCTGGCGAGGAGCGCGCTTCCCCGCCGGCTGCGTCCGGGCCGTGACGTCGGGCAGCTGCTCGCCGTCCCGGTCCTCAGCGCGCTGGCCGTCCTAACGCTGCTCGTGGCTCCTGCGGTCGCGAGCGCCGACAGCCCATCGACGCTAACGGTCGTCGGCACGAGTGATTTGAGCGACTCCGGACTCGAACCCAACGTGATCCAGCCCGAGTTCAACAAGGCCTTCCCGCAGTTCACGCTCAAGTACATCGGGTCGGCCACGGGCGCTGCCATCCAAAGCGCCGAGAACGGCAACGGCGGGCCAAGCGCCCTGATCGTGCACGCCCCCGCGCTCGAGAACCAGTTCGTCGCCAACGGCTACTCGTACAACAACCAGTACGGAAACGCGATCTTCACGAACGACTTCGTGCTCGCCGGACAGACCGGTGACCCAGCCGGCGTCGGGTCGAACGCTGCTCACAACATCGCCCAGGCGTTCGCGGATATCGCGACAGCGGGGAACAGCGGGACTGCGACGTTCCTCTCGCGCGGCGGAACCACGACCGCGTCCGGTACGACGGTCGAGGAGCACCAGCTCTGGGCGTTGCTTCACGGATCCGGGCTGCAGCCGTCGAGCCTCGTGTTGTGCGACGTGAGCACCGCCGATGGAGGCGGCATGACCCCGATCAAGTCGACGGTCCAGGCGACGTCCGGGCAGCCGTGCCCCGACAGCGGCACCGTGATCGGCACGGACGCCCCAGCCTGGTATGCCATCACCGGCGTCTCCCAGGCTGCCAATGTGATCGAGGCGAACGCGTGCCCATCGCCTCCCGCCCCGAGCGGCCAGCCGACCTGCTACGTCCTGACGGACCGCGGAACGTTCGACTACCTCGCCTCCGGAACCGACACGGCGGGCACGATCCCCAACTTGAAGATCGTCACCCGCGACAACGCCTCGTCCGCTCCCGGCGGCGCGAACGAGCTGATCAACTACTTCCACGTCTACATCATCAACCCGTCAAAGCCGGGCGAGACGGTGAACCTGACCGCCGCCCAGGACTTCGTCAGCTTCCTCACCTCGGAGGCGTTCCAGTCGCAACTGAAGACCTACCTCCCAACTACCGACCCGGGCGGTCCGCCGTTCGTGGCAGACGCCTCTCCGAACCTGAAGGTGTCATCGGGACTCCCGAAGAACTACCATGCCGGCAAGCCGGTGACGGTGAAGGGAACGCTCGTCAACGCGGAGCCGGGCTATCCGGCGCTGTCGGGCGAGACCGTAAACGTCGATCAGATCGTCGGCTCCGTTCCGCTAACCGTCGCCAGCGGCAAGACGAACTCGACAGGCGGCTACAGCATCCGGTTCGTACCGACCTCCACCGGGTCCTACCAGGTGTCGACCGGTCAGATCTCGAAGATCGAAAACGCGACGTTGAGCCCGCCCTACGGTGACATCCTGTCGCCCGCGGCGACATCACCGACGAAGGTGACAGTGCACGGTGCGACCTCGAATTTCCGAGTTCAGTCCCAAGGCGGCAAGGCGCTCGTGCTCGGCACGGTCGCTCCCAGCAACGCCCATGTCAAGGGTACGCTCACCGTGTTCGCTCGCGCCGCCGGCACGCGGGGCGCGTTCAGGAAGATCGCGACCGATCGCCTGGACACGAGCCAGGGCAACTTCGCGATCTCGGTCCCGCTCGCAGCGGGCAGCTGGAACATCAAGGTCAAGTTCCAGGATCCGAAGCAGGGAATCGTCCCCGTGACCTCGCGGGCGGTCGAGGTCACGATCGCGCCCACGCCGGCCTCGAGCATCGGCGTGACCTCGGTCAAGATCCGGAAGGGAGGGTTCACCCTGACCGCGGCCGCCAGTCCGTCCGGAAAGTCCGGGGCGAAGATCGCCCTGCTGAAGCTGAGCACGGCACCCGGGGCGCCGGCCCGGTTCACGACGTTCGGGTCCGCGAGCTTAGGCGCCGGCAAGGACAAGGTCACGTTCCAGGCTAAGGTCAGGAGTAACACGCGATGGGTGGTGGAACTCGAGTACCTCCGGCCGGGACAGCCGCCAAGCTTCTCGGGGTTGAGAACGGTCAGCATCCACTAGTCCATGAAGAGCCGGTGCTGCCGCTCCGCGAAGAACGCGGGCGGCTCACTCGTTCGCGAGGAGCCTGTACTGCTGCCGACGGACGAGTTGGGGCAGCGCGCTCTCGATCGCCGCACGCGCTTGCTCCCCTAGGCGAAGGAGCGACGCTGGCGGCCGCGACGCTGCTACCCCCTTTTCCAGAGGAGCCACGCCGCCGGCGTGACCGCTTCAGGCGGTGTGAAGCGGTACCGCCCGGTCGGTCGCGCTAGGAGCGAGGTGTGGTCAGTCACGAGAGACCTACTGAGGCGGCACGAGCATGCTGGGCGTGACGCCGAACCCCTCGCCTGGCGCAGTGAGCAGGTTGGTCCCCGGGAGCAGGCGCCGGGTCGCCGCTGGTGGTGCTGGTGGCGGATTTCAGGGCCGCGCACCCCCGGCAGACCCCGCTCTGTTCGGGGCACTCCACGGGGAGGGTCTCCGCCGGTGCGGGGGTCGCGACAGGCCGGCGGTCACGCGGGAGGGCACGTAGTCTGTGTGGATGACGGACGGCGAGATCCGGGAGCTGCTGCGGGTCATTCCCGCCGTGAGCGGCTGGCCCCGTCACGAACGCGCGTGGGTGCGCGCGCGTGTGGAGGAGGCCGGCGCGGACCTAACCGCGATTGACGCGTGGGTTGTCCGTGTTGGTGGTCGCATCGAGGAGCATGAGCCTCAGCGTACGCTCGCTCCGTACTACGGCCAGCAGCCCATCCCCACGCACACGCTCTATCTGATCCCGCGATCCGTCCTCGACGACTGACGCAGGCAACTGCGGAGCTATTCGCCGCCCGACAGCTTGCCACCCCACGACGAGGAGCCGCCCGGTTCCGCCCGGCGTTCCGTCGCCGGCGTAGGATCGGCGGCGAGGCTGGTCGGGGATGTCGCGACCGTTGTTTCGGCGTGAGCAGGCGCTTCGGCCATGGCGCACGCTTGTAGGACTGCCTTCTCTCCCGTCTCGAGCCGAGCTTCACGGGGATTCGAGTTGGCTCCCGGGTGGCGCGTGTTTATCTGGCTGTTATAGGATTCTCGACAAACTCGATTGACTTACTTAGGAGCGGTGCAAAGGCATGCGCGATCAAGAGCAGTTCGTCGATGAGGACACGTATTTCGCGCCCCGGCGCCGATCACCACCACGGTGCTCTGAGCGGTGACGCGGTCAGTGCGTCCGATTCCCTGGATGCCGGCCGAGATTTCCCCGCTGGCCGTGCTGATCTCACCCAGGGGCAGCCGCGGGAGGTTCGCCGAGGGAGGGGTCCCTTGCTGCAACCTGGTTTCGTTGAACGCGCGTCCGTACAGCTTCCGGGCACGGGCCACGGTATCCCCGAGAGTCAGCCCCCTTCTGGTGGCGAGGAGGAGCCGATGACGCTGCCGCGCCGGCCCGCCTGTGCTCGAAAGGTACGCGTAGCCCACAAACCGGGAGCCTTTGAAGGAGAGGTTGAGCTCGGCGCTGAGGTTGGCCTCGGGACTGTTGAGATTGAGGCCAATCCAGTCGGTGCTGGCGCCGAAGCCGCAGATCCCGGGGATCGTCTCATGAGCGGGCCCGAGCAGCCGTTCGAGTTCGGCCCTTACCGCCGAGCGCGGCTGGCCGAACGTGACGCTCCCGATGCCATTGCCCTCCAGCAGACGCCGGACAGTTGCATTTGCGAGAGGGCGGGTCGTCGCAGTGGCCGCCTGCGGCTGCTCGTTTGAGCTCCTCCCGCCGCAGGAGATCAACACCAACGCGAACAAGGCGGTCAAGGCCAACCCGCTGGTGAGTCTCGCTAGGAGCGAACCGATCATCGATTATGGCCTGACGGACCTGCCCCAAATACGGTTGCGCCCCCGCCCGAGGTCCATCACGAGATTGGAGCAACCGTCCGACGTAGCGGCGCGCCCCGCGACGGCCACCTCGCCTCCGCTCGACGGCCGGGAGCCGACCGCCCGAGCCGGCCGTTGGCGTCCAGTACCAGGGCGCCATTCGGCCGGCGGGTGACAACCGCATCCACGCACCACGACCCGTCTCGCCTCCGCAACGCGCGAGCCTCGACGGTGCTGCTCACCACGC
Organism: uncultured Solirubrobacterales bacterium; assembly: GCA_963770615.1. GTDB lineage: Bacteria > Actinomycetota > Thermoleophilia > Solirubrobacterales > Solirubrobacteraceae > Palsa-465. Next base: position 17,382 of record CAVYQJ010000004.1, on the reverse strand, counting down.
CAAGCGGCAGTCACGGTCACCGCGAACGAGACGGCCCGCGTCGCCACCTTCGAACAAAACGGAGTGCCCGGTCGCGTTCGCCGGCATGACTGCTTTCACATTGGGAGGAGCAGCCAGCGCCTGACGGGTGCTAACTCGATGACGGCTAGCACGTCATAGGGTTTTGGACGATCAGCACCAGCGCGACCCCGCGGTTTGCTGACTCGCGCATGCACATTGGCGCTGCAGAAGTCGTGAGCGCGCCTGCCGGATTCGTGCGTCCGTGACAGTGGTAAGGGAGCCTCTCCCTTTCCGTCATTTGGAAGCGAGGGACCGAACCCGATGTTGACGCGCTTCCGGAGCTTGTGCGCTGCGAGGGAGAGGCGAGCTGGCTTCATGTTGTGCGAGATGCCAGGAGTTGCAGCGTGCGACCAGGACGGCGTTGCGCCTCAGTTCAGGCCAAAGGGGACTCAGGCCAGATCGGCTCCGCACAGGTGTGGATTCGTGACAACTTTTGTTGCGTTTGGATCAGGTCGCGTTTCGAACACGACGCGCTGGACCTGCCCACGGCGGCTCTCTTGTCCGCAACCCCTATCCGCAGCAGGCACGGCGCCGAATCAGTAGTCAACCACGAAGGCAGGCGCTGACCACGGGACTACGCTGCCTCCAGCTTCCATCCCTAAAACGAGGAGACAACAAATGAGTAGCGAGCGCCAGGGAGAACATCCGGCCCGTGCTTACGGAGTGACGGGCGGTGGGTTTGCCGAAGGTCAGGCTGACCCTGAGGAGTTCGAGCAGGACCAGGAGGTCGGAAGCTTCGCGACCGGCGAGGAAGACCTCGAGAAGTTCCCAGAGGACGCGAAGCTCGGCACCTTTGCCAGGGGCCAGGAGAGCGAGCAGAACGTAGAAGAGGGCACGTTTGCCACTGAGGAGGACGAGGCGGAGGAATAGCCAGCTGGTCAGATTCGACGCATGCTGCGCGTCAGTTAGGGCGGCTCTGCGATCGGGAGTTGTCGAGCCGCCGCCGCGGGTGCCGTGGGCGTTCAACTCGGTGGTCGTGGACGGGCGCGGTAGTAGCTAAGTAGCATGCCGCCGCGGCCGATGGTTGGGGCAGGATACGTTCCATGTTCGCGGCGTGCTCGACGCTCTCGTTATCCGCAGCAAGAGCGTGAGCCACGCTCGTAGGGCGCGCCAGTCGTCGCGTCCGAGGGCCTCGCTACAAGCTTCCACAGCCACATCGGCTGCGTCGGTCGTGTCCCCGAACTGCTGCAAAATAGGCGCGCCGAGTGCTCGCAAGCGAGGCTCGCATTGAAAGCGGCGAGCTCCATCGTTGGACACCCGCGCGAGCCCGGCGGTTTGTACCGACCGATGGGCACACGCGAACGCCGCACCGAGGACCCGTCCTGCCAACTCAATGCTGTCCGCTGGTGTTTGCCCGGTCTGAGGCCGGTGAACGGGTCAGGCGTCCGGGAGAGGTGCTCCTCACACCGAGTGATCGAGCACTCCGCAGGGCCTCCGACGGCCGCGTCCTAGCGTCGAACCGGGGGCGGCCGGCGGGACTTGATCGGCGAGTCGGGGCGCCGCTCGGGAGTGCCGGTGCGCATGGAAGGTATTCGTGTCGTCGCTGGGTCCGACGACTCGCCCGGAGCGCCACGCGACAGGCTTGGTCATCGGTGAGCTGGCAGCGGCGGCTCAGAGTGAGGGGGTGCTGATTGCGTATTTCCTACGGATGGCGATCCCTGTTTGGACGGCATAGGCACGGTTATGCTCGCCCCTGTCCTCATGAGCGGGTCGCCGAACGACGAACAGCGTAGGCGCCTGCTCGACGTAGGGAGGACCCTCGCGTCCGAATCGGATCATCAGCGCCTGCTCGCCCGCGTGCTGGAGGAGGGGCGCGCGATCACCGGTGCGCGCTACGCGGCCCTCGGTGTGCTCGACCAGGAGAAGGTCGAGTTGGAGCGCTTTCTTACCTCGGGCGTCGATGCCGCCTCGCGGAAAGCGATTGGCGAGCCGCCGCGTGGTCGCGGTGTGCTGGGCCTGCTGATCTTGGATCCTCGATCGCTGCGGCTGGCTGACGTCGCGGAGCATCCTGACAGCTACGGCTTCCCCGCAGGCCACCCGCCGATGCGGAGCTTTCTCGGCGTGCCCATCATCGTCGAGGGTGAGGTGTGGGGAAATCTGTACTTCGCTGAGAAAGAGAATGCGCGTGAGTTCAGCGAAGCTGACGAACAGGCGGCGGTGGTTCTGGCCGAGTGGGCAGCGAAGGCGATCGCCAATGTGCCCGAGTGAGCGCGATCGGACTGCGAGTCACCGAGGGTCGTCCGGTCCGAGGCTGATCGCCTCGGCCGAACGTGGAAGCACGCTCGCTCCGGCTAACGGGACGCAGAGCCGTGAGCGGCGCCTGGGGGATCGCCGATCAGATGGCGTGAGAGGGCGTAGCGGACGAGCTCCGAGCGCTTACTCAGTCCGAGCTTGCGATGGATCCGCCGGCGATGCGACTCGACCGTGCGCCGTGAGAGATGAAGCAGCACGGACATCTCAGCACTGGTCAGACCCAACGCGATCAATCGAAGGACGTCGGTCTCGCGCGGGCTCAGACCGTCGTCCTGGGCCGCGCGCCGCAGCCCATCGAGGCGCGCCGCCACGCACGGCGACACGTACTCCTGGCCGCGCGCAGCACAACGAATCGCCGCCTGCAGCTCTGTGTCGGCGTTGTCCTTAAGGACGTATCCGACTGCGCCGGCATCGAGCGCCTGCCGCGCGAACAGCGGGCTCTCCTCCGTCGTCGCCACCACAATCTGGGTTTCTGGCACCTCCTCCCGCAAACGTCGAATCGCCTCGATACTCGATCCGTTGGGCATCCGCAGGTCGAGTAGCAGCACATGCGGCAGGTAGCGCTTGACATGACGGATCGCAGTCGGCACGTCTTCCGCCTCGGCGATCACTTCGACGCTGTTATCGCTCTCCAACCAGAGCCGCAGCGCTCGACGTACCACATGGTGGTCATCCGCAAGCACGAGCTTGATCGGCCAGCCGGCTTCGACCATCCGCGCAGGATTCGTGGAGGGCTCCGCGAGCTGCAGCTTTGCCATGCGTGCAACCTAGCTGTCGGTGTCCGCATCCACCTCCGGAGGATTACGACGATTGATGCGGAGGGTCGCGGATCTGGTGCGGAAAACTACGTGGTCCCTCCGCTCCGGCGCGCGAACTCGCGAAGAGCTAAACGGGCCGCACTATCCGGCTGTGCGCGCCGTCACCCGTCCGGTGAGCACGGCTCGGCGGTCGCTGAAGTACCGCCCTCCAGGCCTGAAATTCCCAGCTCGAGCCCGCAGGCATGATGCACGATCACGTCATCACCGGAAGCGAGGAGAGGCTCCCGCATGAGCGAACTCCGTCGCGCGGCGCCACCGCCAACGACGAGCAACGGCTCGTACGCCCCGATTACGTCGCCGCAAAGCGGACAAAACACCCGACCCGTCATTGATCCGGATTATCGGTCCCGGCGGACAACGTGTCATCCGTAGTTCCGCCCACGCCGCCGCACACTTCCCGCAGGCGGAGTCCGTTTTGAGAAGCCGGTGACGTGACCTCGTCGCCGGAGGTCCCCGATCGGCGCGGTGGCCTGAACGTCGCTGCTGATCGTCGTCCAGCCTCGCTTGCCGAGCGCTCGCGACGGATCGGCGCTATGAACTGGCGTGGCAGGAGTGCTGGAGCTTCTGACGTCCGATCCTCGTCGCACCGGAGTCCTGCTGGGGCCGCCAAGCGGCGATTCGGGACCGACGGTCGTGCCCATGCTCGTCGCGAGGCGAACGCTTGGGCTCCAGCCTCAGGCGAAGTCTTTGAGGTCTGGAGTCTTGGGGCAGCCGCCAGCGAGCCACGGATGAGCCCAACCCCCACACAGCACGAGCACGAACGTCCTCGAGAACCGGGCGGAAGCGTGGGGTGCGCACCTCGCCCACAGCGCGATCGCGAAGAACGTCCCGAGCGCGGTGACCGATCGATCCAGCGCTCGAGTGACGGCTGCGCCGAATGGTGCCGCACGCGACGTGTGCCGCCAGGTCAGCCGGGCCGAGCCGAGTAGGAGGACCCCGGTGAGCGGTACGAACAGGCCCCGTGAAGGTCAAGCTCGGCGACGACGTCGACTGCGGTGATCGCCACCACCAGGCCGAACCGGAGGCACGTCCATGATCGAGAATCGCGTAGCCACGGTTGATGCCCCCGATGACACGCCGGGACGCCGTCTGCTCCTGACCCGCAGCGCAACTCGCGGGCGCGCCGCCGAGAGGATGAGTCGCCTGCCCTGCACGAACGGTGCAGCGACCGGATTGCAAGTCCAGGCGGCGTCGCCGGAATCGTGCGAAGGCCCGACGCGTCGATGCTCATGGCGGCCGCGGCCGCAGCGATGCCGTTGGAGGCGACCGCACCGCCGTATGCCTGAGCGGGGGCCGGGCGTGCGGCGAGGATCGGAGCATCCGCGGTGCTGTTCAGTCGCTCGCGCATCGGGCGGAGTTCAAGGTAGGTCGACTCGTACCCGATGCTGTCCAGCGGTTCGCGCCCCATTGCGAGGTCAATCTACGCCGGGCTCCGGACTCCCTGGCCCGTCGCCAATCCGGAGCGTTGGCGAGGCCAGCCGCGGTCGTTGCTCGAGCCGGGAAACTACGCCGCGGCCCGCCTGAGGTACGCCACGGCGAATCGGGTCACTTTCACGAGATGCGCCGAGTTTGCAGGGTTATCGTGGCTCGGCTCGATCCGCGGCGTAGCAGCGGCAAGTACGCCGCGGCGGCCGGGATGGTGAAGGGGCGATCGTCCCGGACTGACCGCGAACTGCGGCGTGTCTACTCCGGCAACTGAACGGGGTTGTGACTGGTTCGGCTCCCACGTGTCGTCGCGCGGGCGAGATGATCACCACGAACAGGGCGGGTTCGGGCCCAGGAAAAGCGCGGGATTAGTTCGCCGCGAGGCCTTGAAAACCCTGGAGCGGGCGTGGTTTACTAACCCTGCTTGTTTCTTGACCGCATTGGTCTTCTCCCCACGCCGGGGCCTCGCAGTACCGCATAGCTCGTAGAGCGAACCACCGCAGTTCAGCCGCGACACACCTCAGCTTGCTCTGGGCTGGACGCTTAGGGTGGCCCGGGCACACATGAAGGTGGCGGTTGCTCCGAGGGTCCGCACGTCGCCGATGAGGATGGTGAGTGGTGAGCGAGCTGGTGTGCACCCGGGGCACCGGCCACGCGGTCTCCGACGTCACTGACAGAAGGCGTCGTGGAGGAGCGGGGCTAACGGTAGGAGCGGGCTCCGGTCGACAGCAGGCGGTGGCCGGGTGCGGGCTGACAGGGGAGGTGATGCCCCGGCGGGCGCGCGATGGCCGGCAGACAGGTGGGCCGAGCGGGCGTCTGTCCTTGGAAGCGTCGTCGGTGTGCCCGGAGCGCACGGCGACTGATCGCTCGGAATCACACCCGCGGCGGGGCGGGACCCGGACGCCGGGTCGCGGACTGATCGGCGGGTGACGCCGCCTCGCGTTCCCCGCCCAGGCCGCTGAGCGTCCGCCGAGCGCGAGGCTGCGGCGGGGACACGGGGGAAACATCGAGACGCAGAAAGGAGTGGACACGGTGAGTAAGACGCGACTGTCAGACGAGGTGCGACGGCGACGGGCCGCCAGGTCGAACCGCACGGACCCTGGCGAGTTCCCGGTTGGCGCCACACGGCGGCGCGGCACTGGCAGAATCCGGCTGGTGTCGGAGACCAACCCCAGCAGGAGCAGCCCGCCCGAGGACCGGGCCCCAGAGCCGGCGATGGACGAGTCGAGGTTGCTGATGATGCGCCGCGAGAAGGAGATGACCGTGGAACAGCGGATCGAGCTGTTCGAGCGTCTCTCCCGTGACGCCGCGTGGGTGCGGTCCGCCAAGCGGGTTCGATGACCGAGCCGCTGGTGGACCTGCGGGGTCTGCTCCGCGGTCTGCTCGAACACCGAGTCGAGTACGTGGTTACCGGCGCGTTGGCGATGGTGTTCTACGGCTACGTGCGCAACACCGAGGACCTCGACATCGTGGTCGCCCCCGACGAGGAGAACCTCGACCGGGTCGCAGAGTGGCTGATCTCGATCGACGCCGTGCTGAAGCTGAACCCTCAACGGCAGTTCGGGCCGCGGGAGCGGTGGGGACTGGACAAGGGCTCCAATGCGACGGTGCTCACGTCGCTGGGGCAGATCGACGTGGTGCAGCGGCTCCCGGGAATGCCGGAGTGGCCGACGCTGGTCGCCGAGGCCGAGGTGTACGAGGTCGAGGGCCAGACGATCCGGGTCATGAACCGCTCGACGTGGGCCGAGCTCAAACGACGACGGGGATCTCCCCAGGACCTCGCCGACATCGACGCGATCGAGCGGCTGGCTGGACTCTGAGGACGTGGTGACGCCGCGGTGCGAGCGGCAGCGCCGCACCGACGGCATCCATATGGAGGGGCTTGATGTGGCAGATCAGCGTGACCGTGGTCGGGCGGCGCGAAGCCTTCGCGGTATGCCGACGCTTGTGCGCGATCCACAACCGGTTGAGTTTGAGCAACTGCTCGAACGCCGCCGGGCCCTCGGCCAGAGTCTGCTGGACGAGGTGTGGGAGGGCTTGTACGTGATGAACCCCACCCGCCGGAAGGGCATGCGGAGTCGCCCAGGAGCTCGCCGAGCTGCTCGGGCCGGCGGCGCGCGCAACCGGTCTTTGGCCGCGGATGAGCACCTTCACCCTGGGGGAGCCGGATGACTACCGCGTCCCGACGGCAGGTTGCTGTGCGAGCGGCTGAACCGGACGCGGGCGCCAACGGCGGCCCTGGTGATCGAGATCGTCTCGCCGGACGACGACACCTGGAACAAGGTGCCGTTCTACGCCAATTACGGCCCGGACGAACGGCCGATCGTCGACCTTCAGAGGCGGCGGGTGGACTGGCTGGGGCTCGGGCCGAGTGGCGAGTACCGTGCGCTTGAGCGGAGCCGGCTGATCGAGCCGGAACCGGCGGAGCTGGCGCAGCGCCTCGACTGGCCGCCGCCCGCGTCGTACACCGAGAGCGGCACGGGCCACGCCTTACCGGGCCCAGGTCTCGTGATCTCTTCTCCCCATGCCGTGGTAACGCCGCATTACCCAGGCAGGCACCGGGGCTTTAGCCTCCATCGTCCGAGCCGAGGCCACGTAGCCGGCTCGCATGACCTGTCGTGGCGCCAGGTAAGCGGCGCGATGAGTGACGGACACACAGACAGAGGCGCGGCCGAGGTGATCGACGCGGTGAAGAGGGTTCGCCCCGGCCGCTGCGGTAGCGACGGCTTCCAGCGGCGATCAGGTGGGAAGGAGGAGCGGCACGATGGACTTGGGTAGCTACGTGGAGCGGATCGAGGCCACACGGGATCCGGTTGGACTCGAACAGATCCGCGCCGAGGCGCTGAAAGACAGCGACCTCGATGACGTCGACAAGGCCGTGGTCAGCGGCCGCGTCGGCACGTACCTGGCCCACGACGATCGCGAGCGACTGGCAAAAACCGGAAGGACGGACTACGAACTCGAGGATGTTCCCGAGGAGGAGGCGTAGGCGCACGACCTCCGGGTTGGCCGAGCGCCGCTGTGGGATCCTAGAGGTGGGGCTTATCGTGTGTGGGCGTGGCGACGGCTGGCCCGACATTTGACATGCAGGAGAGCGATGGCGCCGGCGGCGTCCATCGGCTGGCGCTGGTCGGCGAGCTCGACATGGCGGTTTGTGACCAGGTCGCGAAACGGCTGAGCCTCCTCGCGGAGGATTCGTCCTCGGTTTTGCTTGATCTATCCCGGCTCGAGTTCATCGACAGCGCGGGCGTACAGGTGTTGGTGCTCGGCCTGAGCGGCGCGCGAGAGCGGGGATGCCGCGTCCGCGTGGACCGGGGGATGACCCGGGCCGTGGAGCGGGTCATAGAACTCACCGGAGTCGCCCGCTACCTCTGGCCAGACGTTGCCAATGGAGGGCCCGACGACCGTGACGAGCATGCTTGAGATTGAGCTGCCGCGAAGCCGCGACGCTCCACGACTTGCGCGTCGCTGGATCGCCGACTCGTTCGCGGCCGATCTGGAGCAAGAGGAGCTCGAGCGCGCCAAGTTACTCGGGAGCGCACCCCACGCCCGGCGACGAGCCTGCACCTCGTCGAAATGATCGTCGGCCGATAGCGCCAGCATCGCCCGGAAGGGTACGCGCGGAGCCAATCGCGTTCGAGCGGCTGCAGGATCGTGGGCACCGGGGACGTAGTCACCCAACAAGCACGACGCCATCCGCTCTGGACCCGGCGGGGTTAGGATCGCTCTGGATTCGCGCGTACACCTCGGCGAGAGAAAGCGAGACGGCAAATCGTGGCTGACCACAACCCCTACGACGACCTACCGGAAGTCCCGTCGTTCGGCCTGACGAGCGAGGACGTGCGAGATGGTGAGGAGCTCCAGCGACCCCAGTGGAGCGGCCTGTTCGGCGCCGGTGGCGAGGACGTTTCGCCGCAGTTGACGTGGAGCGGATTCCCGGACGGCACCAAGAGCTTCGCGGTGACCTGCTACGACCCCGAGGCGCCGACCGCCAGTGGCTTCTGGCACTGGGCGGTCGTCGACATCCCGGCGAGCGTGACCGAGCTTGCGCGCGGGGCGGGCGACCAGCAGGGGAGCGGTCTTCCGTCAGGGGCGTTCCAGCTGCGCAACGACGCCGGCGTCAGACAGCACGTCGGGGCCGCCCCGCCGCCGGGACACGGCCGCCACCACTACTACTACGTCGTCCACGCCGTCGACGTCGAGTCGCTGGGAGTCGACAAGGACGCCACGCCGGCGTTCCTCGGTTTCAATCTGTTCTCGCACACGCTCGGCCGGGCGATGATCGTCGCCTGGTACGAGGCCCCGGACAGCTAGTCGTCTGGCCTGGTGTGGCTGCAGCTGCGCTAGCGGATTGATCGACGAGGGACGGGAGCCGCACCGTTGCGCTGGCCCTCCGTGGCAGGCCCGTTAGCGCTCAGATGTGGTGCTGCTGAGGCATGCGATCGCCTAACACGTCGATCGCGGGCTCGTAGGCGCCGGCTGGAAGGCCACCTTCGTACGACCTGAGGCCGACGTCGTCCTGTACCCCGGGATGTCGCTCGACGAACTCGGCGAGCCTGCGAACCGCCTCGTCCCGCGACGTGTAGGTCCCGATGATGTCCCCATTTTCGGCGTAGAGCATCGCGTACGTCATGCGTTCTCCAATGTACCGGGCTCGCGGTCGACGCCTGCTGCAGCACTCAGTGTTTGCTCCGCCGAAGAGGCCTCGCGCGAGTGAACGGGGGCAATACAACACTACGAACACGGAGCCGTCGGCCGCGCTCCGAACGTCGTTGATTTCCCTCCGGGGAACTGCCACAACCCGGCGATCCCGGACAGGCACAGGCAGATGGCGTACCCGAGCCCCTTGCGGCGGAGCCAGACACGGATGACTGACAGGAAGTCGGTCCGGGCTCTCCGGGACTACGGCATATCTGCGGAGACCTGCCGATCATCTAGTGGCGCGGCCACAACAACGGCGTGATCCGCCGAGGAGCCTGGGACTTGACTCGGGCTCTTCTCATGAACACCTACGTTGGCCGAGCCGAGGCTTGCGACAATCCAGCCTGGGAGGTGATCTGACGTAACGGAGGCAACGGGCAGTCGCATACTTCTCCCGCTCCGGACGAGCGTGGACCTATTCAGCGATCCGCGTCAGCCATCCGCCCTGACTCGCGCGAAGCAGGCCGCCGTACTACATGACGTCGTCGTGGTCGAGGTCGGGTTCCTCGACGTCTCGCTCACCGAGCACGGCGGAAGTGCATTCTGGAAACCGCCCGAGCACATAACAGACGGTGACGTAGAACGCGCGCGCAGGCCGCCTGAGCGAGGTAAGCCGATGGCGCTCAGCATCGGGATCGAGGAGACACCAGGGACGCCCGCGTCGACGATGCGCACGATCCTCGCGGGCGAGATCTCAATGGCGTACGCGGCCGAGTGGCACAGCGAGGTGCTAGAGCCGTTGGCAGGGCTCGGCGTGAACTTCGTGGAGATGATCGCCACCGGAGGCCGGGACATCAGCACGTCCCATCCCGTTGGTCAGGCGATCTCGCAGCGGAACTACCGAGATATGAGCGACAAGTCGCTCATGCCGGGGGTGAACACGTTCGAGCGGGACTTCATCTACAAGTCATTCAACCGCGATGTCGCGATCGCGGACGACATGGCGGCAATCCTTCAGGTCAGCACGCTGTTCGAGCCTATGCTCAAACACCGTGGGCGGCAGCCGACCGGAACCACTGCGGTCCAGATCGCGGCTCCGAACCTAAGTGCGCTGGAGTGGGACGACGTACTCGAGTTCCGCCGCCACGCCGGCGCTGAAGAAGCTCGGCAGATGCTCCGCGAGTTCGAACGGTTGGCGGTCGAACAGGAGCCGCAGGGCGCCGAGGAGTTCCTGCTGAACGTGTCTCAGCAGGTCACCGACGGGCTGCTACGAGCGCTGAACGACCGGAGTGTTCACGTAGCACGCGCCGCCGCCGACGAGGCTGTCAAGACAGCTGTCTCGTTCATTCCGTTCGTCGGACCCTTCATCGAGAAGACGATGGCGGCTGTCGAGATCGCCGCGGCCAGGCGGTCTGAGTCCCGGTCCGGCGTTGCCGCGATGATGAAGCTGCGCCAGCCTTAGGCGCTGACGCACTGCCCGGCTGACGACATAGGCGGGCAGCCACCCGGTAAACGAAAGCTTTCCGATCCGCTCGCATTCCCTGGCCCCGGGGTGCGAGCGCTCCGTCGTTAAGGGGCGCCGCGGCGCGACGGCATCGCGCAAAACCACGAGAAACCGAAGGAGGTTGACATGATGATCGGTGGCATGAAGCAGGTGATCGCCACCGGTAAAGACGGCGCGAGGTTGACGCCCGAACAGCTTGTCGACGCCGGCGTTGAGCCGGGGGAGCCTGCCGTGGTCGAGATCCGTCCCTACTCCGAAGAGGACTGGATCGCGGAGACCGAAGGCAAGGTGCTGTCGACCGAGGAGTTCATCTCGCACCTCCGTCGCGCGCCCGGCTCCGACTAGCTCATGCCGACCCACGATGAACTGGCGCGGTTCCTGCGCCGGTTCAACCGGCTGCCACGGACGATCCGGCTGGCGTTCATCGCGGTTGCGCTTCGGCTGGCCGAGGACCTGGGTGACCGGGGATTCGACCCGACCATCGTCCGGCCGCAGCTTCGACTGCACGAGTCTCAGCGGCGAGAACGTCTGGTCGATCAGCTGTGCCGGGCAATGCCGAGCCGTATTCCACCTCGGCGAACAGCGGCGACCAGGCCACGCTCACATCGTGTGGGAGCTCATCGGCACCCACGACGAGTACGAGCGCGAGTAATGAGCCGCTAACGACATAGCCGGGCGACCGCCCGTAACCGAAGAGCTTCTCCCCAACCGCCCGTATCCCCTCGTCCCGGGGTGCGGGCGCTTCGTCGTTAAGGGGCGCCGCGGCGCGACGGCATCGCGCAAAAAAGAGGCCCCGCCGCGATCACGACGGGGCCCACACACACGCAGGAGGGTACACCATGTCCCCCACGTTGATGGCCCGTGTCGACGGGCTCCCCGTCCAGCTGCTCGAACCCGAGCGGGTGTGGCCGACGGCAGACAGGAAGGACAGGGGCCGTCGGGAGCTGTCGGCCCGGAGGCGCGCCCGGATCGAGCGTCAGACCGCGGGCGTGCACGACTGTCAGCTGCCGGTGTGGGCGCGGCAGCTGGTCGCCGAGGAGGTCGCCGAGCTCGAGCGGCAGGAGATCCGCGGAGCCCTGCTCGAGGCGGGGATCCTGTGATGGGCGGCCGCGGGTCGCACCCGCTCGGGTGGACCGCGCTTGCGCTCGTCGTGGTCGCGTACGCGCACCTGATCCTCGTGCTGGCCGGAGCCGGGCTGATGCTCGCGATCGCGGCGCGAATCCTGACCGCCGCACCCGGGCGGGTGCTCGTCGACCGGCTGATGGCCCGTCGGGACCGGCGGGAACGGAGCGGTCGTGACGCGACCGCCGCCACGCGGCCGAGACGCGATTCGTCGCCAAGCGGGCGCGAGGGCGACCGGTCCGCCGAGCGGGACTAGGCAGACAGGAGGGCAGAGCGGGCGCGGACCGTGCGGTCTGCGTTCGCTCTCCTGGTCGGATCACTGCGAGGAAAGGAGGTGCGCGGTGCGTTTCCTGATGGCGCCGCATCTGCGGGCGGTGCACTCCTCGGTGCTCCACGTTGTGGGGGGTGACTCCTACGCGCTGAGCGCCCGGCCCAAGGACGACGGCGCGATGTGGCCGGCACTGGCAGTCCGGTGTCGGCGAGCGCTGCCAGCGCGTCTGTCCTGGGCGGCGGCGCTGCTCGATCCCGAGCGGCCGCTTGCGGTCATCTGCGGCGAGCCGCAGGTGCGCGAGTTCTTCCACTGGCTCGAGAGCCTGCCGAACACCGAGCGCGTCTCGATCGGCTGCGAGCGCCACGGCGCGCCGCAGCCCGACACGCCGACATAGGCACGCGCCCGGCGAGGCCCGGGCGATCTAGACACACCACTCAGAGAGGAGGGCCCGATGGGCTCACCACAGATAATCCTGGTCGTCGATGAGGACGCGACCTGCCGCGCGTTCCTGGCCGACAACCTGGCCGCCGACGGCTACCAGGTGCTCTCAGCTGGCACCCGCGAACAGGCAATTGCGCTCCTGGCGAGCCGGCCGGCGCACCTAGTGCTGGCCGACATCAACGGTCAGACGCTCGGACTGCTCGACGCCATCCGCGGCGCAGGCGGGCTGCGCGACGGCATCGACCCGGACGTGCCGCTGCTCGTCCTCAGCGGGCACGCCGGGCAGCTCGCGCGCGTGCGGGCGCTCGAGCGCGGCGCCGACGACGTGCTGGCCAAGCCGTTCTCGTACGCCGAGCTGCACGCCCGCGTCAAGGCGGTGATGCGCCGCTGCCACGAGCGACCGCGACGGGTGATCCACGTCGGCGGACTGGTGGTCGACCGCACCGCCCGACGCGCATGGATCGGGGAGCGCGAGGTCTGGCTCTCACCCAAGGAGTTCGAGCTGCTCGCCACACTGGCCGCGGAGCCCGATCGCGTCCACACCAAGGAGGAGCTGCTACGCGCCGTGTGGGGCCTGGGCAGCTGGGCGCGCACCCGGACGCTCGACTCACACGCGTTCCGGCTGCGGCAAAAGCTCCGGAACGCCGGCGCCGGCGAGCTCGTGGTGAGCGTCTGGGGCGTAGGGCTCCGCCTGTGCTCAACGCCGCTCGAGGCAGCGGCATGAACGGTGACGGAGTCACCGAGCTGTGCGTGGAGATCGCGCGCGAGCAGGCGCGGGCAGCGAGCGCGCCGACCACGGACCGCGCTCGGTCGGAGGACGACACGACGAGACTCGCGGAGAGGCTGAACGCCTACGGCGAAGCGTTGAGCGAGCTCGCTCGCGGTCCCGCCGCGCCGCGCGCCATGCACGAGTTCGATGAGGCGGCCTTCGACCGCGCGGAGGCGGCGTGGCACGAGCGCTACCGCAGAACATTCAGCGCGACCGCGCGGCATGGCGATCGCGAACAGGCTCACGACGAAGCGGTCGGGGAGGCGCTCGAGGAGTTCCTCGGCGTCTACGAGCGGGAGCGGGCACGATGATCGACGGCCAAGGCGCGTCCGGCGACCGACGCGATCTACTGGGCGTCTACGTCGATGCGGCCGGTGACAGGCATCGAGTGCACGTCCATGAGCCAGGGCACCTGAGCTGGGAGATCGTCGACACGCCCGACGGCGGCGACGCGGTCGTGATCGAACGGCTGAGCGGTGAACTCGAGAGCGCGGACACCGCAGGCGCGGTGGCGCGCGACTACCTGACGCAGGTACAGCGCCGGGCGGCCTGACACCGCCCGGCGGAGGAGCCGGCTCGCCGTTATCCGCGAGCCGGCCAATCGATCGTGCACAGGCCGACGGGCCTGTGGAAACCCGCCACCGGCGGGAGAGAGGAGGGCCGTCGTGGCCTCAATGCTGAAGTTCGATTCCGAGCGCCAGGCGATGCGCCGCGAACGCCACGAGGCGCGCGTGGCGCGCAAGCGCGAGCGCCAGCAGGCACGTGAGCTCAAACACGTCCAACAGGGCGAGTCGGCGAGGATGAACCGCGAGAGCGTGAGCTCCGCGGGGCCGACTCCGTCACCCGACCCGGCATCCGTAGCCGCACGCGAGCCGGCGGTGAGCCGGCAGGCAACCGCGGCCGTGGCGGAGAGCGCTGGGGTGGCCGCTGCACCGTCCACCCCAGACACGTCGGGAGCCGAGAAACGCGGACCGCTCGTGCCGCGGCGCGAGCGCGACGTCGCGGCATTCCTCGCGCGACGCGAGGACGTACTCGCCGTCGCTCGCGCCGAGGCTCGGGAGCGGATCACCCGCATGGGCGAGGAGCGGGCCGTCTGTGATGCCCTGGGCGCCCTGGCCCACTCCGGCGCGGCGCCCTGGCGGCGACACCGGGAACGACTCACCGAGGCGATCGGCACGGGGCGGATCCCGCTTGTCGGCGCGTGCGCTCGGCGAGCCTGCCGAGGCACAGCCGGCGATGCGGCTCGAACCTCCCGACGTGCGCCCGATCCGCAACTCGCCCTCGCGGTGACCGTCGCGTACGCGGTCATCGCCGACGCGCCGTGGGTCGCGGTGAGGGGCGCGCGGGCCGAGCGCTCGGGGGTGACACCGGGCCGCTCCCCCACGCCGCGAGCGTTCTGGCGCTAGTCGACACCGACCACCCCATTCACCCGCCGGCCCGAAGACGGCGATTCGGGTCGGCGGGGGCCGGTTGGAACAGGAAAGAGGAGTTGACAAGTTGACACTATCTACGATATCGTCACCGTATGCGAAAGAACGATCCGGAGGCGCGTCACTCCGGCCGGCTACTGGTGCGGATGCCGCGCGAGCTGCACGACCAGCTCGCGACGCAGGCGCACGAGCAACGCGTCCCACTGAACCAGCTCGTGGTGGCGCTGCTGTCAGGCGGCGTCGCGTGGCGGGCCGAACGAGGTCAAGGGGGAGCGGCGCCCAGCCAGGCCTGAGGCGCGCGCAAGTCATGGGCGAGACCGCCGCTCAGCCGATCGAAGCCCCCGAGGGGCAGGCAGAGCGGCTGACCGCGGCGCTCATCACGCTGATCCAGCGCGAGCACCTGTCGGTGGCGGCCGCGGCAAGAACCGTGGGGCTGACAGTGGAGACGGCGGGCGCACTGGTGAGGCTGTGGGCGATCGAGCGCGAGGCGGCCGAGGAGGAGGCCGAGGAGCGCCTCGACGACATCCAGCGGATGTGCCCCGGCGAGGACTGGTGGTCCTACACGGAGCGCCAGCTGAGCGCGATCGCCAACGGCTCGGCGATCCCGAACCGGATCGTGCGCGAGCTGGTGGCGTGCTGGTGCAAGCGGACCGGACGGACGACCGGGCGGTTGGCCGCGACGCTCGGGATCGGTGACGAGGCCCTTCGCCGCTCAATCGGTCTCGCGACCACCCCGGCCCAGGTGCGGGACGGCCGGCGGCGGCCTGCGAGGGTACGGAAGACGATCACGGTGCAGGCGGCCGGGCGGATCGTGCGGGCGCTCGGCATCCCACCGTGCGAGGTACCGGGGCTATGAGCGGCGTCGAAACTCCGCGTTCAAAAGGGCAGCTGGCATGACGCCTGAAAGGAAGCGCGATCGCCACGCTCGGCTCACGCCGACGCACAAGCGGCTGCTGATGGTCATCCAGTCGTTCGGCAGACAGGGGGCGACCGAGCGTCAGATCGGCCTGCGACTCCGTCGGACGTCCGGCCGAGGTGGAGGACGTCGACGATGACGTGGGTACGAGAAGCGGCACACGGCACGCTGGGGGTACCCACGGGCAGGCATCTCTGGCTGAATCGGCCGAGTGTCGACAGCGGGGAGGTGAGACTGCCGTGCCGAGTACGGCTCGCCGACGGTCGCACGTTCACCGGCAATCTGCCGGCGCGTAAACACCGGGCGCTTCAGTTCGGGCTCCTGCACGCTGAATCAGAAGGATTGGTCGAACTCACCCCCGGGACCCGCCCACCCGGAGGGAAGGTCGACATCGACCGGCGGAAGCACGCCTGCCATTACCTACCCGGCGGCGCCGGCGCGACGTCGGACGAGTGGCTCGAGTGCCTGCTCGAGCACGCCCAGCGGATCGTCGCGGGTGACTACGCCTACCGGCGTTTCGATGACGGCCCGCGAGAGGAGGCGTTCGTGGGCGTCGCCCCGCGCAGTCGACCGCAGGGGTCCAAGCACGCCGTCGCTCACACCCGGTTCCTGTGGGTGGACGTCGACAAGCCCGGCGAGCTGCCCGCGCTCTGGAGTCTTCTGGCTGAGCGGCCCTGCCACCTGCTGGTGGAATCGGCGGGCTCCGGCGGCATGCACGCCTACTGGCGGCTAGCGGAGCCGCTGCCGGGGGTCACCATTGACACAAAGACTGGAGAGCGCGTCGAGTGGATCAAGCGCGCCAACCTCAGGCTGATCTACCGCATCGGCACTGGACCCGACGGTCGGCCGTCGGTGGCGGACGAGATGTGCGCCGAGCAGGCACGGGTGATGCGGCTCGCGGGGACGATCAACTACAAGACGGGTCGCTACGCCCGCCTAGTCCAGGTCGACCTCTCGCTCGCGCCCTACCCGGTGATGGAGCTCGTCGGTGACCTGGCCGATCCGCCGGGCGCCACCGCGTCAGTGCGCCGGAGATCGCGGACGCGGAGACCCGGCACCGCGGATCCGTACCGGCGAATCCCCCCGCCGGAGTACTTCGCGAAGCTCGCCGGCGTCAGCGTCCCCCGCTCGGGCTACGTCCTGTGCCCGTCGGCACGGCATACCGAGACGGCTGCGTCGTGCCGCGTGTGGCCGGACCCGACGGGAGGGTGGTGGTGCTTCGGGTGCGGCGCCGGCGGTGCGATCTACGACCTCGCCTCGCTGGTCCTCGGCGGCCCGACAGGGCCGGCGCTGGGCGGCGAGGCGTTCACGGCGGCCAGGCGGCTGGTGCTCGACACGTTCGGAGAACTCGGGTGAGCCAACCCGACCTGTGGGTGGTCGAGGTGCAAGACAGCATCGCCGCGGCGCTCGTCGAGCGCGAGGGCGGCGTGTACATGAGCCCTCCGCAGGAACGGGAACAAGCCCTGGAGTTGGTCGCGCTCCTGGTAGGCCATCGCCATTCTGCGAATGGTGAGCTCGAGCGCGAGTGGCGCAACGCCATCGCCGGCGGGCAACGAACCGTCAGGCTTCGGCGCGCGGTGTAGTAAAGGACGATCGCGAGGGTCTCGCGGCTGGTCAACCTGAGGCGCTCATTGGGGCGACTCGGATCGTGCGCCGGCGAGCGGATCGGGCTCGAACGCGACCAGCGCGTGTCGCACAGAGTCGTCCGAAACGCCGGCGAGCTGACGATCGC
>CAVYQJ010000003.1:0-500227 GCA_963770615.1 uncultured Solirubrobacterales bacterium | reverse complement strand
CGCGCACCTGAGGCCCGTGGTCGTCGTTGCTGCCGGCGGCCGAGCATGCCAGTCGCGTCCAACCGCAACCGGCGGCTTGTCAAGACTGCGACCGGGTCGGGCGTGTCTGCCGTCGGGTCCGAGCTCGTTACCCGACCGACACGTTGCACCGCGCCGGCTGACGGCATCTCCTGCGGCGGCCGTGCGGGTCTGTCTGCTGAGCTCGTCCATTCTGCGATCAGTTGATCGATCGCGAGGAGGGTGTTCATGGACGGGCTGGTGTCGTCGGGGCCGTTGTCGCCGTTTGAGGCGGGATATGTGCGGTGGTTGGTGGGGCGTGGCTTTCGGCCGGGGGCGGTGGCCGATCGGCTCGGACAGTTTCGGGCTCTCAGTCGCTGGCTGGGCGCTCGGGGGCTGCCGGTCGCCTATTTGGACGCGGAGAGTGTGGATGACTTCTTACGTTATTGACGGAAACCTATCTTATTGATGAATCAGCGGTATCATCTAATTGTGCGGGTCGTCGGTGACCAGCTCGGACTATGCGCCGGTCGGACCGCGACTCGGTCAGTTCAGACATCCTGCAGCGCGGAGCGCGGCACTGCCGCGGATCCGGCGCTCGCTGGAGGCGAACCACCGGAGATCCACTGGCTATGAGTGAGGCTGCCCGTGACCCTCTCGCCGAGTTGGCCCGGTTGCTGCCGACGGTGCTCGATGAGTCCGCGCTCCGCGAACTTGCTGCTCGTCTGCAGCCCCTTCTCTCGGTAGGCGAAGCGCTGGAAACCGGCAAACGCCTGTACACCACTACGGAGGCCGCCGAGCTCGTTGGCGTCAACATCGAGACAGTGCGGCGCGCGATCCGATCGGGCCAGCTCGGGGTCGCTGGCCGGATCGGCCGTTCGCCGCGGATCAGTCGAGACGCGATCGACAGGTGGCTTACCGGCACGATCGAGATGACCGACAACGGCCCGCGCCGTCGGCCGCGTCGTAGACAATCTGTCCTGCCAGAGCACTCCCTGCGAGCAGCGTTCCGAGATCCGTAGCACGGTGGAGATCCAGAAGCGAACACTCAGCGACGGCTCCATTCGATGGAAGGTCCGCTGGCGCCAGGGCGGCCGATACCGAGCTCGCACGTTCGACAGGAAAGGCGACGCCACCAACTTCGCCGCCGAAGTGCGCCGGCGCCAGCAGGTCGGAACGCTCGCCACCATCGACAGCGGCCGGATCACTCTGGCCGAGTACGTGTCAGAGACTTGGGCTAAGGCCTACCGCGCGAGTCTCTCTGAGAGCACGCGTCGACGCTACGGCCATCTATACGACAAGCACATCCTTCCAGAGCTCGGCCCACTCACCCTCATCGAGATCACACCGGAGGTGATCTCCCGGTGGCAGAGCGATCGCCTCGCGGCCGGAGGCGGCGCTGTGGCCGTTCGCAACGCGGCGACGCTGCTCGGCGGGATTCTGCAGCGCGCCCTCGAGAGCGGACATTTGCAGGCCAATCCGGCGAGGGCGGTCAGAAAGACGCCGATGCCCCGCCGCGAGGAGGTCCGCCCGTTCGCGCCGATCGTGGTGGAGCGCATGCGAGCGGTGGCCGGCACGCGTGACGCCACGCTGATCAGCGTCCTCGCCTACGCCGGCCTCCGACCAGGCGAGGCGCTGGCCCTCCAGTGGCGGGATTTGCGAGAGCAGACCATCCTGATCGAGCGAGCTCTTTCGCTCGGCCAGGAGGACGACACTAAGACCGACGCCCATCGGACAGTCCGTCTGCTGTCCCCGCTTGCCGCTGACCTTCGGGAATGGCGCCTTCGCAGCGGTCGGCCTGGCGCACAATGCCTAATCTTTCCGTCGCGCTCAGGAGAGCCGTGGACGTTGGCCGCGTACCAGTCATGGCGCCGGCGTGCGTTCCGGCGCTCGCTTTCGTTGGCACACGCCGATCCCGGCAGCGACCCGATGGAACAACGCTGCCCGGCGTGTGCCGCCGCTCCCGCCAAGCCGTGCCAGACGCCCGCTGGGCGCGTGATGAAGCAGTTGCACGTTGCCCGTCAGCGTCCGAGGGTTCCGGGCCGGCCTTACGGCCTGAGGCACAGCTTCGCATCGCTGCTACTTCACGAGGGTCGCTCGGTCATCTACGTGGCGCGCCAGCTGGGTCACGATGCGCGGCTCACTCTGAGCACCTACGGGCACGTCATCGACGAGCTCGACGACGTTCCGCGCATCGACGCCGAGGCGGCGATCGCGGACGCTCGACTCATGCTCGCCAGCACAAAGCAGCGACCGACGCAGGAGTCGAAGGCGTGACGACGCGAGAGAGCTACCGACCGAGGGTGCATATAGGGTGCATCAGATTGCAGGCACAGATCGGTGTCCAGTCGACTCGCACGTCACAAAAACTGCCCGTATGCAGCAGGTTTGGCTACTGGAAGCGACTGGCCGTTACTCCTGCGCTTCTCTGATAAGGAAGAGGTCCCAGGTTCGAGTCCTGGATCGCCCACTGGGGGATGGCCGGCCATGATCGTGGGTAGCTAGCGAGGATGCGTCTCGTTCGCCGCGCCGTCGGCCCGTTCTTCGTCTTCTCGGGCGCTATGCACTTCGTCATCCCGCGCGCGTACCGGAGGATCGTGCCGCCCTACCTGCCCGTCCCGGAAGCCCTCGTGTACGCGAGCGGGGTGGCCGAGATTGCGGGCGGAGTGGGGATCATGCCGAAGGCAACGCGTCGTTCCGCCGGGTGGTGGCTGATCGCGACGCTGGTGGCCGTATTTCCGGCCAACCTGCACATGGCGCTGCATCCCGACGAGTTTCCGAAGGTCCCGGGTGGCGCGGCCAGCCTGTGGGCCCGGCTGCCGTTCCAGGCCGTGTTCATCGCCTGGGTGGCCGGCGCGATGCGCCGCTAGATAGCCGCCGAGCGCGACCCACTGGGGGTAATGAGGCCGCGGTTAAACTGGCGCGGGTGGGCGCACCGACCGCGGGCCAGATCGAGAGCTATCGGCGCGACGGGTTCTTGATCGTCGAGCGGTTTCTCGATGCGAGCAGCCTCGAACGCGTTCGGGAGCACTTCATGAGCGTGTTCGAGCACGAGTGGGAAACCGGGCTCGCGCCGGACGAGGTCAACTACGTGCCCGGGGTGACCGCGCCGGATCTGACGCGCCAGCTGTGCAACGTGTGGAAGGCGGACCGGGTCCTGGCGGGCGTGACGCTCGCAAACCAGGTCGGCGAATTCGGGGCGCGGCTGGCGGGGCTGCCCGGCATGCGACTGGCTCAGGACAACGCGATCTGGAAGCCGCCCTCGGGCAAGGCGTTGTTGTGCCACCAGGACGCGGCGTATCTGGATCACCTCGATCCGCCGAACATGACGACATGCTGGATGGCGCTGGACGACACGGCGGCCGACACCGGGACGATCTACTACGTGCGCGGTTCGAATCGGTGGCCGCACGCGCGGCTTGGCGGGACGTTCCACGCCCCGGACGATTGGCTCGGCCATGTGCGGAGCTCGCTTCCGGCGGCAGCGGAACTCGAGCTGGTCCCGATCGAGGTACCCGCCGGCGGGGCCGCGTTTCACGACGGGTGGACGTTCCACGGCAGCCCGCCGAACGAGCGACCGGACGCGCAGCGGCGGTCGATCATCAGCCACATGATCTCGACCGACACGCGGTGGAACCCGGAGCATCCGCACCCGATCTATTCGCGCTACCGGCGGCCCGGCGAGACCGAGCTCGACGAGGCGTTCTTCCCGATTCTGTGGCTCGACGGGTACCGGACCCCGTGGCTCGCGGAATACGGAACCGCCGAAGTTCCGGCCTGATTGACCACCCGGCGATGCCGGCGCACCTCCGAAGCCCGGTCGCCGAAACCGTCGGCGGATCTGGCTAGCATCGGCCGCCATGCCGAGCCCCGGTCTGCGTCGGGGACTCGTCGCCGTGGCGGGCCTGCTACTTGCGATAGGGGTCGCGGTGGTGGTCCTCGTCCTCGTCAACTCTGGAAGCACGCCGCGTCACCGCGTAGTCGCCGTGCACGTTGCGGCGCCTGCCCCGCCACCACCACCCCAACCAAAGCCCAAGCCGAAGCCCAGGCCGCGCCCGCTACCGACCGACGACCCGTGGCCCTTCTACGGGTACAACCTCGCGCGCACCCGCTTCTTCCCTGACGGCGCGAAGCTCGACCCGCCGCTGAACGTCGGGTGGCGGTTCCACGACGGCGCGCTGCTCGAGTTCCCGCCCGTGATCTACGACAACACGTTGTATTTCGAGGACGCGACCGGATGGGCGAGCGCGCTCAGCTCGACCAACGGCCAACTCGTCTGGCACCGCAGGATCGGGACGGTGGCCGCGGCCTCGCCGGCGCTCGACATCCGACACAAGCTCGTGTTCTTCACGCTCCTGTCGCGGACCCCCGGCACGCGCGCGACGGGCAACGGGGCGGTCGTCGCGCTGTCCATGAAGACCGGGAAGGTAGCGTGGACGCATGGGCTGCCGTCTGGCAGTGAGTCCTCGCCGCTGGTGCACGGGCTCAGCGTGTTCCTAGGCGACCAAGGCGGCACCGTGTACTCGTTCAGGACCTACGACGGTCACCTGAACTGGACCTTCCGGGCGAGCGGGGCGGTCAAGGGCGGAGTCGCGTTCGCCCACAACACGATCTACTTCGGCGACTACGGCGGTCGCGTCCACGCCGTCAACGCCGCCAATGGCGGCGAGGACTGGTCGGCCGCTGGTGGAGACACCCTGTATTCGACACCCGCGGTCGCGTTCGGGCGGGTATACATCGGCAGCACGAGCGGAGGTGTGTACGCCTTCTGGGCAGACTCGGGGGCGACGGCGTGGACCGCATCGACCGGCGCATACGTCTACGCGTCGCCGGCGGTCGCCGACGTCCCCGGTCTCGGGCCGACCGTGTACATCGGTTCCTACGACGGACATCTGTATTCGTACAACGCCGATACCGGTGGCGTCCGGTGGAGTCACGGGGGCGGGGGCAGGATCGACGGCTCCGCGACCGTCGTGGGTAACGTCGTCTATTACTCGAGCCTCGGGTCGAACACCACCACGGGGCTGAACTGGCGCACGGGTCAACAGGTGTTCTCGTTCCCGGACGGCGAGTTCACGCCGGTCATCACCGACGGGAAGGTCGTGTTCCTGATCGGGTACTCGACCATCTACCAGATGGTTCCGAAGCGCTGATCGGCTCCTTACCTCGAGGCGAGGATCTTCCTGATCCGCGCGGCCTCGGCTCGGATACTCTGAGCGCGCGAGCGCAGCGTATTCGCGAGCGTCCCGTGCCCCCGGGCGCGACTCGGGAGCGGGCTCGCCGCCGCGGCCCAGAGCGCCCGATCGAGCCGGGCGAGTCCGGACCTCGTCGCAGCGCGGCCGTTCCCCGCCGCGGCCGTAGCGGTCGCAGGACAGTGGCCGACGATGCTCGCGAACTCCGTCAGCCTCCCGGTGCCGTTCTGGTTCTCGAGATCTTGAGGGTTATTGCAGCTGACCCTGCTGAACAGCAGCGTCAGATGGCTGCTGTACAGAATCCCGCCGCCCTGCGCGGGCGCCGGGGACCCCTCGAGCTGCGCGAGGTTGTCGGTGACGGTGCTGCCGAGGAGCGTCAGATTCCCCGTGCTGAAGATGCCTCCGCCCTGAGCTGAAGTGTTCCCTGTTATCTGAGTGTCATCGATGAATGCCGATCCGGAATTCACAAGGCCTCCGCCGATACTCGTATCGTCACCCAGGTGACCATCGTTGCCGGCGATCGAGCTGCTGTTCACGATCAGATTGCCGCTGTTGACGATTCCGCCGCCGTCGAACAGCCCGTCGTTGGCGGTAACCGAGCCGCCGTCCATTACGGTCGTGCCGTCGTTGACGAGCCCGCCACCGGTCGTACCGAGGTTGTCAGTGATCGTCGTACCCCGCAGCAGCAGGGTGCCGGCGTTGTCGACCCCGTCGTGAAGGAAGTTACTGGTGACGGTGCTGTTCGTTAGAGCGAGAGTGCCATCGTTGGTGACACCTGTGGCGGCGAGAAAGTTTTCGCCGATCGTGACGTCCTTGATCGTGGCAAACACGCCCTGCGTGACCTGGATGATACTGCCGAGGCCGCCGCCGATGGTTGTCTGGCTGGCGCCGCTGCCGATGAGCCGCAGGCTCTTGTCGATCGTGAAGGACGCTTGAGAAGGAGAGACGAAGTTCTCGTACGTGCCGGCGCCGATGTCGATCGTGTCGCCCGGACTGGCAGCGTTGATCGCGCCCTGGAGGGTCGAGTAATCGCAACCCGTCGGGCAGACCGTGATCCGTCCTGCCGCCAATGCCTGACCCGGGCCGCACAGCGCAAACACCGCGCATGTCGTCACCACCGCCTCGAGAATGTGCCGCCGACCGACCCTGCCGTAGCCTCGCATCGTCCACCCCCATGGCAAATAAGCGCGTTGCCGTTCCGCTGATTTTCGGTCCCAACCGACACCTTAATCGAGCGGGGCGTGGGGATCAATAGCGCCACCCGGCCGGCGGCAAACGGAATCCGTCAGCCGGCCTCGACGATCTCGAGCCCGTTGCCGTCCGGGTCGTGGAAGGCGAACATCGCCGGCACGCCGGGCCAGCGGAGCACCTCGCCGACGTCGACGCCGCCGGCCCGGAGGTCCTCGTGGACCGCATCAGCGTCGGTGGTGGCGAGGCGAATCCCGGTCTCGATTCCGGCGGGCACGCCGGCACGTGCTGGGACGAGCGACAGCGTGATCGCCGCCCCCGGGGGCGCCACCTCGATCCAGCGTCCACCGAACTGCGGAAGCGGAGCGTCGCGACGAGTCTCGAAGCCGAGCTTCTGGGTGTAGAACTCGAGCGCTCGGTCCTGGTCCGTCACGGGCACGCCGATGTTCATGACGTCGCTGATGGGTGTCTGGTCGTTCATGTCGTTCTCCTGATCTCTCGTTCTCAAGCTGGCAACCGTCAAGGTTCCAAAGTGCGCTTCAGCGCCACGAGGCGCTCGCGCCAATAGGTCTTCATCCGCTCGGCCTCGCTCGCGTCGGCAAGTCGTCTGTGCTCGAGCGCCGCGGTACTCCTCGCCTCGCCTTTCGGGAGGAAGGTGACGTTGACCCGCGTGTCTCCGTCGCCCCAGTCGAAGCGCGCCGACTTCGGTCGGGTGGCGGTGCGCTCGCGGAGCCGGCCGTCGGGGAGCCAGCGCGCCCGCGCTGAGTCGGACACGAACGCCTCGTACAGACGCTCGACCGGCACCGCCACCGTCCGCGACGCCGTGACCACGAAGCCGTCGTCCTTCTCGCCGACGGCGCGCAGTCCGCGGGCACGCTCGTAGCTGGCGGCGACCGCCTGGACGTTCCACGCCAGCGGGTGGAGGCCCTGCTGCTCGGCGAGCCAGCGGGCGGTCTCGCGATGGGTCCGGTTCGGGGCGCCCCACTCGTCGAGCAGCTCGAACCACTCCTCCCACCCGCGGCCTGTCCGCCGGCGAATCGTCTCGTCGGAGGTCGCCAACTTCACGCCCTCGAACCCCGCCGGGTCCGCGGCGCGAAGCAGCCTGGTGCGCGCGGTCGTGTAGCTCTCGCCGGTCTTTTCCATGCGGGCGCGGACGAGACGCTTGAACGACTTCTGCTCGGTCATCGCTGTGCTCCTTTCGGACAGGCGCGGCCCCGCGACTCACGCTCACGGCGCCCCGCCGGAAAGGGCAACAGCCACCGGCGTCCCGAGGGCATCGGCCCCCTTTGCCCCCGCTTGTGCCGGCGGCGTGAGCGCCGGAATTCGAGGGTTGGGCGCGGGACGGCGCCTGAACGACGGTATTGCTACCAGCTAAGACCGCCGCGCGCCACAAAAATCATCGCCCGCCCGCCCGGCGCGCGAACGACCGGCTGCTACTCGCCAGCCTCGAGCGCCGGCACGACCGGCACCCGCCGGGTCCGGAACGCCACCGCGCCCACCGCCGCGAGCGCGACCGTCACGAGGCCGGCGCCGACGAACACTGTGCGCACGCCCGCGAAGCTGAGCAACGCGCCGGCGCCGAGGAAGGCGCTGACGAACGCGATGTTCTCGAGTACGTCCTTCAGCCCGAACACGCGGCCGAACAGACGCTCGGCGACCATCTCCTGCATCAGCCGCGTCTCGGGGCCGACCAGCAGGTTCTCGCCGAGGCCGATCAGCGTGAACGCGACCAGCGCCAGCGGGAAGTTGGGCGCGAGCGCGGCGACCGCCATCGCGAGCCCCGACAGCGCGATCCCGAAGAGCCACCGCCGCCGCAGGTCGTCGATGTCCGAGCCCATGCGCGCGTTCGTCCACGAGCCGGCGACCATGCCCAGCCCGTACAGGGCCATCAGCACGCTGTAGCCCGACCCGCCGACGTGCAGCGGACCGGTGGCGAACAGTGGCGCGATCACGTTGAACATCGCGCCGGTCAGCACGACGAGCGCGCCGACGCCCATCACCACCAGGACGCCCGGCATCGCCGCGACGGCGCGAGCGCCGGCCCGCGTATCCGCCCACACGGACGCCGGCGCCTCGGTCTCGACCTCGTCACCGTCCACGCGCCCGGCAGCCGGCGACGGGCCGAGATCGACGCCCGCGAGCAACCCGGCCGACACGACGAAGCTGACCGCGTTCAGCACCAGCACCACGGGGGCGGTGGTGATCAGCAGCAGCCCGGCCGCGAGCGCGGGACCCAGCATCAGCCCGCTGTTGACACTCGCGTAGAAGATCGCGGTCAGCTGTGAGCGGCGCTCGGGCGCCACCATCCCGGGCAGCGCCGCGTTGATGGCCGGGCGAAACAGAGCGGCTCCGACACCGGCGAGGAGCGCGAACGCCACGGTGGCGGCAAACGAGGGAACGATCGCGAGCGCGACGAAGCACAGCGCCCGCAGCAGGTCGGCGCAGACCGCGAGGCGCCGGCGCGAGATTCGGTCGGCCAACGACCCGAACACCGGCGTGAGCACGATTCCGGGCAGGAACTCGCCGAGGAGCACGAGCGAGATCGCCCACCCCGAGTGGAAACGATCGTAAGCGACGAGCAGCAGCGCGACGTAGGCGGCGCCGGTGCCGACCTGCGACTGGAAGAACGCCGCGAAGAAGCGGCGCAATGCGGGTGTGTCTCGGACCAGCTTGAACACCGGAGCGCGCCTAGCGACCGGGCGACGCGATCGTCGCGGATCCGTCCACAAGGACCGCGGCGTCGTCCACGCGCAACGGCTTGGAGAACAGGAATCCCTGTCCGAGCTGACAACCGAGCTCGCGTAGCGTCGCGAGCTGGTCCTCGGTCTCGATGCCCTCGGCGATCACGTGCATCCCGAGCGCCTGGCCGAGCTCGACGGCGGCGCGGACGACCGCGACGCCGCTGCCCTCGTCGAGCGACCAGATAAGCGCGCGGTCCAGCTTGACCACGTCGAGCGGGAAGCGCTGGAGGCTGCCGAGCGACGAGTACCCGGTCCCGAAATCGTCGAGCGCCAGCTGCACGCCCAGCTCGCGCAGCCGCCCGATCACCGGCTTGGTGAGCGGGTCGAGCACGAGGCTCTCGGTTATCTCGAGCACGAGCCGGCGCGGCGCGATCCGATATTCGGACAGCAGCTGCTCCACCTCGACGACGAGCTCCGGCCTGATCTGCCGCGGCGAGAGGTTGGCCGCGACCTCGACCGCCTCGGGCCAGGCCGCGAGCTGCGCGCACGCCTGCCTGAGCACCCAGTTGCCGATCGCCACGATTTGCCCGGTGTCCTCGGCGACCGCGATGAACTCACCCGGGTGGACCATCCCGCGCTCGGGGTGGTGCCAGCGGACGAGCGCCTCGAATCCGACGAGCGACTGGTCGCCCAGCCCGATCAGCGGCTGGTAGTGCAGCTCGAGCTCGTCACGCTCGACCGCGTAACGGAGGTCTCTCTCGATCGCCATCCGCTCCACGAGCCGGTGACGCAGGGACACATCGAACGCCTCGAAGCGGCCACCCCCGAGCTCGCGCGCTCGGTGCATCGCCGCCACCGCGTCGCGCAGCAGTTCCTCGGGGGTCTCGTCGCCGTGCTGGCTGACCGCCACGCCGACGCTGGCGCTGATCGATACCTCGCGGCCGTCGATGTCGAACGGCTCGACGAGCGCAGCCACCAGCCGCCCCGCCACCTCCGCGACCGCGTGGTCGGTGGTGGTTCGGGCGCACACGATCGCGAACTCATCCCCGCCGTTGCGCGCGACCAGATCCTCCTCGCGTACGCACGCGGCCAGTCGCGCCGCCACTTTCCGCAGCAGCGTGTCGCCGGCGGGATGGCCGACGGTGTCGATGAACACTTTGAAGCGATCGAGGTCGACCGCGACCACGCTGACCGAGTCGCCCAGCCGACGGCCATGGCGCAGCTCGGCCTCCAGGTGGTTCAGCAGCAACGCGCGGTTCGCGAGCCCCGTTAGCGGGTCCTCGAGCGCTCGGCGCATGAGCTCGTGCTCGCTCGCCTCGCGGTCGAGCGCGCCACCGATGACGTAGGCGATCGCCTGCAGGAACCGAGCCTCCTCGGTGGTGAAGGGCGGATCGTCGTGGCGGCGCTGGGCCAGGATCGCGTGGTTGGCGCCGCCGCGCTGGCGGATGCGCGCGCTCGCGCCGCGGTACAGACCGGCTTCGAACACCTTCTCCGACGTCGAGAAGCGGGTCTCGATCGCCAGGTCGTTGCTGGTCACCGGCTCGGTCTCCCCGAGCGTGTACGCGATCTGCGACGTCAGCCCGGCCGGAAAGCTGACATCGATCACCTTTCCGGCGGCCGCAACGTTGCGGATCTCGCCGCTCGCGAGCTGCCGATACGTGACGCAGTTTGCGGTGCCGAGCGTTTGGAGCACGAGCTCCATCGCCTCGCCGATCAGCGTGAGCACGTCGCTGCACTCCAGCGCCCGTCTGGCGAGCACGGCGAGCGCCGTCTTGCGTGCCTCGGCGCGCTGCTCCTCGGCGAGGACATGAGACCGCCGATCGAGTGCGAGCTGCTGGAGGACGACCACGCACAGCAACGGGAGGCTCAACGCCCCGAGAGCGATCGCGCCCGCAGCGCCGATCTTTGACGCCAGCAGGACGACGCAGGCGATCGTGGCGCCCATCCCGGCAACCGTTGCGGATGCCGCCAACGACAAGTGCCCGGCCCGGCTCCGAGCAGGGTCAAACGGAGCCGTCGAAGCTCGGGCGCGCGCAGACATCGTCTTGATTAATCGGCTCTTACGCGGCGCAACGTGAGCGAACGGGGCGTGGCATCGTAGGGCTATGTCGATAACCAACATCGTCCCGCCGTCCGCGACGCTGGCCGTGAACGAGCGCCTGCGCCGGCTGATCGAGGCCGGCCGTCCGATCCTGCATCTCGCCTTCGGTGAAGCCGGGTTGCCGGTTCCAGAGCCGGTCCTCGACGCGCTCCGTAGCGGCGGGCCCGACAACGGCTACGGGCCGGTCGCGGGCTCGATGCAGGCGCGTACAGCGGCGGCCGCGTGGTTCGACCGCCGGCGGCTGCGGACCGACCCCGACCAGGTCGTGCTCGCGCCGGGCAGCAAGGCGCTCCTCTGGGCGCTCTTGTCGGTGCTCCCCGGCGACGTCATCCTGCCCCAGCCGTCGTGGGTCAGCTACGCCGCGCAGGCTGCGCTCGCGGGCAAGCGCGTCTGGGGCGTTCCGATCGCCAGCGACGGTTCCGGTGGCATCCCCGACCCGGGCGCGCTCGAGGACACGCTAACCGAGGCGGCCCGGCAGGGCGCCCACCCCGGCGTGCTCGTGCTCACACTTCCCGACAATCCGACCGGCACCGTGCCGAGCGCCCGCGAAGTCCGCCGCACGGTCGAGATCGCCGACGCGCACGGGCTCACCCTGATCTCCGACGAGATCTACCGTGATCTCGCGCACGAGCCCGGCGAGGTGCTGAGCCCCGCCGAACTCCTGCCCGAGCGGACGTACGTCACTACCGGGCTGAGCAAGAACATGGCGCTTGGCGGCTGGCGGATAGGTCTCGTCCGGGTGCCGGACACCGCGACCGGGGGCGCGGCTCGCGAGGCGCTGCTTGGGTTGGCCAGCGAGGTGTGGTCGAGCGCGCCGGCGCCGATGCAGCACGTGGCGACATACGTGCTGAACGAGCCGCCCGAGGTCGTCGAGCACATCGCGCGCAGCCGTCACCTGCATCGCGCGACCGCGATCGCCGCGCACGACAGGCTCGTGGCCGCCGGCATCAGCTGCCGCCCCCCGAGCGGCGGCTTCTACCTCTATCCGGACTTCGAGCCGGTCCGCTCGCATTTGGACGAGCAGGGCGTCGACGGCGGCGACGCCCTGGCCACCCATCTGCTCGAGCGCTACGAGATCGGGGTCCTGAGCGGCGTCGCGTTCGGCGACGAGCCCGGGGCGCTGCGTTGCCGGATCGCCACGAGCCTCCTGTACGGCAAGACCGAGGACGAGCGCCGCGAGGCGCTTGCTGCGCAGGAGCCGGCCGAGCTGCCTTGGATCAAGACGAGTCTCGACCGCCTCGGCGCCGCGGCCGCGGATCTGCGCCGCTGACGGCAGCCCGGCCGGCGGCCGGTTTGCGTCCCCGCGCCGGCTTGCGAGGCAGGACGCCACCGAGCGCGCGTTCGGGATCGATCAGCAGGATCAGCCGCTCGCCGACCGCGGCGATCTCATCCCCGAGGCCCGTGTCCGCGGCCGCCGGGAGCGGCGCGATCCGGTCGACGGGCACGTGCAGGATCCCGTCGACGCCGTCGACGATCAGGCCAAGTGAGCCACCCGACACCTCGACGACGAGGATCCGCGTCGACCGGCTCGTCTCGAGTTGCCGGCCGAGGCGGCTCGAAAGGTCGACGACCGGCAGCGTCTGACCGCGGAGGCTGATCATGCCCTTGACCATGCCGCTCGCGACCGCAGTCGCGCTGGGTGCGATGTAGCGGATGATCTCGCGGACCGAGGTGATCGCCAGCCCGTAGTGCTCGCCGTGGAGCGAGAACACCACCAGCTGGCGCTCGACCTCCGCCTGCGGCATCTACCCCGCCAGCGACGCCGGCGAGAACGGCGCGACCGCGCTACGAAGGACCGCGAGCTCGTCCTCGGTCAACGGGAGCCGTGGCGGCCGGCACGGACCGCCGCCGATCCCGAGCTCGTCGAGGCCGGCCTTGAAGTACTGCACGAGCTTCGGCGTCATGTCGAGGCGCGCGAGCGGGAGCAGCTCCGCGTACAGCTCGCGGGCGGCTGGAAGGTCCCCCGCCTGGCACAGCTCCCATAGCCGGACCGACTGCGCGGGCAGCACGTCGACCACGCCCGAGATCCAGCCCACAGCGCCGGCGCACAGACCCTCGAGCGCCCAATCGTCGCCACCGACCATGATGTCGATCTCGGGGCACAGGTTCACGAGCTCGGCGATCCGGCGCGCGTCCCCGGAGGTCTCCTTGAACGCGGTGATACGCGGTACGGCAGCCGCGATCCGCGCCAGCAACTCGGGGTGAAGGTCGCTGCCGCTGCCCAGGGGGTTGTTGTAGACCATCAACGGGAGCTCAGTGGCGCGCGCCACCGACCCGAAAAACTCGACCAGCTCGCGCTCGTCGGCGCGGTAGAGCAGCGGCGGCAGCGTCATCGCGCTGTCGGCGCCGGCGCTCGCCGCGTCACGCGCGTACGCCGCTGCCTGCTCGGCGGTTGCGGCCGAGATGCCCGCGCACACGGGCGCTTCTCCACCCGCGGCGGCGACGACGGTCTCGATCACCGCGCGGCGCTCCTCGCGCGTGAGACTGCCGCCCTCGCCGACCGTCCCATTGGGAACGACGCCGTGGACGCCGTCGGCGAGCAGCCGCTTGACGTCGGCGGCGACCGCGTCGTGGTCAACCGTAAGGTCGGGGGCGAAGTGGGTGACGATCGCGGCGTATACGCCCTTCATCTGAGGCCTCCTGTCGTTGCTCTCAGTCGTTGTACACGCGCCGGGTCGAACGTGTCCAGTAACTCGCTGCGACGTCCCTCGAGCAGCAGCGGTGCGATCAGCTCGCCGGTCAGCGGAGCCAGAGTGATCCCGAGCGTGCCGTGCCCGGTGGCCAGGTGGATGCCGTCGAGGCCGGGCACGGGCCCGATGAACGGCAGTCCGTCGGGCGACAGCGAGCGCATACCTGCCCAGTCCTTGGGGACGCCGGGGATCCGCCAGCCCGGCAGGGCGGTGGCCGCCGCCGCGGCGATCGCCGCCAGCCGCTGGTCGCTGAGGCTCAGGCTCTGGGCACCGAGCTCGAGCGTGCCCGACACCCGGACCACGCCGTCAAATGCGCTGATCGCGACCTTTGGCGCCTCGAGATACAAAGCGTGGCGCGGCCCGCTCGGATCCGCCGGATATGTGCGGCTGTAACCCTTCGCGGCCGCGATCGGCAGCCGCATCCCGAGCGGCGCGAGCAACTCGCCCGACGCCACGCCGCCCGCGAGCACGACCGCCTCGGCCCGCCGTGTCCCGGACCGGCTCTCGACGATCCAGCTCGAGCCGTCGCGGATCAGCGCGTCAACCGGGGACTGCTCGATCACCGCGACGCCCGCGCCGACGAGCGCGCGCTGCACGCCCTGGCAGAGCACCTCGGGCCGAACCCGGCGGTCGCCGCGGGCGATCACGCCCCCGATCACCCGCTCGCTCAGCGCCGGCTCGAGCGCGAGCAGTTCGCCGGCCGACAGTCGATCCAGCAACTCGCCCCCCGTCACGCCGCGCAACTCGTCCGCAACGTGCCAAAGGTGCTCGAGCTCGGACTGCTCGAACGCGGGATACAGCAGCGGCGCGTCGTGGAGCTCGAACTCGACGCCGCGCTCGGCCAGGCGATCGAACGCCGGCCCGGCCAGCGCGGCCGCCCGCTGGAGCCCGGCCAGGCCGCGCTGGTACGTGGGGCGCGTGCAGCTCACGAGGAACCGGGCGATCCACGCGATCATCGCCGGCGACAGCGTCGGCCGGATCCACAGCGGTCCCGACGGGTCGATCAGCCAGCGCAGCGACTCGCCGATCACCCCGGGGCCGGGCACGGGGATCGCGAGCGACGGCGTGATCCAGCCGGCGTTCCCCGCCGACGCGCCGCCACCGCAGTGATCGCGCTCGAGCACGGTCACCTCGCACCCGCGGCTCGCGAGCGCCTCCGCGACGCACAGCCCAACCGCGCCACCCCCGACGACGATCACCCTCATGGCGCTCCGAAGCCGACCTACAGCGAGAAGCCCGCCGGGAACGGGTCGGACGGGTCGAGCAGGTACTGGCTCATGCCCGTGATCCAGGCGCGGCCGGCGACCTCGGGCACGACCGCCGGCGTCGAGCCGAGCATGACCTCCTCGAGCAGACGTCCCGTGAAGCGGCTGCCGATGATCGACTCGTTGACGAACTCCTGGCCGATGGCGAGGTCGCCCCGGGCGTGGAGCGCCGCCATCCGAGCCGAGGTTCCGGTTCCGCACGGCGACCGGTCGAGCCAGCCGGGGTGGATCGACGTCGCGTTGCGCGCGTCCGCGCCGTCGCGGCCCGGCGCGTAGAAGACCACGTGCTTGCAGCCGCCGATCGCGGGATCGACCGGATGGACCGGCCGCGCCGCCGCGTTGATTGCGGAGATGATCTCGAGCCCCCGGTCGATCAGCATCTGCGCGTTCGCGGGGACCGGTTCGAGCCCCACCGATGCGGCCGGCATCAGCGCATAGAAGTTCCCGCCAAACGCCATGTCATACGAGAGCGCTCCCAGCGACTCGACCTCGACCGTCGCGTCCAACTCGGCCACGAACGCCGGCACGTTGCGAAGCCGCACCCGCTCGGCCCGTCCCTCGGAGACCGTCACGGTCGCCTCCACCAAGCCGGCCGGCGTGTCGAGGCGGATCACGGTCTCGGGCTCGGACACCGCCACCATCCCGGTCTCGACCAGCACGGTGGCCACCCCGATCGTGCCGTGGCCGCACATCGGCAGCAACCCCGAGACCTCGACGAACAACACGCCCCAGTCGGCGTCGGGGCGAGTGGGCGGTTGCAGGAACGCGCCGGACATCGCCGAGTGGCCTCGGGGTTCGCGCATCAGCAGCAGCCGGAGATCGTCGAGGTGTTCCTCGAAGTACAGCCGGCGCTCCTGCATCGAGTTGCCCGGGATCGGCCCGAGCCCTCCGGTGATCACGCGCGTCGGCATTCCCTCGGTGTGCGAGTCGACCGCCGCGAAGTAGGTCTTCGCCCTCATGCCCCAACCCTCGCACGCTCTCCCTGATTTTGGAAGGGCAGCGCTCTGGACGACGAGGACGGAACCTGACCGCGAACGGGCCTAGGATCGGCCCGATGCTGTTCGCGATGATCCGCAAGGGTGGGCCGGTGTGGGACCCAAGTCGCCCGCTGCGCGAACAGGACCAGTGGGATGAGCACGCCAGGTTCATGGACGGGCTGTTCGACGAGGGGTTCCTCGTCATGGCCGGCCCGCTCGGCGACGGCAGCCCCGAGCACCGGGTGCTGCTGATCTTCGACGCCGACAGCGAGACCGCGATCGACGCGCGGCTTGCCGAAGACATCTGGACGCAGACCGGGACGCTCAGCACCGTCTCGCTCGAGCGCTGGAACGTCCTGCTCGGCGACCTCAGCGGTCGTTGAGATCGAGCACCGGCGTCGGCGGCTCGATCGCGGGCACCTCGTCGGTCGGCACGATCGCCGTCCCGATCGCGAAGAACTCGATCACGTGGCTGCCCCAGCCATGGCTCTTCTCGTGCAGCGAAACGCCGACGATGCCGGCCGCCTCGAGTGCCTGCGCCTCGGCCTGCATCCGCTGCATCGCGAGCTCGCGGGCCTCGTACAGCGCCTGGGTGTAGTTCGGGAGCTCGACGTTGCGCCCGGTCTGGGCGATTGTCCGCACCGGCCCTCGGCGCCCCACGTGGTACACGCACGTGCCCATCACCATCCCCACCGGCCGGTGACCGGTGCGCAGCAGCGTCCAGAAATCCTGACCGGACAGGTCGCTCTGAAACGGCCGGCCGTTGGGGGCACGATGCAGCTTGCCCTCCCGGTGCTTGACCGCGGTGCCGATCGCGATGAACTCGGCCATGTTCGGGCCCCACTCGTAGCGGCCGATGTCGAGGCGGACGCCGACGATCCCATCGGCCCCGAGCTCGTCGGCCTCCTCTTCCATCCGCGTCATCGCGAGCTGGCGGGCGCTGTACATCGCCTGTGACAGGACGTCGAGCTCGCGGCTCGAGGTCCAGCCCGCGAGCTGGATCCCGATGTGGAAGATCGAGCTACCGACGACGAGACCGACCGGGTCGAAGCCGGCCTCGGTCACGAGCAGGAACTCGTTGACGCTCAGGTCCGACGTGTACAGGCCGGCGCGGTTCTGGGCCAGCCGCTCCTGGCCCGATTCCGGGATTCCCTCCAGTGACTTGGGGTCGTATTCCGAGGTCATTTGCGTCCTAGGCGCATGGTCTTCTCCGGCGGGTACTGTGGCACGATCTCACGACGTCGAATCGCGGTGCCGGCGCCGTGCATCGTGATCAGCCACCCCTTTCGTTCCGCCTCGCCCTTGCGTCTGACGTAGTACGGGATCCCGAAGACTCCGCGATTCCAGCCGGGCCGTGACATCGATTGGATCCACGACGCAGACGAGAGCTCTTCCTGATGGATCGTGTGCGTCAGCTCGACCCCGACGGTGCCGACGGCGTGAAGGCCCCGAGCCTGTGAAAGCAGCCGCTGGCGGACGGTGTCGCGGGCGAGATGGAACGCCTGGCTCAGCTCGGTGAGCTCCTGGTTGCGCCGCATCGTGCGCCGCCGGCGTCGCCGCGTGCCGCGGCTCGCCGAGGCGAACACCACCGAGGTCGCGGCTACGAGCCCTGCCGGCTCGTACCCGGCCTCGTGCAGGCGCCAATAGTCCTGGACCGAGAGATCGCTGAGCAGCGGCCAATTCGTCCGGGTCGAGCCCGGCAAGCGGATCGCGGTGCCCGAGATCAGGTAGTCGATTGTCCGTTTGGCCAAATCGTGCTCGCCCCGGCGGAGCTCGACGCCGACCACGACGTCCGCCCCGACCTGCAACGCCTCCTCGCTCAGCCGGTTGAGCGCGTTGCGCCGGGCCTCGAGCCAG
Source organism: uncultured Solirubrobacterales bacterium (assembly GCA_963770615.1). Lineage (GTDB taxonomy): Bacteria > Actinomycetota > Thermoleophilia > Solirubrobacterales > Solirubrobacteraceae > Palsa-465. Next base: position 482,279 of record CAVYQJ010000003.1, on the reverse strand, counting down.
GCGTTGGTGAGCACCTCCACCTCGAGCACCATCGTGGTCCGCTGGTAGGCGGCCTTCTGGTAGGAAGTGGGTGCCTGGGGCCCGCTGGAGTTGCCGGTCGAGCTCCAGCGGTAAGACGCCGGCACCGGGGGCAGCAGGGCCTGCCCGAGCCGCACCACGCTCCCGCCCATCACCTGCGCCAGCGGGCGCGGGCCGAGCGCGCTGAGCAGCGAAAACTCGTTGACCGACAGGCCGCTAGTGAACAGCGAACCGTCGGATCCGAGGGCCTTCAGCCGGCGTTCGGCCGACAGCGGAATGCCGCCCGCTTCGATCCGCGCCAGGGCGTCGGCCTGGTCGGCGCGGTCGCCCTCGGGCGCGTCATCGCCGCGCTCGGGCTCACCATCGGATCTGCCGGCACTGCGGAAGAAGCCCATCGGTACGGCAGGGAGACTAGCCGGGTCCGTCCGCTCCGGTAGCGAAACTCCCGATTCCGGGCGAACGGTCTGGACGGATGTTTATCCCTATGGCTATGGAGAACGGCCGCCTGCGGCCGAAATATATGTCCATATGCACGCTCGTCCCCTGATCGCGGTCACCACATCGGAGCTCCGACGCCCCGAGGACGGCGGTGCGCGGCCCCAGGGCGAGTCGCCGAAGCTCGAGGTCGCGCTCGCGACGCTGTACCCCGAGGCGATCGAGCGCGCCGGCGGGATCCCCGTGATCGTGCCGCTGCTCCGCCCCGACGCGATCGCGGCGCTGCTCGACCGCGTCGACGGAGTGTGCCTGCCCGGCGGCCCCGACGTGCAGCCGAGCGTCTACGGCGCGGAGCCCCACCCCGAGCTCGGGCCGACCGAGCCGAGAGTGGACGCGATGGAGCTGGCACTGGTCCGCGCTGCCGATCGTCGCAAGCTCCCGATCCTCGCCATCTGCCGCGGCATGCAGTTGCTGAACGTCGCGCGCGGCGGGACGCTCCACCAGCATCTTCCCGATGCCGTCGGGACCGGCGTCGAGCACCGGCAGCCCGAGCACACGAGCATCGCCACCCACCGGATCGAGACGGCGCAGCACAGCCGGCTCCGGGCCACGCTCGGCGGCCCTTCGCTCGAGGTCAACTCGTTCCACCACCAGGCGGTGCAGACGCTCGGCAAGGGCCTCGTGGCCACGGCCTGGGCGACGGACGGGACGATCGAGGCGGTCGAGAACCCCGGCGATCGGTTCGTCCTCGGCGTCCAGTGGCACGCCGAGGGCCTGGGCGCGCACGGCCCGCTGTTCGACCTGTTGACCGCGGCCGCTGCCGGCGCCGAGGACCAGATCGCCGACCCGCGCGCGGTCGAGCCGCGCCGGATCACATCGGCCCGCAGCCGTGCGGGACACGCGCGCCGGCCCGCCGCGGCCCAGCGCCTCGCCTCCACGGGTTAATACGCGTGTCGCCTCCGCCGTGGTTAACTTCGTCCACGGAAACGCTCGAATCACTGACGGGGCGTCCCGCACCCTCGGGGAGTGCGGGATGGGCGACCTGGCACCCTTCTGAGCCTTACACGGTGGGGATCGAAGAGGAGGTCATGCTCCTCGATCCCATTCGCTGGGGGTTGACCCAGCGCGGCGATGAAGTCCTGTCGCAGGCGGGGGCGGATCTCGCCGGCCGCTGCGCGGCCGAGACGCACGAGGCCGCCGTCGAGCTCAGGACCGGACCGCACGCGACCGTGCGTGCGGCGATCGACGAGCTGCGCGGGTTGCGCGCCCTGCTCGCCGACCACGTGTCGCGGCTCGGCATGGCGGCCGCCGCGAGCGGGATGCATCCGGGCTCGATGTCCGAGCCGACGAAGGTCTCTCCGTCGAGCCGGTATCAGGTGATCCACCAGACGACGCGCGGTCTCGCGCGACGCGAGCCGACGTTCGCGCTCCATGTCCACGTCGGCGTCCCGGATCCCCAGCGCGCGATCCGGCTCGTGAACCAGTTGCGCGCCCACCTGCCGATGCTGCTCGCGCTGTCGGCCTCGTCGCCGCTGTATCGCGGGCACGCGAACGGCCTGGCCTCGAACCGCACGATCGTGTTCCAGGGGTTCCCGCGCACCGGGATTCCCCGCCGCTTCGAGAGCTACCGGGACTGGGTCGCGACCGTCGACCTGCTGGTGCGGTCGGGAGCGATTCCCGAGCCGACGTTCCTGTGGTGGGACGTGCGTCCGCAGCCGCGGCTGGGAACGGTCGAGGTGCGGATCATGGACGCCCAGCCCCGAATGGCGTCGACGGCCGCGCTCGTCGCGCTCGTGCAGTCGCTCGCCCGGCTCGAGCTCGAGCAGGGGTTTGCGTCGCCGAAGCTCGTCGTCGCCCAGGAGGTGCTGGCCGAGAATCGCTTCATCGCGGCGCGCGACGCAACCGCGGCACAGCTCATCGACCCCGTGCACGCCGTCATGGTCCCGCTGCCGCAACTGCTCGCTGACACGCTCGCGGCCGCCCGTCCGCACGCGGCCGCGCTCGACGCGGTCGAGGAGCTCGACGAGCTGCGGATGCTCGTGCTCGCTCCCGAGGCGCGGCGGCAAGAGGAGCTCGCGGCTTCCGGCGGCGTGCCCGCGCTGGTCGCCGATCTGGCGGCGCGCTTCACCGCCTGAGGCCGCGGTTACGCGCCGGCGCCCGGCGCCGGTTCCTCGAGTTGGGCCGCGGCTTCGTGCGCGGTCAGCTCGAGCATGTGCGCAGGCGGATCGGGTACCGCGATCGTCGAGGTGATGTGCAGCATCGGGTCGACGTGGATCAGTTCACCGGGTTCGAGCAGCCGCCACAGCGGATTGGTGTCCATCGGCTGGGAAGCGATGATGGTGGCGGGCCGGATTGACAGCTGCCCGGAGAACACGCGCGTGATGCCCGACGCCGCGCGTTGATCGAAATCGAAACCGCCCTCGGGGCCGCCGAGCGCCGCGATCGAGCGCTCGAGGATCCACAGCTCGTTGGTCTCGGGGTAGCGGAGCGCCCACACGTCGGTCGGCGTCGTCAGCAGCATGTTCAGCGAGTACAGGGTGGTCTCGCTGGCGAGCTCGCGGGCCGCGTGCGTGATGCCGGCCGCGACGTCGCCGCCGTGCTCCTCGATCCGCTTGGTCATCAGCGTGAAGTACAGCTCCGAGTCGGTGGAACCCTGGAGGAGTTCGGCGTGCGCGCCGAGCCGCTCTCGCAGTGCCGGCAGGTCGCCGAGCACGCCGTTGTGCGCGAACAGTCGCCCGTGCTGCTCGAATGGGTGCGTGTTCTCGATCGTCGGCTCACCCGCGGTGGCGTGGCGGATGTGCGCGAGGAAAGTTCGCGAGCTGACCTCGTGCGCGTCCGCGATGAAGGTCTGGCTGCGGTTCGCGGCCACAGGCTTGCGGTACAACCACGGCGTGCCGTCGGCCTGGAACGTTCCGAGCCCGACGCCATCGGGCTGGGTCTCGCTCAGCGACATGAGGCTCGTCGGCGCGTCGAGCAGCCAGAAGGTCGCCTGCACCTCGTTTGGACCGCCGCTCATCCCGAACAGCCGGCACATGGCGGGCGATTGTATGCCGTGCGCCGGTTGTGCGTTAAGCGTCTCCTAGACTGGTCGGCCCGTGGAAACTGCGTCTGAACACGCGGAGCCGCTGGTCCATGCCCCGCCGGCGCCGGCGCCGACGCTCGATGCGCCGCGGACGCTCGCCCGGAGAGCTCGGGATCGCGTTGGCACGGCGGTCTACGGCGCGCGGTTCGCGATCGGCGTGTACCTGGCGACGCGCGCGCTGCTCCTGCTCGTCGCGCTGGTCAACGGCACGCTCCGCCATCACGCGTTCACCCACGAGCTGTCGCAATGGGACGGCCTGTGGTACCGGATGCTGGCTGACCACGGCTACCCGACGCACGTACTGCACGTGCAGAGCACGCTCGGGTTCTTCCCCGTCTACCCGTTCCTGATCTGGGCGGTCTCGCACGCGTTCGTGGTCCCGGTCGCGCACTACGAGATCCTGTCGAGCACGGTCGCCGGGGTGATCGTGGCGGGCATCGGCGGATTGGCTGCGACCGTGCTCGTCCAGCGGCTCGCCACCGGGTGGTGGGGCGAGCACACCGGCCGGAAGGCCGTGCTGATCTTCTGCCTGTTCCCCGGGTCGGTCGTGTTCTCGATGGTCTACGCCGAGGGGGTGATGCTCGCGCTCGCCGCCGGGTGCATCCTCGCGCTTCAGAAGCGCCGGTGGGTGCTCGCCGGCGTGCTCGCCGGGATCGCCACCGCGACCGAGCCCGAGGCGCTTGTGCTCGTGATCGTGTGCGCGGTGTCGGCGGCGCTCGAGCTTCGGCGGCGCGGACTCTCGGACCCCGCGGCGCGCCGGAGTCTGATCGCGCCGGCGCTGTCGGTCGTCGGCGTGGGCGCGTTCGCCGTGTTCCTGTGGTTCTGGACCGGCTCCCCGTTCGCGAGCTTCATCGCCCAGCACGACGGGTGGAGCGAGAAGACCGACGTGTTCGCGGTGCTGCACCTCGCGCAGACCAGCGCATCCCAGTTCTCGTTCAGTCACTTCGATCATCCGACGATCGACCTGAACCTCGTCGTCGGCCTCGCCGGCGCGATCGTGCTGGTCATCCTGCTCGTGCTCGTGATCCGCAACTGGCGTGAGATGTCGGTCGAGGCGATCGTGTGGACGCTCGGGGTGAGCTGGCTCGCGATGACGTCCGAGTACACGCCGCCGAACCCCCGGCTGGTCATCACCGCGTTCCCGGCCGTGATCGTGCTGGCTCGCTACGTACACGGGAAGTGGTGGACGGCGCTGTTGTGGGGGAACGGGGTGCTGCTCGTGGGGTTGAGCGCGTTGACGTTTGTGGGGACGACGCTGCGGCCGTAGTTGTTGGTTTTCAGTGTGCGTCCGTGTTTGCGCTTGGATTGGGTCTGGACGGCGGGCATCTGGAGAGGGGTGGGGGCTGTGGCGTTCCCGCCGGGAGCCGCCGCTGGTCGCGGAGCATGCATAACGCGACAATTGAGGCGATTCGGCTGAGCCGTGGCGTGTCAGGCATGTGGGGCATGCGTAGCACGGCACGGCCTCGCTGGATCGGCTCCGTTGTCGAGCTATGCATGCTCCGCACGCCGCGGAACGCTCCGGAGAACGACCGCACCCACCCTCAGGTGCCGCCGTTAAACCCAACCGGCCGGCGGTCACCGTGTAAACAGCGAGACCCAGATCACGCTCGCGTAACCGAACGACCGCGTCACCTGGTGCGGATACCGCTGCGCCAGAGCGCGGCGCACCGCCACGTAACGCGCGTAGTGGGCGCGGGACGTAGCGGTCCCCCGATAGGCAGGCCCTGGTGACTCGCGACCAGCCACACCCGCGAACACCCGGCCGGAACCGCCGGTGTCACGTACTGCTCGACATGGGGCGCCACCGGCCGGCCCGCGTAGTAGTCGAACGGCATCGACCCGTCGAGCGGATAGAACGCGACGCAGTCACCGGGCCGCGACGCGTGAAGCACGTACGCCGTGGCCGCGCGCCAGTTCTCGGGTGAGGTGCCGTAGCTCGGCGCCAGCGCCACCGCTCGCAGGGCGATCAGGACCCCGACCGCGAGCCACGCGGCCACTGGGGGGAGCGAGCTTCGAAGGAGAACCCACGCCAACAGCAGCGACACGGCGGGCAGCGACACGAGCAGGTTTCGCGGGGTGAAGATCGGCTGGCCGATGAACGACCACACCACCATCAATCCGACCGGAACGACCAGCCACGACAGCGTGAGTACCGCTCCCCATTCGCGTCCCCGCACGACCCGCACACACGCGAAGAGCAGGAGCAGGACCGTCAGGATCGCGAGCGGGGTGGCGATAGCGACCGGGTGGAAGTTCGGTTCGAAGCCGGCGGAGGTGAGCGCGCCGGCGACCTGGCGCCCGAGCTTGAAGGTCGGGCGGCCGATCCAGAACAGCTGGCCCGAGCCACGGCTGAGCGCGAGCACCGCCAGCGGGATCCAGCAGACCACGCACGCGGCCATCGCGCTCAGCGCGCGGCGCCAGGCGCGCCGGCGACACGCGGCGAGCGCTACGAGTTGTGCGGGTAGCGCGAAGATCGCGACGTAGCTCGCGTACACCGACAGCGCGGTCAGGACGAGATACACGATCCACGGGCCTCGCCGGCGAGGCCCGTCGACGAGCGCGGCGAAGGCCACGAACGACCCCGCCACGAGTGCCACCATCGCCGCATACCCGCGCGCGTCCTGGCCCCAGAACACGAGCGGGAGGCTGACCGCGGTGAGCAGGCCCGCGGCAAGTGCGACCCGACGATCGAACAGCCTCAGCCCGAGGAGGGCGACCGCGCCCGCAGTGGCCCCGCAGGCGATCACCGAAGGCAACCGGATCACGAACGCGCCGTCGCCGAACCACCCGATCAGCACGTGCAGGAGCGCGTAGTAGCCGAGCATGTTCCCGCCGTCGTGCGCGGCCGCGTGCCAGAAGGCCGATCCGTGCTGGCTCGCGATCGCCACGGTGGCGGCCTCGTCGAGCCACAGGCTGCGAGAGGTCAACTCGATCAGGCAGAGGACGAGGGCCACGATCGCCGGCACGCCGATAACCGCGACGTCGTAAAGCCGACCGCGCGCGGCGTCCGCGGCGGCAACCTCAGGTGCCCGGACCCGCGGGACCTCGGTCTGCGTCGCCATCAGGATTCGGCGAGCGGACGCAATCGAGCCGTCCGAACGGCGGGACGCCGGCGCGACGCCACCACCGCCGCGGCGATCCCGGCACCGACGTACAGGACGACGAACACGGGCGCGGTGTGGAGCGGGAAGGCGAGGATGCCGTCGGCCTTGACGACCAGCACGCTCGCGGCGACCGCCAGCGCGAGCGCCCGCGACTGCTGGATCCCGGGACACGCTGCCAGCAGCACGAGGCCCCATGTCAGGTACCACGGCCACGCCGCCGGACCGCACACCGCCACCGCGATCAGCGCGATACCCAGGTTGCGGACCATGTTCCCGCGGCGCGAGCGCCACAGCAGCACCGCGCCGAGCACGCAGCTGAGCCCGAACGCGACGACGCCGAGCGCCGACTCGAGGCCGCGCGCCCCGACCGGCACCACCTGCGCGACCGTCCAGCCGAGCGCGGTCGCGGGGGTGATCGCCAGGCGCACCTTGTCGGGCGTCGAGAAAACGGTCGTCGAGATCCACCCGAGACCAAGCCCGGAGATCACGCTGACGGCGAGCACCACGACGGCGGCGGCGAACACCGCCCTGAAAGCCGCCCGGCGATCGGCGCACGACACGAGGATGAACGGAATCGCGGCCGCTGCCGGCAGCTTGATCGTCGCCGCCAGCGCACACACCGCAATGCCCACCAGCACCCGTCGCTCGATGGCGAATGTGACGCCTGCGACCACCAGACCAATCATCAAAAGATCGTTGTGCGCCGGTGCCACCAACTCGAGCAGGACGAGTGGGCTGAGCAGCACCCACCACGTCGCGCGCGCGGGATCGGCGCCGAGCGCGCGCGCGAGCCGCGGCGCGAACACCGCCAGCAGCAGCAGCCCAGCCACGTCGAGGACGCGAAGTAGGAGCACGCCGAGAATCAGATGCGAACCCGCGATCGCCACGATCCCGCTCACGATCCACAGGAACAGCGGGCCGTACGGCGCGGTCGTGTGCCGCCAGAACGGATCGACCGCGCCCAGGACGTGCGCGTGGCCGACGTTCGCGAGGACCGCCGGCGCATGCCGATACGGATCGATCCCGAGGTGCACGAGCGTCCCCTGCGCGAGGTAGCTGTACGCGTCCTGGCTGAACAGCGGCGCCGTCAGCAGCAGCGGCAGGCACCACGCCGCGCCGATGATCGCCAGCTCCCTCGCCGTGAGTGCGACGCGGCCCAGCGCGAGCCATGCGGCGCACAACGCGACGATCCCGGCGTAGAACACGCGCAGCGCCGAGCGACGGATCGAACCACCACCGGACCGGGCCGCCGGCCAGGTGCGGTCCGGCCAGCGCGACGCCGAGCGACCCCACGAGACCGAGCAGGGCCCACGGCCTCCAGGCGCGCTCGGATTGGACGGCAATCGGCGGCATCCCGGACATTGTGGCCCGGGAGCCGCCGATTCAGGTCATCTCCCTACCACGGGAACGGGTACGAGCCTCCGGTGAACGGGTCGAACGGCCCGTTGTTCCCGGACAGCGGCGGCGGGAAGAACGGGATGATCGCCGGCGTGCCGAGGCTCGGGTCGGCGTCCGCGAGGCTCGTTGCGCTCGCCTCGAGCGCCTGCGGCGTGGCGACGGATCCCCACTGGCCGGTGTCGACGCGATGCTGCACCGCGAGCACGCCCGCGACGAGCTCCGACGGCTGGAAGTTGCAGTGGAGCTGCCGCTGCACGAACGCCTGACGGAGCAGATCGCCCCGGCCCGCGGCATCGACCGTGTTGCGGTAGTAGTTCTCCTGCTGCACCGGCACGAGCTGGTCGGAGATCGTGTGCATGTCGAGCTCGGGCACCTGGATGCGCCCGGTCGGCACCGATGTCTGCTCGAGCGACCTGATCGCGGCCGGGTCGGCCGTGATGTTCGCGTTGCGGCGTGAGCTGGTCGAGGTCGCGATTGAGGTTGAGCCCGGCCTGGCGGTAGAGACTGATCACCTCGGGCGCGTACGACGACTCGTACAACAGCCGCCCGAAGTTCACGCCCTTGGTCCAGGAGGCGCTGCCGCCGCCGTCGGCGATGTCGACGTACGGCCGTGCGAACTCGACGAAGTCCATCGTGCTCGAGAGTGGCGGCGGACCGGAGTTGAGGAACTGGATGTTGTACTGCCCCAGCTCCTGGGCGCCGGCGTCGAACGGGGACGGCATCGCGTCGCCGGGCGCCCAGTCGGCCACGTTCATCAGCGACATCGACAGCGCGAGCCGAGCGCGCTCGACGCGCCCAGCCTCACCCGTTGCGGTCTGCGCCGACTGCGCGATCGTCGGTCAGCTGTTGGCCAGCTTGCAGCCCGAGGCCCGGGTTGTCGTCGAAGTTGACGAGCTCGACGGGTGCGCCGGACGTGTTCGGCAGCAGTTGGGTCATCGCGTACTCGCCGTCGAGCTGGTAGTTGTTGAGGTTGAGCCCGCCCGCGACGATCCCGCAGGTCGTCAGCGAGGCGTCGAGCCGGCCGTTCGAGTTCTCGTCCTCGAGTTCGCTGATCAGGCCGCCCATCGACGTCCCGACCGCGATCACGTGCTGCGGGCGCGCCGGCAGCAGCGGCTCGACGGCGGTCAGGGTGTCGAACTGGTCCCTCACGGCGCTGTCGAGCGCCCACCACGACCCGTTGGGGTCATACGAGGACCCCGCGAGGGCGTACCCGCGATCGAGGAGCGCCTGCTGAGTTACCGGATCCGGCGCATCGGCCGCGACCAGGGGGCCGAACCCGTGGCTGTACAGCAGCACGGTGCCATTCCATGGGGTCGGGATATCGGCGATCCAGGTGGCGCCGTCAACGGTAAGCGTGCCTGTGTAGTGCGTCGACGTTGGTGTCTGCGCGCCCGACGACGCTGGGACCAACGTGAGCGCAGCTACGAGCGCCGCCGCGGCGAGCGCGGCCAGTGTCTTACGTCCGATCACGGAGCTCCTCCTCCTCGAATTACCGGCGTGGTTGCTCGATTCAGCAAGCGGAACCCTATGCCTGTCGCAAGCAGCTTGTCAATGCCTCGGTCGGCCGTGTGCAGTACCCGCCGGGGGCAGGCACTAATGTTTGCGATCGGTGACCGGTGCGGCCATCCCCAACCTAGGTGGGGCGGAGAAGGCGGCGGTTCCGCGCGTCGGATATCTCGTGTACCGCGTCGAGCGACGGCTGCGGGCGCGCCTGGACGACGAGTTGCGCGCGCTCGGCGTCTCCACACCTGAGTACGTGACGCTGAGCCTGCTGCGCGAGCGCGACGGCCTTTCGTGCGCGCAACTGGCTCGCTGGGCGCTGGTGACTCCGCAGGCGATGAACCTCGTGATCTCCGGACTCGAACGGCGCCGGCTCGTGCGCCGGCGCCCCGACCCCACGCACCGGCGGGTGCTGCGAGCGTCGGTCACCCCCAAGGGCCTCGACGTCCTCGCCGTCTGCGACCGCTCGGTCGACCAGATCGAGGCGGACATGCTCCGCGACCTGCCGCCCGAGACCGTCGAGGTCGTGCGGCGCGCGATGGCGTCGTGCGCGCATTCGCTCGGGGCGACCAACCCGGCGCCCCGTCCCCGCACGATCTCCTCGCGCGGCGGGTCACGCTGAGCGACGAGAGCCTTTTCTCCGGCCTGTTTGCGCACGGCGACGCTGCGGCGGCGGTGAGCGATCGTGCGCTCGTCGATGCAATGGTCGAGTTCGAGGCCGCGTTGTTGCGGGCGCTGGCGGTGCTCGGGCTCGCCCCGGCTGCGGCAGCCGACGAGTTCGACACGGCGGTCCGACAGGGCGTTTTCGAGCTCGACCTGGCCGAACTCGGGCGCGGAACCGGCGCGCAGGGGACGCCCGTGCCAGCACTGCTCCGCGCGCTGCGCCGCCAGCTGTCAGATGCCGCGGCAGCGCACCTGCACAAGGGCGCGACGAGCCAGGACGTGGTCGACACGGCGATCATGCTCGTGACCCGGAACGCCCTGGATATGGTGCTCCAGGATTTCTCGGCGGCCGCTGACGCATGCGCGTCGTTGGCGGATCGGCATCGCGGTTCGATCGAGCCGGGGAGGACGCTGCTCCAGCAGGCGCTGCCGCTCACGTTCGGCCTGAAGGCCGCTTTCTGGCTCGACGGCATCGACGGTGTGGTCGCCGAGCTGACGTCCGTGCGTGAGGGCGAGCTCGCGATCCAGTTCGGGGGCGCGGTGGGGACTTTGGCGAGCCTCGGCGATCGTGGCCTCGACGTCGGGGCTGAGCTGGCCGACCAGCTGGGACTGCCGGCGCCGAGAGTGCCGTGGCACACGACCCGGCTCCGGCCGGCGCGAATCGCTTGCGCGCTCGGGGCCGCGTTGGGGCTGGCGGGCAAGATCGGGCGCGACGTGGCGCTGCTGGCCCAGACCGAGGTCGCCGAGGTCAGCGAGGGCGGCGGCGAGGGCCGGGGCGGGTCCTCGACGATGCCGCACAAGCGCAATCCGGTCGGCGCTGTCGGCCTCGTCGCCTGCGCGCAGCGCGGGCCGGGGCTGGTGGCGACGATGCTCGCGGCGATGCCGCAGGAGCACGAGCGGGGTGCCGGGACGTGGCAGGCCGAGTGGGAGACCCTGCCGGCGCTGCTGCGCCTCACCGGGTCCGCGGCGGCGATGCTCAAGGAACTGCTCGAGGGGCTGGTGGTCGACCCTGAGAAGATGGGCTCCGACATGGATCTGACGGGCGGACTGGTGATGAGCGAGAGCGTCGTCGCGGCGCTGTCGCCGGCGCTCGGACGCGCGCACGCCCAGGACCTGGTCGAAGCGTCGGCGCGAGAGTCGGTTGAGTCGGGACGGCCGTTTCGCGACGTGCTGCTCGATGTGCCCGCCGTGGCGGATTCGCTGGGTTCCGACGGCGTCGATGCCGCGCTCGACCCGGGGTCGTATCTCGGGGTCACCGCGGAGCTGATCGACCGTGCACTGGCGGCGCACCGTGCCGGTTGACGTGCGCCACGAGTTCCGCGGCAAGCGCGGCTCGCCGGCGCTCGTGTTCAGCGGGTCGCTCGGCACCGATCTCACGATGTGGGAGCCGCAGGCGGAACGGCTGGGGCCGCGCTTCTGCACGCTTCGCTACGACCTCCGCGGCCACGGGGCCTCGCCGGTGCCGCCAGGGCCGTACTCGATCGCCGATCTCGGCGGCGATTTGCTCGCGCTCCTCGACCGGCTGGGGATCGAGCGCGCGTCGTTGTCCGGGCTTTCGATCGGCGGGATGATCAGCATGTGGGTCGCCGCGCACGCCCCGGAGCGGGTGGAGCGGCTCGTCCTGTGCTGCACGTCGGCCCAGCTCGGCCCCCGCGAGGGCTGGATCGACCGGGCCGCGACCGTCCGCGCCGACGGGGTCGGCGCGATCGCGGACGCCGTGCTCGCCCGCTGGTTCACGCCGGCCTTCGCCGCGGCCCACCCAGACGTGATCGAGCGCATGCGGGGAATCCTGAGCTCGACCGATCGGGAGGGATACGCAGGCTGCTGCGAAGCGATCGCGGACATGGATCTGCGCGATGCGATCACTTCGATCACGGCGCCGACGCTCGTGATCGCGGGCGCGGACGATCCGGCTACACCTCCGGAGCACGGCCGGCTGATCGCGGACTTGATCCCGGGGGCGCGGTTCGAGGTGATCTCGCCCGCGGCGCACCTGGCGACGATCGAGCGGCCCGACCTGACCACCGCGATGATCCTGAGGTTCCTGAGCGAGTCAGAGGAGGGTTCTGATCGGTGAGCGACTACGAGGTCGGAATGAAGACGCGCCGCGAGGTGCTGGGCGACGAGCACGTCGACCGCGCCGCCGCCAACGCCGGAAGCTTCGGGGCTCCGTGGCAGGAGTTCATCACCCGCTACGCCTGGGGTGGAGTGTGGTCCCGGCCTGGCCTGGACCGCCGCACGCGGAGCGCGATCACGCTCGCGGCCCTGATCTCGATGCGCGCCGAGAACGAGGTCGGGATGCACGTGCGGGCGGCGCTCCGCAACGGCCTGACGGTCGAGGAGATCAACGAAGTGTTCATCCACACCGCCGTCTACGCGGGCGTACCGGCCTCTAACTCGGCGCTGGCGGTGGCCCGTCGGGTCCTCGAAGAAGAGGGTGCCCTCCCGCCCGTGAGCGACTGAATCCACCCCCCGGTCGAGGGGCTGGGCAACCAGGGACGGCGGCCTATACTTGCCACACCCCAGCGATCTAGGAGCTGTACGTGCAGGAGATGGTCATCTACGGCGTTAGCTTCGACATGGTTGGTAAGCAGCCGATCGTGCTGTTGAAGACCGTCGAGAACAACAAGTTCCTGCCGATCTGGATCGGACATCCGGAGGCAGCGGCGATCCTGATGAAGCTCCAAGGGGCGTCGACCCCGCGGCCGATGACCCACGACCTGCTGTCCGACGTCCTCGGGGAGCTCGAGGTCGAGTGCACCCGGGTCGCGGTCACCGAGCTGCGGGAGAACACCTTCTACGCGTCGATCAGCCTGCGCGTCAACGGCCGCGAGCTCGAGATCGACTCCCGTCCCAGCGACGCGCTGGCGTTGGCGGTCCGCGCCGGCGCCCCGATCTACGCCGCCGACGAGGTCATCGCCGAGTCCGCGATCGAGTTCGAGCACGAGGTCGAGGACACCGAAGAGGTCGTCGAGAAGTTCAAGGACTTTCTCGACCACGTGACGCCGGAAGACTTCGCCGGCGAATGAGGGGGCTGGCCGGATGCCAGCCCGTGGACTGAGCTGAGCGCGCGGAGCGGTCTCCCCGGAACCTTAGGAGCGGAGCGCGCGAAGCCCGGAGCCGGATGCGGTTACCCGCTCACCCGAACGGCGGGCGTCTGCGCCGCCGCCACGATCCGGCCGATCAGCTCGTCGAACCCGATCCCGGCCGCGTCGGCCGCCTGCGGCAGCAGGCTGGTCTCGGTCAGCCCCGGGATCGAGTCGGCCTCGAGCACGTACAGCTCGTCGCTGCCGGACTCGAGCATTAGGTCGACTCGTGCGAACCCCGACAGGCCGAGCAGCGCGTACACCTCGAGCGCGACCGCGCTAGCCCGCTCCTGCACAGCCTCCTCCAGCGCCGCGGGGCATACGAACTGGGTCCGCCCGATCTCGTAGCGCGACTCGAAGTCGTAGAAATCTTCCTGCTGGGGGACCGCCTCGACGATCGGGAGCGCCCGCGGGCCGCCGGCCTCGTCGATGATCGACACCGCCAGGTCGCGGCCGGCAACGTAACGCTCGAGCAGCACCTTACGGTCGTACGAGAACGCCGCGATCAGCGCCCCCGGCACGTCCGACGGGGTCCGCGCGAACTTGATCCCGAGCGCCGATCCCTGGCCCGCGGGCTTGACGACGATCGGGAACTGGAGCCGCTCCTCGATCGCCGGCAGCGCCTGCGCCGCGCCTAGCTCCCGGAACGCGGTCTCGCTGAACGCGTAGAACTCCGGGGTGGGGATCGCGGCGTCGCGCATCGCGTGCTTGGCGAGCACCTTGTCGGCCGCGCGGATGCACGCCGACACGCCCGAGCCGGTGTGCGGGATGCCCATCACCTCGAGCAGTTCCTGCACGGTCCCGTCCTCGCCGTCGCGACCGTGGAGCGCGACGAACGCCAGCTCGGGTTGGTTCGCGGTCAACCGCTCGACGAGGTCGGCGCCGACGTCGATCGGGACGACCTCGTGGCCGAGATGCTCGAGGGCGTCCTCCACCCTCGCGCCGGACTTCAGCGATACCTGGCGCTCGAGCGAGCGGCCGCCCTTGAGCACCGCGATGCGACTCATTTACGCCCGCTTACGCCGGAGTTGCAGCACGTTTGCCGGCTCGGCATGCGCATCCGCCGTCCGCGCCGAGGCCGGAGTAGCGGGGGGCGCAGCGGGCGGGGCCGGGGCGCCGGCCGGATCCCGCCGCGGCGTCGGCTTCGCCGAGATCCCGGTCAGCTTGCCGTACAGCTCGACCTGCTCGCGCACGATCTCGCCGAGCCGTTTCAGCCCCTCCCGGATGTCGTCGACCCCGACGCCCGAGAAGTTCAGCCGCATCGACGAGCCGCCACGCCCGTCGACGTACGCGGCCCGACCCGGCACGAACGCGACGTGCTCCTCGAGCGCGCGCGCCAGCAGGTCGGTGGTGTCGATGTAATCGGGCAGCGTGGCCCAGACGAACAGCCCGCCCTGCGGGTGGGTCCACTCGGCCTCGCGCGGGAAGTGCTCGGCGAGCGCGTCGAGCATCACGTCGCGCCGGCGCCGGTAGATGTCGATCAGCGAGCGGACGTAGTCCTCCCACGGTCCGGAATCGAAGTACGCCGAGACGAAGTACTGGGAGATCGACGACGAGCACAGGTCGGACGCCTGCTTGCCGAGAGTCATCTTCGCGAGCACGGGCGCCGGCGCCGCGGTCCAGCCGAGCCGGACGCCGGGCGAGAGGATCTTCGAGAAAGTGCTCGCGTAGATGATGAATTCCTCGTCGAGCGAGCGGAGCGTGGGGAGCGGCGTGCCTTCGTAGCGGAGCAGTCCGTACGGGTTGTCCTCGAGTACGAGCAGCTCGCGCTCGGACGCGATCCGGACGAGCTCGTGGCGGCGCTCGAGCGACATCGTCACGCCGGCCGGGTTGTGGAAGTTCGGGACCGTGTAGATGAACTTCGGGCGCTGGCCCGCGCGCTCGAGCTCGTCGAGCGTCGCCTCGAGCTCGTCGGTCCGCATCCCGTCGCGATCCATCGTGACCTGGACCACGTTGGCCTGGTAGGCGCAGAAGGTGGGGACCGCGCCCGGGTACGTCGGCGCCTCGCACACGACGACGTCGCCGGGGTCGAGCAGCGTCTTGCACACGAGGTCGATCACCTGCTGGCCCCCGGTGGTCACGAGCAGCTCGTCCTCGTCGACCTCCATGGCCTCGGCTCGCATCACCTCGACGATGCACCGCTTCACCACCGACAGGCCCTCGGTCGGTCCGTACTGGAGCGCCCGCGCGCACGAACTGGCCGCGACCTCGCTCATCAGCGAGGCATACGAGTCGGGCGGGAACGTCGACGTGTCGGGCAGCCCGCCGGCGAGCGAGATCACGTCGTCGCGTTCGGTCAGCGCCATCAGATCGCGCATCGCCGAAGACTTCATGACCTTCGTCCGCTCCGCGAACAGGGCGCCGTAGCGCTCGATGTCCCGCGCGGTGGATCGCGGGCGGCGAGATCGGGGCCCGCCCGCCCCGCTCACAGCGCGCTGTCCTCTATCGTCACGGTCGGTCACGGTACACCACGGTGCATCTCTTCTTTGACATCTGCACGGGCATGGGCGTTGCCGGCGCGGTCGGCGTTAGGCCGTTCCTTCCCGCGCTTGTCGCCGGCGGACTCGCGGCGGGCGACGTCGAGATCCACTTCAACGGCACTGACTTCTTTTTTCTACAGAGCGGCGTGTTCCTTCTCGGAATGGCGGTTGGCGCGATTGTTTTGGCGGTGATCGAGCGCCAGCGGGTCGAATCCGAGGCCCTCACGGTCGTGCTCGGGGCGATCAGCGCGGCGCTCGGGGCGCTGTGGTTCGCGGGCGCGCTCGACCACAACCACTACACGGATTGGCCCGGGTTGATCGCCGGCGTGCTGTGCGCGGTCGTCGGAATCCTCGCCACGCGGCCGTTGCTGCTCAGGGTCCGGGCGCGGCTCGACTCCCAGGCCGCGTCGGCGGTGCCGCTGTTCGCCGAGGCCTTCGGCGTCCTGCTCGCGGCGCTGTCGATCGTCGCGCCGCCGGTCGGGCTCGTCGGGCTCGTATTCCTGTTGTGGCTGCTGATCGCCGGCCGCCGGCGCTCGGAGCAGAAGTACGCCGGGCTGCGGATCCTGCGTTGACCCGCCCCATACGGGGGACGATCCACCTGTGACCGCGCCAAACAAGCCGAGCTCAAGCCACCTGCCCGGCTCCGGCAAGAAGCTCGTGCTGGTCGTGATCGACGCGCTCAAGCCGTCGATGCTCGACCGGGCGCTCGCCAACGGCCGTGCGCCGGCGCTGGCCCGGATCCGACGCGACGGCTGCTACGTCGACGAATGCGTGGCCGCGTTTCCGTCGGTGACGCCCGTGTGCGCGGCCACGATCACGACCGGCGTCGGCCCCGACGGCCACCGGATCCCGAGTATGAACTGGTACTCCCGGGAGGAGGGGCGCTACGTCGAGTACGGGTCGAGCTTCAGCGCCTCGCGCCAGTTCGGCGTGCTGCGCTCCTTGACCGACACCGTCTACCGGATGAACGCCGAGCATCTCTCGACGGAGGTGGAGACGGTGTACGAATCGCTCGACGACGTCGACGTCCGCACGGCCGGGACCACCTACCTGATCTACCGCGGCCGCTATGAGCACGAGGTGTCCAACGAGAGCGCGCTCGCCCGGATCGTCACCTCGACTCTGTTCCGCCGGACCATCCTCGGCCCGCGCGAACTGTTCTACGCCGACTTGTACGCGAGCCGGAAAACCGGATGCCGCGGCCAACTCGGGATGCCGGGCATCCGCGACCAGCACACCGGGTGTGTCGGGGCCTACCTGGTCGAGAACGACCTGTTCGACTTCATGCTGTTCTCGCTGCCCGACAACGATGCCTGGTCGCACAAGAACGGACCCCATGCCCAGGTGACCTCGATCGCCGCCGCCGACCGGCAACTCGAGCGCCTGATGCACGCGGCCGGCGGCCCGGACGCGTTCCTCGACGAGCACGCGGTGATCGTCACCTCCGACCATTCCCAGGCCGCCGTCGAGGAGCGGATCCGGCTCGACCGCGCGTTCGCGGAGTTCGACGTCGCGACGCGCAGCGCCTCGCGGTCGGCCGGCGCGGAGGTCGCGTTGAGCCCCGCTCAGCGCGCGGCGATGGTCTACGCGCTCGATCTGGATCGGCGCGACGAGTTGGTGGACCGGTCGGTCGAGGCGGTCCGCGAGGTCGACGGGGTCGATCTGGTGCTGTGGCTGGCGGGTCCGGACCGTGAGGAGGCGGTCGTGCGCAGCCGCCGGGGCGAGCTCCGGTTCGCGCCCGGCGATCAGGTCCTTGACGATCGCGGCGGCCGGTGGGACGTCGAAGGCGACCTGGCCGCGCTGCTCGGCGAGGTCCAGGACGGTCGCTTCCTGTGCAGCGAGTATCCGGACGCGCTGGCTCGCATCTGGTCTGCGCTCAAGTGCCCGACCGCCGGCGACGTCCTGCTGTCGGCCTCGCCGGGCTACGAGTTCGTCGACTGGGGCGGAGCCGACCACGTCGGCGGTGGTAGCCACGGCTCGCTACACCGGTCCGATTCGCTCGGTGCGCTCCTGTGGTGCGGCACCGGACCCGCGTCCGCGACCGTCCAGGAGCGCTGGTCGCTGCGCGACGTCGCCCCCATGGTGCGCGAGCATTTTGGGATTAGCGACGGCGCCTCGCGGCTAGGAGGAGCGGGCAAGTCTGGGTTAGGAGCGGATTAGTGCGCCACATCTCTTACGCTCGGTCGACATGACGCCGATACATTTCCGCGGATGCCTGACGAGCTGACAACCACGGTTGAGCTGCCGACGCGCCCGGCCCGGGCCCCGGCCCGCCAGGGCGTGGGCCAGCCGCTGGTACGGCTGCGCGCCGGAATCCGGCACCCCCACAACTGGTTGCAGCTGGGCCGTTTCGGCGCCGTCGGGGCCAGCGGCTATGTCGTTAACCTGGCTGTATTCGCAGCGTGCGTCCATCTGATCGGGATCGACTACCACCTGTCGGCGGTGATCGCGTGGGCCGTGTCGGTGCTCAACAACTTCTGGCTGAACCGGCACTGGACGTTCTCCGCCAAGCAGGACCATCCGGTCAGGCAGGCGATTCGCTTCTTCACCGTGTCGCTGGTGGCGTTCGGCTTCACCTACGTGGTGCTGGTCCTGTTGGTGGACGCCGGCATGATGAAGGTGGCCGCCCAGGCGATTGCGATCGTCGCGGGCATGCCGCTGTCGTTCATCGGGCAGAAGCTTTGGAGCTTCAAGGCCTAGATGCGCTGCGCCCGAACCTCGCGGCGCTCTTTCTGGCTTTTCTGATCGCGACGGTTCTCGCCGTATTCGTCGCGCCCGCGGCCGCATCGGCCGCGGCCGGCTCCGTGGTCACCGTCACGAAGACCGTGACCACGACGGCGACGGATCCGAACACGCCGGTGCTCGTCACCGACCAGAACGTCCCGCCCAAGGGGTATCGGCTTACCGCCGCCCAGGTCGAGCGGATCGCGGCCGCGACGTTGACGATCAAGGCCGAGCTGGGGCGCCATCCCGGCGCGATCCCGTACGAGTACACCAAGGGGCCGGGGCAGTGGCAGGTGAGCTGGTTCTCGTCGGGCAAGAACCAGGTCGAGCTCGCGCAGGTCTACCTCGACGACGCCACCGGGAGCGTCACCCAGGTATGGACCGGCTTCCAGGTCGCCTGGACGATGGCGCGCGGGTACCCGGGTGCGTTCGGGCGGCGGGTTAACGCCTGGTACGTGTGGGTCCCGTTGTGCATCCTGTTCATCGCGCCGTTCCTGCCGTGGAGGCGCAAGCGCCTTGAGGACGGCCGGCGCGAGCGTCGCGCCTGGTCGCTGCTGCACGTCGACCTGCTCGCGCTACTCGGGCTGTCGATCTCACTCGCGCTGTTCAACAACGCGAAGATCGGGCTGTCGACGCCCGCCATCTACCCGTTCATGCTGTACCTGCTCGTGCGCATGGTGCTGCTCGGGTTCGGCCGCGGACGCCCACGGCGCCCGCTGCGCGTATTCGTTCCGATGTCGTGGCTCGCGGTCGGCGTGATCTTCCTGGTCGGCTTCCGGGTCGGTCTGAACGTCGTCAACTCGAACGTGATCGACGTCGGCTACGCCGGCGTGATCGGCGCCGACAAGCTGATCCACGACAAGCCGCTGTACGGCAACTGGCCCAAGGACAACGCCAGCGGCGACACCTACGGGCCGGTCGCGTACTACGCGTACGTGCCGTTCCGGATGATCTTCGGGTGGAGCGGCACGTGGGACGACCTCCCGGCCGCGCACGCCGCGGCGATCGTGTTCGACCTGCTGACGCTGTTCGGGCTGTATTGGCTGGGCCGCCGGGTTCGGGGGCCGACGCTGGGCGTCGTGCTCGCGTACGCGTGGGCGGCGTACCCGTTCACGTTGTGGACCCTGTCGTCGAACACCAACGACTCGCTGGTGTCGCTGCTGCTTGTCCTGGCGCTGTTGGTCATCACCTCCGCGCCGGCTCGCGGGGTCGTGGGCGCGCTCGCCGGCATGACCAAGTTCGCGCCGTTCGCGCTCGCGCCGCTGCTGCTGCGCGGAATCGATCCGCCGCCCGGGCGACGGCAGGTTGTGCGGTATGTGGTCGGGCTTGCGCTGACGGTCGTCGTGGTGATGCTGCCGGTGCTCCTCCACGACAACTGGCACGCGTTCTGGCACGACACGATCGCCTACCAGGCCGGGCGCACCTCCCCGTTCTCGATCTGGGGCCTGTGGGGCGGCCTCGGGGTCGAGCAGCACCTCGTCCAGGGCGCCACCGTGGCATTCGCGCTCGCGGTCATGTTCGTGCCCGGCCGGCGCGGCTACGTCGAGGTCGCCGCGCTGGGTGCCGCGATCCTGATTGCGCTCCAACTCGGGGCCGGCTACTGGCTGTACTCCTACATCGTGTGGTTCTTCCCGTTCGTCATCGTGGCGCTGTTCGGGAGCTTCCCGACGCAGCTCGAGCAAGCGCTCGCGTCCTCGGAGGTCGATCGCGGGGCCGACGTGCCGGCGCGGTTGGCGGTCGCGACGCCCTGAGGGCGGTTGCCGGGCGCCTGCGGGCGCCACTGTGGTCCGGGGCGACCGGCGCCACCGTGGTCCTCAGAGCGACTGGCGTCACCGCGCGCGCCGGCAACGTCCCGCTACACGACTCCAGGCGCCGGCAACAACACCTGCTCGATCGACTCCGCCCGCATCGACTCGGCCGCCGTCCGGATCACGACGCCGTTCAACCACGGATCCTCGGATGAGGTCTCGAACCGGATGGGCATGTGCGTCACCATCGACGTCAGCGCCTGGTCGCGTTTGACGCCGATCACGCCACCGCGCGGCCCGGTCATGCCGACGTCGGTGATGTAGGCGGTGCCGCCGGGCAGGACGCGGGCATCCGCCGTCGGCACGTGCGTGTGGGTGCCGACCACGGCGGTCACGCGGCCATCGAGGTGCCAGCCCATCGCCACCTTCTCGCTCGTGGCCTCCGCGTGCATGTCGACGAGCACGTGGTCGACCTTGCCCGACATCGCATGGAGCGCCGCGTCGACCTCGGGGAACGCCGGCCGCCCGGCCTGCATGAACAGGTTTCCCGACAGCGAGATCACGCCGAGCCGGCCACGCCCGCCGCCGCCCTCGCCTCCGCCCTCGCCTCCGCCCTCGCGTCCACCCGCGCCTCCGCCCTCGCCGCCTCGCTCCACCCGCGCCTCCGCCCTCGCCACCGCCCCCGATCACGCACCACCCGTGCCCTGGCTGGCTGGCCAGAAAGTTGGCGGGTCGGAGGATCCGGTCCTCCTCGTCGAGGTAGCCGTAGATTTCCCTGTGACGGTAGGTGTGGTTGCCGAGCGTGATCGCGTCGACGCCGGAGTTGAGCAGCTCCCGCGCGATCTTGGGCGTGATCCCCACGCCGCCGGCCACGTTCTCTCCGTTGACCACGACGAAGTCGGGCGCATAGCGATCGCGCAGCGACGGCAGCAGCGCCAGCAGGGTGCGCTTGCCGATACCGCCGACCACATCGCCGACAAACAGGATGCTCACGGGTTCACTCATGTCTTGTCGGTGCTCATACTTCCAGTTGCATGAGTTGGAGGTTCCCCAGGCGACCGGGCGGCGCACCGCCCACCGCCAGCGAGGGCGACGAGCCGACCAGCGCGGACAGCCCTGACGTCGAAGATCGCGTGGGCCCAGCCCAGGGTCCCTCGGTCGAGCAGACGGCCGTTCCGCCGCCGCCGGTCGTGGTCCCGCGATTGGTCCAGCTCGTCGTGGTCGCGCTCGCGGTGGTCGGCCTGTGGGCGCTCGCCCGGGCGACGGGAACGGTCCTGCTGATCCTGCTCGGCGCGAGCACGATCGCGCTGATCCTGAACCCGCTTGTCAGGCTGCTCAACCGCGGCGGCCTGCCGCGGGGACTCGCGATCCTGCTCATATACCTCGCCGGGTTCGCTTTCATCGGAGGACTCGGGGTGCTGCTGTCGCAGCCGGTCAGTACGCAGGTCAGCCGTCTCGAGCGCAACGTGCCGCAATACATCGACAAGGCGAACCGCGATCTGGCGAGTCTCCAGCGGTGGCTCGATCGCCGGGGAATCAAGGTCCAGATCCAGCAGCAGGGTCAGACCGCCCTGCAGACGCTCGGCAACCAGATCGAGAAGCGCTCGAGCGACATCGTCTCGTTCTCACGCGACCTGCTGACGCAGATCGTCACCACGTCGTTCGACTTCGTCCTCACGTTCGTGCTATCGATCTACTTGCTCGTGTACGGAGAGCAGATCGGCGACCTCGTGCGTCGGATCATGCCGCCCAGCGACGGGACGCCCGAGGACGATTACCCGCTGCTGGTCCAGCGCGCGGTCTACGGCTACGTGCGCGGCCAGCTCCTGTTCAGCCTGATCATGGGCGCGAGCGCGGCGCTCGCCCTGTGGATCTTCGGTGAGCTCGGGATCTTTCCGGACGGGGCGCGTTACGCGGTGTTCTTCGGCGGTTTCTACGGGCTGGCCGAGTTCATCCCGTACGTGGGGCCGATCATCGGGCCAGTGCCGGCGGTGCTGGTGGCGCTGTTCGTCAACCCGATCAGCGCCGTGTGGGTCACCCTCCTGTTCATCGCCCTCCAGCAGCTCGAGGGCCATATCGTCGCGCCTCAGGTGTTCCGGATCTCGCTGCGGATCAACCCGATCCTGATCATCCTCGGGCTGCTGATCGGCTTCACCATCTACGGCATCTTCGGCGCGCTGCTGGCGCTGCCGATCGCCACCGTGATCCGGGTGACCGTGCTCTACCTGCGAAAGCATCTCGTGCTCGAACCGTGGGGCCCGATCGGCTCGGGCGCGATGGCGTCGGAGCTCGAACGATGTCCGGACTGCGGGGCCGCGGCGGACCCTGACGACACGTTCTGCCGCTCGTGCGGAGCCTCGCTCGAGCCGCGGGTGAAGCTGCCCGGTTAGGCCGCCTGTCGCCCCTCGCTAGCCTGAAGCAAGTTGTCCATCGGCATCCAAACGGGCGAACCCACGGCCACGGTGGCGGCCCGGGGGCTGACGAAGCGCTTCGGTGCGAGGACCGCCCTGGACCGGGTCAACTTCGAGCTCTTCCCCGGCGAGGTGGTGGCGATCATCGGTCCCAACGGCGCCGGCAAGACAACCCTGCTTTCGATCCTCGCGGGCACGCTCGAGCCGTCCGAAGGCGACGTGGCGCGCCCGCCCGGTCCGCGCTTCGGTTGGGTGCCCCAGGAGCCGGCGCTCTATTCCAAGCTGTCGGTGGCCGAGAACCTCCGGCTGTTCGCGCGGCTCGAACGACTCGCCGACCCCGAGCAGGCGGTCGTGCGGATGCTCGCGCAGACCGGCCTCGAGGACCGCGCCGACGAAGAGGTCGGGCGCCTGTCACGCGGGAACCAGCAGCGCGTGAACATCGCGATCGGGCTGCTGTGCGCGCCGCCGGTGCTGCTGCTCGACGAGCCGTCGGCATCGCTCGATCCGCGCCAGCGCGAGCGCCTGTGGGAGTTCATCGGCGGGCTCGCCGTCCACGGCACGACGATCGTGTTCTCGACCCACAACGTCGCCGAGGCCGAGCATTACGCCGGCCGGGTCCTCGTGCTCGGAGACGGCGAGCTTTTGTTCAGCGGCACGCCCGCTGAGCTCGAGCGCGCGGTGAACGAGCCGGCCGCTCTGGCCGCCGAGCTCGCGCGCGACGCCGACGCTCTCGAGCGTGAGCGACTGGGTGGCGACTTCGAGACAGCGTTCGTTCGCTTCCTGCGCGAGCGCGGCCACTGACCCCGCGTGCGCTGGTTGCTCATCAAGGACCTGCAGATCCTGAAGCGCTCCCCGCTGCTCGTCGCGCTGCTCGTCGTCTACCCGATCGTGATTGCGTTGATGATCGGGTTCGCGCTCTCGAGCCCCCCGGGCAAGCCCAAGGTCGCGCTGCTCGACGAGGTGCCGACCGGCCACACCCAGGTGAGCCTCGGCAACCAGCAGATCAACATCGCCAAGTACGCCAACCAGCTGTTTCAGTCGATCGACGCGATCAAGGTGAACTCGCGCGCGGAGGCGCTCGAAAAGGTCCGCAGCGGCCAGGCGGCGGCGGCGCTGATCATCCCCGCCAACATCATCTCCCAGATCAACAGCCTGATCACCCAGGGGGCCGGAAACCCGACCGTTGACCTGATCCTGAACACTAAGGATCCGCTCGAGCGGCAGTTCGCCGACCAGGCGATCACCTCTCGCGTGGCCCAGGTCGAGCAGGCCGTGTCAAAGCAGGTGCTGCGGGTCGCGGTCACCGACCTCCAGGAGACGCTGAACGGCGGAACGCTCACGTTCCTCGGCCAGCGGGTGCCGCTCCTCGGGCTGAAGAACTCGCGCACGATCGTCCAGGGCGCGATCGGGTCGCTACCGAAGGACTCGCCGCTCGTTCCGGCGCTCAAGCAGGTAGTCAATTTCGCCAACCTGGCCGTCGACGGCCTGGGCTTCGCGACGCCGGTGCTCAGCTCGATCGGCAACCCGCTGACCGTGAACACGACCGAGTTGGCGGGCAAGACGACCCCGACCGACACCTACGCCGCGGCGATCGCCGTGATCGTGTCGCTGATGTTCGTCGGGCTGTTGCTGGCGGCGGCCCTGCTCGCGCTCGAGCGCTCTGAGAACGCGTACTCGCGGCTGGTGCGCGGCCTGATCTCGCCGAGCGGGCTGCTGTCCGAGAAGATCACGCTCGCCGGATGCTCCGCCGCCGCGGTGACGCTGCTCATGTCGGCGTTCGTGTCGCTGTTCGTGCACCTGGAGTGGAGCCGGTTTCCGCTGTGGGTGGTCACGCTTGTGATCGGCGGCCTGGCCTTCGGAGCGTTGGGCGTGACGATCGGGGGGGTCGCCCGCGAGGTCAGCGTCGCCTCGTTGATGGCGTTCCTGGTGTCGCTGCCGATCGCGTTCATCGCGCTCATTCCGGGCGACGCCGTCTCGGGGACGCTGAAGTCGATCCTCGACGCGATCTCGTTCGTATTCCCGTTCAAGGCCGCGCTGCAAGCCGTCGCCAACGCGTTCAGCGGCACGGCGCCGGGGATCGGATGGCCGCTCGTCCATCTGGCCGTGCTGACGCTCGCGTTCGGCGCGCTGGCGCGCGTGGCGATGCGGCGGTTCGGGTGAGCGCGGTTAGCTCGGGCCGACCATGCGGCGGAACATCACCGCGCAGATCACCGCGACGATGATCGAGACCACCGGCAGCGTGTAGCCGACGGCGCCGATGATCGCGAGCACCAGCGTGACCACGCCGACCGCGCCGGCGACGCCGCCGGTAACGACCAGTTGGTAGGCGCGTCGCTCGCGCACATGACGCGGGGTGTAGTTGCCACGCTTCTGGATATCGGCCACGGTGGCAGCGTAGCGCGGCGGTGCCCTAGGGTGTTAGCGATATGCCAGATCCTCACTACATCCTCTTCTATGACTACGTCGACGGCATCGTCGACCGGCGGGCGCCGCACCGCGAAGGCCACATGAACGTCATCCGCGCCGGCAAGGACGACGGGCGCATCGTCATGGCCGGACCGCTCGGCGACCCACCACACGGCGCCGCGATCGTGTTCAAGGACCGGGCCGCGGCCGAGGCGTTCCCGGAGTCGGACCCGTACGTCGCCAACGGCCTGGTCACGGACTGGCGCGTCGACTCCTGGGCCGTGGTCCCGTAGGGTCCCCCCGGACGGGTCACAGCGCCCCGCCGCGTGCCTGCCCGGCCACAGGGCGGGGGTATGCTCACCCGTGATGCCGTTCCCGCAGACCCGCCTCCGCCGGCTCCGCGCCACCGGCGCGCTGCGCGGCCTCGTTCGCGAGACGAACCTGGCCCCGTCGGACTTCGTCTACCCGATGTTCGTCGCCCACGGGATCGACCGCCGCGAGCCGATCGAGGCGATGCCCGGCGTCGACCGCTTGTCGATCGCGCACGCCGTCACCGAAGCCGGCGAGGCCCAGGCGCTCGGCATCCCTGCGGTGCTGCTGTTCGGCCTGCCCGCGGCCAAGGACGAGGAGGGCTCGGGCGCGTGGGACGACGAGGGGATCGTCCAACTCGCGACGCGCGCGATCAAGGAAGCGCACCCCGACCTGATCGTGATCACCGACCTTTGCATGTGCGAGTACACGAGTCACGGCCACTGCGGAGTACTGAAGCCTGACGGCACGGTCGATAACGACGCCACACTGGAACTCCTGGCCCGCACCGCGACGTCCCAGGCGAAAGCCGGCGCCGACATCGTCGCCCCCAGCGACATGATGGACGGCCGCGTCGGCGCGATCCGCCACGCCCTCGACGAGGACGGCCACACCGACACCCCGATACTCGCCTACTCCGCCAAGTTCGCCTCGGCCTTCTACGGCCCGTTCCGCGAGGCCGCCGACTCGACGCCCGCGTTCGGCGACCGGCGCGGCTACCAGATGGACCCGGGCAACGGCGACGAGGCGGTCCGCGAGACCAAGCTCGACATCGAGGAGGGAGCCGACATCGTGATGGTCAAGCCGGCGCTTCCGTACCTCGACCTGATCCACCGGATCAAGGCCGACACGCAGATGCCGCTGGCCGCCTACAACGTCAGCGGCGAGTACGCGATGGTCAAGGCGGCGGCGGCCGCCGGCTATCTCGACGAGCGCGCCACAGTGCTCGAGACGTTGACCTGCATTCGTCGCGCGGGGGCCGACATCATCATCACCTACCACGCCAAGGAGGCGGCGCGATGGCTTCAATAGGCCAGGCGGGATCAGGGTTCGGACCCAAACTGCGCTCACGCAAGCACGGCGCCGCGACCCCGCTCGACGATCTCGACAAACGCCTGCTGAACGTCATGCAGGGCAAGTTCCCGATCGCGCCAAGACCGTACGAGGCCGTGGCGAAAGAGGCCGGGATCACCGAGCAACAGGCGATCGACCGGGTCAGCCAACTGCAAAACGACCGCATCATCCGTCAGGTCACGCCGATCTTCGACACGCGGGCGCTTGGCTACTCGTCGATGCTGGTCGCGGCCAAGGTCGATCCGGACAACCCGTGGCGCGCGGCCAACATCATCAACGCGCACCCCGGGGTCTCGCACAACTATCTGCGCAACCACGAGTTCAACATCTGGTTCACGATCGCCACCGAGCCGGACTCGCCGCTCGGGCTGGACGGCACCCTCGAGGCTCTCGCCAAGGAAGCCGGCGCCGAGTCGGTCCGCCAACTCCCGACGCTCCAGCTGTTCAAGATCCGGATGGACCTCGAAATGGAGGGCGGGACCGACGCGCTCGCCAAGGCCGTCGAGGTCGCGCCCCCCGCCGAGACCGAAAGACAGCCCTACGACGAGTTCGACATCGAGGTGATCCGCGCCACCCAGGGCGACATGCCGGTGATCCCGGAGCCGTACGCTCCCGCCGCCGAGAAGCTCGGAATCCCACAAACCCGGCTGCTCGCCCACCTCGAGCAGATGCAGGAGCGCCGGCTACTCCGCCGCGTCGCCGCGATTCTGTTCCACCGCCGCGCCGGGTTCAGCGCGAACGGGATGGGCGTGTGGAAGGTCCCGGACGACCGGATCATGGAGATCGGGCCGCGAATGGCCGCGTTCCGCGGTATCTCGCACTGCTACCAGCGCCCCACCTACCAGGACTGGCCCTACTCGATCTTCACGATGGCGCACGGTCGCTCCAAGGACGAGTGCGACGCGATCCTCGATTCGATCGCCACCCAGACCGGCATCGACGAGCGCTCCACGCTGTACTCCTCGACGGAGTTCAAGAAGATCCGGCTGCTCTACTTCACCGACGAGTACCGGGCCTGGGAACGCGAGCACGCGGGCGTGTGACCGGCGTCGGGCCTGCCGCGACGACGGAGACGGCGCGGTCATCGCAGCTGTATGACTGGGCGCGCCGCGTCCTGCCCGGAGGCGTCAACTCACCCGTAAGGGCGATGCGCGCGATCGGCCGCGATCCGATCTTCATCGCCTCCGGCCACGGCTCGACGATCACCGACGTCGACGGCAACGACTACATCGACTGGGTGTGCTCGTGGGGCCCGCTGATCCTCGGCCACGCCGATCCCGAGGTCGTGGCCGCGGTGACCGAAACCGCCGGCAGGGGGACGACCTTCGGGGCGCCGACTGTCGGCGAGGTGCAACTTGCCGAGGAGGTCGCGGGCCGCATCCCGTCGGTCGAGATGATGCGCATGACCTCATCCGGGACCGAGGCGACGATGAGCGCCGTCCGCCTGGCCCGTGCGGTGACGGGCCGGGAGAAGATCCTCAAGTTCTCGGGCGCCTACCACGGCCACGTCGACGGCCTGCTCGCGGACGCGGGCTCGGGGCTGGCCACGCAGGGGATCCCGGCGAGCCCGGGCGTCCCGGAGGCGGCCGCCGCAGCGACGATCGTCGTGCCATGGAATGCCCCCCACGCATTGCCCGACACTCACGATGTGGCGGCGATCCTGCTCGAGCCGGTGCCGGCCAATATGGGCGTCGTCCCGCCGTCCGACGGCTTCCTGGCGATGCTCCGCCGGCAAGCCGATGACTCCGGCGCCCTGCTGATCTTCGACGAGGTGATCACCGGCTTCCGGGTCGCCCGCGGCGGCGCCCAGGATCGCTACCGGGTGCTTCCCGACCTGACGATCATGGGCAAGATCATGGGCGGCGGGCTGCCCGCGGCCGCGTACGGCGGGCGCAGTGAGCTGATGGAGCGGATCGCTCCGGCGGGCGACGTCTACCAGGCGGGAACGCTCTCCGGGAATCCGCTCGCCACCGCGGCCGCCCTCGCAACTCTGCGCAAGCTGAACGACGCTGCCTACGAGCAGCTGGCCGCGACCACCGACGCGCTCGCGAGCGGCCTTCGCGAAGCCGCGGCAGCGGCGAACCGCTCCGTCCAGGTCCAGAGCGTCCCCGGCCTCCTGACGGTGTTCTTCCGAGACCGCCCCGTGCACAACTACGTCACCGCC
The DNA here is from genome assembly GCA_963770615.1 of uncultured Solirubrobacterales bacterium. Taxonomy (GTDB): domain Bacteria; phylum Actinomycetota; class Thermoleophilia; order Solirubrobacterales; family Solirubrobacteraceae; genus Palsa-465. The sequence continues at coordinate 453,677 of CAVYQJ010000003.1, read as the reverse complement.
ACCGAATGCGACACCGACGCCTACGGCGCGTGGTGCCGCGGCTTGCTCTCAAGGGGCGTGTATCCGCCGGCCTCGCAGTTCGAGGCCTGGTTCCCCTCGCTCGCGCACACCGAGGCCGACATCCGGCGCACGGTCGACGCAGCCGGCGAGGCGTTCGCGGAGATCGCCGACCGATGAGCGAGACCAACACAAGGACCGCTCGCGACGGCGCCCATGCCCTTCGCGAGGCGCTCGCCGAGCAGGGCGGAACCGTGGCCGAAGTACTCGAGGCGCCCCCACCCGCGGCGCGGAGCGACCACCTCGACCACCTCGACCACCTCGACCACCTCGACCACCTCGACCACCCAGGTCTGGCACAGGTCGCCGCCACCGGGCCGCGAGCCTTCGGCAACGAGCGCGAGTACGAGCTGCTGCTCGAGATGATCCTCGAGGGCTACCGGCTCCATTACGACGAGCCGCTCGTCGTGCGCACGCCCGACGCCGATCTGGCGCTGCTCCTCGGCGATCAGCTGTACGCGCTCGGGCTTTCGCGGCTGGCCGCGCTCGGCGACCTCGACGCCGTCGCCGAGCTTGCCGATGTGATCTCGCTGGTCGCGCAGGCGCACGCCGCGTCTGATCGCGAGCTGGCGAACGCGGTCTGGGAGGCCGGCACGATCTCGGTCGGCTGGGGCTCGAGCGACGCCCACGCCGAGGCCAAGGCGAGCGCCCGGGTGCACGACGCGGGTGCCGCCGCCGCCCTGCGCGCGGCGGCTTGTGCCGTTCGTAGCGAGCCCCCGCCCGCCAGCTTGTGAGGTTCGTATCGAGGTTGTTAGGCCCGCGCGTACCGCGCCCCTCGGTGATGACCTTTTCGCGGTCATGGCGGTACGCTGTCGGCAGCTAAAGTCGCCGTAAGGATTCGCGAAGCGTCCGTGCCCGACCGCCATAGGCAAAAGAAGTCGAAGTACACGCTCGACCGGCACATGCCCGGTGCGTTCGAGGGCGAGACCGTCACGCGCCGGGGGATGATGAATCTAGTCGCCAACGGAGCTGGCGCCGTCGCTGCCGCTGCGTTCACGCTCCCAGCCCTCGGGTTCGCGCTCGCGCCGATCTTCAAGCGCCAGGTGTGGACGTGGCAGCCGGTCGGCCACCCCGGGGACTTCACGGAGGCCTTCTACGTGACGAAAGTCATCAACATCACCCCGGGCATCGGCGAGGCGGGGAACACGATCGCCTACGTCCGCAAGCGCGACCCCGCGATCGACCTGGAGCCCGAGGACCAGTTCAACCACTACGTCGCCCTGTCGGACAAGTGCATGCACCTCGGCTGCCCGGTCCGCTACGTGCAGGCCGCGCAGCGGTTCATCTGTCCGTGCCACGGCGGCGTGTACGACTTCCGCGGGATGGTCGCCGGCGGTCCCCCGGTCCGTCCGCTGGATCGTTTCTACACGCGTGTGAACGAGAGCACCGGCCTGGTTGAGGTCGGTCCGCGGTACTCGGTCAACGACGAGCTCCAGCGGTTCTCGCCGCGCTTCCCCGGTGAGCCGATCGACGGCATCGGACAGTTCCTGTATCCGGCCCAGTTCGACACCGCCAACCCGCCGCCGCACTAATGCCGCGCATTCCCACGCCGCCGCTCCCGAAGGGGCTCCAGCCCAAGCCGAAGAAGCCGGCCGAATCGGGCGGCGAGGTCCACACCTACCCGGCGCCGCTCGATGCGGGGATCTCGGTCGTCGACTGGCTGGACGAGCGGACCGCGCTCTCGCCGGGGCTCCGCTGGCTGCTGTGGCGGAAGGTTCCGCGTGGAGTCAACTGGGCCTACACGCTCGGGTCGGCGACGCTTTTCGCGTTCCTGAACCAGGCCGTCACCGGCGTGTTCCTGGCGATGTACTACCGGCCGGACGTCGCCGGCGGCGCGTACGAGTCGGTCCGCAACATCAACGACAACGTGTTCCTCGGGCAGCTCGTGCACGCAATGCACAAGTGGGGCGCGTCGGTGATGATCATTCTGATCTTCCTGCACATGGGGCGGGTGTTCTTCTACGGCGCCTACAAGTACCCCCGCGAGCTGACCTGGGTGATCGGCGTCGTGCTGTTGATCCTGACGCTGGCGATGGGCTTCACCGGCTATCTGCTGCCGTTCGATCAGCGGTCCTATTGGGCGACGGTCGTGGGCGTCAACATCAACGCCGGCGGCCCGTTCATCGGGCCGTTCCTGTCCGACTTCCTGCTCGGCGGCGCGGACTTCGGCGCCACCACGCTGTCGCGGTTCTACGCGATCCACATGCTGCTTATCCCGGGCATAATGGCGGCGCTGATCGGCGCCCACCTGTACCTCGTCACCAAGCTCGGCATCTCCGCGCCTCCGTGGATCAAGCCCCACCCGCAGGAGGACGGCGACCACGCACCAGACGAGGCGGAAGTGTGAGCGGCCCGGCCGACGGGATACGTGCGCGCCGGTTCGTGGCGTCACCGGGAGCGCGCGCATGAATCAGGGCGAGAAGGAGGCATATCTCCGCGAATACTCGGTCCTGAAGAACGAGGGCGAGCCGTTCTTCCCGTACTCGGTCTCCCACGACGCGATCATGGCCTGCATCGTGATGGCGGTGATCATCTTCCTCGCGTTGATGTTCGGCGCCGAGCTCGGCCCCAAGGCCGATCCGACCACGACCACGTACGTCCCACGACCCGACTGGTACTTCTTCTTCCTGTTCGAGGTCCTGCGCGTCATGCGCAACGTCCCCAAGTTCACGCCGATGGCAACGATCGGCGTGCCGACGATCTGCATGATCCTGCTGTTCCTGCTGCCGTTCTACGACCGCAGCACGGAGCGCCGGATAGAGCGCCGGCCGGTCGCGCTGGCCGCCGGGATCGCGACGATCGCGGCGATGGCCTACCTGACCTACAGCGGCGCGAACACCGGGTCGCCAAACAACGTTGACCTGAACGCCCTGAAGATCCCGCCTGGATTGACGGCGATGCAACTAGCGCAATTCAAGGCGGGGGCGGACGTGGTGGGCGAGTCGGGCTGCCTTGCCTGCCACGTCATCGGCGACAACGGCAACAACGGACCAGGACCGGTTCTGACCCAGATCGCCAACACGGTTCCGGAGGCTCAGATCGCGTCAACGCTACGCAATCCGACGCCGCCTATGCCGTCGTTCAAGAACCTGCCGACCGAGAAGTTCAACAACCTCGTCTACTTCCTGTCGAACTTGCAGTAGCCGCGCCATACGGATCATGGCGAGTGCAGACTTCGCGCCGGCGGGCGCGCCCGGGGCGCTAGACGAACCACAGGTTCGGGCGATGTTCGACCGGATCGCCGGCCTGTACGACCGGATGAACTCCGTGATGACGGCGGGCCTGCATCACGAGTGGCGCCGGCGCGCCGCCGACCTCGCGGATCTGTCGCCCGGAGACCGCGCCCTCGACGTCGCCACCGGCACCGGTGACCTCGCCCTCGAGCTGGCCACTCGCGTCGCGCCGGGTGGCGAGGTGGTCGGGATGGACTTCGCCGAGAGGATGCTCGAGCTCGCCCGCGCCAAGGCGGGCGCGCGCGTGCGATTCGAATCCGGCAACGCGCTCGCCCTCGACTACGCCGACCACGAGTTCGACGCCGCCACCGTCGGCTTCGGCGCCCGCAACTTCTCGGACCTCCAGCGCGGTCTGTCGGAGATGGCACGAGTCGTCCGGCCCGGCGGCCGGGTGGTCGTGCTCGAGATCACGACCCCGCGGCGCCCGCCGCTGTCGACCTTTTTCGACCTCTGGTTCGACCACGCGATCCCCGCGCTCGGCCGCGTCGTCGACTCGGAGGCCTACAGCTACCTGCCGAGCTCGGTCAAGCGCTTCCCAGGGCCGGAGCGGCTGGCCGCGCTCATGTGGGATGTCGGGCTCCGCGACGTCCGCTACGTGGTCACCGCCGGCGGAATCATCGCCTTACACGTGGGTACGGTCCCAACCTGATGAGCCTGGGCGCACAGGCTGTCGTCGATGCCGGGGGTCAGGAGCTGACGCGGATCATGGACCGCGTCGAGCGCCGAATGACCGAGCTCGCGGTCGGTCACGGACCCGTGCTCGCGCGATACGCCGGCGACACGATCTCCGCCGGCGGGAAGCGCCTGCGTCCGTTGCTCGTGTGCCTGGCCGCCGGCGCGCCCCCGCCCGAGACCGACGGCCTCGTCCGCGCCGCGGTCGCGGTCGAGCTCGTCCACGGCGCGACGCTCGTCCACGACGACGTGCTCGACGGCTCGGCGCTTCGCCGCGGCCGCCCGACGGTGGTCGCCACCGGGGGACGCGGCCTCGCGATCGCCACCGGCGACCTGCTGTTCTCGCGCGCATTCGCCGAGCTCGCGGGCGGCGACTCAGCCGACGCGGTCCGGATCCTCGCCCGCGCGAGCCGCGAGCTGGCTCTCGGCGAGCTCGCGCAACGGGCCGACGCGTGGAGCGCTGAGGTGACCGTCGAGCGCTATCTCGCGCGCTGCCGGCTGAAGACCGCGGTGCTGTTCCGCGCGGCGTGCGAGCTCGGGGCGCTCGAGGCCGAGACCAAGCCGAAAACGCTCGGCGCGTTCGGTGAGCGGATCGGGCTCGCCTTCCAGATCCTCGACGACGTCCTCGACGTCTCCGGACCGCCCGAGCGCACCGGCAAGCCTCGCGGCGCCGATCTGCTCGACGGCACCGTCACGCTGCCCCTGATCCTCGCCCGCTCCCGCGATCCGGAGCTAGCCGCGCTGGACCCGCGGACCGTGCGCACGGCCGCCGACGCGGCCGCGGTATGCGAGCGGATCGCCGCGACCGGCGCACTCGATACCGCGAAGGCCCGCGCCCAGGAGCTGGTATCCGGCGCCAAGCAGGAGCTGCCGGGGTTGCCGGCGCGTCAGCGCGCGGCACTCGAGCTGGTGGCCGACGTGGTCGTCGAGCGGTACGCCTGATTCTGGGCCGCCTCCGGCGGCGTCCATGGGGCCGGTTCCGCGCGGCATCCATGCCGCGCGGGCGCAGTCCCGTTCCCCCAGCCCTACCTAAGGGTTAAAAGTCTTCGGGGAGGATCTGGTCGGCGTTCAGGGCGTTGATGAACCGATCGATCTGATCGGCCATGTTCGCCTGCGTCAGCCGCTGGAGGTCGCGAAGCATGTCCGCGAGGCCCTCGTCGAGCCGGTCCTCGAGCTCGCGCACCTGGTCCTGGGTAAACAGACCCTCGGTGTACCAGTCGCAGTTCGGGCAGTTCAACGCGAGGTTCCAGCACTCTTCGGGAGCCTCGGACCAGTCGATCGGCTGGACCAGGTCGGAAGCGCAGTCGGGGCATACGTGAAGCCCGCGGGTGGCGTGGTTCTGGTCGTTGAACCGGACCACTTCGATGCTGCGCCCGCTGGGGAGGACGATGCGTCGGACTGAAGGCTGTTCTGGCTGCTGATTCATTTGGCGTCTCCGTGCCCTTAATCGGCCCCTGCCGTGGGCAACTTGAGACGCATCTGCAGGACTGGCCGAGCGACCCGTTTTCGCCCTTGCCGGAGACCGGGTAACCTTCGAGTCCCCATCCGGAGGACCAGCGAATGTTCCGTAATCCCACCACCGATCTGATCGTCGTCCTCGTGATCGTTCTGCTGATCTTCGGCCCCAAGCGGCTGCCCGGTCTGGGCAAGCAGTTAGGGACCGGACTGCGCGAGTTCAAGGAGTCGATCACGGGGGAGGACAAGGACGAGGAGCAGGCCTCGAGGCCCGAGATCACGGCCGCGAGCCCCGCGCCGCCGGAGGCAGCGCCGAGCGCGCCTCCCGCCGAGCGCGCGTCGGCCGAGGTCGGGCCCCAGAGCCGCTCGTAGCGCCCGCGGGTCCGGAAAGTCTCGGTCGTGTCACGTCTTCTGCCCATCGGGCATGATGACCGCTTGAGCATCGTCGACCACCTCGACGAGCTTCGCACGCGGCTGTTCGTGTGCCTGGCGGTACTGGCGGTCGCCTTCGGCCTGTGCTTCTGGCAGAACAACCATCTGCTGACCGTGCTCAACCGAGCGCTGCCGGACAACTCGAAGGCCGCCGTCCACAACGGGCTCTCGTCGGTCCCGTCAGAGTCGGTCCAGTTCGAGCAGCTGTTCACCAAGCTGGCTGCATCGAACACCGCGCTCGCCAACGCACCGGGCGTCTCGGCCGAAGCCCGCCAGGTCTACTTGCAGACCGCCGCCGAATACCAGCAGGTCGCCAAGACCCTTCCGAAGAGCCTGTCGACCCAGGAGAAGCCGGTAACCCTCGGCGTCGGCGAGTCGTTCACGACCACGCTCACGGTTGCCGCGTACTTCGCGCTGCTGTTCTCTTTACCGATTCTTATCTACGAGGGCTATGCCTTTGTCATTCCTGCTCTCGACAAAAACGAGCGCCGCGCAGCCTTCCCGGCGATGGCCGCGGCGCCGCTGCTGTTCCTCGCCGGCGCGGTGTTTACGTACTTCGTCGTGCTGCCGCCCGCCGTCCACTTCCTCCAGGGTTACAACGCCGACCAGTTCCAGGTCCTCGTGCAGGCGAAGTCGTATTACTCGTTCCAGATCCTCACGATGCTCGCGGTCGGCGTCGCCTTCCAGCTGCCGCTCGGGATGCTCGGGCTTCACCGCGTCGGGGTGATCAACGGAAGCACTCTGACCCGACACTGGCGCTACGCTACGGTCATCATCGCCGTGGTTGCCGCGGCGATGCCGGGGGCCGATCCAGTCACGACCGGACTGGAAACGGCGCCGCTTGTGATCCTCTTCCTCGTCAGCATCGTGTTGCTCAAGATCGCCGATCGCCGCGCCGCGGCCCGGGCCGCCCGTGAGGCCGCGAACTCGTTCGGCGACGGACTCGACCCCACCTAGCCCATGCTGTTCGACCTCCGCAGCCGCGGTCGGCGCCGGACCGTCCAGGGCGTCTACCTATTTCTTGCCATCCTGCTCGGTGGCGGCCTCGTTCTGTTCGGCGTCGGCGCCGGCAACGGCCTCGGCGGCCTGCTCAACGCGTTCGGCGGTGGCGGATCCAGCTCCGGGCAGAAGGCGGTGGTCAGCCAGGCGGAGCAGCAGGCCATCAAGCAGGCGCAGCTCAATCCCAACAGCGCTGCGGCGTGGTCGAACCTGCTCCAGGCGCGCTGGACCGCCGCCGGCCAGGGCGCCGACTTCAACTCCTCCACCGGTCAGTTCACTGCCTCCGGCCTCAAGGAGCTGAGTCTGGCCACGCAAGATTGGCAGCGCTACCTGAGCCTCACCAAGAACCCCGATCCCAACCTCGCGGTCCTCGCCGCCCGCGCCTACGCCGGCCAGCAGAACTACGCCGGCGAGGCGAGCGCTTGGGACATCGAGACGCTCGCCGCTCCGACCGCGGTCAAGGGCTTCGAATGCCTCGCGGTGTCCGCCTACGCCGCCGGCCAGACCCGCAAGGGCGACCTGGCCGAAAACAAGGCCCTCAGCCTCGTCCCCAAAAACCAGCAGCCAACCCTCAAGAACGAGCTCAACGCGGCCAAGACCCAGCCCACGGTCGCGCAGCAGTGCTGACCTCCCCGAGCGGGCGACGGCGGGTAACATCGCCGCCAAGGGCCGTTAGCTCAATTGGCAGAGCAGGGGACTCTTAATCCCAAGGTTGGAGGTTCGATTCCTCCACGGCCCATAGTAGGAAAGCCCCGCACAGCGGGGTTTTTTCATTTCCGGGTTTCGGCCTGGTTTCAGAGTGTGCCCCGGGGTTCAGTGCGCTTAGCCTGAGCAGGCCCCGTCATGCGCCGCCGTCCGCGCATTGATCGCCTGGACGCCGGCGACAACCGCTGCCTCGTAGGACTTGGGGTGCGGGGCGGACATGTCTCCCACGAGCAGCACGCACCGGCCTTCTCTGAATAGAGCATTCGCGTCGCCCTGCCCCTCGACTGGCCGCGCGCCGAAGCCATCGGCGGTGGGAACGCCGGACACGGAGAAGCGGAATGGCAAGCCACCCTGACTAGCGGAGTCGGTTTGGAATTCGAAGGACTGCTCGCGCGTGGCATCTGACACCGTGGCGAACTGCAAGACGTAGGAGAGGCCATTTCCGCCGCCAGTGTTCTCCACGAGCGCCTGCTCGAAGCCCGCCTGCGACAGCCGCTGCGCGTCTTCCGGGTCCTGTTCGCTGGTGGCATAGCCAGCGGCGGTCTTGTAGTGCTCCAGCGGGCGCTGGACTGCATAGCCAGGCTCTTCGTTGCCCTGGATCAGGTAGGGCTCGAGGCCGGTGCGCGATGCGCTCGGCGACGTCGAAGCCGCAGCGTTTGTCGTGCCGGTACTGTGCGAAGCCGATGTGTGGCTGGAGCCGCATCCAGCCAGCCAGGCGCAGAGGGCAAGGCAGATCAGCGAACACTGCGCTTGCAACCGAAGTGCTGGGCATCGGCCGGGCAGGATGTGATTTCCGTGGCTCCGTCGAGCCGGCAGATGGGACGGCTGTGATCCGGGCATGGCCCCCTCTGAGTTTGTGAAGTTCCGTGCACGGAGCATCCCGCCCGCCCACGGCGAGAACCACGGCCACCTGGCCAAACCCTCCCGTCATCGGCGGGTGGTGGCCGGACGCCACGCTGAGCGCGCGGTTTCAGCCCGGCGCGTTCAGGCGCAGATGCCGCTCGACCGTCGTGTCGAGCGCTGCCGACGGATCAGCGGGTCGCGCCGCCATCGCGGCGGCTAGCTCGGTGCGGTTACCGATGCGAAGCTTCGTGTACACGCTCGAGAGGTGCATCTTCACGGTGCTGCGCGACATGAACAGCTGCAAGGCGATCTGCGGGTTGGACATCCCGCTCGCGGCAAGCCGCGCGACCTGGAGTTCGGCCGGGGTCAGGCTCCCCCAACCTGCGGCCGGCCGGTTGCGTGTCCCGCGAGTACGCCGCGCGTAGGCGATCATGTCAGCGATCGGTACGCCCTCCCCTTCAGCCCAAGCGGCGGTCCAGGCCGCGACGCCGTCGCGCTCCACCACCGAGGCCCGCGCGGCTTCCAGCCGCCCGGCGATCGAGGGCAGCGGGGCGCATCCCAGCGCGGCTCTGGTCGCGGCGGCGGACCCGGCGAGCCGAGCCGCGCGCGTCCCGTCATCCCCCGCGGCCGCCAGCAGGGCGAGCTCGTCGAGCGCCTCGGCGGCGCCACGTTCCAGGCCCAGCTCGGCGTACGTGGCCAGCGCACCGTGGAGCTGGTCGCGTGCTTGCTCGCCGCGGCCGTCGAGTGCCGCGGCGCTCCCGGCGATGAGCTGGGCGACCGCGCGTAGACGGGGACTCCCGGATCTCTGCGCGAGACCCTCGAGCTCATCGCTTTGGATCTCGGCCTCGCGGATGTCACCACGCGCAAGTGCGGCCTGAGCCAGGACTTCGCGCATCAGCGCGAGAGTGTGGATCTGCGGGACTGAGAGCAGTCGATGCGCTCGTGTCTCGGCCGCGTCGTAATTTGCCTGCATGAGCTCGGCGACGGCGAGCGCCAGCTCGATCGTTGGGATCGCCATGAACGCCCCCGACTCGCTCGCTCGTTCCATCTCGCGCACGCCCTGCTCCAACGCCTCGCTGCACCGTCCGATACGCGCAAGCGCGTGGAGCCGCTGACAGACGATCTGGAAGTAGGTCATCGACGGCGCGTCACCCTCACGGGCAAGGGCCAGATCCGCGTGCGACAGCGCGCGCTCGGGCGAACCGACGAGCGCCTCGGTCCACGCCGCGACGTGCTCTGCCCAGATGCGCAGCCGAACGTGCTCGGACGCGCCGGGGATCGTCCTGAATTCCTCGTAGGCCGTGCGGGCGGCGTCGAAGCGGTCTGAGATGGCATCGGCCATCGCAAGGTTCACGAGCGCCCAAGCCAAGCCGAGCGCGTCGTCACTGCACCGCAGCAGCTCGACCGCGCGCTCGGCGCAGCCCAGGCCTTGCTCGAGGTTGCCGCCCACCTGGATCAGCACCAGCGAGGCCATCATCAGACACCGGGCTTCGGCGTCGGTATCGGGGGCCTGGTCGAGCAGCGCGAGACCGGCATGAGTTTGCGCCACCGCGCCCGCATAATCCTCGCTCAGCATGCCGACCAGTCCCGCTCCGCAATGGACCACGGCACGCGTCGCCGGATTGACCTCGTCGCCGGCGGCCGTCAACGCGGCGGCCGCCGCGCCCCGCGCCGCCTCGAAGCGCTCGGTCAGCAGCCAATGCCGCAGCATCTCGGCGACGATCTCGAGCGCGCAGCTCGGGTCACGTTCGATCGCGAGGCCCAGGGCAAGCCCCAGGTTCGCGCTCTCCTGCTCGAGCTGCCCGTGCCCGTCTGGTTCCAGCAGACGCCCGCCGACGTCCGCGGCGTACGCGGCAAACCACCGCATGTGCCGTTCCGCGATCTCGTCGCGCTCGCCCTCGAGGGCCAGCAGCTCGGCCGCATACTCACCCACGGTTTGGAGAAGCGTCCAGCGCTCGGTGCCGCTCGACGCTCGCGTGACCAAACCGCGCGCCTCAAGCGTGTCGAGAAGTCCGCGCATATAGCTCTCGCTGGCCTCGGGCAACGCGACCGCACGCGCAGCATCGGTCGACCAGCCGCCCACGAACAGCGACAGCCGCCGCAGCACGACCTGCTCGATCTCGCTGAGCAGGCCATAGCTCCAGTCGAGCGACGCCTGGAGCGAGCGGTGCCGGGGCAGCTCCTCATCCGCCGCAGACCCGCGCAGCCGCCCCTGCCGCGACAGTCCATCAGCGATATCGCCCGTCGAAAGGGTGTCAACCCGCGCGGCAGCCAGAACCAGGGCGAGCGGGAGACCATCGAGCGCGCGACAGATCCGGACCACCGCCCTCGCCGTGGACGCGGTGAGCGCGAAGCCGGGATCGCAGCTGGCGGCGCGGTCGACGAACAGGCTTCCCGCGTCGGAGCGGACGACGGCCGCCACGTCGCCTCCCGCGTCCGGGAGGCCCAGCGGCGCCAGGTGGAACACCGCCTCGCCTCGAATGCGCAACGGCATCCGGCTGGTCATCAGCATCTTGAGGTCCGGCGCTCCATCTCGTAGCTGATCGACTAGTCGTCCGACCTCGTCGGCGAGGTGCTCGCAGTTGTCGAGCAGGAGTAGCCCGTGATGGCCGGCAACGGCGTCGAGCAGCAACTCGACGGGCGTTGTCCCGCTCCGCTCGCGCGCGCCGATCTCCTGGAGCAGCGTCGCGACCACCTGCTCCGCCGCGCGTGCGTTCGCCAACTCGATACTCCACATTCGGGCCGATGACGATCGTGACCGAAAACGCCCGAACAGCTCCAACGCAACCCGGCTCTTGCCGCAACCACCGGCGCCGGTCACCGTCACAACCCGCCTCGAATCAAGCAGATGCTCGAGCGCGAGCAGTTCGGCCCCACGACCGATGAGCGGTCCCGTGAGCGCCATCGACCGAGATCGTCTCAAAAACGGGATGAAGGCGGGGGTGGACGATTGCATCCTGTGGTGCAATCGTCGCGTGCGGGCGCGTAGCGAACCACGGCCAGCTGGCCAGCACTGCGGACCCAGCGTCGTGCGCGTCGCGCGCCACGCACACGTCGTCTTCGCCTGTCCCCGGGACGAGCCGCGGTGTCGGTCTTCAGCCGCCGGCTCCCGGGTGAGCTGAATCCGCCGGCTACCCCGAGGCCTACCGCCAGGCCGCCAAAGATTGGCCAGGTGGCGGTAGTTCTGGGCTCGCGCCCGGCAGACGATGGCTGTGCGGTCGAATGTAGGGGCGCTGGGCGGAAGCGTTGGACGAGATCGAAAGGAAACTTGGTGACAGCACAGGCAGCAACTTCACTGGAGCAGACGGTCAAGCGGTTGCTCGAGCGCTTGGACGCGATGGATCTCGACGGGCTCGGCGCGATGGTCGACGAGGATATTCAGGGCGTCGATGAGATCGCGCGCAGATGGATGCGCGGGCGGCCGGCGATCGAGGGGTACTTCGCACAGCTCAAAGACACCGTCTCCGAGGTTCGCTCGCAGATGAGTGACGTTCAGGAGGACACCTGGGCCGATGCCGGCCTGGTCACCTTCGTCCTGGATCAGACCTACACGCTGAACGGACAGCAGCAGACGATCGCGGCTCCGACATCGATCGTCTTTCGCCGCCGGGATAGCGAATGGAAGATCGTGCTGATCCACACCGTGCCACTCCCCGACGAGGCCTGAGCACTCCGTGTCGAGCACGCCCATCTTATCTGACATCAGCGCGGCTTCCGACGGCTCTGCTGTCGGCGCCGATGCTCACGGACTCAACTACAAGATGACCTCTCTTCAGCCGGCGGACTCGGGAACGTGGGAGCCGCTCACCTCATCGGTTGCGCTCACTGATGTGGCCGCCGCGAGCGCCGGCGACGTCTGGGGAGTCACGAGTACCGGCGCGGTTTACCGATCGCAAGGGATGACATGGGATCCCCAACCCATCGCCGGGACGCTCACCCAGCTGAGCGCTGCGGACGACGGGACGGTGTGGGGCGTTGGCGTCGGCCTGGCCTACCAGTACACCGGCGCCGGGTCGAACCCCTGGACTCAGGTCCCTTGTCAGGCTCAGCTAACTCTGGTTGCCGTCGGCGACGCCAAGGGTGTGTTCGCGTTATCGCAGAGTGGTCAGGTGCTTCAGTACGCCAACACCTCCGTCTGGCCCGCCCTCACGCCCCAGCCACCGGTCTCGTTGGTCGATCTCAGCGTCACCGACGATGGCCTGCTGTTCGGAATCGGGACGAACAACCTGCTCTACCTGTATGTCGGGCCGTCTGACCCGTGGTACCCCGCCGCGAGCGGACTCACAGCGGTATCCGCCGGAGGGTCCTCCAGCATCTGGGCGCTCGATGCGTACGGCGATCCGAGGCTGCTGCTGAGCGGGGAGGAGATTTTCAGCGACGACACGACACAAGGCGACAACCTTCCGCGGTGGGAGACCGCATCGGTCTATGATCAGACCCGCAGCACCCACCTCTGGATCGTCTACCAGGCGGCTATGCTCGCCTCCGGAGGAGGGGACGAGGGCCAAGCGGCGACCGACCTGATCAAGCCGCAGCCGGTGAGCGTCAAGCAGGCAATCGGCGACCCGTTTCACGATCGGCTCTGCCAGGGGCTGTACGACGCCGACAACGTCGATCCGTGGCGCGATCTCGGCACCTTCTTCCAGTACGTCCCGTGGGTCGGGAAGTACGCGGCCACGTATAAGTCGCACTTCTACGATCCGGACACCGGCCGCAACTGGTGGGGTGACACGAACCCGACCGCGCTGACGCGCGGCCGGTCCGTCGCCGCCTATGCCCTCGATTGCTACCTGGCCCGGGATCTACCCAACGCCGGGTACTACCTGGGATTGGCGCTGCACTACCTCACCGACATCACGCAGGCGATGCACGCAGGAAACTTCACCTACCTCTCGTCCGACCCATGGGGCTGGCACAGCGAGTTCGAGGGGCGCGTCATGCAGCTGACAGGCACCCCGGGAGCAGTCACGCCCCCGCCGAGTTACACGCCGACCACCGACACCGACTGGGACTCGTTCGTGGTCACGGCCGCGAGCAACTCGAAGACCAAGTACCTGAGCGCGATCTGCCCGGACCTGGTGACCAACGCCGTGCGCACCGTCATCGGCGAGCAGCTCGTGCTGGTGCGCAGCTGGCAGACCGAAGCCGAAACGCTGTGGAACCAGAACGTCCTGCCGTCCGTCGGACCGATGCTCCGCGATGCGATCACCTATACCGCCCAGTTCCTCGTCGCCTGGACCACGGTGGCGGAGACCGGCGCGGAGACGTTGTTTCTGACCTGCCTGGACAGCGGCGAGGTGATCGACGTCCCGCACGGTTTCTTGCTGGGCGCCGCCGTCCAGCAGTACGCGTTCAACGGCGGAACCAACCAGCAGTGGATGGCGGTTCCGCTGACCGGCGCGGACGCCGGCTACTTCCGCATCACCTCGCGCCTCTCGATCGGCCCGAGCCCTTGGGTGCTCGATGTTGCTCACCAGTCGCTCCAGGCGGGAGCCCCAGTGATCGTGTATCCGTGGAACGACCAGGACAACCAGAAATGGAAGCCTCTGGAGGCCGGCGGCGGCACCGTCTGGGAGTCAAAGCAATCCGGGTATTGCCTCACCGTGGCCAACCCATCCAGCGAGGGTTCAGGCCTGGTGATCCAGCGCCAGGGCGCGGCTGCGGGTCAAACGTGGCTGTCGACCCCGGTAGGCGTCGACACGTTGGGGTGCGCGGCGGGCCCGCTGGTCGCGGACGTGCCCCACGGCACAGGAACCCCAAACACGCAACTCCAGCTGTTCACGCCCAACGGCGGCACCAACCAGCAGTTCGTCTTCGTCCCATTGGAAGCGGATACGACCGACGAAGACGACGAGGTGTTCGCCCTGCTCGTCGCGAGCAGCGGCCTCGCCCTCGACATCTCAAGTTCGAACCAGGTGGTGCAGCAGCCGTGGAGCGGGTCACCGAGCCAGAACTGGCGTCGGATCCCTGTCGTCGTCGGCGGCGACACGGTCGTCTACCTCGAGAATCGTTCGAAGCCAGGGTGGTTCATGAGCGCGGCGTCGAATGGGACCGCGCAGTCGGAGCCAATCGTGATCGCACCCTCGAACAGCCAATCGACCGAGCAGTGGCGGGTCACCTCGATTGGTCAGGAGGACGCGCGAGATGAGTGACAGCAGCGGACCGCAGACCATCCATCTCGTACGTCACGGCGAGAAGCTCGGAGACGCGAGTAGTGACAAGGACGGCGGCCCCGATCTGTCCGTGAGAGGCTCGGCCCGAGCAGCCGCCCTCCCGTCGCTCTTCACCTGGACGCAGGCGCTCCACGGAGGGGAGAACGGCACGGCGCCGAGCTGCGCCTTGACCGAGCAGGCCGGTGGATTCAATGCCTCATACCCCGAGGTATCAGGGCTCTCCTCCCTCGTTCCGCCCCGATTTGCGCCTCCCGCCTTTATCTTCGCTACCAGTCCTGATGGCACGGGCGGGAACTCGAACGACACGACCAGCCATCGGCCACTGGAGACCGTCACACCGCTGGCCGCCGCTCTTGGCCTGACGATCAACGACCACTACGCAGACAAGGCATTCCCCGGCCTCGCCACCGAGATCACGACCAACCCGATGTACGACGGACGGGTCGTCCTCGTCGCCTGGCACCACGGGAATCTGCCGGCGCTCGCTAAGGCCCTCGGTGCAATCGACGCGCCGGACCCCTGGCCTCCGACGACGTTCGACTGGCTATGGGAGATCGACTACAGCACGAACCCCAAGCACGTGATCGTGCACTCTCAGGGTCTTATGTACGGCGACGCCGCGCCCTCGTAGGGCGAACCGCGAGATTCTGCGCAATCGACGTCGATGTGCGGCAGCGACCGCGCAGGCGGAAGCGGCCGCGACGGAAGAGCTGACCGCGTCGCCAAAGCAGCGGAGTCGCGGAGGCCGCGCTCGGTGATGAAAGGAATCGTCCACGTTCTGGCTAGGGTGCGACTCGGAGGGTGTGGATTGTCTGGCCGATGGGGTCCCAGACCGCGAGACGGATATCGACATGCGCGATGGTCCGAATCGTGTTGATTAGCGCGGTCGCGGGTGTGACGGCGTTCTTCTTTGCGCCGGTCGCGGTGTGGAACTCGCGCAAAGCAGCAGCCTGTTCGCGCGGCGAGATGCCCTCGACCGCCAAGTCCCCGGACGGCGGCAGCCCGGTGCAGAACTTTGTCAGCCAGCTTGCGGACTAGCGGCGTTGATGGCCCATTGGGCGGCGAAAGCCCGTTTATATGCAGGCCGCGCTTCGCCGCGGGCCACATAGGCCGCCAGTTTCGGAGACTCGTCCAGAAGGCCCGAGGGCCTCAGCCTGAGCAACACCGAGACCATCATGAGGTCGCCCGCGCTGAACGCCCCATCGAGCCAGTCGGCATCGCCCAGGCGGGCAGAAAGCTGGACCAAACGATCGCGAATGCGGTCTTTGACCAGAGGCAGGCGCTCGTCGGCCCAGGGCCTCTCCCCCTCCAGGATCTTGGCGGTCACCAGTTCGAGGATCGGCGGCTCCACGGTGTTGAGCGCGGCAAACATCCAGGTGATGGCCCGCGCTCGCGCATTGGCATCGTCCGGGAACAGGCCCGCATGGTGCTCGGCGATGTGCAAGACGATCGCGCCTGTCTCGAACAGGACAAGATCGGCTTCCTCATAGGTCGGAATCAGGCCGAAAGGATGAAGGCGCAGATGCGTGGGTTCCTGCTTCGCACGCAGCGAAACAAGGCGCACCTCGTAACATTGGCCCACCTCTTCAAGCGCCCAGCGAACGCGCGTATCGCGCGCCAGGCCCGCGCCACCATCGGGCGACCGTTCAAAAGCGGTGATGACGACGGTCATCGTGACTCTCCTCGTCTTGCGGTATAGGCATAGGGACCCGACCCATTTCGGAAACTCATCGCTGGCGCCGAAAGGCGCATGTGCGAGTTACGGGCACGGACGCACCCAGGCTCCCGTAGATACTGCAAAAGCCCTGCAAATAAGGCACTCTCAATCGCAAGGTTGGAGGTTCGAGTCCTCCACGGCCCATAGGAAAGCCCCGCACGCGAGGTTTTTCATTTCCGGCTTCGGCCCAATTTCAAGTCCGTGAAGCGCCCGCGTGAAGCCTCCCGTGCGGCTTGACAGGGCGCCACGATTGCAACTGTCGTGCACGCACGGTGGTCGGGCCGAGCCGACGATGAGATCTTCGTAGGCCAGATAGCCGCCGACAATTGCGGCCCGGAAATGACGACTCCCGTTCAGTCCTACCTGCAGGATCTTCACACCCGCCTCGTGCAGGACGACTCGGGCACGGTCGCCGACTACATCCCGGAGCTGGCGCTCGCCGATCGTTCGTCGTTCGGAATCGCGCTGGCCACTGTCGACGGGGCGATCTACGAAGTGGGCGACACGCGCCTGCCGTTCACGATCCAATCGATCTCAAAGCCGCTGACGTTCGCGATGGCGCTGGAGTCGCGTGGCGAGATGGTCCGTGAGCGGGTCGGCGTCGAACCGACCGGCGAGGCGTTCAATGCGATCGAGCTCGACCCGCTCAACCCGCTGGTCAACGCCGGCGCGATCCTGACGCGCTCTTTACTGGGGGCCGATCCCGACCCGACGCCGTTGCAGGGTTACAGCGCGTTCGCCGGCCGTGACCTCTCGATTGACGACCGCGTACGCCAGTCCGAGTCCGACACGGCTTATCGGAACCGCGCGATCGCCCACCTGTTGCGCGGCGCCGGGCGGTTCGACGGCGAGCCCGACGAGATCGTCGAGGACTACATCGCGCAGTGCTCGGTGCTCGTCGACTGTCGCGACCTGGCTGTGATCGCGGCAACGCTGGCCGCCGGTGGGCGCAACCCGGTCACCGGACGCCGGGTGGCGTCGCCGGACACGGTACGTGACGTGCTCAGTGTGATGGCCACGGCAGGGATGTACGACGCGGCGGGCGACTGGCTCTACGACGTCGGACTTCCGGCCAAGAGCGGCGTAGCCGGAGGTGTGATCGCCGTGCTCCCAGGCCAGCTCGGCATCGGGGTCTTTTCGCCGCCGCTCGACGATCGCGGGAACTCCGTCCGGGGCGTCCGTGTCTGCGAGGAGCTTTCACGATCGCTGGAGCTGCACATGTTCAAACACGCCCGCCGCGGCCCGTCGCCCGTACGGCGGACGTTCACGCTGGCCGAGCTGACGTCCAAGCGTCAGCGCGATCCGGCCGTGGCGGCGCAGATCGCCCGCGAGGGGGCACGGGCGCGAGCGTTCGAGCTACAGGGCGATCTCGGGTTCGCCGAGGCCGAGCAGGTCACGCGTGCCGTGATCGAGGCCCCGGCCGAGCTCGTCGTGCTCGATCTCCGACGCGTGCGCAACATCCACGAGGCCGCAATCGCGCTGCTCGCCGGCCTCGCGGATCGGATCAGCGCGTTGTCGGCCGCGCCCCACGAGCTCGCGCGAGTGATGAGCGCACAGCCTTTCGACGAGCTGGACCGCGCGCTGGAGTTCTTTGAGGACCGGCTGACCGGCGACACCGCCGCGCCGGCACTGGTGAGTGTGGGCGACCACCCCGTACTACGCGGGGTCTCCGCTGAGGATCTCAAGCTGCTCGAGGGCCTCCTCGAGCACCGCTTCTTCGCGGCCGGCGACTACCTCATGCGGGCCGGGGAAACGGTCACGGAGCTGCTGCTGATCACCAGCGGCGTCGTCAGCGAGACCGTCGAGCTGGCCGGCGGCGGGGTGCGCCGAGTGGCAACACTCACCGCTGGGATGACGATTGGCGAACTGGCCCTCCTCACCGGCGGCGGGCGCATCGGCGACGCGCGCGCCGACACGGAGGTCGAGTGCCATGCGCTGCCGGCCGACGCCCTCGCGGGCCTGCGCGAGCTCGACGCCAATCTACGAGCCATATTGCTGCGCAACCTGCTCGAGATGGTGGCCGCCCGAAGTGCCCGGACGCGACAGGACCTCGCGACGCTGGTCGACTGACCTTCGGCTCGCCGAAGTGGTTCGGTACCCTAATGATATGGACCACGAAGCACCGGCGACTCCAGGGCGGGTGGTGGCGAGGCTCGCCCGGCAGGTCGAGCTCGCCCTCACCACGGTAGATCTGACCTTGCCCCAGTACCGCGTCCTGGGAATCCTCGACGGCGGCCCTGAGGCGTCGTCGGTGTTGGCCGAGAAGCTGGCCGTCAGCCGCCCCAGCGTGACCGGCGTCGTCGACGGGCTCGTCGTCCGCGGCCTCGCCCGGCGTGACCATGACGCGGCCGATCGTCGCCGGATCGGGATCGAGTTGACGAGCGACGGTCGGCGCCTGCTGGCGCAGGCCGACACTGAGGTCGAGCGGCGCCTGCACGAGATCGCCGCCCACCTCGAGGACGCCAGCCCAGCGTTCGCCGGCCTCGGGCCGTGGCTCGAGGCGCTCGACGCGCATCGCAGCGCGCGCCACAGCGCGCGCGTTGCCGCTCCGGCCGCCGGGAGGCCGGGGGTGGCCGGGTGAGCGCCGTCACGACCGCGCCGCCGCCGGCCCTGCAGGAGCGACAGGAGGAGTTCGTCCCGAGCGGGATCGAATCTCGCTACCGCCCGCCGCGAGCCTGGATCGACCCGGACAAGAGCAAGTCGTGGCTTGGTCGTGCCCGGCCGATCTTGCTTTCGCACAAGCGCACACTGGTGACCGCGTTGGGCCTCTCGTTCGTCGCCCTGCTGCTCCAGGTGCAGATCCCGAACCTCCTCAACAATGCGGTCACCAACTCGCTCGAGCGCCACACGGTGCCTCTCTCGCACTACACCTGGCTGATCTTCGGTCTCGCGCTCGCGGCCGGGATCTCGGCCTACGTCTCGCGCCTGTTCCTGATGCGGACCGCCTATTCGATCGAGTTCGACCTGCGGAACATGCTCTACGTGCACCTGACGCGTATGGAGTTCGGCTTCTACGACCGCGTCCAGACCGGCCAGCTGATCTCGCGGGCCAACTCCGATATCCGCTCGGTGCAGATGTACCTCACGTTCGGCCCGGCAATCCTCGTGCAGTGCGCGATCGCGGTCGTTGCGTTCATCTACATGCTGGCCATCAACGTGCCCCTCGCCCTCGTCGCGATGTCGACGATCCCATTCGTGTTCGTGCTCAGCGTGCGGATGCGCAAGGTGATGTTCCCGGTCTCCTGGCTGATCCAGTCGCGGCTGGCCGAGGTCGCCACGATCGTCGATGAGAACATCAACGGCGTCCGCGTCGTCAAGTCGTTCGTGGCCGAGCCGCGGGAGCTGAAGACCCTGGCCGAGGCGGCCGACCGGCTCAAGTGGTCTTACATCAAGGACGCCGACCTGCGGGCGCGCTTCACCCCGGCGGTCCAGAACCTGCCGCAGATCGGCCTCGCCCTGATCCTGATCGTCGGGGGCCTGCTCGTGATCCACGGACAGCTCGGCGTCGGCGCGATCCTCGCCTTCAGCGCCTACCTGGTGATCCTCCAGGCGCCGTTCCAACTGCTGGGGATGCTGGTCATGCTGGGCCAGCGGGCGTCCGCTTCGGCGAAGCGGATCTACGAGGTGCTCGACGAGCAGCCGACGATCCTTGACTCGCCCGAGGCGCTGGATCTGGTCCGCTGCGAAGGCGACGTCGAGTTCGACGCGGTCGACTTCGCCTACGCCGACGGTCCGCCCGTGCTCCATGACTTCAGCCTCCACCTCCGGCCTGGGGAGACAGTCGCGATGGTCGGGCGCACGGCGAGCGGCAAGACGACGGTGTCGCGCCTGCTGCCGCGCTTCTACGATGTCGACGCCGGCGCTGTCCGGATCGACGGGCACGACGTGCGCGAGCTGTCGATCGCGTCCCTGCGGTCCAAGATCGGCGTCGTCCTCGATGAGCCGTTCCTGTTCTCGATCTCGATCCGGGACAACATCGCCTACGGCCGTCCCGATGCCTCGCTCGAGGAGGTTCGCGAGGCCGCCCGGTCGGCTGGCGCCGAGGAGTTCATCCTCCAGCTGCCGGACGGCTACGACACGATCGTGGGCGAGCGGGGCTACACGCTGTCCGGCGGCCAGCGCCAGCGCGTGGCGATCGCCCGCACGCTGCTGGTCAATCCGCCGATCCTCGTCCTCGACGACGCCACCAGCGCGGTCGACGTCCAGGTCGAACAGGCGATCCACGAGGGCCTGCGGGTGCTGATGGAGGGCCGGACGACGCTGATCGTGGCCCACCGGCTGTCCACCATCGGCCTGGCCGATCGGGTCGTACTGGTCGACGGCGGGAAGATCGTCGCCGACGGGACGCACAACGAGCTGATGCAGAGCTCGCCGCAGTACGTCGAGGTGCTCGCTCAGGTAGACGCTGATTCGGCCGGGGGCGAGCGATGAGCTTCGGTGGCATGCCGGGTGGCGGCGCCCCGATGTTCGGTCCGGCCGGCGGGTCGCGCTCGGCCGCCGCACCCGGCGGCGGCCTGCCCTTCGCCGGGATCCCCTCCGAGCTCCAGGCGGGCGTCGACAAGCTGCTCTCCGAGGAACCCGATCACGGCGAGCCGAAGGCCCGGTTCAGCTACCGGACCGACGACGACAGCGGCAAACACCTGACCCTGCGGGCCTTGATCTTCCGCCACTGGCACCTCGGCGTGCTCGCGCTGGTGCTGGTCACGATCGTCAGCGTCACCAATCAGGCCGGGCCGCTCCTGATCCAGTACGGGATCGATCACGGGATGCTGCCGGGCCACCACAGCGTCACGGTGATCCTCGCCGTCGGCGGGCTCTTCCTGCTCGCGATCGCGATCACCGCGGCAGCTCAGCGTTCCCAGACGAGGGTCACCGGCCGGCTCGCCGCGGGCGTGATGAATGACCTGCGCGTTCGCGTGTTCACCCACCTTCAGCGCCTCGGCCTCGACTACTACACCGCCGAGCGGGCCGGCGTGATCATGACCCGGATGACCAGCGACATCGAGCAACTCCAGCAGTTGCTGCAGGACGGGCTCGCCCAGCTCGTCGTTCAGGGCCTGACGATGGTCGTGATCACCGTGATTCTGTTCGCGCTGAACGTGAAGCTGGCGCTGATCACGATCGCGCTCGTGATCCCAGTGCTGACCAGCGCGTCGCTGTGGTTCCGTAAGTCCTCCCAGGTCGCCTACAACCGCGTCCGTGACGGCATCGCCAACGTGCTGGGCGACCTGTCCGAAAGCCTCCACGGCGTTCGCACGGTCGCCGCCTATAGCCGCCAGCGCTGGAACATCGTTCAGCACCGCAACATCGTCGGCGACTACCGCGACGCCAACAACTACACGGCGCAGATCAACGCGATCTACGGTCCGGGCACCCAGATGCTCGGCTACCTCAGCCAGGCCGCGCTGCTGGCCATCGGCGGGAACATGGTCATCCACCACCAGCTGTCGATCGGTGCGCTTGTCGCCTTCTTCCTGTACCTGAACCGCTTCCTCTCACCGATCCAGCTGCTCGTCCAGCAGTACAACAGCTTCCAGCAGGGACAGGCCGCGGTGTTCAAGCTCCGCGGGCTGTTCGCCATCGACCCGAGCACGCCCGAGGCGCCCGCCGCCCAGGAGCTGCCTCCGATCGACGGTGAGATCGTGTTTGACCACGTCACCTTCGGTTACGACCCCGCCAAGCCCGTCGTGCGCGACATCGACCTGCGGATCCGCGCCGGGGAGACGGTCGCCTTCGTCGGTCAGACCGGTGCCGGCAAGTCGACGCTGGCCAAGCTGATCACGCGCTTCTACGACCCGACCGAAGGACGAGTCCTGATCGATGGCCACGACATCGGCGAGGTGACGGTCGATTCGCTGCGCCGCCAGCTCGGCGTGGTGCCCCAGGAGCCGTTCCTGTTCGCCGGCAGCCTGCGCTACAACATCGCTTTCGCCCGCCCCGACTCCACTGACGACGAGGTCTGGGAAGCCGTCAACGCCGTCGGGCTCGCCGAGGTGGTCGAGCGGATGCCCGACGGCCTCGACACGGTCGTGCACGAGCGCGGGCAGTCGCTGTCCTCGGGCGAGCGCCAGCTGATCGCCCTGGCGCGGGCGTTCCTGGCCCACCCGCGGGTGCTCGTGCTGGACGAAGCCACGTCCAACCTGGACCTGCTGTCGGAGACCAAGATCGAGGCCGCCCTCGACGTGCTCCTGGCCCAGCGCACCGCGGTCCTGATCGCTCATCGCCTGACCACGGCGATGAAGGCCAACCGGATCGTCGTGATCGACGACGGCCGGGTGCTCGAGTCCGGCTCGCACGACGAACTGGTCGCCGAGGGCGGCCGTTACGCCGACATGTACGCGACCTGGACCAGCCATATGGAGCTCGCGGCGTAGCCCTGCCGTTTTTGCCAGGGCCGGGCGGCGGGGATCCTCTGGCCGGTTGCCGCCAGCAGGGTTGGTCTAGCTTTGGCTCTGAGCTGACTCGCCATTTTGCGTAGTTACGCCGAAAGACTGATCGGACGATAGGGACACGGATATGAGTGCGACACCGCCGCCGCAGACGTCGACCGAAGGGACGACAGCATCGCCGGAACAGGGACCGGTCCTCGACCTCAGCCACCGGCGGGTGCTGATCATCATCGGCGCGTTGATGCTGGGGATGTTCCTGGCGGCGCTCGATCAGACGATCGTCTCGACCGCGTTGCCGACGATCGTCGCGGATTTGCACGGCGCGTCGCACCTGGCGTGGATCGTTGTTGCGTATCTGCTGGCGGTGACGGTCTCGACGCCGCTGTGGGGCAAACTCGGCGACCAGTACGGCCGTAAGGTGTTCTTTCAGGCGGCGATCGTGATCTTCTTGTGTGGCTCGGCTCTCTCGGGCCTGAGCCGCACCATGACCGAGCTGATCGCCTTCCGAGCCGTTCAGGGTCTCGGAGGGGGTGGGCTGATGGTCGGCGCCCAGGCGATCGTCGGAGACATCGTCTCCCCCCGTGAGCGCGGTCGCTACCAGGGACTCTTCGGAGCGGTGTTCGGTGTGGCGAGCATCATCGGGCCGCTGCTCGGCGGCTTCTTCGTCGAGCAGCTCTCCTGGCACTGGATCTTCTTCATCAACCTCCCGATCGGCGCCGTCGCACTGGTGGTTGTGGCGATTCAGGTCCCGGGCAATCTACGTCGCGTGCACCACGTGATCGACTATCTCGGAGCGATCGTGCTCACCCTGTCAGCAAGCTGTCTGGTGTTGTTCACCAGCCTTGGCGGGACGACTCTGGCCTGGGGATCGTCGGCCAGTGTCGGCCTCGGGGTCGCCGGCGCCGCCCTACTGGTCGTGTTCGTGTTCGTCGAGCGCAGGGCGACCGAGCCGGTGCTGCCGCTGCACCTGTTCTCCAACCGGGGCTTCTCGGTCACGAGCGTTGTGGGATTCATCGTCGGGTTTGCGATGTTCGGCGCGATCACCTACCTGCCCCTGTTCTTCCAGATCGTGCACGGCGAGTCGCCGACGGAGTCCGGTCTGCAACTGCTGCCGCTTCTGGCTGGTCTCATCATCTGCTCGACCGGATCGGGGATCGTGATTAGCAAGACCGGCCGCTACCGGATCTTCCCGATTGCCGGGACCGCTCTGATCACTATCGGGCTCGTGTTGCTGGCCCAGGTCGGAATTGGAACGAGTCTGATCGTCTCCGCCCTGTACATGTTCGTGCTCGGCGTCGGGCTGGGCTGCGTGATGCAGGTGCTTGTCCTGATCGTGCAAAACGCCGTCCCCTATTCCGAGCTCGGGGTCGCCACCTCCGGCCAGACCTTCTTTCGATCCATCGGAGGTTCGTTCGGTACGGCGATCTTCGGCGCCATCTTCAGCAACGTGCTGATCGGCAATCTCGTTAGGCATCTCGGGATCGCCAAGCTGCCCCGAGGCCTCTCGAGCTCCAGCGTCACCCCCGCAATATTGGACAAGCTCCCGCAGGTCGTCCATCACGGCATCGCCGCCGCTTACGCCGAGTCGATCCAGACGGTCTTCATCATCGCCGCGCCGATCGGCCTCGTCGCGTTCATTGCCTCCTGGCTCATCCCCCAGGTCGAGCTCCGACGAGGAGTCGGCGCGTCAACAGACTCCGCGGTACCGGTCGCCCCAGCGCACGATCTCAGAGTTCCCGAGCCAGCCGCCTCCAACTGAACGCACACGGCAGGACTGGACGTCGGCCTTTGTAAATGCACGAACATCGATCGCGAGCCCGCGCCCGAGAGCCTGCAATCGGCGACGAGCGCGTCTCCGACCAGGCCGGCCCGGGACGATCGCATTCGACATTACGTGCGTTCCGTGCTGACTTGCGCTTGGGCGACATTCCGCGTCCTGCCACGGGCGACCTCGACGCCGCCCCGGCGACCGCTCTTAGCTTAGACGGCATCTCGATCGCTATTGCCCGAGCTGACCACGTGAGCGCTTCCACGGTTTGCGATTGCTTGCGGCGACTACGTGGAACCGGAAGCTCGGGGTTTCTGGAGGCATGGACCCCAATTTCGCCCCCAAATGCCCACCGCTTCCTGCAAAGGCGCACCGGCTATCGCCAGCGTGGCCAGGCGATCGTCACGGCATGGTCTCCGTGCAGCCGCAGAAGGGTCACAATGACGCCGTGAACACCGAGGTTACCCGGACCGCGTTGCTCGTGTTGGACGTGCAGACCGTGATCGTCGAGCCCGCCCCGGAGTCGTTCTTCGTGGCGATGCGCCGTGCCGTGGACGCGGCGCACGAGGTCGGGATCCAAGTGATCTACATCCGCGTCGAGCTTCGACCGGGTCACGTGGGGGTCTCCCGTCGCAACAAGCGCCTAACCCGGCTCCAGCCCGTCCTGCAGCAGGGTGCGCCTGGGCTCGAGATCCATCCATCGCTCGCGCCCGAGGAGCGAGACATCGTCTTGACCAAGCACCGTGTGAGCTCGTTCGTGGGAAGCGGGCTCGACGTGGTGTTGTCGTCGCTCGGCGTCACTTATCTGGTCCTTGCCGGAGTCTCGACGAGCACGGCGGTCCTCGGGACGGCGATGGCTGCCGCCGACATGGACTTCGGGCTTCACGTTCTCAGCGACGCCTGCTTCGACGCCCGGACGGACGTCCATGATCTGCTCATGGAGGATGTCTTACCGGCGATGGCGACGGTGCTCTCCGCCGAAGAGTGGGCCGCGTCCGTAGCGCATTGACGAGTGGGCTACCGCGGGGCGTTCGTGACACCATTTGCTACAAGATCGTGTTCGAGGTGACCGACGACGAGGTCTGGGTCGTTGCGGTGCAGTTCGCTGTCCGCGATCCTGCTGATCTCGAGGCGGAGGCAGCGGGAAGAACCTTCGATTGAGGCTTCGATCGCCTGGTCTACGCAGTCTTCGTTCAGGGCAGGCGAAGGTAGCGTCACGCATGTCGAGGTCTTTCAGATGGCTGGCCTAGGGACCGCCATCATCGGAATACCTCGACGCCTATCCCGGGGAGCGACGCGCGACCCCGCTACACCGTCAACCGCGAAAAGCCGCTTTCACCGGGTTCAGCCCGCCGGCGCCCGTGTCACTCCTACGCACGGAGAGGCGGCAGCCCGCTCGCGACCGCTCCGTAGGCGACCAACGCGACAGCGGCAGCGCGTAGTCCGCAGGGCCGGGCTTGAGGCTCGGTGTGAGGTTGTAGCGGTGTTTGGCGAGGTCTTGTGAACTTCTGACCCTGCGTCGACGCCGACAGTGTTGTTTCGATCTCAGCACGGCGGTAAGGTCCACTTCCCGTTCGTCGGCGTGTCGTCGCGGAGAGTGTCCTGTATACGGCCTCGTGAGGGAGGGAGTATCGGTGCGCGCAAAGGGTCGGTTACTCGGGTGGCTGCTGCCTGTTGGTCTGGTGCTGGCTGCCGTGATATTTGCAGTCGGTGTTTCGGGCTCTGCGGCTAGTCCCGCCAAACATGGGCCGTCGGGTGCGACGGGCGGAGGTACGTCCGCGGTGCTGGATCTCCATGAGGGGTCCGCGCTGACGCTTGCGCTGTCTGGCGACGATCACTCGATCGTCATGAATTTCATGGGAAATCTGTGGACGATGCCGGCGACAGGCGGTACGGCGAAGCGGATCTCGAGCTTGTCCCAGGACACGGCTTATCCGACATGGTCACCGGACGGGAAAACGATCGCGTTTCAGTCGTATAAGAGTGGGAATTTCCACATCTGGGCGATGAACCCAGACGGGTCAAACGTCCGTGAGTTGACGTTCGGCTACTACGACGATCGCGAGCCGGTGTTCTCTCCGGATGGGACGCAGATTGCCTTCTCCTCCGATCGGCCGGTGGCGGGGTCGCCTCCCGGAACTGCGAGCGGTAGCTACAACGTGTGGGTGCTCACGCTGGCGACGGGGCAGTTGACGGAGATCACGCATGAGGCGGTCCTGAGCAATGCCTACTACCCGACGTGGACGCCGGATGGTTCGCATATCACCTACGTGGAAAATAGCCACTCGATTAATTCGGTCTCGGCCGACGGGCAGGGTTCGGTCCAGACGCTCTACACGAACGCCGCAATGACACTGTACTCCCCGACGTACTCGCCGGACGGTAAGAACCTCGCGTACACGGGGCAGCTCGCGGCGGGTTCGAGCGGGCCGACGAGCGTGAATCAGGGGCCATTGACGCAGTTGTTTGTGAATGGCCAGGCGGTGTCGGGCAACGAGGATGTGTTCGCGTTCCCGGCGCCGTGGCTGTCGGATGACACGGTGGTTTATGCGGCGAACGGGAAGATCTGGCAGCGGAATATCACGACGGGGACGGAGACGAATGTCCCGTTCACAGCCCAGGTGTCGTTCGCGCGCGCTGCGTATCCGATGAAGAACTACAACTTCTCGTCGACCGCGAAGCAGCAGGTTGTGGGCATAGTCACTCCGGCGTTGTCGCCGGACGGGAAGCAGGTCGCGTTCATCGCCCTGAACCAGCTGTGGCTCATGACGATCGGGCACAAGCCGCACGCGCTCACGCACAATCAATTCTATAAGGCGGATCCGGCGTGGTCGCCGGATGGGAAGTCTTTGGCGTATTCGACTGACTCGGATGGGTCGATGGCGATCTTCATCCGCGACATGAAAACAGGGGCGACACGGAAGTTGACGCCGCCGTTCACGGGGCCGGAGGTGCAGCTGGCGTGGTCGCCTGACGGCAAGAAGATCGCGTTCATGGACACGCTCGATCTGGAGGCTGGTGCTCGGGAGATGTACGTCGCGGACGTCGCGACGGGGCAGTTCCAGAAGGTGTGGGGGGCGGCGAACTCCGCGGGCCTCGCCATCAACTCCGACTTTGAGCCGGGCCGGCCGACGTGGGGGCCGGACAGCAACACGATCGCGCTGGCGGTGTTGCAGCAGTACTCGAACCGCTTCCGCGAAGGTGTGAGCAAGATCGGAACGGTGAACGCGACCACGGGCGCGACGAACGAGTATTTCGCGGATCCCACGAGGCCCTATGAGACGATCAGCAACCGGGTCGAGGACGACGGGCCGGTGTGGTCGCCGAACGGAAAGTTCATGGCCTACGTGATGGATAACGTGTTGCAGGTCGTGCCGGTTGATCCGGCGACCGGGGCACCGACCGGCGCGGCGAGGCCGCTGACGGTGGAGGCGGCGGATCAGCTGAGCTGGTCGGGAGACTCGCAGCACATTCTGTATGACTCGGCCGGGACGCTGCGGCTTATCTCGATCAAAGGGGGCGCGCCCAAGACGGTCCCGGTGAATCTGACCTGGAGGCCGCAGGCGCCGCCATCGGGCGAGAAGGTGATCCACGCTGGAAGGCTGTGGGCGGGAACGAGCGGTTCCGAGCGGACCAACGTGGACATCGTGGTCAGGGGCAACAAGATCGTGAGCGTCGGGCCGGCTCGGCCGCGGTCGACCTACGGTCCTCGCGTCCGGTACGTGGATGCGTCCCAGGACACCGTGATTCCGGGCTTGTGGGAGTCGCACGCGCACGAGGGGATGGATCAGCCTTTCTCGGGTGGCCGCACGAATCGGCTCGAGCTCGCGATGGGGATCACGTCCGAGATGTCGATGGGGGACGAGCCGTACCACTCGCTCTTGGAGGTTGAGTCCCAGGAGTCCGGCGCGGCTCCCGGCCCTCGGTACTTCTGGGCTGCCGAGCCCGTCGACGGGGGCAGGATCTTCTACGCGTGGATGCGGGCGGATCCGAACGTGTCGGCGCTGAGCACGGATCTTGAACGGCTCGGGAAGCTGCACCCGGACATCATGAAGACGTACGTCAGGCTGCCCAACAGCTTCGAGCAGATTGCGATTCAGGCGGGTCATACCCTCGGGATACCGTCGTTCTCGCACTACTTCTGGCCGGCGCTGTCGTACGGCCAGGATGGCGGCTCGCACTGGGCGACACAGCGATTGGGCTACCAGATAGCGGTGTCCAACGACGTCGTCGCCTACGACGACACGATCCAGCTGTACGCCCGCTCGGGAATGTCGATCACCACCACGCCCTACACGGGCGCGCCGAACTTCCTTCCCGACATCAACGGTCAGCCGTTCACCAATGACCCGCGGATCAAGGCGCTGCAGAGCCCGTGGCAGTATGCGCTGGCACAGGCGGAGTTCGCGGCACCCCCGCTCACGGCGGCGGGGTTGTCAACCCAAGTCGGGACGACAAGCGCGCTGGCGAAAATCGTCGGGGCGGGTGGCACGGTGGCCATCGGTACCGATAACCCGATCGGCTTTGGCAACTTCGGACAGGTGATCGCGATCAGCGAGGTGGCACAGACCGGCCTGGGTAACTATCAGGCGCTGCGCGCGGCGACCGTCGAGCCCGCCAAGATCATGGGGGTCTCGAACCAGCTGGGCAGGATCCAGCCAGGGATGATCGCTGACATGGATGTCATCCACGGCAACCCGTTGGACGACATCAAGACGATCGCGAACGATGTGTACGTGATGCAGAACGGGAATCTCTACACCCCGAAGCAGTTGATCGGCCCGTACGCGGCGAGTAGCGCCAGGGCTGCCTCTGTCGCCAAGCGGGCCTCTCGGGCAGGCTCACGCCGAGCGCCCGTCTGGGAGGCGCCTGGCGAGCTGGGTAAAGCGGTGGACATAGCTCTGTCACAGCTCTGCTAGTGACCGGACGGTTTGCAGGCCCTCGGGCGAGCGTCGCTCACTGCGTCGCTCGCTCGAGTGCCGTACTGGCCCTGGCGGTCGCTTTGGTTGTCGTATCGGGCGGGGTCGCGCACGCCGACGGCGACCCTGCCAGCGATTATCTCGTTGCTAACCAGGTCTTCCTCACCTCGCAGTCGACCGGCATGTCGCCTGCTCAGCGGCAGTTGGTTGCCACGGTGGCCGCCGCAAACCGCGCGGGCTTCGCGATCCGAGTAGCCGTCATTTCCAGCGACTACGACCTGGGGTCGGTCACTGAGCTTTGGGATCAACCACGCACGTACGCGCGGTTCCTCGGCGTGGAGTTGTCGTTCGCGTACAGGCGGCAGCGACTGCTGGTCGTCATGCCGAATGGGTTTGGCTTTAACTGGCCGGGTCACGCTACCGCGGGCACCTATCGATTGCTCGCGACGGTGCCGCTGGACAGCAGCGCGGAGACGGGTGTGGCCGGGGCGGCGGAGGTTGCCGTACGCCGGCTGGCACGCGCCTCGGGAGTTGCGCTTCCGCCGAGCCAGCCCGCGGCGGGTGGCGGACCGGCGCGGCCGGGGAGCGCTGGGACTCTGACGATTATCGGCGCCGTGGCTGGCGGGATCGCTGCACTGTTTGCGTTCGCGGTCGTCATCACGCGAGCGCGTCGTCATCTGGCGCAGCGGCGGGAACGGCGGGAGGTCCCGAGGAGTACCCGGCTGCCGCGAGAACTGCGGTGGGCTATTCCCGCCTTGGCGGTCTTATGTGGGGCTGCGGTCGCCGTGCCGGTCCTTGCAGCGGGCCGCTCCCGCCGCACCACGGCTACGACCGCCTATTCGCCTGTGTCGCTGGTCTCGCCTCCGGCGTCCACCTGGGGTGCCGGCGATCGTCGCGCTCCCGATTTCTCACTACGTGACCAGGACGGCCGACCTGTATCGGTCGCAGCGAACCGAGGACGGCCGGTGATTGTGACGTTCATCGATCCGCTGTGTCGCAACTTCTGCCCGCTCGAAGCGCAGGTGCTCAACCAGGTGGAACGTCAGATGCCGGCCGCTGAGCGGCCGGTGATCCTCTCGGTCAGCGTCGACGTGTACGCGAACGCGCGGCGGTACCTCCTCCAAGACGATCGGGAGTGGCGTCTCGTCCCGGAATGGCGTTGGGCCATCGGCCGTCCGGCGGACCTAGCTGCCGTGTGGAACAACTACCGAATCGCCGTCAAGGCGACGACGTGGCGGATCAATGGCACGGTTACATATCGGATCAACCACACCGAGGCGGCGTATGTGCTCGACGCGACCGGACACGAACGCGCCTTGTTCGTATGGCCGTTCAACCCGCAGGACGTCGAGCACGTGCTTCGTCAGCTGGCATAAAAAGCGCAGGGGTCATCAGGTACTTCAAGACTCTGAGACAGGAAGGAGCGGTCGATGGCGCTGCGGACCACGGTGGTTGGATCCTGGTGGAAGCTCGACGAGCACGAGGATCAGCTCGCTCGCTACCACCGCGGTGAGCTCGATTCGGAGGAAGACGACGATTTGCTCAACCGCGCGGCCGCTGCGGCGATCGATGAGCAGCGTGCCCTCGGGCTCGACGAGTGGACCGGCGGTGAGTACTTCACTGACAACTTCATCGATCATATGCAGCGCGTCCTCCACGGGTTCGAGATCGACAAGCCCGACGAGCCCGACCCGTTCGACTACGACGATCTTGCGCACGCGGTCATCACGGGCGAGCTCTCGGCACCCGACGGGCTTGGGTACGCCGCCGCCTACCGGCGCGAGTCGAGGTTGCCGGGCGGAGTGCTCAAGGCGACCGTCGTGGGGCCGCTCGAGATCACCGTGCACGCACAGGACCAGCGGGACGAGCTGGCCCGCCAGATGCCGAACCTGGTCGGCATCGTCAACCGCGAGATCCGCGAGCTCGCCGACGCCGGTTGCCGGCACGTTCAGCTCGATGTGCCCTTCTTCGGCATGATCCTCAACGAGCGTCTTATGAGCCCGGAAGACTTAGCCGCGCTGGTCGCCGGGTGCTTCGAGGGCGTCGATGGCGTGACCCGTGGAATGCACATCTGCAACGGGAATTTCAAGGGCAGGCCGATCTCGCCGATCGTGCGCAACGCGTCGTGGGTGCCGTTGCTCCAGGAGCTGGATGGAGTGATCGACATCGCGGCCCTCGAGTGCAGTTACTTCGCTGAGTACCTCGAGCGCGAGGCGTTCGCCGACATGCCGCAGAGCATGGAGCTGGCGGCTGGCATCGTGGACGAGGCCAGCTACGGGATCGAGACGGTCAAGAAGATCCGAGACCGCGCTGCGGATTGGGCGCGAGTGGTGGGCGAGGAACGGCTGTGGATCTCACCATCGTGCGGCTTCGGACGCCACCCCGCACGCAGCCGTCAGGTGCTGAACGCAAAGATGGAGCACATGGTCGAGGCGGCCGCGTCGTTCTGAACGACGTCGCGGGACGGACAGCGCCGCCTCCGCCTACAGTGCCCGTCGCTTCGGCGCTGCTGCGCGCGCGCCTTGCAACGAGCGCTCCCACGTGAAAGCAGCACTCGCGTCTAGACCTCGATCCCCGCAGGCGGACGGGATGGTTCCGTGACGTACGCTGTCGTGACGTGCCTTCCAATCACACAGTCTTGTTCGGCCTCGGGCTGGAGGCCGGCGTCCACCAGGTGCGCGAGATGCTCGGACACGCCCGTCTAGCCGACAAGGCGGGACTCGACTTCGTCAGCGTCGGCGACCATCCCTACTTCGCCGAGCGCCTCGACGCCTACGCCGCGCTGGGGTTCGTTCTGGGCGCAACCGGCAACATCACCGCAGCGGTGATCATGACGAACCTGCTAAGCCGTCCCGCTCCGATACTCGCCCGGACCGTCACGGGACTGTCTGCGATCTCTGGCGGTCGTGTCATTCTCGGGATCGGTGCCGGCGGCATGGAGGAGGAGATCGTCGCTCTCGGCGTCCCCCGCCTGTCACCCGGGGCCCGAATACGAGCGCTGGAGGAGGCGATCATCGTCGTGAGAGCGCTCTCCGGCGGCGGCGATCCGGTCACGTTCGACGGCGAGTTCTACAACGTCACCGAGCTGACACCCGCCGTCGCACCAACGCCACCGATCTGGATCGGATCGGGTGGCCCGAAGGGGCTGGCGGTAACCGGACGACAGGCCGACGGATGGGTACCACCACACGCCGCCGACTGGCGAAGCACGCTGGTTGCCGAGTCACGGCCCATCATCGACAAAGCGGCTGCTTCGGCAGGGAGAAGCCCTACTGATGTCGGCACCATCTACATCGTCTCAGGCCGCATCAGCCGGGACTCGCTACCAGCGACCCGCGACGACGAGGGCCGCTGGATCGGCGGCGGAGTGACGCAGTGGGTAGACGAGCTTACTTTCGCCGTGCTTGAACACAGTGCCTCCGCGTTCGTGTACATGGTCCGTCCTGGCGAGACCATCACCGACACGACACTGAATCTCTGGGCCCACGAAGTCGTCCCCGCCGTCCGCGAAGCAATCGCCAAGCGCTGACCTCCCGGCGACCGACAAGCGGCCTTGCAGGATTCGGTTGCCCGGCGATAGCAGGTTGTGGCGGTCCCGGCGCGATCGACTTGTTTTCTCGACCGCGTCTGTCGCACTACGCGTTGACGATCTCGGCGGCCGCGGTGAGCGGGTCGATGTTTGCCGCGTCCGCGATGCCGGCGCCGTACTCGTCGGTGTTGGTGAGTGGTGGGGTCAGGTTCCGCTCGTAGCGGACTCGCTCGGCGGCGACCATCCGGAAGCCGATCTCGTGCTCGAGCCGTTCGGCGAGAGTCCACAGGCGGCCGGCCGCAGTCGCGTCCTCGTTTCGCGCCGCGACGCAGGCGAGACCCGCGAGGCAGTACGCCTCCAGCCGCGCGTCTCCCTCTTGCAGGCCGAGTGCGAGCGCCTCGCGGTAGTAGCGCTCGGCGGTGGGCATATCGCCCGCGTCGAGATAGAGGTCGCCGAGGCTGTGCACCGTGGACGGAGCACTGCCGAGACCGTTTGCGCGCCGAGTCTCGATGGAGCGGACGAACAGCTCGGCGGACCGCTCGAAATCGCCGAGGTCACGGAGAGCCTCAGCGATGCGGTGCAAGGCGCGGGCGCTCCCCAGCGCGTCGTCGAGGCGCTCGTAGATCGGAAGCGCCTGCTCCGCCCATGCGAGGCTGCTCTCGGGCGCGCCGGCGATTGACTCGGCGGCGCTGAGGCTCAGCAGCACGACGGTCTCGCCGCGTTCATCGCCGGCGTCCCGGTAGAACGCGAGCGCCTCTATCAATGCCGCCCGCGCCTGCTCGAGCCGCTCGAGGAACACCAGCGCGTGGCCGAGCCCGGCGAGGGCCCTGGCGCGGTCTCCCGGCGACAGTGCGGCAGGATCGGCCAGCGCCCGCTCGTACCACCGCTGTAATTCACGGAGGCGTCCATCCCCCAGCCAAGGCCCGAAGAGGGCATCGGCGAGTGGGAGGGCGGCGGCGATGTCGTGGTCGAGCGCCCAAGCGAGCGCGAGTCCGACATCGGCGGCGTCCTGGCGCAGCCGAATCAGATCATCGGTGCCCTCCCGGGGGCCGTCACCATCAGCGACGCCGAGCGCGAAGTACCAGCGTGCGTGGCGGGCGCGAATCTCGTCGCGCTCGTCGCTTGACTCAAACTGCTCGAGTGCGTACTCGCGCGTAGTGTGCAACAGGAAGAGCCGGCCGTTGTCGGCGTGGCGCACCAGGCTCTTGTCGATCAGTGACCGCATGGCGTCGAGATTGGCGTCGCAGATCTGTTCGGCTGCCTCGAGCTCGAAGCTGCCGACGAACACCGCCAGCCGTGTGAGCAGCAGCTGCTCGGGCCGGGTGAGCAGGTCGTAGCTCCAGGCGATCGTCGCCCGCATCGTGCTGTGGCGCTTGGGGAGGTCGCGGCGCCCGCCGGCGAGGAGCGGGAGCCGCTGCTCCAGCCGAGTGAGAAGCTGCTGCTCGGAGAGGAGCTTGACCCGCGTCGCCGCGAGCTCGAGCGCGAGCGGAAGTCGATCAAGCCGCTCGCAGATCGCGTCGATCTCAGCGCCCGGCTCGAACCCTGGCTCCACCTGCCGCGCCCGCGCGGTGAACAGCTCGACGGCGGCGTGGGGCGACAGCGGCGCCACCGGGTACTCCTGCTCGGCGGCCACCCCGAGCCGCTCCCGGCTCGTCACGATCACCCCGCAACCGGGCGCGCCGGAAAGCAGTTCGGCGACCGCGCGAGCTGCCTCGATCACCTGCTCGAAGTTGTCAAGCACGAGCAACAGGGCTCGCCCGCGCAGATACATCGGCAGATCCGCGATGTCGCCGAGCGCCGCCGCGATCGCCGCCGGTACCAGCCGCGCCTCGCTGACCATGGCGAGCGGAACCCACCACACGCCGTCCGGATAGCGGTCGGCGAGATCCGCCGCGAACGCCAGCCCGAGCCGGGTCTTTCCGGTCCCACCGGTTCCGGTCAGGGTGATCAGCCGGCGCGACTCAGCGAGCGTCATCAGCTCGGCAAGTTCGCGCTCGCGACCGATGAGTGGTGTCGCCTGCACGGGGAGATGGACGTGGCCCGGCGCTCGCCCGTCGGTCGTGACGCCGGTGGGCGCGGCCGGCTGGCCGGGGTCGGTCTGGAGCAACGTCTCGTCCTGAGCGAGGATCGCTTCGTGCAGTTGCCGAAGCTCGACTGACGGCTCGATTCCCAGCTCGTCGACCAGAGCCGACCGTGCGGCACGGTAGGCGGCCAGCGCTTCTGCCTGCCGCCCGGTCCGGTACAGGGCGAGCATCAGCTGGCCCCGCAGCCGCTCGCGGTATGGGTAGTCGCGCACGAGACGCTCGAGCTCGCCCAGCACCTGCGCCTCCCGGCCCAGCAGCATTTCGACCGCGATCCGCTCCTCCAGCACGGCGGCGCGTAGTTCGCCGAGCCGCGCGATCTCCCCCTGCGCGAACGCGTCGTATTGAAAGTCGGCCAAGACGTCGCCGCGCCACAGCTCGACTGCGCCGCTCAGCGCGGCGAGTGCCTGATCTGGTCGTCCAGCCGCCAGCAGCGATCGGCCCTCACCAATTAGTCGCTCGCATCGCTGGACATCGAGCTCCTCGGGCCCAACTCTCAAGACGTAGCCACCGGCAGTCGTGACCAGCCGCTCCCCGTCTGGGTCTGAGTGGCCCTCGGAAAGGGCCCGGCGCAGCCGCGATACGTGCACGTGCAGCCCCTTCGCGCCGCTCGCCGGCGGCGCACCCGCCCACAGCTCCTCAACCAGCTGATCGCTCGACACGACCTCGTTCGCGCGCAGGAGAAGCAACGCAAGCACGGCCCGCGGCATCCGCCCGCCCAGGACGAGCTCACGCCCATCAT
This sequence comes from uncultured Solirubrobacterales bacterium, assembly GCA_963770615.1. GTDB lineage: Bacteria > Actinomycetota > Thermoleophilia > Solirubrobacterales > Solirubrobacteraceae > Palsa-465. The sequence goes on along the minus strand of CAVYQJ010000003.1, from coordinate 417,963 downwards.
CACCGACCGCCTGCAAAGGCCCAAGGATCCCGAAACGCATACGCCTTCACGACCGTATCGATCCCGGTCGCTCGCCGACACCGAACACCGCCGACGGCACCCCACCCGCCGTTGCGATTACCGGGCCGGGGCGTTTACCGGACTGCAAGCCGGCTGCAACCGCAGCGGATCACAGTGCCCGCACCACAACCCAACACGAGGTCAACCCATGCATCACCAACTCAACCCGGTCGCCGCCCAACAGCGCGTCGCCGACCTGCACCGAGCCGCCGACCACGACCGCCTCGTGCACGCCGCCACCACCACCAACTGCGGCAACGACGTCCCGCACGCCGCCGCGCCCGCCGCCGCGCCAGTCCCGTTCCTGCGCTGGCGCCGCCGCCGCCTGACTTAAACGCACCCGTTGCTCCGGAGCGCTAACTCGAGCGCGGCCAGCCGCAACCACGTAGGCGGTCACGGCCGGATCGGCAGCAGCGCTACCCCTTGAGGCGTGATCCAGCAGCTCGCGCGCCCGATCAGGAACTTCGGTCTATCGGCTGGGGAGGGATCGTGGCAGCCCGAACCATGGAAGCACCGTGTTCTCGAAGCGAGTCATCGCGCAGATCTCATCGCCAGCGAGGGTGAGGACGAAGAGCCCGACGCCGCGGCCGGTACCCGTTGAGTCGCGCACGTAGGCACCGAGCGCCGGCTGACGATTGGCTCGCGTCTGCAGAAGGTGGAACTTGCGGCCTGAGCCGAAGATGCTGGCGAAGAAACGGGAAGCCGGCACGCGTCCCTGGTACTCGAAGGGCAGCGGCGGCATCGAGATGAAGACGTCGTCGGTCAGGAGCGCGATCAGCGAGTCGAGATCGGAGGACTCGTACGCGGCGACGAACTTGGCCACGATCGCCTCCTCCGAAGGCGAGTCGGAGGTGGGTGCCGGGAGGCGGTCGCCCCCCGACGGCAGCCTCGTCTGCAGGCTGGAGCGGGCGCGCTTGAGGGCGCTGTTCACAGACTCTACGGTGGAGTCGAGCATCTCGGCGACCTCGTTGGCGTGGAACCCGAGCACGTCGCGCAAGACAAGCACGGCCAGCTGTCGAGGCGGAAGGAGCTGTAGCGCGGTCACGAACGCCAAGGAGATGGATTCGGTCTGTTCGTAGCGGGCTTCCGGGCCTGGAGACGCATCGGTCGCGCCCTCGAGATGGGTGTCGGGATACGGCTGGAGCCAGGGAACCTCGCCGATTCGCGTCGGCTCGGGCGGTTCAGCCCCGGGCACGTCCCATTCCTTCGCCTGGCGTCGGCTGGCTGAGCGAAGCGCGTTGAGACACCGGTTGGTGGCGATCCGATAGAGCCAGGTCCGAAGCGACGCACGCTGTTCGAATCCGTCCAGACCCTGCCAGGCACTGAGCAACGTGTCTTGTAACGCGTCCTCGGCATCCTGGAAGGACCCGAGCATCCGGTAGCAGTGCACCTGGAGTTCTCGCCGGTAGGGCTGGGTCAGCTCTTCGAACGCGTCGCTCTCTCCAGCCCGTGCTCTCGTGATCAGGTCCACTGTGTCCACCGTCGCGACTCCTTCCCGAAGCATGTCGTAGTCCCATCCTCCAATAGACACCGATCGAGGGGCTAACTGGGCGGTCCCCGACGCGCCCAATTTCTCGGTCTTGCGGTGTCTGCCTTCGCAACGGTGACAACACCAACGGAAGGAGAACGGAGATGGGAAAGATCGTGATGAGTGGTCCGCAGAACGTCTCGCTCGATGGGGTGGTCCAGGACCCGGACGGTCAGGAGGGCTTCAGCGAGGGCGGCTGGTTCGTCCAGTTCGGGGGCGCGGACCTCGAACAGTGGAACACGATCGCACTCGACGAGGCGCTACGCGCCGAGGCATGGCTGCTAGGTCGGAGGAGCTACGAGTTTTTCGGGGCGCGGTGGCGGCCCCGGACTGGTGAGCTTGCCGACAGGTTGAACAGCATGCCCAAGTACGTGATCTCGTCGACCCTCGATGATCCCGAATGGAACAACACGACGGTACTGAAGGGCGACGCGGTCACGGAGGTCTCGAAGCTGAAGCAGGCCCTAAACGGAGAAATCGTCGTGCCTGCCAGCTATCAGCTCGCCCGTACGCTGCTAGAGCACGACCTGGTCGACGAAGTGCGGCTGGTCGTCTTCCCGGTCGTGCTCGGGTCCGGCGAGCGCCTCTTCGGCGAGACGAGCGACAAGAAGCCTATGCGCCTCGTCAGCGTGAGCACCATCGGCGACGGCCTCGCGTTCGTCACCTACGAGGTCGTGAGGGACGCCTGACCACAGCACGGGGCAATTATCGCGACGCCGGACAACCGCGGCCAAGCGGTCATCGCACACCGCTTGGCCGCTCCCGGCGCTGGGGAGGAACGCTGAGCGGGCCGGACTTGACAACGCAGAACCCGGCGACAGAGCCGACTCAAACGACGGCGAGCTGACGATCACGAGGCCCGAGGAGCTCGTCCGACCGGGGGGCGTCAATCGATCGATCCGCGGTGCGATTACGATCCACTGCCGTGCGGCGGGTCGTCCTCCTGGTCGTGTCCGGTCTGCTGCTCGGTGCCCTGCTCACCGGGGTCGCCGGAGCGCTGCCCGGGTCACCGAAGCTGAACGCGCTGAGCTGGTTAGGTACCGTCTCGACGGTTGCGGCCCTGGTCGTCGCCGTAGGCATCTTCCGCGTACAGCAGTCGCAGAGCGATGCCGCTCACCAGGAGCTGCTCGATGCCCTTAAGGCACAGGATGAGATCCTGCAGGACCTCACCGACGCGACGCCGCCGAGCGAATCGCCGGCGCCGGTGAGGGAGGACGACGCTCTCACCAGCGCCCAACGCGAGGCGATCGAGGCGCAGTACGGGGATCGCTCGATCGACGCGGTCCGGACCCTTGGGACCGAGCGGGGCGATCGGCCCCGCCTCGTCCGACTCGACGATGGCACGCTCGTGACCGTCTTCAGCGGAGGTCGCGGCGGTGAAGTGCGCGTGCGCGAGGTAAAACCGCGCCGGGAACGGACCAGACCCTCCCGCGACAGGCGGACACGTGGCCCGGACTCGACATAGCGTTGGCGGACCGGAGCGGCTGATCGCGAACGTCGGAATTGTCGTCGTATTCGGGGCCGTCTATTTGAGGTTCCTGAAGCGTCGGTGGGCGCAGTGGCCGTCACAGGCGGCAACTAGACCGAGATGAGTGCTTGGTGGCTGCCGCGGCGGTGGACTTGACGGCGAGTGGCGGGCTGTCTTAGGCTCGTTCCCTCGGGGACGAGGCACGTTCATCGACCTAGGAGATACCGATGGCTGAAGGTTCGCAGGACCCCCACCCGGACGAGCTTTACTCGGATCTTGACATGTTGGTTGACGCGTCCAGGGCTGCCGATCGCGATGTAGAGAAGGTCCATCGGATGTTGGAGTCCCTCAAGGCAAAGCTCGACAAGTTCGTTCACTCGACGCGGAGCCACTCTGGCGGTGGCCCAGCCAGCTAGACCTCCGCGCTCCGCGGTCCGACGTACGGGATCGCAGGAAAGTCCCGCACAGCGGGGCTTTCGCGCTCCTGGCACCTAAGTTGGGGCGCTGGCCCACGGAGAACGCTGCAGCCTGAGGATGTAACGCGGTCCGCTGTACTAGATCGCAAGTGTTCCGCGGAACCTTCGGTCGGCTGATCGAGCGCCAAAGAGCCTGTCGCTTCTTAGCCCCAAAGCGGCGGTGGCGGCCGCGACGCGACTCCGGTACAACGACGCTGTGGGCGTTGTGCTCGGCATCACCATGGCAGTAGCGTTGATCGTGACGACGGCCGGCATGCTCCTGGTATACCCAGCGATCTGGAGGGGGTTCCGGGACCAGTGGCAGCGCTTCCCGCCAGAGGACCGGCGGCGCGGCCGGCGGCGCGGTCTCATCGGGGGAGCGCTGAGCCTCGTGTGGATCGCCGTCGGCGCAACGTTGTCGATCATCGCGCCATGGGGTCCCAATAGCTTCGTCTGGGTGGTGATCCTCTCGGCCGGCGGATTCACCGTCCTCGCGCTGGGAGGCGTCTTCGTCCAGGCCCTGCGGGACTCAAAGCGCTTACGCACGCGGCGTTCTCGGGGCCAATGACACCGGCAGCCAAGAAAGCGCTCGCGGAAACGTGGAAAGAGAGACGCCGTGGTCACATCCCCACGCAACACGTGCTCCTCACCGTCCTCGAGCTCGAGCCGCCAGATCCCGCCACCGAGTCGCTGAGGCAGGAACATGAGTCGCCCCACGCGGCGCGAGCCGTTGGCGTACTCGGTGGGCTGGCGTCCGGCTGGTCGGGTTCCTGCTTGACATGGCGGTTACGATCCTTGCCGGCGATGGACTGTCGCCGAAAGGGGGCCGTGTGGGGCCGTTACGTTTGCGACGAAGTCGAGTTGAGGGCGTTGCGTGTGGCGGCGATCCTCGACGCCCGTGGGCTTGGCGAGTCTCGCTGCTCCTGACGCTTGCGATCGGCATCCTCGCCGGCCTCGCGGCAGCAACGGAGGCGCTCGCGGCGACGGGTCCGGCTGGCGCCCTCATGGTTCGGGTCGCGGGCGACCGGCAGCCGATGCTGCCGGCGAACATGCTTGCGCTACGCCGCGGATCTGCCCGTCGGCTTCTGACGGTCACGGTCGTGCTCAGACGCGCGAATCAGGGGGCGTTCGAGCGCTACCTGAGCGGTGTCGAGAATCCGAGCTCTCCGCTTCACAATCGCTATTTGACGCAGTCGCAGCTTGCCAACAGGTTCGGTCCGAGCCTTTCCACGTATGACCAGGTCAGGTCATGGCTGGCGTCCGAGGGGTTCAAGCCGATTCAGGTGTCCGCGAACCGACTGTCGCTGATCGTGCGCGGGACGCGTACCGACGCCGAGCGCGCGTTCGACACGCCGATCCGTGACTTCCGCGTCGGAAAACGAGCGGTGTATGCCAATGTCCAGGCGCCCGCGGTTCCGGGTTCGCTCTCCCCCGACGTGCAGGCCGTGATGGGTTTGTCCGACGTGGCGGAGCCGATGCTGCCGGCGCCGCATTACGTGAAGGTAACCAACCAATGCACCAACGGCGTCTGCTCAGTCAGCGTCACCGCTTGCTTCAACGGTCAGTGTTTCAACGAGACCGAAAACGTCAACCTCAGCGAGCAGTTCGGCGACTGCTTGAAGGTGATCCAGAACGCGGCGAAATATCTGTTCGCGACCAAAGCTCTGCCCGCCGCGCTGGCCGCGACGCTGCTGAACGCGATTGCGTGCAACGTCCCGTGGGGCCTGATGTCGACGGGTTCGGGCTGCCTGAGCGCAGGCAAGCCGCCGAACGGTGTCCCTCCCTGTCCACCGGGCGCAGCCGCGGATTTCCGCCGGCTGGCCAGACAACGATCGCCCGTGCTCAGGCCACGCACGCCCGGGCAGTGGCCGAAGATCGGCCTGCTCGAGTTCGACACGTTCAACTCGTCGGACGTCGGAGATTGGCTGTCCGCGGTGGGGTTGGACTCAGCCTCCCAACTCAGCCGGCTGAGCGAAACCCCGGTTGCCGGCGGCGTCGGGGCGCCCGGGAGCGGTGAGGGCGAGGTCCTCCTCGACATCGACACGGTGCTGGCGGGCACGGCGCCGACAAATGCGCCGGTCGTCGTCTACGACGCGCCGGCAAACACCAGCTTCGTCCAGATGTTCCAGACGATGATCGGCGACGGCGACACGGTGATCTCGAACTCCTGGGCGCAATGCGAGGATCAAACCCCGATCGCTGAGGCCAAGGCGATCGACTCGGTGCTCGCGAGCGCTGCTGCCAGCGGCGTCAGCGTGCTCAACGGCGCCGGGGACAGTGGCTCGACGTGCCTGGACGGAAGCGCGAACACCGTCGCCGTTCCGGCCGACTCGCCGAACGCGACCGCGGTCGGGGGAAGCACTCTGGTTCCCGGCCCGGGCGGGACCTACGGGACCGAGAATTGGTGGGACGGAAGCGGGGACAGCCCGCCCACCGGCCAAGGCGGCTTCGGCGTGTCCAGGGATTTCGCTGCACCCGCATACCAGAGCGGCCTGTCAACCGCCTCGGGGCGGTCGGTTCCCGATCTCGTGGCGCCCGCCAACCCGATCATGGGGCCAGAAATCTGCGAAGCCGACGCCGGCGGATGCCCCGACAATCTCCAGTGGGGCGGGACCAGCATGGCGGCGCCGGAATGGGCGTCGATCGTTGCCGATCTTGACAGCCAGCTTGGCGAGGACGTCGGAGACGTCAACGCCGCGCTCTACCCGCTTGCGAACACATCGGCGTTCCACACGGCGGGCGACCTCGGCAGTGACTTCGCTCACGTCGGGCTTGGCGACGCAAACTACCCGCAGCTTCTCCGTGCACTCGCCCATTACACGCCCGAGGCTGCCGACCCCTCCGTGTCGGTCGCGACGGCGACCGGAACCTCCGGTCCCGACCAAACCGACGTGCCGGCCGACGGCAAGACCACCGGCACCGTGCTGGTCGATCTGCGCGACGCCAACGGCTTCCCGATCTCCGGCAAGCAAGTGACTCTCACTCCGCAAGCCGGCAGCTCCGCGGTTGTCTCGCCGTCGAGCGCGACCACGGACGCGACCGGCGGCACGGCGGTGTTCCAGGTCACCGATACGGCCCCGGAGACCGTGACATTCACCGTGACCGACGCGAGCGATGGGGTGGCGCTGACCACCGACCCGTCGCTGACGTTTGTGACACCGGCGGCTACCGGCGCGAGCATCGCGGCCAGCCCCGCGAACGTCGTCAACGACGGAGGCTCGCAGGCGACGATCACCATATATCTCCAGAACGCGCTCGGCCGCCCAGCCGCGGGAAAGACAGTCTCGCTCTCGGACAACGGCGCGGGCGCGTCCGTCACACCCGCGTCGCTGCAGGCGACGACGGGCAGCGACGGCGTCGCCACTTTCACCGCGACGGATCTGACGAGCGAGACCGTCAGGTTTACTGCAACGGATGTGAGCGACGGCAACCTGCCGGTTCCGGGGAGCGCGGCGGTGAGCTTCGGACCTGCGGGACCGCCGGCCTGCGGCGAGACGCTGCCCACTGGATCGGGCGGATTCTCGGTCTCGCCGTTCGCGTCCGGGCTTGGCTCTAACCAGCAGGCGGTCGTGTCGAATGTCGGTCTGACGTTCACCACTCCGGCGTGCGACGGGGCCGAGGTCCCCGTGTTCGACGCGTCCGGCAACGTATACGTACCCGACGATATCGACGGGCATATCTATCGCTTCGGTCCTTCGGGGGGCACGGCTGGGCCCGCGAACGCGCTACCGGACACCAACTTCGCGCCCAGCGATGGGCTGGACTCGATCGCGTTCGGCAAGAACGGCGAGCTCTGGGCCGCCGCCAACGCGACCGACGGCAACAACTCTGAGCCGAGGCTCTTGGAGCTCGATCCGACCACCGGCGCGACCGAACGTGTCGTCGTCACGCACGCGGACGGTTTCAACTACTGCCCGCAGTACAACATGGCGGTCGACCCGCTGTCCGGCGACGTGTTCGCCGGCGACGATTGCGGCGGGTCACTCTCGTCGGATGCGATCACCCGCGTGCACGATCCCGATAGCTCCAGCCCGTCTGTGAGCAACTACGTGACCGAGGCCGGTCCCGTCGTCGGACTGACATTCGCGCCCGATGGGACGATGTTCGTGGTCACGTGCGTTGGTTCCGCATGCGAGCAGATCGACTCGATCACCGGGACGAACAGCGGCGCGCCGACGATCACTTCCGACATCGCGACACTGCCGAAATCCGCCGTCGGGATCGCCGTCGCGAGCCACGACGCGGGCGGGCGCGCGACCGCACTCTACGTTGCCGACGACGGCGGCGACGTCTACCGGATCGACCTCACGCAGAGCCCGGCGACTTTGACAAGGATCGCCAGTGGTGGCGGCGGCACGACTGGAAACCTCGAGAACCAAGCGGTGGGCGCGGGCCCGGATGGCTGCGCATACGTGGCGCGCGGCGACACGGTCTACAAGGTGTCGGGCTCGGGTTGCTCGCAGGCGAGCGCTGGACCCGAGATCGTGCTCGCCGAAAACGGCTTGTCGAACCCACCCACCGGTTCGGCCGTTGGCTTCACGGCGACCCTGGAGAACTTCCCGAGCGCGTCGGGCACTCCCGTCCACTTCAACATCAGCGGCCCCAACCCTCAGACCCGGCTGGCGGACGCGAACGGAGCGGGGCAGGCCGATGCGTCCTATTCGGGCGTCTTCGCCGGCGTCGACACCATCACGGCTTCGGCCGTGGTGAACGGGACCACGTTGACCTCGGCGCCGGTTCAGGTCCACTGGGTGGCCGGCAAGGCGACCGCGTTCCTGTCCCTGAACCCGAGCCAACCCGGAGGGATCATCGGGCAGCCCGCGACCATCAGCGCAGCGCTCATGGATGTGACCCAGACTCCGGCCGCGCCGATCGTCGGGCAGGCGGTGACGCTGGCGCTGGGCGGCCAAACGTGCATCGCGACGACGAACGGCTCCGGTCTCGCAAGCTGCTCGCTCACGCCGCGCGCCGCCGGCCTTCTCACCGTGGGCGCATCGTATGGCGGTACTGGCGCGTACACCACAGCGTCCGACACGAACGTGTTTGATGCTTTCGGTGCGGTCGCGCCGCGGATCACGCGACTGCACCTCAGCGCCCGCAAGTTCCGGGCGGCCTCCGGCGGCGCGACGATCCACGCCGTACTGCTCCCGACCGGATACGCCCGCAGCGCCCGCGCGCAACCAACGAAGAAGACGAAGAGCAAGCACCCGAAGCCAAAGCCCGTCACCGCGACGGTGATCACCTACCAGGACTCGCTTCCGGCGACAACTACGTTCACTGTCCTCAAGCCGCTCCCCGGGATACGCAAGGGCCATCGCTGTGTGGCGCCGCCGAAGCAGAAGCGTAAGCACCACGCCAAGCAAACCCACTGCACTCGCTACAAGGTACTTGGGCACTTCGCGCACAACGATGTCCCCGGCACGCGCCTCACCCCGATATCCGGTGTCAAGAAGGGCAAGCGCTGTGTGGCCCCGCCGGTTCACCCGGCGAAAGGCCGCAAGTACAAGCGGTGCACCCGGTACGAGCAGGCCGGCAACACCCTCCACTTCAGCGGCCGGCTGAACGGCCGCAAGCTCCGGCCGGGCACCTACCGCCTGCAGGCGATCGCCTCGATCGACGGTCAGGCGAGCAAGCCGCTCACCGTCAGCTTCACGATCGTGCGCTAGCGACGCGCTCTCCCGCGCCTCAGCTTCGCCGCGCGAGCAACACTGTCAGGCCAATAGCAGGCACATGACCAGACGCACTTCCTGGTCGCACGCCGACGAGACGGGACCTCCGTCCAGACCGTCGAACGACGCGCCTGGAGCTGATCCGATCAGCGGCCTGTCCGGTTGGATGCTCCGCAGAATCGAACGGTCGGTGACGGTGATGGTGCCTGGCACGGTCCGAGAGTCCTTTCAAGGAACGGGACAGCGTGGGTTGTCCCGTCGTTCTGATCGGATGATTCGTGCGCGACCGCGAGCGCGCTTCCAGCCCCATCGACGAATGGGTGGTCACGAGCCGCCGCGACGAGGTCTGCTTCGGCGGAGTGGGCGGACCTCGGGGGATCGAGCGTCAGATGGGCCTTCGACCGATAACGATGATTCTGGAGCTCGTCCGGAACTCCTCGAACGGTGCTTCCTGCTCCAGCGCAGCCAGATCGGCGTCGAAGCGATCGGCTTCGATGACCTCTGCCGCCAACACGCGGGAACGCGCGGCGTGGAGCTGCTCGATGATCAGCGACCGCTCCGAGTCGCCAGGATCGACCACGCGATGCTGAGCCTCGGGTAACACCACGACAGAGTTGATCTCAAAGCCACCGGCGCGGAGATAACTCGTGAGCTTACGACCGACCTGGCGGTCGCCACCACGTTCTTGCTGCACATCCGATACGGCCGTCACCAGCCGCTCGAGAGCAGGACTGTCGGGCGGCCAGGTGATCCGCAGCTGGTCGTCCATGTCGCTGACACACAGGTACTGCCCCGGCCGAACGACCCGGAAAAGCTCATCGACGGCCTGTGCCGGATCCGGTAGGAACTGGAACAGCTCCCGCACGAACACCAGATCGAAACACTCATCCGGAAGATCAAGCGCGCAGATGTCACCCACCGAGAACCCAATCCTCGCCCCATCGACAAACAGGCCGACGGCGGCGAGGCGGTTTAACAGCGTGGTGGCGTGTTCGACAAACCCGCGCTCGATGTCGACACCCTGGATGCGAACGGGCACGTTCGCAGCCAACTCAAAGGCGAGGACCCCGAGCCCTGACCCAACGTCCAGCACCGACGACTCCTGCGGGACGGGCAACATTCGCAGGATCGTGCGCCAGCACCGATGAAGGCTATGCGTATAGGCAAGCGTCACCGCCGCGGCGTCCTCGCCGGCGCGACGGAGCTCGTCGGCGTACTCGTCAAGTGCCGCATCGAGGAGTCCAGCTTTGGTGTCGTCCAGGTTCATGACCGAGCGTCGTTAGCGTGCCAACTACAGCGTGCGCGTCTGTGGCCGCAGACCATAGCTTCGCCCGTCGCCGCGCACGAGGCCTGGCCCGATCCCGACGCGCACAACGGGTGCCGTGACGCGACCGTCATCGGCGGCACGATCACTTCGGCCGTCCGGGTTTCCTCGTGGATTGCACTCTCGAGACGATGGGGTTAGGAGTGATTCGCCGCGGCGATTGTCGCCGCGGGGCATCTGCCGTCAGACCGGCCGCAGGCCTGAAAGTCGCACAGGCGGCACAGCCATCCGCCTGGAGGCGTAGCGCCCTCGCGTCGCTCGTCCAGTCGGAGACTGGCAACGTCGGCGGTGAGGCGTTCCGCGAGCCGGGTGAGGGCACGTAGCTCGGCCTGGGTGAGGCCCTCGAGCGTCGTTTCGACGGCCCTCTGACGCGCGGCGGCGATCCGCCGGGCAGTGGCGCGGCCCGACGGCGTTAGGGTGAGAGCGACCGAGCGCCTGTCCTGAGCGGCTGCCTCGCGCGTTACGTGACCGTCGCCGACCAGGCCGTCGATGAGGCGGACCGCCGCCGAGTGAGACAGGCCGAGCACTCGCCGCAGCTCCTCGATCGTGCTCCCATCCGCGAATTGATGCAGGGCTACGAGTGCGGCCGGAGCTTGGCTACCGCGACCCGCGGACGCTTCGACGGCCCGATCCATGCGGTCGGAAATGGCCAGCGCCCAGGCCCCGAGTAGGTTCGACAGCCGGGCGGTCGCCGGATCAGCGGTCCGGGAGCTCGACCTCGAGCTCATATGACGCCTCGGAGCCGTGGGGAGCCTCGAACCTGCCCTGGCCGCGCAGGTCGGCCAACTCGCCGGTCGGACTGCCTTGGACCACGCTGGCGTCCCACCGAGCGACGCGACCGTCGAACTCGCCGCTGGTCTCGAGCACGAAGGTGCCGCGCCGGCCGGCGACTTCGCCCTCGACGAGCTGAAGCCCGACGAACCGCGCGGTGCCGTCGGCCTGGTAGGCCATCAACCACTCTGCCGCGCCTTCGCCGGCGATATCCCCCTCGAACTGCTGGGACACCGCGGCCCTCGTAAGCCGTCGGCCTTCACCTTCGTGATAAGCGTTCTCGTCCCACGACGCGATCCGAAAACCACCGTGCAACGTAGTCATGTTCCCCTCCGTTCGTAATATATGCACGGTGCATATATTGCCATGATCGGCTGGCCGTAAACCGGCAAAGCTCAGGATGTCTCCGAGCGACACGACTCCTTCGTGGCGGAGCGCTCCGCCACGAACTCCGTCGTCAGCTCGTCGACCTGCCGGACGACCCCATAGGGCACGACAGTCCGGTTACGTGTGGAGTACGGTCAAACGAAAGTCAACTGAAGGGACCGGGGGCCATGGCATTTCTGCAGACGCACTTTTGGAAGGGCGGAACCGAGGAGCAGTATCAGTCCATGCTCAAGGCGGTGCATCCCGCTGAGGGCCTTCCCGATGGACAGACGGCGCACGTCGCGGGGCCGACTGACGGCGGGTATTTGATTTCGGTCGTGTGGGACACCAAGGAGCACAGCGAGCGGTTCACGAACGGCACGCTGCTGCCGGCGCTGCCGGTCGACGGCGGGTTCGCTGGTGCGCCTGAGGAGCGCGTGGCCGAAGTCGCGCACCTCGAAATGGCGTAGCGACACGGAGTTTCCTGGCCAGGCGCGGGGCGCGTCGGTTCAACACCAGTCGAGCAGGTTCAGATCTAAGTGAGGACGCCGATAGGCGTCGATCGCACACACAATCCGCGCAGATTTGCCGTGGAGAGACGAGGGACGATGGCAACGCATATTGCGTTTCACGAGGTCGACGACGTCGATCGTTGGCTGAGCTCATCCAAACGAGAGGAAGTCTTTGGGCCGCTGGGCATCACGATGCGCGCCTTTCGGGATCCGGCGGGTTCAAACCGGGTCGGACTGATCGCGGAGATCCCCGACATGGCCGCCTTTCAGGAGTTCATGGCGACCGAGGCGGCCGGCGACGCGATGACGGCTGACGGTGTTCGCCCAGACACGCTCCTGATCCTCAACGAGGGGTAGCGCTCAGCCGCTGTCAACGGCCCGGCTCCTACCTCCGGGTCGAGCCGGGCCAATCGCTGTCGTGGGTAACTTTGAGTGGGCCCGCGAGATGGAGGCTTGCGCCGACCATCGGTGCCACCGGGTATCCGGGGCCGGTTTCAGCTAGTGGTTGCCTCAAGGCTCGACACCGGCTCGTCCGCGACCTTCCCGTTGGCCTGTGTCGCCGGGGCGCTCAGGGGAAAGCGGACGCTGGTGAGCTGCTCGGAGACCTCCCACAGTCGGCGGCCGACGTCCGTGTCCTCGGCGGCGGCGGTCCGCTTGACCAGCTTGGCTCCGCCGCGCCACTCCATGAAGCCAGCCGGCCCGGCGAAGCTGTTTCCGGGGACGTCGGCAACCGCGGCGTACAGGGTGGGGAGCGCCCCGCCGTCTTCGTCTTGGGCGAGGAAGCGGTTGGCGACCGCGTTGAACGCGTCCATCGCCCGGTTCTCGGAATGGAACTGAAGGTTCGTCGCGGCGTAGCCGGGATGCGCGGCGGTCGCCTTGATGCTTGATCCGACCTCGATCAGCTTGCGCTGTAGTTCGGCGGTGAACAGCAGGTTGGCCAGCTTGGATTGCCCGTAGGCGCGCCACGCCTTGTACGGTCGCCGCTCCCACTGCAAATCGTCGAAGTCGATCGCGCCGAAGCGGTGGGCCGAGGAGGAGACCGTCACCACCCGACCGGTGATGTGCTCGAGCAGGAGGTTGGTGAGGGCGAAGTGGCCGAGGTGGTTGGTCCCGAATTGCAGCTCGAAGCCGTCGGCGGTCAGCGACTTGGGCGGGATCATGATCCCGGCGTTGTTGATCAGCAGATCGATCTCGCCGTCCCAGCCGGCGGCGAACGCTCTGATCGAGTCGAGGCTCGCGAGGTCGAGCCGGCGCACCTCGGTCGCGCCGGTCATCTGCGCGGCGGCGGCGTGACCCTTGTCGGTGTCGCGCACGGCGAGCACCACGCGGGCGCCCTTCGCGGCGAGCGCTTTGGCGGCGGCCCGTCCGATACCGCTGTTGGCGCCGGTGACGATCACGGTGCGGCCGGTCATGGCGGGAATGTCCTGTGTGGAGAAAGTAGTCATGGCCAACAATGTAGGCGCCGACCACAATGTTGTCAAGAGCAACTTCGCTTCGCTAATCTGCTCGGGATGACGACCGACCACGCGCAACCGCCGACCGAGCGGCCCTACCACCACGGGAACCTCCGCAGCGCGCTGCTGGCCGCGGCCGAACGGACGGTCCGCGAGCGTGGCGTCCAAGACCTGTCACTGCGGGAGCTCGCGCGAGAGGTCGGCGTCAGCCACGGCGCACCCCGCCGCCACTTCCCCGACCGCCAAGCGCTGCTCGACGCGCTCGCCGAATCCGGATTCGATCGCCTCGGCGCCGAACTGCGCGCCGCCGCCGACGGCGCCGGAGACGAATTCCAGCCGCGGCTCGAAGCGACCGCCGCGGCCTACATCCGGTTCGCGACCACCGACCCCGCGCTGCTGGACCTGATGTTCGCCTCAAAGCACCGCGCGACGGAGCCGAGCCTGCACGACGCGATGGAGCGCGCCTTCTCGGTGATGATGGAGCTCATCCTCCAGGGTCAGGCGATCGGTCAGCTCCAGCCCGGCGACCCCGAACGCGTCGGCCTCGTCCTGTTCTCAACCATCCAGGGCATCGCCGCACTCCTGACCGCCGGGATGATCACACCCGATCAGCTCGACGAGCTGACCACCGACGCGATCGCGCAGTTCCTACGCGGATCTCGCACCGCCGGCTAATCAACCGCGACAGCTACTGCGGGATCTTCGTCAGCAGCAGCCAGGCGCTGGTAACGCCTCCAGCGAGAGCCACGATTACGGGCAAGACCAAGACATCGAGGCCGGCATGGAGTCCGAAGACCAGGAGGAGGCCGGCGATCAGGAGCAGGATCGACGTGAGGGCGTTGGGCGCTACCGCGTCGAGGATCGACGCGACATCGCGCGCGGTGGTATCGGGCGTGGTTGGCCCGACTTTGGCGCGTCGATCCAGAATCAGCATGCCGCCTCCGATGACGACGGCGAGTGCCACGAACTCGACTCCCAGGACCCGGATCGACTGATCCGGGATGGACAGGAGGATCGCGATGAACAGCACGGTGGCAAACAGCGCGAGTGTCTGCGCCGCGCGGTTTCGGAGCTCCTGAGACTTCGCGATGACGTCGATCCGAATCGACACCGCGACGAACAGCAGGCCGGTGAGGCCAGCTGCAGCGCCGCCAGCAACCGTCGCGAATGTGCTCCACTTCTCCAAACGGGGATCCCTGGTCGAGAAACAGCGGCCCAACGCTAGTGGCCGGTTGACGTGGCCGATAGCCCGCGTGCCGCCCAGTGCGCGAGCTGGTCATAGGCTCACGATTCGCCACAATAACCCTCGAAGGAGCGGGACCCATGACCGATCGTGAATCCGGTCCGATTTGCCCGATGTGCCACGAGGCTCGCCTCGGTGGCGCTAGAGCGCCGCCGCGCTTCATGTGAGCCTTCTAGGTCCGTGAATGCGTATGTGAGTCTCCTCGCCCCCCGTGTATCTCGCGCCCATGAGTCCCTGGCCTCACATACGTGCCGACGCCCCGGCCCGGCATCATTGGAACCCGGGGAAGGCACTCTCCATCGGTAGCGAGCCATCCTAGTCGGAGAGCACGTGTTCGTCGTAATCTCCACCCCCGAGGAGGCGCCGCACCTCCAGTGAAGGGAGTTGTTCGTGGGCACAACCGAGATGGCGACACTCAGCAGCCGAACCTAGTCGGCCGTGCCCGAGCGTTTGCACATGCCCTCGCTCGACGGGGCGGACGAGTGGATCAATTCCGAGCCGCTGGCCCCGGCCGAGCTCGTGGGCCGAGTCGTCGTCGTGAACTTCTGGACGTTGACGTGCATCAACTGGCTTCGCCAGGAGCCGTACGTCCGGGCGTGGTGGCAGGCCTACCGCGATGACGGGCTGGTCGTGATCGGGGTCCACACGCCGGAGTTCTCGTTCGAGCACGAGCCCGAAGGCGTGCGCCGGGCGACGAGCGTGCGCGGCATCGACTATCCGGTCGCGGTCGATAACGAATACGCGATCTGGCGCGCGTTCGACAACAACTACTGGCCGGCGCTCTATTTCGTCGACAGGGAAGGGATCGTCCGCGACCGGCATTTCGGCGAGGGCCGGTATGAGCAGTCCGAGCGTGTGATCCAGGAGCTCCTCGGCGTTGAGAGGAAGCTCGCTCCGGTCAACCCGAGTGGTGTTGAGGCGCAGGCCGATTGGGACCACCTGCGCACGCCCGAGACTTATGTGGGCTCCGCGCGGGGCGAGCGGTTCGCATCACCGGGCGGCGCCACGCCCGGGGCGCGCCGCGCCTTCGAACTGCCCGAGCACTTGCGCGTGAACCATTGGGCGCTCGCGGGCGAGTGGACCGTCGGTCGCGAGAACGTGGTGCTGGACCAGGCCGGCGGGAGCATCGCGTTCCGGTTTCAGTCACGCGACGCACACGTCGTTTTGTCCCCCGGCGCGCGTGGGCCGATTCCGTTCCGCGTACTCCTCGACGGCGAGGCTCCCGGCCGGTCACACGGCCTGGACGTCGACGACGACGGGAACGGCGAGCTACGAGACGGTCGCCTCTACCAGCTCGTGCGCCAGCACGCCGCGGTACGCGAACGGACGCTGGAAATCACCTTCGCCGAGCCTGGCGCTGAGGCGTACTCGTTCACATTCGGGTAGCCACCTCTGGCGGCATCGCGCCGATCGTGCCGACGGCGCGCGCGGCCGCCTCGATTGCGCACTCGGGTCCGCCGACGAGGTAGCCGGCCGCCAGCGCGTCGCCCGCGCCGGTCGTGTCGACGGCGACGACCGGCCGCGCTGGATGCAGGCCCTCCGGGAACCGCGCGCCGCGCGCGCCGAGCTTGATCACCCACGAGGCGTCGAAGTCGGGCACGGCGGCCCGCTCGGGCTCGGTGGCGAAGATGAGGTCCGGTTCGAGGGCCCGTAGACGCTCGGCGAACCGCTCGGCGCCGACGATCTCGATGTCGTGGGCGGAGGCGAGATCGACGGTGACGCGGGGGGCCCGCCTCGCCGCTTCGATCGCGGCTTGGGCCATCGGCTCGCGGAGCAGGCAGTAGCCGGACACATGCAGCACGTCGCACGACTGCACCCACGAGGGGTCGATCTCGGAGCGGTCGAGCAGCGAGGCGACGCCCCGATCGGAGGCCATCGTCCGCTGGCCGTCGGCGTCGCGGACCGAGACGACGACGCCGCCGCGACCCTCGAACACCGGTCCGGAGATCTCGACGCCGTAGCGCGCGAGCTCGGTCGCCGCCAGCTCGCTCGACGGGTCGGTGCCCCGTTTGCAGATGAGACGGGTGGTGGCACCCAGCGCGCTTGCCCACGCGGCGACGTTCGCGGCCTGACCGCCGGCGCCAAAGCGGATCGTTGCGGGTGTGTCGGCATCCGGGGCGAGCGGGGCGTTCGGCAGGACGATCACGTCGAGGATCAGATCGCCGATCGTGCAGATCGACAGCGGTCTGCCCTTGTCCGTCGCGGCGATCGGGAACTGCATGCCCGACATGATCACGGCCCGCGGGCGCACGGGCGCGCTGGCAGAAGCGTGCGCTACGTTGGCGGCGTGAGACAAGGAGTGGTCCTGTCCGAGAACGTTGCGCAAGCGCTCCGTGACGGCGCTCCGGTCGTTGCGCTCGAGTCGACGATCATCACCCACGGACTGCCCCGACCCGAGAACCTCCAGGCCGCGCTCGAGTTCGAGCGGACCGTGGCCGACTGCGGTGCGGTGCCCGCGACGATCGCGGTGCTCGACGGAGTCGCGCACGTCGGCCTCGAGCCCGACGAGCTCGAGCGGCTCGTCGCCAGCGATGGGGCGCTGAAGCTCAGCGCCCGCGATCTGCCGGTGGCGATGGTGCAGGGCGCCACCGGCGGCACGACCGTCGCCGCGACCGCGCTCCTTGCCTCACAGGCCGGCATCCGCGTGTTCGCCACCGGCGGGATCGGCGGCGTTCACCGTAATGCCGATACGACGTTTGACGAGTCGGCCGATCTCGGGATCCTTGCGAGCTGCCGGATCACGGTGGTCGCCGGGGGCGTCAAGTCGATCCTCGACATCGGCGCGACGCTCGAGCGGCTGGAGACGCTGAGCGTCACCGTGCTCGTGTTCGGCACGAATCGCTTCCCGGCATTCTGGCTTACCGACAGCGGCTACACGGTCGACTTCGCCGTCGCCACCCCCGAGGAGATCGCGGAGGTGATGCACGCGGCGGACACACTCGAGCGTCCGGGGGGGATTCTGGTCGCGAACCCGCTGCCCGAGGCGGCTCAGCTCGACCCTGCCCTGCACGACCGACTGCTGTCCGAGGCACTCGACGCGGCCGACGCTGAGTCCGTGCGCGGCAAGGACATCACCCCGTTCCTGCTCGACTACATCCACGAGCACACGGACCGCCACAGCGTGAGCGTCAACCTCGAGATTGTCCGAGGTAACTGCAGGCTCGGCGCAGCGATCGCTCGGGCGTGGTCGGCGGTGCGGTCGAGGTAGTGGCGCCGGCCGGCGGCAGCCGCCGAGGTCACGCGACGGCGAGCAGCGTCGTCGGATCAGACATCACGCGCTCGATCGCGTGAATCGCGCCGCCCTGCGCGGCGGCGGTGAACCCGAGCGTCGAGGTCGCGAGTTGCGGCGTCTGGGCGGCGCCGGCGAGGGTCCCGGCCTCGAGCGCCTCCTGGGCGGCCGGAAGAATCCAATCGCTGAGGTGGACGAAGTAACCCCCGAGGATGATCACCTGGGGGTCGAACAGGTTCGCCAGGTTGGCGGCGCCTACGCCGATCCACCGCCCGAGTTGAGCCAGCACCTGGAGCGTGCGCTCGTCGCCGCTTCGGGCCCGTTTCACGAGCGGCTCGATCTTGCGCTCCGGCGGGGCGTCGCCGCGGGGCCGCTGGCGCGCCGACTGGAGGAGCGCGTTCAGGCCGACACAGGCTTCCCAGCAGCCGCGCCGGCCGCATCCGCACAACGGTCCGTCGGGCATGACGTTCATGTGCCCGACCTCCCCGCCGTAGCCGCGCGTGCCAAGCAGCGGCTGTCCACCGACGATGATGCCGCCGCCGATCCCGACCTCGCCGGTGACGTAGACAAGGTTCGGCGTCCCGGCCCATTCACCTGACCGGTACTCGGCGATCGCCGCGAGGTTGGCATCGTTGCCGACGTGGATCGGCGTGTCGCCGAGGCGCAGTGCTCGGCGGAGTGGCTCGGCCACGGCCACGTCCCGCCAGCGCAGGTTCGGCGCCTCGGCGACGACCCCCGCACCGACATCGACGAGCCCCGGCACCGCGACGGTGAGGCCGGCCAGGACCGGCGCCGGTCGGCCGCGACGCGAGGTCAGCCGCCGGCGCGTGGTCCGGCACAGGTCGGCCAGCGCAGCGATGCACGCGTCCGGGCCGACGCTGGCGTCGAACGGCATCCGGTCGCGGAGGACCTCGCGCCCGGCGAGATCGATCACGAGCACCGACAGGTAGTCCACGTTCACCTCGGTGCCGATCGCGAGCACGCCGCCCCCTAACTCGAGGCGCGTGCTGGGCCGTCCAGCGCGGCCGCCTCCCTCGCGCCCGGCCTCGAGCACGACCCCGAGCTCGATCAGCTCCGCGACCAGCCGCGACACGGTCGCCCGGGTCAGCCCGGCGCGCGCGGCGATCCCCGCTCGGGAGTCGGGCCCGACCGTGGACAGGTGGCGCAGCACCAGCTCGAGGTTGTTGCGGCGGATGTCGTTGTGTCCCGCCCGATGCGGGATTACCGAATCTCTTGACACTGGGTATGACGGTGGATATATGTTTTGCATCGATTCAAAACATTTCCTGCCGGACCGCGCCAGTCTAATGCGGCGGCGGTCGGGCAGGGAGACGGTCGGACGCCGGCGCGCCGGTCAGCTCGCGCCGCCTGACCCTGCACCCGCGATGCGCGCGCTGAACGATCCACGCACACCCGTAGCAAGAATGCGCGACCGCGCGAGGTCGAGGACGATCGGCGTGCTCAGCCTGGATCCGACGTCGTACGACAAAGCCTGGACGCTGCTCGGGATCGAGCGCGCGACCCGCGATTCGGACTACCTCGTGAGCATCGTCAGCGTGCCGGCTCCGACCCGCCGCACGCTGGCGATTGCGGTCGCTCGGCTGCGCAGCCTGGGGGTCGACGGGATCCTCGTCGTCGCTCCGCAGCTGGACGCGACCCAGACGCTCGCCGAGCTATCGGGAGACATTCCGCTCGTGGCCGTGGCCTCCGGGCCCCAGCAGGTCCTCTCCGCGGTGGCGATCGACCACTACGCGGGAGCGGCGGCGGCTACGCGCCACCTGCTCGAACTCGGACATCGCACGGTCGTCCATATCGCGGGGCCCGCCGACCGAACGAGCCCCGGGCTGCGCTTCGCCGGGTGGCGAGACACGCTGCTCGCGGCCGGCGCCGACATCCCCCTGCCGATGATCGGCGACTGGAGCGCCGACGTCGGCTATGAGCTCGGATGCCGCCTGGCTACGAGGACCGAAGTCACCGCGATCTTCGTGGCGAATGACCAGATGGCCCTGGGACTGCTGCGCGCGATGTTCGAAGCCGGGCGACGCGTGCCCGACGACGTCAGCGTGGTCGGCTTCGACGGCGTCCCGCACGGAGAGTTCTTCAGCCCGCCGCTGACCACGGTTCGTCAGAACTTCAACGAGATGGGGCGGCGCAGCCTCGAGCTGCTGCTGAGCGAGATCGAGGTCGGCCGGGGCGGCCGGGTCCACGAGACGATCCCGACGGAGCTAATCCTCCGCGCCAGCACCGCGGTCGCGGCGAGCCGGCCGCTGTCCGCCGTCGGCTGACGCGGCGCCCGGCCCTTCCTCGCGCCGCACTCGTTCCGACGCCCCGCGTCCAGCGGAAAACGGCGCCGCACCCGCCATCTCCGGCCCGAATTCTTATGCAGTTGTGAGGGTTTCGCGAAGTTCCTCTTCGGGTGTGCCGACATGCTCTCTAGGTCCGTGAAAGGAAACTCGCCATGACCACGATCCTCATCCTCAACGCAGCTTCATCTCTTCTGGCTCTCGTCGGCGTCGCCGGCTTCGTCGCATTTCGCGAGCGGCGGGCTCGCCGGCGCGCGGTCGCGCAAGTTCTGTACGTGACCACGGGCCGCGCGCGCCAGCTGCCGCACAGCTGAGCGCCGGCCCGAAAGAGTCTCCGGCACTGGAAACGGCCGGGACTGCCGGCAAGGACAGCCGGCACGGACACGCCAGGTCCGAGCGGGGGCGATGTTTGCCTCCGCTCGGACCGATCCCTTAGCGTTGCGCGGTAACCGAGCCTGGAGGTCGCCGCGAATGCCGCGCACGCACTATCTGCCCGACGAGCAGGTCCACTTCACCTGGGACACCGGGAACGAGCCACGGCTCGTGGCCGACTCGGGCGACACGGTCGTCGTGTGGACGCGCGACGTGAGCGACAACCAGATCGCGCCGGACTCGGACACGAGCGTGATCGCGGGGTTGGACTGGAATCGCGTGTACCCGCTGCTCGGGCCGATCGGGGTCCACGGCGCCGCGCCCGGTGACACGCTGGCGATCGAGGTTCTCGACATCCGCACCCAGGGATGGGGCTGGACCGCGATCCTCCCCGGCTTGGGTCTCCTGCCCGAGGATTTCCCGGACGCCTACCTGCGCGTGTTCGACCTCTCGCACGGCGACGTCGCGTACATGCGCGAGGACATCGCGATCCCACTCGAGCCGTTCTTCGGGACGATGGGCGTGTGCCCGGCGGGTGCGTCGGCGCAACCGGTGATGCCGCCCGGCGTGTTCGGCGGGAACATGGATACGCGCCAGCTGGTACGCGGATCGACGCTGTATCTCCCGGTGCAGGTCGAGCAGGCGCTGTTCTCGTGCGGCGACGCCCACGCCTGCCAGGGCGACGGCGAGGTGTGCGTGACCGGCCTCGAGGCGCCGATGTTCGCCGCGCTGCGGCTCACGCTCGAGAAGCATCGGTCGATCCCCGCACCTCAGTACCGCACTCCCGGACCACTGACGCCGCGCGTCGACTCGGCGCCGTTCTACGGCACCACGGGCGTCGGCGGTGATCTTTACGTCGCCGCGCAGGACGCCGTCCGCGCGATGGTCGACCACATCGCGACGACGTACGACCTCGGTCGGGAGGACGCGTACCTGCTGTGCAGCCTCGCGGTCGATCTCAAGATCTCCGAGATCGTCGACGCCGGCCAGTACATCGTCAGCGCGCTCCTACCGGAGGCGATGTTCGCCGCCTGACGTCAGACCCTCGCGGCCGGTACGCTCCACGCCGTGCGGAGGCGACGGGCGATCGCGGGCATTCTCGGGGCGTTGATGCTGGCGCTGCCGACGACCGCGCTCGCCACCTCGCTCGACAGCTCGTCGACTAGCAAGTTCGTTGCCGCTTCGTCACGAGTGGAGCGCGTCACGCTCGCGAACCTGAGTCGGGAGCAGGCAGCGGTGAACGCGCTGATCAGCCACGTGCAGTCCACGTGTCCGGGCGCGGTCCCCGCAAGCCTCAAGACGGGAACCGCCGCCCAGCAGCGTGCCTGGGAGGCCCTGTCGGGCGAGGCTCTAGCCGAGCTAACCCTCGCCCTGATCGATCCGGTTCGCCCCGCCGAGCAGCGCGCGATTGCCGCGATCGCACCGCTCCGCTGGACCAGCGCCACGCTGAACCGACAGATAGCGGCGTTCGCGCAAGAGGGACGTGCCGCGCTCGCTCTGCACCCGCCGGACGTGTGCGACCAGGCCCGGACAGCCGCGGCCTCGGGGTTCGCCGTCGTGCCGCCGGCGACCACGACGTTCATCCGGCGCTATCGGGCGGCGCTCCCCAGCTCGGCCCCGACGGCTGTCGACCTGGCGGACAAGATGAAGCCGCTGGCCGATGCTCAGGGGCGCGTCGCCATCGGGCAGCTTGCTTCACTCGAGGGTCGCGTCAGCCACGCGCTCGGTCACTTCACGTTCTCCGCGCTCGACAGGTTGAGCAGCGCGCTGTCCTCATAGGGACCGCAGGAACGCGAGCAACGGTCCGTTGACCTGATCGGGGTGCGTTAGGTTGGAGGCGTGCGGGCCGCCCTCGACGCGGACGAGGCCGGTGCATCCGGATAGCGCCTGAGTGAGGGCTTGCCCCTTGTCGATCTCGATCGACATGTCGGCGGTGCCGTGGAACACGATCGCCGGGCAGGTGATCTCGCCGAGGCGATCGGTGATGTCGTCCCGCTCGAACAGGCAGTCCGCGGGGGCACCCATGTTCTCGCGCGGGAGGTCCCGCCACTTGGCGATCCAGCGCTCGTTGATAGCCGGGTCGCCGATGATCAGGTTGGCGATGATCTGGGTGAGCTCGTCGAGCGGACCGTGCTCGAGCCAGGTCTGCTGCATCTGGCGATAGGCCGGCATGCGCTCGGGATCCTCAACGCCCGACTGGGTGTCGATCAGCACCAGCGCCCGGACGCGGGCGGGGGCGAGCAGCGCGGCGCGCATCGACACGAATCCGCCCTGCGACATGCCGCCGAGCACGGCCTGATCGATCCCGAGGTGATCGAGCAGCCCGAGGCAGTCCCGCGCCGAGTCCCAGTAGGTGAACGGCTGGCCGTCGAACTCTGTCTCCCCGAACCCGCGCTCGTCCCACGTGATCACGCGGAACTCGGGAGCGAGCGCCTGCACCTGCGGCGCGAACATCTCGCGGTCCATCAGGAAGCCGTGCGACAGGATCACGGGCGGACCGCTCCCGCCGCTGTCCTCGTAGCGGAGGCGCTGGCCGTTGACCTCGGCGAACGGCATCGGCGTCAGGACCGCGCCGCCGAGGGCTCGAGCTGCGGCATGACCTCGGTGATGAACAGCTCGAGCGTCCGCCTGGACTCGTCGAAGGTCATGTCGCCGGTGGGGAACATGAAGCAGATGTAGTCCACCATCCCGTCGTCGAGCAGGCCCGCGACCCGCTCGGCGATCTGCGGCGGTGTGCCGGACCCGATCTCGATCGCCGGCTCCATGTTCGCGTGGATCGCACGGAGCGCGCCCTGGGCGTCGTAGCACTCCTGCTCGGACAGCCTGAGGTGGTCATAGCGATGGGCGTTCTGGGTGCGGCGCACGAGGCCCTCCATGCCGCGCCGGGCGACCTCGCGTGCTTCGCTCTCGGTGGGTGCGATCGACAGCAACATGCTGTAGGCGACGCGGGGCTCGGAATTGGGACCCCCGCCCAGCCCGTCGAACCTGACGTCGTCGCCGCGGTGCTCGTCCCACGTCTTGAGATACAGCTCGTATGCCTCGGGGCTGATCTTTCCCGGCCACATCAGGCTCATCCCATGCCGGCCGGCCGTAACCGGACTGCCCGGATACCAGAACGGGATTCGGTCCTGGAGCGGCTTGGTCGACATCGGCATCGTCGGGAAGTCGAAGAACCGGCTGTTCCCGCTCGAGATCTCCTCCGATGACAGCGCGTGCTCGATGATCCGCAGGACGTCGGTGAACCGGTCCCTGGACTCCCACCAATCCTGGCTGAACCAGTAATGCTCGATCGGCACGGCGCCCCGGCCGACGCCGTACTCGAGCCGGCCGCCGGTCAGGTGATCGAGCACGCACATGTCCTCGATGATCCGCACCGGATGGTGCATCGGCAGCAACTTCACCATCGGCCCAAGCCTGATGTCCGTGGTCACCTGCGAAGCGGCCGCGATGAACAGCTCCTGGCTCGGGGCCATGCACAAGTCGCTGCCGTGGTGCTCGGCGAGGTGGTAGCCGGCGAACCCGGCCTCGTCGGCCATCTTGATCAGCGCGAGCCGGTCCTGGAACAGCTCGTGCGGGGGCGTGCCGGGGATGCCCTCGATGTGGTCGAAGATCCCGAACTTCTTGGCGATCACGCGCGGGACCCTAACGACTTAAGCGACGAGCCGGAGCAACGCCGCGGTCGCGGCCGCCGACAGCGCGACGACCACGAACGGAGCCTTGCGCCACACCAGCACCCCGGCGACGAGCAGCGCCGGCGTGCGCGCGTCGAACACGAACCGCTGGCCGGTGGTGAACGTCTGGATCACGATCAGCGCGGCCAGAACCGGGACGACGACGATCTCGAGCGACCAGCGCGCGGACGCCTCGTGGCCGAGTCGAGCGCCGATCACCAGCCCGACAACCTTGAACGCGTAGGCCGAAGCACACAGCGCGATCACCGGCCACCAGCTCATCGACCAACCTCTGGCGCCTGTCCGACCGCGATCCGCGCCCGCCGGCGACTCGAGGCGAGCAGGATGGGGACGGCGGCGAGCGCGGCGGCGATGATCGGCACGCCGGCCGGAGCGATCGGCACCAGCGCGAGTGCGATGATCGCGCCCGCCACCGCGGCGCGAATCGCTTCAGTTCCTCGCAACTGCGGCGCGAGCAGGGCCAGGAACACCGCTGGGAACACCGCGTCGAGGCCATAGTCCCGTGGGTTGCCAAGACCGCTTCCAGCGAGCGCGCCGGCCAGCGTCCCGATGTTCCACGCGGTGAACAGGCACAGCGCGGTCAGGTCGAACGCGCGTCGCTTCGCCGCGAGCGTCGGCTGCGCGTGGGCCATCGCGGTCGTCTCGTCGACGATCACCTGCGCCCGCAGCGCGCGCTTGGGCACGCTGCCGGACACGATGTCCTTGAGGCTGACCGCGTAAATCGCGTTCCGCGCGGCGAGCAGGAGCGCCGGTGGCAGCGCGCCGGCCACGCCGCCGCCGGCGGCGATCACCGATACGAACGTCAGCTGCGAGGCGCCGGTGAAGCACACCACCGACATCACGCACGTCTGCACGACACTGAAGCCGGCCGCGACGGATAGCACCCCGAACGACACCGCGTAGACCGCGGTCGCGACCCCGATCGAGAGCGCGTTTTTGACGATCGGGTCGCGGGACATGGTCGTGGCATTGTCTCGCGATCTTCCGAGCATATGGCTGCGAATTCGCTCACGTTACGGCCCGAGATGGCAATATTCACCTATGGATTCGATAGACCGCGCAATTATCGATGAGCTGAGGCGCGACGGCCGGCTGTCGAACGTCGAGCTCGCGGCGCGGGTGAACCTCTCGCCCTCGCCGTGCCTGCGGCGCGTCCGCGCGCTCGAGGAGTCCGGCGTGATCCGCGGCTACCACGCCGACATCGAGCCGAGCGCGATCGGGCGCGGGCTCGAGGTGTCGGTGCTCGTCGAGTTGTCGCTCAAGGACCGCAAGACCGTCGAAGCGTTCGAGGCGCAGATCAGCCAGCTCGACGAGGTGCTCGAGTGCCGGCGCATGTTCGGCATCCCCGACTACATCATCCGCGTCGGGGTCGCCGACACCGACGACTACGAACGGTTCTACATGAACAAGCTGGCCGAGCTCCCGGGCGTCACTCGCGTCAACTCACAGTTCACGATGAAGCTCGTCAAGGCGGCAACTGCGGTTTAGTCGACGCCCCAGGCGAGCGGTCAACGTGGCGAACGCGGGGGCGAGACCCGCGCAGAGCGACCCCGGTACCGTCCCGAGCATGACGGACAGCGGCATCCATCGTGTGGTTGTGATCGGTGGCGGCTTCGGCGGCCTTCAGGCCGCGGTGAAGCTACGTCGCGCCCCCGTCGAGGTGACGCTGATCGACCGACGGAACTTTCACCTGTTCCAGCCGCTCACCTACCAGGTCGCGACCGGCGCGCTGAACCCCGGCGAGATCGCGTCCCCGCTGCGGGCGATCTTCAAGGGCGACCGCAACATCAAGGTGCTGCTGGCCGACGTCGCCGACTTCGACTTCGACGAGCGCCTCGTTCATCTGCGCTCGGTCGGCGAGGTACCCGCGCCCGCGCCGGTGCACTACGACACGCTGATCATCGCCGGTGGCTCGAGCTACTCCTATTTCGGGCACGACGAGTGGCGCGAGTTCGCGGCCGAGGTCAAGTCGTTAGAGAGTGCGCTGACCGTCCGGGGTCGGGTCCTGAGCGCGTTCGAGGCGGCCGAGACGGAGACCGACCCGGATGTCAAGGCGGCATGGCTGACATTCGCGATCGTCGGGGCCGGCCCGACAGGGGTTGAGATGGCAGGCCAGATCGGGGAGCTCGCGCGCGACACGTTGCGCGGGAACTTCGACGCGGTCGATCCCGGGAGCGGCCGCATCCTTCTGATCGAGGCCGCCGATCGAGTGCTCACGAGTTTCCCGCCATCGCTGTCGGCCAAGGCGCAGCGATCGCTCGAGCGGATCGGTGTAACGCCGATGCTCGGCTCGACCGTGGTGGGGATCGACGCCGAGTCGGTGACCGTCGCTGACGGCGCCGGCAAATCCGAGCGGATCCCGACGCGCACGGTCGTGTGGGCCGCTGGCGTGACCGCGTCGAAGCTCGCCGCGAGGCTGGCCGAGCTGACCGGAGCCGAACTCGACCGCGCGGGACGCATCGAGGTCGGTCCCGAGCTCACGCTTCCGGGACATCCGGAGGTGTTCGCGCTCGGCGACATGGTTCGGGTCCGTGGCACCGACGGCTCGGTCGTCACGCTGCCGGGGGTAGCGCCGGTGGCGATGCAGCAGGGTCGCTACGCCGCCAAGGTGGTCCGCGCCCGGCTCGAGTCAAGACAAGCGCCGCCGTTCCATTACCACGACAAGGGCAACCTGGCCACGATCGGGCGCGGCTCAGCAGTGGCCGACATCAAGGGGCTCCACCTCAGCGGCTTCCTTGCGTGGGTCACGTGGCTGGTCGTTCACCTCTGGTATCTGGTTGGGTTCGAGAACCGCGTTGTCGTGTTCACCAGGTGGGGGTTCAGCTTCATCACGCACGGTCGCGGCGCGCGGCTGATCACGAACACGGCTGCGGAGGTGCACAGCGACGGGGTCCCGGCCGGACCGCCCTAGCCTCGGGGCCCTAGCCCGGCCGGCACCCGCATGAATCACGCGGCGCGTCTCTCAGCACGCCCGGCCGCGAACTCCGCGATCAGCCCCGCGAGCTCGTCGGGTTGGTCGATCATCGAGAACGTTCGCGCCCGCTTGATCACCTCGAGCCGACCGTTGGGCAACGTTGCGGCGAGCCGTTGGCCGTCCTCGATCGGGAAGAACGCGTCGTCCTGCGACCACGCGATCAGCGCCGGCTTCGTGAAGCGGGGCAGGCGCTCGCCGGCCTGCACCGTCGTCTGCCGGTTCAGCGAAGCGGTGAGACGTCGCAGGTCGGCGCGGACGTCGGAGTTCGTGAGGGCCGGCTCGAGCCACGCCGTGACGAGCTCGTCGATGTCTTCGTGTGCGAGCGCACCGTATGCGCGCTTGCGGCCCAGTCGGGTGCGAAGTGGCTGGAGCGCGGCTGTGAACGTCGGCGCGAACTTCGCGGCGGCGATCAGCGGCTTGAGGATCGGCGGCGGGAAATGCTCGAACGCGTCGCAGCTCGTCAACACCAAAGCGCCGAGTCGCTCCGGCGTGGCGGTCGCGACGACCTGGGCGATCGCGCCGCCGGTGTCGTTGCCCACGAGCACGACGTCCTCGAGTGACAGTTCCTCGAGCAGCTCGCCGACCATCGCGGCGATCGCCTCGATCGTGAGCGCTGGCTCCCGCCGCATCGGCTCGGTGTGGGCACCCAGCGGCCACGTCGGCGCGACGCACGAGAAGCCGCCGGTCGCCAGCCTCTCGGTCAGCGGCCGCCACAGCGAGCCGCCCATCGCGTAGCCGTGGATGAGCACGACCGGCCGGCCGCTGTCCGGGCCGGCTTTCTCATAATGGACGTTTCCCAGGGTTAGAGAGACCGTGGGCATATGAACCTCCAAAGACGATTTACGTACAGGCTGCACGTAAGATACCAACAGGCTGTATGAAAATGCAAGCGCGACGAACACAGGCACAGCGGTCCGCCGCGACTCAGCGGGCGCTGCTGACATCCGCGCGCCGGTTATGGGGCGAGCGCGGCTACGGCGCGGTCTCAACCCCAGAGATCGCCGAGGCCGCGGGCGTCACCCGCGGGGCGATGTATCACCAGTTCCCCGACAAGACCGCGCTGTTCGTCTCGGTCCTCGAGGCGGTCGAGACCGACGTGATGGAGCGGCTGGCGGCCACGGTCGCCGGGGGCCGGCCGAAGACCCCGGCCGACACCCTGCACGCCGCGGCCGACGCCTGGATCGACATCGCGAGCGAGCCGGAGGTCCGCCAGCTCGTCCTGCTCGACGCGCCCAACGTGCTCGGCTGGGCCGGCTTCCGCGAGATCTCGCTGCGCTACGGCCTCGGCCTGACCGAGCAGCTGCTGACCGCGGCGATCGAGGCCGGTCAGCTCAAGCGCCAGCCCGTCCGTCCGCTGGCCACGGTGATGATCGGCGCGCTCGACGAGGCGGCGATGTCGATCGCGAATGCCGACGACACGGCCACCGAGCGGGAGCAGGTCCGGGCCGTCGTGCACGACCTCATCGACGGCGTCATGACTCGGACATGACCGGCCGAGGGCACTGATCTCACAACCCCGCCCGGCCCGCCGTTTCACCCGGTAACGACCGCCCAGCAAAAAGGGAAGGATCGCCGATGACAACGACGATCGACATCGCCACCGACATCCGCGCACGCGTCGACGCGCTCGACTGGACGGCCCTGCGCGCCGAGCTCGACGACAACGGCCACGCGATCACCGTCCCCGTACTGACCGAGGACGAGTGCGACGACCTGTCGGACCTGTTCGACAACGGCCGGTTCCGCTCGACGATCGAGATGGCCCGCTACCGCTTCGGCGACGGTCGCTACCGCTATTTCGACCACCCGCTGCCCGACACGATCGCGGCGCTGCGCACATCGTTCTACCGGCATCTGGCGCCGATCGCGAACGACTGGGCCGAGTTGCTGCGCGGCGACGGGCCGACGTTCCCGCTCGAGCACGCTGAGTTGCTGCGCCGGTGCCATGCCGCCGGACAGAGCCGCCCGACGCCGCTGATCCTTCGCTACGGCGAGGGCGACTGGAACGCGCTGCACCAGGACCTGTACGGCGACGTGTTCTTCCCGTTCCAGGTGCTCACGATCCTGTCGCGGCCCGGCGAGGACTTCGACGGGGGCCAGTTCGTCCTGCTCGAGCAGCGCCCGCGCGCGCAGAGCCGGGCGCATGTGCTCACCCCGGCCCAGGGCGCGTTCGTGATCTTTCCAACCGCCACGCGGCCGAACCAGGGCAAGACCGGTTATCACCGCGTCGGCATGCGCCACGGCGTCGCCACGATCACCCGGGGGCAGCGGACGGCCCTCGGCGTGATCTTCCACGACGCTACCTGAGGGCCCACGACTTCGTAATTGACGGTTCCGACGGCGCCTGGACGCGCCTGACGCCACCCGCTCGCCCTCATGTACCACCAGTACGATCGGGGCGAGCTGGCGGCGTCAGATCACGCCCAGTCACTCGTCGGATCCCGCCACTTACTCAGTCGCGGACCCTGAGGTCGATCAGCTCACCGTCGCGAAGCGCCACCGGGATCGGGTCGACGATCTCGAGCGCGCTCGCGTCGGGCTCGAGGTTGCGAAACCCGAGCAGCGCCCAGCCGCCGTCGCGACGGCGCACGAGCGGGGCCGCCGTGAGCATCGGCTCGCCCGTGAACGGGCGGGCGCTATGTAAATCCCACCGACCGGTGAGCGACTCGCCGGCGACCGACCAAGTGCAGAACCGGCCGAATCGCGAGAGCTGCTCGGGGCTCTGCTGCTCGGGGTGGCAGGTGAACACGAGCAGAGGTTGGCCGTCGACGATCCGGACCTGGGAGACCTCGAGCTCGCCGAAGCCGGCGCCCGGCTCTGAGATCGGCGGTCCGAGCTCCCACGCGCGCATGTCTGCGCTTCGGGCATGGCCGAGGACACCGTCGCCGAGCCTAGGAGCGCCGGCCGCGCGGGCGGTGATCAGCATGTGCCACCCGTCGCCGCTGGGGTCCTTGAAAACGAACGGGTCCCGCCACGTGGCGCTGGCAGCATGGTCCTGGTCGAGCGTCACGTACCAGCGCGGATCCGGGGCGAGGAGCGGCGCGTCGCCGACCCGTCGCCACGTGAACAGGTCGTCCGACTCCGCCATGCCGATCCGCTGATCGTTCACCCCGAGCCCGCGCGAGGTCGACAGCGCGCTGTAGTAGAGCCGCCACACCCCGTCATCGCCGCGCGCCACCGACCCGGTCCAAAGCGCCAGGTCGTCCCATCGGCCCGAGCCCGGCGCGAGCGCGTCGTCGTGCACCTCCCAGTGCGTCAGATCGGTCGAGGTCGCGTGCCCGATCCGCGCCGACGTGTGCCGGAGCCGCGGATCGCTCAGCGCGCGCGGCGCCTTCAGGAAGAACAGGTGGTAGCGCTCACCGTCATCGGCGATCCAGCTGTCCCACACCCACTCATCCGGCAGCGCCAGCACGTGGCCATCGTGTCACGGCCCGGCCGCGCCCAGCACCTTGCGGTACTCGCGCAGCGTCAGCTCGTACCAGCGATCCGTCACGCCCTCGTCCTGCATGCCGAGGCGCACCGCGAGGCGCTGCGAGCGCTCGTTGTCGAGATCGATGAGCGCGACCACGACCTCGATCCCGGCTGCGCTCGCCCGCTCGAGCATCGCGCGAGCGGCTTCGGTCGCGTACCCGCGGCCCTGCCAGTCGGGGTGCAGATGCCATCCGACCTCGACAAGGTTGCTCGGCCCGCCGTCGTCCTCGAGCGGCATCAGCAGCACGGTCCCGATCGGCTCATCCCGCCCCGACTGCACCGGCACGATCGCCCACAGGCCCAGCGGCGGCGACAGGCCCGCGATCCGCTGTTCGCGGTGGCGGATCCGCTCGTGCGCGATCTCGAGCGTGGTCACGGTGACACGTCGCGGTTGCGTCCCCAGCCACCTGACGACCTCCTCGCGCCCGTAGAGGTCGAGGAACGCCGGCGCGTCTTCGTGGGTCCAGCTGCGGAGCGCCAGCCGAGGGGTCCGCAGCAACTCCACGAGGGTTAGGGACGGAGGATCAAGACCCGGGCCTGCCC
This sequence comes from uncultured Solirubrobacterales bacterium, assembly GCA_963770615.1. Lineage (GTDB taxonomy): Bacteria > Actinomycetota > Thermoleophilia > Solirubrobacterales > Solirubrobacteraceae > Palsa-465. Next base: position 386,529 of record CAVYQJ010000003.1, on the reverse strand, counting down.
GCCGGGGCTGATCCCGAGCTTCACGATCGCGTCCCCGACACAGACCGCGTCGAGCCAGACGTTCTCGTGCTCGTTCAGCTGTCCGAGCGCCGCGACCTGTTGCATCGAACGCGCCAGCTGGGCCATCTCATCGGGCGTGCCCACCAGGCGCTCGATGCCCCGGTCGGTGCCGAACGTGACCGCCAATCCCTCGTCGGTCTGGTCGGCGGAAAGCAGTTCCAGGCTCATGGATCCCTCCAGTCTATGTACGACAGGAACGCGCTCGAGCCGCCGCCGCTTCCGGGTCCGGCGTCCTCGCCTACCCCTCGATCCCGCCGGCGAGCGCCCGCAGCGCCGCGATCCCTGGCATGAACAGGTACTCGCCGCCGCGCGTGGTCACGAACATCCCCTGGGGCGAGAGCATGAACGGCGGATCGCCCTGGACGGTCATCTTGCCCGTTCCCAGCGGGCTCCCGAGCAGGAAGTCGCTGTCGTGGCCGAGACGGAAGCCGTTGCCGTCGTTCAGCCATTGCAGCTGCACGCTCTCGAACTGGCGCGAGATGCTGGCGTTGAAGCACACGAACACGAGCCCGCGGTCGATGCCATCGTCCTCCAAAACCCCCCCGGCCAGCGGCGGTCCGTACGGGACTCCCCGGCGGATGATGCGGTGGCGGAAGCTCAGTAAACCCGAGTCGTCGAGCCCGTGCCAGCCGAGCGCGTCGCGCGGGTTCGAGCGGCGGATGTGCGCCCCGAGGGGGCACCGCCTGCCGTCCGCGTCCACGTCGAGATACCGGAACGCGTTGCTCGCAACCACATTCGCCGAAAACGATGGGTCGGGACGATCCGGCGAGGTCACGAGCGGGGTGCCGTTCCGCCACCGCCCGACCACCTTGGCGGCGAGCAGTTCCTCGTCGCCAGACGCGTACCGCGCCGCCGCATCGCGGAGTACGCGCCGGAACAGCGCCACGTCCTGGCGGAGCTTGCGGTAGACCATGTACGTCCCCGAGCGCCCGAGCGGGTCCGCCGGCGCGCTAGGGAGCCGCTTCAATGGATCGACGAGCGTGTCCTCGTCGGGGTAGCCGAGGACGAACTCGCCCAACGCGAGCGCCCGCCACGAACCACCCGCGAGCGGCACGCCGCCCCCCGGAGCCGAATCGTCCGACACCCCCGTGATCGCCGGCTGCGCGGCGCCGTCGGAGAATCCGAACTGCTCGCGCGGTGGGGCGGCCGGGTCGCCGCCCGGGGGCGAGAGCAGCTCCGCGTACTGCTCGTGCACGACCGACACGCCGGTCGCCCGCTCGATCGAGTCCCGCAGGCTCGCGAGCTCGGACTCGATCTCGTCCCGCGAGCGCGCGTTGACGATCACGAGCACGTGGGCGGCGCCGGTGCCGAGGCCGGAGTCCCAAAGCTTCGACGCGCTCGGGCCGAGGTCGCCCAGCATCTCGCTCCGCGGCGCCATGCCCTGACGGAACTCGTCCGAGAACGTCTCGATCACCGTCTCCGGGACTCCGAGCGCGCGCAGCCCGCTGCACGTCACCGCCACGTTGTGGTGGGAACGCGGCTTCGTGCCCTGCCAGTCCTCGTCGGTCGAGACCAGGTCGGCGACCTCGTTCAGCCAGACCCGTCCGCCGGCGAGATCACCCAAACCGACGAACACGTAGGCCGTGCACGGGTACGTGCTCCCGTACGCGCGCAGCACGTTGCCCTGGACGTCGGACCGATCGATACGCGGCGGTGGTGATCCGACCGACATCAGAACTCCTCCGCGAAGGCCCGCTGCAGATCCCCTGGAGCCATGTCCTGGGCCCGCACCGCGAAGTCGATCAGCCGCGCGCGCGCATCGAGCGCCGTCTTCACCTGCCCGACGGTGGCGTGCGGATACGCGGCCACGAAGAACCCGGTGTCGATCTTGTTGTGGAGCAGGTACGCCTTCAGCTGGGGCCCCGTCGCCTCCGGCGGACAGCCGACGCACCGCCCCCAGATCTCTCCCGCCTCGGGCGCGAGCTTCACGCACAGCTCGTCGAGGTAAGGATCGAGCGGGCCGTCGAAGTTGCTCGTGAAGATCAGGTACCGGCTCTCGAGATGGTCCTCTCGCCCCTGCGACGGATCGTTGACCCAGTCGTCGAGGATCACCCACCGGGCGAAGTGAGTGCCTGCCAGTCGCGCCAGCGGGCTCTCGTCATGACGCAGCGCGTCGATAAACGAGCGCAGCGCCGGCTCCTCGCCCGGCCGGATCGGCGTGAGCGCCATGAACGCGGTGGCCTGACCCGAGCTGTTGCTCATACGCAGTCCTGCACTTCGGCTAGGAACAGGAGCCACTGCTCCGCGAACGCCTCGGCGCTCATGTTCGCGGCGCGCTCCTTGAACGCGTCCAGCTTGGGGGCGAGCTCGAGCGCGGACAGGACCATCGTCGTGGTCGCGTCCGGATACGCGCCATAGAAATGGCTGGCGACGATCTCGTTGTCCTTGATGTAGGTCTTGAACGGCCCGGTGGGCAGCGGCTGCGGGAAGCCGTACGAGGTCCCCCAGAAGAACTTCATCCCACGCGTGAGGATGTGGGAGAAGGCGTCGATGTACTCCTCCCAGCCGCCGTTGAAGTTGCTTTCGAAGTACATGTGCGGGTAGTGCAGCTTCTCCCGCTGCTGCGGCGGCCCGTTGTACGGAATCCCGCGGATCAGCGTCCACCGCGCGAAGTGGATGAACGACAGGCGCGCGAGCGTCCCGCTCGCGCGAGGGAACGTGGTGGCGAACCAGAACAGGACCGGGAGCCAGAGGCGCCCGATCCATTTGACGGTGCTGAACACCGTGATCGCGATCGCCTGCCCATCGACGTTGGCAGGGTCTGTGCCGGTCGCGGTGTCCGGACCTAACGGAGCGGCGGGTTCGCTCACCCTTCCGAACATATTCGCGGGCGTCCGCCCGAGTCAAGGCGTTAGCCTTGCGCCCCGCGCAGCGACAGCAAGCAAAGGAGAGGCGATGAGCGATACGCGCGTCAAGTTCGTGCTGGATGAGCCGGCGATTCCGACGCACTGGGTCAACCTGATGGCCGACATTGCCGATCCCGACAATCCGCCGCCGCCACCTCTTAACCCCGGTACCAAGGAGCCCGCCGGCCCGGACGACCTGTCGCCGATCTTTCCGATGGCGCTGATCCTCCAGGAGGTCTCGGCCGAGCCCGAGATCGAGATTCCCGAGCCCGTCCGCGAGGCGTACAAGCTGTGGCGCCCGACGCCGCTGTACCGCGCCCGCCGGCTCGAGCAGGCGCTCGATACGCCGGCGCACATCTACTACAAGTACGAGGGCGGCTCGCCCGCCGGGTCCCACAAACCGAACACCGCGGTGGCCCAGGCGTACGAGAACGCGCAGGCCGGGATCAAGAAGCTCACGACCGAGACCGGCGCCGGCCAGTGGGGCTCGGCGCTCGCGTTTGCGTGCCAGTTGTTCGGGCTCGAGTGCGAGGTGTGGATGGTCGGGTCGAGCTACGACCAGAAGCCCTACCGCCGCTCGATGATGGAGACCTGGGGCGCCACCGTCCACCGCTCGCCCTCGGACGTGACCGAGGCCGGGCGCTCTCAGGCTGAGCACACCACCGGGTCGCTCGGGATCGCGATCTCCGAGGCGGTCGAGGTCGCGGCCCAGAACCCGGACACGAACTACTCGCTCGGGTCGGTTCTCAACCACGTCCTGCTCCATCAGACCGTGATCGGGCAGGAGGCGATCGCCCAGATGGAGATGGCCGGGGAGGAGCCGGACACCGTGATCGCGTGCGTCGGCGGCGGCTCGAACTTTGGCGGGCTGGCGTTCCCGTTCCTGCGCCGCGTGATCCGGGGACAGGCCAACACCAAGTTCATCGCCGCCGAGCCGGCCGCGTGTCCGACGCTGACGCGCGGCGTGTACGCGTACGACTTCGGCGACACGGTCGGGATGACGCCGCTGATGCCGATGTACACGCTCGGCCACGGGTTCGTGCCCCCGCCGGTGCACGCCGGCGGCCTGCGGTATCACGGCGACGCGCCGATCTTGTGCGGCCTGGTCAAGCAGGGTCTCGTCGAGCCGCGCGCGTACCGCCAGAACGAGACGTTCGAGGCGGCGGTCCGGTTCGCGCGGGCCGAGGGCGTGATCCCCGCGCCCGAACCCGCACACGCAATCCGCGCGGTGGTCGAGGAAGCTGAGGCCGCGAAGCAGGCCGGCGAGGACCGGGTGATCCTGTTCGGGCTGTGCGGCCACGGCCACTTCGACCTGAGCGCGTACGACGCGTACCTGGCAGGCAAGCTCGAGGATCCCGAGTTCTCCGAGGAGGACCTGGCCGCGGCGCTCGCGAGCCTGCCCGAGGCTCCGGCGCTCGCCTGAACCACGTCACTTCGGCAGGTGCAGGCCGTAGAAGCCGACGCTCCGCTGGTTGCCGCCCGTGGGCGTGTAGGTCACCCATAGCCTCAGCACCGCGTGGTAGGTGTGGTGAAGGACCAGCCGCTTGCCGCGCGCGTTCGGCGTGATTCGCGCACCAGTGTGCCGGCGCCGGCGGCGTCGACGTGGTTGCGGGCATAAACGAACCGGTTCTTCGCGGGCGTGGCTGGTCATGACGGCAACGGAGACCCCCGCACCTCCGGCAGACCTCGCCAATCCTCATCACGAGCGACGCTGGCTGATCCTCGCGCTGCTCGGGACCGCGCAGCTGATGGTCGTGCTCGACGCGACCGTCGTGAACATCGCGCTCCCGTCGGCGCAGAAGGCGCTCGGCTTCTCCAACGCCAATCGGCAGTGGGTCATCACCGCGTACTCGCTGACGTTCGGCAGCCTGCTGCTCCTGTTCGGCCGCTTCGGCGATCTGTTCGGCCGTAAGCGGGTGCTCATGACCGGCCTGGTTGCGTTCGGTGTCGTGTCGGCGATCGGCGGCGCGGCGCAGAGCTTCGGGATGCTGGTCACCGCCCGCGCATTCCAGGGAGCGGCGGGCGCGCTGCTGGCGCCCTCGGCGCTGTCGCTGCTCACGACCACGTTCACCGAGCCGCGCGAGCGCGGGATCGCGTTCGGGATCTACGGAGCGATCGCGGGCGCCGGCGGAGCCGTGGGGCTGCTGCTCGGAGGGATCCTCACCGAGTACCTGTCGTGGCGCTGGTGCCTGTACGTGAACGTCGTGATCGCGGTGCCCGCCGTGATCGCGGCGATGGTGCTGCTCACCAACCAGGTTCCCGCCAAGCGCCCGAAGCTCGACGTGCCCGGCGCCGTGGCGGTATCGCTCGGCCTGTTCCTGATCGTGTTCGGCTTCTCGCAGGCCGAGCCGCGCGGATGGACCGACTGGGAGACGCTCGGATCGCTGATCGTGGGCGTGATCATCCTGATCGTGTTCGTCGACGATCGAACGGCGCTCGACCCATCCGCTGCTCCCGCTGCGGATCGTGCTCGACCGCAACCGCGGCGGCTCGTACCTGTCGGTGCTGATCTCCGGCGCCGGGCTGTTCGGTGTGTTCCTGTTCCTCACCTACTACCTCCAGAAGACCCTCGGCTACAGCCCGGTGCTGACGGGCCTGGCGTTCCTGCCGATGGTGGCGATGATCGTCATCGGCTCGACGACCTCGAACGCGGTGCTGCTGCCACGCTTCGGGCCCAAGCCGCTCGTCCCCACCGGGATGGTGCTGGCGTCGCTCGGGATGGTGCTGCTCGCGCAAATCGGCGTGCACTCGACCTATGCCGGGCACATCCTGCCGGCGTTGCTGATCATCGGGCTCGGGCTCGGGCTGATCTTCGCGCCGTCGATCAACACCGCGACGCTTGGCGTGAGCCAGGACGACGCCGGCGTCGCGTCCGCCACCGTCAACAGCTGCCAGCAGGTCGGCGGCTCGATCGGCACCGCGTTCCTGAACACGATCGCGACGACCGCGGTGGCGAGCTATCTCGTCGGCAAGGCCCCGTCGCCGGTGGTCGTGGCCCAGGCCGCGGTGCACGGCTACACGGTCGCGTTCTGGTGGGCGGCGGGCATCTTCGCGCTCGGCGCGATCGTGTCTGGGACGCTGCTGCGGCCGGGGGTCGCGATGGCCGGGACCGAGTCGCAGACCGTGGTGGTGGCCGCATGAGCACCGTCGTCACGATCTCCGCCTCGTACGGCGCCGGCGGAAGCTGGGTCGGGCCGCAGGTCGCCGAGCGGCTCGGGTGGCGCTTCATCGACCGCGCGATCCCCGTTCAGGTGGCGGAGCGCCTCGACGTGCCGGTCGAGCACGCCCACGTCCACGACGAGGCCGCCGCGCCCCGATTCACGCGGCTGCTGGCGCAGCTGCCGAACACGAGCGGCGTGGTGGTGCCCGAGGCGACGTCGCCGGAGTTCTCCCGCGAGACCGAGCGCGTCCTGAACGAGGCCGCCGACGCGGGCGGGGTGGTCGTGCTCGGACGCGCCGGCGCGATCGTGCTGCGCGAGCGGGCCGACGCGTTCCACGTCCGCCTCGACGGGCCCCCGGAGCCGCGCGTGTTCCAGGCGATGCGCGTCGAGGACATCGACGAGGACGAGGCCAGGCGCCGGCAACGGAACTCCGATTCCGCCCGCATCGACTACGTCAAGCACTTCTACCGCTGCGATCCACGCGATGCGCGCCACTACCACCTGGTGCTCGACTCGACGGCGGTGCCGCTGACGACGTGCGTCGAGTTGATCGTGACGGCCGCGCAGGCCCACGGTTCTTAGGGGCGCCTGCGGCGGCGTCCTCCGGATGGAATTGCGGCAGGCCCGTTAGGAGGGGCCGGGCTGCGCCCGGCGTCCATGGGGCCGTTCCGCCGGGCGTCCGTGCCCGGCGGCCGTAGCAGTCGTTTTCGCGTGCGTCCGTGTTTTTGGGCGGATTGGGTCCGACGGCGGGCACCTGGAGTGGGGTGGGGGCGGGTCGCCGGCGCGCGGGCGGCTCGCGGATCATGCATAGCTCGACAATCGACGCGTCCGTCCCGAGCCGTGCCGTGCTACGCGTGCCACACATGCGTAGTACGGCAGGGCCTCGCCGGATCGGCTCCGTTGTCGAGCTATGCATGCTCGCGGCCCCGGGGAACGGACCCGGGACGACCGCACCCCCTCAGGTGCCCGCCTTTAAACCGTCGCCGACGGACCAGCTCCGGTGCCCAACGACTCGCGCGGCCCTAGAGCGCCGCGAACTCTTCGAACAGCGCCCGCGCCGCCGCGATCCCGCGCGGCACGTATTCGGCGAGCAGGCACTCATTCGGAGAGTGCAACCTCGAGTTCGGCAGCGCGAACCCCGTGATGACGGTCGGGATCCGCTTGTCGGCGAACGCGGCCACGATCGGCAGCGAGCCCCCGGAGCGGATCAGCAGTGGCCGCACCCCGAGCGCCCGTTCGAACGCGTTCAGACCGAGCCGGATCGCCGTGGCATCCGGAGGGACGATCCCGGGCCGCGCCGTCGAGAGCAGCTTGACGTCGAGGTCGGCGCCGAGCGGGGCCGCCTCGTGCAGCATGCGCGTGAGCGCCTCCGCGATCTTCTCGACCTGCTGGCCCGGCGCCAGCCGGATCGAGACGTTTGCGACCGCCTGCACCGGGAGCACCGTCTTCTCAAGGTGAGGCGACCCGGTCTCGATCCCGTTGACGTCGAGCGAGGGCTCGGCGAACGTGCGCAGGTAGAACTCATCCGCGGCCGACGGGTCGGCGGGCCGCGCGCCCTGGTCGGCTAGCTCGCCGGCGCCGGGGGGCAGCTCGCGCCAGCTCGCGAGCTCCGCCTCGCTGGGCGGCGTGATCCCCTCGCGGAGCGGCGCGGCCAGTCGCCCGTCGGGCGCAATCACCGCGCTGAGCGTCTGGATCAGCGCGTGCGCCGCGTTCAGCGCGGCGCCGCCGTAGATGCCGGAGTGGAGATCGCGCTCCCCGGTGCGGAGGGTGACGTGGAAGTAGGACATGCCGCGGGTGGCGATGTCGAACGCCGGGCGGTCGCGGGCGATCATCCCGCTGTCGAAGATCACCGCGGCATCGGCGCCGCGCTCGTCGGCTTCGAGGAACTCGACGATCGAGTGCCCGCCGGTCTCCTCCTCGCCGTCGCAGGCGAAGCGCACGTTCACCGGGAGCTCGCCCTCCCGCGCCAGCGAGCGCGCGGCGGACAGCAGCAGGTAGAGCTGCCCCTTGTCGTCGGCCACCCCGCGGCCGTACAGGTACTCGCCGCGGATCTCGGGCTCGAACGGCGGCGACTCCCACAGCTCGAGCGGATCCGGCGGCTGCACGTCGAAGTGGCCGTAGCAGAGCACGGTCGGAGCGCGCTCGGGGTCGCGCGATGCGGGGACCTCGCCGATCGCCAGCGGCTGTCCATGCCAGTCGATCAGCTCGCACTCGCCGCCGGCGCCGCGGACGCGCGAGCACACCCACTCGCCGGCGTCGCGAACGTCCCCGGCGTGCGCGGGGTCCGCGCTGATCGATTCGATCTTCAGAAACTCGGCGAGCTCGTCGAACCAGTCGGACACGGCCCCGAGCCTAGCGATTCGCCTCAGTAAGCCGCGGGCACGAACGTCTGCTCCTCGATCGGAGGCCGGATGTACGCGTCCTCGGCGCGAGGCGGCAGCTTGAGCGGCGGTGGGGTGAGGTCCTCATAGGGCACGAGCGACAGCAGGTGGGCGATGCAGTTCAGCCGGGCGCGGCGCTTGTCATCGGCCTGGACGACGAACCACGGCGCGAGCTTCGAGTCGGTGTAGCGGAACATCTCGTCCTTGGCCCGGGAGTAGGCGACCCAACGCGCGCGGGACTCGAGGTCCATCGGGCTGAGCTTCCAACGCCGCATCGGATCGTGGACGCGGGCCTGGAAGCGCCGCTCCTGCTCCTCGTCGGATACCGAGAACCAGTACTTGATCAGCTGTATCCCCGAGCGCAGCAGCATGTGCTCGAACTCCGGACACGAGCGCATGAACTCCTGGTACTCGGCCTCGGTGCAGAAACCCATCACCCGCTCGACGCCCGCGCGGTTGTACCACGAGCGATCGAACAGCACGATCTCGCCGGCGGCCGGCAGGTTGGAGACGTAGCGCTGGAAGTACCACTGGGTCTTCTCGCGCTCGGTCGGCGCCGGCAGCGCGACGACCCGGCATATGCGTGGACTGGTCCGCTCGGTGATCCGCTTGATCACGCCGCCCTTGCCGGCGGCGTCGCGGCCCTCGAAGATCACGACGATCTTCAGGCCCTCCGCGCGAACGTACTCCTGCATGATCACGAGCTCGCGCTGAAGCCGGAGCAGCTCCTTGTCGAACCGCTTACGGGTCAGCTTCTCGGGCTCCTGCGGCGTCGGCTTCGCCTTGGCCATGCGCGCTCCTCTCCTCGTGCGCCTGCCCGTGTCCAGTCTACGGGAGCAAGCGCGACCGCCGCTCGTCACGCGGTCAGTTCAGCCCGTGTCCCGCGTGGTCGCGAGCTGCGCTTCGCCGGCCGCAAGCTGCGGCTCGAGCACCCGCGATGGGGCACTCTCCCGGCGACCCGGGATGAGCACGCCGGCGAGAACGCACACCACGAGGAACCCGGTCGCCATCAGGAAGGTGTCTTCGAAGCCGGTCACCGTCGGCAGCCCGTGGGCCGTGTTGTCGGCGATGAACGTCGCCGCGAGCTGCCCCCCGAGCGCTCCGCCCAAGGTCCGCATCACCGTGTTCATGCCGGTCGCGACGCCGGTCTGGCTGAACGGGACGGCCTGGACGATGAGGTTGCCGAGCGCGGCGAACGCGAGGCCGATCCCTATCCCGAGCAACGACGCCGAAATCAGCATGTCGTACGGGTGGGCATGCGCGACCGATAGCCACCCGAACGCGACGCCCGTGACCGCGCTCCCCGCGATCAGCGCGGGCTTTGACCCGAACCGGTGGGCGAGCCGGCCGGCGAACGTCCCGAACACGGCCATCCCGGCCGCCGCCGGCACCAGGTACAGGCTTGAGACGACGACCGACGCGCCGAACCCGAACCCGGTGCTCGTCGGGAGCTGGGCGAACTGCGGGTAGATGATGAACGACGAGTACATCCCCGCGCCGAGCAGGAACGCGACGAGGTTCGTCGTCCACACCCCGCGGATCCGCATCATCGACATGTCGATAAGCGGCTCGCGGCTGTGGACCTCGACCCACACCCACGCGATGCACACGAGCACGCCGACTGCGAACAACGCGATCGTCTTCGTCCCGGTCCAGCCCCACACCGTCGTCTGGGCGATCGCGATCAGCAGGCAGCAGATCCCGCCGCTCATCAACGCCGCTGCTAGCCAGTTCACGTGCCCCGGTGAGCGCACCGGCGATTCCGGAATGAACCGCCACGTGGCGACCGCGGCCAGCAGCGTGACCACGAGCGGCGCCCAGAACAGCCAGTGCCAGCTCAGGTGCTCGACGATGACCGCTCCGAGGACCAGACCGGCGCCGCCGCCGACCCCGAGGATCGCCGACAGCACGCCGATGCTCCCGGGGACCTTTTCGGAGGGAAACTCGTCGCGCACGATCGAGAACGCCAGCGGGAAGATGCCGCCGGCGACGCCCTGGATCACGCGTCCCACGATCAGCACGGTCAGCGAGTTCGAGAGCGCCGCGACCAGCGTTCCGGCCGCGAGCACCAGCAGCGTGTACAGCAGCAGCCGCTCCTTGCCGTACATATCGCCGAGCCGCCCGATGATCGCCGTGCCGACCGAAGCGGACAGCAGGAAGCCGGTCAGCACCCACGTGACGCCGGTCTCGGTCGTGTGCAGGTCGCGCTGGATCGTCGGTAGCGCCGGGATCACCGCCGAGCTCAACACCGCGTAGGCCAGTCCCGCAAGCAGGAGCACGCTCAGGATCAGGTTCGCATGGACCTCATGCGACTCGGCCGATCCCCGGGACATGCCGTGTACCTTAGGGGGTCGGGGACATCTGAGCGGACCGACCGGTCCGGTAGCCTCGAAGCCGTGACCGTGCGCATCGCGATCGTCGGCGACGAGAACACCGCGCTGACGAGCCATCGCGGGGTCAACGCGGTCCGGGGAATGCTCGGTGGGGACGTGCACACGGAGTGGCTGCCGACCGACGGGCCGCAGGTCGCCGACCTGACCGGGTTCGACGGGATCTGGCTCGTGCCCGGCTCGCCGTACGCCAACGATGACGCCGCTTACTCCGCGGTCACCTGGGCCCGCGAGCGCGAAGTTCCGTTCCTCGGCACGTGCGGCGGGCTCCAGTACGCGGTGGTCGAGTACTACCGGAACGTCCTGGGCGTGCCGGATGCGTCTCACGCCGAGTCCGACGGCGTGCGAGGCAGCAACGTCGTCGCGCCGCTCGCGTGCAGCCTGATGGGCGAGGAGCGGGTGGTGTCGCCGATCCCCGGCACCCGGTTCTCAGCGCTCGTCGGCGACGAGCCGTTCGTCGGCATGCACTACTGCGGTTACGGACCGGCGCCCGGCGTAGCCGAGCAGCTCGCCGCCGGCGGCATGGTGATCGAGGCGACCGCCGAGGATGCGGGGGCCGAAGTGCTCGAGTTGCCGGCCAACCGGTTCTTCATGCTGAGCCTGTTCCAGCCGCAGATCGGCGCGCTTGCCGGCGAGCCGCCTCACCCGCTGCTGCGCGAGTTCGTCGCATGCGCGCGCGAGTACGCCGCGCGTTCGGTCACGCCGTCGCGGGCGTAGCGTCGAGCAGCGCGAGCAGCTGATCGCGGTCGGGCCCCGGCAGCGGGGGCGGTGGGCCGGCACGCTGCGCGAGCTCGAAGATGCGCCCCATGAAGGTCGCGTCCTCGAAGATCTCCCGGTTGAGCGACAGGCAGCAGCGGTTCGCGAGATACGCCCGGAACGCGTCGGCGTCCCGCGGTAGCGCGGCCAGCAGCGCGCCCTGCATCCAGGGCATCGAGCCCGGCTCGGGGGGCGCGTCGAGGCCGTGGCGGAGCGCCTCCATCTCGTTGAGACGGGCTCGGTCCTCCTCGACGGTCTCGCGATACCAGGGGGTCAGCTCGGCCTCGGTGACCGCGTCCCAGGTCGCGGCGAAGTCGTAAGGATCGTCGAGGTGCGCGTGGACCGTCTCGGCCAGTCGCTGAGCGTGCAGGAGGCCGAGCGTCATGCCGCGCCCAAGCGAGGGGTTTGTGCATGTCGACGAATCGCCGAGCAGCGCAACCCCTGTCGCCACCGGCCTTCCGTCGACGACCAGTCGCCGGTAGCGGTCGAGGATCCCGCCCATCGCGACCATGTCGCTGATCGGCTCGCCCTCGAGCCAATGAGCGTGGAGCGGGCAGGCCCGCACCAGCGCCGTCCACGGTCCGGGGTCGCGCAGCCGCTTCAGCGGCCTGTCGCCCGCGGAGCCGTAGACCGTCACCGACCACGTGTCGCTGTCCGACGGGAGCGTGAGCAGCGAGAAGGTCCCGATCGGCATCAGCAACGGCGCGAGGTAGTCCGGGATTCCGCCGCCCGCGGCCCGGAAGAACCGCCCGTAGTAGATGAACCCCGAGTCCTCGGCCTCTTCGTGCATCGGCCACGCACCAACGGCCGCGAGCCAACGCGGAAGCTGCGAGCGCCGGCCGGTCGCATCGACGATCAGGTCGGCGTCGAGCTGCTCGCCGGACGCCGTGCGCACGCCGTACACATGGGGCGGCCTGCCATTCGGGGCGCGCGCGACGAGCGCGGCGACGGCCACGCCGCGGCGGATCTCGAGCCCAGGCTCGGCCTCGGCGATCCGTGCGAGCACCTGCTCGAAGACGGGACGGCGTGCGGTGACCGTTCGGAAGCGATCATCGCCGTCGCGTGGCGCGCGGTCGGCGATCGACGGGGGCATGAACGCCAGCGGGTCAAACGCGGCCCCGCCCGCCGCCTCGAGTCCGGCCAGGACGTCGGGGAGCGCCTCCTCGAGCACGATCCGGCCTCTGGGGGTCATGTAGTGGGCCAGGCGGAATTGGCTGACCCCGTCGCGCGACCAGTGCTCCCACGCCTCCTCGGGGGAGCTTGGCACGGGGTCGGCGTCGCGCTCCAGCACCGTCACGTCGTGGCCGTCTCGGCGCAGCATGATCCCGGCTGCCAGCCCGCACACGCCTGCGCCGAGCACGAGGATCTTCGACATGGTCCCTCACCCCTCGCTTGGCAGGAAGTCGATCAGGAGCCGGCTGACCTCATCGGGCGCCTCGAGTTGCATCCAATGGCCGGGCCCGTCGAGCCGTTCGTACCGCCACGGGCCGGCGACGTTCTCGGCCGAGTTCGTCATCTGCCGCTCGGTCAGCGCCATGTCGCCCGAGCTCCACACCCCCATCGTCGCGGCCTGGATCGCCGGCAGCTCACGCCCTGGCCTGAGCCATGAGTCTGGAGGAACGTTCGCACGGTAGTAGTTCAGCGCCGGCGTCAAAGACTCGTTCGCCTCGAGCTCGGCGATCACCGCGTCGGCGTCCGGGTGCCGCGCCCACGCCCGGAAGTGAGCCCAATCGTCATTCGACAGCCACTTCTCCGCGATCCCCTTGAATTGGAACAGCAGCATGTACCACGACTTCTGGTACTGCTCGAAGCCGCCCTTGCGGAACGTCGAGGGATGGCCGACCGACAGCGCCACAAGGTGGTCGACGTGATCGGGCACGAACGCCGCGACCGCCCACGCGAGCACCGCGCCGAAGTCATGCCCGACGACGTGGGCCCTGGGCGCGCCGGCGTCGTGGAGCACCGCGACCACATCGCCCGCCAGCGCTGCCATCGCGTACGCCTCGACCTCGTGCGGCTTGTCCGAGCTGCCGTACCCGCGCAGGTCCGGGACGATCACCTTGAACCCGGCGTCGGCGAGCGCGGGGACCTGATGGCGCCAGAGCCGACCGGAGTCGGGGAACCCGTGGAGCAGCACCACCGGGCGCCCCTCGCCGGTCACCTCGTATTCGATCCCGACGCCGCCGGAGTCAACGCGCATTCATGCCCCCCTGTGGTTTTGAGTAGGTCAGCCCATCTTGATCGTCATGCTCAGCTGACCGATCGTCTCGCCGGCGTGGACCACATGCAACCCGACCAGGTGGTTGATCTGCTTCGCCCACGCGGCCGAGATCTCCAGGCCGCCGCTCATCGTTCCCTTGGTCTGAGTCATGTGCACCTTCGGCGCCGACATCGTCGCGATCGTGATCCGGTGACCGTTGACGAGCGCGGTCAGCGTGGCCTTGCCGTTCTTGTGCGTGAGGATGTAAGAGCTCACGCGGACGACCTTGCTCCCGTTCTTGTATTGCAGGCCGCCGCTGGCGTCCATCGTGCCGGCCATCGTCGGGACGGTGACCGTGCCGCCCACCATCGGCATTGTCATCGCGCCGCTGCCGACGTGAGCCGACCCGATCGCGGTCACCGTGATGCCGCGCGAGATCAGGAACGACGAGATCGTCGTCGCTGCCCGCACGGTTGCGTGGCCGCCGGTTATGTGCTCGCTCTTCGCCTGCGCGGGTGCGGCGACTGCGACCAGGCAAAGGCCGGTCGCGAGCGCGCCGACCGTCGTCTTCGACACTCGAGACATTTGCAAACTCCTGGGGACGGGTGACGGGACATGGCTGCGCGAAACCCCACTCGCGCACAGCCCGAAGTCAGGCGCAGCCTACGCCGACGCGCCCGGTTGCGGGAACATTTTGTGCGTGGCGGGTGGCCGTGCGTGGGTCTTCACCCGATTTCAGGCAGTCTTCACGCGGTGAAGCCCTTCGCGTACCGGCTCCGCCCGCCAGAAGCGCTGATCAGCGTCGAGGACTATCGCCGCGCCGCGGGCAAGCGAGTGCCGCGGATGGTGTGGAACTACATCGAGGGCGGCGCCGACGATCTCGTCACGGTGCGGCGCAACCGGACGTCGTTCTCGCGCTGGTCCCTGCGCGCGCGGATGATGACCGCGTATCCCGAGCGCGACCTGTCGACGACGGTCGCCGGCGTCGAGGTCAGCCTGCCCGTGCTGCTCGCCCCGACCGGAGCGCTCGGCCTGTCGCAGTGGCGCGGCGACCTCGCCGCGGCGCGTGCCGCCGAGGCCGCCGGCACGCGTCTGGTGCTGAGCACGGCCTCGTCGTGGACGATCGAGGAGGTGGCGGCGGGCACGCGAGCCGATCACTTCTTCCAGCTGTATCCGGGCGGCGACGAAACCGCCGCGCTGATGCAGCGCGCCTGGGCCACCGGGTACCGCGCGCTGTTCGTGACCGTCGACGTGCCCGTGATCGGGAACCGCGAGGGAGAGCGGCGCTACGGCTACACGCGCACCGGCGACATGGGCCGCATGCTGACCCTGACCCCGCGCGAGGCGCTCGACATGGCGCGCCACCCGCGGTGGGTGCTCGACCAGTACCGCCACGGCCGCGGCTCGATGCGAAACCTGCTCGCCGATGGTGGCGTCATGGCCGCGTTCCAGTCGATCGAGATCCTCCACCGCGAGATCGAGCGCGCCACGTTCTCGTGGGACGACCTGGAGTGGATTCGCGAACACTGGCCCGGGACCGTCTACGTGAAGGGCCTGCTCGACCCCGAGGACGCGGTGCGCGCGGTCGCGCTTGGCTGCGACGGCGTGGTCGTCTCCAACCACGGCGGGCGCCAACTCGATCATTCACTGGCCGCGCTCGATGCGCTGCCCCCGATCGTCGCCGCCGTCGGAGACCGCGCCGAGGTGCTCCTCGACGGGGGCGTGCGCCGCGGCACCGATGTGATCAAGGCGCTCGCGCTCGGCGCGCGCGCGGTCCTGATTGGGCGGGCCCAGATCTACGGGCTGATCGTCGGCGGCGAACGGGGGATCGTGGACGTGCTCGAGATCTTCCGCGCCGAGCTCGATCGCGGGCTCGAGCTGATGGGCGCCCAGAGCGTGCGCGAGCTCGACCGCTCGTGGGTGATCCCTCAAGATCGCCCCGACGGCTGACGCCCTCCGCTAGGCTCGGCCCGTGGAAGCGCAGGACGCCGCCGCATTCGCTCGGTCGTTTCAGCGGTTCCTCGAGGCCGTCAACGAGCTGGCTCCGGAGAGCGACGGGGCGCCGCTGCGGGGGACGCTCGAGGAGCATCTCGGTCAGGACCCGCGTGACCTCGCGGTCGTGTCCGATCGCTACCCGGGGTTCGAGCACGTCAACGTCCAGGTAGCGCTCGACGCATGGCTCGAGCGCCACGGCGGTGACCATCAACTGATCGGCCTGCGGGCCGAGGGCTACTCGCACATGTCGTTCGCCGACCTCGTCCAGCACGCGCACCGGCACGAGATCGTCGTCGGCGCGGTCGACTACGTGTCGCTGGCGGACGGCCCAGGCTCGACGCGGATGTGCGTCCGCGCGGGGCTCTACCTGATCCGGGACGGAGACGGCGCCGCCGCGGTGCTGTTGCGTGAGCCGCACGACCACACTCCGCACCCCGCGGTCAGCATCGAGATACTGGCGACGGATCGGGGCTATGGAGAGCGCATCGTCGCCGAGGTTCGCCGGCTGTCGGTCGAGCGGAGCGTGTTCCGCAATCAGGTCGTCAGCTTCGCCGCGGGCCCGTGGGGCGAGCAGACGGCGGGGCCGATCGCGTTCCATACGCGACCGCAGCTAGCCCGCGAGGACGTCATCCTGCCCGAGCCGACGTTCGCGGTGATCGAGGAGCACGTATTCGGGATCGCCGCCCACCGCGAGCGCCTCCGCGAGTCGGGGCAGCACCTCAAGCGCGGCCTGCTCCTGCACGGGCCTCCGGGCACCGGGAAGACGCTCACGACGCGGTACCTCATCGGCCGGCTCACGGACCACACGGTCGTGGTGCTGAGCGGCGCCGCGCTCCAGTACATCGAGGCCGCGGCGGCGCTCGCGCGGTCGCTCCAGCCCGCGATCGTCGTGCTCGAGGACGTCGACCTCGTCGCCGGCGAGCGCATGCCGCACCGGGGGATGTCGTCGCCGCTGCTGTTTTCGCTGCTGAACGTGATGGACGGACTCGACGAGGACGCGGACCTGATCTTCCTGCTAACGACGAACCGGGCCGATGCGCTCGAGCCCGCGCTCGCCGCCCGCCCGGGGCGGGTGGACGCGGCGGTCGAGATCCGTCTCCCCGACGCGGATGGCCGGCGCCGCCTCCTCGATCTCTACGGCGCCGGCGTCGAGCTGGCGCTGGCCGATCCGGACGCGGTCGTGGCGAGGACCGAAGGCGTCACCGCGTCGTTCGTCAAGGAGCTCGTCCGCAAGGCAGCGCTGATCGCGGCGCGGACCGATGATGATCAGGGCCGCCTCACGGTCGCCGATGACCATGTGTCCGAGGCCCTCGACGTGCTGCTCGACGAGGGCGCGGGCCTCACGCGAGCGCTGCTTGGCATCGTTCGGGCCGGCGGTGAAGCTTCGGCCACGGGAGAGGTGGTCGAGGCCGCGCCCCCGGCGGCGAGTTGGTTCGCGTACGCGCCGCACGGTCGGCGGCGGTTCACGTACCCGTAGTCGCGGTCTGGACGGCGGCGCTCGACGCCGCGTCGGCATGCTGGACGTCGCGGCGCGTGATCGCGAGGAACGCGACCAGGCAGAAGATCATGGCCGTCAGCGCGAGCGCGACGGGTCCGTCGCCGAGCCCAAGACCACCCACGCTCTTGGGCTTGCCCAGCCAGTCGGCGAACGACGCGCCGAGCGGCCGGGTGGCTACGTAGGCGAACCAGAAGCAGAAGATCGCGTTCCAGCGAAAGCGGAAATAGCCGATCGCGGGAACCGCGATCACTGCCGCGAACAGCAGTGCCGAGACGAAGTACCCGAGCCCGAACGTCGTCGCGGTGAGGTCGCCGACGGCCGTCCCCATCGCGAACGTCGCCACGACCGCCGCCCAGTAGAACAGCTCGCGGCGCGGCGAGTCGACGGTGTGGATCGACAGCGTCCCCTCGACCCGGTACCAGCTGATGAACACCGCCGCCAGCACGACGGCGTAGAGCAGGCTCGAGGCGATGTAGGGGACGCCGAAGCCGACGTGCAGGACGTCGGCGGCCATCGTGCCGAACACGCCCACGCCGACCACCGCGAGCCAGTAGGTCCAGGCGATATAGCGACCCATCCGGAATTGCAGCGCGAGCGCGGCAACGAACCCGATGAACCCGAGCACGACGGCGATCTTGGGATCCATCGCGTGGACCAGATAGTCCGAGGTCGATTCGCCCATCGCGGTCGAGAGGGCCTTGATCGCCCAGAAGTACGCCGTGATTTCCGGGACCCGAAGGGCGCCGCGGACCGTGAGGCGGCCGATCAGCACGCGATCCATCACGGCTTACAAACGCGGCGCGGGGGCCAGAAGGCGCGGCGGTAAGCGAAATCTCACTGCTGTAAAGCGCGCGTCAATTCGGCGATCGCCGCCGGCATCCGACGGTCGACGCCGTCGTGGTTGCCGTCGAACAACTCGAGCGAGTGCGCGATCCCCAGGCGCGTCAACTCCCCGGACAGCGCCAGCGCCCCCAGGTCCAGGAAGAACTCGTCCTGGCGCCCGGCGTCGATGTAGATCCGGCGCATGCCGGCGAGCGCTTCGGCGTGCTGCGCGGCCATCCGCACCGGATCGAGCGCCAGCCACCGCGCCCACACGTCTTCGATCGGGCGCCCCGATACGGAGTCGAACGGGAGCAGCGCCTTGCCGGGCCGCTCGGGGTCAGGCGTGTACGCGCACGCCGTTCCATACGCCGCGAACAGCACGGCGCACTCGCGCCAGTCGAACTCCGGCTGCTCGATCCAGCGCTCGAACGCCTCCCACGAGCCGCCGAACTGCTCGCGCAGCATCCGCGCGGCGGTAGGGAACAGCGGCTGGTAGGCGCATTCGAACAGCGCGTCGCCGGCGTGCGAGATCAGTCCGCCGAACACGTCGGGCCGGAGCATCGACAGCACCAGCGCGCCGTAACCGCCCGAGGACTTGCCCGACACGCCGCGGTGCTCGCGCGCGGCGAGCGTCGGATACCGGCTGTCGACGAACGGGACCACCTCGTCGCACACGTAGTCGAGGTAGCGCCCGATGCTCGTCGAGTTGAGGAACTGGGAGCCACCGCGCGACGTCCAGGCGTCGACGAACACGATCACCGCCGGCGGGGAGTCGCGCGCGTCGAACATCGCGTCGACCCGCTCCACCAGGGTCAGGCCGTCCGAGTCCGTGGCGAGCCACTCCTCGATCCGCCCGCTGAAGCCCTGCAGCAGGTACACCGCGGGCACCCTCACTCCGGGATCGCCGTTCATGGTCGGCGGGCGGTAGACGTACAGCGGGCGGACCGCGGGGTCACCCAACGGGTTGTCGGCGAGCGCGTCCGAGCGCACCACGAGCAGGTCCAACGATCCGACCAGGCTGGGACCGTCCGTCGACGCCGCCAGCCGGCCGGTGACCTCGTGCAGGCTCATCAGCCGCCGCGGTCTGGGACGATCGCCAGCCCGATCGGGTTCGTGCCGATCGGGACCGGGATATCGACCGGGGACGAGGGCTCCTCGGTGAGGCGCCCGTCGGGGCCGATGCGAAGCGCGTGCAGTTGGTTGCCCTCGCCGGCGGGAATCTGTCGAACGGCGCGCATGTCGAGCAGGAAGATGACGCGGCCGCTCGGGTCGATCTCAAAGTTCCAGGGGTTGCCGGGGGCGTCGAGCGTCACCGACTGTATTGCCCGTGGATTGGCCGGGTTACGCGCGATGTTGAACACGGTCAGGCTGTCGCTTCCGGCGTTGCCCGAGTACATCCTCGTGCCCGCCGCGTTCACGTGAGTCCAGCAGGGAAGGAACGACCTCGGGTTCGAGAGCGCCCGGACGAACGTGAGCTGGGCGTCGTCGTTCCAGCGATAGACGATCGTCTCGTCGAGATTCGCGACCTGCGCGTACAGGAGCTTCCGCTTTGGGTTGGAGGTGAGGCCGGCGGGCCACACATTGGCGACGTGGTGCCCACCGGGGAACACCGCTTTGGCCAGCGGCAGCGGCGAGTTCGGCCCTTCGGTCAAGCTGCCGCCCGGACCGATCCGGAACGCCCGGAACACGCCCGTCTCCTCGCTCGTGATCAGGACCTTGCGATCGGGCGTGACGTACGCCTGAAGCGGGGCGGACCCGGGTGGCACGTCGATCGAGGAGATCGGCGGCCCGAGCGACCCGTCCGCGCCCACGTGAAAGCTCGTGTAGTTGGCCGGTACGCCGGTCAGGTCGCGCACTCCGTCCAGCGCCTTGTTGGCCACGATCAGCGTATTGCCGGCGAGCCCGACGCTCGATGGCGCTGCTCCGTTCGACGGGAACGGGGACCCTGTCACCGGCGTCAGCCCACCGCCGGCGTGGATGTGGAACACCGCGATCGTGTCCGAGCTCGAGTTGACCGCGAACAGCAGCTTCCGGCTCGGATTGGTGATGACCTCCTGGTCGGCGTCGAGCACGCCGGAGTTGCTCAGGTCGTGCGAGCCGCTTCCGCCGGTCGGGTAGCGGCGTACCCCACGCCCGCTCAGCACGCCGTTTCGGTACCGGAACGCGAGGATCTCGTTCGAGTCCGGAGCGCGCGAGTTGGACTCGATGTACACCGTGCCGCTGAGCGGGGTCGCGCGCTGCTTGTGGCTGCGGGTGGCGCCGGTCGCCGGCGCCGCGACGGCGGCAACGGCCGCAAGCGCGCACAGTGTGAGGGCGGTGGCGAGACGGCGGTTCATCCGGTCACAGGACTCCAGGTTGCGGGTTTATAGGGCTGTGGTGTTCGCGGACGCGCTCGCCGCCGCG
The DNA here is from genome assembly GCA_963770615.1 of uncultured Solirubrobacterales bacterium. GTDB lineage: Bacteria > Actinomycetota > Thermoleophilia > Solirubrobacterales > Solirubrobacteraceae > Palsa-465. Next base: position 366,017 of record CAVYQJ010000003.1, on the reverse strand, counting down.
GCACGATATACCGCCCCGACGCGAGCGTGCTCCATTGGGTAGCGCGTCACGGCAGGCGCCGGGAGCATGCTGGGAGCGTGACCGGTCAGTGCGACTTGGTCGGCGCCGGCACGCGCTGGGCGTGCCCCGTCGTCGTGGTGCTCGAGCTCGAAGTCGCGGCCATCAGCAGGTCTTCCTCCAGGCGAATCTCGGCCGCCGACGGCGGGCCGCCGAGGATCGCGACCTCGAGCGCCCAGCCGGTATCTGGCTGCTGCGGTGGCGCCGGCCGCCAGTTCGGCTCGGGCACGGCGGTGTAGATCCCGCTTCCCACGGCGGCGTTGGCATCTCCGTTGAGGTCCCGACAACTCAGGTTCCGCCCGCCCGGCTCGCAGACGATGACCGCCACCACGCCCGGCGGGGAAGCACGACGTTGCGGGCTACGCCGTAGAGCCATGGAAGCGGCTCGCTCGGGATCGCATCCAGCCGTCGCCATGCCACGAGGAACGTCTCGGCCGTCACCTCGTCGGCCGCCTCCGCGCCGACGCGGCGCTCCGCGTACGCGTGGATCCGTCCATACAGCGCTCCGTACATCTCGGAGAACCGGACCCTGGCGTCCCGCTCGGCGGCGTTCATACCTCACTTATCACCGGGAACGCCTGGAATCTTTCACGACCGGGCGCTTCGCTGGTCCACCCACGCGAGGATCGCGCGCTGTTCCTGGACATGGCCGGGATTGTCCTCCTGTAATCATCTAGGGGCACCTTGCATCGACGGCCTCGGCGCGCGTCGAGGACCAACCCCGTCAAACCACGACAGGAGGAACGATGAAGCTCGGTCGATTGCTGCTCAGGGTCACCGTCGGTGGCCTGTTCGTCGGGCACGGCACCCAGAAACTGTTCGGATGGTTTGACGGGCATGGGCTCGACGCGACCTCGAACATGTTCGACAGCATGGGAATGAGGCCTGGCCGGCGCAACGCGATCGCGGCCGGCGTAGCCGAGGCCGGAGGTGGCGCGGCGCTCGCCGCCGGGTTCGCGACGCCGCTGGCCGCCGCCACGCTGACCTCGGTCATGCTCACCGCGATCAACCGCGTCCACCTCAAGAACGGGCCGTGGGCGACCAACGGCGGCTACGAGTACAACGCCGTGCTGATCGCCGCCGTGCTCGCGCTCGCCGAGGTCGGCCCGGGCGAGCTGTCGCTCGATCACGCCCTCGGCCAGGAGCGGACCGGCCCCGGCTGGGCGGTGCTCGCGCTCGCGCTCGGCGTCGCAGGCGCCGTCGGCGCGCACATCGCCGCCGAGTCCACTCCCGCGCCACCAGCGCCCGAGGAGGCACCGCCGGCCGGCGACGCCTCGACGAACGGCGTCGCGTCCGCGCCGACCGAGACCCAAGAGGCCGGCACCGCGCAGTAGCGATCCGGCGCCCGCGGATTGCCGCCGGTGAATTCCGGCGGCCCGAAGAGTCTGAACTGTCAGCCGATTGTCAGATAGACAAGGCATCCTCGGCCAGAGGTGCGTCTACGTGGCCGTGAGACCGCGCCCCTGAAGCTGAGAGCAAATCCCGATCCCCCACCGACCGGAGGCTGTCGACTGTGAGAAGGCTTGCGAAGTTCTGCTTCACCCACCGCGGGCTGGTGGTGCTCGGCTGGGTCGTTGCGCTGATCGCGGTGACCGCCATCCACTCCGCCGCCGGCAGCGCGTACAGCGACAACTTTCGCCTGTCCGGGACGCAGAGCTTCGATGCCGTAAATCTGCTCGAGCGCAACGCGCCGAAAGCATCCGGGGACACCGAGCAGGTCGTGTTCGCGGTCGATCACGGGCGGATCACCGATCCGGCGGTCCGCGCCCGGGTCGAGTCGAGCCTCGCCGCGCTGGGCCGTCAGCCGCATGTCTCGGAGGTCTCCTCGCCCTACGGGCCGCGCGGCGCCTCGCAAATCTCGCCGTCGGGGCAGGTCGCTTTCGCCAACGCCACGTTCGACGTCCAGGCCAACAAGGTCAGCGCCGCCGAATCCAAGGCGTTCGTCAACGCCGCGCGCGCCGGCGCGGGGCAGGGCCTCGACGTCGAGGTCGAGGGCCAGGTCGCCGAGGCGGCCAATCAGCAAGGCGCCGGCGGCCTTCCGTTCGGGATCCTCGCCGCCGGAATCGTCCTGTTCATCGTGTTCGGATCGGTGCTGGCGATGCTGCTGCCGCTCGTGACCGCGGGCCTGTCGCTCGGCACCGCCGTCGGCGCGATCGGCCTCCTTTCGCACGTACTCCAGATGGCCTCGTTCACCAACGAGCTCGCGCTGCTGATCGGCCTCGGGGTCGGCGTCGACTATGCGCTGTTCATCGTCACCCGCTACCGCCAGGGGCTGCTGCGCGGCCTCGGCGGCGAGGACGCGGTGGTCGAGTCCCTCGACACGTCGGGCCGCGCCGTGTTGTTCGCCGGGCTGATCGTTTGCATCGCGATGCTCGGCATGTTCACCCTCGGGGTCAGCTTCCTGTACGGCGTCGCGGTCGGCACCTCGATCGCGGTCGCGTTCACGGTCATCGCCTCGCTCACGCTCCTGCCGGCCATGCTCGGATTGCTCGGCACGCGCGTATTGCGCCGGAGCGAACGCCGCGCGCTCAAGGCGGGCTCGCTCCGCACCAGCGATGAGTCGCCGGGGTGGGCACGCTGGGCGGGCTGGATTCAGCAGCGCCCGGCGCTGTTTGCCGCGGTCGCGACCGGCGTGCTCGTGCTGCTCGCGATTCCGTTCCTGTCGATGCGGCTGGGCTCGGCCGACTCGGGCTCCGATCCGGCCGGCTCGACCACCCGTAAGGCTTACGACCTGCTCGCCAAGGGATTCGGACCGGGGTACAACGGACCGCTCCAGCTGGTCGCGCAGGTCTCGGGGCCGGCACAAGAGGCGGCGTTCACGCGGGTGGAACGAGCGGTCGCCGCCACGCCGGGCGTCGTCGGCTCCACGCACCCGGAGTTCATCCCGAGCCGCGCGCCCGGGCTAGCGGGGGTGGCGCTCGCCGACGTGTACCCGAAGGGCTCCCCGCAGGACGCCTCAACCTCGGATCTGTTGCACACCGTCCGGGATCGAGTCGTCCCCGCCGCCGAGCGGGGCACGGGCGTGCACGTGCTTGTCGGCGGCCAGACCGCGATCTTCGACGATTTCGCCACTGTTCTCTCGCGCAAGCTGCCGTTGTTCCTCGCGGTCGTCATCGGGCTCAGCTTCCTGCTGTTGATGACGGTGTTCCGCAGCCTCGTGATCCCCGCGGTCGCCGCGGTCATGAACCTGCTGTCGGCGGCGGCGGCGTTCGGCGTCGTCACCCTCGTGTTCCAGGACGGGTTCGGCGCCTCGCTGCTCGGAATTGACAAGACCGGGCCGATCGAGGCGTTCGTGCCCGTGTTCATGTTCGCGATCCTGTTCGGCCTGTCCATGGATTACGAGGTGTTCCTCGTCACGCGGATATACGAGGAATGGCACCGGCGCCGGAACAACACGGAGGCGGTCACCCATGGCCTGGCCGCTACCGGCAAGACGATCACCGCGGCCGCGGCGATCATGATCCTGGTGTTCGGCGCGTTCATCCTCGGCGGCCAACGGATCATCGACCTGTTCGGCGTCGGCCTGGCCAGCGCGGTGCTGCTCGACGCGGTGATCGTCCGCTCGGTGCTCGTGCCGTCGCTGATGCTGATGATCGGCGACGCCAACTGGTGGCTCCCGAAGCGGCTCAACGACCTGCTGCCGCACCTGCGGGTCGAAGGCGCGACGGCGCGCGGCACCGGGCGCCACGCGCCGGCCGAGCGGGCCGTGCCAGAGCCCTCGGTCGGCTGACGGCTACACGTCGGTGTGCCGGGGCGCGTACCGGTGGTGGAGCATCAGCGAGTTCCCGTCCGGATCCGAGAACAGCGCCATGTGGCAGACCCCGGTGTCGAGCGTGTCACCGTGGAAGCTGACCCCGCGTTCCTCGAGCAGCTTCCGGCTCGCGGCGACGTCGTCGACGTGCAGCGCCACCGGGTTGCGGTTGACCTCGTGAGGTAGGCCCATCTTCTCGGCGTTGTAGACGCTCAGCGTCAGGTTTCCGGTCTCGAACTCCGAGAAGTGTCGGTCTTCGATGTACACCGACCGCGGCAGGCCGAGCGTCTCGCCGTAGAACTTGGCTGCGGTGGCGAGGTCGTGAGTCGGGACGCCGACGAAGTCGACGCCGCGGACGAACTCCGGCGTGGCGGTCATCTGGGTCTCACCCTCAGGCGTTTTTGATGACGATTCCTTCGAGGATGAACGCCGCCCGCTCGGTCGAGTCGATCGCGTTCTCGAGACGCTCGAAGATGTCCTTCCACCGGATCACGACCATCGGATCGATCCCGGTCTCGAACAGCGACGCGATCGCCTCCCGGGTGATCCGGTCGCCCTCGTTCTCGAGACGGTGCACCTCGACCATCTGCGTGGTGATGTCCTTGAACCCTCGGATCAGGGGAATCGCGCCGGCGATCTGTCGGGTGGCGTCGCGCAGCACTCCCGCGAGCCGCTGCGCCTGGGCCATCGGCGCCTCGATCTTGTACAGCCCCAGATAGTCGGCGACCTCCTCGATGTAGTCGACGATGTCGTCGAGGGCCGAGATCAGATGGAGGACGTCCTCGCGATCGATCGGCGTGGCGATCCTCTGGTTCAGCCGATTGAACACCTCGTGGGTGATCTGATCGCCTGTGTGTTCGCAGTCGAGGATGTCCCGCGCCATGTCCTGGGTCTCCGGATATCGCGAGAGCATCTCGTCAAGCAATTCCGCGGCGCGCACGATGTTCGAGCCGGCGCGTTCGAACAGGTCGAAGAACTCGCGGTCGGTCCCACGGAGCAGGTTCGCGATCGAAGCCATCACCGCCCTCCCGCCCGGAGAGGCGATCGCTGCCATCGCACCCAGATGAGCAGCCCGATCATCGCCACGTAGGATAGGCGTGGATGAAGACGCGAGTGAGAAAATTCATGGTTCATCGGCGCGGCGGGGCGCGTCCGGCCTCGGGCTGACCTCTCGGCGATGGCCTACAGCGCCGGAGAAGCGAGGACGCAACTGCTTGTCGACGTGGCCGCGGCGACCGATCAGCTCGCGCTCGCGCTCGCCAGCCTCGGCGAGGCGTACGAGGAACTCGACGAGCAGACGGCCGACGCGCTCGAGGAGCAATTGTTCCGTCCCACGCAGTCGGCCTACGGCCGTTTGAGACGGACGCACGCGGAGTTCGCCGCCCGCCACGGGCTGTCGGGGCGTGACTTCGCGGCCAGTTCGGGCGGGATGCATTCGGCCGACCCGCGCGTGTACGTCGATCGTGCGGTCGACGCGATCGAGCGCGCCGACCAGATCCTCGCCGAGCTGCAGGACTCGATGATGCCGGTCGAAGTCGGCGATCGCGAGCTCAGGACCGGCCTGTCGGAGACGCGCGAGACGATCGCCGAGCTGCCGGCGCGTGCCACCCGGCTGATGCGCACCCAGGGTCGTTAAGCGCTGCGGCGGTGGCGCGCCGGCACAGGACGGCCGCCCGTTTATGCCAATCGGCCCTGGGTAGCCTCAAATCAATCGGGACTTCGGACAACCGTCCCGACAGGAGGTGAGGAGAGATGGCATACGCGCTCGCCCGTTTGGTGCGACTCGCGGTGGCAGTGGTCGTGCTTGTGATCGTGGTCGGCGGGGTTTTGTTCCTGCTGTCCGCGAACCCGAGCAATGCGATCGTGCACGACATCCACGTCGCGGCCAGCACGCTCGTCGGACCGTTCAAGAACCTGTTCTCGATCGGCGGTCATCCCAAGGCCACGCTCGTGGTCAACTGGGGTATCGCGGCGATCGTCTACTTGGTCGTAGGCGGACTAATCGCCAGGCTGATCGCACGGACCGGGACGCGCCGCGCGCGGCCCGCCCGCCGCGCAATCGCGTAGTCGCGGTTACACGAACAGAGGGCGGCGGCCCGACTGGGTCGCCGCTCGCCAGTCGGCCGCTAGTGATACCCGCAATTGCGAGGGTCCTATCAACAACGCGGACGTTTAGTACATCCGCGGACTTAGTGCGAACCTTTACGAGGTTGATGCTTGAGGTTCTCGCGGGCGGGGTATCACGCGTCCATGAATTCACTAGCGATCGCCCGAACCGATGCGGCTGAGCTGTTCACTCGGTGGCAGGAGCATGGGGACCGAAGCGCGCGCGACGAGCTCGTCACCCGCTTTCTCCCCCTCGCTCGCAAGCTGGCCCGACGCTACGCCGGGGCAAGAGAGCCGTTCGAGGACCTCCTCCAGGTAGCGAGTCTCGGTCTGGTCAAGGCGGTCGATCGCTTCGACGCGGAGCGAGGGACTGCCTTCTCATCCTTCGCCGTGCCGACCATTCTCGGCGAGCTCAAGCGCTACTTCCGTGACCTCGGCTGGTCGGTCCACGTGCCGCGTGGTGCTCAGGAGATGGCGCTCAAGGTGGAAGAGGCCCAGCAGCAGCTGACCAGCCGGACCGGCCGTCCGCCGAGCGTGCCGGAACTGGCGCAATACCTCGAGATGAGCATCGAAGACGTGCTCGACGCTCTTGAGACCGCCGGTGCCCACCACTCAACTTCGCTCGACGCTCCGCGGGAGGACGCCGAGGGCGATACCGGGTCGCTTGCTGACGCCTTCGGGCAGGAGGACGAGCGCTTCGAGTTGGTCGATGCGAGCGTCACGATCTCGGCCTCCGCGCATCAGCTGACCCCGCGCGAGCGTCACGTGCTCGCGTTGCGATTCGTTCAGGACATGACGCAGACTCAGATCGCCGAGGAGATCGGCGTCTCGCAGATGCAGGTTTCGCGAATTCTGCGTCGAGCGCTCGCTCGCCTGCGCGAGATGACGGAGAGCGGCGACGAAGCGTCCGTCAGCTGACGGTTTCCTCGATAAGACGGCGGGGGCCACAGGAAGTCGGGGCAGCCGGCGGCGTGCGTGTCCGTGCGCCCACCGGGCTTGTGTGCGTCCGTGTGCGCACCGGGCAGTCGGCGCTGACGCCGGCCGAATCGTCGCCCGAGTCGGCTGGCGTGCGGACCGTGTGGTCGTTCGCTCCGGCGCGCCGTCAGACCGCCGCAGAGCCGGTCACCCGCGCGCCGCGTTAGTCTTCGCGGCGGCTATACGAGGTGTAAGGATGCACGGGGCGCCCCGTGGGGCGGCACGACTTCATGCGCAATTGTGTTCGAACCATACTTCGGTGCGCCGCGGCGAACAGTGCATCCCCCAGCGGTCGGACAGTTGCTCGACCAGTCGTAGCCCCCAGCCTCCGCTCTCGCGCTCCCGGGCACGCCTGGCGAAGCCGGGCCCATGGTCGAGTACCGCGCAGCGGATGCTTCCGTTGACGCAAACGTCGAGCACTACGGGGATGTCGTCGTTATCCGGGCGACCGTGCACGATGCCGTTCGTGACGAGCTCGCTGACCATCAGCTTGACGTCGTCGAGTTCGCTTGGTGACAGCACCGTCGACAGCTCTTCGGCAATGATGCGACGTGCCCGTGCCGGACCCTCGGGTTCGGCGTCGATCTTGTAGAGCGTGCGTACACGTGAATCCATGACTGGACATAGGTTTACCCCGCAAACAGAGGTCAAAAGCATCCGAACCGCGAGATCTTCGCGCGGGGTCGGTCCTCGCGCGACTCGCGGGCTCGATCGTCGGGAGAATCGCGGGCGATGAGCACCGATTCGCCGGCCGTCCGCCTCGAGCTCGACTCCCGTCCGGAGACGTTGACGCTCGTGCGAGGCGTGCTTGCCGGCGTGGCCGAGCTGATCGGACTCGACCCTGAGCTCCTCGACGACCTCAAGACCGCGGTCAGCGAGGCGTGCAACAACGTCGTGATGCATGCCTACGACGGAGTGACCGGTCCGCTGGGCGTTCGCATGTACATCGACCCGGAGGCGATCGAGGTCGTCGTCGAGGATCACGGGTCCGGCCTGCCGCCGCTAGCTCCGGCCGACGAGACCATCCGCGGTGTGGGGCTGTCGGTGATTCGCGCGCTCGCCGAACAGGCCGAGTTTCGCGCCGTTCCCGAGGGCGGCACCGAGGTGCGGATGTCGTTCGCGGGGCAGCGAGACGGGAAGCCGCTGTTCCATCTGCCGAGCCAGGCGGGCCCGGACGACGACCTGGGCGCCGAGTGGCTGTCCGGTGATGCCGTCGTGTCGCTGTCCCCGATCAGTCTGCTGGCCGGCGTTCTCGGCCGGGTGGCGCGAGCGCTCGCTGCCCGGGCGCGGTTCTCGCTCGATCGCTTCTCAGACGTGTATCTGGTCACCGACGCGATCGCGGCGCATGCCGGGCGGGCCGCCAAGGGCCCACGGCTGTCGTTCGCGATCTCGACCGACGCCCAACGCCTCGAACTGAAGATCGGGCCGTTCGTCGACGGCAGCGGGGGGCAGCTCTCGCACGAGGCGCCGGACTACAGCGCAGCTTCGGCCCTGACGATGCTCAGCGACGAACTCGAGGTACGGCACGAGGATGGTGCCGAGGTCCTCTACGTCGTGATGATCGACCGGCGCCGGCCGGCGACCGCGGTCTGAGCCGGTCCGTGACGAGCTCCTTCCGGGGAGCCCTCACTCGTCGGTGAGCAGCTCCTCCGGAGCGTCGACGAGCGTGAGCCGGTCACCGACGCCGGTCAGGCTCAGGAGCCGCGAAACCTGTTGGGGCCCCCTGACCATCGCCAGTTGCCGGCCGTGCTCCTCGGCCCGCTGGTGGGCGCGGACCAGCACGCTGAGGCCGGTCGAGTCCATGAAATCGAGCTCTCTGAGGTCGATGATCAACAGCTGGGAGTCGGACGCCGCGACGCGGTCGAGCTCCTCCTGGAGAGCCGGACTCGACGCCAGGTCAAGCTCGCCGCTCACAGCGATGACGGTTGCCCGACCTTGGTTGCGGACCTCTAGCCGGAAGTGACTCTGCACGGGGGAGCGAGCCTACTGATCTTGGCGCGCGGATGCTGGGATCGCGATTGCGCCCGCCCCGGGGATCACTTTTTCCCCAAATCCAGGCGGTTGGGGCGCTGGCCGGGCACTTGCGTCACGTCATCGCGTACCGGGTAGCCAAATCGGAGAGCCGTCTGGCTCGCGCAAAAGGAGGAGCGGAAAATGGTCGCAATCATCGTGTTGTTGCTGATCCTTGCCCTTTTCGGCGGGCTCGGCTTCGCCGCCCACATCCTGTGGCTGGTCTTGATCGCCGCTGTGATCCTGTGGATCGTCGGGTTCCTGATCGGAGGCGTCGAGGCCGGAGGCGGGGGTCGACGAAGGTGGTATCGCTGGTAGCGAACGAACGCGTGCCGGCGAGGGCGGCGCGTCCCGCCCTCGCCCGCGCCCGGCTACGGACGTAGGTGAGGATCGCCGGTCAGCTGGCGAAGACGCTGCAGCGACCGCCGCAGCAGCCGCGAGACCTGCATCTGCGAGACGCCGACCCGCTCGGCGATCTCCGATTGCGTGAGATCCTCCCCGAAGCGCAGGAACAGGATCTCGCGCTCGCGCTGGGGCAAGTGCTTCGCGGCCGCGAAGATCGTCGTCTGGTCGTCGACCAGGCCGAGGCGCTGATCCTCGTCGCCGATCGCGTCGATCCGCGTGGCGTCCTCCTCGCCGGCGAGTGGGGCATCGAGCGACACCGTGCCGTATGCCTCGGCGACCTGGAGGCCGTCGAGCACCTCCTCCTCGCTGAGCTCGAGGTACTGGGCGAGTTCGTCGACGCGCGGGGGACGGCCCGTCCGTGCGCTGATCGCCTGCTGGGCTTCGTTGATTCTGCGCGCCCGCTCCTGGGCCCCGCGATCGACGTGGATCGCCCAACCGGTGTCGCGGAAATACCGCTTCAGCTCGCCGACGATCGTCGGCACCGCGAACGAGGTGAACGCGAACCCTCGATCCGGATCGAACCGTTCGACGGCCTTCACCAGGCCGAGGCTCGCCACCTGCACGAGGTCGTCGTACGGTTCGCTCGATTGCGCGTACCGGCGGGCCAGTTTCCGAGCGAGCGGCAGGAACCGCGCGATCAGCTCGTCGCGTGCGTCACGGTCTCGGTCCCGGCGCCAACGCTCAAACAGCTCTTGCGAGTCAGCCGTGGACACCGGCCCACCAGCGGGGGTTCCCGACACCCGGGACGTCCTTTCGCAGACCGACCTCTTTTAGCACAGAAAACCGGCTTCTGTGCCGAAAGATCGCCGTTGCGAACTCCATTTGTCGGGCCCCCGGTGACGTGGGTGTTCGGTCGGGTTCCTAAGCTCAGCGCGTGCGGCGGGCGACGCTGCGCTGGCCCCAGTCGAGTGCCTTCGCTCCCCGCCGCTCAAACCGATCGAACTGGCGCGCGCGGCGCCTGGAGTCGGCGTAGGTCTCCGCGGTCCGCCGCATCGCCTCGCCGGCGACGGCCAGCGCCCCGACAGGGATCAGCACAGCGCGCTGCGCGTTGCGAGCGGCGGCGCTGAGCCGCGTACCGGCGGCGTTTGCGGCCTTCGCCGCTGTACCGGCAGCGCTAGCGGTCGTCGTGCCGGCGGCGCGTGCCGTGGTCCGCGCATTGCTACGCGCGTTCCGAGCGGCGCCCGACGCGGCTCCGCGCGTGCGACGGCCGGAGGCCTTCGTCGCGGTCGCGCTGCGCTTCGCGTCGTTCCGCTTACGCGTCGCCGCGGCCCTCTTCGCTGCGGCCTGGCGTTGGATTGGAGTCTGGGTTGCCATCGGTATCTCGTCTCCTCGTGTTGGTTGTCGAAGCGCCTGGCTTTCGATCGCCGCGGTGGCTCGACCCGAGCCTTCCGCTGGCGCATACCCCGAGTCACTCCTTACCCGGGGGCCAGCCCTCTCCACCCACACGTTGCGATACTCACCACAATGGCGGCTTCTTACACCTCACCGTTGGCCGAGGCGCTCGCTCCCGACGTTCTGGCCCGGTTCGAGAGATATGTGCGAATCGACACACAGTCGCACCGCGATCGCACCTCATCCCCGAGCACGCCGGGCCAGCTCGAGCTCGCGCGGGTCCTCGTCGCGGAGCTCCAAGAGGCGGGTCTGAGCGACGTGCAGCTCGACGAGAACGGCTACGTCCTCGGGACGCTCGCGGGCAATGCCGGCAACGGCGGCGGTGACACGATCGGCCTGATCGCGCACATGGACACCAGTCCCGACGCTCCCGGTGAGGGCGTTGAGCCGATCGTCCACCGCTCCTACGGCGGCGGCGTGGTCGAGTTGCCGCGCGAGGGCACGGTGCTCGACCCGGCCTCGATGCAGGAGCTGACCGCCAAGATCGGACACGACCTCGTCACCAGCAGCGGCGACACCCTGCTCGGGGCCGACGACAAGGCGGGCGTGGCCGAGATCATGGCCGCGGTCGCGTACCTGGCGGCGCATCCTGAGCTGCCGCGGCCGACGCTCCGGGTGGCGTTCACGCCCGACGAGGAGATCGGGGAGGGCGCGACGCTGTTCGACATCCCGCGCTTCGGCGCGCTCTGTGCGTACACGCTCGACGGCTCGGAGATCGGCGAGCTCCAGGACGAGACGTTCAGCGCGATGTCAGCGGTCGTGACCGTACGCGGAATCGAGGTCCATCCTGGCCAGGCGACCGGCAAGCTCGTCAACGCGCTCAGGCTGGTGGCGCAGATCGTGGCGGCGCTTCCCTCGGACACGCTGACGCCCGAGACGACCGGCGATCGCGAGGGGTTCATCCATCCCTACGAGATGTCCGGCACGGCCACCAAGGCAGAGGTGAGGTTCATCCTGCGCGACTTCGACGACGAGCAGCTCGAGCGTCACGTCGCCCTCCTCGAACAGACCGCGAAGCAGGTCATGGCGACCGAGCCGCGAGCTCGCCTTGAACTCAACGTACGCGAGCAGTACCGCAACATGCGGCGCTTCCTGGACGCGGTGCCGAACGTCACCGACGCCGCCGAAGCCGCGATTCGCGCGGAGGGCATCGAGCCGATCCGGCGCCCGATCCGGGGCGGGACGGACGGCTCCCGGCTGAGCGAGATGGGCCTCCCGACCCCGAACATCTTCACCGGTGGACACGAGTACCACTCGGTGCGCGAGTGGGCGTCGGTGCAGGACATGGCAGCCGCGGCGGCCGTCGTCGTACGTCTCGCCGACGTGTGGTCCAAAAACGGCGATGCAGGCTAGTTCCCCGGGCTCGCTCGCCTCGCTCGACGGAGCGGTGATGCTCGCCTCCGAGGCGACGATCCCCGCGACCGATGAGGGCCTGATCCGCGGCGACGGGGTGTTCGAGGTCATCCGTCTCTACGACGGGCGGCCGTTCGCACTCGACCGCCACCTGGCCCGGCTCGAGCGATCGGCCGCGAACCTCCGGCTGCCGCTCGACGTCGAGGCCGTCAGGGCCGATGCCTGGCGCTTGCTCGCACAGGCCGGCGTGGGGCCCGAGCACCAGCTCCTGCGGATCGTGGTCACGCGCGGGGGCCGGCGGCTGCTCCTGACCGAGCCGATGGTGCAGACCCCGGAGCACGTCAGGCTCGCCTCGGTGACGTACGCGCCGACCCGAATTCTCGATGGCATCAAGTCGCTCTCGTACGGCGCGAACATGCTCGCCGGCCGGCTCGCCCGTGAGCGCGGATTCGACGAGGCGCTGCTTGTCACTCCTCATGGTCGCGTGCTCGAGGCGCCCACGAGTTCGATCTTCTACATCAAGGACGGCAAGCTGCTCACGCCGCCGCTCGACGAGCACATCCTCGCCTCGATCACCCGCGCGATCGTGATGGACGCCACAGACACGGTCGAGCGCGCGTGCACGCTCGCCGAACTCCTCGAAGCCGACGAGGCGTTCCTGGCCTCGACGACCCGCGAGGTGCAGCCGGTGTCAGCGATCGACGACCGGACGTTCGACGCGCCGGGCCCGGTCACGGCCCGGACGGCCGAGTCCGTCGTGGCGCTGGTTCGCCGGCAGCTGGACGCCGAGACGAGCGCGCTGGACGCCAACACTCGATGAAGGTCCTCACGGTGATCGGGAACCGCCCCCAGTTCATCAAGGCGGCGGCGGTCTCCCCGCGGCTGCGCGAGCGCCATCAGGAGCTGCTGATTCACACCGGCCAGCACTTCGACGACGATCTCTCGGCGGTCTTCTTCGCCGAGCTGGGACTGCCGGCGCCAGACCGGCAGCTCGCGATCGCGCTCGGGTCGAACAGCTCCCAGACCGCGCGGATGCTGAGCGCGCTCGAGCCGGTGATCGCCGAGGAGGCGCCCGATGCGGTGCTCGTGTACGGCGACACGAACTCGACCCTCGCCGGCGCGCTCGCGGGCGCCCAGGCGGGCGTGGCGGTCGCCCACGTCGAGGCCGGGATGCGCTCGTTCGACCGCTCGATGCCCGAAGAGCTGAATCGCGTGCTGACCGACCACGCGGCGTCGCTGCTCCTCTGTTCTTCTGAAGTCTCGGTCGAGAACCTGCGTCGCGAGGGCGTTGCCGGCACCGTCGAGATGGTCGGCGACGTGATGGTCGACGTGGCGCTCGAGATGCAGCCGCGCCTGCGGGAACGGACCGATCTGGTCGCCGCGCGCGGCGTGGCGCCGGGCGAGTACGTCCTCGCCACCGCGCACCGAGCGGGCAACGTCGACGATCCGGCGCGCCTCGCGATGCTCGTGGGCGTTCTTCGTGCGATGCCGCTGCAGACCGTGTTCGCGGTTCATCCGCGCACGCGCGCCCGGCTATCGGCGGCAGGGCTGCTCGAACAGCTCGAGCGCTCGGACAACATCGTGCTGACCCGGCCGCTCGGCTACGTCGAGCTGACGGCGCTGCTCTGCAACGCCCGCGCGGTCCTGACCGATTCCGGCGGGCTCCAGAAAGAGGCGTATCTCGCCGGCGTGCCCTGCATCACGCTCAGGCGCGGCACCGAATGGACCGAGACCGTCGAGCTCGGCTGGAACGCGCTCGTCGACCTCGACGCCGGCGCCGCGCTCCGGGCGCTCGAGCGCGAGCCGCCGCGCGAGCGCCCGCCGCTGTACGGCGACGGCCGCGCCGGCGAGCGCGTCGTGTCGGCGCTCACGCAGCTCGCTCGATGAGGCGCCGGCGGCGATTCACGGTCGTCGGCTCGCGTAGGATGGCGACGTTCGACGACATGGCGCTTGAGAGGCACCGGCCGCGCTCGGACGGCGCGAGTGGCCTGCGGGTCGTTCGCGTGCTCGAGGCGCTTCAGCGCTCGCTCGACGCCTCGGCGCGGTGAGGCCCGCGTCGCCTCACCACCCCACCTACCACCCCCACCCCACCCCTTAGAGAGGAGCCCGGATGGAGACCTGGCACGTCACCGAGCTTGACATCGAGGCCCACCATCCGCAGGTTCTGCGCTCGGACGCCGAGACCCGCGCCATCGCGATCCTGCTGCCCGCGGGCGAGCGGCTCCAGTCCCACCAGGTCCACGAGCGCAGCTACCTGGTCGTCGTCGCCGGCGAGGTCGAGATCTCCCAGGACGGCGGCTCGGTGGAGGGCGGGGTGGGGCTGCTCGCGCACTTCGAGCCCAACGAACGCCGAACTGTGGCAGCGATCACCGAGGCCAGGCTGGTGCTGGTGCTCGCGCCGTGGCCCGGAGAGGGCCACCCGTCGAGCCCGGCCTGAAACCACCACCCGTCGCGCCCGGCCTGAAACCACCACCCGTCGCGCCCGGCCTGAAACCCGGACTCCCGCGCGGCGGCTGAAGCAGCGCTCAGGCCGCGGCCGAAGCGGCCTTCCCCGAGCCCGCCATCCCGGCGCCGGCCTCGGTCCAGATGACCTCGTCCCGGCCGGGCCCGACGCCGATCAGCGCGATCGGGACGCCGACGAAGTCCGACATGAACTGCAGGTAGTCGCGCGCGGCCTGGGGCAGGTCCGACTCCTCGCGGCAGTCGGTGATGTCCTCGCTCCAGCCGGGCAGGTCGATGTATTCGCCGGTCACGTGGTGGAGCATCGTCTGGTGATAGGGGAAGCTGTCGAACTCCGCGCCCTCGGGGCCGCGGTAACGCGTGCATACGCACAGCCGATCAAATCCAGAGAGCACGTCGAGCTTCATCACCGCGAGCGCGGTCAGCGAGTTGATCTGGCAGGCGTACCGCAGCGCGACCAGGTCGAGCCACCCGACTCGCCGCGCGCGACCCGTCGTGGTGCCGTATTCGCCCCCGCGCTCGCGAATCTCGTCGGCGATGTCGCCTTCGAGCTCGGTCGGGAACGGCCCGGCGCCCACGCGCGTTCCGTAGGCCTTCATCACTCCCCAGACCTCGTCGATGTCCTTCGGCCCCACGCCCGCGCCGATGCACGCCGCGCCCGCCACCGGGTTCGACGAAGTGACGAACGGATAAGTGCCGTGGTCGATGTCGAGCAGCGCGCCCTGCGCGCCCTCGAATATGACCGTCTGACCGGCGTCGAGCCGCTCGTGCACGAGCCGCACCGTGTCCGCGATGTAGTTCGCCATCCGGTGGCCGTAGGTCAGATAGTCCTCGGTGATCGTCTGTAGATCGAGTCGCGGGTCCTTCTCGAACGGGCGCAGCGTCAGCCGCTTGGGCTCGAGCGCCGCGACGATCTTCTTCTTGAGGATCTTCTCGTCGAGCAGGTCCTGAACCCGAATCCCCAGCCGGGCCGCCTTGTCGGCGTAGCAAGGGCCGATCCCGCGCCGGGTAGTGCCGATCTGCAGCTTCCCGAGCTTCGCCTCGCCGGCGTGGTCGAGCATCATGTGGTAGGGCATGATCAGGTGCGCGTTCGCCGAGATCCGCAGCGATCGCGTGTCGACGCGCCGCCGGCGCAGCTCGTCGAGCTCGTCGGTCAGCACTCGCGGGTCGATCACCACGCCGTTCCCGATCACGCACTGCGTCCCCTTGTGCAGGATTCCGGAGGGGATCAGATGCAGCTTGAACGTCTGGCGCCCGCGCACGATCGTGTGGCCGGCGTTGTTCCCTCCCTGAAAGCGCACGACCGCATCGGCCCGCTCGGCGAGCAGATCGGTGACCTTTCCTTTGCCCTCGTCACCCCATTGGGCACCGACTAGCACGATTCCTGGCATCCGCGATGGAGTGTACGCAGGGCATGGACGTACGCGTCCGGGCCGGCCCGCGCCACCGCCCGCGCGGCTTGACGAGCTCGCCAAGCAGCGCTCCGGCCGCGTGCTCGCGTCCGACGCCGGGCTAGTCCCCGGTTGCCCCGACGAGCTCGATCCGGTTACCCCACGGATCAGCCGTGAAGAACCGCCGCGTGCCCGGGATCGTGTCGTCCCACTGCACCGCGCAGCCCGCGGCCGCGAGCCGCTCCGCCAGCCGATCGAGATCCGCCGCCCCGATCAGGATCGCCGGGTGAGCCTTGGTCGCCGGCGCGAACGGGTCGGCGACCCCGACGTGTAGCTGGTGGGTTCCGCAGGCGAACCAGGCGCCGCCGCGCGCTCGGAGCGGCTCGGGCTTGGCGAGCTCGGTCATGCCGAGCAGCTCGCCGTAGAACCGCCGGGCGTCGTCCTCGCTCCCTGCCGGCGCGGCAACCTGAACGTGGTCGAGGCCGATCGGGGACACGTCGGTCACGCGCCGATCATCGCACGGGTGGGCGGCCCCACCCGGCCATGGTGGATTGCCGGCGCCCGCGCTACGTTCTAGCCATGGCAGAGGAGCAGCACAAGACCGAGGAGCTCAAGATCGTCCAGGCCGACCGTGAGGCCACCGAGCGCGAGGCCGCCGAGTCGGCCATCGACGAGGACGAGGCCGCGCAGCACGAGCGACGGGCGGACAAGGCTCGCTACCTGCGCGAGAAGCTCGAGCAGCGCGAACAGTCAGAGCGCCAGCTCGACGAGTGAAGCGCGGGCAGTCAGGCCGAGCGCAGATCCATCCGCCGGTCGTGGCCGAGCAGCGGTAGCTCGTCACACATCTCGGTCAGGCGCGACACGGTGCGTTCGGTGATCTGGTCGCACAGCGCCTCGCGGTCGAGGATGTTCGTCGTGATCACCATCGAGCGCTGGTCCTCGTAGCGGGCGTTGACGATCGAGTACAGCTCCTCGAGCACCCAGTCGGTCGTTCGCTCGGCGCCGACGTCGTCGACGTGCAGCAGGTCCACCGCGGTCAGGCGGTCGAGCAGGTCGACGTGCGAGCGCTCCGCGCGGTGCGTGTCGCGGATCTCGTTGAGTAGCCGCGGCAGCGAGTAGATCGCGACCGAGCGGCCGGCCTTGAGCGCGGCCTTCGAAACCAGCATCGCCAGCGTCGTCTTGCCGGTGCCGACGTCGCCCATGAACCACAGGCCGCGCCCGGCGTCGAGCCGCTCGTCGATCGCGTCGGCGAACCGGCGGGTTGCCGCGACCACGTTGCTCTCGATCTCGGTCACCGGATAGCGGTCGAACGCGACGTCGTAGTAGCGGCGGGGAATCACCGCAGACAGGCTGCGCGCCTTGCGCTGGGCGATGATCTGGCGGCGGCACCGGCAGTCGTATGCGGTGTTCGTGGCCTCGTCGTAGCGGAGCCCGCTCCCGTCGCAGATATCGAACGCGCACCCGCTCACGCCGCGAACCGCTCGCCGGCGTAGTTCATGAACTTCGGGTACTCCTTCTGGAAGGTCAGCACCACATCGCCGACCGGTCCGTTTCGGTGCTTGGCGATGATGATGTCCGCCTCCCCGGGCCGCTCGGAGTCCTTCTCGTAGTACTCCTCGCGATAGATGAACATCACGAGGTCCGCGTCCTGCTCGATCTGGCCGCTCTCGCGAAGGTCCGACAGGATCGGCCGCTTCTCGCCACCGCGCTGCTCGACTGCGCGGCTCAGCTGCGACAGCGCGATCACGGGGACGTTCAGCTCGCGGGCGAGCGACTTGAGGCCGCGGGAGATCTGGCCGACCTGTTCGACGCGGCTCTCGACGCGTCCCTCGTGGCGCATCAGCTGGAGGTAGTCGATGATGATCAAGCCGAGTCCGTCCTCGAGCTGGTGGTGGAGGCGACGCGCCTTGGCGCGGACCTCGAGCACGCCGGTGTCGCTCGAGTCGTCGATCCACAGCGGCGCGCCGGACAGCCGCTGGCAGGCGCTGAGGATCTTGGGCCAGCGGTTCTCGGCCACCCGGCCCTTGCGTAGCTCCTCGCCCCGGATCCGGGCCTGGGAGGCGACGAAGCGCTGCGCGAGCTCGGACTCGGACATCTCGAGCGAGAACAGCGCGACCGAGCTCGGCCGCCCAGACGAGTGCCCGACCCCGAGCACCGCGTTCTCGGCGATGTTGGCGACCAGTGCGGACTTCCCCATCGACGGGCGCGCCGCGACGATGATCAGGTTGCCCGGCTGAAAGCCGCCCGTCAGCTCGTCGAGGTCCTTGAAGCCCGACGGCGTGCCGGTCAGCGGCGTCTTCGCCGTCGACAGGCGGTGGAGCTTGTCGGTCTCCTGGTCGAGGATCTCGGCGATCGGGCGGAACTTCTTCTGGCGATCGTCGTGCGCCACCTCGAGCACGGAGCGCTCGGCGCGCTCGACCAGGTCGCGCGGCGGGGCCTCGCGCGACATCACGCTGGCCTGGATCTCGTACGAGGTGGTCAGCAGCGCGCGCAGTTGCGCGTTGTCGCGAACGATCTGCCCGTACTCGCGGGCGTGCCCCGCGGCGGGCACCCAGCCGGCGAGCTCGTCGATCGCGGCCGGCCCGCCGATCTCCTCGAGCTTGCCGCGCTGGCGGAGCGTCTCGGCGACCGTCAGGTGGTCGATCTTCCGGTCGCTCTCGTATAGCTGCATCATCGCCGCGAACACCGCGCCGTGCTGCTCGCGGTAGAAGTGGTCGGGCCGCAGGTGCTGCTCGACCAGCAGCGCGTGCAGGTGCCGCTCGTCGAGCAGGACGGCGCCGAGCACCGACTTCTCCGCCTCGAGATTGTGAGGCGGAACGGCGATTGTCTGGACGGCGCTCACGGTCGATCCGAGTCTAGGTTCGAGGCAGGCGTCCTCGCCCGAGCCCTTCCCGCAACCAGCGAGGACTTCCGCGGAAGCTCAGATTCGGAACGTCGGTGGCTCGGCTCCGGCTGGAGCCGAGCGCAGGCCGGCTAGGCCGGTACCACCATCGTCTTGACCGTCGCCGTCACCTCGTCGGTGACCTCGACGACGACCATGTACGTGCCGGTGTGGCGGATCGGGTCCTCGAGATGGACCTTGCGCCGGTCGATCTTGATCCCGCGCGCGTCCCGGATCGCGTCCGCGATGTCCTGGGTCGTGACCGAGCCGAACAGCCGGCCGTCGTCGCCCGCCTGCTGGGGGATCGTGAGCACGGTCCGGCCGAGCGTCGCCGCGTTGTCGCGGGCGCGGTCCTCGGCCTCGCGGACGGCGCGGTCCGCCTCCTCCTGCCGCCGCTTGGCCGCCTGGACCGAAGCCGTCGTCGCCGGCTCGGCCAGCTTGCGCGGAAGCAGGTAGTTACGCAGGTAGCCGGGCGACACGTCGATGACCGTGCCGCGCTCGCCGAGCGACTCCACGTCCTGGAGCAGGATCGCCTGAGGCATCGCGGGCTCCCTCCGTCCTACCGGTCGCGGTCGCGGTCGCGATCGCGACCGCCGCGCTCGCCACGTTCGCCGCCCGAGCCCTCGGCCACGTACGGCAGCAGCGCCAGTTCGCGAGCTCGCTTGACGGCCCGGGCCACCTGGCTCTGGTGGCGCCGGCACGCGCCCGTGATCCGGCGTGAGCGGATCTTGCCGCGCTCGGAGATGAACCTGCGGAGCATCGAGATGTTTTTGTAGTCGACCTGGTCGACCTTGTCCCGGCAGTACGGGCACGGCTTACGGCGCGAGGAAGTCTGGGTGCCCTTCCTGTCGCGCCGGCGAACCGGCCGTCTACGCTGCTTTGCCAATCTCGATCACCTGCTTGGTTGCTGTATCAGCCTTCGTTGATTTCCTAGAACGGGATGTCGTCGTCGGACGGTCCCGAGCCCACGGACGCCGTTTCGAAGTCGCTGGTATCGGCCGGGATGTCGCTCTCCGGTGCACGAATGCTGCTGGAGTAGCCGTTCCCGTTTCCGTTCCCAGCGTCGTCGCGGCCGCCGAGGAACTGCACGTTCTCAGCGATGATATCGACGGACTGGCGCTTCTGTCCGTCAACCTCGTACTCGCTCCACTCTAGCCGGCCGTCGATCGCCACCGGGCGGCCCTTGTGGAGGAAGTTCCCGCAGCTCTCGGCCTGGCGGCCGAACACGGTGACGTTGAAGAAGTTGGCCTTGTCTTCCCAGTCGCCGGTCGCGTTGTTCTTGCGGCGCGTGTTGACCGCCAGCCTGAGCTTGCAAACCGACAGCCCCGAGGCGGGGTTGTTCCGCACGTCCGGATCCTTCGTGAGGTTCCCGGTCAGCACGACTCGGTTGATGTTCATCTCAGCTCCTTTCCAGAGCGCATTGAAAGCCTGTAGCCGAGTCTAAGCGCGCTCCAGACGGCAACATCCTCCGTCCCCGGAAAATGGACGGACAAGTTGCAGAGCCTCGCTTCGTCCGTGTCAGACCGTCGCAATCCCGTTGCAAAAGGGACCGCGCGCGTCGGCTCTAGGCCACGACCTCCGACTCGCCGCCGGAAGCGGGCGGAGCGGCCGTCGCCACCACGGGCGGGGGCGAATCCGGGGCCGCCGGCGTGCCCGGGAGGTTCTTGATCACCCGGAAGCGGACGACGCCATCGGTGATCCGCAGATCGTGGGACAGCGGCTCGATCAGCGACGGCGGCGCCTTGAACTGGAGCAGGTGGTAGTCGGCGTCGGGTTGATGCTCGATCCGGTACGCGAGGGGGCGCTGGCCCCAGTCGTCCTGACGCTCGATCGAGCCGTCGGCCTTGGTGATCCTCGACTCGACGTCGGCGAGGATCTTGGCGCGCTGCTCGTCGGGCGCGGTCGTCGACAGCAGCAGCATCAGGTCGTAGAGAGGGGGTTGTGCGGCCATGAATAGATGCCTTCGGTGAGGCGGCGGTCGACTATAGCGGCTGATCGGCCATCCGCAGGCCGTCGACGCCCGGGCTAGCCTTCGCCCGATCGTGCCCGCGAAGGACCGGCAGACGCTCGAGTTTCCCGACCGCGCCGCCTGGGAGCGGTGGCTGGCAGACCAGCACGCGACGTCCGACGGGGTGTGGTTGAAGATCGCCAGGAAGGGGTCGAAGGCGACCACGGTCACGCACGCGGACGCGCTTGAGGAGGCGATTCGGTACGGGTGGATCGACGCCCAGAAGGGCGCCCACGACGACTCGTTCTGGCTTCAACGCTTCTGCCCGCGCGGACCCCGGAGCAAGTGGTCGCAGGTCAACCGCGCCAAGGCGACCGAGCTGATCGAACAAAAACGGATGACGTCGGCCGGGATCGCGCAGGTGGAGGCGGCCAGGCAGGACGGCCGCTGGGACGCCGCCTACGCGCCCCAGAGCACCGTGACGGTCCCCGACGACTTCCAGCGCGCCCTCGACGCCAATCCGAAAGCGAACGAGTTCTTCGCCGCGCTCAAAAGCTCAGAGCGCTACAGCTTCCTCTACCGGGTCCACGACGCCAAGCGCCCCGAGACCCGCGCCCGCCGGATCAACGAATACGTCGCGATGCTGGCCGACCACAAGACGATCCACCGCCCGAGCTAGGACTGGCCCTTGCGCTGAATGTCCGCGAGCTGCTCGTCGATCCAATCCCCCGGATTGCGCGCGGTGACGACCGACCGCAGCCCCTCGATCCGCCGCCGGCGCTCCGCCTCATCCATCGTCAGCGCCGCGTGAATCGTGTCGGCCAGCTGCTGGATGTCGAACGGGTTGACCGACAGCGAGTACTCGCCGAGCTCCTCGTGCGCACCGGTGTTCTCGCTCAAAATGGAGACCCCGGCCCGCTCGTTGACCATCGGACCCTCCTTCGCCACGAGATTCATCCCGTCGAACATCGCGTTGACCATCAGCACGTCGTAGTGCTTGTAGGCGGCGACCGCCTCCTCCAGGTCGTCGCGAAGCTTCAGCTGAATAGGCATCCAGTCCGGCGAGCCGTGGCGGTGATTAACCACCGCGACGACCGCCTCGATCCGCTCCAGGTACTCCGCGTACTCGGGGACGTCGGTTCGGGACGGCATCAGCTGGGCGATGAACGTCACCCGCTCGCGGAACTCCGGGTGCTGCTCGAGGAACAGATCGAACGCGGTGAATCCCCGCAGGACGTTCTTCGACAGATCCGCCCGGTCGACCCTCAACAAGAGATGATCGCGGCGCCGGCGCAGCACCTCGTGCTCGAACTCGCGCGTCCGGTCCCGGCCGGCGACGGCCTGCACGGCGCGCGCGTCGATCGGCAGCGGGTACGCGCGCACCCACACCTCGCGGCCGTCGGAAACATGCACGACTCCGGCCTCGTGATCGACCTCGCACCCGAGTAGGTCCTCGCAGCACTGGAGGAAGTTCCGACGGTACGAGCGGGTGTGGAAGCCGATGATGTCGTTGGACAGGATCCCGTTGTAGATCTCCTCGCGGATCACAGTCGGGAGCACCCGCCACGAGTCCGACTGGGTCCACGGGATGTGTACGAAGTGGGTCATGAACACGTCCGGGCGGACGCTGCGGATCAGCCCGGGGAGCGTGTACAGGTGGTAGTCGTGGACCATCACGACCGGCCGCTCGAGCCCCTCGATCTCCTCCATCACCGCCCGCGCAAGATCCTCGTTGACGGCGTTGTAGCCGAACTCGAACGCCTCGGTCTCGTTGCGGCGGATGTCCGGCGCGTTCGACAGGTCCCACAGGTAATGCTGGATGAACCACAGCATCGGGTTCGCGGTGATGTTGTAGAAGCGGTCATACGCGTCGGGGTCGGACGCGACCAGCTTGACCCGATATTCGCCGCCGCCCGGCGCCTGCACGGTGAACGGCTTGCGTTCGTTGCGCTCGGCGACGGCCGCGTCCTCCTCGGTCATCGCCGACGCGATCCAAGTCACATCGCGGTGGGTGGCGAGGCCGATCAGCGCGGTTACCAGACCGCCGGTCCCTCGACGAACCTCTCCGTTCGGTCCGAATGTCACCGGCCCTCTATTCGACACCAGTACGAGCGGGGGATCAGAAGAGGGCACGGAAATCAGACCTCGAGCTGCTCGAACAGCTCTAACCAATCACGGAGCAGGCGCGGCATCAGGAAGCGCTTGCGGACGTCCTCCTTGCCCGCGCGTCCCAGCCGCTTGCCGAGCCCGGGATCCCGGAGGATCTCGAGCGATCGCTGTGCACACTCCTCGACGTTCGAAACGAGGAACCCGGTCTCGCCGTCGGACACCTGCAACGGAATGCCGCCCACCGCGCCGCCGACCAGCGGACGTCCCTTCCAGATCGCCTCGGTCACTGTCAACCCGAACCCCTCGCGGGTGGACTTCTGGATGACTACATCACAGTGAGACTGGAACGCGTTGACCTCGATCGCCCCCACGTTGTTCAGGTTATTCAATATGTGAATGTCAGGGTCGCCCTCGGCGTGCGCGACGGTGGCGTTGAAATAGTCCCACCCCTCGGGGTCGTCGGTGGCCATTGAGCCGACCAGCGCGAGCTGCACCTCCGGCATCTCTTCCTTCACGATCCGGTAGGCGTCGATCACCCCGAGCGGATCCTTCCACGGATCGAACCGGGACACTTGACACAGCAGCGGCCGGTCGACGTCGATGCCGAACTGCTCGCATATGTACACGGCGTCCTCGGGCGAGAACGCCATGTTCTTCGGCGCGAGGGGATCGATCGCGGGCGGAATGATGTGCGCGCGGCCGTCCACGTCCGCCGGCACGTACTGCGGCATGTGGAACACCGCCGCCGGATACGGGTCCAGGTAGGGCAGCAGGCGCGCGAGTGTGTCCGGGTTCGGGGTCGAGAGGTCGATGTGGCAGCGCCACACCCACCGGCGGGACTTCTCACCGACGAGCGACGGAAGCGCCGCCGGCTGGGGGTCGTGGACGATGCACACGTCCCATCCGTCTGACAGCTCGCGCGCGTTGATCCCGTTGTAGTCCTGCCACGTCCTCCACTGGTCCTCGCTGAGGTCCTGTGGGTTGCCCTGGAGCGCGTTGTGCATGACCTTGGTCGCGTTGAAGAACTCCTCGCGCCCGTAGATCACGTGCCACTCGGCTGCAAGCCCGACGTCGATCATCAACGGCACGAGCGTGTACAGGATCTCAGAGACCCCTCCCCCGAACGAAGTCGCGGACACGTGCAGGACACGCTTGCCCTCGAGTCGCTCCGCACGCGAACGGATCT
The DNA here is from genome assembly GCA_963770615.1 of uncultured Solirubrobacterales bacterium. Classification (GTDB taxonomy): domain Bacteria; phylum Actinomycetota; class Thermoleophilia; order Solirubrobacterales; family Solirubrobacteraceae; genus Palsa-465. The sequence goes on along the minus strand of CAVYQJ010000003.1, from coordinate 341,993 downwards.
CGTCGGCGAGCGGGCGTCCGACGATGCTCGCGTAATCGTTCAGATGCTTGTGCGGGACCGTGACCGGTTGCAGCATGGCTAAGCCGTAGGACCGGCCGCACGATATCGAGCCGCGCTCCCGGACATCTAAGGGTACTGGGCGCGGAGCCGCTCGACTCCCAGGTCCACGGCGCGTACCAGTTGTGCGTGCAGCCGCGCGTTCGAGGCGCAGATCGACGACATCTGGAACTCGTGACCGCTGCCGAGCAGGCGACACCGGTCGAGTGGCTCGCCCCAGCCGTCGCTGGCGATGCCACCCGCCTCGCGCAGGCACAGCCACGGCGCCGCCAGGTCGTATGGAGAGTTGTTCAACACCTGGCCGCCTCCTACCCGCTCGAACTCCTCGCGCATCCCGGGGATCTCATCGATCAAACGCGACCCGACTTCGACCACGGCATCGAACTGGCCCGTCACGATCCGCGTCATCGCGAACGCCTGAGAACCGAGCTCGAACGTGCCGCCGCCCACCGACGACGCGTCGATCAGGTCGCCCAGCACCTCGACCGACGGCCGCACCGGCCGGCCCCGGAACCCGTATCCCCAGAACATCCGGCCGATATCGAACGTCGGCGAGAGCGCCACGGGGCGCGTGGACTCGACGCCCGAGCCCCGGACGGCCAGGTACCAGTCCCCTGACTTGATCTCGACCACGCACCCGACCTCGACGTCGGCCATCGTCGGCTCGCCGTCGCCGATCGGCGCGAGCGCCACCGCCACGCACGCCGACTCGAGCCCCGCCATCGCCGGCCGCGTCCCGTCGATCGGGTCGACGACCAGCACGTGACTCGCATCGGGCGGCGCCACCAGCCCCCGGTCCTCGGAATACACGGCAACCTGCGGCGCGCGTTCGGCCACAAACTCCTCAAGCAACGACTCCGCCACCTCGTCGACCGCAAATGTGACGTCCCCGCCCGCGCCGTCGCCGGCCACGGAGCGCCCGGCGTGCGACCCCAACTCCGGAAGCACCGTGGAACGCAACCGCAGGGCGAGGTCGAGCACGAGCCTCCGCTGATCAGCAGCAACCACGAATACCTAGGCCGGGATCTCGAGCGTGAACGTCGTGTCGCCCGACCGGGAGTCCACCGACAGCCGGCCCGACATCCGCTCCGCGAGCTCGCTCGCGATCGCCAGCCCCAGCCCCGACCCCTGAGCGTCGTCGGCGGTGTAGAACGGCTCGAAGATCCGCGACAGCGCCTGCGGATCGATCCCGTCCCCGTCGTCGTGCACCGCGATGCGCACCGCGCCCGCGTCCCGGCGTGCGGTGAGGACGATCCGGGTTCCGCACCCCGTGTGCGTCAGCGCGTTGTCGAGCAGGATCCGCACGATCTGCGCCACCCGGACCGGATCGCACAGTGCCTCGATCGCGCCCGGGCCCACTCGCAGCTCCAGATGCGAATCGTGCTGGGCCAGGAACGGCTCGAACTCGCCCGACACCGACCGCGTCAGCTCGCCGAGGTCGACCTGCTCCGGACGCAGCTCCAGAGACCCCGACTCGAGCCGCGACAGATCCAGCAGGTCGACCGACAGCTTGCGCAGCCTCTCCACCTGGTCTCGCACCTGCTCCAAAAACCGCGCCCGGGTCTCCGGGTCGAGGTCGGGATCTTCGAGCAGCTCGACGAAACCACCCAACGAAAAGATCGGCGTGCGGAGCTCGTGCGACGCGGTCGCGATGAACTTCTTGCGCGCCGACTCGAGCTGCGAGAGCTGGCGTTGCATCTGGTTGAACGCCACCGCGAGCTGCCCCAACTCGTCGCTCGAGTCGACCGGGATCGGCTGCCCGAAGTCGCCGGCGGCGACCTGCTCGGCCGCGAGCTCGAGGCGTTTGACGCGCTGGGCGAGCGCCCGCGCCATCAGCCAGCTCCCGACGAGCGCGAGCAGCAGCGCGATCCCGCCCGCGACCAGGATCTGGTGGCGGACTGTCGCGACCGTGCGGACGATGTCCGACGCGGGCACCGAGTACACGATCACCGCGGCCACGCGACCGTGGAACAACACGGGGTTCGCGGCCTCGGCGACCGTTCCCGCCCCGGTCTCCTCGGTGCCGGTGATCATCCGCGACGCCGCCACCGCCCGCTTGGCGACCTCGAACGACAGCGCGGCGGTTGCCGACCGCCGGCTCGAGTCGGCCAGCTCGGACAGCACAGCTCCCGACGGCACGTGGTTGACGAGCAGCAACGTCACCCGGTCTCCGGTGGCGAGCGCGGCCGCGTTAACGCGCGTTTGCACCACCGGGAGCGGATCGTTGCTCCCGACCGTCCGCGCGACCGCGGCCGAATGGTGCTGGGCGTCGGCCGTCAGCTCCGACAGCTGATCCGAGAGCAAGCGCGTCTCCAATCCCGGAGCGACGTACACGTACAGCGCGGCGAGCGCCAGGAACGTGATCGCCGAGCACACGAGCGCGAGCCGGTTGCGAAGCGACAGCGTCACACGCCGGCGCGTCCGAGGTCCCGGGCGCGTCGTGCGATCGCCGGCGACCGAAGCCGCCCGCTCCCCGACCGCCCCGGTTCCCGTCGCCACGTGCGAGCTACTCCTCGGTGTCGCGGAACCGGTAACCGACCCCGCGCACTGTGAACAGGTACTCCGGCTCCTTCGGGTCGTGCTCGAGCTTCTCGCGCAGGTGCCGGATGTGGACGTCGATCGTTCGTGGATCGCGGTAGGCGGAGTCGCCCCAGATACGCGCGAGCAGCATGTCCCGAGTAAATACCCGTCCTGGGGCCCGCGCGAGCGCCGACAGGATCTCGAATTCGACGAACGTCAGCTGCGCCTCGCCTCCGCGCACGCGAACCGACCGCTTGGAGAAGTCGATCCGCATCTCGCGCGTCTCGAGCGGAGTCTCGTCGGGAGCGGTCTCCGCGGGGCGGACCATCTCGGCCCGCCTGAGCGCGGCCTTGATCCGGCTCGAGAACTCGCGCAGCGAGAACGGCTTGGTGATGTAGTCGTCGGCCCCGAGCTCCAGCCCCACCACCTTGTCGATCTCCTCAGACTTCGCGGTGAGGATGATGATCGGGACCGAGCTGATGCTCCGCAGGCGCCGGCACACCTCAAGCCCGTCGACTTTGGGGAGCATGAGGTCGAGGACCACCAGGTCGAACGACTGCTCCTCGAATCGGTCAAGCGCCTGGCGCCCATCGGTTGCCTGCACGACGTCGTAGCCCTCCTTGCGCAGCGGATATGAGAGCAGCGTCTGAATCGACTGCTCGTCATCCACGAGCAGGATGCGCGCCGAGCGGTCTGCCACTGAGTCCTTCCTGTTTGCAGCAAAAGAGTAGTCGCCGCGAGCCGCACCGTTCGATCGCCGGGTGGACGGACGGTTACCCTCAGGGATCGCATGCTGGACCCGCGGATCTACAGGACCGGTCTGATCGTGGTCGCTGTCGCGGTGATCGTTGTGGCGTTCTCGCTCGGCAACCAGGCGACCGCACTAAATGCCACGCTCGTGCCCGACGCGTTCAACGGGGGTACCGCGTACGCCACGATGCAGAGCCTCGCGACGCAATTCCCGGTTCGCCCCCCCGGCTCAGCGGGCGACAACCAGATCGCGAACGACGTCGCGGGAGCGTTCAGCAGGGACGGGCTCCAGGTCCAGCGGTCCGTATTCAACGCGCAGACGATCGACGGGCCCCGCACGATCCAGACGGTGACCGGGACGCTCGCCGGCCTCACCCCGGGCTCGATCGTGATCGTGGCACACCGCGACTCGAGTCACGTCGGCGCCGCCTCGGATCTGTCCGGGACCGGGGTCCTGCTCGAGCTCGCCCAGGTGCTCTCCTCGCAGACGCAGCAGCGTTCGGTCGTACTCGCGTCGACCAGCGCCTCGGTCGGCGCGGCGGGCGCGGCGCAGCTTGCGCGCAGCCTGCCCCAGCCGGTCGACGCGGTGATCGTGCTCGGCGACATGGCCGGCACGATGGTTCGCACGCCGATCGTCGTCCCGTGGTCCGACTCGACGCTTGTCGCGCCGACGCTGCTGCGCAACACGGTCGCGTCGGCACTCCAGCAGCAGACGACGTTGTCGGTCGGCGATGAGAGCCTCGGCGGCCAGTTCCTGCATCTCGCGTTTCCGCTCGCGGCTTCGGAGCAGCGACCGTTCGCCGACAGCGGCGAGCCCGCGGTACTCATCTCGACCTCGGGATCGCGGATACCCGCCGTCGACGAGCCGACCAGCCAATATCAGGTCGCCGGCTTCGGGCGTGCCGTCCTGCAGTCGGTCAGCGCGCTCGAGGCCGGTTCGTCGGTGCCGGCGCCGTCGTCCTACCTGCGCTGGTCGGGCAAGCTGATTCCCGCGTGGGCGGTCCGCCTGCTCGTGCTGGCGCTGATCATCCCGGTCCTGATCGCGACGATCGACGGGCTCGCCCGGGCGCGCCGGCGCGGGCACCGGGTGGGGCGTTGGACGGTGTGGGTGCTCGCGTGGGCCGTCCCGTTCGCGCTTGCCGTGCTCGTCGTGCTCGGGCTGCGCCTCGCGGGGGCGATCGACATCGCGCCGCCGGGGCCGATCGACGGAAGCGTGCTCACGCTCGGCGGCCGGGCGACGGCGATCCTGATCGGTCTCGGCGTGCTGATCGTGCTCGGATCGGTCGGCGTGTGGTGGGCCGGGCGCCGGATGTGGTCGGGGAAGGCCGCCACGGACTCCGCACAGGACGCCGCGGACTTGGCCAACGGGCGCTCCCGCCGGCGGCACCAGGTCCCCGACGATGCGGCCTCGCCCGGGGCCGCCGCCGCGTTGATGCTCGTGCTGTGCCTGGTGACGCTGGCGCTGTGGCTCGAGAATCCGTTCGCGGCCGGGCTGATGGTGGTCGCCCTCCACTGCTGGTTGTGGATCGTCGGGCCGGAGAACCGGCTCCGCGCCCCCTGGACGGTCCTGCTCCTCCTGGCCGGGCTCGTGCCCGGGGTCCTCGCCGCCCTGTACTACGCGATGGTGCTCGGACTTGGCGTGGCGCCGGCCGCCTGGAATGCTGTGTTGATGCTGGCGGGCGGCGAATACAGCGTGACGGCCGCGCTCGAGTGGAGCATCGTGCTCGGGTGCGTGATCAGCCTCGTGTTGATGATGGTGCGAATCGCCCGGCAGCCGCGTCCGGCCGAAGCGCCGGTCACGGTCCGCGGCCCGGTCACCTACGCCGGCCCGGGCTCGCTCGGGGCCACCGGATCGGCGGTCCGGCGATGAGGAGCGTGCTGAGCGCCCCGGCGGTCGCCCAGCGACGGATCGGCGCCCTGCCGCTCCGGCGTCTGTTCCGCGACATCTCCTCGGTTCTGATCATCTCGGGCGTCCTGCTGATGCTCGACGCCGGGGTCACGCTGATCTGGCAGGAGCCGGTCACCGCGGTGATCGGCCTGATCCAGCGCGCGAACATCGACAAGGAGTTCCTCAGCTTCAAGACCGCGCCGCTGACGCAGGTCCAGACGCACGCGTTGGGCGGCCTCTCGAATCCCGACCAGCGGATCGCCTACCTCGCCCGGCGCGAGCAGCGCCAGGTCGGCACCGGTGACGGCATCGGCCAGATCACGATTCCGAAGCTCGGCGCGAGCTACGTCGTCGTCGAGGGCACCAGCGAATCAACCCTCGAGAAGGGGCCCGGCCACTACCCGACGACCGCCTTCCCCGGCCTTGGCCAGACCGTCGCGATCGCCGGCCACCGCACCACGTACCTGGCGCCGTTCCGCCACATCAACGATCTGAAGCCCGGGGACAAGATCATGCTGACGATGCCCTACGGGCTGTTCACCTACGTGGTGCAGTACCAGAAGATCGTGCTCCCGACCGCCCTGTGGGTGACCCGCAACGTCGGCTACGACCGGCTCGTCCTGTCCGCCTGCAACCCGCTGTACAGCGCGGCCCAGCGGATCATCATCTTCGCGAAGCTTCAATCGGTAACCCCGCTCGGTCCGGCTCGCCAGGCCTGAGGTCCCCCGAATCTGGACGCTCGCCCCGAATCGCGATTGGGGTCCAGACCCGATGCAGCAGCCCGCGTGCGCGGCCGATCCTCTGGAGTACAGTGCGAAACATGGACCCGGCAATGCTCAAAGAACGAATCGACAGCGGCGACTACGAGGTCGACCCGGTCGCGGTCGCGGACGCGATCCTGCGCCGGATGCGGGGCCTGCCCGAGGCGGCGCTCAGAAGGAGTGCTCGTATCCCGAAAGCTCGAGCTCCCCGTCGGTGAATACAACGCCCGGCGGTCCTTCGACGACCAAGCCAACCCAGGTGAGCTCGCCGACGAGGCTCCGGGGTCCGCGGGCGTTCTCGAGCTTGTCCGCGCTCCGCGCCGGCACGCAGACGCACAGCTCGTAGTCCTCGCCGGCGGTCGCCGCGAACGACCGCGGGTCGACGCCCAGTTCACCCGCGACCTCGGCCACGCCCTCGGCGACCGGCAGCGCCGACAGCGACAGCTCGATTCGCACGCCGCTCCGGCGCGCGATGTGGCCGGCGTCGGTGGCGAGCCCGTCGGACAGGTCGATCATCGCGCGAGCGCCCTGCTCGGACAGCGCACGCCCGGCATCCAGCCGCGGTCGCGGACGTGCGTAACGCTCGCGCAACGCATCGGCCACACCCGCGTCGAGGCCCGCGCCCGCGCGCCCGTCGAGCACCGCGAGGCCCGCGCCCGCCGCACCGAGCGTGCCCGTGACCGCCACGCGATCCCCGGGTCGCGCACCGTCGCGCGCGACCAGTTCGCCGGGGTCGTCCGCCCAGCCCACAACCGTGAACGACACGGTCAGCGCCGGCGCGCTCGTGACGTCCCCGCCGGCGATCGCGATCCCGGTCGCGTCGGCCAGCGCCCGGGCCCCGCGGACGAGCGCAAGCGCTCGATCGGACTCGAACCCGGCCGGCATACCGAGGACCAGGTACGCCTCGCCCGGCCGCGCGCCCATCGCCGCGAGATCAGACACGGCGGCCGCCAGCGCGCGATGCCCGATCTCCTCGGGTGTCAGCTGATTGGTGCGGAAGTGGACCCCGTCGACCATCGCGTCGACCGAGGTCACCGCGTACCGGCCGGCACGGACGACCGCGGCGTCGTCGCCGAGAGAGCGTACGACCCGTGGGCCGGCGCCCGCGAGGACGTGCTCGAGCGCCTCGATCAGCTCGAGCTCGCGCATCGACGCCTCAGCCCAGGACGCGGTCAGCGGTGCCGATAGACGATGCGCGCACGATCCAGGTCGTACGGCGAGAGCTCGACCCGGACGCGGTCGCCGGGCAGAATGCGAATCCGGAAGCGGCGCATCTTCCCGGCTACGTGACCGAGCACGACGCGATCCATGTTGTCGAGCTTGACGCGGAACATCGCGTTCGGCAGGGCCTCGACAACTTCGCCTTCCAGTTCGACTTTCTCTTCCTTGGGCATGCAATAAATCCTCTGAATTGGGCACCCGCCCGACCGGCGCGCGGACGGGAACCGGGCCCCCGGGTTACCGTAAGAGTAGTGGGTATGCTCTGCCGCTGGCCCGGTCCGGCCTGGGCGCAGTATGCAAGCGAACGTTCCTGGAGGCCCTGTTGTCCGCACTCAAAGACGCAATGAAGAACGAGTACACGAAGCAGATCCTGCGCGCAACCGGCGTCAGGAAGGCATCGCTCGAACAGAAAAAGACACCTCATTACCGGATGCCGATCCTCGAACAGGCCGGCGGGTGGATGCGTCTGGACAAGTACAAGGGCCCGGACATCCCCGCCTCCGAATGGGAGGACCTGACGTACACGACCTACTCGAGCGACCCGACCACGTACTTCGCGCCGATCACCTCCGCCACCGGCGAGATCGAGCTCAAGGGGTTCTGGGAGTACGGCAAGGCCGACCTCGACGGCGTGTGGACCCCGAACGCCGAGAAGTGCCCGACGATCGTCAAGTGGGTCGAGTCGATCGGCGGCCGCTTCGGCCGGGTTCAGCTCCTGCGCATGTCGGCCAACACGATGCGCGAGACCCGCTGGGGCCTGCACCTCGACAACAACAACCAGGGGAACCCCGAGAATCAGGGCTGGGTCGTCCGCGTCTGGCTCGAGCTCACCGATGACCCCTCGAGCGCATTGGTCGTCCGCCCCACCGAGTTCGATCGCAAGGGCGAGGTCAAGATCGCGCTGCCGAAGTACCAGCAGGCGGTCGTCGACTCCGAGCACCTGTGGCACGGCGGCCATCACACCTCCGATCACGTGCGCTACGCGGTGATCGCGAGCGTCGAAAGCGGTCCGGCGCTCGAGCGCTGGATCGAGACCCAGCGCGCCGGCTAACGAAGGTCAGCCGCGGTGGTGGTGGCCGTGGTGGCCGCCACCGGTCGTGCCGGTGGTCGTGCCCGCGCCCGGAACCGTCGCGCCGCCGGTCTGAGTCGTGGTCGTCGGCGTCGTGTTCTGGCCCGGCTGGGCGAACAGCGTGGGGTTGTTCAACTGTTGCGGGGTCTGCTTCGGCGGCGGCGGCTCCTTGGCCGACGAATGCGGGCCGGTGAACGCGGTACCCACGAACGGGTCCGTCGGCTGCGGGAAGTCGCCGCAGTAGCCGGCTGATGCCGCCAGCATGAACTGCCTCCAGATCGGGGCGGCCAGCGTCCCGCCGAAGCCGTCCGGCATGTACAGGTTGCCCTGCGGATATCCGACCCAGACCGCCGTGGAGATCTTCGGCGAGTAGCCGACGAACCAGGCGTTGTCGTAGTTCTCCGCGGTGCCGGTCTTGCCGGCGGCCGGGCATCCGTAGTTGGCGGAGGTCCCGGTTCCGCTCTGGATCACGGTCTTCAGCACCTGCGTGCCCTCGTACGCCTCGCCGTCGCTGAACACGCGGTTACCAGCTGGATCGCCGAGGTCGTCGACCTTGCCGTTCGGGAACACGACCTTGCTGATTACCGTGGTCGGCATGTGGGTGCCGCCGTTCGCGAGGGTCGCGTACGCGTCGGCCATCTCGAGCATCGTGCAGCAGTAGCTCAGGCCGCCGATCACCTCTGCCGGGTTGCCAGTCAGCTGCGACGTGATCCCCATCGCGTGTGCGGTCGCGTCGAGCTTGCCGTATCCGAGGTCGTCCGCGAGCTGGGCGTACACCGTGTTGTCGGACACGGTCGTCGCCTTCGTGATGTTGATCACGCCCTGGTAGGTCTCCTCGGCGGTGTGCACCGACCACGTCGGATCAAGCGGATTCCACCCGGCCTGCAGGAACTTCGACGTGTAGTAGGTCGAGTTGGGATCGCCGTCGTAGTCATGGATCAGCGTCATTAGCGCGAACGTCTTGAACGCCGATCCGGTCTGCCGTTCGGCCTGCACCGGGTAGTCGAACTTGGTCTGCTGATAAGTCGCCGAGGAGGCGATCGCGAGCACGTTGCCGTTGGCCGGGTTAACGGCCGCGAGCGCGGCCGCCGGCTGCGCGTCGAGGTTGGCGCCGCCCTCGTGGTCGATCACCGCGGTCAGCGCGTCCTGCTCCATGCGGGGGTCGATCGTCGTATAGACCTTCAGCCCGCCGTTCTCGACCTCGTTCGCGCCGAGCTTCTGGATCAGCTGCTGCTCGACGTAATCGAAGATGTAGGGCTGGCTGTGGTCGATGTAGCGGCTGTTCGGGTGGACCTGAAGTGGCTGTTTCTCCACCGCGGTCGCGAGACCCTGGCTGATGTAGTGCGAGGTGACCATCGACTGGAGCACTTCGTTACGGCGGGTCTTCGCGCGCTGGGGGAACCTGATCGGGTCGTAGTGAGTTGGCGACTGCGGCAGCCCCGCCAGCAGCGACATCTGCGCCAGGTTGAGCTTTGACACCGGTCGGTTGAAGAACATCAGCGCCGCGGCGCCGACGCCGAGCGCCTCCTCGCCGTTGGAGGTCCCGTACGGGACCGCGTTCAGGTAGGAGTCGAGGATCCACGGCTTGTTGTGCTTGGACTCGAGCTGCTGGGCCAGCTTCGCCTGGATGATCTTGTACTTCAGGTTGTGGTCCGAGGCAAAGGCCGTTCCGTCGAGGTACAGGTTGTTTACGAGCTGCATCGTCAGCGTCGAGGCGCCCTGCAGCGCGTTGCCATCGCCGAGCAGGTCCTTGACGCCGGCGCGCACGATCCCCTGATAGTCGAGCGCGCCGTGCTGGTAAAAACGCCGGTCCTCGATCGCGACCGTCGCCTCCCGGAGCCGGGTGGGGATCTGGTTCGGGGCCGCGTACTCGAACACCGTGTTCGTGTGGATGTACCCGAGCGGCGTACCGTCAGACCCGAAGATCTCGGTGGGAGGATTCGCGTGCTTCGGGGCCAGCTGGCTGAGGTTCGGCGCCGAGTCGGCGGTCGCGACCACCCACCCGACCGCGAGCAGCGCCGCGATCGCGACGGCGGCAATCGACAGCACGGTGACCATCACCACGACCCTGCCGACGGGGTGTCCGTGGTTGTCGCGGCGGCGGCGCTGTCGTTGGCGTCGGCTCATCGTACGAGGCTACGGGGGCGGTTGTTGCCGGTGCGCAGGCAGGCTGTCTCGGCACCGAAAACGGACCACCCAGTGTAGCTGCCAGGGTTTTTCGGTCTCGCAGTAGCGGCTCCTGCACGCGCTCGGCGGATGCCAGACTCGGCGGCGCGTATGCACGCCAATCCGACCCCACCGGCGGCGATTCTGCTCGACGCCCTCGGCACGCTCGTTGCGCTCGAGCCGCCGGCTCCGCTGCTCCGCGCCGAGCTCTCTCGGCGGTTCGGACTCGAGGTATCCGAGGAGCAGGCGGCGCGCGCGATCGGGGCCGAGATCGCCTATTACCGGGGCCATCTCGACGAAGGCCTCGACGACGCCGGCCTGGCCGCGCTGCGGCGCCGCTGCGCCGGAGTGCTGCGGGCCGAGCTACCGGCCGCCGGTCTCGAGCTCGAGCTCGATCCGCTCGTCGACGCGCTGCTGGCGTCGCTGCGGTTCACCGCGTTCGCGGACGTTCGCCCCGCGCTGATCGCCGCCCGGGCCGGCGGTCAGCGGCTCGTGGTCGTGAGCAACTGGGACGTGTCGCTGCACGGCGTGTTGCGCGCGCTCGAGCTCGAGCCGCTCCTCGACGGGATCCTCACATCCGCGGGCGCCGGCGCGCGCAAGCCGGCGCCGGCGATCTTCGAACAGGCCCTTGCGCTCGCCGGGGCGTCGCCTGAGCACGCGATTCACGTCGGCGACAGTCTCGAGGAGGACGTCGCGGGTGCGCGCGGCGCCGGCATTGAACCGGTGCTCGTACGCCGCGACGGAGGACCGACGGTGGCCGGGGTGCGGACGATCTCGAGCCTGGCCGAACTCAAGGGGCTCGGGCTCCCGTAGCCTCGTAAGCTGATCTCCGATGCCGAGCGTCCCTCCGCCGCAGGTGAGTTCCCCCCAACCGGAGCCGGTGCCAGCGCCGGCGCCCCCGCGGCGCCCGGACACGTCGGACGAGCCGCCGTGGCCGGTGTGGACCGCGCCGGCGGCGATCGTCGTCGGGCTCGTGGTCGGCGTCCTCCTGAGCGTCGTCGTCGCCGGCATCGGCGCGGCCGCCGGCTCGTCCAGCACCACCCCGGCCATCACCCTCATCAGCGACGTCGTGTTCGACCTCGGGTTCGTGGTCACCGCGTTGTACTTCGCCTCGGCGAACGGGCGCCGGCCGCGGCCCGCGGACTTCGGCTACCGCCGGATCGCGCTGTCGGTCGGGGTCGGCGCCTTCCTTATCGCCGGCCTCGGCTACTTCATCGTGACCGCGATCTACCAGGCGATCGTCAAGCTCCACGGCACCGACAAGCTGCCCACCGACCTGGGGATCAGCACGAGCACCGCCGCGCTGGTCGGCGCCGCCATCTTCGTCTGCGTGATCGCGCCGATCTGCGAGGAGTTCTTCTTCCGCGGCTTCATCTTCGGCGCGCTGCGCCGCTGGCACATCATGGTCCGCGGCCACAACATCGGGACCTGGGTCGCCGCGGTCGAGACCGGGATCCTGTTCGGCATCGCCCACACGGGCTCGGCCTCGCCGCAGTACCTGCTCCCGCTCGGCTTCCTCGGCTTCGTCCTCTGCATCGTCCGCTGGAAGACCCGCTCCCTGTACCCCTGCATGGCGCTCCACTCGGTCAACAACTCGATCGCGCTCGGCTACAACGAACTGCACTGGAACGGCGGCGAGATCATCGGCCTGCTGGTGGGCTCGCTGGCGGTGATCGCGGCCATCACGCTGCCGCTGTCGAGCCCCTCGCGGGCGCCGGCGACCTGAGCCTGGCCCCGCCCGACCGCCCTCCCGCCCGCACCTGGGTCATAAGGCGACATTCGACCCCTCTCCACCGGGTGAACGCCGATTCAGGCACGAATAAGGGTCATGGGACGTATCTCGGCTCCGGAAGCCGGTCGAGTGCCCGGTTATGCACCACCCGCGAGCCGCCGCGCGCCGGCAACCGGGCCCGGCCTCTCCCCAGGCGCCCGCCGTTCCGTAGGCCGGCGATTCGCACCAGCGACAGCGACCACCGCGGCACCGCGGCGCCCCCGTCCTGCAACGCACATTGCGCGCTTCGCGCCACATGATTTACTTCGCAACCATGTTGGGGGTTCTTGCTGGTCGGTTCACCGCCACCGTCGCCACCGTCGCCACCGTCGCGGCGATCGCCGCTGTATCCGCCGGGACCGCGTCGGCCGCGACCACGAGCACAACGCCGGCCACCGGCACAACGCCGGCCACCGGCACACGCCGGCCACCGCACCACGCCGGCCGCGACCACTCCCGTCGCGGCCAAAGTGACCCTGACCGTCCCCGACGGCTTCCTGGTCAACCACAAGCTGGTCACGGTGCCCAAGCGGACGGTGCACGTCCACGGCGTCGTAGCACCCTACGTCGCGGGGCAGTGGGTGCTCGTCCAGGACTCGGTCAACGGCAAGGTGTTCAAGACCGACCACCTGCGCATCCAGCCCGCGCCGGGCGGGCGCAACGGCCAGTTCACGGAGACGCTGTCGAGTCCGAAGGCCGGGCGCGTGAGCGTCCAGGTCGGGCACACCCGTAACGCGGCGCTCGGGGGCTTGCTCGTCCGCCGCAGCTTCGACGCGCTCGACGAGAACGTCTCGTTCGGCTCGAGCGGCCTGTTCGTGGCGCTGATCCAGCAGCGTCTCGCCGCGCTCCACTTCTACATCCCGCAGAGCGGCGTGTACGACACGAACACGGGGCTGGCGCTCGACGCCTACCACCGTCTGATGCACTGGGGCACGTCTCAGACGCTCGATAGCAAGACGATCAGCTTCCTGCTCGACGGCTACGGCCAGTTCCCGGTGCGCTTCCCGGGCAACGGCAGGCACGCCGAGGGCAATCTGTCACTGCAGTTGCTGGCGCTCGTCGACGGCTCGCACGTGGTCGCGATCTACCCGATCAGTTCCGGAAAGCCGTCAACGCCGACGATCCTCGGCAACTTCCGGGTCTACTCCAAGGTGCCGGGCTACCTGCCCGACGGGATGTACTTCTCGAACTTCTTCATCAGGGGCTACGCGATCCACGGCTACGACCCGGCGCCGGACTATCCGGCCAGCCACGGCTGCATGCGCCTGCCGATCATCGACGCGCTCTCGGTCTACGACTGGCTCGCGGTCGGCAACTGGGTCGACACGTACTACTAAGCGCCCACGGCTTCAGCCGCGGACCCTAATCCGCAACCGTCAGTGGACTTTCGCGAAGCGGGCCGCGTACCCCAGCCCGACCCCGTACGCGAGCAGCGCGAACACCGCCGGCAACCCGTGGTCGACCCACGCGTTGTTCGACTTGACGACCGCCGAGAACGGCGACGTGAGCGTCTTGGCCGCGCTGTCGATGAAGCGGCGGGGCTGCGAGTGGCGATGGGTGATCGCCACCGGCGTGGTGTTCGGGTTCGTCCCCGCGACCAGTTCGGTCTGTTGATGCTCGGACGCGCCGGCCATCTGGTCGCGCGCGAACATCGCGAACGACATCACGACGAGCGCGCAGCACACGAGTGAAGCCAGTCTGATGGTGCGGGAGATCACGAGGGCCATTTCGACCTTACGCGGCATTAGCATGAGCCTTCGCCGATGAGCCTCAACGCACAGACGACCGCGCGCGAGCGCCTGGTCTCGGAGCTTCGCGATCACGCGCTCGTGATTGGCGAGGTGGTGCTGACGAGCGGTCAGATCGCGCAGTATCTGGTTGACGCCAAACGCGCGATCCTTCTCCCCGCCGGCTTCCGCGCTTTATCCGAGCTCGTCGCCGAGCAGGCCCGGGCCTGGGACGCGACCGCGGTCGGGGGGATGACGATGGGCGCCGACCCGATCGCGTGCGCCGCGCTCGCCGGCGGCGCGGACGTCAAGGCGTTCTTCGTCCGCAAGGAGGTCAAGACCCACGGCCTGTCCCGCCGGATCGAGGGCCCGACGCTCGGCTCCGGGGAGCGGTGCATGCTCGTCGAGGACGTCGTCACCACCGGCGGCTCGACGCTGCGCGCGCTCGAGGCGCTCCGCGACGAGGGCCACGAGGTGTGCGGCGTACTCGCGATCTGCGACCGGCTCGCCGGTGGCGCCGCGGCGATCGAGGAGGCCGCTCGGCGCGCCGTTCGTGGCGCTGACGACGATCGACGACGTTTACCCGGACCGTCCCGACCGCTGAGTCGCGGTTCGGTCTAGCACCCCCGGCTCAGGGCAACGATGTACACCCGGGCGAGCGCTGATGCAGCGCCTGAACCAGCCACCCACCCTGGGGCAGCGGCGTGAACAGCACGACCGGACGGTGGCTCGCCACCGCCGGCCCGTACTTGTAGCCGACCGTCGCGACGTTGACGTGCAGGTTCCAGGCCAGGATCGTCTGGTACTCGAGGCGGGTCAGAGGCTCGCCACAGCGCCGCAAAAGCGCGGCCCCTCCCAGCCGCGAAATCGTCCCGGTCAGCTTCCCGATCTCGGCCGTTCGCGTGCGCTGACCGACGATGTCGTGGTGTTCGCTGCGCGCCCGCGACAGCGCCGGCGGCACCAGCGCGAGCACGATCACGGCGACGAGCGCGATCCCCGCCCAGCCCGCGACCCGCGAGATCCGCGGCGCATCGACCAGGACGGACCCGACCCCCACCCCCGCCAGCACAATCAGCACGCCGGCGGGCTCGTACATGTAGCGCCCGAGCCCCGGCCAGCCGTGCAGCGCGAACGCGATCTCGACAAGCACCCACGCGCACACCCCCGCCGCGAGCGCGAGCGTGACCCGGTCTCGTCGCACGACCGCCAAAACCACGGCCAGCAGCGCGGTCAGCTCGATCACCGCCGTGTTCAAATCCAGGAACCGTCCGATCGTCCCGAACACCCGGTCGCTGCGGAGCCGCCGCCCCGACCCGAGCGCGTTCGAGGCGGCCACGAACGGGGTGCGCGAGGTCAGCGCCGGGATCCCGAACCACAGCACGACCAGCACGACGATCCCGCCGGCGATCAGCGCGCGCATCGAGGGAACGCGACGCCACGCCCAGATCGAGTAAAGCCCGAGGAACAACCACACCTCGGGCCGGCCCAGCGACGCGAGCCCGCCGAGCACCCACGCCCAGCGGTAGCGGCCGCACAGATGGCAGTCGATCGCGGCCAGGCACAGCGCCACGATCATCGGGTCCGACTGCGCGCTCAGCATGTAGTGCCAATAGGAGCTGATCCCGAAATACCCGGCCGCCGCGAAGCCCGCCGCGACCCACGCCGCGTAGCGTCGCTCGGCGTCATGCGGGGTCAGCCGGAACGCGATCCGGCCGGCGAACACCGCGCCGGCGAGCGACACCGCCAGCGACGTGACCATCCACAGCCACAGCTGGTAGTGGCCGAACAGCCCGAACGGGGCCGTGAACAGATACGGGAGCGGCTTCCACGACGGCGCCGCGTTCGTATTGAGGTTTCCCGCGACGGTCTGGCGACCCCACACGAGCCATCCGTAGGGGTCGAACCCCGGCCGGGTCTTCGCCCACAGCAGGATCAGGAGCGAGACCACCAGCAGTCCCACCGCGCTCGCCACCGCGACCACGGCCGGCGACTCGAAACCGAGCCGCGCGCGGGCCGCCCGAGACTCGGCTCCCGTCGGGGCCGGACTCGGCCGCTGCTCGGTCGTCGCCACGCTACTGGTGGATCAGCTGGCCGCTGCTGGTGTAGGTGGCGTGAATCCCCCCGCAGCGCGCCACGTTGCCGGTCTGGGTGTGCCACGGCTCGAATTGCCAACCGCCGTGCGCCAGCGGATGGATGAGCACCTTGGGGATTGCCGGGTTGGCGAGCTCTGCGCCCTCGACGTGCTGTTGGAAGCCTCCAACCGAGCCGACGTCGATGTTGTAGAGCCAGGCGACGGTGCTGGCGTACTCCACGTCGGTCACGGGCTGGCCGCAGTCGAGGATGTGGCGCGCGCCGCCGAGCGCATTGGTGGCGCTCTGCAGCAGCGAGATCTCGTGCGTGCGGGCGTGCTGGGCAGTCAGATCGGCGTGCTCGACCCGGACCCGGTGGATCGCCCCCGGGATCATCGTGGCCACCAGCACCGCGGCCGCGACCACTCCCGACCAACGAGGAATCCCGACGTCACGACCGATCCGCGTCCCCTCGAGCATCAGCCAACCGACAGCCACGCCGGCCAGGACCGCGACGACTCCGCCCGCCTCGAACACGTAGCGCGGCAGCGCCGGCCAGCCGTGGTAGGCGAACGCGATCTCGACGATCGCCCACACGACGACCAAGGCGGCCAGGGCCACGACCACCCAGTTGCGCCGCAGCAGCGCGATCGCAGTCGCGATCCCCGCCGCGATCCACGCCGGGAGGTACAGGATCTCGTGGACGCGGTCGAGAGTCCCGACCAGGCGGTTCGAGTGCAGCTCGCGGGGCGACCCCTGCGCGAGCTGGCCGGCGATGTCCGGCCGCCCGTTGGTGATGGTTGGGACCCCGAACCACATGAACAGGACCACGGCGGCGCCGAGGATCAGCATCCAGCGCATGCTCGGGATCTTGAACCAGGCCCAGAGCCCGAACAGGCCCAGGAACGGCCACACCTCGGGCCTCCCCAAGGCTGCGAGCACGCCGAACACGAGCGCCCAGCGATAGCGGCCGATTAGGACCATGTCGATTGCCGCCAGTAGGAAGGTGACGATCATCGGGTCCGACTGCGAGCTGAGGATGTAGTGGAAGTAGTCCTCGATCCCGAGCACACCCGCCCCGGCGATGAACGCGGCCACCCACGGGGCGTAGCGCCGGATCGGATCCGGGTCCAGGCGCAATTCGTTCCCGCCGACGAGCCGGTAGGCGATCCGGGCGGCGAACACCGTGCCGCCCAGCGCCACCGCCGTCGCGGTGATCATCCACAGCCACAGCTGGTAGTGGCCGGCCAGGGCGTAGGGCACCGTGAACAGGAACGGCACCGGCTTCCACGAGGGTGCGCCGCCCAGGTCGAGGGTCAGTCGCCAGGTCTGGTGGCCCCACACCATCCAGCCGTAGGCGTCATAGCTCGGACGGGTGCGCGCCCACGCGGTCAGCAGGGCCGATATCACGAGGATCACCGCGCTGACGCTCAGCCACGGGTGCTCGCTCGCATACGCGCGCAGGGTCCACGCCGCGGGCTCGCCCGCGACCGTTTGATCCGCGGCTGCCGGCGCCGGAATCGTCGGTGCGTCTAACGTGCTCTCGGCCACGGAGTCGCCGGACGGTAGCACGGGGGGCGGTGAGCAACTCCTTACCCAGACCCCGCTTTGACAAGGATCTGATGCCCCCGGCAGGAATCGAACCTGCATCCCGCGCTTAGGAGGCGCGTGCTCTATCCATTGAGCTACGAGGGCGGCGGCTTCGAGAGCGTATCGGCGTGGATCGGCGCCCCGGGATCGGCGGTGTCGGCCCGCGTTCCGGGCACGCCGGGACCGTCGTATACCCGTCCGCAGGGATTGGGCGCGAGCCTGCGCTTCGTTTACCTCGGGTTAATCTTTGATGACAAACGGCGGCGAGATGTGGTATCCCTCGATTCCGTGGAGGAGCGCCCCATACTGACGCGGTTTGCTCTGAGCGGCGGGCGATGAGCTTCAGCGGTTCCGAGCTGCTCGTCGAGGAAGCGCCCGAGCAGGCTAGTTTCGACCTGGTGTCGTCGGGCGAGATCGTCGCGCGCTCGCCGATGCAGCTCTTCTGGCGGCGGTTCCGCACCGACCGCGTCGCCATGGTGTCGCTCGTCTTCATCGTGGTGCTGATCTTCGTCGCCATCTTTGCGGGCCCGATTGTGAGCCTGCTCGGGGTCACCGGTCCTAACACGCCCAACAACAACTGCCCCGGCCCCGCCACCCAGTGCGCGCTGGACATCTTCGGCCAGCCAACGGGTCCAAGCAGCATCCATCCGT
Source organism: uncultured Solirubrobacterales bacterium (assembly GCA_963770615.1). GTDB lineage: Bacteria > Actinomycetota > Thermoleophilia > Solirubrobacterales > Solirubrobacteraceae > Palsa-465. The sequence continues at coordinate 323,753 of CAVYQJ010000003.1, read as the reverse complement.
TCGGCGTGGACGAGCTCGGTCGTGATGTCCTCGCCCGCGTCATCTATGGCGCTCGGATCTCGCTCGAGGTCGCGTTCATCGCCACCGGTATCGCGGTACTGGTCGGGGTGACGCTGGGCACGATCGCCGGCTTCTTCAGAGGCTGGGTCGACTCGCTGCTGTCGCGCTTCATGGATGTCGTACTGGCCTTTCCGGTTCTGCTGTTTGCCATCGGACTGGCCTCCGCCTGTGCGCTCGGCAAGGGCTGCCTCGGTGGCCTCATCACACCCGGACCCGTGACGCTGATCGTGGTGATCGCGCTCGCGTCTTGGCCGTACCTCGGGCGGATCATCCGGGGGCAGGTCCTGTCGATCCGGGAGAAGGAGTACATCGAGTCGGCGCGCTCGCTGGGCGCATCGAACGCTCGCATCATGCGGCGCGAGATATTGCCCAACCTGGTGGCGCCGATCATCGTCTACACGTCGCTGATCCTGCCCACGAACATCCTGTTCGAGGCGGCTCTCTCCTTCCTGGGGGTAGGAGTCCAGCCGCCGACGGCCAGCTGGGGGCAGATGATCGCCGACGCATCGCCAATCTTCAATACGGCGTGGTGGTACATGGTTTTCCCTGGGGCCGCGCTCGTATTGACGGTCCTCGCGTTCAACCTGGTCGGCGACGGCCTGCAGGATGCGTTGAACCCGAGGGCGGGACGCTGAGGAGAGGTACAAGAAGTACCCGTCGCATTTCGCAACAAAAGGAGGAGGACAACTACATGTTTCTGCTAAGGAGGAAAGCTTCATGCGTCTGCTTCGACTGACGCTCATCGCGGTCGCGTGCGCGACCGTGGTAGCTGCGTGCGGGGGCTCGAGTAACTCGAGCAGCTCGGGTTCGGCCGCCGCCTCGGCTTCGAGCACCAATGGCCACGCGGGCGCGTCGCCCCAGAGCGGGGTCAACCTCGCCGGTCTCGCCAACACCAAGCCCGATCCGAGCGCCCAGCACATGGGCGGCACGCTCACCCTGACTTCGAACGAGGGCTGGGAGCACCTCGATCCGGCCGCGTCGTACTTCCAGATCGACTACGTGGTCGTGTACGCGACCCAGACCCCGCTCTACACGTTCACGCCGACGAGCGACACGCCGGTGCCGCTGCTGGCCTCGGGGCCACCCCAGATCAGCGCTGACGGCAAGACGGTGACCGTGCACATCAAGCCCGACTGGAAGTTCGGACCGCCGGTCAACCGGGACATCACCTCGAAAGACGTCGCCTGGGCGTTCCAGCGGATGTTCAACTCGAACGTCCAGAACGGCTATGCCGCCGGTTACTTCCCGATCGTGGGCGCGGATCCGACGGCCACGACCGACAAGCCGATCCCGGGGATCAGCACCCCCAACGCGACGACGATCGTGTTCCATCTGACCAAGGCGTTCGGCGCGACGATGGCCGACGCGCTGACGCTGCCCGGCACCTCCGCGGTTCCGGCCGGCTACACGACTAAGGCGGACAAGAGCAGCCCGTCTACGTGGGACTCGAATCCGACGAGCCAGGTGTTCACCGGGCCGTACATGATCTCGAGCTACAAGGCGGGTCAGAGCGTCACGCTGGTTCGCAACCCGAACTGGAGCCGTTCGGTCGACGGCGTGCGCCCGGCGTACTCAGACAAGATCGTGTGGAACGCCGGTGCCGATCCGACGGTGGCGGCGCGCCAGACGCTCGACAGCACGAACCTGCTGATGGCCGACACGCCGCCGGCGGCGGTGCTCAAGTCCGCGTACGAGACCAAGAAGACCCAGCTGTCGATCGCGCCGCTGGGGACCTACTACGCGGCGCTCAACACGACGGTGCCGCCGTTCAACAACATCAACCTGCGCAAGGCCGTGGTCGCCGCGGAGAACCGCTCCGCCTACGCGCTCGCTCGCGGTGGCCAGCTCGTCGCGACGGTGTCCACGCACTTCATCTATCCCGAGGTGCCGGGCTTCCAGCAGGCGGGCGGTGCTGCCGGATTCGGGCAGGACTTCGTGTCTCACCCCGACGGCGACATGACCGTCGCGTGCAAGTACATGAAGCTGGCGGGCTACCCGAACTGCAAGTACACCGGTCAGTACGGGCAGTACGGCAGCGTCCTGATCGTCGGGTCCAACGCTGCCCCCGGGCCGCAGGAGATCCAGGTCGTCCAGTCCGGGCTCAGCGCGCTCGGCTTCAAGACGTCGATCAAGGCGGTGCCGCAGCAGACGATGTACTCGAAGTTCTGCGGGTACGTGAAGGCGCACGTCAACGTGTGTCCGACGGCGGGGTGGATCGAGGACTTCCCGGATCCATACGCCGCGCTGTACATACCGTTCAGCGGCGACGCCATCATCCCGATCAACAACAGCAACTGGGCGAGTCTCAACGACCCGGCCATCAACTCGGCGCTCAACAAGGACGCGGGCATCACCAACCTCACCGCCCGCTACCAGGCGTTCGCCCAGGTCGACAAGATGATCGTCGACAGTGCCGCGGCGATCCCGGAGGTCTGGTCCGACAACGCACTGCTCGAGGGCTCGAAGGTCAAGGGCGTCCTCGATCCGTGGAACGACGATTGGAACCTCTCGTTCAGCTCGCCGAGCTGAGCTAGGATCGCGTCAATAGGGCTATTTATCTGAGGGGTCCCGCGCTCGCGGGGCCCCTCAGGAGCTCTCACCGATATGGGCCGCTACATCATCCGCCGCCTTCTCTGGGTCATCGTGCTCCTGATCGTGGTGAGCGCGGTGACCTTCGTCGTCTTCTACGTGCTTCCGTCGGCCGACCCGGCGGTGCTCCGCGCGGGGCGCTCGCCCAACCCCGCGCTGATCGCCTCGATCCGTCACAACCTCGGCCTCGACAGGCCCGTGTACGTGCAGTACTGGCTCTACATGAAGAACGTCATCCTGCACTTCAACTTCGGCTACAGCTATCAGTTCTCACAGCCGGTTCGGACCATGATCCTGGAGCGTCTCCCGGCGACGATCTCGCTCACAGTTGGCGCGGTCATCATCTGGCTGATGATCGGGCTGCCGATCGGGATCCTGTCCGCCGTCCGCAGTCGCAGCGTGATGGACCGCACGGCGATGGGCGGGGCGCTGCTGGCGATCTCCGCGCCGTCGTATTGGCTCGGGCTGGTCGCCCTGTTCCTGTTCGCCAATGACATCGGGATCGTCAAGATCTTCGATGGCGCGGGCACCTACACCGGGCTGACCTCGGACCCCGCACGCTGGTTCGGGTCGCTGATTTTGCCGTGGCTGGTGCTCGCCGCCGCGTTCGCGGCCTTCTACTCTCGATTGCTGCGGGCGAACCTGATCGAGGTGATGTCCGAGGACTACATACGGACGGCGCGCGCCAAAGGGCTCTCCGAGCGACGGGTGATCTTCCGCCATGGGGTGCGCTCGGCGATCACCCCGATCGTCACCGTGCTCGGCCTCGACATCGGGGGTCTGCTGGGCGGGGCGGTGCTGATCGAGACGGTGTTCAACATCCCCGGTGTCGGCCGGCTCGCCTACCAGGGGATCGAAAACGCCGACCTGCCGGTGATCCAGGGCACCGTGCTGTTCGGGGCGTTCTTCATCGTGTTCGCCAACCTGATCGTGGACATCGTCTACGCGTTCCTCGACCCCCGAGTCCGGTACTCATGAGCCGGCTGCTCGAGGTGTCCGATCTGCGCGTCGAGTTCTCGACCGAGGACGGGATCGTGCACGCCGTCGACGGCATCTCCTACGGGGTCGACATCGGGAAGACGCTTTGCATCGTCGGCGAGTCCGGCTCCGGGAAGAGCGTCTCGTCGCTGACCACGCTCGGGCTGACCAGGGGAAAGAACGCCAGCGTGAGCGGGAGCATCGTGTTCGACGGTCGCGATCTGGTGACGCTCCCCGAGGATGAGATGCGCTCGATTCGCGGCAACCAGATCGCGATGATCTTCCAGGACCCGCTGTCCTCGCTGCACCCCTTCTACAAGGTCGGCGCGCAGCTGACCGAGGCGATCAACACTCACCAGAGCGTGTCCCGCTCGGCCGCGAAGGAGCGAGCGGTCGAACTGCTGGCGATGGTGGGGATCCCCGACCCTCGGCGCCGCGTCGACCAGTATCCGCACGAGTTCTCGGGCGGCATGCGCCAGCGAGTGATGATCGCGATGGCGCTCGCCAACGAGCCCAAGCTCCTGATCGCCGACGAGCCGACCACCGCGCTCGACGTGACCGTTCAGGCGCAGATCCTCGCGCTCCTCCAGGAGCTCCAGGACCGCCTGGGGATGGCGATCATCCTGATTACCCACGACCTGGGCGTGGTCGCGGAGTTCGCCGACGAGATCTCGGTTATGTACGCGGGGCGAATCGTCGAGCGTGGGTCGGACAAGCAGATCTTCCTCGCGCCCCAGCACCCGTACACCTGGGGTCTGTTGAAGTCGATTCCGCGACTCGACACCCCCCGCAACGAGGAGCTCGTTCCGATCTCGGGGCGGCCGCCCAGCCTGATCCAGCGGCCGACGGGCTGTCACTTCCACCCGCGCTGCCCGTACGTGCTCGACGACCACAAGCGAATCGACCCGCCGCTGACCCCGGTGAACGGAGACCCCGGACACGAGGCGGCCTGCCTGCTCTCGACCGAGCTCCGCACGCGCGTCTGGAAGGGGTTGGCGGCCGGTGAGGAGTCGGCGCAGCTGCGGCACCTGGTGGTGGAGGAGGCGCGGCCGCTGCCCGTCTCGGGCAGCCATCGACTCACCCAGGAGGCAGACCAGTGAGCGCGGACGGGGCACCGCTCGTCGAGGTCAAAAATCTCGTCAAGCACTTCCCGATCACCAGGGGGATCATCTTCCAGAAGCAGATCGGGGCGGTGAAGGCGGTCGACGACATCTCGTTCGAGGTCAAGCGCGGCGAGACGCTGGGGATCGTGGGCGAGACTGGCTGCGGCAAGAGCACGACCGCGCGGCTTCTCGTGCGCCTCCTCAACCCCACCTCGGGGCAGATCATCTTCGACGGTGAGGACACCTCCGCGCTCAAGGGCGATTCGCTGAAAGGCCTTCACCGCGAGATGCAGATGGTCTTCCAGGACCCCTACTCGTCGCTCAACCCCCGTAAGACAGTCGGCTCGATCATCTCCGATCCGTTCGCCATCCACGGAATGTTCAAGGGTGAGGGGGAGCGCAAGAAGCGCGTTCAGGAGCTGATGGATCGCGTTGGGCTCAACCCCGAGCACTACAACCGCTACCCCCACGAGTTCTCGGGCGGGCAGCGGCAGCGCATCGGAGTCGCCCGGGCGATCGCGCTCGAACCCAAGCTGCTCGTCGCGGACGAGCCGGTCTCGGCGCTCGACGTCTCGATCCAGGCCCAGGTGCTGAACCTCCTGCGAGAACTGCAGCGAGACATGGGACTGACCCTGATCTTCATCGCCCACGATCTTTCGGTGGTCCGCCACATGTGCGACCGCGTGGCGGTCATGTACCTCGGCAAGGTGGTCGAGATCGCCCCCAGCGACGCGCTCTACAGCTTCCCGCGCCACCCTTACACCGGCGCCCTGCTCGCCGCCGTCCCGGTGCCCAGCCCCACCGGGCGCCAGCGCAACCGCCAGCTCCTCACCGGCGACGTCCCGAGCCCGGCGAACCCGCCGCGGGCCTGCCGCTTCCACACCCGGTGCCCCAAGGCTCAGGAGCTGTGCTCACAGGACGAGCCGCTGCTCGAGCCCAAGGGCACGCGCACCGTCGCGGCGTGCCACTTCCCGCTGACCGAGTCCGAGGTGCGGGACCGGTTGGGAGCCGCGCTCGGCGGCAGCGGCCCGAACGGCGCGGGCGCGGAAGTGCTCGCGGATCAGTCTTCGTCGTCGTCTTCGTCGACGTAGAGCGACTCACGGGCGAGTTCGTCGCCGCCCTTGCTCCACAGCTTGATCTCGAGGAAGTCCGAGCGGTAGTTGTCGGGCGCGATCAGCGTGAACCGGTCCTCGACCACCTGCGCCTGATCGACCGCGATGTCCGCCAGCTCGGCGGTCACGGTGGCGCCGCCGGGAACCAACGGCACGCCCCAGACGAGCGTGATCTCGGCGGCATTGCCCTGCTCGCCGCGCCAGCGCCCGATCACCTCGTCGTTGAGGTCGAGCTTCCAGTCGGGGTTGGACTCGGCCACCTCGGCGGTGAAGTCGACCGACGCCGTGAAATCGGCCGGCCCCCGCTCGCCCTCGGTGAACGAGACGAACCCGAACAGCTCATAGCCGCCGCTGGTCCGCGCCACCGCGGGGATGTAGGTGCGCCCGCCGTACGTTCGGTCCGGGAACCACGAGATCTCGGTGTCGATCTCCCCGATGTCCTCGCCCTCGGTGTCGATCTCCCGGACCGCGCCCCGGAAGTGGCCGGCGAGCGTGTCGCCCCACCGGCCGTACGGGAGCGGCTCCTGTGGTGGTTCGGCGGCAAAGCTGATGACGAATCGATCGGTGGGAGGCATGGGCGTTGTCGGCGACAGCGTACCCGGGACCGCCGGCGCAGGCAGTCCGCGGAAACCGTTGCTCAGAAGGCCCCCCGCCGGCTCAGCACCGCGGGGATCGTCTTCAGCAGGATCGACAGGTCGAGCATGATCGACCAGCGCTCGAGGTACAGGAAGTCGAGCCGCACGAGGTCGTCGAAGTCGAGCTCGGCCCGGCCCGACACCTGCCACAGCCCGGTGATCCCCGGCAGCACGAGGTAGCGCTTCTTGTGCCATTCCTCGAGGCGGTCGAAGTCGCGCATCGGCAGCGGACGTGGTCCGACGAGCGACATCTCGCCCTTCACGACGTTGACCAGCTGCGGCAGCTCGTCGAGCGAGAACCGGCGCAGCAGGCGTCCGACCGGGGTCAGGCGGGGATCGTCGCGGATCTTGAACAGCGCGCCTGAGAGACTCGTTGAGCGGCTCGAGCTCGTCCTGGATCTGGTCGGCGTGCTGGCGCATCGTCCTGAACTTGAAGCAGTAGAACGGCTTGCCCGCCATCCCCGGGCGCTCCGAGCGATAGATCGCCGGCCCGCGAGACGAAAGCTTGATCGCCACCGCGATCGCGAGGAACACCGGCGAGAGCAGGACCAGCCCGATGATCGAGACCACCAGGTCGAACGTCCGCTTGACCGCGAAGTCGACGCCCTCGAATACCGGCGGACGCAGCGTGAACAGCGGCACCGTGTGACCCGGGGCGAACTCCGCTCGGTCGATCAGGATCTCCATCGTCGACGGGGCCACCTGGACGGTCACGCCACGCTGGTGGCACATGTCGACGAGCTCCACCGCCTTGTCCTGGGGGAAGTCCGGGTCGGCGATGATCACCTCCTGCACGGCCTCGAGTTCGAGCACGCTCGGCAGATCCGGCAGCGCCCCGAGCGACCGCAGACCGTTGCGCGGGCGAGGGGTCAGCGAGATGTAGCCGATGATGTCGACCCGCGTGCGCGACCGGTCGGCCAGCGCCCGCGCGACCTCGTCGATGTGCTTCCCGGATCCGACGAGCACCGCGCGCCGCGCGTAGCCCGCCTGGTCGAGCAGCCAGCCGCTCGCGCGCAGATGCAACTCGCGCAGCGCGGCGATGTAGATCGTCGCGAAGAACAGCGTGCCGTAGAAGATGAAGTAGCTCGAGAAGTGCTGGCCGTCGGCGAGCGCGAACACCAGCGCGATCACGGTCGCCTGGAACAGAGCGGTGGCGATCCGCGCGAGTCCGGGCCGGCGGGTGCGATCGGCGTACAGGTCCACGCGGGCGAACGCCAGCACGGTCACCAGGTACGCGAACGGGATCCAGTGCTTGATGTCCTGCCACGCGACCGATGCGCTCAGCTGGTCGTGGACCGCGAGCTTGAGCATCAGCGCGGTGAACAGGGCGCCGACGACGCCGATGAAATCGAGCACGAGCAGCGACACCACCCGCGCGACCTTGCGCAGCGTCTCCCATCGCAACACGAACGACACGAACGGCGGGCGCTTACGTCTGATGTCGCGCTCGGGCAGAGGCATCGGCACGGCGGAACCCGGGCCGCCGCCAGACTGGATGTTCGGAAGCTCTTTCTGCTCGACCGTCACGTTGCGACTCGCACCGTTCATCGACCCCCGCGGTGGCTATAACGGTAGCTCCACCGGGAAGTAGCGGTATATCCAGCAAGCATTCCTGCGTCCTCGGGTCGGCGTTATGCAGCGCCGACGAGTGCTTCCCGGCCCGCCTGCTCGATCGTTCGCTCCAGTCCCTCGCGCAGCGTCACCTTCGGCTCCCAGCCGAGAATCTCGCGCGCGAGCGTGATGTCGGGCTGGCGCACCTGCGGGTCGTCGGTCGGGAGCGCCTCGTACACGATCTCCGACTTCGAGCCGGTCACCTCGATCACGGTTTTCGCCAGCTCGAGCAGCGTGAACTCGTCGGGATTGCCGATGTTGACCGGGTTGTGGTGCCCGGATTCGGCGAGCGCGATCAGCCCGCGGATCTCGTCCTCGACGTAACAGAACGAACGCGTCTGCGACCCGTCGCCGAACACGGTGATCGGCCGGTCCTGCAGCGCTTGGCGCAGGAACGTCGGGATCGCCCGGCCGTCATGCGGTCTCATTCGAGGCCCGTAGGTGTTGAAAATGCGCACGATCGCGGTGTCGACGCCCTGCTGGCGGTGGTAGGCCATCGTCAACGCCTCGGCGTAACGCTTGGCCTCGTCGTACACCCCGCGCGGGCCGATCGGGTTGACGTGCCCCCAGTAACTCTCGGGTTGGGGGTGCACCTGCGGATCGCCGTACACCTCGCTCGTCGAGGCGATCAGGAATCGAGCCCGGTGGACCTTCGCGAGCCCGAGCGTGTGGTGCGTGCCGTACGAGCCGACCTTGAGCGTCGCGAGCGGCAGGCGCAGGTAGTCGATCGGCGACGCCGGCGACGCCAGGTGGTAGACGAAGTCGATCGGCTCGTCGACGAAGTACGGCTCGATGATGTCCTCGTTCCGATGGACGAACGCCTGATCGCGGATGTGCTCGATGTTCGCGAGTGATCCCGTCTCGAGGTTGTCGATGCAGATCACGCGGTGGCCGCGGCGGAGCAGCTCTTCGCACAGATGAGACCCGAGGAACCCCGCCCCTCCGGTAACTAGGCTGGTCGGCATCCCGCCAATCTACGGACTAGTCCGATCCGGTGCGTTACCGGTCATTACGATGATGCGTCCACCACGAGAGGAGGAAAGATGGCCGCAGCGCGGTTCGTCGAGCGCCTGAACCATCAGATCGCTTACGAGTTCGCGGCGTCGCAGCAGTACATCGCGAACGCCGTCTATTACGACTCCGAGACGCTTCCCCGGCTGGCGGCGTTCTTCTACGCCCAGGCGGTCGAGGAGCGCAACCACGCGATGATGATGGTCGAGTACCTGCTCGACGCCGACGTGCCCGTGACGATCCCCGGCGTGGAGGCGCCCGAGAGCGGGTTCAGCGACATCGTCGCGCCGGTCGCGCTCGCGCTCGAGCAGGAGCGCCGCGTCAGCGACCAGATCGGGGAGCTGATGGGCGTCGCCCGCAAGGAGAACGACTACCTATCAGAGCAGTTCACGCAGTGGTTCCTCAAGGAGCAGGTCGAGGAGGTCTCGACGATGTCCTCGCTGCTGGCGGTCGTGCAGCGCTCGGCCGATTCGCCGATGCAGATCGAGGACTACCTCGCCCGTGAGCACGCGCAATCCGAGGGGCCCGATCCGACCGCCCCGACGGCGGCCGGCGGCGCGCTCTAGGTGGCGCTCCGCCGCAGGACGTGGTCGTCACCGCGGCGGATCGTGACCTTCTCGGAGTCGAAGTGCTCGAGCAGCGCCTGCGCGAACTTGCGCGAGGTCGAGAGCTCGTCGCGTAGCTGCGCGAGCGTGACCGCGCCACCGTTGCGCTGAGCTAGCTGCACGAGGCGCGCCCGGATCTCGTCCAGGGAATCCGCGTGGTAGTGGAGCGCCTTCGACACACGCACCGCGCGCCCCGCGCCCCTGAGCTCGGCCAGATCGCCGGCGTCTAGCTCCGAGTCGATCGGGGGTTCGACGCCGGCGTCTCGGAGACGTTGCTCGAGCTCCTGGGCCGAAGGCGAAAGGGGTTTTTGGGGCCTCGCTTCGCTCGGCGTCCGTGGGAGCCGGGGAGGGCCCGTCCGGTCGGTTCCGGCGCTTCGCCCCGAGCCAGGCGTTCGAGGCGCGCGAGGGTCTCGCGGCTCGGGCCGTGCCGTCGCGGCCGCGGGTCGAGCACGCGGCCCCCGCCCAGGGTGTCCGGCGGCGCGATCCGGCGCACGACCAGGCGGTCGCCGGTGGCGGGCACGATCGGACGCTCGAGGCGGACCTGCCAGAAGCGCCCCCCGAGCCAGGTGAGCCGCGCCGGCGCCTCGCGCGTGCCGTGATGGATCTGGACCCGGCTGCCGGGCTCCGGCTCCGCGTCGGCGGCGAACTCGAGCTCGGCGTCGACCCTGTAGCTCGCACGGACCTCGGTGCCCGCGCCGACGAGCACGTCACCGCGCTCGATCTCGTCCACGGCGGCGCCGACCAGGTTCACGGCCACGCGCTGGCCCGCCGGCGCCCGATCGAGCGGCGTGTCGTGTACCTGGACGCCGCGGACGCGGACCCGCCGCCCTTCCGGGAGGACCGTGAGCTCGTCTCCGCGCCCGATCTCGCCCGACCACAGAGTGCCGGTCACGACGGTGCCGGCGCCCCGGATCGTGAACACGCGATCGACGTGGAGTCGCGCCGGAGCGTCGGTCGCGTCGGCCCGTGAGACGATCGCGGCGGAGGCTTTGTCGAGCGCCGCCCGCAGGTCCTCGATCCCGTCGCCGGTACGGGCCGAGACCGCCACCGCCTCGCTGGCCGGGAACAGCTCCGAGGCCTCGATCAGCGCGACCTCGGGGTCCGCGAGATCGCTCTTGGTCACGGCCACGACCCCGGTGCCGACGCCGAGCGCCTCGAGCACCGCGGCGTGTTCGCGCGTCTGCGGCATCACGCCGTCGTCGGCCGCGATCGTCATCAGGAACAGGTCGATCCCGGTGGCGCCGGCGACCATCGTGCGCACGAACCGCTCGTGCCCGGGGACGTCGACGACCGACAGCCGTCGGCCCGACGGCAGCGCCAGGCTGGCGTACCCGAGTTCGATCGAGATCCCGCGGGCACGCTCCTCCGGCAGGCGGTCGGTGTCGACGCCGGTCAGCGCTCGGATCAGCGCGGTCTTGCCGTGATCGATGTGTCCGGCCGTGCCGAGCGTCAGCGGCTTCATCCGGCGACAGCGCGCGCGACCATCGGAACCTCTTCGTCGGTGAGCGTGCGCGGATCGAGCAACAGCTGCCCGGCGTGGATCCGGCCGATCACGGGCGGCTCGTTCGCGCGCAGTGCCCGGGCGAGTGCTTCAGGCTCCCCTTCGAGCGCCACCACCGGCCCCTCGAGCTCGAGCAGTGGCAGCGTTCCCCCACCGACCCTGGCCACGGCCCTGATCACCCGCGCACGGTCGCCGATAGCTCGGGCGAGCTCCTCGGCCCGCGCACTCAGCGTGAGCTCGTCCGCGGCCAGCATCGCCAGGGTCGGGATCTCGCTCAGCGCGCGTTGCGGATCGCGGTAGAGCCGGAGCGTCGCCTCGAGCGCCGCCAGCGACAGCTTGTCGATCCGCATCGCCCGAGCCAGCGGGTGGCGGCGCGCGGCCGCCACCGCGTCCCGCCGGCCGACTATCAGGCCGGCCTGAGGGCCCCCGAGCAGCTTGTCCCCTGAGCAGCAGACGAGCGCCGCGCCCGCCGCCACCGAGTCCGCGACGGCCGGCTCCTCCACCGCCACCGCTCCCCCGACCCAGCCCGAACCGACGTCGTCGATCACGGGCACGCCCAGCTCGCACAGCGCCCCCACCGGAACGTCCTCGACGAACCCGATCGTCCTGAAGTTCGACTGATGCACGCGCATGATCGCGCCGACGTCGTCATGGGCGTGGAGCGCCCGTTCGTAGTCGCTGAGGCGAGTCCGGTTCGTGGTGCCCACCTCGATCATCCGCGCCCCCGACTGGGCGATCACCTCCGGGATCCGGAAGCCGCCGCCGATCTCGACCAGCTGCCCGCGCGCCACCACGATCGCTCGTCCCGGCCCGGCCAGCGCGGCCGCGCATAGCAGCACGGCGGCGGCGCCGTTGTTGACCACGATCGCCGCCTCGGCGCCGGTCAGCTCGCGCATCAGTCCCTCGACGTGGGCGTGACGGCTGCCCCGCTCGCCCGACGCCAGGTCCAGCTCGAGGTTGCTGTAGCCCTCGGCTGCCCGCGTCACCGCCTCTCGCGCGCTCGCCGCGAGCGGCGCCCGCCCGAGATTCGTGTGGAGGATCACCCCGGTGGCGTTGATCACGCGCCGCAGCGATGGCCGCGCGAGCTCCTCCAGCAGCTCGCGCGCCCGGGCGACGAGGTCGACATCCTCGGTCGAGCCGCCGAGCACTGCCGCCCGCCGCTCCTCGATTGCGGCTCGCGCGGCCGCGACCGCCAGCCCGTGGGGCGCGTCGATCGCCGCCGCCAGCTCGTGCACGGCCGGCAGCGATCTCAGGGTTGCGGATCCGGCGTCACCCCGCGTACCCATTCGCCCTCTTCCTTCTTCCAGATCGGAACCTTGGCCTTGATCTCGTCGATGATCTCGCGCGCTCCCGCGAACGCCTCCGCGCGGTGCGGGGCCGACACGGCGATCGCCACCGACGCCTCGGACAGCGGCACGGTGCCGACGCGGTGCTCGACGGCGGCGGCGCACAGGCCGTGTCGCTCGATCGCGCGCGCGACGATCTCGGTCATCTGGCGCTCGGCCATCTCCGCGTAGGCCTCGTACTCGAGCTCGGCCACTTCCCGGGTCACGCCGAGGAACGTCACGACCGCGCCGGCGCGCGGATCGCGGACGCGCTCGACGAGCGGGTCGAGCGCGAGCGGTGCCGTGGTCAGCCGCGCGTGGGAGGCACCGACGGCGCCACCCGATATCGGCGGGATCAGCGCGACCTCGTCGCCGCTGTGTAGGGGCGCCCCGGGGTCGGCGTACTCCTGGTTCACGGCCATGACCACGGGCACCCCGTCGGTCAACTCGCGGATTCGCTCAAGCGCGTCGGCCACGACCGCGCCCTCGGGGAGATCGAGTTCGACCTCGCCTGAGCCGGCGCGTTCACGCAGTCCGGCGAACAGTCTGATGCGAACTTGCACGGGCTCAAAGGGTAACCTCGCGGTCATGGCCACCACCGACGAGCACCGCACGATCGCCCCGATCGTCGGCCCCGATGACCCGCGGCGGTTCACGGACTCCGGGATCGAGATCAAGGGTCTGTACGCCGACCAGGACCTGCCCGCGGACCTGCCCGAGCGACTCGGCGAGCCGGGCGAGTACCCGTTCGCGCGCGGCATCCACCGCGATATGTACCGGGGGCAGCTGTGGACGATGCGCCAGTACGCCGGCTACGCGAGCGCCAAGGAGTCCAACGAGCGCTACCGCTATCTGCTCCAGCACGGGTCGACCGGGTTGTCGATGGCGTTCGATCTGCCGACGCAGCTTGGACTCGACTCCGACGATCCCCGGTGTCTCGGCGAGGTGGGACGGACCGGGGTCGCGATCGACTCGATCGACGACATGCGGACCGCGTTCGACCAGATCCCGCTCGACCAGGTGTCGACGTCGATGACGATCAACGCGCCGGCGGCGGTGCTGCTGCTCCTCTACGAGCTGGTCGGCGAGGAGCAGGGGGTCCCGGCCGAGAAGCTCCGCGGGACGACCCAGAACGACATCCTCAAGGAGTACATCGCGCGGGGGAACTTCATCTACCCGCCGGAGGGCGCGATCCGCCTGACAACCGACCTGTTCTCGTATTGCCGGGAGCGGATCCCGCGCTGGAACACGATCTCGATCAGCGGCTACCACTTCCGCGAGAAGGGCTGCTCGGCCGTCCAGGAGGTCGGGTTCACGCTCAGCAACGGCATCGCGTACGTGCAGGCCGCGCTCGACGCCGGCCTCGCGATCGACGAGTTCGGGCCACGGCTCGCGTTCTTCTTCAACGGCCACAACAACGTCTTCCAGGAGATCGCAAAGTTCCGCGCCGCCCGGCGGATGTGGGCGAAGATCATGCGTGAGCGATTCGACGCCAAGGACGAACGCTCCTGGCGCCTTCGGTTCCACACCCAGACCGGCGGCGTCACGCTGACCGCGCAGCAGCCGGAGAACAACATCGTCCGAGTCGCGCTTCAGGGATTCGCGGCCGTGTGCGGCGGCACCCAGTCGCTCCACACCAACGGGTTCGACGAGGCGCTGGCGCTGCCCACCGAGCGGGCCGCCAAGATCGCGCTCCGCACGCAGCAGATCATCGGCTACGAATCGGGCGCCGCCGACACCGTCGATCCGTTCGCCGGCTCGTACTTCATCGAGGCGCTGACCGACGAGATCGAGACGCGGGCCGCCGAGTTGATCGACAAGGTCGACAGCCTCGGTGGCTCGATCAATGCGATCGACTTCATCAAGAACGAGATCGAGGAATCCGCCTTCGGTTACCACGAGCGCTACCGGACCGGGCAGGACGTCGTCGTCGGCGTCAACAAGTTCGTCGACGAGGGCGAGACCGAGGTGCCCGACATCCTCCGCGTCGATCCCGAATCCGAGCGCGAACAGGTGGAGCGGCTGGCAGCGTTCAAATCTGCACGCGATCCGGAATTGGTCGAGAAGCGGCTAAAGGATTTGCGAACCGCCGCCGATACGACCAATAACCTCCTCCCTACCCTGCGGCAGGCACTCAAAGACCGATGCACGCTGGGTGAGGTGTCCGGGGCGATGAAGGACGTGTTCGGCGAGTACCAGCCGACCTTCTGAAAATCGCCCTCGCGCACACGTTCTGAGACGTTCCGGAACGGGAAGATTAGGGAGGCAAGGGGTCCTTTTGTCATGCCCAGGCTACGGATCGCCGCCACTCTCACCGCACTCGTTGCGCTCGCGGTCGCGCCGGCCGCCGCTCGCGCGGCGGTGACCAGCACGCAGATCACGAGCTGGACTTCGCAGAACCCGTCGACGCCCGCGAACAATCCGTACCTGATCTCGCTCGACAACCCGCCGAACGCGACGACGGTGACCGTTAGCGGCGTTGCGCCCGGGGCCAACCCCGGCGATGGGATCGACGTGGTCTGCTACTACGGCGCCGCCCCCTCGGTCGCAAGGCTCGCCGGTCCGACCTTCGTCAGCATCGTCAACGGCCAGCCGACGTTCACTACGGGCGCCGTCCCACTGAAGCCGATCGCCGGCCACGCCTGCCGCCTTCGGGCCATCCCGACGGGCAGCGAGACCGGCCCGGAGCTCGACAGCTTTGCCGCGCAGCAGGTCGCGGTTTCCGAGGACGCGGTTCCGCTGGCGATCTCCAGCGGGCTGAACGAATCCGCGGCGTTCAACTACTACGTCAACGACGTCACGTTCACCGGCGACGCGGTGTGGTCGGCGGCCGGGACGCCGATCCAGAGCCTCCCAACTCCGTACAAGAGCGCATGCGGTGGGCCTGAGGCGGCGCCGATCGACGCCGCATACGACGTCGGAAACTTCGCGATCGACTGCACCGGGTCGCTGCTGAGCGACGACCTCGGCGCGTTCGGGGGCCGGTCGGAGGTCCAGATCGATGGTCACAACGCCTACGATCCCGCCGCCGCGCAGAGCCTGTTCACCACCGGCAGCCCCCTGAGTCAGAACCTCCCGGGCTTTCCCACGACGCTCAAGGACGGCGTCGATTGGGACCCCACCACGGGCCTGATCTCGTCGCAGGCGATCGAGCCCTTCGTCGAGTGCGACGGCCCCAACGAAGAGAAGCCCACAGGGGCTACGTGTCCGAGCTTCGTCAGCTCGGGCGTCGAGCTGGAGCGGACCATCACCACCAGCGATGGCGGCCGGGTGGTGACGATGAACGACACCTGGGCCTCGACCGATGGACAGGCCCACGCGCTGGACCTCCTGTACGACAACGCCATCGGCGTGGTCACCGATCCGCCGGACGGCGAGCCCGGGTACGAGTTCCCCGGTCAGTCGGGGTTCTCGCCGTACGCGGCGGGGAGCGCGTTGCCGGGCCCGAGCTCCGCGCCCGGCTCGATTCTGGTGCACACGAACGTCTCGGCTCCCGACGGGGATCCCAGCGAGGCCGTGGGCGCGCTCACGTTCGCCAGTGCTCCCTCCGAGTTTGCGTTCTCGGCCAACGACGATTTCGAGGCGCACAACGTCGTCGTGGTTCCAGCCGGCGGGAGCACGACCCTGAGCTACGTCTATTCGGTGGGCTACACGGTCGCGGACGTCACCGCGCTGGCGCTCGCCGCGCAGGATCGCTTCGAGCCGCCGTCGGTCGTGATCGCGGCGCCGGCCGGCGGGACGACCGTGTCGACCGCGACCGCGACTTTGTCCGGCATCACGAGCGCCGGCTCCGGGATTACGTCGCTCGTCGTCGGCGGCCAGCCGGTCCCGGTCGGGCCGAACGGGGCGTGGACCGCGCAGGTCCCGCTCAGCCCGGGCACGAACACGATCACAGCGGTCGCGACCGACGCCGCGGGCGCCACCGCGCAGGCGCAGGTGCCGATCATCTACAACCCGGCCCTGGCACCGCCGTCCCCGCCGGCCCCCGTCCGCTGCAAGGTCCCGCGGACCAAGGGGATGAAGCTGGCTACCGCTGAGAAGGCGGTGCGCCAGGCCCACTGCAAGGTCGGCAAGATCAAGCGGCTGACGTCACGCGCGCTGCGCCGCGGGCGGGTCATGAGCACGAGCCCTCGCGCCGGTCGCATGCTCCGCGCCGGCAGCAAGGTCGAGCTGTTCGTGTCAAAGGGCCGTTAGCGAAGCTGTCGCATAAACCGAAGCTGTCGCATAAACCGGAGCCGGCACTGTTCGTAGTGGCCCGATCACAGGGCGCCGACCCGCCGCGACGAGCCTGGTCGAGAAACGCGAAAATTGGGCACGTTTCTCAGCCAGGCTCAGCGAAATCCGGGTCGAACGCCGCGCGGGGCGACAGCCGGTTGTGTGCTCGTCACAAATCCCCGGAGTTATGCGACAGGCTCTAGCGGGGCAGCTTTCGGCGAGGATGATTCGGCCTCGCGGGTCCGAGGATCTCGAGCCATGCCTCAAGCTTCTGCGCGCGGTGCAGCTGAGCGACCGCTACCCGTTCCGCTGTTCGTCCTGCCCGAGGCGCGACTAGCGTTCGCTGTCCAGGTCGGCCATCTGCGGCGCGCCGTAGCGGTCGCCGGCCGCCGCATCGGGCGGGATCGCCGCCTCGATGCGCTCGAGGTCGTCTTCGGTGAGGTGGACGTCGAGTGCGCCCAGCGCCTCGTTCAGCTGGTCGCGCCGGCGCGCCCCGACGAGCGGCACGATGTCCTCCCCGCGGGACAGCACCCAGGCGAACGCGATCTGGGGGATGCTGGCGCCCTTGTCGTCGGCGATCGCGCGCAGCTGCTCGACGAGCGCGAGGTTGTGGCGGAGGTTGTCGCCCTGAAAGCGCGGCATCCGCCCGCGGATGTCGCCGGCCGGGATGCCGTCGGTGGCGTTGTAGCGGCCGCTGATCAGCCCGCGCGAGAGCACCCCGTACGCGGTGATCGCGATCCCGAGCTCGCGGCACGTGGGGAGGATCGCGCGCTCGATCCCGCGAGAGACCAGCGAGTACTCGATCTGGAGGTCGACGATCGGATGCACCGCGGCCGCGCGCCGGATCGTGTCGGCGCCGACCTCCGAGAGGCCGATGTGGCGCACGTAGCCGGCCTGCACGAGCTCCGCGATCGCGCCCACGGTCTCCTCGATCGGGACGTTCGCGTCGAGTCGCGCCGGCCGGTACACGTCGATGTGATCCGTGCGGAGCCGCTGGAGCGAGTACGCCAGCGCGGTCTTGACCGCCTGCGGGCGCGCGTCATAGCCGAGCCACGCCCCGTCGGGACCGCGCTGCGCGCCGAACTTCACGCTGATCAGGACGTCGTCGCGGGCGCGGGTGCTGAGCGCGTCGGCGATCAGCAACTCGTTGTGGCCCATCCCGTAGAAGTCGCCGGTGTCGAGCAACGTGATGCCGGCGTCGAGCGCGGCATGGATCGTCGCGATGCTCTCGTCGCGGTCGGCGGCGCCGTACGTCCCCGACATGCCCATGCAGCCGAGCCCGAGGACCGACACCGCCGGCCCGGTGGCGCCGAGCTGTCTGGTCTGGATCATTGCCTTCGTCACGATATCGGGGGCCGGAGGCGGTCGAGAATCACCTGCATAACGCAGCATTTCGCACGCCCGCAGCCGCCCTTGACCAGATAAGCATGGTGACCATGCTTATGTGGTCGCCGCGACGCCGAGGCGACTGAAATGTCGCGTTCTGCAGGTCTCGCGTCGCCACCCGGCGGCAGGCAGGAGTCGCGACCGCGCGGGCGAAACCACCAGCCATGACGGAGCACGTGGCAAGCCGAACGCTGGTCAAATCGCCACCGGAGTTGTGGGCGGAGTGCAGCGACGCGGCCTCGCTGGCGCGCCACCTGGACCAGTTCGGAGAGATCCGGATCACAAGGCTCGAACCGGAGACCGCCGTCGCCTGGGAGGGCGAGCGCGCACGCGGCACGGTGCGGATCGAGCCGTCCGGCTGGGGAACGAAGGTCATCCTGACCGCCGTTCCGGTGGCGGAGGAGGTCGCCGCCGAAGCGGCAGAAGAGGTTGCCGAGGACACGGAAGGTCCGCCGGTCGCTGAGGACACGGAAGGTCCGCCGGTCGCCGAGGACACGGAAGGTCCGCCGGTCGCCGAGGACACGGAAGGTCCGCCGGTCGCCGAGGTGGCGCCCGAGCCGGCCGACGTGCCCACGAGCCGGCTGACCTATCCGAGCCGGCTGACCGATCCGAACCGGCTGACCGATCCGAGCCGATTGAACAACCCGAGCCGGTTGACCCACCCGAGCCCGCCACCGACCCGCCGCCACGCCGGCGCCGGTTCTCCCGGCTGTTCGAGTTCCTGCGAGGTCCCGAGCCCAAGCCCGCCATATCGGACGAGGTTGTTGCCCCCGAGGATCCCGTTGCCCTGGAAGAGCCGGTTCCCCTGGAAGAGCCGGTTGCCCTCGAAGAGCCGGTTGTCGTGGAACAGCCGGTCGCTCGGGAACAGCCGGAGGTCGCCGAGCCGCCGGTGCCCGCCGACGAGCCCGCCACCGAAGCCACCGAGCCCTCGCCAGAGACCACCGCCGACGAGCCCGCCACCGAAGCCACCGACGGCGCGCTCGCAGCAGCCCTCGACAGCCTTGGCCAGGCGCATCACCGGCCGTACTCGCGCGCCTAAGGGCTGGGGCGCGGCGCGCGAGTACGGTCCGGTTCAGCCCTCGATCTTCCCTGGAGGGCCTCCGAGCTCCGCGATCAAGGCTGAGAAGTCTTTGCCGGCGGCGCTGGGGACGCTGTTGGCGTCGTCGCCACCCTGCCACTGACCCTGCTGCATGGCATACGACTCGGTGCCGACGCCCGCTCCCCAGCCGATTTCGATCCCGTTCGAGTCGCCGGCGATGATGTGCGCAATCGGCTGCCCCGCGTGCACGCTCTGGCCGACGTGCAGCCCCGCCGCGGGGCTGATGCCCTCGGCGTAGTACACGTAGCGGCCGGCGTCCGGCCCGTCGGTGAGCCGGTACTCGACGAACGCTCCCGGCCAGCCGGTGCCGCTCGTGCCGACGTAGGTGATCGTGCCGTCGCCGATCGCGCCGAGCGGCCCCGACCCGGCGTAGTCGACGCCCTGGTCGATCCGCTCGGGCGTGACGCTCGCGCCGGCGAGCGGGTTCACGTACTGCCCGGGTGCCACGGCGGGAGCCGGCGCCGGCTTAGCGGCCGGCGGTGGGGTCGCCGCCACCGGGTGCGGCTTCGCGACGGGCTTGGCATGAGTGGTCGTGGTCGTCTTGACCGGGTGCGCGCGCCCGACTGAGGTGGCCTCCTCGATCGTCCCGCCGCCGGTGTGGGCGTGCGTCGTGGTCTTTGCCGGCGCCGGGACGTGCGTCGAAACGCGCTGAACCGTCGGCGATCCGCGGTGGACCGTCGACGAGGTCCGGTGGACGGCTTGGGTCGGATGAACCGTCGGCTTCGAATGCACCGCGGGCGCCGCGTGCGTGGTGGCCGCCGCCACGCTGTGCTGACCCGCTGGCGCCGCACCTCCGCTCACCGAGGCCGCGCCGCTCCCCGCACCGCCGGTGCCGTCGCCGGCCGCCGCGATGTGGGCGGTCCAAGACGCTGCGTGTGCGGTCGCGACGGTCGCGTGTGCAGGCCGCGCCGGCGCCGGCCGTGACGCGTGAATCGCCGGCATGGCGGGATGCGGTTCGGTGGCGTACGCCGCCACGGTCGTCGCGCTCGCGTCGGTGCGTACGGGAGCGGTCGCTACGGGAGCGGTCGCGCTCGCCATGGTCGCCGCGGCCGCGGCGACCTTCGTCTTCGGTGGCGCGGCGCTGTGCTCATCGGCTCGGTAGGTGATTCGCGCCGTCCGCACCGAGGCGCCGCGGCCACCCAGGAGTCCTGGCAGCGTGGTCGCCGCGATCAGCGCGAGCGCCGAGATCCCGCCGGCGCCCGGCAGCATCATCGTCGGCCGGCGTGCCGCGGCTGATCGGCGAAGCTGCGAGTACATCGCCGACTCGCGCAGCACGTCGACGCAACTCAGGTCCCGTTCGGGCTGAAGGTGGAACAGCTCGAGTGAGCTGCGGGCCGCCTTGCCCCTGCGCGCAAGCGAGCGCTCCAACGACGCCTGCCACAAATCAGCGCAAGCGAGATCACGTGCGGTCTCCACCAACTTCCTCCTTGTTCGTAAGCCTGCGGAGTTAGCTGACGGGCTCGCGACTTGCGCTACGCCGCACGATTGCGGCGATTCGCCCCGGCGCCCCTAGAGGTCGCTGTTGGGTCCTCCGTCCGCCGCCCACGGATGGTGCGGCGATTCGGCTGCTATGTCGTCCGTCGTCGACGCTGATGCGTCGATTCCTGCAAGGTGGCGAAGTTGTATCGCATCTTGCAGCGGCGCGATACCCCATTTCCTCCTAAACTCGCCCACCCCGATGCGTGAGAAAGCCCCGGAAACGTACGCCGAGAAGCTCGGACAGCTCGAGGAGCTCCGCCACGAGGCGATCCACGCCGGCTCCGAGCAGGCCGTCGCCAAGCAGCACGAGCGCGGCAAGTACACCGCCCGCGAGCGCGTCGAGAAGCTGCTCGACCCGGGATCGTTCCAGGAGCTCGACGTGTTCATGCTCCACCGCACCTACGAGTTCGACATGCAGAAGAACCGGCCGTACGGCGACGCGGTCGTCACCGGCCACGGCACGATCGACGGCCGGCGCGTGTGCGTGTTCAGCCAGGACTTCACCGTGTTCGGCGGCTCGCTGGGCGAGGTGATGGCCGAGAAGATGTGCAAGATCATGGACCTGGCGGCCAAGATCGGCTGTCCGGTGATCGGGATCAACGACTCGGGCGGGGCGCGGATCCAGGAGGGAGTCGTGTCGCTCGGCGCCTACGGCGACGTGTTCACCCGCAACGTCCAGTGCTCGGGCGTGATCCCGCAGATCAGCCTCGTCATGGGCCCATGCGCCGGCGGCGCCGTGTACTCACCGGCGATGACCGACTTCATCTTCATGGTCAAGGAGACCTCGCACATGTTCATCACCGGCCCCGAGGTGATCAAGACGGTCACCGGCGAGGAGGTCGACTTCGAGTCGCTCGGCGGCGCGATGACCCACAACACGAAATCCGGCGTCGCCCATTTCGCGTCCGATGACGAGGACCAGTGCCTCGAGGACACGCGGTATCTCCTGAGCTTCCTGCCGCAGAACAACCTTGAGATGCCGCCGCGGGTCCTGCCGACCGATGATCCGTTCCGTCAGGACCCCGAGCTCGACCACGTCGTCCCCGACAGCCCCAACAAGCCCTACGACATGCGCGACGTCGTCCACCACGTGTTCGACGACGGTGAGTTCTTCGAGGTTCACGAGCACTACGCGCGCAACATCATCTGCGGCTTCTCGCGGCTGAACGGCTACGTGGTCGGGATCGTCGGCAACCAGCCCAATCAGCTCGCCGGCGTGCTCGACATCGACTCCTCGACGAAGGCGGGGCGGTTCGTCCGCACGTGCGACGCGTTCAACATCCCGATCATCACGCTCACCGATGTGCCCGGCTTCCTGCCCGGCACGACCCAGGAGTGGGGCGGGATCATTCGCCACGGCGCGAAGCTGCTCTACGCCTACTGCGAGGCCACGGTCCCGAAGATCACGATCATCACGCGCAAGGCGTACGGCGGCGCGTACGACGTCATGGGGTCAAAGCACCAGCTCGCCGACTTCAACTTCGCGTGGCCGACCGCCGAGGTCGCGGTGATGGGACCCGAGGGCGCGGTCAACATCATCTACCGCCGCGACATCGCGTCCTCGCCGACGCCGGACACGCGCCGGCAGAAGCTGATCGAGGACTACAAGGCCCACTTCGCGAACCCGTACGTGGCCGCCGAGCGCGGCTACATCGACGACGTGATCGTCCCCCACGAGACGCGCCCCAAGATCATCACCGCGCTCGAGACGCTGCAGAACAAGCGCCAGCCGGGCCCGCGCCGCAAGCACGGCAACATTCCGCTCTGAACGGGCGCCGCGCGGGCCGGCTCGAGAAAGCGAACCATGTGGTCGCTGTTTCGAGCCGGCTCTCAAAGCACGACGGTCTGGCCCTCGACACGGTTGTCTTCCCAGGCCTCGAACGCGGCCGCCGCCACCGCGAGGTCCTGCACCGCCAACCCGGTCGAATCGAACAACGTCACCGCGTCAGGCCCCGGGCGGCCGGGCGCGTCGCCGGCGAGGACCGCGCCCAACTCGGTCACGCGGTCGCGGGTCACTAGCCCCGCGTTGACCGCGCCGGTCAGCTCGCCGCCGTGCGAGGCCTGCTCCCATTCGTCGCAGAACAGCGCGCACGACGCGACCGCGCCGACGCTCGCCTCCGCCTTGCCAGGGCCGTCCGCGCCGAGCATGTTGAGGTGAAGGCCGGCGTGCAGGCTGCCGACGTCGACCACGATCTCGGTGCCCGGCGTCACGCAGCAGACCACGTCGCAGCCGAGCGCCTCGTCGCGCGATCCGGTGCTCCATCCCAGCTCGTGCGCGAGCACGTCGGCGACGTCGGCACGCGGGTCGTGGCACACGCCCGGGCCGTACCCTGCCGCCACTAGGCACCGTGCCGCCCATGCGCCGTGCAGACCGCATCCGACGATGCCGACGGTCCGCGCGCCGTCGCGAGCCAGCGCCACCGCCGCCACCGCCGCCACCGCCCCGGTCCTCAGCGCGGTGACCGAGCGGGCATCCATCAGCATCAGCGGCTCGCCGTTCTCCGAGCTCGAGAGGCAGATCACGCCGGTCACGGTCGGGAGTCCGAGCGCGGGATTGCCCGGGAACGAGGTCACCCACTTGAGCAGTGCAAAGCCCGCGCCGCGCGCGGGCATGGCGCGGAAATCACCGAACGGCGGGCTCTCGAGGTAGACCTTCGACGGCATCACCCACTCGCCCGCCTGGAAGCGGAGCAGGCCATCCCGCACGCGTTCGATCGCCATCTCCGCGGACACGGCCGCCAGCACCGCGTCGTGATCGAGCACCGGAAGCGAGGTCACGGACGCGCACGATACGCTCGTCACCCCAATGAACCGGCGACCGAAGCTGACGATCGTTGCGCCGACTGCCTCAGCCGAGGAAGCGGCGGCGGTCGTCGCGGCGCTCGAGCGGTTCATGCGCGACACCGCGCCCGTGCCGGCGCCCCCCGCGCCCAAGGCCAACCCATGGCAGCGCGCGGCCCTCGAGGAGGGCGTGAACACGGCCCCAGGGGAGCCTGCGCCCTGGGCTTGAAGGGGTGCAAGCAGGCCGTTTGCATGATGCCTGCGTTGCTTTAAGCGCGCCTGCCTTGACATGAACGGGCGCTTATGCCAGCGTCCACTTGTTGGCTGGCGGGCCAGTTTGCGGGCCTGTCGGAGATGGTGCTTGGGGCGCAAGCAAAGGGGGGTCGTACGCGGGTCGTGCTGTTCGCGGGGTGCAGTAGACGCCATCTCCCACCGGATCGGTTTCCGGACTCGTCGTCGCTGCGACGGGTTCATGCTCGCGCTCGCCGACGCGCCCGCGATCACTGGCATCGCTCAGCCCCCAAAGCGGATGCCAGTCACTCGATCGGCGCCGGCTGAGAGCGCACCGGCGGCCGCGGCGGTTGCCCCCACCGTCGCGGCGCCGGAATTCTCTTCGGCCGCTCGTTCGTCGCTTTCTCCTCGCTTCGGCGGGCAGGTTCGTCCTCTCGAGCTTCGCTTCGGCGGGCACGCCCGTCCTGCGGCCGCGCACTTTCCACCGTTGGTCGCGGGTAGCGGGTGGTCGGGCGCGAGTGCCGCCGGACGGGCGTTGCCGCCTCGCTCGTATCGTGGACGAACCCCGCCGCCTGGCGCGTAGCGGCGCCGAACGCCGTGGCCTCGCTGACAGCTAGGTCGCGCTTCCGACGCTCACCGCCGTCCTGGCACTGCGCTGCGGCCACCCCCAACCCCAGTCGCCACCGCGCCACCCCACCGCGCGACCCCCCACCGGGCCACCCCCCGGCTGGGCGTGATTCGCCAGCGTCTGGGCCAAAACGCCTGAACCCCGATTGCCTTTTGGTACATTACGACGTCCGTCCCTTCCGGAAGGAGTCCGATGCACCCCGCATCGTCGCCAAGCGCCAGTGCCGACGCCCCCCAGACGGCCTCCCATCACGGTAATGGCCGGACGGGAACGCTTGAGAACCCCGAGGTGCTCGAGAACGTTCCGGGGCACGTCATTCCGATCCTCGAGCGCGAGTTCGACGACTTCGACACCGAGTCGACTCGCTTCGTGAAGGGCGAGCTCGAGGGCGACGAGTTCATCAAGTTCCGCCTGAAGCAGGGCGTCTACGGGCAGCGCCAGCCCGACGTGCAGATGGTCCGGGTCAAGCTGCCGTTCGGCGGGGTCACGCCCGACCAGCTCGACGCGTTCGCCGACGTGATCGAGAAGTACGTGCCGCTGCGCAAGGGGCACATCACGACGCGGCAGAACATCCAGATGCACCACATCCCGCTGCCCGACGCGGCCGAGCTGATCCGCGAGCTCGGCGACGCCGGCCTGTCGAGCCGCGAGGGCTGCGGCAACACGATGCGCAACGTCACCGGCGACCCGCGCGCCGGCACGCTCGAGGGCGAGCCGTTCGACATCACCCCGTACGCCGGCGCGTACGTGCGCTACTTCGTTCGCCACGAGACGACGCAGGCGATGCCGCGGAAGGTCAAGACGGCGTTTGCCGCGACCGACGAGGACAACGCGATCACGCGAATCCACGACGTGGCGTTCCTGCCCAAACTGAGGAACGGAGTGAGGGGCGTCGAGATTCGGGTAGGAGGCGGTACCTCGATCATGCCCCGCCTGGCTCCTACCCTGTACGAGTTCGTCGAGCTCGACAACGGCGATTACCTGAAGGTCACCGAGGCGTGCATGCGGATCTTCGACCGCCAGGACTGGCTGCGCGTCAACCGGGCCCGCGCGCGGATCAAGGTCCTGGTCGACAAGATCGGGATCGACGAGTTCCGGACGATGGTCGAGGACGAGCTGAAGGAAGATTGGGTCGACGAGCGCGACTTCAGCCTCGACAGGATCCTGTTCGATTACGACGAAGAGGCCAATGCGCCGGCGAAGCCGCAAAGCTTCGCGACGCCCAACGGAGACAACCGTGAGTTCACGCGTTTCGTCGAGACCAATGTGCAGCGCCAGCGCCAGCGCGGCTTCTCGACCGTCGAGGTCAAGGTGACGCGCGGCGATCTGACTCCCGAGCAGCTCCGCGGGCTCGCGCAGATCATGCGCGACCACACCGGGAACGCCGCGCGCACCACGGTGCACCAGAACCTGATCTTTCGCTGGATCCGCGACGAGTCTGTCTACGACGTATGGCGCGCCCTGGGCGAACTCGGGCTGGGTGAAGCCGGCGCAGACGAGATCACCGACGTCGTCAGCTGCCCCGGGACCGACTCGTGCAAGCTCGGGATCACGAGCTCGATGGGGCTCAACCAGGCGATCCAGGACCGCCTCATCCACATGGAGATCGGCGACGAGCTGACCCGGCGGATCCACGTCAAGATGAGCGGCTGCCCGAACGGGTGCGGCCAGCACCACATCGCGAACATCGGCTTCTACGGCGCGTCGATCAAGGTCGGCGAGCACTCGATTCCGGCCTACATTCCGCACATCGGCGGCGCGTATGAGGGCGGCGACGTGCGGTACGGACAGCGGCTCAAGGCGCGCCTCCCGGCCAAGCGTGTACCCGAGGCAGTCGAGCGGTGGGTACGCTTCTACGAATCCGAGCGGACCGAGGGTGAAGAGTTCAATGCTTTCGTCGACCGCGTCGGCCCCGCGGAGTTCGAGACTAAGGTCAAGGATCTCACGATGCCGATCGAGTTCAGCCTCGACAACATGAACTACTTCATCGACTGGACCAAGCAGGCCCCGTTCGAAGTGATCCGTGGTGAGGGCGAGTGCGCGGTCTAAGCGGTGCGACAACGATGAGCGCCACGATCCCCGATCTCGAGACCGCCTCCGCCGAGGAGGTGCTCGCCTACGCGGTCGAGCGGTTCCACCCGCGGTTGAAGATGGCGTGCTCCTTCCAGAAGGAGGAGTCGGTGCTCCTGCACATGCTGACCTCGATCGAGCCCGACGCCCGGCTGTTCATGATCGACACGGGCGTGCTGTTTCCCGAGACCCTCGACACCTGGAAGCGGTTCGAGGAGCGGTTCGGCGTGAGCATCGAGGTAATCGACGCCCGCAGCCCGGATGAGCCGTGGACGATGAACCGGTGCTGCGGCGAGGCGAAGGTCGAGGCGCTCGAGCGCGCGCTCGACGACGTGGACGCGTGGGTAACGGGGATCCGTCGCGAGCAGGCTCCGACCCGCGCCGGCGCCAGCAAGCTCGAGTACGACGACCGCCGCGGGATCTGGAAGGTCAACCCGCTGGCCGACTGGAGCGAGAAGGACCTGTGGCGCTATATCTTCGAGCGCGACTTGCCCTACCACCCGCTCCACGACCAGGGCTACGGGTCGATCGGGTGCGAGCCGTGCACCCGCCCCGGCAACGGCCGTGAGGGACGGTGGGCCGGCCTGGACAAGACCGAGTGCGGCATCCACGAGTGAAGGACCACCTAGCTTGAATCCCCTCCATTACGAGCTCTCGCACATCGAGGCGCTCGAATCCGAATCGATCCACATCTTCCGCGAGGTCGCGGCTGAGTTCGAGCGCCCGGTGCTGCTGTTCAGCGGCGGGAAGGACTCGCTCGTGTTGCTGCGCCTGGCCGAGAAAGCGTTCCGCCCGGGCCGCTTCCCGTTCCCGATCATGCACGTCGACACCGGGCACAACTTCCCCGAGGTGCTCGAGTTCCGCGATCGCCTGATCGACCAGATCGGCGAGCGGTTGATCGTCGCCAGCGTCCAGGATTCGATCGACAAAGGCCGCGTGGCCGAGGAGACGGGACCCCGCGCGTCCCGCAACCGCCTGCAGACGGTGACGCTGCTCGACGCGATCGCCGAGCATGGGTTCGACGCGGCGTTCGGTGGTGCCCGCCGGGACGAGGAGCGTGCCCGCGCCAAGGAGCGGGTGTTCTCGTTCCGCGACGACTTCGGCCAGTGGGAGCCCAAGCGCCAGCGCCCCGAGGTGTGGTCCCTCTACAACGGGCGTATTCGCAAGGGCGAGCACGTCCGCGTGTTCCCGCTGTCGAACTGGACCGAGCTCGACGTCTGGCAGTACATCGACCAGGAGAAGCTCGAGGTCCCGAGCATTTACTACGCGCACAAGCGGCAGGTGTTCGAGCGCGACGGGATGCTGTACGCGCTCAGCCCATACGTGCAACTGATCGAAGGCGAGCAGCCGTTCGAGACCTCGGTTCGCTACCGCACGGTCGGCGACATGACCTGCACCGGGGCCGTCCGCTCGGTGGCGGCGACGCTGCCAGAGGTCGTCTCCGAGATCGCGGCCACGCGGATTACCGAGCGTGGAGAGACTCGCGCGGACGATCGGGTAACCGAGGCCGCGATGGAGGATCGTAAGCGCGAGGGCTATTTCTAGCCGTGCGGGGAGTCGAACGATGACGCCGGGCGCGGCGACGAACGGGCACGCGCTCAGAACCCGCACCAGCGAGTTGGTCAGGTTCGCCACCGCCGGGTCGGTCGACGACGGCAAGTCGACGCTGATCGGCCGCCTGCTGCACGACTCCAAGTCGATCTTCGAGGATCAGCTCGAGCACGTCGTCCGCACGTCCGAGCGGCGCGGGGACGGCTACGTGAACCTCGCGCTGCTGACCGACGGCCTGCGCGCCGAGCGCGAGCAGGGGATCACGATCGACGTCGCCTACCGGTATTTCCAGACGCCCCGGCGCAAGTTCGTAATCGCCGACACGCCTGGCCACGAGCAGTACACCCGGAACATGGTCACCGGCGCGTCGACCGCGGACCTGTCGATCGTGCTCGTCGATGCGCGCAAGGGCGTCAGCGAGCAGACCCGGCGGCACGCGTACATCGCGTCGCTGCTGCGGATCCCGCACGTCGTCGTGTGCGTCAACAAGATGGACCTGGTCGGGTACGACGAGGTCGTGTTCGACCAGATCGTCGACGACCTCACCGACTGGACGGCGCGGCTCGACATCCCCGACCTCAGCTTCATCCCGATCTCCGCGCTGCTCGGCGACAACGTCGTCGACCGGTCGCTGAACATGCCCTGGTACGGCGGGTCGCCGCTGCTCTACCACCTCGAGCACGTCGTGATCGCGCCCGACCGCAACCTCGCCCAGGTGCGCTTCCCGGTCCAGTGGGTCATCAGGCCGAACAACGACGATCACCACGACTATCGCGGCTACGCCGGCACGGTCGCCGGCGGGATCCTGCGCGCGGGCGACGAGGTGGTCGTGCTCCCGAGCGGTCAGCGCACCGAGATCGACTCGATCGAGACGTTCGACGGCCCGGTGGACACCGCGTTCCCGACGATGTCCGTGACCGTGCGGGTGAAGGATGACCTCGACATCTCTCGCGGCGACATGCTCGTCGAGGCCGACGATCCCCCCGTCGCCGCCCGCGAACTCGACGCGATGGTGTGCTGGATGGGCCAGACGCCGCTGCAGCCGGGAGCGAGGCTGGTGATCAAGCACACCACACGCACTACTCGCGCCCGGATCGAGGAGCTCGACTACCGCGTTGACGTCAACAATCTGTCCCACGAGCCTGCGGACGGACTCGCGCTCAACGAGATCGGCCGAGTGCGCCTGCGCGCCGGCTCACCGCTGATGGCCGATCCGTATTCCAGCAACCGCACCACCGGCAGCTTCATCCTGATCGACGAGGCGAGCAACGACACGGTGGCGGCGGGCATGATTCTGAGCGCGCGTTAGTCGACCCGGCCTCTGTGGCCGGCGCCGGTTTGGGATAAAAGTCGGAATATGTGCGACTTTCTTCCCAAGCGGCCCGGCGGCGAGGAGGAGAGCTACCACCAGGGCACGGCCTCGATGTCCACGGCGGCGGCCCTCGAGCACGACGACGCATTCACGCCGGCGCCCCCAGCGCGTCGGCTGACGGTCACCGAGCGGGCGCGCGAGACGCCGGTCCACGCGGAGACCGAGGTACTGGTGGTGGGGGGCGGGCCCGCGGGCTGCGCAGCGGCACTCGCCGCACGGCGCGCGGGCGCCGAGGTGCTGCTGCTCGAGCGCTAGAACTACCTCGGCGGCCTGTCCACCGGCGACCTCGTGATCTGGATCGACCGCATGACCGACTGGACGGGGCGGCCCGTGATCACCGGGATCGGGCAGGAGATCCTCGACCGGCTTCCGTCGGACGCCGTCGCGGGTGCGCCGAGAGAACTTTGGGGCGCGACCGATCCCGAGCCGGTCTCCTACTGGCGCGAGCGCCAGGGCGCGTTCCGCGACACGGTCACGTGGTCTCCGATGATCGATCCGGAGTGGCTCAAATACCGCTCACTGCCTCAACACCGGCTGGCTGTGGGCCGGCGTCGACTTCGCGCGCTGGCTCGCGTTCAAGCGCGACGATCCGCAAGCCCACCGGCAGCTGATGGCCGACGTCGGCTAAGCGCTGGGCTTCGCCGAGCGGCCGGTCGTGGGCTGGAGCAATGACGTGGCGCTGTTCCTGGGGCCACGGCTGAGCGGCTACAGCGGCGTCGACCTCTCGGACCTGACGCGCGTCGAGGTCGAGTCGCGCCGGCGGATGGTCGCGCACCTCGACCACTTCCGCCGCCACGCGCCCGCGTTCGAGAAACGCCTGGTTGATGCTGTCGGCCCCGCAGATCGGCGTACGCCACACGCGGCTCGTCGGCCGCCATAAGCTCACCAGCGAGGACTGGCGGGCGGGCACGCGGTTCGACGACGAGATCGGGGTCTCGCCGTCGCCGTCGCAGAAGTTCGGCAACGTCTCGGTGCCCTATCGCTCGCTGGTCCCGCGCGAAGTCGACAACGTGCTGGTCGCCGGCCGCCATATCGCGACCGACCGCCAGACGCAGGCGTTCATGCGCGAGATCCCCCAGTGCTGGATGACCGGGCAGGCGGCCGGTGTCGGAGCCGCTTTGGCCGGCGCGGCGGACGTGCCTGTCGCCGACATCGACGCGGCCGCGCTCAGGCGCGAGCTAGGCCGTCAGGGGGTCTACCTTCAGGCCGAAGCAGGCGCCGATTCGACGGGTGCGATCGCCGGCGCACCGCCGCGCGGCCCAAAGGTCTCGATCACTGCCGACACGCCGCTGTTGTGAGCGCCGGCAACGACGACCTGGACGGCCTGCTCCGAGGTCAGGACGGGGACGACATCCTGACCTGCGGCGCTGTCGGGGACCGAGTCTGGATGCGCGCTCGGCAGCCGCCACCTGGTCTTGCCCGAGACCGCGTCCTTGCCGACCGCGGTCAGCGCCTCACGAGAGTTGGACGCGTGCTCGTAGACGAAGCGACGCAGGTCGTTCTTGCCCCAGCCGGCGTGGGCGAGCAGCTCGGCGTGCTCGGGCCCGAGCGCGATGCAGGCGCTGATCGTCTCGTGGATCAGCGCGCTGGTTCGCCGGATCGTGTCGGCGAGATCGAGCGCGAGCTGCTCGGGCACGGTGGTGTGCCGAGCCTCGATATGGACGACCGAGCGCATCGTCATCGCGATCACCGTGCTCGCGTGAACATCGAACCCGTGCTCGACGTGGAACGGCGGCCACGGCGACTGCTCCTCGTTCTCGGCGATGCACGCCGTGTACTTCGCGGGGTTGCCCTGGGTCGCCTGATCGAGCTCGTGCGGCCGCAGGCCGAACGCGTTGATCGCGGTCAGGCGGATCGCACGCCCGATCGTGGCGTTGGCGCGGAAGCCGGACCCGAACACGTTTCCCTCGCTGTTGACCCCGATCCGCTCGCGGACCGGGCCGTTGACTAGCAGCATCGGGGCCGTGCCCGTCGTGCTTTGCCAGATCGCGCGCTCGACGTAGCCTTCGAGCCGCAACGCCGACCACGCCGCCAGCACGACCGGGAAGTACTCGGGCCGGCAGCCGGCCATCGCGGCGTTCATCGCGGCGATGCGGACGGTGCACTCGCGGTCGAGGTGGGGCATGGCGAGCAGCACCTCGTCTGGCTCGCGCGTGGTCTGGCTGAGGAACTCGGCCAGGTAGGACTCGGTCACCGGCATGACGGGCAGTCCGTCCGTCCAGCCCCGGTCGGCGTAGTCCTCCATCAGCTGCCGGATCTCGTCGATGTCGATGATGGGCAGCTCGGTCAAGGCGTACCGACCAGGATCCGGACGACCTCGGCGATCACCGGACCTACGTTTGCCTCGATCTCAGCCAAACCGAGGCTGGCGATCGGGTGGGGGATGGTCACGAACTCGAAGTCGGGCATGCCGTACACGCCTGCCATCGCCCGGGCGGCGACCACGAACGCATCGGTGCAGATCGACACCGCCGGCACCTCGAGCACTATTCCGTCGGCCAAACTGGCCGCCGAGCAGGAGCCTCAGTCGCCGACGCCGGCGATCACGGCGTCGCAGCTGTGCGCGATCTCCCGGGCCCGGTCCTCCTGCACCGGCGTCCCGAAGTACGACTTGGTGTAGGTGGTCACCTCCCCGAGGTGATGCTGGGCGCGCAACTGGCCGGCCAGGGTTTCGAGCACCAGCGCCGCGTTCGGTTTGGCGTTGTCCAGCAGTCCGAGCCGCAGGCCGGCGAGCTCGCGGACGCGCGGCGCGAGCGACGCGGCGCACGCGGCGCCGGTCTGGCCAGTCGGATCGAGGATCGTCTCGCGACGGTCGCACCTCTCATCCTACGCGCCGCCCGCGAATTGGTCGGACCAGCGTTTATCGGCACGTTGGAGCGATTACTCGCGCCGGTTGCCCCCTCACTTGTAGGAGCGTCTAATCCCCTTCGAACGATTGGCCAAGTCGGGCGTGAAGTGAAAGCGCTCCGAGACCACGCGCCGATGCGGTGTGGGTGCGTAAGAGATTCACCCTATCGGCCGTTTCCTGGCGTCGCGGCGCGCAGCCCGGGCTGCGCCCGGGGCTGCTGTTCGCTCTGGTGCTGACCGCGATTGCGGCAGTGTTGGTTCTCACAGGGGCCGGCGACCAGGGAGGCTTGGGTTCCGCCGGACAGCAGCCTCCGGTTGACATGCGGCTTGTGGTCCCGCACCACGCTCCAGCGCGGAAACACGTTGCGCCGCGGAAACACGCTGCGCAGCGGAAACGCCATCGCGCGCGCAAGCACGCCCCCGCTCACCACCCCACTCACGCGCCGCGACACGGTTCCGCCAGCACAGGTGCCCCTGCCACCGCGGCCTCGCCGCTCGAGGGAGTGTTCGAGTGGTGCCCTCTGGAGACGGCGATGTCGGCATGCACTCAGCGGCTTGCCGTGATGCACGCCGGCGGTATGCAGGTGGTCGTGATCCCCGCACGGTATGGATCGCTGTCCGACCTCGCCGAATACGCCGCGACGGCCCAATCCCTCGGGATGTCGGTGATGTGGGAAATCGGCAATCCGGCCTGGTGGCAAGAGCCTGCCACGAGCACCGATATGGCGGGTGACTTCCCCGCTTTCGCGAGTTCCTGCGGGTGTACCGACAACGGTCAGCTTCTCGCGTACATGGTCTCCTGGCTCGGTGCCCTCCCCGGAACGTACGGCTACTACGCAGCCGACGACTCTCAGCTCTCCCCCGGTGATCAAGCTGGGGTGGCCGCGTACGTCTCGCAAATCAAGCAGAGCGACCCGGCGCACACCGTCATGATCGGCGCGTATGGGTTGGCCCAGGCAAACCAGTACGCGGACATCGCCGATATGGTCGGAAACGAAATCTATCCCGTCACGACGAACCCGCTGCTTCCCGTGAGCGCGAACCTGTTCACGTGGGATACGGTCGCCAACATGGCTGGCCTCCTTCAGACCTACGCGGACAATGCTCACAAGCAGTCCGCGTTCATCCTCCAGGCATTCACCTGGGGCGATAACGTCGCGGACGGCACCACGATCGGCGTCTGCACGCCCGACGAAAGCAATTCGGAGTGCTACGCCCAGCTCCGCTACCCCAGCCCCGGCGAGCAGCTCCAGCTCCGCAACGAGATCCTCCAGCACGCCCATCCGGGGCTGATCTTGTGGTACTCGTTCTGGGGCACCTACGGCCAGGTGGGCACCGACACGACCTCGATTTACCCGACCGGTGCGGAGGCGGCTTCCCGCTGGGCCGGGTTGTCGGCCGCAGTCCAGGCCCCCATGCCGTCGGCTGCCTCCACGACGAGCTAGCCACCGGCATCAGTGGGTCGGCCTCGTCGTGTGGGGCCCGGCCAACGGTTGCCCGCTAAAGTCCCCCGCCGCATGTTCTCGAAGGTGCTGATCGCCAACCGCGGCGAGATCGCGGTCCGCATCATGCGCGCGTGTGAGGAGCTCGGGATCGAAACCGTCGCGGTCTACTCCGAGCTCGACCGCAATGCCGTGCACGTCAGGCGCGCGGGCGAGGCATACCTAATCGGTCCCGGACCGGCCAACGAGAGCTACCTGGTCATCGAGAAGCTGATCGACGCGGTCGAGCGCTCGGGCGCCGAGGCGGTCCATCCCGGCTACGGCTTCCTGGCGGAGAACGCGGGCTTTGCGGCGGCGCTCGAGGAGCGCGGAATCACGTTCATCGGGCCGCCCTCCTCGGCCATCGAGGCCATGGGATCGAAGACGCGAGCACGAGAGCTGATGGCCAAGGCCGGGGTCCCGATCGTTCCGGGCACGACCGAGCCGGTGGCCACGGTCGACGATGCGCGCCGTGTGATCGAGGAGACGGTCGGCTACCCGGTGGCGGTCAAGGCGGCCGGCGGCGGTGGGGGCAAGGGCTTCCGGGTTGCCCTGGACGCATCCAAGCTCCAGGAGGCGTTCGAGGGTGCCGCCCGCGAGGGGGAGAAGTTCTTCGGCGACTCGACGGTGTACCTGGAGCGCTACCTGCCCGATCCTCGGCACGTCGAGGTGCAGGTCCTGGCCGACAGCCACGGCAACGTGATCCACCTGGGCGAGCGCGACTGCTCTCTCCAGCGCCGGCATCAGAAGCTGATCGAGGAGGCGCCGGCGCCGGCCGTCGACGAGAAGCTCCGCGCGAAAATCGGCAAGATCGCCACCGACGCCGCCGCGGCGGTCAAGTACACCGGGGCGGGGACGATCGAGGGGCTGCTCCAGGACGGCGAGTACTTCTTCCTCGAGATGAACACCCGGGTCCAGGTCGAGCACTGCGTGACCGAGATGGTGACCGGCGTCGACATTGTCAAGGAGGGCATCCGGGTGGCGGCGGGAGAGCCGCTGTCGATCACCCAGGACCAGGTCGAGCTTCGAGGCCACGCGATCGAATGCCGGATCAACGCCGAGGACGCGTCGAAGAACTTCGCGCCGGCACCGGGCGCCATCGGCGCCTATCGCGAGCCCGCCGGGCCAGGGGTGCGGGTCGACTCGGGCGTCGAGGCAGGCTCCGAGATCTCGCCGATGTACGACCCGATGGTGGCCAAGTTGATCGTGTGGGACGTCGATCGTGAGCAGGCCACCGCGCGGATGCTGCGCGCGCTCGGGGAATACGAGATCGAGGGGCTGAAGACCCTGCTGCCGTTCCACCAGGCGATCCTCCAGACGCGCCAGTGGCATGACGCCGAGACCTGCCGCGACCTCATCGAGGACCGCACGTGGCTGAAGGCGCTCGCCTTTCCGGCCATCGAGAAGCCGGCCGAGGAAGCCGAGGAGACGGTGCAGCAGAGCTACACGGTCGAGGTGTCAGGCAAGCGCTTCGACGTGAAGGTGATTGGGCCGCCGCTTGCCGCTGCGGGCGTCAACGGTAGCGTCCCGGCTGGTGGGGCCGGGGTCGCGACCGCGGGCCGCCGGGCCTCGCGTCGGACCGAACGCGCCCGCGGGGGCGTGGCGGCGGCGGCGACACTCTTGCCTCGCCGCTCCAGGGGACGGTGCTGAAGGTGGCGGTCGAGCAGGGTGCGGAGGTCGAAGAGGGCACGCTGGTGGCCGTGATCGAGGCGATGAAGATGGAGAACGAGATCACCGCACACAAGGCGGGCGTCGTGGCCGAGCTTCCGATCGCCGTCGGCGCCTCGGTCGCCACCGGCGACACGTTGGCGGTGATCAGCTCCGGGAGCGAATAGGCGCCCACCGAGCCGATCCGCTGACACAGCCCCGGATCGCCTCACTGCCGACGATTGGAAGGGCATCGCGTAGCACGCGGCGCTAACGCCGCCGGCGGGGTTGCGGCCTCATCAAATGCCTTGTACACGCGGCGCTGGCCCTCCCACGACGGGCCGTCAACCAACACGAGGAGGTCGACATCGGAGTCCTCGTGAACCGGTGACTCTCCTCGAGCGCGTGAGCAGAACAGCCAGACCGAGTGGAGGGCCTCCCCGAGATGTGTGGCGGCCACTTCCGCGAAGTTCGAGGAGGGCGCGCTCGGCAGTGGAAACGGATCTACGCGCTCGGCTAGGTCCACGTCTAGACGACCCGCCGTTCAGCTCGGGCGGGCTGCTCAGGGCTCAGGGCGTGCCCAAGCCGAGCCCTCAGCCCTTCGCAAGCGGGTAGGGCGCCGAGACGCGGCGGGTTGGCCGCATCCCGGCGCCTCGGCCGGCCTATCCGAGCGCCAGGCTCACAATCGTGATCAACGCCTTCTGCCCGGTTCGGGGGTTGGACGTCAGCTTCGCGAGCACACTGTGGCTAGGGGAGTTGTTCAGCAGCGCGAGGCAACCGCGGCGGACCCTGACCCGCACGTTCCCCTTTCGGTGCGCTGGAATCGTGAAGAACGTCGTTGCGCACAGAACATTGGCGAGCTCGTGGGTTCCCTGGATCCTGCCCGCCGCGCTGATCGTGAATCGGCCGTGGCATTGCAGCCCACTCATACATAGCAGCGGAACGGACAAGAAGTTGTTGGTGACAATCAGGCGATGACTTAGCAGCACCAACCTGCCTGTCGCCGTCGTCTTGAACCTCATATCGCGCCCGAACACGGGGGTCAGCGGATAGTAAGTCGCGCCGCTCCCGGTCGAGGCAACCAGGCGGAAATGGTACGTGGTGTTCGGAATGAGGTTGTTCACCGGCCACGCAACCGGAGCCGTTCCATTACCCGCCGGGATCTGCTGGAGCGGAGTGCTCCGGCCGTACTTCGTCGTGGTACCCCACTGGAACTGCCACACGGTCGCCACCCCCCCTGTGTCGATGACGCCGTTTAGGGTGGCCGACGTCGTCCTCACCTGGGTCGCCGGCTCCGTGGTAACCGTCGCGGCGAGCGCCGGCGCCGCCGAGACCGCGAAAAATGCCAGTCCCAGGACGATCCCCAATCCGAGACGGCCGATGGTTCGCTGCATACTTCCTCCCCTACGGATCGTACGACGGTGGACTCGCGGCGGCTGACACCGCCTCGTTTGTTGGTCTCAACTCGTGGTGAACGAAGTCCATGACGACCTCATCCAGGTTCGCCCCCGGTTGCCAGTCGAAAGCACTACCGATCTTGCTCGTGTCAGGCACACGCCGCCACATTGTCTTCGAAACCCTCGCGATGTGCCTCGTCGTAGGCGACGAAGACAACGTCGAAGCTCGCGTGCGTCAGATTGATCACCCACCTCGCGCGGTGGAGTATCGAAACCTCCTCGATCGCGCCCTTGGCGTAAATCTCCGCATGACCCAGCATCTCCACCAGCCCTCGGACTGCGTCACGAAGACGCGTTCCAGCTCGCCCGATCGAACATCCTGACCCGTCGCCCGCAGCAACCTATCACGGGCTCACGGACGGGGGGGCTTGTTGTCAGCGGACGTACCACGCATGTTCAGCTCCAATCTACCGCTGAATCTACCTGTACACGGGTGTGCAAGCTAGAGCGAAATCTCCACAAATGCTCACCGTCAGGCTGGATGCGTGCCGATTCGATCGTTTCTGGCCGGCATCGCGCGTGCCAAAAGCTCCGCTCCGCGGAGCTTGGCCCCTGTCCTTCTCAGAACGCGGCCGGAGCCGAGCCATCAGTCGCATCGCACCTCGTGCGCCGTGCATCCGCCCCCAGGCTAGCCGTTGAGATTGTCGTAGAGCTCGAGCAGGCGGCGTTGCTCGACGGACCAGCGCAGCTCGGCGGCGGCCTTCTGAAGGCGGCTCCGCAGTTCCGGATCGGAACGGCGGGCGATCGCCTCGCGGATCGCATCAGCGACGGCGCCTGCGTCATCAGGCCGGACGCACCAGCCGATGCCGTACGCCTTCACGAGCCGCTCCACCTCGGGCAGCGCGCTGGCGATCACGGGTACTCCTGCCGCGATGTACTCGAACAGCTTGTTTGGAAGCGCGAGCCTGTGGTTCTCGCACGTGTCTTGGAGGAGCGTCACCCCGACATCGGCCTCGGCGGTGTTGTCGAGCAGCTCGGACAGCGGGACGCTGTCGAGCACCAAGATCCGGTCGGCGGCTCCGCGCTTCCGGATTAGGGCGGCCAGAACCTCTCCGTACCCCGGCTCGGGGTCGCCGAGAAATGCCAGCCGCACCCCGTCGAGCAGCGCCACCGCATCGATGAGCACCTCGCAGCCACGATCGGGCGCGGGTGCGCCTTGGTAGAGGACGAGCGGAGCGTCCCCGTCGAGCCCGAGCCGCTCCCGGAGGGAACCCGGTGCTTGGGGCTCAAGCGAGCTCACGTTGCGCACCACCGTCGGAGTGGCCGGTAGCTCGTAAAGGTCGCGCAACCGCGCGGCGATTCCGTCCGAGACTGTGATCACGGCCGCGCAGCGCGGCACGACGAGGCGCTCGATCGCGCTCACGAACCACGCCCAGGTGCGCTCGCGATAGGGCACGCTGGAGGCCAGCTCGTGGGAGTCGTAGACGAGCCGCGCCCCGGTCAACCGCGCCCCGGCGATGGCGGGCAGGAGCATCGCCGCATCGTGCGCGTGGATGACCTCCGGTCGCAGGCGCAGCACACCGCGCACGAACGATAAGAACATGGCCGGGCGGTAGACGGCGCTGGGCAATCGCCGCCGGACCCATGTGGGCGGCCGGCATTCCAGCCGCAGGAAGCCGTCGAGCTCGGCGCTGCCGCCGTGCACCTCGGCCAGCTCGAGCACTGACACCTCGTGGCCGTCGGCCGCAAGCGCACTCGCCTCGCGCCGGACCCGCGAGTCGAACTCGACCGACTTGTGCAGCAGCATGGCGACCCGCATGGCGGCGTTGACGTTCAGGTTAGCCGTCGAGCCTCAACTTCTCCCGGATGGCGAAGCCAACCGGCGTATGGCGCCGGACGGTCGCTGCTGGCCGCCCTCCTGGGCACCCACAACTAGACAACCCTCAACCCGCGCTTTAGACTTAAGACAACCGCAACCCGAGTCGAGCGTGCGCATGTCGCCGACTGGAACTGCTCAGGGATGGCGAAAGGCTTCGACGCGCGCTGAGCGGAGGCGATCGGGTCTCGCGGTGGCGACCAGTTCGGCCGGCCACTGAGTCCCACGCCAAGATATGTAGCGAGCGCGCCGAACCCACATCCCGCTTTCGAGCACGCGCCGGCCCTCGAAGCCGGCGACGTTCGCCAGGCCCTCGAGAAGCGCGATGAGGTTGCGCGCCCGGCTCGGTACCTGTTCGGTACTGGTCACGATCGTCGCGCGGACGGCCGGGTCCGACCCCGCTGCCCAACGCCACGTAGTGGTCGGCGATGGCATGTCCGAACGGCCGCGAAGCTTCGCCCCAACTGACCGTCGTCATGACGACGCCACCACCGACGACAGCTCGATCCGCTTGCGCTCACCGGGCTCGAGCCGTAACAGCTTGACCTGGCGTCCGCCGCCCGGATCTAACAGCTCGACCGCGAGGTCCTCCACGCGCTCCCGCGCGGTGACGTCGAAGCTTCGAGCGGAGACCGGGGAGATGCGAAGTCGGTCGCGGACATGCGTGCGGCGCCACCAATCCGCGGCGCGGGCGGCGGTCCAGTCGAGACGCCCGGGCCGCGGCAGGCCGTCGATCGCTTCGAACAGCTGGTCTCGGTTGAGGTCCGGGTGGTTCAGCACCTGCAGCAGCCCGCCGGCCCGCGCGAACCGATCGCCGGCCTGAACGATCCCGGCGACGTCTGCGTCGTCGTGCGCGACCGTGCGATCGAGCGACTCGTGGTGCGGCAGCGCGATCACGGACAGTGCGGCGATCGTGCCGTCTTCATTGAGCGTCGCGAAACGGTGTGGCTGGTGATGGCCATGCTGGATCAGCTCGGTGTAGAGCAATCCCTGCCGCTCCGCCCAGATGACGTTGGGAGCGCCCTGGAATCGAAAGCAATGTGGATCGCCGTGGGACGACGACCCGAGAACCTGACGCCCGTACACGCGTTCAACCACGCGACGCTCGCGCTCTGCGCGTCCGTTCCATAGCTGCTCGGTGTGCAGAGCCACTTCATGACCCGGGCTGCTCGCCACGAGCTTGACGGCGAGGTTGCCTGGCCAACGGCGATAAAACACGCCGTCGCGTAGGTGACGCGAGCGCCAGTACCAAGTCGCCGCGGACCCCGCCTCCTGATGGCGGGCCAGCGTCTGGGCCACGGCTTTGGAGGCCAGGAAGCGGTCGAAATCGTGGCGTACATTGAGGACCCAGCGTGCGTTGCGCGGCCACGACAAGATCCGCGGCCGCACGAGGTCAGCGTCGCGATGGAGGTGGTCGACGAGGCTGAGCAGCAGCGTCTCGAGCCCGGTGATGCGAGCGCTGGTTCGATATTCGCCGTGGTCCCAGGGCTCCGCCGTGTGCGCCTGGCCGAGGATCGAAAACAAGCCAAAAGAGGCGGCAACGACGCTTCCTTTGCGCACGAGGGCGGGAGATGGGACCCCGTCAGCTCCTGTCCAGGTCGCCAGGACTTCGGCGTCCGCATCGACGCCCCAGCGCTCGGCGTCCCAGCCGGCGCGGCGCCACGCTTCCGCCTGATCGGCCCGGATGGGCACGTCGAGATGCCGCCAATCGGTCCCGGACTCGCGTTCGACCGGTCGCACCGCCGGCACGGTGATTCGCGCGCCTGCCGGATAGCCGTACTCGGCGGCCGCGGAAGCGAGCTGCCGGCTCGTGATTGCGACGGCTCCTTCGGCGGCCGTCGGCTCAGCCGAGACGATTCCGGCAAGCTCGTGCAGCTCACACGGCAGAGGTCCCTCGATCAGCAAAGGGATGCCCAGGCGGCGAAGTCGGTGTAGCACGCCAGTCGTCTCGGCGCGGGCGGCCGTGCGCGCCACCAGGACCGCGCCAACCTCGTCCCGGCGCAGCGCCTCCTCCAAGCCTGCGACGGTCGACTCCTCGAACGACGTGAGACCGTGCTTTTCCAGCACAACCGGCAGGGCGGCAGCCCAGTAACCGCGCCGCTCCTCGCGAAAGACCCGGCGGGCTTCTTCAGGCCCGCCGTGCAGAAACAGGAATCGGCGCGGCATGATTGAGATCCAAGGCCCGGTACGTTTGGACGAGCTTCGGAACCTCGTTTTCCCACACGAACCTGCGGGCGGCCTCGCGGGAGTGCTCGCGCATCTCCGTCAGCGCGGACCGGTCAGCGAGGAGGAAGTTCAGCGTGCTTGCGATGTCGCGCGGGTCGTCCGGGTTGAAGGTGAGTCCGAGCGCGTGGCCCTCGACGAATCGACGCAGCTCCGGCACGCGGCTGGCCGCGATCGGGATTCCAGCGAGCATGTACTCGAACAGCTTGTTGGGCGTCGTGTAGTAGTTATTCAGGCCGATCGGCTTGTACGGAATGACTCCCACGTCCGCGCCGGCGGTGAAGTGGAGAAGCTCGTGAGGCTCCGCCCGGCCAACGAACCGAACGCGCTGCTCGACGCCGAGCTCGGCGACGAGCTCGGCCAAGCGAGCTTCCAGGTTTCCCCAACCCATCAGCACGACCACGCCGCAGTCGAGGTACGGCGTCGCGTAGAGCAGCTCCTCGAGCCCGCGGTTGGGCGAGAAGCCGCCCTGGTAGAGAATGATCGGGTCGAGGCTGTTCTCGAGACCCGCCCTGATCCTGAGAAGATTTACCGGCGCGGCCAGGGACGGCACACTCGCGGCGGGGGGGCAGTTGAGCAGGACGGTGGGCGCAGAGACGAGGCGGTGCCGGCGGGTGAGCTCGTCGGCGATCGACTGGCAGACCGTGACGACCGCGTCCGCGCGCCTGATCAACCGGTGTTCGATGACTGCCCAGATCCGCTTCTCGCGCTTGGACAGAGTGCTGATCTCGGGATAGAGCTCGTGCGCGTCGTACACGAGTCGGCAGCCCCGCCGCATGGCCACGATGGCCGCGACCGGAAGCGTATTCAGATCGTGGGCGTGAACGAGGTCGATCGGCTCGGACCGCAGCTGCCGATAGGCCCGGCGATAGTACGCCGTGAACATCAACGGCTTGTGGAAGAACATCAAGCCGCGGTATGCGGTCCGAGAGATGCGGCGGTCGAGGCAGCCCAAGGCGCGAACGATTGGGCCGCGGGCGCGGCCGCTCGCCGGACTGACATCGTCGATTGCCTGGCCCGCCGCGGCCGAGGCGGCGGTCCAATCGATCCGCGGCGGCGGAGCAGGATCGTCCGCGGCTTCGAGGGGAAGCTCGGCGTACCGGTCGAACGAGCGTTTCAGCTGCCGCCGATAGCGCCAGCGCGACGGAGACGGCGGCCATGACGCTCCTGCCAACGGTAATACGGCCGCCCCTGAGCAGCGGGCACCAGCGCAGCACGCGCCATCGCGCGGCCCCGTAGACCCGGGCGGTGCCCGTCATCACGAAGACCACCGGCGCAAGACAAGCGCGACTCGCGTCGTGGACAGCGGCCCGCGCGCTCGCGCCGCGCGCCGGGGAGGATTGGACGGGGATCGCGTGTCGCGCCGACGGGCGTCCGTGCGGGATCGGAGAGGCCACGTGAGCCGCCTCCGGAGGCGTCGAACCATGCGGGCGAGCTTCGGCGCCGCGCCCGGACTCGCCGGGTGGCTCTGGCCCGCGCCAGCCGTAGCGAGCGGCGGATCGCCCTCGTGCGGCGCAGCACGCGGTAATGCACCGGGTTGCGATCGATGCGGACGATCCGAAAGCCCCACGGGTGCTGCTCCTCAGGAACCGTTCGACCGTCGAGCACGGCCACCACAACAACGTCATAGCCTGCCTCAACCAGGCTTCGCGCCTCCTTGTGCACGCGCATGTCTGCGGCACAGTTGTTGTAGACGAACATGCACACCCGCCCACCTGCGCGCACGTCGCAGCCACGCTCGCCCGGGACAGGCCTCCAGTGAGCTCATCGGGCCCCGAGCAGAGACCGTCGAGCCGTCCGTGACGGCAGCGTGAGCTCAGCCGACCCGCGCTCAGTCATCGCTCACCGTCTATGGCTCGGCGGCGCGTGACGAGCGAGCGGCTGAGCCGGCTCATCTTGGACAGCGTCGGGGACGGGCAGCACCGAGTCTCCCGCGACGGCCAGCGTCACCTGACCAACAAGCGCCCGCACGGTCGTGACGAGCGTGTTGCTCATGCCAGTGGTCTCCCCGTCGGGCGCTTCCTCCAGGAACCGAATGCTCTTGAGGACGGGGTCGTCGTCGACCTCGCGACGAGCCTGCTTCAGCAACTCGTTGAATACTCGCGCTACCGGCCAAGGACAGACGAAGCCTTCGGGAAACGCGGTCAGAGAGCGGTCTAGCGTCTCCAGACGCCGCGTTATCTCAGAAGGTGAGTAGTCCGTCAACTGTTATCCCAAAGGTCAACGAGCACAGCCAACGACGGGAGGCACGGGTGTCGAGGATGTCCGTATCCGCTCGCGTCACGCCCCGCCGTGAGACTAGCAGCCTGGGGCACGTTTCCGAAGGGGTCGCCGGCGGCGAGAAGCATGTTCAGTCCTTGCGCCCCGCGATGCCGAAGAACCGGCCGAAGTTGCGGTGGGGCCATCTGCTGACCAGGCCGTGGCGAAAGGTGATCGGCGTGGTGGGGGCGAACCCGGCTCGGCGCAGCGCCAGTCTCAAAGCCGGCGGGGACGACAGTCGCACGCGGCCGTGGTTGTGCCGCCAGCCGGTACGGCGGGCGAGGGGAACGGCCACGGCGGCGGGAAGGAGGTGGACGACCGGCGCACCGGTGAACGGTTCCTTCCACCGCCACCGATTCGCCTGGTAGACGAGAACCGCGCCGCCTGGGGCGAGGACCCGGTTGAACTCGGATAAGGCCCGCCGCGCGCCAGCTCTGTCGGGTACGTAGAGGAACGAGTTGTTGGCGATGACGAGGTCGAACTCGCCGTCGCCGAACGCACTGAGGTCGCGCATGTCGGCACGGACGAAGGTCAAGATGGGGTCGAGCGCCAAATCCGCGGCGCAACGCGAGCCGACCCGCACATAGACGTCGCTGACGTCGACCGCGACCATCCGTGCCGGTCGCTCTCGCCAGGCCAGGTAGGCGGCCAACGCGCCGAACCCGGAGCCCAGCTCGAGCACGCGCAGACCGCGCATCGTGGCTATTCCCAGCAAGTGCCGCATGACCAGGAGGAGGTTGTCTCCGCGCGTGGGGACGAGCGTCGAATTCGTCTTCACGGTCGACTGTGCGGCCGCGCTCGCCAGATCGCGGCCCTGAGCGGCCAGAGTGTCCGAGACGACACGGGCGAAGACCTCGGCGATCTGGTCAACGTCTCAACCCACGTCTCGAACGCGTTCTGCTCGGCGTTCACGGCGCGGACGGCGACACGTCCCGTTGAGGCTCGGGACTGGGCTCCGGCGGGTCGCCCGGACCCTGGGCGTCGAGCTTGCGCCAGGTGCGCGGCGGTAGCCGACGCAGCCACAGAACCGCAGAGCTCATCCGGTCCACTTCGAGCGGATCCTCCCCCGCGGCAATCAGCCGGTTGGCGAGCGGGTCCTTGTAGGCCGGCATGTCACGAGCCAACAAGTACTCGGCGAGCGCCTCGTTGCCCTGTCCGGTAGCCCGTCCTCCCGTCATCTCGCGGATCACCGTGCCAAACAACGGGAGCTGATCGTCCTCCGGCGGCCCGGCGTCAGCGCCGCGTCTGCCGGTATCCATCAAGGCGCGGAGCTGCTGCCGCTCGCGGCGGTCGAGGTTGGCCAGGTACGCCATCCATCGCTCGTGCGCTCGGTGCTGATCACCCGGGCGAAGCGCCTGCGCGATCGTGCGAGCTTCGGTGAGCGAGACCACGCCGACCCTTCGCCAGGCGACCACCAGCAGGGCCGCGCACGCGACGTCGATGACGGCGCGATCGAAGCCGGTGAGCGCGAGTGCCCGGTCGAAGGCCACACACCCTCCGGCACACAGCAGGGCAACGGTGGTGCGCCGGGCGTCGATGGGCAACGGCCGGCCGTGGGCGTGCTCAAAGGCCGCCATCGCGCCGGCGGCAGCTCCGAACGCCACACCTTGGGCGACGGCGATGCCATAGGCGCCGATCGAGCTCGCGAGAGCGAACCCGACGGCGGCAAAGAGAGCTGTGGCGACGAGGACGAGCGTACGGAACGTCTGGACTTTGCGCGGGTCCGTCGTCGTTACGTAGAGCATCCGGAATAGTCCATAGAAGACATGTGGTATCGCGAGAAGCGCGATGAG
Source organism: uncultured Solirubrobacterales bacterium (assembly GCA_963770615.1). Lineage (GTDB taxonomy): Bacteria > Actinomycetota > Thermoleophilia > Solirubrobacterales > Solirubrobacteraceae > Palsa-465. The sequence continues at coordinate 278,888 of CAVYQJ010000003.1, read as the reverse complement.
CGGGGCAGCCGCGACGTATGCATGACCCAGCAGCTTAACCAGCTCGTTCTGAAAGATCGCGATCACCGCCACGAGCGTTCCGGCGCCGATGAGGTAAGCCGAGGCGAACGCGCGTTTCAGCGGTTCGGCCCCGGCCTCACGCTGGGCAGCGAGGTACAACGAAGAACGGGTGAGCGGCCCCCAGCTCATGTAGAAGACGGCGCCGTAGTACGACACCAGCGCCGCGACGGCAACTGCTGCCCGGTAGGTGCCGAGCGTGTGGGCGGAGCTCATCACACCGAGGATCACGACCGCACCCGTGTTGATGAACCACAGCCCGGCGGCGATCGGCACCCAGGGTGCGCCTCGGCGCCAGATGTCGCTCAATGCGCTCCACGCAGGGGCCGCGCCGAACTCGCGTCTCATCACGAGCGCGGTGAGCAGCATCGCGCTCAGGCTGCCGATCGCCATGCCGAGGACCGCGCTGTGAAGCGTCGCCGTCTGCGAGAGGAGGATCGCACTGGCCGCCAGGACGGCGATGCCCCGGAACACGAGCAGAGCGTTGTACGCGGCGGGACGGCGTGCGTAGCGCAGTTGGTTGACGAGCAGCCGATAGCAGCCCAGGGCGGCACCGGTAACTGCAGCGTAGATCACGAGGGCCCCGTCTCGGCGGTCGCCGAGGATGAGCTCGGCGATCGGATCCGCCAGGACGGCGACCAGGGCCGTGAGCACCGCAGCTATGGCAAGCGTCACGATGAGGCCGGTCGTCATCGTCTGCCGTCGGCGCTGCCGCTCGTCCCCCGATTCGGGGCCGGGCGAGAGCACGCTGCGCATGGTGCCCTGCAGGATCCCGAGATCGCACAAGATCGCCAGCAGCTCGCTGAAGAAGATCAGGATCGCTAGCTGGCCGAAAGCGGACGGTGCCAGGAAACGGGTCAGCACAGCCACGCTGGCCAGGCCGAGCGCGGCGTTGGTCAAGAGACCGCCGGAATACAGCGTCGCGTGGCGCCCGAATCGCTGAGCCAGGTCGTGTAGCGCCGGACGGGGCAGTGTCAGCTCCGTGTCGTCACGAGGTTGATTCCGGTTTCACCACCGCCCGAAACACCGGAGTCTCTCCGGCCTCATCGACCGAGACGGTGCGCGCGGCCAGCGGCGAATAGCGATGCACCTGCCCGAGCCGACCCAGCAGGTCGTCCAGCTCGGCCGCGGTGAATTGAATGTCGTAGTCCTTGTTGCGCGGGTCCGACTTGGGGACCTCGTAGACCACCAGCAGGCCGCCGGGCTCGGTGTGCTCCCAAGCCCGGGCGATGACCTCGTTCCGCCGCTCCATGTACAACAACGACGACAGGAATGTCACCAGCGAGTAACTCCCATCCCACGAAAAGTCCTCGCCGCGCGACGAGGCGAAGTAGAACCGACCCTGCAATTCCCGCCTCATGGCGCGATATAGCCGCGTCGTGGCGAACAGATAGGGCGAGGAGTGCTCGCAGCAAACTCCCGTCGCGAAGTCCAGTGACGGATCGAGTAGGAGCTCAGCCGTGAGCAGGCCGTACGCACCACCGAAGTCGATCGTACTCAGCGGCGTCGGCGCTCGGGAGAGGGTTCGGACGATGTGCGAGATGATCGACGCCTTGTACGAGATGCCGGACACCAGGTAACTGATCGAGCGCAGTGTCCGGCCATAGACCTCGCCATAGCCGACCGGTGTGACCTGCGCGTCGTGGCGCTCGAACCAGCGTGTCGCGGAAGAGCCATTTCGGTCAGGGGGCTCGAGGTCATCCGGCGCCGGAGCCCCGAGCAGGAACTCGCCGAGGATGCGGTCGCTGCGGAGAGCGTCGACGGCGTCGGGCACGTACCGTGCCACGAGCTCCGCGTGCACGACCTGCGAGGCGTTGCGTAGAAACCACCGGAGGGTTGAGTACGCGACGATCTCGTGGCACGGGCTCTGGAAGCTCCACATGCCTTCTCCCAGCTGCTCGGCTCGCGATCCAAGCAGCCGTTCCAGATCGCGGACGCGCCACATGCCGCCCGCGTCGGCCTGCGCATCGGCCATGACGGGCAGCACGACATGGCCGGCTGGGGTCAGCAGTGCCGCGAGGAAGCCTAGGAATGCCCTCCCCCACTGGGACCGAAAGATCCGAACGTTACGGCCCACCACGACCTGGTCAAAACGCGCATCTTCGGTGAAGTACAGCGAGCCAACGGTCCAGCGATCGGGAGGAAACATCGCCAGGCCGGAGTCCGGGCTGAAAACCCGCAGTCCGCTCTGCTGGAGAGCCGGCACCACCCGGCTCAACGCCGCCAACTCGGATTCGCGCTGAGACTCCGATCCCACTACGAGTGCCACGAAACCATCCTCGCGCGCTTCCATTTCCCGTCCTCAGGTCGGGGGCGCCGCGGCGCGCGCGATTCCCTGGATCAGCGAAGCGGCTGCCATTGCACCGTCTGCACGTTCAGATCGACCCTCTGCATGTTAGGGCGGCAGACCGGGATCGCCAGTAGATCCTTGGTGGGGGCGGTGGCTGGGCCGGTCGCGATCGGGCCGCTGCCGGCAGCGGGGCGATGGGCCGTGGTCACGGGGGCGGGCGCACCGCGGCTCGTGCTCAACCCGCTCAGGCTCGAGGAGGAATGCTGGAAGCCACACGCGGCGAGCGTGTACCGCGTGCATACGACTGGCAACGCGCCGAGTAACCGACGCCTTGATGCATCCATTATACGCTCGCCTTCACGTCGCCCGTCGCCACGCGCTCCGGGACTCCGGCTCTGAGGCTGACCGATAGCTCCACGCGGAGTCCGTCGACGCCCAGTAATTCGAGCGCCAGCGAGTCGAGGTCGCTGCGCGAGGTAACGTCGAAGGTCTCGTCGTCAACTCTGTCGATCGTCACCGCGCCGAGAACGTGTGTCCGCCTCCACCAGTCCGCGGCTTGAGCCGCGGTCATGTCGGCGCGGCCCTCGTCCGGCATATGCGCAAGCGTCGTGAACAGCTCATCCGTGTTGATGTCGGGGTGATTCATGACTTGCATCAGGCCACCTGCGGCGATGAAAGCGCGCATGGCATCGAGCACCGCTTCGGTGTTGGTACTGGTTATGTTGAGGTCGAACGAGGTGTGATGGGGCAGGCACACCACCTCGAGAGTGGTTACCTCACCGGTCCCGCCGAGCGCCGCGAAGCGATGCGGATGCAGATGGCTCTGTGACAAGGCTTCGCTGTACAGGAGTCCGCGCTCCTCGGCCCACAGCAGATTCGGCGCGCCCTGAAACCGGAAGCAGTTGCGCGCGCCGTGTGCCGTGATGCCCAGGACGCGGCGCCGGATGGCGGTCTCGACGATGCCTTGCTCTTCTTCGCTCTTGTCCCACAGCAATTCGACGTGTAGTGCCACCTCGTGATTAGGCACGCCGGCTACGTACGCGGCGGGTCGCAGGTCGGCCGCGGCGGGCCCGGCACGCTTGGGGCCACGACGCGGCTCAGACCGCCAGTACCACGTGACGGCGGTGCCGACTTCGCGGTGCTTGGAAACGACATGCTTCACCGCCTCCATCGTCAGCGGCCGATCGAAATCGTGACGGATGCTTCGCACCCAGCGGACGCCGTCCGGCCAGGGCAGCAGCCGCGCGCGCGTGCGTCCGGCCCGCGCGTACATGTCATCGATTAAGGCCAGCAAGAGCACCTCGACGCCGGTGACCCGGGGCATCGGCCGATGGTCGGCTCCGTCGGCCGGCGCGCCTGTGTGTGCCTGGCCGAGATAGGCGAACAGACTCAGGGCGCACGCCGTCAGGTTTTCGCGCCGCACGACCGCGGGATAGGCGACGGCATCCGGTTGGAGCGCACGCCACTCGGCCAGGACCTCGACCCCCTCGGGCCGGTTCCAGCGCTCCACCTCCCAGCCGGGCGCGCGCCACGCCGCGGCTTGGGGCAGCGAGATCGGGACCCTGGGGAGCGATGTCCAGTCATGCTCAGGGTCGCGGCTCACACGGCGGTAGGACGGGCGGACGATGGGGCCGCCCGGCTGGACGCCGTAGGTCTCACGGGCCTGGCGCGACAGGGGAGCCGAGGTCAACGAGAGCAGGCCGTCTTCAACCAGGCCCCGCTGGCCGGTGATGCCGAGCGCATCGCGGATATTGCTCGGAAGCGGCGCCTCCACGAGCGTCTGGGCGGTCCCCGCCAGTACCGCCTCGGTCGCCGGGGCCGTCCAGCACCGCGGCGGTAGACGGGCGATGAGCACCGCGTCATAGCGATCCCAGCCTTCGGGATCCTGAAGCGCCTCGGGCCCGGCCGTCTCCACGGAGACGTGCCCGTGTTTCTCCAGCGCCAACGGCAGCGCGTCTGACCAGTAACCGCGCCGCTCGGTCCGATACACCTCGCGCGCGAACTCGGCGCCGCCGCTAATGAAGAGAATCGCCATGACGGCTGACGACCACCCTCCCGAGCAGCCGCGCATCTTTCGCCCTTGCGATCGGGCGGGCCCAGCGGTGGCACGTGACCGAGCCCCAAGGTCGCATCCGGCGATGATAGATCACGGTCTCGTTGGTATGATGGGGCTCGGTGTCCGCGGCGCGCGCTGACGGGAATCTCGCCCCAGCCATACGTACAACGTCCGTTGACCGTCGTAGTCCGCCCTCGTCCATTGACCTCGTCCGCGCTGTCTGACTACGCGGACATGGTCCTCGATTCTCTCGGACTCGTGTCGTACTGGCGGCTCGGAGAGCGAGATGGGTGGGTGGCGGTCGATTCCGCCGGTGCGGCTTGCGGACGCTACGAGAACGTGGGTCTCGGCGTTCCCGGCGCGTTGACCGGGGACGCGGACACGGCCGCCGCGTTCGATGGCACGAGGAGCGCGGTGAGCGTCGGGCCGACAGCCGAGCTGTCGTTTCCAGGGCGCTCGGAGTTCACGCTCGCAGCGTGGATCCGGCCCTCCGAGGTTCCGCGGGACAACGCTCGGATCATTAGCGCCGTGCTTTCCCGGTACGACGGCCTGCACGGATATGAGCTCGTTCTGACACCTCGGCTGGGAATCACGTTCAATCGCTATGCGGGCGCTGCGGTGGACCACGTGGTCACCGCACCCACCGTCGGCCTCAATCAGTGGTCGCACGTGGTCGCCATATACAACGGCCAACGCGTCTCGGTCTACGTGGACGGTCAGGCAGTTGCCGGTGTCGAAGCGCAGCTCGACCTTCGACCCTTCCCGCACGGGCTCGACATCGGACGGCGCTGCGGTGTCCCGCGCTCTGCCACGTTCCACGGCGCGATCGACGAGGTGGCCGTCTGGCGCCGCTCACTGCCCGATGAGGAGGTGAGACGGCATCACTCTGCCGGGACTTCGCCGGCGGCGAGACGCGACCGCGGGTCGCACGACGATGAGCTTGGCGCGCGCCGCGTCGCTGAACTGTACGAGCGGACCGCCGCCGTGTCGCTGCAGCGGGAGCTTTGGACCGACCCGGGGTGCTACCAGGCCGGCTACACCCTGATGATTCCGCTCTATGCCGCCTTTCTGCTCGAGCGCGGCCGGTGGATCGAACAGTTCGACGACCATGCGGCACGGCTCGTGGCGGCAGCCGCGGCCGGCCACTTTCGCGGGCAAGATGCCTCCGCGCGCCTTCAGTACCTCTACCTGTGGAGCCGCTATATCACCCTGTCCGCGCGCCGAGGCCGCACCGGCGACACGCTCGAGGCGTTGACGGAGCTTGTGCTGGCCGAGTTCGATGAGCCGTGGTCTTCACGGCGAGCGTCGCTCGAGGACGTGCTCGCGCAGGAACCGGTGGAGCTTGCCCGGCGACGCGCGATCGATGGCGACGCGCTGTTGACCGTCGGCATCGCGGCGGACCTGCTCTCCTCAGGACTCGTGCGCGATCCGATGGCGCTCGGCCAGCTCGCCGAGGCTCGCGCGACGGCGCTTCGAGTCTTCGCGAGCGAGATACGGTGGCGCGATGATGGCGGGTGGCTGCTCCAACCCGGGGCCTGGTGTGACCACGAGGATTACCTCTATGCGGGACGCGACCGCGTCGCCGACGACACAGGCGGGGCGCCGATCCCCGACATCGCACCCAGCACGAGCTTCGCGCAACGCTTGCCCGTGATCCTCGAGAGCCTGCGCGAAGCCGTCCACGAAGAGAGTGCGGCGTGGTTCGTGGACGGTCTCAGTGCGGGGCTCGAGCGACAACTGGCCCAGCACGTGCTCGTCGAGCCCGGCGATGCATTTCCGGCTTTCCGGATGACGAACTACATGGACGGGCGCAACGGTGTCTATGGGTCGACGACTTGGTATGGGCCCTACGGCCTCTCCGGAGCGCTGACCACGGGCTGGTGGTCGCGACTGCCGGGAGCCCGCGTGCGTCGCGCGTACAGGCGGCTAGCCCAGCGATTCCCACTGTCCGAGGCGGTGTGGAACACATACTGCGGCCCGTTGGACAACCGCCTTGGTCTCCCCGTCCGCGCGGACAACGTCGAGGACGGGGCCGAGCTGCGAGAACTGCTGGTACGCCTCGCGGCGATGCTGCCGGGTCCTTGAAGCCGTTGACCACACGGCCGGCGTTCCGGGGCTCGCGTTAGCGCCGGCGACCGAAGGTGACGGCCTGACGCCAGCTGCGGGCCGCCGACCTGCTCGCACCAGCCGCCGGCAGGAGCGAAAGCGCGACCCACGGACTCGACTCGTTCCGGCCCGGCGACGCCGGGCCGACACCTATCAGACCCGTCTCGCCGTTTCGCCGTTCTGACAGCAGATAATGCCAAGAACGGCACGCCGCCCCGGTGTCTCCGATCAGGCTGTTGGCTGCCGCCAACTGGGCGAGGACCGCACTAGGAACGTCGCCATCGGGGAAGGACCCGTCGGCTGCCTGCCGCGCGTTGACGGAGGCCAGCTGGCTCTCGGCCGCAGAGACCAAGCGCTGGTCGGCCAGCCGCTGTCCAGCCAGCCCAAGAGCAAAGGCGAGCCGAGCGGGCAGGGAATACGCTCCATCGTTGACCGCCGTGTCGGACTTGAGACCGTCCAACTTCGAGTGGAGGTAGCCCTGCCATCGAGCGATCTCCTTCTCGGCGACCGGGCGGTGCTGCCAGTCGAGGACTCCGTAGGTCGAGGCGAGAAACGCCGCTCTCCACGCCGAGCCGATGACACCCTTGATGGAGCGCGGCTGGGTACCCGACTCGAGCACCCATTCAAGCTGTTCGATTGGCGGCTGGCGGATCGGAAGCAGACCGTACGCGTCCGCCCACGCGAGCCCTGCGGCGTCGATGGCCACGTTGTGGCTACTGGTCTGCTCGAGCAGAGGCCGGGTCAACGCGACAAGATCCGCTAGCGCCTTGTTCCCGCGGCTAACGCCGCCTTCGAACCGGCTGTGCCAGACCGTCGCAACTGCGAGCAGCGCGTTCGGCTCCGGGTTCTTGAACGCGAGCGCGTTCATCTCAGCGCCGGCCCTTATCCTCCGCCTGGCCGTCTTCAGATAGGCCTCGAGCGCATCCACCGCGGCGAGCCTGAGCCACTCGTCGACTCCTGCGCCGGCCTCGGTTTCCGTACTCTCACCCATGCTACATCGGTTTTAGCAGTCCGGGTCGGGAGATGGCCCGGGCCGCCGAGCGGGCCCGGGTCGGCCGCTTCTTGATCGCCGGGCGCTTCCTGGAGCGGCCGGCGATCAAGTGCGGTGCGCCTCGGCTGGGTGGAGACGACCGATGCCCGGTGGAGCCGCGGGTGGGGTGCCGCCGAGGACGAGAACCGTGACTCGCGGGATGAGCATGCGCGGGTTGCTCGGTGATCGGCGATCGCGGAGGCTGACTGGGCACAGACGGCTGCGGGCGGGCGACGATCGGTGCCGGTGGTGCGCTCGTGGCCGGTGGTCCCGGCGACGAGGTGGCGGGGGGCGGCGTGACGGGAGACGGCGTGACGGGCGGTGGTGCGATCAGGGTCGCGGGCGGGGCCGGAAGATCACTCGTGGACGGAGGCCCGGAGGGCGATAGCAGGCGTACCGTGAGGCTCGTTGCCACCGGATCGATCGTCGTTCCGCCAGCCGCATCCGACCAGCCGATCAACTTGACATAACTGACGGCTCCGGATGGATCGACGTCGCCGGCCGAAAGCGCGCCTCGGACCGACATGACCGCGCGATCTGATCCTGGGTCGAAAGCCGAGCTGCCGAGACCCGTGATCGGCGTTCCGCCCGTGTCCTGGGTCCCGTCGTAAGTGTTTCCGACCACGAGCTGCAAGCCGCCTTCCCCGTCCGAGGACGCCTCGAACGCCGCCTCGGCCGAGACATCGAGAAGCTCACCGCCGGTGAGCCGAACCGGGACCACGGAGAGGACCGTGGGGCGAGCGGCCGTCCCCGACGACAGCGAGCTGTTGGCTCCGGCGGTCGACACGCCTTCGCCCCACGACGATTCTGTCGACGGTGAGAACCGCAGCACCGAGCCACTGCTCTCGGCGGCGTCGACGTGCAGGCCCGTGGCCGGTCCGAGCACCTGACCGCTTGCTTGGATCGCCTGCTGGCAGCCCGAGGAAGCAGACGCCCAGACTGCGAGCACGACATAACGATTCGGAGTGACCGAATTGACGTACTCGCTGTCCGCTGTCCACTGCGCATGCCACGTGGCCATGGTCTCCGGCTGGCTCTGGGTGAGGTTGAACGAGTATCCGTCGTCGAGGCTCGGAACCGCGTTACCGGCGGGGTCGCCCGCCGCCGGGAGCCGGTCGGGATAGGGAGAGAGATACAGCCGTCCGGCGAGCATGACGTTGCACCCGGTGGTGGCGGAGTCGACGGCCGGCATCCCGCTGACCAGCCCGAGGATGCTTGCGTGCAGCTGGACGGACACCTCCAGGGTGTCTCCTCTACGGAGCGGATCGATCGGACCGGAGCTCCAGACGACACGTTGTTGGCCATACAGGGGAGCGCCCGGGTCGGGCACCGGCAGATCGGTCGTGACCGCTCCTCCGCCGCCCACGAGTTGAACCGTATAGCCTGCTCCCGCCGGCGGTGGCATCCGTAGGACGCTCACGTCGACCAGGTGGTCATCGTTCTCGATGTGGAGCATGCAGCCCTCCGCCGGCGTGAACTGGCCAAGCCGGTCGTCGTAGGCAAAGCACTGACGGGGCGCCGGTGAGGCGGCGCTCGACAGCACGAGATTGACGTACAGCGACTGACCGGCAAGCGACGCCGGTACGACGTACGTGGCGTCACGGACGATTCCGGCGTGGTGCTGGCGCCAGTCAACCATGCCGCCAGCTGCTGGCGCGAGGACTGTCCCGGTCGTAGCTTGGGGGGTGGAGGCAAGCACGAGCTCCGATGTCACCGGTACGTTCACCGGCCGGTAGGATCCCTGACTCTGGACGACCACATCGTCGGTCACCTCGGCTTCGACGGCCACATGAAGTTGCTCGCCCGCCTGGAGCGAGGGCACCGCGGCGCTTGCCGCCGATTGCTGGCGGCCGTCGAGCGGCAGCGCGGTCGGTAGGGGCGTGCCGTCGGGGAAGGTATTTCCGGCGGTCGTGACGGCCATCGGTCCGGGGACAGCGTGAGCGGGTGCGGCCAGCGCCAGAGCGCTCAGGAGGCACGCGGACACCGCGGGCAAACACAGAAGTCGACGGAGGATCCAACTCTTCACCCACCTGAGATCGGTGGGGCGCCAAGGCGCTGCGAGCTATCGCCGGCGGGGTGGCCGAATGGTCTGTGTCTATTCGCCCGGACAGCGCAGCGCAAACGGGCCAGACTCGCGCCAGGTGCCGCGGAGGGCAAGACAACGTCGGGGCGCATGATCGGGCTCAGGATGATGGGCCGCCATCACGCGCGCCGTCTGCAGTGCAGTGACAGAGCCGAGTTCGCCGGTGCCATCGACCCGGGGGTGGCGATCGCCCCGGGCTGTCCACGACCACGCGCTGCTGTTCGAATCGATCGCGGGCCTGCTGGCCGCCGGACGGGTCGGCTTCGCCGTCGTCGCCGCGCCGACGAAGTTGCACCTGTCCGCCGTCGAGGAGCTGCCCGCGGCCGGGGTGTCGGTCCTCATCGAGAAGCCGCTCGCCGCCGAGACCGCACGCCAGATCGGCGATATCTGTGCCGAGGCGGGAGTCACCGCGGCAGTGGGTCACGTCGAACGGTCCAACCCCGCCCTCCAAGCGATGCGCCGCCGGCTTCTGAGCGGGCAGCTCGGCCGTTTGTTCACCGTGCCGACGATTCGGAGCGGACCGTCCCGGCCCGTATCCAGGATGTGGGGGTGGTCAAGGATCTTCGCCACCCAGGACATCGACCTGGTCAGCTGGCTGTCCGACTCGCGGATCTCCACTGTCGCGGCGCAGACCCAGCACCTCACTGGTCGGCAGCACGAGGACCTGGTGCTAGTCAACGGCGCGCTTAACTCCGGGGCGGCGTTCAACATGGTGGTCGATTGGGTCTCTCCGACCAAGTCGCTCGCCGTACGCGGCGACGCCGGCTTTGATCGCCGAGCGGATTCAGCGCCCCGGTCGGCTGCGAGCGCCGTGCGAGCGCCTACGGCTGATTGACCTGTACGCGCGCCTCCGTCGGCCGCACCGGCGTACCGCGAGGTCAATCAGGCGAGGCGGCAGATTACCCCGACTGTGAAGAGTGGCGCCACGCACCGACACCCGTGATCGCGCCCAGCGCCAGCACCACACAGGCAACGACGACCGCCAGTGTTGGTGCCGAGCTGGCATTGCTGTCGACAGCCTGAAATCCTGGCGCGAGTGGGGCGTTGACGCCAGGTACCAGCGACGAGGAGCCGAATCCGTTGCCCGAGTGGATGAGCGACCCCGGCTGCCCGCCCGGCACTAGTACCGCCGACCCGGTGGTGGCCTGCCTGCTGCTCGCCGGGGTTGATCCACCAGAGCCGCTCGACCCGCTCGGCGCGGACCCGCTCGAGCTGGTCGCGGAAACACTCCCACCGGAGCCGGTCGCGGAACCGCTCCCACCGGAGCCGGCCGTGCCTCCGCCTGCACCGCCAGAGTGGCCGCCCCCGGACTCTCCGCCGCCTGTTGTCCCGGCGCCGGGGTTGTGTGGCGAGGCATTCTGCCGGGCGTTATCGAGGGGAATCGAGTAGATCACCCCCGCCGGGCTGTTAGCGTTGGGATCAGTACCCTGACGCGGAGTGGTGACGGCGAGAGCTGACCCCGGTAGGGCCACCAGACATACAAGCGACAGGACGGCAAGGAGGGCGGCACGTCGCGACATGCGGACAACATCGTAGCGATGGGGGAGCTGGCGATGGAGCCGGATCGCACCGGCGCGCAAGCTAAGGATCGGGCATCGCGCGGTGGGGCGCGACCCGAGGCTGGACTGGCGGCAGGCTTCGCAGTGCTACTGCTGATCCTCACGACCAGCTCTCAGGGCGCGTTCGCCGTCAACCGCTGGGCGCCGTTAGCGTTGTTCGCGCTCGCGCTCCTGATCACCGCCCTCGTGACCCGCGGGATCGTGGTCCCCAACGTCGCCGCGCGGGTCTCCCTTGCGGGCATCTGGGGCCTGGCGGCATGGTCGCTGCTCTCGATGCTGTGGGCCGGATCCCCCGGCGACGCGCTCAACGGCGGCTGCGAGATGGTCCTGTACGCGGCCATCGTCACGCTGCCGTTCGCGCTGCCGCTGACGCCCCGCGCGCTAGCGGGCGTCGGTTGGGCGCTGGCGGCGGGAATCGGGGCGATCGCGGTGTTCGTACTCGTGCGCCTGCTCTCCGGCGGCGATTCGCTGTTCCTCGCCGGGCGTCTCAACGGCCCGGTCAACTACCGCAACGCCACGGCGCTGCTATTCGCCCTGCCGGTGTGGCCATTCGTGGTCGCCACGGCCACGAGGACGTTCCGCCGCCCGGTGCGGGCGGTTTGCTTCGCACTGACCGCACTCTGCCTTTCACTGGTGTTCCTCACGCAGTCGCGCGGCATCCTGATCGGGCTGGTGCTCGGCGGCTGCGCCGCGCTGTCGCTGGGGCCCGATCGGGTGCGCCGCGCATGGGTCTCGTTGCTGGCCGTCGCCGCGATCGTCATCGCCTCGCCGTGGCTCCTGCGACCATTTCACGCGTTCGACGGCGGGGCTGGCACCGTAAGCGCTCATGACATCACCGTCGCGGCGGTGGCGACGGCGCTGGTCACTCTTGCGGCGCTGGTCGTGGGAATGGCGATCGCGGTGTTCGACTCCGGCCTGCGTGTCCAATCGAAGGCGTTCCTTCAACTGCGGCGCGCCGCGCGCCTCGCGCTGATGCTCGGTGTCGTTGCCGCGGCCGTGGCCACGCTCGCCGCGATCGGCAACCCGGTCACCTACGCGAAACAAAAGTGGGACCAGTTCCACGAGCTCAATGCGGGGACGCCGACGAGCACCCGGTACGCCTCAGTCAGCGGTCAGCGCTACGACCTCTGGCGGGTCGCGCTGAAGGAGTTCGAGACCGCACCGCTGCTCGGAGTCGGCTCCCACAACTACGCGACGGACTACTACCGCATGCGCAGGACCAACCGCAACCTGGACGATCCCCACAGCCTTGTTTTCTCGCTGCTGAGCGAGGAGGGTGCGATCGGCGTCGCGCTGTTCGTGCTGTTCCTCGGCGGCATCGCGGCGATCGTCGTGCTCGGTTGGCGCGGGTTGGAGCCCGCCGCCCGTAGGCATGCCGTCGGCCCACTTGCCACCGGCGTGGTGCTGCTTGGGCAGAGCGCGGTCGACTGGATCTGGCAGATCCCCGGCCTGACCGCGATCGGCCTGCTGGCGCTGTCCGTAGGCGCCGCGCAGGTTGCCGCCGCGGGTGTCCGCGGCCGTCGCTCGGCCGGCTCGCCAGCCGGCGAGCCCTCGCCGCGAACGCGCCCGCGCGTGCTCACCGGCCGCCTCCGGCTGGCGGGCCGGGGCCTAGCCGTCGTCGCGCTGCTCGCCTGTACGGCCGGTGTGCTCGCGCTATTCGTCAGCAACGCCTACGTCCAGCGCGCGCAGACACTCATCGGCGATCCCGCTGCCGAGCTTTCCGCCGCCCGCACGGCGGCGGCGCTTGACCCGTGGTCGGTGACGCCGCACTATCTGGAGGCGTCGGCCGAGGAGACGACGGGCCACCGCGGCGGCGCGTACGCACAGCTGCGCGACGCCCTGACGCTGGAGCCGGAGAACTCGGCCACACTCGGTGTGCTGGGCGACTTCGAAGCGCGAGGCGAGAACGACGCCGCCGCTCGCAGCTACTACCGGCGGGCGCTCGCCCTCAACCCACTAGACGTCGGCCTGCAGCAGCTGGCGAGGTTCGGCGAATCCGCTCATGACGCGCCGCAATCGCATCGTTGAGCTGCTCGAGCCACGCGTCAGCCGCCCGGCGAGCGCCCAACCGTTCCTCGGCGTACCGCCGTCCGGCGCCCCCGAGCGCGATCCGGAGCGCGGGATCGGCACGCAACCGGCGGAAGGCATCGGCCAGCGCGGCCGCGTCCCCGGGAGCCACCACCAGGCCGGCCTTCGCCTCGTGCGCGATCGCGGCGGATTCGCCCGGCGCGGCGACCACGAGAGGTCGACCTGCGGCCATCACTTCGAACATCTTCGTCGGCAGCGCCCCGCGGAAGATCGGCAGGTCACGCAGCAACACGGCGCCGGCGTCGGCGTCGGCGTAGAGCGCGGGAATGCGCTCGGCACGGACGGCACCGAGCAGCCGTACGTTGCTAGCCGCGCGCTGAGCCACCAGCGCCCGGATCCGCGGCAGCTCAGCGCCGTCGCCGGCGATCGTCACCTGCACCACCCCGTCCCCGGCCAGCCGCGCCGCCTCGACCAGCACCTCGAGCCCCTGGGCTAGGCCGATCGTGCCCGCGTAAAGCACCCGGAGCGGGTCGGCCCCCGAAGCGGACCGCGACGGCAGCCTCGGATCGAACCGCTCGACGTCGACCACCGGCCAAGCGCGACGGCACTTCAAGGCCGCGTCCGGATGCCCACCGAGAGCCGCGACGATGCCCGCAGTCGGCGCCACGATCCGGTCCGCTTGCCGGTAGATCCAGCGCTCGAGCGCCTCCGCGGCAGCGATGGCACCGGGGTGGCGAAGCGCGCCCAACTCGATTGCGCTCGCCGGCCACCGGTCGGCGACGTTGACCACGCAGGCCGCTCGCTTGACGGCCGCATAGACAACAGCAGCCGCGGCGGTGAAGAGCGGCGGCGTCTCGGCGACCACGACATCGATCGAACCGCTCAAGCGGGCGGTCGCGGGCGCGCTTAGGGCAAATGAAGCATGATCGACGAGCCTGGGGATGAAGCCGGCATTGCGCGCCGGATAGACGAGACTGCGTACGACTCGGATCCCGTCGCGTCGCTCGACGAGCCACGGACGGTTGCGGTACGGGGCGCGCACGACGCCGTCCGGATAGTGCGGAAAGCAGGTGTGGACAACAACCTCGGCTCCCCGCTGGGCGAGCGTCCGCGCGAGCAGCTCGATCCGCGTCTGCGGAGCGCCCACCTCGGGAGGGAAGTAGTGCGTCAGAAAGCAAATACGCACGCGCTGGCGCCGACGCTCAGCGGGCGTGTTGGTACGCGTAGAAAGCCGGCTTCGGCTGAAGGTTCCAGGTCATAAGTCCGGTGGTCAGCTGGCCCTGGACCGTCGGAGCTTCATCGAGCAGGTCATACCAACCCAGACCGGCCACGTATGGCACGGAGTCGACGAGTTGGTAGGCGGCGGCCAGCCAGCGCGCCTGCTGCGTGCGCGAGACAGCGAAGTTGAAAGCGCGGTTGGTGTGGTCCGACGAGACCGTGTACTCCGACAGCCACAGCGGGACCCGGCGATGGTAGGTCCGCTGCAGTTGCGCTTCGAGCGTGTCGATGTCGTTCAGGTCGCGCAGCCCCGCGAAGTAGGGTTTCTCCGCAAGATTGGGGAAACGGACCGAGAACGGGTTGTGGCCGTAGAAGTCCATCGGTGGTGGCTTGCCATCCGGGAGGCGCATCCACCTGACGAAGTCGGCGGGATCGACGGTGCCGAACGACCACGTGTCACCGCCGATCACCACGTTCTTCGGGGTGACCTGCTTGAGCGCGTGGTATGCCGCGTTCAGCACGAGCGCGTATGCACGCGGCCCGACGGGCGAGTCGAACGGCATCGGCTCGAAATTGCCGCTCCGGTTCGGCTCGCCCCAGATCATCCAGTATCGGACGGATCGGTAGTGCCGTGACGCCGCCACGAGGAACTGGCCGTAGTCGTTCGGATTCGTGGGGGCCCAGCCGCTCCCTTGCCCGCCGTTCGCCCAGGGCGGGGTCCCCTGCACCAGCAGACACACACGGATTCCGTAGTGAGCCGCGGCGCTCAACACCTGATTGAGTTCGGACGGCCACCTGTACGCCGGATCGTTCGGGTTCTCCGCATCGCTGGGGCGTGTGGGCGCGGCTTGCGCCCAGTTGAGGTCGATCTGGAAAACCTGGACCCCGAGCTGGTGGTAGATGGGAAAGGCAGAGCGCCCGTTCGGCAGGACCACCGGACCCCAGATCATCTTGAGCGCTGGGGGGAAGTCTGGCTTTGCGCTACGGGCCTCCACCGACCCGGCGCTCACCGCTCCCGGCCCCGCTAGGCAGAAGAGCGATGCGACCACCGCCGCGACGACCCACGGTTTCAAACGAGCATGCTGAAGAACGACTGACAGGAACCTCATCGAGACGCGTTTAGGACACGTTGCTCGACGACAGGACGAATAGCACCAGCAGCACGATCGCGACACCAGCCGCCGGCAGCCAGGCCCGCAATGCCGCCGACCGCGTCCGGAGGAGGGCCGCGAACATATCGAACGGCAGCGCCACCGTCCGCGCGAGGATCGATAAGTCGCGGGCGAGCGAGTGCGCGCTCGCGTAGTCGAGGTCGATCAGGATCTTCTGGGGTAGGACGTGTTCGCGGTACACGACCACAGAATCGTCGCCGTGCAGCAGCGACTTCTCATTCACGAACCGGAGCTGCGCGGGCCCGGTGATCCCGGGCGTCACCGTGAGTATCGCCTTGTACTGGTCAGCGAACTCTTGGACGAAGCACTCGAGCTCAGGCCGCGGGCCGATGAGACGCATCTCCCCACGCAGCACGTTCCACACCTGGGGCAGCTCGTCCAGCCGAGTGTTCGCCAGGAACCGGCCGAGTGGCGTGAAGCGCGCGTCGTCGGCCAGCGTCAAAGGGTCGCCGCTCGAATCGACCCGCATCTTCCTAAACTTGAGCATCTCAAACAGGCGCCCGTCCCGACCCACGCGGATCGCCCTGAAGATCACCGGTCCCGGGGAATCGATGTAGACCGCAATCGCGATCAGCGCGCCCAGGATCGCGACCGCCGGCGCCAGGAGTATCAGCAGGACCAGGTCAAAACAGCGTTCGCGACGGGAGATTGCCACTGTGTAACGCGGGTAGTTCGACCGTGAACCTGAGACCATCTGCCCCTCTCGTCCTCAACGGGGGGCCACCCTACCAGAGCCACAGCTTGGATCGGAACGACACGGCTAGCTTCGCATAGCTTCGGTCACGATTCCGCCGCTCGATCTCCGAGCAGCCGGACTGCTTCCCCATGTTGTTGGACCGTTCCGATGTGGCGCCAGCTTGCATTGGTCATGTACGCAAGCACGCGCTCGCCCCGCTCGAGCAGTCTCAGCACCAGCTCGGGGAACTGAAGCGGGCCGTTGGTGAGAGAGGCGAGCGCACGCGGCTCGTACAGGTAGACACCCATGCTCGCGGTGTACTCGAGGACGGGCTTCTCCCGGTAGCCGACGACGACAGCGCCCTCGTGCTCGATCACCCCGAGCTCGGTGGCAACCTGCGCACGGCGCGTCGCGATCGTCAGCGCGGCGTTTCGGTTGTGATGGAAGTCCAGCATCGGCGCGGGGTCCAGATCGGTGAGGACATCCCCGTTCACGACCAGGAGCGTCTCCTTGAGATCGGAGATTGAGCGCAGGGCTCCGGCGGTGCCAAGCGGCTCGGACTCCCGCTGCCACCGCACGTCGAGGCCATTGGGAATCGTGTGCGCCTGCGAGAAGTAGGTCTGGATCAGCTCGCCGAGGTGCCCGATGCATACGTCGACCCGCTCCACCCCGCTGCGCCACAGCCAGCCGAAAATCAGCTCCAGGATCGGACGCTCGCCGACCGGCACGAGCGGCTTCGGCAATACCGTCGTGTAGGGATGAAGGCGGGTGCCGAGTCCCCCGGCTAGAACCGCAGCTCTCAGCGGGGCGTGATTGCTGCCGTCAGATCGAATATTCATCGGTTCGGTAGCGGTTGAGGTTGGAGCGCAGCCAGGCGATCGTCTCACTGAGTCCGGTGCGCAGATCTGTGCTGGCACGCCATCCTGTCAGCGCCGTCGTCGGCGCTGGATCGCACACCAGGCGCGCGATCTCACTGTCGCTGGGCCGCACCCGCTCCGGGTCGACCTCGACTTCGAGCTTCTTGCCGACAATCTCGCCGATGAGCTGCACGAGCTCCGCGACTGACACGTCGAAGCCGTTTCCCAGCTGCAATGTGCTGCCGGGTGGAGCCCCGCTACTCGCAATCGCGATCATGCCGGAAACCACGTCGCGCACGAACGTCAGGTCTCTGCGCGGCTCGAGCAGGCCGAGCCTTACGTGCCCGTCGCGGATAGCCTGGATCGCGATCGTCGGCACGATCGCCCGCGCCGACTGGTGCGGGCCATAGGCGTTGAACGGTCGCGCGATCGTCACCGGTAGCGCGTATGAGTGGCAGAAGCTCGTCATCAGCGCATCCGCGGCGACTTTGCTGGCGGCGTACGGCGAGCGGGGCGCCGGCGGCTGGGATGTGGCGATCGGAAGCGTCACGGCGTCGCCGTAGATCTCGCTCGTCGAGACGTGGACGATTCGTTCGATGCCGGCTCGGAGCGCAGCCTGGGCAACGTTCAGCGCCCCGCCGACGTTGGTCGCAAAGAAGTCCCTGGGGTTCAGGAACGAGTACGGAATCGCTATCTGCGCGCCGAGGTGGAAGACCACCTCGATCCCCGCCATCGCCTGCTGGACCGACTCGGCGTCGCGCAGATCCCCGAACCTCACCTCGACTGCGGCCGTGTCCGAAGGCGAGAACCAGTCGAGCGTCCCTCGATCGCCACGCGAGTTGTACCTGCAAAATGCGCGCACGTTGGCGCCCCTCTGCGCGAGCGCCACCGCGAGATGGCCGCCGATGAACCCGCCGCCGCCGGTGACCAGCGTGCGTCGACCTGCCCAGGAATCCACGCGCTGACGATACCGTGACGGTCGATGACCGACTGGATCGTGCCGCTCAGCGACGTTCGGTTCACTACCGCCGAGGTGAACGCCGTCGCCGGCGTTTACCGCGCGGGATGGCTGTCCCAGGGCCCGAAGGTCGCGGCGTTTGAGCGGGCTTTCGCCGAGCACGTCGGCGCCGGCCATGCGGTCGCGGTCTCGAGCGGTACCGCGGCGCTGCACCTGATCTACGTCGGGATCGGGTTACAGCGGGGCGATGAGGTAATTCTGCCGTCGCTGACGTTTGCCGCCACCGCTGCGGCCGTCGTCCATGTTGGGGCAACGCCCGTGTTCGCCGATGTCGCGGCCCTCCGGCGCCCCTGGCTGTCGAGAGCCGCCGCTGAGGCGCTAGTCGGTTCTCGTACGCGGGCGATTGTTAATGTCGCGTACGCTGGACATCCGGGCGAGATCCTCGAGCTGCGCGAGCTTGCAGCTACTGAGGGCCTTGCGCTGATCGAGGACGCAGCTCATGCGCTGAGCGGCTATGCCGGCGAACATCATGCCGGCACGATCGGCGATGCCGGGGCGTTCAGTTTCTACGCCAACAAGAACATGCCGCTCGGCGAAGGGGGGATGCTCGTCACGGGTGACGGTGGGCTCGCGGCGCGGGCGCGGCTGCTCAGAAACCAGGGGCTCAGCACGAGCACATGGGCTCGCCATCGCCGCGAAGAGGCGCACTACGAGGTTGTCGAGCCGGGCTTCAATTATCGGCTCGACGAGGCTCGCGCCGCTCTCGGACTATTGATGCTCGGGCGTGTTTCGAAGGACAACGCGCGACGCGCGGCGCTCGCAAGGCGCTACGCGGTGGCGGTCGGCGAGATCGATGGGGTGGACGCGGCAGTCAGCGAGGCGGGAGAGCTGCGCAGCGCATGGCACCTCTATCCGCTGCTGCTCGACCCACGTATCGATCGCTCCGGGTTCAGGGCACGGCTTCATGCTGCCGGTGTACAGACGAGCGTGCACTACCCGCCGCTGCATCTGAGCCGCGCGTTCGCCACGACACGCACGCCGCCGCTTCCGGTCACCGAGGAATATGCGCGCCGTACGGTGACCGTGCCGCTGTTTCCGCACATGACCGACGAGCAGCAGGCGCGTGTGATCACGGCAATCAGTCACGCGGCGCGTTGAGGGGGCGAGCGGGCGGCGGGGTTGAATTAATTAGGTGGGATAGGTTGGATTAGGTTGGATTAGGTAACTTCAGGCATGGCAAGAGCAGCCTCGCCTGCAACGGTACGCGCATGTCGCTGCTGCTGCACAGGGCGGCTTCGCGGATGCCTCCACACCGACGACCTTCCACCACCTCCTAACAAGTCGGTGATTCCTCTCGTTAGGTCGGGCCCGCCGGTTCGCGGCGCGGCGTTTCCGAGCGGCGTTGACCTGCCGGCCGGTGCACACACGCGAGCCGGTGAGTCCGGATCGCCGGGATCCGTGCCAGACGCGGATACCAGTCCTCTGTCCGGTGCCCGAGTCGGCGCGCGAGCGCCGGCAGCACCGTGGTGGTGCGGAAATCGATCGGCGCGTCGGCTGTTCCGCGTCGCAACAGATCGCGGCCGATGAGCGTGGTGTGTTGGTTGAGCGGGTTGGGCAGCCGCGGTTCCCACACAAGCAGGACTCCATCCGGTGCCAGGACCCGCCACGCATCCTGCAGCGCCAGCTCCGCGTCGGTACGGCCGGGGAGCGAGGACAGGACTGTGAACAGCGACACGACATCGAAGCTGTGATCGCGATACGGCAGCTGTCGCCCGTCCCCGGGGTTGATCGTCGCGGCCGGTACGCGGTGCCGTGCGGCTTCGACGCGCTCCGGGAGAAGCTCCAATCCGTGCAGCTTCGCGTGAACCTCGGGCCGGCCCACGAGATGCTCCAGCCACCATCCCGATCCGCAGCCCACGTCGAGAATGTCGCGCGCGCGGCTCAGCTTCTCCCCGGCGAGCGCGACCACCGCATCCACCAGCTCTGCGCGGATCGCGATGTTGCCCGGGTTCTGCGCGCTCCAGTTGCGTTGCTTGCGCCGGCTGCGGGAGTAATGAGCGTAAGCGTGGGCCGGCTGACGGTCGTCCCGGGGCGTCATTAGA
Source organism: uncultured Solirubrobacterales bacterium (assembly GCA_963770615.1). Classification (GTDB taxonomy): domain Bacteria; phylum Actinomycetota; class Thermoleophilia; order Solirubrobacterales; family Solirubrobacteraceae; genus Palsa-465. The sequence goes on along the minus strand of CAVYQJ010000003.1, from coordinate 258,696 downwards.
AGAGGATAAGGAGAGGTGGGACGCGGCGGTGGTGGTGGCGCCCGTCCCTCAGCAGCGTCTGCTGCGCGGCCCGCTCCGCGCTGCGCCGTCCGCCCGTGGGCGACCCGCTCGCCGTAATCAGCTCGGCAGGCGGGTAGCGCCGGCGACCTTCCTCCAGGGAAGAGACCCCCGGCGAAGCATCACCGTCCGGTCGGGCCAGGCGAGCGTCGCGAACAGCGTGACCAGCAGCAGATCGCGTCCGATCACCGTCCACGATTCGAGCGCCTCGAAGCTCTTGAGCGGCGCGAAGTGCAACGGGTAGTAGATCTGGGTCATCGCCATCGCGCACGCGAGCAGCGCCATCGCCGCCAGCCCGCGCCGGCCGTTGATCATCGCCACGAGCGGCGCCAGCCAGATCAGGTATTGCGGCGAGAGCACCCGGTCGAACACGATGAACGCGCACACCGCCGCCGCGGTCGCGGTCAGCAATCGTTCGCGGGTCGCCGGGCCGAGCGCGTACAGCACCCACACGACCAGCAGGCTCAAGAGCTGGAACAAGCTCATGACCCCGGCGAACGTGAGCGCCGGGTGACCGTCGAGGTTGTCGGAGCTGTGCGTGAAGTAGTACGAGAGGTGCAGCCCGATGAGCTGATGCGCCGCCAGGAACACCGACGCGCCAACGCTTTCGATCTGGAGCGGCCGGTTCTCCTGGCCGTGGACCGCCCACCAGATCCCGTGCGGAGCGATCACCAGGAACGGCAGGAAGCAGACGAGCAGCACGACGGCGAACGCGGCCAGGCAGATCAGCGCCGCGCGCCGCCCGTGGCGGCGCCACACGTACACCGTTGCGATCGGCACGGCCACCACCGGGAACGCCTTGGCGGCGGTGCCGAGGGCGAGCAGCACGAACCCGCTCCGATTCCAGCCGAAATAGATCGCCGCCAGCGCGGCCACCATGAGCATCGTCGGGAACAGGTCGTAGCGTGACCACAGCACGGCTCCGAGCAGCAGCGGCGAGAGCGCGAGCAGCGCCACGCCGCAGACCAGCTGGCGCGTGGAGACCCGCTGCGCCGCGAGCACGAGCGCGGCCAGGCCGGCCGAGATCACGCCGCACGCGGCCATCATCAGCCCGAAGACCACCATGTAGCCCGAGAATTGGCTGCCGGCGATCAGCCGTGGAAGCACGAACACCGGGAGCGCCAGCGGCGGGTACTCGACCGAGAAGTCGCGGTACGGGACGAGTCCTCGCACCACGATGTTGCGGGCGTATTGCGCGTACTCCTTCGTGTCCCATTGGGTGTCGAGCCGGTACCAGCCGTGGTGAATCAGGTACCACGCGATCGCGAAGCCGATCGCGGCGCAGGCGACCGCGGCGATCGTGCGCTGGCGGTCAGAGGCCAGATAGCGCGCGGGGCGCCACGGAATGGCCACGGGTGAACCTGCCATCTCCACGAGGTCTTGTCGCTGTCCGTTAGGCATGGGTCGTCGTTGCGGTTCCAGGAACGGCCCCGCCGAAGCCTCGCGAATCGCTCCCCGTGGCTCGATTATGTCGGCTTTCGAGGGCGGGAGTGGCGCCGCTCACGGCATGCTCTTGATCTTGGCGGCGAGATCGTACGGATACGTGTACATCGTGAGGCGTCCGATCCGATACACGGCCGCCGGGCGCCCGAGATCCGGCGGGCGAATCCAGACGTTCTGGAGCGAGGGATCGGTCAACAGGAAGCTGCCGGTGTGTGGCCGAGGCGAGTACCAGCTGCTGATGAAGTGCAGATCGAACCGGCACAGGTGCTGTCGCTGGTCGCAGACCGAAACCGGGTAGACCTGGGTCCGGAATCCGGTGGCCCACGTGACCGGAGAGGCGTCCCAGTATCCGGCGTAACCGACGGTCAGGTGATCGCGGGCGGCGATCCGCTCGATCTGCTTGGCCACGGGGGTGCTCACCGCGGTGTTGGCCCCGGGGGCCGGCACGGGGCCGTGCCCGGCGATCGAGACCACCGCCCCGAGCGCGAACACGCAGGTTCCCGCCAGCACGATCGCCCTGGTCCAGGCGCGGCCGGCTGCCGCGGCCGGGACCACCGCGGCGGTCGCGTACAGCAGGCCGACCAGGTAGCGCGCCGAATGAATGTCGACGGGCTCTGCGCTGAACAGGAAGGCGAGCGAGAGCAGGATCGCGGACGCGCACCAGAACACGTAGAACGCGGTCCTCGCGGTGTCCGCCGGCTCGGGCGAGCGCCGGCGCAGTTGCCGCCAGCTCAGCCAGGGGATCGAGATCACCGCGGCGATGCTGATCGCGGCGCACACGCCCGCGAGGACGCTCGCCGGCGACAGCGCGCGCCCGAAGTAGTCGCCATTGCCGAGCGTCGCGAGCGACTTCCACCACAACGTGAAGTTATGGAGGTTCCTGTGGCCGACGACGGCCCTCGTCGTGTGCAGCCCGGGCTCACGCGCGACCGCCAGCGCCGACATCACGAGCGCGGTGATTGCCCAGGTGACGCCGGTGACCGCGACCGTGGCCAGCCCGCTCCACAGCGCGCGGGCGCTGTCGCGTCCGGGCACGAGCACCCGCGTGGCGATCAGCGTCAGCCCGAACGGTGCCAGCCCGGCGATGTCCAGCAGTGGATCGGACGCGGCGTTGACGCCGACGATCGTCCCGACGACCGCCACCATGATGATCAACACCGGCCAGCGCGTCACGCGCCGCCGCTCGAGCCATACCGCGAACGCTCCCAGCAACGCCAGGCAGAACCAAGTGGGAGCGTGCTGTGTGGTCGCGAGCTCGACGCGCAACGTCGTCGGCGAGGTCGAGATCAACAGCACCGCGGTCAGTCCCGCCGCCCACCTGCTCGCGACCTGCGCGACCGACCATGCCGTGAGCGCGGCCCCGGCCACGGCCATCGCGTACGGCGCCGCCTCCCAGACCGTGCGGTGGTACGGCAGCCATTTCGTGGCGAGGTCGAACAGCAGCGTCGAGTACCACGCGAACGTTCCGAGCACGACGTTGGCGTGCGCCGGTGCCGCTCCGAACAGCTGGCCGATTACCGGCCCGGACGCCGCATCGGCGTCGAGGTTCGTGATCCGGATCGCGGTGTCGAGCTGGTGCGCGAGCAGGATCAGGTAGAGCAGGCCGAAGGGCAGCGCGGCCCACCACGTCCAGCGCAGGAAGCGACGGGGCCCGCCCTCGTCGGCCCGCGATCCAGCCGAGGCGGGCTCGGCCTGGCCCCGTAGACGGGGGGAGATCCCGGCGCCGGCGCCGGCGGTGCTCACGTCGAACGCCGCTCCGACGTGGCGAGCACCAGTCGCCGCCGCGATGGCGCTCGCGCTCCGCGCGCGGACACGGGTACGAGACGGCCGTCGGGGTGCAGCGTCGCCTGGGCATGGGTGCCGGGCCCGAGCGACACCCACAGCGTGACGTCGCCGCGGCCCGGGCCCCTCGTGACGCGCACGATCGGCTGGTTGATCTTCACGTCGGCCGCGAACGTGCGATCGACCCGCTCGAGGCTGAAGACCGACATCGTGTAGCGCCCCGTGCGCGACAGCTCAGCCCGCTCTGCCGCCGACGCGAGCGCCAGCGTCCGCTGTGTGTGCGACCGAAGGTCGTTCTGGCTCGTCGCGACGGCAGCGAACGTGACCACGATCACACACGCGAGCAGGCCGAGGAACACCGGCAGCGCTTTCTCGGCCAGCCGCCGGCGTCCCACGCACACCAGAACGCCGGCGGTCACGGCGACGGCCACGGCCAGCAGGGCGAGCACGATCGCGACGCTGGCGAGGGCCGAGTAGCTCATGTCGGCCGTAGCGTAGATGCCCGCTGCGCGTTTTCGATGTGAATCCGGCGCTGCGTATCGGTTCGCCGCCCTGCCGGCAGCGGCGCTTCCAGGCCGTCCACCCGGAGCGCCTCGAGATACGCGACGTCCTCGTCGAGCACGCGCGTAGCCTGTTCAGGGTCCAGCGGCCGGCCGTGACCGGGGACGATCGTCCGTGCCCCTCCGATCAGGGTGCGGAGGCGCTCGAGCGTCGCCAGATAGGCGTCCACCGACCCGCCGGTTGAGATCCACGGGATCTCGACCGGGGACAGGTAGTCGCCGCAGACCAGGACCTCCAGCCACGGGATCAGGAAGGCGGTGCCGTCCGCCGTGTGGCCGCCCGCCTCGTGAAGCTCGAGCTCGCGATCATCGGTTCCCAGCGCGAGGTGTCCGGGAACCGGGAGCGGTTGGACGCCGGCTAGCCCGAGCGGGCCGCGGTCGTCGATGTACTGCTCCTCGTCGAACGCCCGCAACTCGCGCTGGGCGTCGCCGGGCTCGGCGGCCAGCCGTTCGGCGGTGCTCTCACCGCACCCGAGCGACGCTTGCGGGAACGCGATCCGGCCGAGCAGGTGGTCCCAGTCGGCGTGCGTGACAAGCAGTCCCGACACCGGGAAGCCAGCCTGCTCGAGCACGCTCGGGACCGCCTCCAGTTCGTCGGGGTACACCGGCGAGTCGATCACGAAGCCCTCCTCGCCGACGCGCACCGCGGTGCACGTCGTCTGCCAGAAACGGCTGATCACGACGATCAGGTCGGCGTCGACCGCCAGGACCCTCATAGAGACCGCATCCAGCTTCTGGCCGCGCGTCGCTCCGCTCCACGATTCCAGGAGACCGCTCCGCTCGCGCGGCAGTCACCACGGCTGCGCATCCGGCGCAGCCCTACGAGATGCCGAGGAGCTTCATCGCCTCGCGCAGGCTGGCGACCTCGGCGTCCGGCTTCTTCTGGTTCGACTCGAGCGTCTCCTTGTCGCGGTTGACCCAGATCACCGGGATCTTGCGCTTGAGGCACGGCTCGACGTCGTAGTAGTAGCTGGCGGCGACGTGGATCCAGCCCTTCTTGCCGCCGATGCGCCGCTCGCACTCGGCGAAGTGCGCCGGGTCGGGCTTGTAGGACCGGACCTGCTGGGCGGTGACGACCAGGTCGAAGTCGAGCGGGATGTGGCGGCGGGTCTGCCCGAGCAGCTTGTCGTCGATGTTCGAAATTAGCCCGACCTTGTACTTCTTCGCGATCTTCGCCAGGACGGGGTTGGTCTCCTTGAACGCCGGCCACCGCTGGACGGAGTCGGGTAGGAACCCGGCGCGGGACGGCTCGAGCGGCCAACCGAGCGTCTTCGCGATCTGTACCGCGGTGCGGCGCAGGACCTCCGCGTAGAGCTCGTACGAGCCCGCCTGTATCTGTTTCTGGACTTCGTAGAAGAGCGGGATCAGCTCGTCTCGCTCGATCGTGAATCCGTCTCGTTCGGCCTCGGTCTTGAACGCGTCGTATGCGCCCTGCTCCCAGTCGATCAGGGTTCCGTAGACATCGAAGGTGACGAACGTGATTTCCTTCGGGATCGCCATCGCGCGGGCCATGATGCCATGGCGACAAGCCTTTGCGCGGCGCGGTCGACAAGCCGAGCGCTCAATCCATTCACTAGAGTGGACCGCCGCATGGATCTGCTCGAGTACCAGGGTAAGCAGCTGTTCGCGCGGCACGGCGTCCCGGTGCCCGCCGGGCAGCCGGCCCGCACGGTCGAGGACGCGGTGGCCGCCGCCGAGGCGGTCGGGTATCCGTGCGCGGTCAAGGCGCAGGTGCAGATCGGCGGCCGCGGCAAGTTGGGCGGGATCAAGATCGCCAACGACCGCGCCGAGGCCGAGGAGTACGCGCGCGCCATCCTCGGGATGGACATCCGAGGTCTGACGGTCCACGAGCTGTGGATCGAGGGCGCCTCGCAGATCGCCTCGGAGTACTACGCCTCGGTTGTGTTCGACCGGTCTGCAAAGGCCCCCTTGGTCATGCTGTCCACCAAGGGGGGCATGGACATCGAGCAGGTGGCCGATGAGGACCCGGACGCCATCGCTCTCCTCCATGTCGACCCGCTGCTCGGCTTCCAGGACTTCCACGGCCGCCGGCTGGCGTTCGAGGCCGGCGTCGACGACGACGTGGTGCGGCCGGTGGGGGCAATGCTCGCCAAGCTCTATGACGTGTTCACCAGCGAGGAGGCGACGCTGGTGGAGGTCAACCCGCTCATCGTCACCCCCGAGCGCGACGTCAAGGCGCTCGACGCCAAGGTCACGCTGGATGACAACGCGCTGTTTCGCCACGGCGACAACGCCGACCTGCGCGACCTCTCAGGTGAGGATCCGCAGGAGCGGATGGCTAAGGAGCGCGGCCTGACCTACGTCAAGCTCGACGGCAACGTGGGCATTCTGGCCAACGGCGCCGGGCTGTCGATGTCGACGCTCGACGTCGTCGCCGAGGCCGGCGGCAAGCCCGCAAACTTCCTTGACGCCGGCGGCGGATCGCGCGCCGACGCGATCACCAGCGCTGTCGAGGTCATCCTCTCCGACCCCAAGGTCAAGGCCGTGCTGTTCAACATCTTCGGCGGCATCACCCGCGGCGATGAGGTAGCCAAGGGACTGATCGAGGCGTTCAAGCAGATCAACCCGACCGTGCCGTTCGTCGTGCGTCTGGACGGGACCAACGGCGAGGAGGGTCGGGCCATGCTGGCCGAGGCCCAGCTGCCCAACGTGTACACCGAATCGACCATGGACGGCGCGGCCGCCAAGGTCGTGGAGCTGGCCGCCCAGGAAAGCTCATGAGCATCCTCGTCGACGAGAAGACCCGTCTGTGCACCTCCGGCATCACCGGCCGCGAGGGCACGTTCCACTCACTGCGCAACCGGGATTACGGCACCCAGGTCGTGGCCGGGGTGACCCCCGGCAAGGGCGGCCAGGACGTCGAGGGCATCCCCGTCTTCAACACCTTCCGGGAGGCGGTGGACAAAGAGGGAGCCAACACGGCGATGATCTTCGTGCCGCCGCGGTTCGCGGCCGATTCGATCCTGGAGGCCGAGGACGCCGGCATCGAGCTGATCATCTGCATCACCGAAGGCATTCCGGCCCATGACGAGTTGCGCGTCTACAACGTGCTCAAGAAGAACGGCCGCTCCCGGCTGATCGGGCCCAATTGCCCGGGCATCCTGTCGCCGGGCAAGGCGAGCGTCGGCATCATCCCGGCCTCGTTCTTCAAGCAGGGCAATGTCGGGGTTGTTTCGAGGTCCGGGACCTTGACCTACCAGATCGGCAATGTGCTGGCCCAGAGCGGGTTCGGCAACTCCTCGATCGTTGGCATCGGCGGGGATCCCGTCCCCGGCACCGACTTCATCGACGTACTCGGGATGTTCCAAGAGGATCCTGAGACCGAGCTGATCGTGATGTGCGGCGAGATCGGTGGCGACGCCGAGGAGCGCGCCGCGGAGTTCATCGCCGCGGACGTAACCAAGCCGGTCGTCGGCTACATCGCCGGCTTCACCGCCCCGCCCGGCAAGACCATGGGCCACGCCGGCGCGATCGTGTCCGGGTCGCGCGGCACCGCCAAGGCCAAGGCCGAAGCGCTCGAGAGCAAGGGTGTGCGCGTCGGGCGCACCCCGACCGAGGTCGCGGAGATCGCGGTCTCGCTCCTCGGCGCCACCGCGTAGTCGCGCTCCGGTCTCGCCGGCACCGCCGAGTCGGTCGCTAGGGTGAACCAGGACGTGTCGAGCGAACGAGCGAGCACCCTGGGGGCGCATCTCGAGGAGTTGGACCGGCTCCTGCACGACGTCCAGGCCGAGCTCGCCCCCGACCGCAAGCCGCGCCCGGTGCTCGTGTCCGACGCTGCGCTGGCCATCCCCGACCCGCCACCACCGGCTCCGCCACCGCCGACCCCCCTCCCCGAGCCGCCGCCACCGCCGCCCACCCCGGAACCGCCACCGCCGCCACCGCCGCCCTCCATCCCCGAGCCGCCGCCGGTCCCCGCGCCGGCGCTCGGCGCGAGCCACCAGCAGGTCGAGGCGCTGACCGAGCTCAGCGAGCGGCTGGTGGCGTCGATGCGCGAACTGCTCGCGGGCTACGAGCGCGTCCTGGCTCCGAGGTCCGGCCGCCCGACCCCGGCCCCACCTGCCGCGGCGAGCGCGCAGGTGACCCTGCTCGCCGGCCCGTTCGCGAGCACCGAGGCGCTCCGCGAGTTCGAGACGGCCGTGTCCCACCTGCGCGGTGTACGCGAGGTGACCGTGCGCGGCTACGAGGGAACGGACCGCGCGATCATGGACGTGCGCCTCGCGTAAGCTCCAGAGCATGGCCAAGTCGATCTCATTTGCCCGCGGCGCGCCGTCGCTCGACATCGTCGACGTGGATGGCCTGCGGGCCGCGGCCGACCAAGCTTTCGCCGCCGATCCGGGCGGCATGACCGCGTACGGGACGGCGATCGGCTACCCGCCCTTGCGCGAATGGATCGCCGAGCGCCACCAGGTCGAGCCCGAGCAGGTGATCGTCACGAACGGCTCGATGCAGGCCGACGCCTTCCTGTTCGACGCGCTCGTGCAGGACGGCGACTCGGTGATCGTCGAGCGGCCCACGTACGACCGGACGCTGCTGTCGCTCCGCAGCCGCGGCGCCGACGTGCGGATGGTCGAGCTCGAGCCCGACGGCATCGACGTGGCCGCGCTCGAGCGCGTGCTCGCCGCCGGCGCGAGGCCGAAGCTCGCCCACATCATCCCGAACTTCCAGAACCCGGCCGGCTACACGCTGTCGGCCGAGAAGCGCGAGCGGCTGCTCGAACTCGCACAGAGCCACGAGTTCACGATCTTCGAGGACGACCCGTACGTGGCGCTGCGCTTCGAGGGCGCGCCGCTGCCGACGATGCTGTCGATGGGCTCGGGCGACACCGTCGTGTACGCCTCGTCATTCTCGAAGACCGTGTGTCCGGGGATCCGAGTCGGCTACCTGGTCGGGCCGACCGAGGTGATCGCAAAGGTCGTCAAGATCGCCACCCAGACGTACATCTCGCCGAGCATGGTCTCGCAGGCGATCGTGAACCAGTTCTGCGTCTCGGGCGCGATCGACAAGTCGATCGAGGTCGTGCGCAAGGCGCTGCACGAGCGTGCCAACACGCTGTGCGCGGCGCTCGAGCGCGAGCTTCCCGACGCGCGCTTCGTCAAGCCGCTCGGCGGCTACTTCCTATGGGTCGACCTGCCTCGCGGCACCGACGTCGGCGCGCTGTTCGAGGCGGCCTCCGAGCGCGGGGTCCAGTTCGTCAAGGGGTCGGACTTCGTGCTCGACGGAGGCGAATCGAGCCTGCGACTCGCCTACTCGGGCGTCACCCCCGAGGAGATCGAGGAAGGGGTCAAGCGCCTCGCCGGCGCCTACCAGGACCTCACTGGCGGCGTCGAAAGCGAGCATGCGGCCTGAGGAGATCGTCGCCCTCGGCGACCTCGCGAGTGAGGCGGCCGCCGGTGCCGCCAAGCAGATCCACGAAGTGCACACCGGCATCGCCGCTCGCGTCTGGCGGCGCGTCGGCCCGGCTTCGATTCCGGTCAAGATCGTTCACGACCGGATCGCCCGAACCGCGTACGACGCCGCCGCCGAGCTGACCGGCGCGGTCGTCCGCGCCGGCGCGCAAGCAGCGGGCGCGACGCGGCCACCAGACTCGCCCTCGATCGAGCACACTCCCGCCGGCCGAGCCGTCGTGAGCGCGCTCAACGGCGCGTTCGGCGACACGCTCGAGCGCCGCGGGAACGCGCTGGCGCTGCCGATGGCGTTCCGCCGGCGCGGGCGCGACCTCGAGCTCACCCCGGAACGGCTCGCCGACGCCTACCCGAACGCCAAGCCCCGGCTCGCCGTGTTCATCCACGGCCTGTGCGAGACCGACGACGCCTGGAAGCTCGGGGCGGCGCGCCACGTCCCCTACGGCCACCGGATGGAGATCGAGCTCGGCTACAGCCCGCTGTACCTGCGCTACAACACCGGCCGCCACATCTCCGAGAGCGGCCGCGAGCTTGCCGGGCAGCTCGAGCGCGTGATCGCCGCCTGGCCGACGCGGGTCCACGAGGTCGTGCTGATCGGCCATTCGATGGGCGGCCTGGTCGCGCGGAGCGCGTGCCACTATGGCGCCGGCAACGACTACGTGGCCAAGGTCCGCCACGTGGTCACGCTCGGGACGCCGCATCAGGGCGCTCCGCTCGAGCAGGTCACGAACGCCGCCACCCACGCGCTCGCGCGCCTCCCCGAGACTCGCCCGCTGGCGCGCGCACTGAACCTCCGCAGCTCGGGGATCAAGGATCTCCGTTACGGCTACCTCCTCGACGAGTGCTGGGTCGGCCAGGACTGCGACGCCTACCTTCAGAACACCTCGCGCGAGATCCCGTTCCTCCCGACCGCGCGCCACTACTTCATCTGCGCCACGTTATCCCGCGAGGCCGACGCCCCCGTCGGGCGGATCATCGGCGACCTGCTCGTGCTCCAGCCGAGCGCGTGGGCGCATCCGGGACGGGGCAAGCGCGTGCAGTTCCCGGTCGAGAACTACTACCACCTCGGCGGGGCCAACCACTTCGACCTGCTGAACCACCCGGCGATCTACGCCCAGATCCGCCGGTGCCTTCAGAGCCAGCGGGCGCTGACGGCTTAGCGGCCGTAGCGCTCGCGGCCGAGCACGAGTTGCTCGGGCAGCGCGGTGCGTGGCGGCGGCGACGGATCGGCGAGCACCGACACGGTCTCCGCGACGCTCACGGTGACCGTCGCGACCGTACCGTCTGAGCTCACGGACACGTTCTCGCCGTCGTTCGTCGCGACCTTGCCCTCGAGCCCCGGCTCGATCCCCGCATCCTTGAGGTAGTGGAGCAGATCCTCGGCTTCGTTCTCGAGGCGCAGGATTGTCACCTTGGCCCCGACCGAGCAGTCGGCGAGCGGCACTCCGTCGATGCGCTCGTGGACGCGGATCGGGTGGCCGTGCGGGCACGTCGTGGCGTCGCCCACCGAAGCGCGCACGTACGCCTCGAACCGCGGCGTCATCGCGTGCTCGAGCTTCTCGGCCTCCTCGTGCACGTCGTCCCACGGCACTCCGACGGTGTCGGTCAGGAACCGCTCGATCATCCGATGGCGGCTGACGAGTTGCTCGGCGTTCTCGCGTCCGGCGTCGGTGAACTCGATCGTCCGCTCGGCGTTGCGGGCGATGTACCCGTCCCGCTCGAGCCGCCCGAGCATCTCGTGCACGGTCGGCGCTGAGAGCTGCATCGCCCGGGCGAGGTTGGCGCCGGTCATCGGCAGCCCCGCCTCGTAGAGCCAGAACAGCATCTCGACGTATTCCTCTTCGGCGACGGTGGCGCGGGCGGGTGCCATCGGTCCATCGTACTGGCCCCGGACCTCCCGCCCGAGACGGCACCCGCGACGCCCGCCCGGTCGCATCGCATAGCATCGCGGCCATGCCAAGTCTGCCGCTGAAGCCGCCGGTCGAGCCACAACTCGCGCGCTCGCGCGCCGGCCTTCCGATCGGCGAGCAGTGGTCCTACGAGCCCAAGTACGACGGCTTCCGGGCGATCGTGTTCGTCGACGGCGAGCCGACGATGATCCAGTCCCGCAGCGGAAAGCCGCTCGCGCGCTACTTCCCCGAGCTGTCCTTTCCGTCCGGCCGGTACGTAGTCGACGGCGAGATCGTGATCGACGACCCCGAGGGCGGGCAGGACTTCGGCGCGCTCCAGCAGCGCATCCACCCCGCCAAGTCGAGGATCGACATGCTTGCGGTCGAGACTCCGTCACGGTATGTCGCGTTCGACTTGCTTGCGCTCGAGGACGAGTCGTGGCTGGAAAAGCCATTCTCCGAGCGGCGGGCGGGGCTCGAGGAGCTGTGCACTACCGGGATCGACTGCACCCCGCTGACGATGGATCCCGAGCAGGCCGAACCATGGCTGCGCAGCGGCGAGGGCGTGGTGGCCAAGGACGTCCGCGCGCCCTACCGCCCCGGCGAGCGCACCGGGATGATGAAGATCAAGCGGGTGCGGACGATCGACGCGGCCGTCGTCGGCTACCGCCCCGGCAAGGAGCCCGACACGGTCGGTTCGCTGATCCTCGCGCTGTACGACGACGCCGGCAAGATGCACGTGGTCGGCCACTCATCGGGCTTGAAGGCAGCCGAGAAGCGCTCGCTCGTCGGCAAGCTCGCCGCCTATGAGACCGGCAACCGCGGCCACGGCGATCCCAGCCGGTGGCAGAGCGAGCGCGACCTCGAGTGGATCGAGCTCCGCCCAGAGTTGGTCGTCGAGGTCACGTTCGACCACGCCAGCGGTGGGCGCATCCGCCACGGCACGAAGATCCTGCGCTGGCGCGAGGACAAGGCGCCACAGGACTGCAAGCTGGAGCAGATGTCGCAGTGAGCACCGATGCCGACGTCATAGTGGTCGGCGGCGGGCTCGCCGGGCTCGTCGCCACCGCGGAGCTCGCCGACGCCGGCCGGCGCGTGATCCTGCTCGACCAGGAGCCCGAGGCCTCCCTCGGCGGCCAGGCGTTCTGGTCGCTCGGTGGCCTGTTTCTCGTCGACACCCCCGAGCAGCGGCGGGTGCGGATCCACGACTCGCTCGAGCTCGCGCTCCAGGACTGGCTCGGCAGCGCCGGCTTCGACCGCCCCGAGGATGCGTGGCCGCGCAAGTGGGCGCAGGCGTACGTCGAGTTCGCCGCCGGCGAGAAGCGCCAGTGGCTGTACGACCAGGGCGTGCGCTTCGTGCCCACCCCGGGCTGGCCCGAGCGCGGCGGCTACCTCGCCACCGAGCATGGGAACTCGGTACCGCGCTTCCATATCGCGTGGGGCGCCGGCCCGGGTGTAGTCGAGCCGTTCGAGCGCCGCGTGCGCGAGGGCGTCGCCCGGGGCCTCGTGACGCTGAAGTTCCGCCACCGCGTCGACTCGATCACCTCGAATGGCGGCGCGCTCGCCGGCGTCGCCGGCACCGTGCTCGAGCCGAGCTCGGTCTCGCGCGGGCAGCCGAGCTCGCGTACGCCGGTGGGCGAGTTCGAGCTCGGCGCGCAGGCGGTGATCGTGACCTCGGGCGGGATTGGCGCCAACCACGAACTCGTGCGCGAGGCCTGGCCCGCGAGGCTGGGCCGCCCCCCGGAGCGCATGCTGTCGGGCGTTCCCGACTATGTCGACGGTCGGATGCTGAAGATCAGCGCCGACGCCGGCGCGCGGATCATCAACCCCGACCGCATGTGGCACTACACCGAGGGCATCGAGAACTGGAACCCGATCTGGACCCGCCACGGAATCCGGATCCTGCCCGGCCCCTCGCCGCTGTGGCTCGACGCGACCGGCCGGCGCCTTCCCGTGCCGCTGTTCCCCGGCTTCGACACGCTCGGCACGCTCGAGCACCTGATGAAGACCGGTCACGAGTACAGCTGGTTCGTGCTCACGCAGAAGATCATCGAGCGCGAATTCGCGCTGTCCGGGTCCGAGCAGAACCCGGACCTGGTCTCGAAGAGCAAGCGCCAGGTGATCGCGAGCCGGGTCGGCAAGGGCGCACCGGCGCCGGTCGAGGCGTTCAAGCGCCACGGCGTCGACTTCGTCGTCGAGCACGATCTGCGTTCGCTGGTGCAGCGAATGAACGCCCTGACCGGGGATGACCTGATCGACGCCGGCGACCTTACGCGCGAGATCGAGGCCCGGGACCGTGAGGTCGCCAACCCCTACGCCAAGGACCTCCAGATCACGGCGATCCACGGCGCGCGGAGGTATCTGCCCGACCGGGTGAGCCGCGTCGCCAAACCCCACCGGCTGCTCGATCCGGCAGCCGGGCCGCTGATCGCGGTCCGCCTGTGGATCCTGACCCGCAAGACGCTCGGCGGGCTCGAGACCGATCTGTCCGGGCGCGTGATGACGGCCGGCGGAGAGCCGCTGTCGGGGCTGTACGCCGCCGGCGAGGTGGCCGGCTTCGGTGGCGGTGGCGTGCACGGCTACCGCGCGCTCGAGGGAACGTTCCTCGGGGGGTGCCTGTTCAGCGGGCGGACGGCCGGGCGAGCGGTGGCGCAAGCCGTGGCGTGAGATTTTGGGGCCGCCTACGGCGGCGAGGCCCAAAATCATCCACCCGGACAACCCCACACTCGCCACCCCCGCGGGCGGTGAATTCAGGTTCAGCCACCTGTTGCGTGGCTAACCCCACGCTCGCCGGGGGCGACCTGTCGAATGTGGGCTTAGCCCGTCCCGAACGTGAACATCCGGTCGGCGTCGATCCGCATGTACACCGGACCGCTGTCGAGGAACTCCTCCCAGTCGGCCCCGTAGCGCGGCACGTACACCTCGAGCAGCGTCTCGCGGAATCCGCCGGCGATCTCCACCGGCACCGCGCGGCCGTGCACGTTGACCGCGAACTCCTCGCGCGGCAGGTGCGTGGCGCTGACCTGCGGCCGCGCGAGCAGATGGCGGTAGCGGACCGAGTTCGGCGCGGTCCCGAAGTGAAACGCGCCGCGGTAGAAGATCCCGTCGAGCGGTCCCGCGATCGGTCGGCAGTCGGCGGTCACGGTGGCGACAACGAGCAGGCACATGCCAGTGAGGCGAGCGGCCAGGGTCGCGGCGTCCACCCGCCGCTCAGGCGTCGTGATGCTCCGCAGATGCCGGCCGGCGCGCTCGTAGCTGCGATCGAGCAATTGCTGGAGCGCGCGGATGTCGGCGGGCGTCTCGTGCACCGATCACCGAAGATACTGTCGGCATGATCCCCGGCGTTCCCACCACGATTCTCGTCGCCCCCGACTCGTTCAAAGGGACGCTGACCGCCGCCGAGGTCGCGGAGGCGATCGGCCGCGGCCTCGAGGATGCAGGCCGGCCCGTCGACCTGTGCCCGGTCGCCGACGGCGGCGAGGGGACGCTCGACGCGCTCATCGACGCGGTTGGCGGCGAGCTGCGCACCGTCTCCGTGTCCGATCCGCTCGGACGCCCGATCGACGCCGCGTTCGCGCTGGGCGATCGCGTCGCGGTCGTCGAGACGGCGGCGGCGAGCGGCCTCGGCCTCGTCGACCCATCCGAGCGCGATCCGGTGCAGGCGAGCACGTTCGGCACCGGGCAGCTGATCATGGCGGCGATCGAGGCGGGCGCAGATCTCGTGTACCTCGGCGTGGGCGGGAGTGCGACCACCGACGGCGGCACCGGCGCGATTCGCGCGATCCGGGAGGCCGGCGGCCTCGGCGGCGCGCGGATCACGATCCTGACCGACGTCCGCACGCCGTTCGAGCACGCGGCGCGCGTGTTCGGGCCGCAGAAGGGCGCCGACGAACGTACCGTCGCACGACTCACCAAACGCCTTAACGACCAGGCACGTCGTCTGGGGCGTGACCCTCGCGGGAAGCCGATGACCGGCGCCGCCGGCGGGCTGTCGGGCGGGCTGTGGGCGGAGTTCAGCGCCGACCTCGTCCCAGGCGCCCAGTTCGTGCTCGACGCGGTCGACTTCGACCGGCGCATGCGCGCCGCCCGCGCGGTCGTGACCGGCGAGGGCAAGCTCGATCAGCAAAGCCTCGCCGGCAAGGTCGTCTCCGAGGTCTCGACCCGGGCGCGTCAATCCGGCGTGCCGTGCCACGCGATCGTCGGCACGCGCGAGCTAGACGCGTTCGGCGTTCGCGTGCTCGATCTCCAGGCGGTGCTCGAGGCGAGTACACCTCGGCAGATAAGCGCAGCGGCGCGGCGGCTGGCTGAGCTGCTCTAGAGCGCTCTCGCCGCCGCCACAGGCCTGCTGTCGGTCAGGTGCCGGCCGCTAATACAGATTCGGCCGGCGCGCGTACTTCACTCATCGGCTCCGCGAGGCCGGACCTTTAGCGTTTTCTTAGTGTGCGAACGCGGTGCGCTTGTCGACGTCCGGACCGGGCAACGGAGCGTTCAGCGACTCGAAGAACTCGGTGATCTCGCTCAGGTGCTCCAGCAGGTTGTCCGCCATCCCCATCGTCATCCCGGCTCGCACCACGATCCGCAGCACGCTCAGGTCCTGGCGGTTCTCGGGGAAGCTGTAGGCCGGCACGAGCCAGCCGTGCTGGCGCAGTTTGTCGGACACGTCGAACACGGTGTAATTGGTCACATCCGGGTTCAGCGCGAACGCGAACACTGGAAGCTCCCTGCCCTCGGAGATCAGCTGGTACGGACCCATCTTTGCGATCGCGCCCGAGATGTGGGTGGCCACGTCCTGCGCCCCCTGCATCACCCGGCGGTACCCCTCGCGACCGAGCGTCGTGAACATGAAGTACTGGGCGACGACCTCGCTGCCCGGACGCGAGAAATTCAGCGCGAACGTCGGCATGTGACCGCCGAGGTAGTTGACGTCGAAGACCAGATCGCGCGGCAGCGCCTCCTCGTTGCGCCAGATCGCCCAACCGACTCCCGGGTAGACGAGGCCGTACTTGTGGCCCGAGGCGTTGATCGACTGCACCCGTTTGATCCGGAAGTCCCACTCGAGGTCGGGCTGGAGCGTCGGCGCCACGAACCCGCCCGAGGCCGCGTCCACATGGATGGGCACGTAGCACCCGGTGTCCTCTTCGAGCTTGTCGAGCGCGGCCGCGATCTCCTTGACCGGCTCGTAGCTGCCGTCGAACGTCGAGCCGAGGATCGCCACGACGCCGATCGTGTTCTCGTCGCAGGCCGCCACAGCCTGTGGAGCCTCGAGGTGGAACCGGTTGCCCTCCATTGGCACCAGCTTCGGCTCGACATCCCAGTATCGGCAGAACTTCTCCCAGCAGACCTGGACGTTGGCGCCCATCACCATGTTGGGTCGGTCGGTCGGCTTGCCCGCCTTGCGCATCCGCTCCCGCCATCGCCACTTCAGTGCCATTCCGCCGAGCATCGCGGCCTCGCTCGACCCCGTCGTCGAGCAGCCCGTCGCCTGCTCATGCGCGGGCGAGTTCCACATCTCGGCGAGGATGCTCACGCACCGTGCCTCGAGCTCCGCCGTCTGCGGGTACTCGTCCTTGTCGATCATGTTCTTGTCCGCGGTATCGGCCATCAGCTTGGCCGCGATCGACGGCATGTACGTCGTCACGAACGTCGCCAGGTTCAAGCGCGCCTGGCCGTCGAGCAGCAGTTCGCTCGAGATCAGCTCGTACGCCATTTCGCTGTCGAGGCCGCTGTCCCCGAGCTCGTGGATCGGCAGCGTCGCCGCCGCCGACTCCATGCGCTCGACTATTTCGGGATACTCCATCCGCGGGCGCTGCTTGGCTAGCGGCATCTAGGCTCCTTGATCGGCAGGACTTGCACTAGGGATCATGCCCGAGCCGACCTCCGCGCGTGGACGGGCGCTCACCACCACTCGCCACGTGCCACCACTACCGAGTGGTCGCTTTCGCAAGTACGGCGACACCGAGAGCGACCACTCAGCGATCTGGGGGAGGCTGGCACCCAAGCTCGATCAGGTGCCGCGCGAACGCGAGCCGGTCGCGATCGGGATGGAACGGCTCACCGCCGTCCCTGAGCAGCGCGGCCACCCGCTCGAGGTCGTACAGCAGCGCGAGCTTCCCAGGCGGGTCGTCCCACTCGCCCGAGTCGTAGCGCTCGACCCAGGCCGCGAGTGCCGCCAGCGCCTCTACCTGGACCGGGTCCTCCCACCACCCGCTGCGGAGCGCCAGCCGGTAGCGCCCGCGGAGCGCGCACACGTCCGACCACAGCTGCTCGAACCACATCCACCGCTCGCGCGGATACAGGCCCTCGCAGCTGAGCGGCCAGCGCGCGGAGACGGGCTCGTCCCAGTCGTGCTCGGGCTCGTGCCAGTCATCGGGCTCGGGCACGCTCACGCCGCACTCGCCAGCCTTCGCATGCGCCGGTCCTCGAACCACAGCCGCAGCTGGACCTGCGTCGGCGGGATCCGGCCGTACAGCAGCAGCGCATGACGGTCGGGCAGTTGCCGGAGCGCCTCCGGCGCGATCAGCGGCCGGCGCCGGCGCGAGGTCGAGCGCGTCGTGCCGCCTGCACCAGTCGTGTGGCTGCGGTCGCGGGCCTCCTCCTCGCCGGCCAGGCCGGCGAAGTAGCGGAGCGTCTCGAGGTCGGCGACGCCCGGCAGCAGCATCCGCGCGCGATGGCTGTTGACGACGGTCTCGGCCTGCTGCCCGTAGCGCGACCGGGCCTGCGCGAGGTCGTGGAAGATCGTGACCAGCTGGATGTTGTGGCTCGGCGCGGTCGACGCGATCTCGGCCAGATGGGGTAGCGGAGCGATGTTTCCGGCCTCGTCGAGGCACAGCAACAGCGGTCGTTCGAGACGGCCGCCTGCCAGCGTGGCGCGTTCGTAGGCCCGGTCGACGACCTCGCCGAGCAGCGCCAGGAAGATCGGCCGCAGCAGCTTCGACGCCTTGGCGTCGCCGATCAGGTACAGCGTCGCCGCCTCGTCGAGCAGCCGGTCCGCGGTGATCTCGCTCGACTGCGCCGAGCGCGCGACTCGCCCGAACCGGTAGGCGCGGAGCAGCGTCTGTGCGGTCGCCTCGATCGAGGTGCGAGTCCGGTCCGCCTGGGCCTCGAACGCCCGCACGGCGTCGTACGCGGGGTGACCGTCCTCGCCGGCGCACAGCAGCGCCTGGTCGAGCTCCCGAATCCCCTGGCCACCGGTCCAGCGCACGACCGTATCCATGCCCGCCCCGGACACCGCGGCCGCGAACAGGAGTGGTGCGAGCCGCTGTTCGGCCGCGACCGCCCAGAAGTCGCCGCCCTCGACGCTCCGCCGGTCGAGCTCGCCGGCCGAGGCGAGCCGCCAGGCGACCTCGAGCGCTCCGTCCCAGGTGTGGGCGGCGTGGAGCGGAGACCACGTGTGTGCCCGCACCCCCGACAGACCGAACGGATCGAACACGAACACCTCGCCGAGCTCGCGCCGTCGGTCGATCGTCGAGGAGACCAGGTCCGTCTTGATCGAACTGGCGACCGCGGGACCGGCCCACTCGAGCAGCGCGGGAATCGCGATTCCGGCGGATTTGCCTGACTGCGGCGGACCGAATGCCACCAGCGCGTGCCGGTGCTCGGCGTGAAGCAGCCGGCCGCCATGGCGGCCCAGGACGAGCCGCCCGGCGCGGCGGGACCGCCCGACGCTGCGCAGCGGGCGGAGCTCCGGCGCGCTCGCCCAGCGCGCGCCGCCCCCGTGTCCGAGCCTTCCACTGATCCGGCCGCCGAGGAATCCGATCCCGGCGCCGACGCCGGCGAGCATCACCAGCGCGGCGTAGAACCCCGGCGCCCCCGGCAGATCCGCCCGCACGGCGGCCGGCCACGCGCCGGCGGGATCCGACAGGCGCGAGGGCAGCCGCGTCAGCACGCCGAGCAGCTGGCCGGCGCCGACGCCGGGCCAGCCCGATCCGAACAGCGCGCCGGCGACGCCGCCCCACAGCCACAGCGTCCCCGCGACGGCGAGCACGCCACCGATCACGGCGAGCAACACGCCGTCAGAGACCAGGTCACCGCCGCGCGAGCTCATCCGCGGTCGATCCTCGCGTCGGTCAGCCGCATCCCCGTGTCCGTGTTCGTGAGCTTGGCCTCCAGCCGTGAGCGGTAGTGCTGGACCACGAACGACCGGCTGCCCACCCGCCACAGCGCCTGCCCCGCCGACAGGGTCGAGATCAGCCGTGACTCGGTCTCGGACAGGCCTAGCAGCGAGCGCGTGAGCGGGACCTGGCTCTCGTCCTGGTGGTAGACGATTCGAGTCGAGGCGTCGGCCACGAGCCCCTCGGCGATCCGCGCCGCTCGCGAGCCGGCGTCCCCGGCGGCACGCAGGTCCGCCAGCTTGTGCAGCACGACGAGGTTCATCACGCCGAACTGCCGGGCGAGCTTGAAGTTCGACTGGAACCACTCCCCGAGGCCCGTGTGCTGGACGATCTTCCACGACTCGTCGGCGACGTTGATCAGGCGCTCGCGTCCGGGGCGCTCTGCCATCCGCGCGAGCAGCGCGCTCATCCACGCGGTGGCGCAGGCCATCAGGATCCCGACCGCCGGCGAGTCCTTGACCGCATGCAGGTCGAGCACGAGCAGTCGGGCGTCGAGGTCGAGGCCGGGGCTCGTGGGGCCATCGAACATCCCCCGCAGCGGTCCCTCGCACAGGTCCTGGATCGCGAGCGCGGCGCGGCGGGCGTCGAGCGCGAGCCGCTCGGGCGTGGTACGGAGTCGCTCGGCCATCTCGGCTATCGGGTCAAACAGGACCTTCGCGATCTGGGGAAGCGTTGGCTCGGCGACGCCGCCGGCCCGGACCGTGTGGAGGGCCTCGCGGAGCGCGGCCGCCTCGATCTGGCTCAGTGCGCCGCCGACCGCGGTCATCGTCACGGCGCGAAGCAACTCCAGCTGGGCGTGCTCCTCCGGGCGCGAGGCGAGCGGGTTCAGCCGGACCGAACCGCCTGGCTCGAGCGCCACCGGGCGGACCCCGACGGCCGCGCACAGCGGTCCGTATTCGCGCTTGACGTCGAGCACGAACGCGCGCCGGCCGAACAGGAGCATCCGCCACAGGAGCGTCTTGACGAGCGCGCTCTTGCCCTGCCCGAGCTTGCCGAGCACGATTGCGTTCGGGTCATCGAGCGTCCCGTCGCCGTACAGGACCCAGGGGTCGTAACAGAAGGCGCCGCCGCTCGAATCGCGCCCAACGAACACGCCCCGGCCGCCGAGCCCGCCGGTAGCGACGAACGGATAGATGGCCTGCGCGTGACGCGTCGTGCAGCGGTGCCCGGGCCGCTCGGCGGTCATCGCAGCCCCCGGCACAGCGGCAGCGTGAACGCGAACGCCTCGGCTTGCTGGCCGTACATCCGGTGCAGCTCGAGCCGGGCGCGAGCCGCCTGCTCGTGGATGTCCGAGCACGCGCGGCGCAGATCGTCGCGGTCCCGTCCCGACACGGTCACGAACCCGGCCAGTCGGACCTCCGCGTGGCCGGCGGCGAGCTCGGCCTCGCGGCGGATGGTGGCCTCCTGCGCCTGGCGCTGGCGGGCGGTCTCGGCCTGGCCGAAGCGGTGGCGGAGCTCGCGGTCGGCGTGGTCGCGCGTGACGGCGGCCTCAACCTCGCGCGTGGAGCGGTCGGGCGCGATCGGCTGGAACGTGACCGCGACCGTCCGGACCACGTTCGAGCGACCGAGCAGAGCGTCCATGAACATCGGCGAGACGTCGACCCGCGGCCAGCCGCCGATCCAGAAGGTCGCATGGACAGCGCCATCGCTGCCGTAGTGATCCCAGTGCTCGCGCGCCCCGAGCGGCCACGCGTTGGCTTCGGCGAGGCCGTCGCGGTTCGGTTCCGCCGCCTCGACGACCGCCAGCTCGGCGCGGGCGTACGGATCGAACGCCGTTCGCAGCGTCCGCGCGAGCTGCCCGGCCCCGAGCGCGCCGAGCACGGTCACCTCGGCCGCCTCGAGCCCCTGCGCGACCCGCTCGGTCTGCTCGACCAGCGCCCGAGTCGGTCCGTCGCCGTCGCGGTCGGCGACGCGGCGCGCGTCGATCTGGACCGCAATCAGGACCTCGTGCTCCTGCGTGGCCCTCGTCGTCGAGCCGATCAGCTCGAGGTAGGACTCGATCATCGGGGTGCCCCGCAACGGCACGGCCGGGTCGCGCTCGTCGTGGAGCCAGCGCGCGAGCTCGTCGCCCTGCGCGGGCGCGGTCCGCTCGATCCACTGGATCCGCCTGACCGGGCCGGCGGCGGCGCCGGCGAGGATCAGGCCCCAGCGCGCGAGCCGCCGCTCCTGGGCCTCGGCGTCGAGCAGCGAGAACGCGAGCACGCGGCACGCGAGTACGGCGGTGAGCCGGCGCCCTCGGAGCTCGCTCAGGACGCCGACCGGCTGATCGCGGTAAGGCGCGTCGAGGATCCGGACGCCTCTGATCGCGGGCGGAGCATCTGGTGCTGGATGGCGGAGCAGCCGCCGCAACGGCCCGGGGCGCTCCGTTGCCAGCATCCCGCCGGCCGGCGCGCGCGAGCGGAACCTGAGCCGGCCGCGCAAGAGCCGTAGTGAGAACGCGAACACGACCGGCGCCCATTCCTCGGCGGTGCGGCGGCCGAGCGGCGCGAACGCGATCAGCACCGAGCCGCCCAGCAACAGCGTCCCGAGGAACGCGCCGCCCGCCGACGGCGCGCGATCGAGCACGAGGATCGCCGCCGCCGCTCCCGTCGCCACCGCGGCCGCCTGCCCGCCGCGGAGCTGCCCGAGCAGGCCCCTGCGCTCGAGCGGACCGAACCGGTAGCTGAGCCGTTCGCCGGTCACGATGCGTCCTCGTGGGGCCAGACGCCCGTTGACCCGCCCGTACCGTTCGGGCCGAGCTCGAGCGTGGGTATCCGAGCCCAGTCGAAGACCGGGTCGGGTAGTGGGTCGTCACCGGCCGAATCGCCCCCGCCGTCCGGACCCGCACCGCCACCGTGGGCGGCCGCCATCGTCCGGACCCGGACCGTCACCCCCGGACTGGCCGGGATCGAGCGGCGCCGGCGGTCCCGGGTCGGGCCCGGCGGCCTGCGCATCGCGCCGCATCGCAGCCGTGGCGATCGAGCTCCACTCATCCGCCGCGCGCGCGGCAGCGGCGACGGGATTCGCCCGGCCGACCTCGCTTCGGAACGTGCCCACGGCGCCGCTAGCAAGCTCGGCGAGCGGAATCAGCCGCAGGAGTGCCCAGGGCGAGAACGCCGCCAGCAAGACCAGCACCGCGCCAGTCATGACTGCGCTGACGCTCCCGCCGTCCGCTCCCGAGCTGATGGCGGCGCCGCCGAGCGACAGCACCGCGACGATCGCGAACTTCGAGAGGATCAGCGCCACCAGCAACTCGACGGCCCGGACCGCCCAGATCCGCCGCGCCGGCCACACCATCGCGGCGAACGCGAGCGGCAGCATCAGCACGATCACGTACACGGCTGCCTCACGCATCAGCAGTTCGATCCAGAGCGCGAACGCAGCGCCGATCATGAACAGCCCGACGAGGAGGGCGAGGAAAGGCGAGCCGGCGGCGGTGTCCAGGGCGCCGATCACGGCCCCTGCCTTGGCGAGGAAGTGTGCGCTCGCGTTGCCGGCGGCCGAGGAGATGAATCCGCTCATCTGATCGGACGCGGCCAGCAGCAGCATCGTCAGCGGCGCGGCGATCGCGATGCCGAGCATCGCCAGCGGCAGGAAACCGAAGGTCGCTCGCGCCAGGAGGGCGAGGTCTGAGCGGATCACGGCCTGGACCGCCGCCGCGAACAGGAAAGGCAGTGTCAGCACCGAGGCGATCGCGGCCATTCGCCAGTACGTCGACGAAAACCAGGTCGTACGAAGCTGAGGAGCGGTGGTCTCGCCCAACGCGGTCGCGGTGTCATCGAGCACGCCCTGGGCGCTACCGAGCACCCATGCGGCGAGCGTCGCTTCGACCGCCGTGCCGGTGGAGGACACCAGCGTCTGGGTCGCGCCTCCAAGGCCCGCACCGCCCAGGCCGGTGCCACTCAAGCCGGTGCCGCCGAGGCCGGTGCCGCCCAGGCCGGTGCCGCCGAGGCTGGTGCCGCCGAGGCCGGTGCCCCCCAGGCCGAGCGCCGAAGCCGGCGCCGACGCGACCGCCCACGCGCCGCGAGCGCCAGCACGCAGATGAGAGCGACGGTCGCCGGTCTCGACGCGGCACTCATCGGGCGGTCGTGCCGAGGTGCTCGAAGAAGTTGACGATGCCGGGGCCCGACCCGATCACGAGCGCCGACGCGGCGGAGATCACCGCCGCCATCCGCCCGCGGGCCGCGTAGTGCGGGTTGTGGCCGTGCGACGCGATCGCCCATAGCGCGGCGCCGACGAACGCCCCGATCAGCGCGATCGCCAGCGCCCACGCCTCGGCGCCGTTCACCAGTTGCTGCAGGACGTTGCTCCCCGGCAGACCGCCCACATCGGGCGTGGCGCTGACGTCGCCGAGCGGCGACAGGAGCTGAATCAGCATGGTCTTATTCCTCCAGTCTAATTGAGCCAATTGAAGCTAAATGAACCTAGCAATATGAAATGAAGCTTGCTAGGTTTGTTCGCACCAATTTTGTCTCAATTAGGCTCAATATGGCCCTCATCGAAGAAGTAACAGAAATGGGCGCCGGCGAGGTCGGCGAGCTCTACGGCTCGTTCGCGGAGCGCCTCGAGCAGATCGTGCGTCTCGACGTGCGCGCGTCCGACGCGGTGATCGAGGACGCGTGCCAGGTCGCGTGGTTCCGTCTGCTGCACCACTGTCAGCGGGTCCATCGCGAGACCGTGATGGCGTGGCTGGCCCGGACCGCGGTCCACGAGGCTTGGAGGTCGCTGCGTCGCGCACGGCGCGAACTGCCGCTCGACGCCGCGATCGAGACCGGCGAGGAGCCGGCGGATTTCCTCGCCGGCGCGACGCCGCACGAGCTCGCGGACCTCCGAGAGCGCCTACACGAGGTGCGCCGGCTCCCGGAGCGGCAGCAGCGCCTCGTGTGGCTGCATGCCTTCGGGCTTAGCTACACCGAGATGGCGGCACACGAAGGCTGCACGCCCCGGACGGTCGACCGCCAGCTGTTGCGGGCGCGGGCCGCGCTCCGGGACGACTCGCGAGCCAGCTGAAGCGTGCCTGCCGACGTCGTTTGGTTACGCGAGCGTGATCTTGGTGGAGTTTTTCTCGCGGTAGGCGCCAGGCTTCTGACGGCGGCACCTGAGGGTGGGTGGCGGTGGTCCTCCGGGGCGTTGCGCGGTGTGCGGAGCATGCATGACACGACAATCGACCGCCTCCTGCCTGGCCGTGACCTACTACGCATGCCCCACATGCCTGACACGCCACGGCTCACCCGAATCGCACCAATTGGCGTGTTACGCATGATCCGCGAGCGGCCGCGCGCCGGCGACCCGCTCCACCCCGCTCCAGATGCCCGCCGTCAGACCCAATCCGCCCAAGAACGCGGACGCACGCTGAAAACAAAAGCTAAGGCCGCAGCGGACCGACCGGGTCAGGAGCGACGAGCTGTGGACGGTGGCGTGGACCGGGTCGCGGCCGGCCGTGCCCGGGTGTGGCTGCTCGCGAGTCGTCTGGGTGCTTATCGCGCCCGGCCACGCTTGCGCCGGCGCTTCTCCGCCGCGCTCAGTTTGCGCGGCTTCGGACGCGCCTTAGACCCGGCTCGCTTGCCCTCCGCGTCGATCTGGGCGTTGAGCCGGTGGCCCTTCGGGGCGCGCCGGCGGGCGTCGCGCCAGATGTACAGCGAGATCCCGCCGAGCACGATGATCGCTCCGACCGCGATGATGATCGCCGAGCTCCCGGTGAACCCACTGCCGCTGCCGGCGGTCGCGGTCGTCTGGATCGTCGGTGTGGCCGTCGTCGAAGTCGGGATCGAAACCGATGGCTGCGGGAAGCCGCCGCTCAGTGGGCTGGTCGTCTGGGCACCGGCCGACGCGGGCAGCGTGAGCGCCACCGGACCGACAAGCGCCACCGCGGAGACCGCCCCCGCCATCGCGACCACCCCTGCGAGCAACACGCGCCGCACCGACCTCAACCCCCGCCCGCTCCGAAGAACCCGCCCGACTCGCACGGACCCGCCCTACGCGAGCGGTTGCTCCATCGCCGGCGTGTCGGGCGCGGCGACGTAGGGTTGCTCATCCTCGACGTCTTCCTCGTGGTACACGCTCTCGGCGTTGACCGCCCAGATGTCGTGGTGGGACCCCGTGAGGATGTTGTCGACAGCGCGCATCGCGGTCAGCATCGAGTGGTCTGAGTTGTTGTAACGGTGCAGTCCGTTGCGTCCGACCTGGATGAGGTTCGGGATCCGATCGAGCCACCCGCGGATCGTCTTCACCCGGTCGGCGTACTCGGCGTCGTACATCGGATACGCCTTGTGTACGCGCACGACGAAGCCCATCTTCACCTTGTCGGCCCGAGCCAGGCCGAGCTGCTGAATCTCGCGCGTCGCCATCGTCACGAGCTTGTCGTCGCTCATCCTCCAGAGCTCATCCCCTTCGAAGCAGAAGTACTCCATCCCGATCGACGCGTCCTTGTCGTTGGGGACCATGTACGGGCTCCAGGAGCGGAAGTTCTGGATTCGCCCAACCTTCACCGACGGGTCGTGGATGTAGATCCAGTTGTCGGGGAACACGTCCTCGTTCTCGATCACGAGCAGCACCGTGAGGAAGTCGCGGTAGCGCAGCCCGCGCGCCGCGTCTCGGACGTCGGCTGGCGCCTCGGGCTCGGCAATCCCAACCGTCGTGCGCAGCGGCAGCGACGAGATCACGTACGAGGGCGTCAGCGTCTCCCCGCCCGCGACGACCTCGGCCACGCGGTTACCGTCGAAGCGGATCCGCGTCACCGGCGCGTTGAGACGGACCTCGCCGCCATGCGCGCGAATTTCGTCGCGCATCTTCTCCCACATCTGTCCCGGTCCATAGCGCGGGTAGTTGAACTCCGAGATCAGCGACTTGATCTGGTTGCCCCTGTTGCCGAAGAAGGCGTTCTTGGCGGCGGCGAAGAACGACAGCCCCTTGATCCGCTGCGCCGCCCACTCGCCCCGGATCTCGGACGTCGAGACCCCCCACACCTTCTCCGTGTAGGACTTGAAGAACTCGTTGAAGAGCCAGCGGCCGAAGCGGTTCGTGACCCACTGCTCGAAGGTGTCCTCGCGCCCCTTGGGCTTGACCGCGGCCCACATGTACGAGACGAGCGCCTTGGTCAGGTCGACGGGCCCGAGCTTCTTGATCACGTCCATCCCCTGAAGCGGATATTCGAGGAACTTGTGGTTCCAGTAGATCCGGCTATGGCGCGGCCGCTTGAGGAACTCGTCGGCGAGGATCTCGTGCCAGAGGGCGTCGACCTCCTTGGCCTTGGTGAAGAAGCGATGGCCGCCGAGGTCGAAGCGGTAGCCCTCCCGCACATCGGTACGCGCGATGCCGCCCACCTGGTCGGTCGACTCGAGCACGATCACCGGCTTGCCCTGCTTGGCGAGCAGATAGCCGGCGGTGAGGCCGGCCGGGCCGCCCCCAAGCGCCACCACGGGGTGCTCCGACGTGATGTCAGAGCCGTGGGCTGAGGCGTCGCCGCGGGGGTTGGAATTCAGATCGGTCATCGCGAGATCTCAGGAAACCTTCTCGTACAACACTGCGGCGTAAGCAAGGATGCTGGCGCCGCGGTAGTTGTTCGGCGCGGTGGCTATCGGTTTGAGCACTCCGCTGTTGACGTCGTCCTGGAGGATCTGCCCCAACTGCGCCGCGCGCCGCCGGACCAGGCGTACCCAGGGCGCCTTCCAGTCTTGGACGCCCTCGGTCAGCGGTCGTACGTACAGCAACCGCTGGCCGGGCTTGAGGCTAGCAACCACCGGATCGAGCGTCGCCGCGGGGTTGGCATTGGTAAGGCGCTTGAGCGCGTACACCCAGTCCATGTAGCTCGGGTCGTCTACCGGTCCGATCGAGGTTACGTAGTGCAGCCCCGCCGGCAGGTAGTACCAAGCCAGCGGGGTCGAGTCGGGCTGGGCGTTGAACACCACCGTGTTCTGGTGGATCAGCGGCTTCATCTCGCCGCCGATGTCGCGCATGTCGCTCTTGAACTGAGGAGCGTAAGACGAGGGGTGAACGACGAACACAACGCACAGCACGATCGCGACCAGCCCGACGACGCCCGAGCGGGCGGCGCCCCACGCCGCCAGGAGCAGGATCGACGCGAGGATCGGCGCCATGTACCGGGCGACGAATGCGGGCGTGATCTGCGAGGCCAGCCAGGCCACGATCAGCGTGCCGAACAGCAGGAAGATGATCGACCACATGACGGTTCCCTCGCGGGTGCCTCGGCCGCGCTTGGTGAAGAACGGGGCGAGCCCGATGATGATCGCGACCAGCAGTGCCACCGTGAGGCGGTCGCTGCCGAGCAGATCCCGCGACAGCAGGACCGGAACGCCGAAGCGGATCGTCGGCGCCCACGGAGCGCCCGTGTGGGTGGCCTGGTAGATGAAGTTCGGAAGCCAGGGGAGGAACAGGATCCCGGCGCCGACGTAAGTGAAGATCGCATCGCGCACGAGCCCCCGCCGATCGTCGCTCGCCCGCCACACGGGGATCAGCGCGAGCACCGTCCCGACGCCGAAGAAGAGGCCCCAGCCGTGCGTGTACAGCATCAGCGCCTGGCAGATCGCGAACATAATCAGGTAGGGCCTTCGCCGGTAGACGAAGCCGTGGATGAACGCCGCGGTCTCGAGGATGCCGAGCAGTGCCATCAACTCGTACATCCGCGTCTCCTGCGCGTACGCGGTGAGGAATGTGCTGAACCCGAACAGGACGGCCGCGTACAGGCCGGCGCGCCGCCCGAACAGGCTCCAGGCGGCCCACGTGCCGGCGGGAATGCACAGCAGCCCGAACAACAGCGACAGCGAATGCGTCGCCGCCTCGCTGGCGCCGAAAATGCTGATCCACACGTGCAGCATCAGGTAGAACAGCGGCGGCGAGCCGTCGTGGCGCATGACCCCCGGGATCGCGCTCAGCGAGTGCGAAGCGATCCCGGTGGTGATCGCCTCGTCCTCCCAGAACTGCCCGGTGATGTACCTGGTCCGCAGGTACGCGGAGATCAGCGTGATGATGATCAGGATCCCCGCGGTGCTCGCCCACACCGGGACGCGCTGGAGCAGCTTCGGCTCGCGCACGTCGATGACTCGCGGGATTCCGCGCGGCCGAGCGCTGACGGCCACTAGCTGTCACCTTACTGGCGCACGTCGAGAACACCCGGAACGTGCGCACGTGCGCGATCAGCTTGTACTTCGCGCCCTCGTGCTCCCAGGCGATGATCTGCTGCGGGGTCGGCAGCAACGTCGCGTTCGATTGCGCCCGGGTCTGGAGGATCACGGCCGGCCACGGCGGTCCCGCGAGGTTGCTCGGTTCGGCCTCGACCTGCAGCGTGCGGACGCCGAGCGTCCAAGCGGCCATCGGCACCTGGAAGCCCTCGGTCATGACTGCGCCGCAGTTGAGCAGCGCGTTCTTGCCGCCCGCTTTCTGCACGGCCGCGGTCAGGTCCTCGCGCAGGTGGGCCTGGTAGACGAGCGCGTGATGCGTCCGCGGAAGGCTGATGATGTTCGTGCCGATCCACGGCGGCACCGCGAGGAACAGCGCGACCGCGACCACGACGCCTGCGGACAAAGCGAACGCCGGGGCGGTCAACCGCCGGAAACCCGACCCGAGCAGCCCCGCGACGCGGCGGACCCAGTCCGCCAGCGTTCGCGAGAACCATCCCCACGCGACCCCGCCGACGATCGCGACCGGGGCGGTGCCAAGCACGAGGTAGCGGTTGTTGCCCGAGAACCCGGCCTGCGTCTCGAACGCGATCCCCAGCCACCAGACGAGCCCGAACACGCCGAGGCCGAGCAGCCACGCGCGCGCCCGGATCCCGCGGTCCGCCGGGCCGCTGTGCCGCCACCACGCGGCGCGGCTTCGAAACAACCCGAACGCGGCGACGAACAGCGCGATGATGCCCGGGATCTTGACCCGGTTCAGGACCGTCGGCCACGCCTCCTTCTTGAACACCGTGCACACCGGGCACTTCGCGAACGCGGCGCTGTTGGCGCGCGGGTGCTGTGCGCGGGTGACGCCGCGCAGCAGGTGACCCGAGCCCCACAGCTCGGGCAGGAACCACAGCACCGGGATCAGCGCGAACAGGCCCACGACGAGCTTGCGCGCTCCCGGGTCGCGCCAGAACAGGTATAGGCCGTACGGGCCCCAGAAGAACCACAGTTCGGGGCGGTCGAGGGCGGCGAAGAAGCCGAACACGAACGCGCGCTGGCGCGCCCCGTCCATGAAGCTGTCGACCGCGATCAGCGCGAGCGCAGTCGCGAGGCCCTCCGAGTACCCGAGCGCGTTGTCGGAGATGAACCCGCCCGAGTTGACGAGACTGCCCGCGGCGATCACGCCGGCGAGCAGCGGCGCGATCACGGCGAGCCAGCGCAACGACCCGGTCGGCTCGACCTTGCCGCCCACAAGGTCACGCGTGAGTCGCCAGGCGAGCTTGAACACCATCGCCACCGCGATCACCGCACCTGCGCGCGCGACGATCAGCCACAGGTCCGGCTGGGCCTTCCCGAACACCGCGAACACCGTCGTGAACAGCATCGGCAACGGCTTCCACGAGGGGCCGCCGGTGGTGTGGAGGTCGAGGTGGATGATCTCGTGTCCCCAAACGAGCCACGCCCACGGGTCGTAGCTCGGGGTCGACGGGATCAGCAACGACAGCGCGGCGATGACCAGCGCGGCGGCGCCCAGGCCGAGATAGAGCCGGGGGCCGGACACGCGGCCGGCGAGCGCGCGGGCGCGCGCCGTGACATCAGTCGACGGCGCGGGCGCAGTCAGCTCAGCGGTGGGAACAGACGACAAGGGGACCGGGAAGATCTGGTTGGTGCCGCGCTCGCCAAGTTACGCACGGCAGCGGCAGACGCGTACATGGGCCTGCGCACCGGGCGCCGGCATCGCGGGGCATTCTAGTGGCCGCCTATCCCTGCACGCCCTGTCCAAGGCAGTCCTCGATCTGGGTCAACTCCGCAGGCGACCCCTGATTCGGATACATCAGGGCGGGGCCGATCACCTCGGCGCCCTGCGCGTTTCCGTCGATCTGCTGAGCCTGCGCTGCCCCCGCCGTGGGCGTGAACACGACCGTCGGGCCCGCTGGTGCGCCGCCGATCTGGAGCTTCGTCGGGCTGAGGACCTGAACCGGCAGATGGTCGGCCTGCAGGCACCCGAGGTGGTTATGGACGTCGGTCAGCGGACTGTCGACCTTGCCCCGGCTGGCGAGCGTCGTGGAGCCCGCCGGGGTGGTCGGCTGGACCCTGACCGCACCGCCACAGCCGGCCACCGCCACCGCGGTGAGCGCGAGGCACAGCGACGGCCAGAGGCCGCGGCGTCGGGCAATTGGAAGCTTCTTAGACGACATGCGCTCGACAAAGGTAGAGGATCATTCTGACCGTGCTCGTATATGGAGCCCTCAGCGGACCGCTGCCGAAGGTGGGGATTGTGGTGGCTGCGGCGCTCGCGGCCGTCGTCATGCTGCACCGCGACACGCGCGTCCAGGCGCTCGCGATGCTCGGCGCGCTCGTGCTCGCTCCGATCCTGCTGCTCGGCGACATCTGGCACTCGCCGCAGCTCGGGGTCGTCCATCGCCACCCGCTGGTGGCCGCGGTCGGAGCGCTGATAGCGCTCGCGGCGGTGGGCGCGGCGGCGCTGCTCGTCGCCAAGCGCCCGGAGGTGCTCGCCGGCGCCGTGATCGTGGCGCTCCCGTTCCGGATTCCGATCGAGTCCGGGGGCGTCACGTCGAACCTGCTCGTGCCGCTGTACTTCGTCGTCGCCGCCGGCTCGCTGGCGTTCATCGTGACTTCGCTACGGGGGCGCGCGCCACCTGCGTCCACGCCACCTGCGCCCGCGCCACCTGCGCCTGCGGAGCCGCCCCGCGACGGCCCCATCCGGTGGCTCGAGCGGCTGCTCGCCGGCTACGTGGTCCTGTATGCGCTCCAGGCCGCCTACTCGCCTAAGTTCACGACCGCGCTCCAGCAGGTGGCGTTCTTCTACGTGCCGTTCGCGCTCGCCTACTGCCTGCTGCGCCGACTCGATTGGACGCAGCGGCTGACGCGGAGCTGCCTCGCGCTGCTCGCCGGGCTGGCCGTGCTGTTCTCGCTGGTCGGGTTCGTCGAGTACGAGACCAAGACGATCTTCCTGAACCCGAAGCTGATCGCCGCCAACCAGCTGCACGCGTACTTCACGGTCAACTCGGTGTTCTTCGACCCGAACATCTTCGGGCGGTTCCTCGCGCTCGTGATGATCCTGCTGGCGGCGGTGATCCTGTACGCGCGCCGGCGACGGACGGTGCTGATCACGGGCGCGGTGCTCGCGATCCTGTGGGCGGCGCTGCTGCTGACCCTGTCGCGGTCCTCGATCGGCGCGCTCCTGGTTGGCCTGGGAGCGCTGGCGGCGATCCGATGGAGGGTGGGGAGGGCGGCCTTCATCGCCGCCGGCGTGGTCGCGCTCGCGGTGGCGGTGATCGCGATCACGCCGACGACGTTCGGGCTCAACCAGGGACTCAACGGCGCCTCGAGCGGCCGTCCGGGTCTCGTCACCGGGGGCCTCGATCTGTTCAAGCAACGACCGCTCTGGGGCTACGGATCGGGGTCGTTCGAGACCGAGTTCGCCGCCCGCCATCACGCGATCGGGGAGACGACGTCGGCCTCGCACACGATCCCGGTGACGATCGCGGCCGAGCAGGGGCTGATCGGTGTGCTCGTCTACCTCGGGCTCGTGCTCGCGGCGCTGTTCGTGCTGTTCAGGCGGTGCCGCTCCGATCCGGCGCGCGTGGCGATCGCAGCGGCGTTCCTCGCGCTGCTGTTCCACACGCTGCTGTACGCGGACTTCCTCGAGGACCCGATCACGTGGACGTTGCTCGCGATCGGATCCGCGCTCGCGGCGCGGCCGCCGTCGGACTCAGGCGGAAGGGGAAGTGAGCTCGCCGCTGGCGAACGCCAGCTTCAGCAGCAGCTCGCGTAGCTGAGCGCGCTGGTGGTTGCCCGCGCGCCCCGCGCGGTGGCTGAGGGTCGAGCCCTCGTTGCCCCCGCGCGTCGCCACCGATCCCTACTCGGCTTTGCGCCCGAGCGCGTAGTGCTCGATGTCGTTGTCGAGTGCCGCCGCGGTGTCGTACTCGCCGGTGTGGACGAACACGACCTTGCCGGCGGCATTGACGAAGATCGTCGTCGGCATCCCCTCGAGGACCGCGAGCGAGGACAGGTCGCTCGATGCCACCGAGTAGCTCGGGTAGCTCACCGCGTGGTGGGAGAGGAACGACCGCGCGTCGCCCGCCGAGTCGTTCGTGTCCGCTCCCAGGAACGCGACCTTGCGTCCGAACTGCGCCGACGCCGCGCCCAGGAGCGAGAACTCCGCCCGGCACGCCGGGCACCAGGAAGCCCACGCGTTCAGCACGACCGGGTACCCGCGAAGCGAGCGGAGGCGGTCGGCGAGCGTGCCGCCCGAGCCGATCAGCTGGCCGGCCTGAGCGTGCAGCGCGGCGAGCGACCCCGGCGACCCGGCGAGCACGCGTGCCGCGGCGGCGGCGGTCGGCGCGGTGACTTGCGGCACGGCGCTCGCGGGGACGTTCCGGTTCATCAGGAAGTACAGATCGTCGAGCGCCTGGCTGGCGCTCCACGGGAGCTGCGGGTGCTCGAGGTTCTGGAGTCCCTGGGCGCTCAAGAGCCGCTTGAGCACCGGTGACAGCTGACCGTCGACCTCGGGCATGCCCTCGTCGACGATCCGCTCCTGGCCGGCCGGGTCGATGAAGAAGAGCGCGTCGGTGTGCTGGACGTCGAACGTCTCGGGCTTGTGGGTCAGCCAGTCGACGTCGGGCGGCTTGCCCTGGGGCACCCGCGCGTAGTAGACGCCGAAGAACTTCCACAGCTGCTTGATCTCCGACTGCGTGCCGGTCAGCATCTGGAAATTGGCGCCGGTGAGCTTCTGGTAGGCGCGCAGCCGGACCGGGCTGTCGCGCCACGGATCGACCGTCGCCTCGGCGATCACGACCTGACGTGACAGGCCGGCCAGGCGCACGTCGTTGACGAGCTCCATCAGCGCGCCGGTCGTCAGCGGGCAAACCTCGTGGCAAAGGGTCATCGACGGCGCGAGGATCACCCACTTCCCCCGCCAGGCGCGCAGCGACGACTGCTTGCCGTTCGCGGCGATCAACGGCACCGACGGAACGGGACGCGGAACCTGGAGCTCGGTGCCGATCGCGAGCGGGGCGGGGACCTCGGCGCTGGCGGCCGGGAGGCGCTTGATGTCGAGCCGGGCCAGGAGCGACAGCACCACCAGCAACACCAGTATCAGCGCCGCGCCGGTGAGCGAGATCAGGCGAAGGCGAGCAAGCGACACGTCTTGCGCACATTAATACGTTCGGTGTTCGGGGAGACGCCGCCCGCGGGGTCGCTCGACGTGAAATCCCGGCTCGATCCCGGTAGGATCGATCGCCGTGACTTGGGGACTCATCTGGTTGATGTTCGCCCTGAAGATCCCTCTCGCTGGGCTGATCTACATCGTCTGGTGGGCGATCAAGCAAGAGCCCGACGAGTCGTCCTCCCCTGACGACGACGGCGGTATCAAGCGCTACCCGAACCACCCGCGCAAGCCGTTCCCGCGTCATCCACGCCGTGGACCGCACGGCGATCCCGCGCCGTCCTCGCCGCCGCGGGTGCGGACCGCGCGGGCGCGGACCCGCACGGTCGAGCGCTAGACCCCGTCGCCGCCGTAGGGCCGGGCGACGCGCGCCGCGACGCGCACGACCTGCATAACTCGACAACGGAGCCACATCGGCTGGGCCTTGCCGTGCTACGCGCGCCCCACGTGCTTGACACGGCACGGCCTTTGCGATGTCCGTCAAATGTCGTGATATGCAGGTCGTTTGGGTTACCCGGGAACTCCCGCCGCCACCCCGCTCCGCCGCCCCACCCCGGCCCGCCCCGCTGCTCCACCCAGCCCGCTCGCCCCACATCCCCACCCGCTGGCAGACTTGCTGGCATATGAGCGCCCTGGCCTCTGTCCTGTCCGACGCGACGATCGTCGAGCTGGTCGACAACGGCCGGATCAGGATCGACCCGTGGGATCCGGGCCTGGTCCAGCCGGCGAGCGTCGATCTGCGCCTCGGCGACTCGTTCCGCGTGTTCCACAACCACCGCGCGTCGGCGATCGACCTGCGCGAGCCTCCCGCCGGCCTCACCGAAGAAGTGGTCATCAAGAACGAAGAGTCGTTCGTCATCCACCCCGGCGAGTTCTGCCTCGGCCGTACGCTCGAATGGGTCGAGCTCCCCGACGACATCGTCGCGCGCATCGAAGGCAAGTCGTCAATAGGCCGCCTCGGACTGATCGTCCACGCCACCGCCGGCTTCTGCGACCCCGGCTGGAAGGGCACGCTGACGCTCGAGCTCAACAACCTCACCCGGATCCCGATCAAGCTGTACCCGGGCCTGCCGATCGCCCAGCTGTCGTTCATGGCGCTCGATCGGCCGGCGCTTCGGCCCTACGGCAGCCCCGAGCTCGGCAGCCATTACCAGGGGCAACGCGCCGCCACCGAGAGCCGTTACGAGGGCGCCCGCGTCCGCGGCGCGGACCAGAACGACATCGGATAGGCTCGCGGCCGTGGTGACGCTGATCTTTGCCGCCGGCGAGCCTTCGAAGGTCCCGTTCTACATCGCCGGCGGGCTGCTGGTGGTCTGGGCGCTCAGCCTCGCCGCGGTCGGTCTCACGCGGCCGGCGTTCCCGGGCAGCGCGCGCGGCGCGCGCGGCGTGATGGCGGTCAGCTTCGTGCTGATGGTCGCCGCGATGGCCGCTGCGGTGCTGACCAGCGCGTTCCCGAAGTAGCGCCCCGCGCCCCCGGACACGCGTCGACCCGCGCTCCGGACACGCGTCGACCCGCGCGCTCCGGACACGCGTCGCCCCGCGCCCGGACACGCGTCCCCCCGCGCCGGCAACGCGTCCCCCGCGCCCGAACCAGACGACGTTCGTACACGTCGGCGTCTAGCGTCCCGCCGGCAACGCCCGGGTACTACATTGAATGCTGGTATTCCGCTCGGCTCCGGCCAGCAACACCCGCCCCCGGCAACCGCGCGAGAGGAGCGCCATGACGACTGAGATGCAAGAACTAGACGGCGCCGGCGCAGCGACGGCGAAAGAGACCCTGACGGTCACCGACAACCGAACCGGGAAGCAATACGAGATTCCGATCGAAGACGGGACGATCCGCGCCACCGAGCTTCGCAACATCAAGGTCGACGAGGACGATTTCGGCCTGCTGTCCTACGACCCCGCGTTCATGGCGACCGCGTCGTGTCGCTCCGCGATCACGTACATCGACGGCGAGAAGGGGATCCTCGAGTACCGCGGCTACCCGATCGAGCAACTCGCCGAGCGGTCGAGCTACCTCGAGGTCGCCTACCTGCTGGTCCACGGAGAGCTTCCCACCCAGCCGCAGCTTGACGAGTGGGTCCACCACATCACGATCCACACGTTCGTGCACGAGAACGTCAAGGAGTTCATGCAGGGCTTCCGGTACGACGCGCACCCGATGGGGATGCTGCTCGCGTCGGTCGGCGCGCTGTCGACGTTCTATCCCGAGGCGAGCCAGATCCACGACCACGACATCCGGTACATCCAGGTGATCCGGCTGCTGGCCAAGATGCCGACGCTGGCGGCGTTCGCGTTCCGCCACAACCAGGGCAAGCCGTACGTGTATCCGGACAACGAGCTGTCCTATCCGGGCAACTTCCTCTCGATGATCTACAAGATGACCGAGATCCGCTACGAGCCCGATCCGCGGCTCGAGCACGCGCTCGACGTCCTGTTCATCCTCCACGCCGACCACGAGCAGAACTGCTCGACCAGCGCCGTGCGCGGCGTCGGCTCCTCCCAGGTCGACCCGTACTCGGCGGTCGCCGCCGGCGTGGCCGCGCTGTACGGCCCGCTCCACGGCGGCGCCAACGAGGCGGCGCTGCGGATGCTGCGCCGGATCGAGAACAAGGACAACATCCCCGACTTCATCAAGGGCGTCAAGGACGGCAAGGAGCGCCTGATGGGCTTCGGCCACCGGGTCTACAAGA
This sequence comes from uncultured Solirubrobacterales bacterium, assembly GCA_963770615.1. Lineage (GTDB taxonomy): Bacteria > Actinomycetota > Thermoleophilia > Solirubrobacterales > Solirubrobacteraceae > Palsa-465. Next base: position 222,443 of record CAVYQJ010000003.1, on the reverse strand, counting down.
ACTACGACCCGCGCGCCAAGATCATCAAGAAGGCCGTCGACGAGGTGCTCGAGGTGACCGGGACCAACCCGCTTCTCGACATCGCGCTCGAGCTCGAGAAGATCGCGCTCGAGGACGAGTACTTCATCGACCGCAAGCTCTATCCGAACGTCGACTTCTACTCCGGCCTGATCTACGAGGCCCTCGGGATGCCGATGGAGATGTTCCCGGTGCTGTTCGCGATCGGACGCACGAGCGGCTGGATCGCTCAGTGGCTCGAGATGATCGACGACAAGGAGCAGAAGATCGCGCGGCCGCGTCAGATCTACACGGGCGCACGCGGACGCGACTACGTCCCGATGGACAAGCGGTAGAGATCACCTTCCCGATGGACAAGCGGTAGAGATCACCTTCCCGATGGACAAGCGGTAGAGATCACCTGGCCACCGAGACCTGGACGCTGACGATCCGCGCCGGCGCGCGCGTCGAGCACGAACAGTTCAACGCGCTCGACCCGGCGCTCACAGCGCTCCAAGCCTGCGTCAAGAACCTCGCCGACGAGGCCGCCCGCTACCCGGCGAAAACTGAGCTCAAGCGCTACACCCCCGACGAGCAGGTCACGGCGAGGGTCGAGCTCGCTGGTCCCCAAAAACGGCTCTCCAAGGTCCACGCCGGGATCGACGTGCACGGAGACGGATCGCTCGAGGCCTACCTCGGCCGCATCAAGCGCAAGGCGCTCGAGCCGCCGGAGGGCCAGGACGCAATTTCAGTGCTTCGCAAGGCGTTGCTCGAATCGTGAGATATCTTTCAGAGACCGATGTCTAGGCCCGACTTGAGTCTCATCACCCAAGCGCTGCGCTTCCTCGTCCGGCCGCTCGGCTATCTCGCGTTCGTGCTGGCGCTCGCGTCGCTGTCGGCGGCGGCCAGGCTGCTCGGCGACAAGGACGAGCTCGGCTTCTTCTCCGATCGCCTCGCCGCGATGCTCTGGCGCTACCCCGAGGTCACCCGCAAGGGCGTACAGACCGCGTGGGTCGTGTGGGCGGTGGCGTTCCTGATCGCGCTGCCGCCGCTTGATCCGCTGTCTACCCCGTGGGACGAGATTGTGCTTGGGGCAGCGGCGATGGGCGTCCTCTGGCGCCGGACGTTCGTCGCGCGCCGAGCCGAGCGTTGAGGTTCTCGAGCGCTTGCTCCAGCCCCACTTCGGCGGGGTCGAGTTGGCGCATCGCCGCAGCTAGCCGATACTCGGCGAAGTAGTCCGGGTCGACGCCGCACGCCGCCGCGATCAACTCCATCGCGCGCATCGACGGCTTGTCGTGTCCGTTCGCGAGCATGTTGATGTGGGCGTGGGTGATGCCCTTCCCGTCGAGATTGCGCGTCGCCTCGGCCAGGCCGCGATAGGTGAGCGAGCGCTCATCCATCAGCGAGCGAAGCGATTCTCCGAACGGTTTAGTGCTTGGCGGGGTCATCGAATGTCCTGTTCTGCCTCGGGGAGCGTACCGCCCCCACCAGCGGCTAGCCGCCACTGGAACTTGACGCTGAGTTTACAGCTTGGTAGGTTACCTAACAATGCAGCCGCAGGCAAGCCTTACGAACCGGCGGCGCTCCTCTCGCGCACGCGATAGACCGGCAGGCAGGCGCGAGGGCTGACCGGGCCGAGACCTCAGACCTCGCAGGGGGTCACAGACGCAATGCGTCTGGCGAGGTCCTCGGTCCGGCATTTGCTCTCCACCCGCACCAAAGTCCGTCACTCGGTCGCCACCCCGTGCGCGTCGCTCGTTCGCGTTGCATGCATGAATCCGTTCACGGAAGGCCTCCAGCCGTGTTAGGCGCGAGCGTACCATCGCCGGCGAGGGCCGACAACGCTGTCGCATTGCCGTCGCGTTAGAGCACGAGTGTCGGGCCATTAACCCGCAGCCAGCTCACGTGCTCCTGGTAACCCGGGCTGCGCGTCGCCAACAGCCGCCAGAACCTCGGCGAGTGATCCATGACCTCGAGATGGCAGACCTCGTGCCAGACGACGTAGTCGAGCACGGCCTCTGGCGCGAGCAGCAGGCGCCAGTTGAAGCTCATCGCCCCCGATCGTGAGCAGCTCGCCCAGCGAGTCCGCTGGCCGCGGATCGTCAGCGCCGAGTACGACGTGCCCGCGAGCGTGCACGCCTGTTCCAGGCGCGGCTCGATCTCGGACCGAGCCGCGCGGCGATACCAGCGCTCGAGTGCCGTCCTTCGCTCCGCGCCCGCCGGCACGAACAGCACGTCACCGCGCCGTGTCACTCGCGAGCGTCCGGCCTCCCGCAACAAACCCAGCGTCTGCCCCAGGTACGGGACCGTGTCGCCGCGCGCCGCGACCGCAGCCCGCGCGCCCTCGATCTCGGCGACCCGGCGCTCGATCCACGGCCTGAGCTCGCGGACCGCGGCGGCCGCCTCGCGGGCGGGCGCCCGGCGCGGCAACACGACCTCGACTCCGCGGGTGGGATCGACCGTGACGCGCACTCGGCGCGCCCGATCCGAGCGTCGCACCTGGTAGACGACGGGTTCCACAGTCAGACAGGGTACGGTCCGTTTCCGACGACGACGACTGGATGTCCACCGCACGCCCGACATGAGCTCGTTCCCTCTCCTGTCCGAGCCGCTTACCGATGGCGCAGTCGTGCTGCGCGACTACGCCGAGCGCGACATACCCGAGATCCTGATCGCCCATCAGGACGACCCGCGCATGCACGTGATGATCGGTGAGGACAGGCCGCCGAGCGGAGCCGAGCTCGGGCGTGAGGCCGAGCGCGAGCAGCTTGAACGCGCGGCCGGCGAGCGGGCCATGCTCACCGTGCTCGAGCCGGGTTCGGACACCTGCCGGGGCCAGATCCGCGTGCAGCCGGTCGACTGGGATCAGCGCCGAGCGGAGATCGGCATCTGGCTGGCGCCGCAGGTCCGGGGCCGCGGGCTCGCACCCCGGGCGCTCAAGCTCGCCGGCGAGTGGCTGCTCGGGGCCTGCCGGCTGGCCCGTATCGAGCTGTTCGTCGAGCCCGGCAACGCGCCGATGGTCCGGGCAGCCGAGGCGGCTGCGTTCGTCCCCGAGGGCACCCTGCGGGAATACGTGCGCAAGCGCGGCCGGGGTGTCGACGTCGTGATCATGTCCCTGATCCCCGGCGACCTGTAAGCGGAGTCATGCCGTACTGGCGCGCCAAGCTTCCAACCGCGGTCCGCTCGCCGTTCGAGGTGTACGTCAACGGCGTGCGCCAGGAGCTCGGGGTCGACTACCGGATCGCCTCCGGCGAGCTCCTGTTCGAGCGCGAGCTCGTGCGCCAGAAGCTCAGCGGCTGGGCGTGGTTCCTCGGGTTCTGGGGGATCGGGACCTATAAGCGCAACGACGAGATCGACGTGCGCTACGAGGTCGACGGCGAGCCGAGGCTCGCCCACGCCCTGGACATCATTCCGCCGTCCTAACTACTTCCCGGCGCACCCACGGCCGCAGCAGCCGCAGCGCCGCCAGGATCGCGCGCGTGGCCGGCGAGCGGTTCAGCGTGTAGAAGTGGATTCCCGGAGCACCGCGCGCGAGCAGCTCGGCGCACTGGAGCGTGGCGTACGACACGCCCAGCTGGAGCACCTCGTTGGGGAACGGGGCGCGCGCTTCGAGCTGACGGAGCAGCGTCTCCGGGATGTGCGCGCCGCACATGCCGGTGATCGTCTTGATTTGGGCGACGTCGGTGATCGGCATGATCCCCGGAATGATCGGGACCTCGATCCCGGCCGCGCGCGCCTCGTCGACGAACCGGAAGTAGAGCTCGTTGTCGAAGAACAGCTGGGTGATCAGGAACGAGGCGCCTGCCTCGACCTTCTGCTTGAGGAAGCGCAGGTCGCTGTCCAGGTCGGCCGCCTCGGGATGGACCTCCGGGAAGCAGGCGGCGCCGACGCTCATCGGGTACCGCTCGGCGATCAGCGCCGCGAGCTCGCTCGAGTACCGCAACCCACCCGGATGCGGCTGCCAGCCGGTCTGCCCGCGGGGCGGGTCCCCGCGCAGCGCGAGCACGTTCTCGATCCCCGCGTCGGCGAGGCTGTCGAGGATCACACACAGCTCGTCGCGCGTGGCGCCGACGCAGCTCAGATGCGCCATCGCCTCGACGCCGAGCTCCTGCTTGATCCACTTGGTCAGGTCGAGCGTTCGGCCGCGGGTCGACCCGGCCGCGCCGTAGGTGACCGACACGAAATCCGGTTCGAGCTCGCGCAGGGCGCTGAGCGCGGCGCGAAGGTTCTGCTCGCCCTCGTCGGTCTTCGGAGGGAAGAACTCGAACGAGAAGACGGGCTCATCGGCGGTGGCGAGTATCTGATCGATCAGCATGGTGCGGGCACGATACCAACCTTGACAAGATCGTGTCAAGGTTTAATTCGCGGCAACTCCCCAACGGGCCAGGTCGCCCTCCGATTCGCTGAGGACCAGACCCTCGACCTCGAGGTGGTGCAGGTAGCAGAGCGTTTCCTGCAGCCGCCATCCCGTGTCGGTTTCGATCACCTCCGCGCCGAACACGCGCGCGGCGATCTCGATCGCGGGCTTGGGCTCGTGCCGCACGGCCGCCAGCGCCAGATCGAGCCGTTCCCGTACCAGACTGCGATTGGCCTCGACGTGGCCGTGAACGTCGATGAAAGGCTTGCCGTGGCCGGACAGCGCCAATCGCGCGTCCAGCTCGTCGGCCACGTCGAGCGAGCTCAGGAACTCGCCGATCGGGTCGGGCGTCCAGCCGAAGTCGAAGTACAGCGAGATGCGCCCGAGCAAGTGATCCCCCGAGATCAGAACTCGTCGCTCGGCCTGGAACAGGCACACGTGCGACGGCGCGTGACCCGGGGTCTCGAACGCCTTCCACGTGCCCAGGTCGGTTTCGATCTCGACGCCGTTCACCAGCGACCGGTCGGGCTCGATCACGCGCGCGATCCCGGAGGCCATCCCCCGCGAGCGCTCGGCGTAGCGCCGCAGGACGGCTTCGGGCACGCCGCTCTGGCGACCGATCTCGATCCGGCGCGCGAGCGCAAGCTCCGGATCGGTGGCGCTCACAAAGCCATGTCGGTGGTTCGGGTGCAGCCAGAACTCGCATCCGACCCGGTCGCGGATTGTCGCCGCCTGGCCCCAGTGATCGATGTGAGCGTGGGTGCAAACGAGCAGCCGCACGTGGTCGACGCTCAGCCCCACCTGGGCCATCGCCCGCTCGAGTTCCGCCATCGATCCCGGCTCGTGCATGCCCGTATCGACCAGCACCACGCCGTCTCCGGCCGCGATCGCCCACGCGTTGCAGTGCGGCACGCCGGGCAGCGGCAGCGGCAGGCGCAACCGCCACAGTCCGGGTATGACTCGCTCACCACGGCCGAGCTCCTGTCTGCGCGGCATGCCCGCGCACGATATTCCTCGCCCACCTAGACTCGGCGCCCGGATGTCCAGCGCAGACGTCGCCACGCGTTACTTCGAGTCCCTGGCCGCGCACGACATCGACGCCGCGGTCGCGAACTGGGCGCCGGGCGGGGTCGAGCGCATCGTGGGTCAGCGCGAGATGGCCGCGCCGGCGGACGTCCGCGCCTTCCTGGGCGAACTGTTCGGGGCGTTCCCCGACCTCGAGTACGAACTGCTCGAGATGACCGCCGCCGATGGCCGCGCGGCGGTGCGCTGGCGGGCGCGCGGCACGTTCGCCGGCCCGCGCGCATTTCAGGGTTTCCGCGCCAACGGCGCGCGCCTCGAGATGGAGGGCTGCGACGTCCTCACCGTCAACGGCGATGACAAGATCGAGCACCTCGACGCCTATCTCGACAGCGGCGACGTGGCCCGCCAGCTCGGCCTGCTGCCGCCGGCGGGCTCGCGCGCCGAGCAAAACCTGACCAAGCTCGCGAACGCGCGTACCCGCGCGCGCTCCTGGATCCAGGGATCCGATCCGGAGCGCATCGCCGAGGGCGTGTGGCTCGTCCGCGGCGGCATCCCGAAGACGATGAACGCGTACCTGATCGAGGACGGCGACGGCGTCACGATGTTCGACTGCGGCGTCTCGGACATGGCCGCGCCGCTCGCCGCCGCGGGAGCGCGCCTCGGCGGGATCAAGCGGATCGTGCTCGGCCACGCCGACGCCGATCACCGCGGCGCCGCCCCGGCCCTGAACGCGGCCGTTTACTGCCACCCGGCCGAATGTAATGCCGCCGAGTCGGCGTCCTCGTACCGGGGCTACTGGGACCGCGCGAAGCTCGACCCGCGCGGCCGGACCGTGCTGTGGCGGCTGCTCGCGACCTGGGACGGTGGCCCGGTCCCGATCACCGGCACGCTCGACGAAGGCGACGTGGTCGCGGGCTTCACCGTCATCCATCTGCCGGGCCACGCGCCCGGGCTGATCGGGCTGTTCCGCGACTCGGATCGTCTCGCGCTGGTCTCGGACACGCTCTACACCCTCGATCCGCAATCGGGGCGCCGGCAGCCGGCGCACGTCCCCCATCCGGCCTTCAACCAGGACACCGATCAGGCGCGCGCCTCGATCCGCAAGCTCGCCGCGCTCGACCCCGCGACGGTGTGGGCCGGCCACGCCGACCCCGTGACCGAGGACGTCGGCGCGCAGTTGCAGCGCGCCGCCGACGCACCGGCGCCGTGACCGCCATGGCCAAACGCGACCGCAAGCCGCGCGAGAAGCTCGCCGCCCCGACCTCCGAGTACCGAGACGCCGAAGGGAACGTCCTGACGCTGCGCGGCTCGCTCACCCCCGGCTCGCGTCGCCAGTACGCCGAGGTGCTCGCCGGCGGCTTCGAGCGCGAGGACGCGTGGCAGCGGGCGACCGAGCTTCTGTTCGAGCGTCTGGCCGTGTCGTGGACGATCTCGGGACTCGAGATCACGCGGCAGAAGGAGCTGCTCGGGCGCTACCGGTTGGCCACGACCGACGAGCGGCGGTTCGTCCGCGACACGCTCCGCGACCACGTAGCCGAGCACTTCCCGGAGCTCCAGGCGCCGTGAGCGCCCCCGATCCCGACGCCTTCGCCGCGCTGCTTTGCGACTGGTGCCTGCGCGTGCACGAGCGCGACTACGTGCTCGTGTTCTCAACGCCGCAGGCGGCACCGCTGCTTCGTGCGTTGCACCGCGCCGTGATCGCCCGCGGGGCGTGGGCGCCGGGGCTGCGCATCTCGATCCCCGGAGTGGCCGAGGACTTCTACAAGCTCGCGTCGGACGAGCTGCTTGACGCCTTCCCGCCACAGGAGCTCGCCGAGATGGAACGGATCGACGCCTACCTGCGGATCGACGCGCCCGAGAACACGCGGGCCCTGGCCGACGTCGACCCGGCCGTGCTCACGCGCGCCGCGCGCGCCCGGTCGCCGATCCAGGAGGCGCGGATGGGTAAGCGCTGGTGCGGCACGCTGTGGCCTACTCCGGCGCTGGCCCAGGAGGCGGGGATGAGCGACGACGACTACGCCGCGTTCGTCAACGGTGCCCTGTTCCTCGACCGTCCGGACCCGGTGGCGGCCTGGCGCGAGCTGTCCGATCGCCAGGCGAAGCTGGTCGAGCGCCTGAGCGGGGCGCGCGAGATCCGGATCGAGGCGGACGGGACCGACCTGCGCCTGCGCGTCGAGGGCCGCACCTGGATCAACTCCGACGGCCGGCGCAACATGCCGAGCGGCGAGGTGTTCACCGGCCCGCTCGAGGACTCCGCCAACGGCACGATCCGGTTCACCATCCCCTCGAGCCCGCGGGGCGTGCTCGTCGAGGACGTCACCGTCACCTTCGAGGACGGGAAGGTCGTGAGCGCCACCGCCGCCCGCGGCCAGGGCTACCTCGACGCCGCGCTCGCCACCGACCCCGGCGCTCGCTTCCTCGGCGAGCTCGGAATCGGCACCAACGCCGGCATCGACCGCGCCACCGGATCGATCCTGCTCGACGAGAAGATGGCCGGCACCGTCCACCTCGCGCTCGGCCGCTCCTACCCGGAGACCGGCGGACGCAACGTCTCAGCCCTGCACTGGGATCTGATCTGCGATCTCCGCGCCGGCGGCCGTTTGACCGCCGACGGGGATCCAATCCGCATCTAACGGCGCGGCAACGAGCCGGACGGCCGCGTGCAGTAGCTTCCGGCACTGAGATGCGCAGGACCAAGATCGTCGCCACCATCGGACCGGCGTCTCGCGACCTCGAGACGCTCACGCGCATGGCCGAAGCCGGCATGGACGTCGCGCGCCTGAACTTCTCGCACGGCAACCGCGAGATCCACGCCGAGAACGCCGAGCTGGTGCGCCGGGCCGCGGCCGCGGCGGGTAAGCAGGTGGCGATCCTCCAGGATCTACCCGGGCCGAAGCTCCGCATCGGTGCGCTCAAGGACGACATCGCCGAGCTCAAGCCGGGGGAGAAGCTCGTGCTCGCGTGCGGGTCGACCGAGCCCGGGGACGGCGAGGTCATGTCGGTCAGCTGGGCCGGGCTCGCCGGCGCGGTCGACCCCGACGACGTGATCTACCTCGCGGACGGCGCGATCCGCCTGCGCGTGACCAAGATCCGCGAGGGCGACGGCGAGGTCGAGACCGCGGTCGAGATCGGCGGGTCGGTCGCCTCGCGCCAGGGGCTCAACATCCCGGGCTCGACCCGCGGGCTGGCGGCGGTGCCCGAGGAGGACCTCGACATGCTGCGCTTCGGCGAGTCCATCGGCGTCGATCTGGTCGCGCTGTCCTTCGTCCGCACCGCCGAGGACGTCACGTTCGTCCGCCGGCACACCCGCCTGCCGCTGATCGCCAAGATCGAGAAGCCCCAGGCGGTCGACGCCGCCGAGGAGATCATCCGCGCCGCCGACTGCGTGATGGTGGCGCGCGGCGACCTCGGGATCGAGCTACCGATCGAGGACGTCCCGATCGTTCAGAAGCAGCTGCTGCGGATCGCCGGCAAGCTCGCCCGCCCCTCGATCACCGCCACGCAGATGCTCGACTCGATGGTGAACTCGTCGCGCCCGACCCGCGCCGAGGCCACCGACGTCGCCAACGCGATCCTCGACGGCACCGACGCGGTGATGCTCTCGCAGGAGACCGCGATCGGCTCCTATCCGGTTGGCGCGGTGGCGATGATGGCCTCGATCGCCGAGCGAACCGAGCACACGCTCCCGTACCGGACCTGGAACGAGGAGCGCGTCCGCCGCGACGCCCGCGATCCGGCGTACACGATCGCCTACAGCATGTGCGCCGCCGCGCGCGACCTGCACCTGGCGGCACTGGTCGTGCCGACCCTGTCGGGCCGCTCGGCCCGACTGATCTCGGCCCACCGCCCCCAGGTCCCGATCTACGCCCTGTCGCCGGGCAAGGAGACGGTGCGGCGTTGCAGCCTGATGTGGGGGGTGGAGGCCGCGTCGATGCGCCGGCACGAGGTGACCGAGGCGCTGATCGCGGACTCGGCGCGCCGAGTGGTCGAGCTCGGCTGGGTCAAGCCGGGGGCGCGCGTCGGGATCACCGCGGGGTTGCCGAGCGGCCGCCCCGGTACCACGAGCTTGATGCAGATCCAGCGGGTTTAGGGGCTGCTCCGCAGCATCCATGGGGCCGTTCCGCCGGGCGTCCGTGCCCGGCGGTCGTGAACGCGACCCCCGGCACGCGCATTCGCGGTCAACGTGGCATTCGACACGGCCTCCGGGCCGAGATCCACTTTGACCGCGATATGCGCGGCAAACGTCGCATTCGGCGGCGCGCCGCCGCCGAGTGTCACGTTGACGGCCGGCTGCTAGGCCGCGGCGCGGGCGTAGAACTCGGCCTCGAGCACGCCGAGTTCCGTCGCCGGGGGATCGTCGTAGAACCACTCGCGCGCGATCCGGTGGAAGTTCCCGCGCGCGTGCAGCTGGGACAGCACCGCGAGCGTGAGCACCTCCATCCGCCGGCCGAAGATGTGGTCCGGTGGCGCGGACTCGTGGCGGAGCTGGCCGAAGTACTCGGACCGCGGGTCGCTCATGTCGATCAGCACCTGGGTCGCGTAGTCGGGGGTCAGCTCGGTGTATTGGTCGACCGTGTACCACGAGGTCGCGGCGCGGAAGTGCGCGAGCACCCGCTGCGGGTCGAACTTGTCGGGCTCGGGGAAGAACCCGACCTCGCTGCCGAGTTGCATGATCGTGTCGGTGTCGCCCTCGATGATCGCGCGCGCCACCCGGATCTCGAGCTCGACCGCGCCGGGCGGCATCCGCTTGAACAGGCCGAAGTCGTAGAACACCATGCGGCCGTCGTCGAGCAGCATCGAGTTGCCCGGGTGGGGGTCGCCGGAGAACTGGTGGTGGCGGTACAGGCAGCCGAAGTAGAAGCGGAACAAGATCTCGCCGATCCGGTCCCGTTCCTCGTGGGGATAGCTCTTGAGGTCCTCGAACCCGGTGCCGGAGATGAACTCTGAGACCAGCACCCGCTCGCGCGAGAGCGAGGTGACGACCTCGGGGATCACGATGAACGGGTGGCCGCGGAAGATCCGCGCGAGCGTGCGCTGATTCTGAGCCTCGAGCTCGTAGTCGAGCTCGTCGTGGATCCGCTCCGAGATCTCCCGACCGATCGACTGGGGATCGAGGCCGGGCGCGATCCGCTTGGCCAGCCGGAGGATCAACCCGAGGTTCTGCATGTCGGACCGGACCGCGGCGGCGACCCCCGGGTACTGGACCTTGACCGCGACCTCGCGGCCGTCGTGGAGCCTGGCCCGGTAGACCTGTCCGATCGACGCGGCTGCCACCGGATCTTCGTCGAACTCGGCGAACACCTCCTTGAGCGGCCCCTCTAGCTCCTCCTCGATCACCTTGCGCATGTCCTTGAAGGCGACGTTCGGCGCGGCGTCGCGGAGCGCGGCGAGCTTGTGCTGGAACTCCTCGCGGTACTCGTCGGGCACGATGCCGACGTCGAGGAACGACAGCACCTGACCGAGCTTCATCGCGGCGCCCTTCATCGTCCCGAGCGCGGTCACGATCTGCTCGGCGGCCTCGATCTGGCGCCGCTCGAGCGCGACCTTGCGCTGCTCGTCGTTGCGGGTTACGTTCGCCGCGCGGGTTCCCGCCTGCCGGATCGCCTGCCCCGCGGCCAGCCCCCCGATCCTCGCTGTACGCCCCACCCGCGAAGTGGGGATCTTGTCCTTGGGCACGTCCCTAGATGCTAGCTGTCTACCTACCGCGCTCCACCCGGGAGCCCGGCACGATGTCGTCGGAGCCGTCGGACCAGCGGACCCACGCCTTGTGGCCGCCGTCGTAGTCGTCGCCCAGCAGGATCAGCGTGGCCGGTTGGCCGAGCGCGATGCACGGCTCGTCGCCCTCGGGGTCGACGCCGCGCCAGATCCGCACGAACCGGTTGTGCTCGAGCTCGTCGGCGACGGTCGTCGGGTCGGTGTGACCCGGATGGATGTGGGTCGCCGCCGGCAGCTTGAGCAGCTTGTCCATGATCGAGGTCCGCAGGTCGGCGTACCCCGAGGCGCCGGGCGCGCGAACACCTCCGACCGACCCCTTGAACAGCGTGTCCCCGGTGAACACGTCGGTGCCGTTGACCAGCAGCGACAGCATCCCGGCGGTGTGGCCCGGCGTGTGGATCGGCTCGATCTCCAGGGCTCCGCTGATGATCTTGTCTCCGGGCGACATCGTCCCGGTCGCCGCCGGCACCTCGTCCCGTTCGAGTTCGTGGATCAGCACCGGCGTCCCCGGGTGGCGCTCGAGCACGCGCGAAACCTCTGACACGTGGTCGTGATGGCGGTGGGTGAGCAGGATGTGGGTCAGCGTGAGCTGGCCGCGCCCCAGGTACTCGAGCAGGGGCTGCACCGGTCCGCCGGCGTCGATCATCACCGCGTGCCCGCCCGGCTCATCCGCGACCAGGTACGTGTTCGACAGGAAGTCGTCGTTCATCGAGCGCTCGACGATCATTGCGGGCAGCGTACTCGTTAGCCTCCGCACGATGAGCCTTCTCCACACCTGCTACCGAATCACCGACATCGACCGCTCGGTCGCGTTCTACGAGGCACTCGGCTTCGAGGAGCGGCGCCGGGCGCCGATCCGCGACGAGGCGATCAACGTGTTCATGAGCCTGCCCGACGACGGGCCCGAGCCGCGGCTCGAGCTGACCTACAACTTCGGCGTCGACTCCTACGACCTCGGGACCGCGTACGGGCATATCGCGATCGGCACCGAGGACCTGGACGGCACGCTCGAGCGGCTGGCGGCGCAGGGGATCGAGCCCGAGCGCCCGCCGTATACCGTCAGCAAGGGCGGCAGCCGGCTGTGCTTCGTGCGCGACCCGGACAACTACCGGATCGAGATCATCGAGCGCAACGGATCGAGCTGACCGAGCCGCGCCGACCCGCTAGCCTGGGCACCTCGATGGCGGACGCGAGCAAGATCGGAAAGCTGCTCCAGCAGATCGCGATGGGGGTCGCGGCGCATGATCGCGAGAACCCCGACCACAACACGTGGGGGATCGGCATGGCGCACTTCGACATCGAGCGGCTCGACCTCGACGAAGGCGAGGAGCTCATCCCCGGCATCGTCCTGCAGGCCGACGGCGGGCAGACCGGCCAGTTCCGGATCCTGTGCGACGGCCAGCACGACCAGGGCGAGGTCGAGGAAGAGGAAGAGGTCGTGGACGCGGTCGCCGAACAGGAGCTCGTGCAGCCGCTTCAGACGCCCGCCACGGCGCCCCGGATCACGCCGCCGTTCTAACGGGCCGGGCGGAAAGGGTCGCTGCGGGTCACCCCGCCGTGCTCGCGGGCCGACCGGAACAGGTCGCCGCGGAGATGTTGGCCACTTGGCCAATGCCCGCGGGCCGACGGGCCCAGCATGCTGTCGTTGTGCGGGTGAGCGATGCACGGCCGGCCGATTGCGTTTCGCCGGCGCGACCTGAGGGGAGGGGCGACAGGACGTGTGCGGTTTTGCCGGAGAGCTCAGTTTCGTAGGCGCTGCGGACCGTTCGGCCGTGGAGCGAATGGCCGAGACGATGCAGAGTCGAGGCCCCGACGGCGCCGGAGCATGGGCCATGGACGCCGTGGCCCTTGCACATCGGCGCCTGAAGATCATCGACCTCTCCGCCGCCGGCGACCAGCCGATGGTCGACGAGGAGCTGGGACTAACCATCGTCTTCAACGGCTGCATCTACAACCACCGCGAATTGCGGGACGAGCTGGAACGCGACGGCTATCGGTTCTTTTCGCACAGCGACACCGAGGTGATCCTGAAGGCCTACGCCCGCTGGGGCGGGCGGTGCGTGGAGCACCTGTTCGGGATGTTCGCCTTTGCGGTATTCGAGCACGGCCGGCGGCGGCTCACCCTGGCGCGCGACCGGCTCGGTATCAAGCCGCTCTACCTCTCTCAGGGTCCAGACTCCGTACGGTTCGCCTCGACGCTCCCGGCGCTGCTGGCGGGAGGGGGTGTGGACACCGAGATCGACCCCGTCGCGCTGCATCACTTCTTCAGCTGGCACGGGGTGGTTCCAGCTCCCTACACGATCCTCAAGGGGGTGCGCAAGCTCGCGCCCGCCACCGTGATGACCGTCGAGGCGGACGGGGAGAGCGCGATCGACACCTACTGGTCGGCCGATTACCGCAGCCGTCCGGAGCGTGCCGCATGGTCGGAGGAGGACTGGGCGAGGGAGGTGCTCGGGGCGCTCGAGACCGCGGTACGGCGGCGCATGGTCGCCGACGTTCCGGTGGGCGTGCTGCTGTCCGGCGGTCTGGACTCGAGCCTGATCGTCGGGCTGCTGGCGCGCTCGGGTCAGGAGGGACTCGCCACGTTCAGCGTCGGGTTTGACGACGTCGGTGAGCGCGAGGGCAACGAATTTCGGTACTCCGATGTGATCGCCGAGGTCTTCCAGACCGACCACCACAAGATCCATGTGCCGACCGACCGGATGCTCCCGGCCCTGGACGGCGCGATCGCCGCGATGAGCGAGCCGATGGTCTCGCACGATGCGGTCGCCTTCTACCTGCTCTCGCAGGAGGTGTCGAAGTCGCTGAAGGTGGTCCAGTCGGGGCAGGGAGCCGACGAGGTCTTTGCGGGTTACTCGTGGTATCCGCCGCTTGTGGACGCCGACGGGAGCGGGGTCGACCGCTATGCGAACGAGTTCTTCGACCGGCCCCAGGCCGAGTTCAGCGAGATGCTCACTCCGGACTACATGGCCGACGGCGATCCGAGCCGCGCCTTCGTCGCAGAGCACTTCGGCCGGCCCGGCGCCGAGAAACCGATCGATCGCGGGTTACGGCTCGACACCGAGATCATGCTCGTCGACGACCCGGTCAAGCGGGTGGACAACATGACCATGGCGTGGGGGCTCGAGGCGCGCACGCCCTTCCTGGACCACGAGCTGGTCGAGCTGGCGGCCGCGTGTCCTGCCGAGTTCAAGCTCGCCCACGGCGGCAAGGGCGTGCTGAAGACCGCGGCGCGAAACGTCGTGCCGGAGGTCGTCATCGATCGCCCCAAGGGCTACTTTCCCGTGCCGGCCCTGTCCCGCCTCGAAGGGGCCACGCTCGAGCTGGTTGGTGCCGCGCTCGACGAGTCCTCGGTTCGTGCCCGTGGCATCTTCCGTCCCGAGCACGTGCGCACGCTGCTGAGCGCGCCAAACGATCACCTCACCACGCTCGAGGGATCGAAGCTGTGGCAGCTGGCGCTGCTCGAGCTGTGGTTGGAGGCCCATGGCATTTGACGGTGAGCCGTTCCGCGAGGAGGGCGAAGACGGAGCACCGCGTTCCGGTTACGCGGACCTGTTCGGCGCGCTCAAGGGCGTCGACCTCGCCGAGCTCACGGCGCGGGTCAACCGCCATTTGGCCGAGCGCAACGTGACCTTCGGCAGCAACCCCTTCATCATCGATCCGATTCCGCGCCTGATCACGTCCGCCGAGTGGACGGAGCTGACAGCCGGACTGGGCCAGCGTGCGCGGGCCCTGAACCACTTCCTGCGCGACGCCTACGGCGCTCGGCGAATCGTCGAAGCCGGGATCGTTCCGGGCGAAGCCATTCAGGAGGCCCAGGGCTTCGAGCCGGATCTCGTAGGACGCCTCCCGTCCGGCTCGCCCCCCGCCGCCATCGTCGGCTTCGATGTCGTACGCGAGCCGTCGGGTCGGTTCCTGGTCCTGGAGGACAACGTCCGCACCCCTTCTGGGTTCGAATACGCCCTGGCGGCTCGAGCCGCCCTGGCCGAGCACCTACCGTCGGGCTGCCCGGTGCCGCGAGCCATCGACCCGATCACGGGCGAGTTGCTGACCGCGGTCATGCAGGCTGCCGTTCCGGATGGCCAGAGCGATCCTGCGATCGTGATGCTGACGGACGGTCCGTCGAACGTCGCCTACTCCGAGCATTCGCGGGCCGCGGCTCGGATCGGCGTGCCCCTCGTCACGCTCGATCAGCTCGAGCCGACTGGCGACGAGCTGCACGTGAAGCTCGAGAACGGCGAGAGGCGACGCGTTGACGCGCTCTACCGACGGTGCGACGAGGACCGCGTGCGCGACGAGCGCGGCGAGCTCACCGAGGTGGCGCGGGCGGTGCTCGGTCCATGGCTCAGCGGCAACCTCGGTCTCGTCAATGCATTCGGCAACGGCCTAGCCGACGACAAGCTCGTCCACAGCCACGTCGACGACTTCATCCGCTTCTACCTGGGACAAGAGCCGGACGTGCCGTCCGTGCCGACGTACGACTTCGAGCGACCTACCGGCGAACGGGAGACGAAGGAGCGGCTGCGCGAGCACGTCGTCAAGCCCCGCCACGGTCACGGCGGCACCGGCGTCGTAATCGGCCCGCAGGCGACGGGCGCCGAGATCGACGAGCTCGCCGGCGAGGTGGCGCGCCGGCCGCAGAGCTACATCAGCCAGCCCACGATCTCACTCTCGACCCATCCGACGGTGATCGACGATCACCTCGAACCACGCCACGTCGACCTGCGCGTGTTCGCCTTCTCCGGAGCGCAGATCGCATTCATGCCCGGAGGCCTCAGCCGGGTCGCGCTCGAGAAGGACAAGCTGATTGTCAACTCATCTCAGAGCGGCGGCGGCAAGGACACCTGGATCCTGTGACCTACTCGATCGTCGCCCGCGATCCAGACACCGGCGAGCTCGGCGTCGCGGTTCAGTCCCACTGGTTCTCGGTCGGCTCGATCGTCACCTGGGCCCGTCCTGGCGTCGGCGCCGTCGCCACCCAGGCCAACGCGGATCCGGGCTACGGCCCGCAACTGCTCGACCTCGTGGCCGCGGGCGTCCACGCCGAGCAGGCGCTGGCGACGCTCGTCGCGAACGACCCCGCCGGCGACTCGCGACAGGTGGCGGTCGTCGATGCCGCCGGTCACGTCGCGGCGCACACCGGCTCGAGCTGCATGGCGTACGCCGGTCACGTCACCGGCGCCGGCGTCTCGTGCCAGGCCAACATCATGGCCACCGAGCGTGTGTGGCCAGCGATGCTCGAGGCGTTCGAGGCGGCCGCCGGCTCGCTCACGAGCCGTCTACTCGATGCGCTCGACGCGGCCGAGCGCGAGGGCGGCGATCTTCGCGGCCGCCAGTCGGCGGCGATCCTGGTCGTCGCGCCCGACGCCGAGCCGTGGCAGACCGTCGTCTCGCTGCGCGTCGAGGACGATCCCGAGCCGCTCGGGGAGCTTCGGCGGCTGGTGGCGCTCCGAGGCGCGTACGCGCTCGCGGGCGAGGCCGACGAGCTGATGGGAGCCGGTCGCCACGATGAGGCCGCGCGCCTATACCTGCGGGCGAGCGAGCGCGCTCCCGGCAACCATGAGCTGATGTTCTGGGCCGGGCTGAGCAAGGTCCACGGCGGCGACCTGGACGCCGGCGTGGCCGAAGTCCAGGCGGCGATCGAGCTCCAGCCGAGCTGGCGCGAGCTGCTGCGCCGGCTGCCTCCGGACACCGTGCCGTCGGCGGCGGCCGTGCTGGCGCGCCTCGGCGACGATTAGCTTCGCGAGCCGCAGGGCGTTTCGCTCAGCAGCTTGGCCAGCGCGTGAGCGGTCAGGCGCTCCTTGGAGATGAAGCCGCGTACGGGAGCGGCCGTCAGTCGCTTGCCGTAGCTGGCGGCGTCGGTGCTCGACGTCAGCACGACGGCGGGCGGCGAGTGGCGCACGGCGAGCAGCTCGGCGATCGCGATCCCGTCGAGCCCGGGCAGCCGGACGTCGAGCAGCACGACGTCCGGGTTGGTGTCCGCCGCGGCGGCGAGCGCGGCCGCACCGTCAGCCGCCTCGGCCACCACCTCGAGGCCCGCTCCCTCGACGATCATCCGCGCGACGGCGCGGAACTCGGGGTGGTCGTCGACGATCAGCGCGGTGCGCGTTCGCACCGGCGGAGCTTACGATACGAGACGCCTTGTATCGATCTTTCTCGCGCCATTTGCCCAAAGCCGAGGAGCTCACGTAGGGTTACCCGCGTGGAGAGGACCGCGGGCGGTGACGACGCCCCGGCTCCGGCTGCCGGCGGCCGGGCCCGAAACCCCGAGCTCGACGACGCGATCGCGACCGCGACGACGGCGCTGCTCGAGGAACGTGGGTTCGCCGGCCTGACGATCGAGGCGATCGCCCGCCGCGCCGGCGTGGCGCGGGCGACCGTGTACCGCCGCTGGCGGAATCTCGACGCGCTGCTCGCGCACGTGCTCCAGGGCCTCGTCCAGGACATCCCGGTTCCGGACCGCGGCCACGTGCGCGACGACCTGATCGAGCTCCTCGAAGACCAACTCGCCGTGGTCAAGCGCGACGCCAGGAAGCTCTATCCGAGCCTCGGCATAACCGCCAGGACCGATCCGAACGCGCGCCAAACGGCCGTTGACCTCATGCAGCATCGCCGAACGGCCGTGTCCACGGTGCTGCGTCGAGGCGTCGATCGTGGCCAGATCACGGGTGACGTCGACCTCGACCTAGCCTTCTTCCTCCTCTGGGGCGGCGTCTACTACAAGTTCGTGTTCGCGCTGGCCTCCCGCGCGCCGATCGAGCCGGACTTCATCCCGAGGCTCGTAGACACGATGCTCGTCAGCATCGGGACCAGCTAGTCGCGGCGCTCCTCGCGGATCTGGCGCCATGCGGTCCGCGCCTGGCGCAGCGCTTTGACGACCTGCTGGCGAGCGTCCTCGGCGGCCTTGGCGGCGTCCAGCACCTGCTGGCGCGTGCGCCGCCCGTGAGTCAGCAGGTTGAACGACCACAGCCCCGTGTCGAGCAGCCGGGCCGCGCGCTCGAGGTCGGTCAGCACCGCGTCGCGCAACTCGGGGCCCCGCAGCCCCTGCTCGATGTAGCGCACGCGCGCCGCAAGCGCCACCTCGCCCAGTCCGCTCAGCGCGCGCGCCGCGATCATCGGCTCGGGATCGCGCGGGTCGACCTCGGCCCGCGCGGCCAGCGCCTCGGTGACGACGGTGACGATCCGGTCGTGCATTTCGAGCCACGCCGCCCGGAGCGCGGGGGTGGAGTCGATCAAGTCGACGAACCTCGGCAAGAACATCACGATGTCGTCGGGCACGTCGTCGAACCGCTCCATGTCCTCCTTCATCGCCCGCACCACCGCGGCGGTCAGCGACTCGTTCGGCGGGCACTCGCGGATAACGCGGGCCATGCTCTCGACGGCCTCGTCGGCCCAGTCGAGGACCATCGACTCCTTCGTCGGGAAGTAGTTGTAAACCGTCTTCTCCGACACCCCGACGATGTCGGCGACCTCGGAGACCTTGACGTTGTCGAAGCCCCGGGCGCCGAACAGGATCGTGGCCACGTCCGAGATCCGCTGCCGGGTCAGCCGCCGCTTGCGCTCACGCAACCCCTCCTCAGGATGGCGTCGGAGCTCCTCTGCCTCCTGGAAGCGCCGCACCCGGAGTAGCGCGTCGGCCAGCTCGTGGCCGAGTTCGGCGACGAACACCCGGTGAACCCGGTCGTCGCTGAACGGTTCTTCGAGCAGCTCTTCGTCGCGGTCCATCTCTTTCGACAAAGCATAGGCAGAAAATTTCAGTTGCAGAATTTTTTCAGTGACTGTAGACTTCTCGCCATGACCGAGATACCGGCAATCGAAACCGAAGGACTCACCAAGCGCTTCGGCGAGTTCATGGCGGTCGTGGATCTCGACCTGCGGGTTGACACCGGCACCGTCGTGTCGCTGCTGGGGCCGAACGGCGCCGGCAAGACGACGACCGTGCGGATGCTGGCTACCCTGCTGCGCCCAGACTCCGGCTCTGCACGCGTGGGCGGGTACGACGTCGTCCACGACGCGGGGCACGTCCGGCGGCTGATCTCACTGACCGGCCAGTTCGCCGCGCTCGACCCGAATCTCACCGCGCGCGAGAACGTCGTGCTGATGGCGCGGCTGCGCGGCCGCGGCCGCCAGGAGGCCGCCGCCGTCACCGAGCAGCTGATCGAGCGGTTCGCGATCGAGGAGTTCCGCGACCGCCTGGTCAAGAACCTTTCCGGCGGCGAGCGCCGCCGCGTCGACCTCGCCGCCGGCCTGATCGACACCCCGCACGTGCTCGTGCTCGACGAGCCGACCACGGGCCTCGATCCCCGCAGCCGACAGGTCGTGTGGTCGACGATCCGTTCGCTCGTCGAGGACGGCGTGACGCTGCTGCTGACGACTCAGTACCTCGAGGAGGCCGACGCGCTGGCCGACCGCGTCGTGCTGATCGATCGCGGCCGCGAGGTCGCGGCCGGCACGCCGGCCCAGCTCAAGGCCCAGGTCGGGGCGCAGCGAGTCGACGTGATCGCGGCCGACGGCGCCGAGTTCGAGCGCCTGAGTTCGCTGCTCGGCGACCAGTTCGAGATCACGACCGCGGTCGAGCTGCGCACGATCTCAGTGGCCGCGCCCGACGAGGCCGAGGACCTCGCGCGCGTCGCCGCCGCGGTGGCGGAGGCCGGCGCCGGGGTCGACGAGATCGCGCTCCGGCGACCGACGCTCGACGACGCGTTCCTCGCGCTGACGGGTCACGTGGCCCACGAGGACCCGCGGGCCGACGCCCGCTCGCACGAATCCCAACCGACGGAGGTGGCCGCATGAGTGCGATCGCAGCCCCCGCCCCTGCTCCCATCTCCGGATCGGGCATCGCCGGGGTGGGCCGCTTCATCCGCGACACCGCGCTGCTGACCGTGCGCAGCCTGCGCGCGGTCCCGCGCGTGCCCGAGCGCCTGCTCGACGTCACGATCCAGCCGATCGTGTTCATCCTGCTGTTCCTGTACGTGTTCGGCTCGGCGATCCACGTCCCGGGAGTCAGCTACAAGGACTATCTGTTCCCGGGCATCATCGGGCAGTCGCTCGCGTTCGGGATCATCGGCGCCGGCGTCGCCACCTCGCATGACATGACCGAGGGCGTGATCGACCGCTTCCGCTCGCTCCCGATCAGCCGGCTGTCGATCATCAGCGCGCAGGTCATGGGCCAGTTCTGCGAGCAGGTGCTCGGCATGACGATCGTGGTCGTGTTCGGCCTGATCCTCGGCTGGAACCCGCAGCTCAGCGCGGCCCACGCGGTCGAGCTGGTCGCGCTGATGGTGCTCGCGATGCTCGCCTTCACCTGGATGGGCGTGCTGCTCGGGATGCTCGTCCGCTCGCCCGACGCGATGCAGGGGGTCGGCTTCATCGTGATCTTCCCGCTCGCGTTCCTGGCCGGGACGTTCGTGCCGATCGCCGGCATGGACTCGGTGCCGCGGGCGATCGCGCACTGGGACCCGATCTCGGCGCTCGTCGCCACCGTGCGCGGGCTCACCGAGGGCGTGCCCTCGAGCGGCTCGTGGCAGCTCGACCATCCCGAGGTGGCGATGGCCCTGTGGTGCCTCGTGATCATCGCGGTCTGCGTGCCGCTCGCGTTGCGGCGCTTCAACCGCACGCTCGCCGGCTGAGGCTTCAGAGCCCGGCCGGCGGGCTGGGGTGGCGAATGGCTTGGGAAGAAGCGTCCGAATAGTGGACGTTTCTTCCCAAGCGCGCTCACGGGTCGATCAGGACCCCGGGGTTCAGCGCGCCCGTCGGATCGACGGCCGCCTTGGCCCCGCGCAGCGCGGCGGCGAACGGCTCGGGTCGCTGGCGGTCGTACCACGGCCTGTGCACGCGCCCGACCGCGTGGTGGTGGGTGATCGTGCCACCGCCGTCGATGACCGCGTCCGACGCGGCGCGCTTCAGCTCGGCCCACTGCTCGAGCTCGGCGCCGCGGCGCGACGGCGCCAGCATCGTGTAATACGCGGCGGGGCCGTCCGGATACACGTGCGTGAAGCGGCACGTAACCGTCCCGCCCCCGCACACGTCGGCGAGCGCGCTCGTGACCGCCCCGATCACGCGCTCGTGAAAGGCCGGGAAGCGCTCCCAGGTGATCGCGGTCTCGAACGTCTCGGACAGCACGCCGATGGCGACGAACACATCGCGCAGGTAAGGGGCGCGCAGGAACGCCTCGCGCCAGCTCTCGACCGCTTCACCGCTCCCCGAGCCGCTCCCCGAGCCGCTCCCCGGGCCGCTCCCCGAGCCGCTCCGCCGCTCGCGAGCCGGATCCACGCCGCTCCCACGTACCGCCGTGGTCGCCGCAGATCTCGAGCGCCGTCGTCATCGAGCGCTCGACGTCGTGGTGCGCCGACTCGAACCCGAGCACGAGCAGCGCGTACGAGCCGTCGCCGGCGCCGGTCACCTCCGCCTCGCGGGCGTCGATCAGGCGGCAGTTCGCGGGGTACAACCCGCATTGCGACACGGCCCTGACCGCTTCCACCCCGGCGGCGAACTCGGCGAACCGCACCGGCGCCGAGGCGCGACGGGTCGGGCGGGGGCGGACCCGGACCCACGCCTCGGTGATCACCCCGAGCGTGCCTTCTGACCCGATCAGCATCCGGTCGGGCGACACGCCGGCGCCCGACCCGGGCAGCCGCCGGGACTCCCAGACGCCGATCGGAGTGAGCGCCCGCACCGACTCGACGAGGTCGTCGATGTGGGTGTAGAGCGTGGCGAAGTGACCGCCGGCGCGCGTGGCGATCCACCCGCCGAGGGTCGAGAACTGAAACGACTGCGGAAAGTGGCGAAGCGTGAGCCCGTGAGCGCCGAGCTGCTCCTCCAGAACGGGTCCGGTGGCGCCGGCCTGGATCCGCGCCGACATCGACACCGGGTCGACCTCGAGCACCCGATCGAGCGCCTTCAAGTCGACCGTGACGACGCCCGCGTAGCCGTCGCAGCCGGCTGCCTCGACGCCGCCGACGACGCTCGTGCCGCCGCCGAACGGGATCACCGCGGCGCCGGCGGACACCGCCCAGTCCAAAATCGCCTCCACCTCATCCTCGGAGCGCGGGTGCGCGACGACGTCCGGCGGGTGATCGAACCGCCCGCGGAACGCGCGCACGACGTCGGTGTAGGAGCGGCCGTAGCAGTGCAGCGCGCGCTCGTAGTCGCTCGTCGAGCAGATCTCCTCGAGCGCCTTCGGCGCAGCCAACCTGGGCGCCGGTAGCGACACGTCCGACAAAGCCACGGGCGACTCTGGATCGTCCGACCCGAACCCGAGCCGGCCCGTCAGGAACGCCGCCGCGTCGCGCAACTCGGCCGGCGAAGGCTGCTCGTCCTCGTAGCCCCATCCCCAATGCTTGAGCGCGCGCGCCACGGGCGCCGACCTTAGCTGGCGACCCGCGCCCGAGGCTCACGGTCCCATACGCCTGGGCGCTCCGAGCGCGTCTCACCGACGAGCGCTCCCCAGGTACCGTGTGTGGGGTGGCGGTGTCAGCCGGTGTCCTCGCCCGTGGCCCCTGGGATCCCGATCAGGTCGCTGTCGCCTGGCGCCACGAGCCGTTCGAGCCGTCCGGCGAGGCGATCGACGCCGCCGACGTCGCGCTCGACGCGCTGCGCCGTCGTGACTCTCCGAGCTACGACGGGCTGGCGGCGCGACTAGTCGATTTCGACACCGGGCCCGAGCGGCTGGGGCTCGAGCTCCAGCCCGCCCGCTGGGCGCTTCGCCTGATCCCGGCCGGAGGGGCCCAGAGCCTGTCGATCCTGTGCATCGTCCGCTCCGCCGACGGCCGCTGGCTGGCGGGGCGGCGGGCGGACTGGGTGGCCACATGGGCCGGACGCTGGGCGCTCGGAGCCGGGGGATCGGTCGAGGTCGACGAGAACCCGGCGGACACGATGCGACGCGAGTTGCTGGAGGAATGGTCGGTCGAACCCGAGCGGCTCCAGATCGAGGCGCTGCTACAGCTCCCGAGCGAAGTCGTGCTCCTGATCGGCCAGGCGTGGCTGGCCGACGGCGCCACCGTCACGCCGGACCACGAGCACGACGAGTTCGCGTGGTGGCCGGCCGACCTCGCGAGCTGGCCACCCGAGGGCGACGAGCCGCTCCGCCGGCTCGCCCAGCTGGTGTCTGACTGATGTCGGCGCTCGCCGACCCCCCGGCGAACCGGTCCGGGTTCACCCGTGTGGTCACGTTCGGGCGGCTCGAGGCCGTCTCGTTCTTTCATTCGTGCGTGTACACGGCCTTGCTGATCTGCGCGTTCGCGCTTCACAACCCCCAGCCCTGGACGTTCATCTTCGGGTTGGCACACGGACTGATCTGGATCGGGATGTCTCTGGTGTGCATCGCCGCCGCCCGCACGCGCGTGATCCCCTACTGGCTCGCGGTCGACGTCGCCGTGCTCGGCGGACTCGGCCCGTTTTGCGGCACGATCGGGTTCGTGGTCGAGCAGCGCCGGCGTAGGCAGAGCGCGCTTTCCCGGCTACCCTCTCTAGTAGATGGCAGTCACTAGCGGCACTGTCCAGGTCGTCATGCCGGCGATGGGCGATTCCGTCGCCGAGGGCACCGTGCTGGAATGGCGCAAGCAGGAGGGCGATCCGGTCGACGTCGACGAGACGCTCGTCGAGATCTCGACCGACAAGGTCGACGCCGAGGTCCCATCTCCCGCCGCCGGCACAGTGGTCAAGATCTACGCCGCCGAGGGCGAGACGGTCGCGGTCGGCGCCGTGCTGGCCGAGATTTCGACCAACGGCGACAGCGCGTCCGCCGAGGCGCTCGCCACACCTGTCTCCGCCGAGTCTCCGCCGGTCACGCCGGAGGAGGCGGTAGCCGGGGCCGCCACCGAAGCGGCCGGTGCCGCGGCGGCCCAAGCGGCGACCGGTGAGCTGGTCGACATCGTCACGCCGACCGGCGGCGAGTCGGTCACCGAGGGCACGATCCTCGAGTGGAGCGTGAAGGTCGGCGACGCGGTCAAGGAAGGGGACACGGTCGTCGAGATCTCGACCGACAAGGTCGACATGGAGCTTCCCGCCCCCGCCTCCGGGACGATCGCCGAGATCCTCGCCCAGGACGGCGACACCGTGCGCGTCGGGCAGGTGATCGCGCGGATGACCGCCGGCGCCGGCCCCGCCCCCACACAGCGCATTGATGCACCTGAATCCGGTGCCACAACGTCTGGGCCGGCGGTTGCCGATGGCGGCGCCCCCGCGTCGCCGATCGCCCGGCGCGTCGCGGCCCAACAGGGGGTCGATCTGAACGGACTCCACGGCACCGCTCGTGGCGGCCGGATCGTGAAGGCGGACGTGCTCGCCGCCAAGGCCAACGGTGGCAACGGCGCCACCGCGACCGCCGCGGCGCCCGCCGCCCCCGCTCTGGCCCCTGCCGCACCCGCTCAGGCTCCCGCCCCGGCCGGAGCCAAACCCGCCGGCGCGACCCTGATCAAGGGCGGCGCGGCCGCGCTCGCCCGCTACATGGACGAGAGCCGCTCGATCCCGACCGCGACCTCGTTCCGGACGCTGACCGTGACGACCCTGAGCCAGCGGCGCGAGCAGCTGAAGCAGGCCGGCCTGCGCGTCTCGTTCACCCACCTGATCGCGTACGCGATCGCGCGCGTCGCCACCGAGGACATGGCGGTGATGGCCAACCACTTCGCCGAGATCGACGGCAAGCCGCACCGGATCGACGACGCCGCCTGCAACCTCGGCCTGGCCGTCGACGTCGAGAAGAAGGACGGCACCCGCACGCTGATGGTGCCGGTCATCCGCGACTCCGGGCGTAAGGACTTCAAGGGCTTCCTGGAGGCCTACAACGCACTCGTGGAGAAGGCGCGGACGAACACGCTCACCGCCGACGATCTGAGCGGTGGCAACCTGACCCTGACCAACCCGGGGGGCATCGGGACGATTGCGTCGGTGCCGCGGCTGATGGTCGGCCAGGGCACGATCGTCGCCACCGGCGCGATCGGATATCCGCCGGGTCTCGGCGCGATCGGCGAGGCGCTCGGCGCGGAGAAGGTCATGACGATGACCTCGACGTACGACCACCGGATCATCCAGGGCGCCGAGTCCGGCCGGTTCCTCCAGCGGATCGAGGCGCTGCTCCAGGGCGAGGACGGCTTCTACGAGCGCGTGTTCGCGGACCTCGGCGTGGCGCCCAGGCCGCTCGCGCCGGCGCCCGAAGCCCGCGCGATCACGCCCCCAGCGGGCGTTCCCGCGATCCCGGCCGGCGAGCCCGGTGTCCTCGACGAGGAGCTCATGCAGGCGGTGCAGGCCGCCACCTCGCTGCTCAAGGCGCACCGCACCCACGGGCACCTCGCGGCGCGGCTCGATCCGCTCGGCCGCGAGCCCGAGGGCGACCCGGCGCTCGACCCCGTGCCGCTCGGGCTAACCCCGGAGTTGATGGAGCGGATCCCGGCGCGGATCCTGCGGATGTACGTCTCCGGCCAGACGCTCGCCGAGGCGCTGCCGCACCTGCGCGAGACCTATTGCGGGCCGATCGCCTACGAGATCGAGCACATCGCTTCGCACCGCCAGCGTCTGTGGCTCCGGGAGGCGATCGAGTCGGGCAAGTTCCGAGCGCCGCTGTCGGGCGAGGAGCAGAAGACGCTGCTGCGGCGTCTGACCGAGGTCGACGCGCTCGAGCGGTTCATGCACAAGGCCTACCTCGGGCAGAAGCAGTTCTCGATCGAGGGGCTCGACATGACCGTGCCGATGCTCGACGAGTTGATCCAGCTCGCGGCCACGCGCGGCGCGCGCGAGGTCGTGATCGGGATGGCCCACCGCGGCCGCCTCAACGTCCTCGCCCACAACCTCGGCCGACCGTACGACTCGATCTTCGCCGAGTTCGAGGGTTCCTCGACGCTCGAGGCGATCACGACGATCCCGCAGGGCGGCACCGGCGACGTCAAGTACCACCACGGCGCGCAGGGCTCCTACCAGCTTCCAAGCGGAGAGTCGATCATCGTCCGCCTCGAGTCCAACCCGAGTCACCTCGAGTTCGTGGCTCCGGTCGCGGCCGGCGCGACGCGCGCCGCGCAGACGACGCGTCAAGGCCCGCACGCTCACCGCGAGACCAACGCGGCCGTCCCGGTGATCCTTCACGGCGATGCCGCGTTCCCCGGTCAAGGTGTGGTCGCAGAGACCCTCAACCTCCAGGCGCTCGATGGCTACACCGTCGGCGGGACGATCCACCTAATCCAAAATAATCAAGTCGGTTTCACCACCGATCCCGATGATTCGCGCTCGACCCATTGGGCCTCGGACCTGGCCAAGGGCTTCGACGTACCGATCTTCCACGTCAACGCCGACGACGTGGCCGCCTGCATCAGCGCGGTTCGTCTCGCGTTCGCGTTCCGTCAGGAGTTCGGCCACGACGTGCTGATCGACCTGATCGGTTACCGCCGGTTCGGCCACAACGAGGCCGACGAGCCCGCCTACACGCAGCCCGAGATGTACCAGGTGATCAAGAAGCATCCGCCGGCGCGCGAGCTGTTCGCGCGGCAGCTGATCGAGCAGGGCGTCGTCTCAGAGCAGGAATCGACCGAGCTGACCGACCAGGTCTGGGAGGTGCTGGCCGAGGACCACGCGCGGCTCAAGGAGAGGCTCGCCTCCAAGGAGCGCGACCACTCCACCGGCGAGTACGAGCTCGATCGCACGCCCTCGCCCGAGGTCAAGACCGCGGTGTCGGCCGATCGTCTGCGCGTGCTCAACGACGAGCTGCTGGCGGTGCCCGATGGGTTCACGATTCACCCCAAGCTCGTCCGGCAGCTCGAGCAGCGCCGCGAAGTGTTCGACGGCCCCGGCGGCGGAATGGTGTGGGCGCACGCCGAGGCGCTCGCGTTCGCCTCGCTTCTGACCGAGGGGATCCCAATCCGGCTCACCGGCCAGGACACCGAGCGCGGCACGTTCAGCCAGCGCCACCTCGTCCTGCACGATCCGAAGACCGGTCAGGAGCACTGCCCGATCCAGCACCTCCCCGGCGCGCTCGCTCCGATGGAGCTCCACAACAGCCCGCTGTCCGAGATGGGCTGCCTCGGATTCGAGTACGGCTACTCACAGGAGGCGCCCGAGACGCTGGTCCTGTGGGAGGCGCAGTTCGGCGACTTCGCCAACAGCGCCCAGGTGATCATCGACCAGTTCATCGTCTCGGGCCTGGCCAAGTGGGGCCAGACCTCGCGACTGACCCTGCTGCTGCCCCACGGCTACGAGGGCTCCGGGCCCGAGCACTCCTCGGCGCGACTCGAGCGGTTCCTCCAGCTCACCGCCGAGGGCAACATCCGCGTCGCCAACCCGACGACGCCCGCTCAGTACTTCCACCTGCTGCGCCGCCAGGCGCGCGTCGCCAAGCAGCGCCCGCTGGTGGTCATGACCCCGAAGAGCCTGCTGCGCCTGCCCCAGGCGACGAGCGCGGTCGGCGAGCTGTCCGAGACCCGGTTCCAGCCGGTTCTGCCCGACCCCGAGCACGACCACGCGCAGGTCAGGCGCCTGATCCTGTGCACGGGCAAGATCTACTACGAGCTCGCCGGCCACGAGATGCGCAAGGACAACCCGAGCGTCGCGATCGGCCGGGTCGAGCTCCTGTATCCGTTCCCGCAGGCCGAGATCCTGGCCCTCGCCGAAAGCTACCCGGCGCTCGAGGAGGTCGTGTGGGTCCAGGAGGAGCCGCGCAACATGGGCGCGCGTGCCCACATGGGCCCACGGCTCATGCAGATCCTCCCGCGGCACCTCAAGTTCGGCTACATCGGTCGCCCCGAGCGCGCCGCGTCGGGCGAGGGCTACCCGGTCGCCCACGCCAACGAGCAGAACCGGATCATCACGACCGCGCTCAACGTCGGCGAAGCCGTCTCGCAGTACCCGCGCAAGCTCCCCGGCGAGCGCTAGCGTCGCCGTAAGCGCAAGCGCGCTGTCGTTAGCAGGGCATTTTCACCCTCGCGGTCCGTTTCTGGCACCCTTGTCGGCATCGGCTTTCGTAGAGACGGATCCAAGCGAGACAACTCCAGACGCCACCTCGCGCCGGCGCTCGGCGTGCACGACATGGCGATCGATCTCGGCACCGCGAACACGCTCGTGTACGTGGGCGGCCGGGGGATCGTCGTCTCAGAGCCGTCGGTCGTCGCCTCCGACGTCGACACCGGCGAGGTCCACGCGGTCGGCGCCGAGGCGGAGCGCATGATCGGTCGCACGCCGGCGACGATCGCGGCCACGCGGCCGCTCCGGCACGGGGTGATCGCGGACTTCGACGTCACCGAGCAGATGCTGCGCTACTTCATCCGCAAGGTGATCGACCGCCGGATGGCCCATCCGCGGCTGATCGTGTGCGCCCCGTCGGGCGTGACCGAGGTCGAGAAGCGCGCGGTCGAGGAGGCCTCGCTCGCGGCCGGCGCGCGGCGCGTGCACCTGATCGAGGAGCCGATCGCGGCGGCGATCGGGGCGGGTATCGATATCGCCGAGCCGGTGGGGCGGATGGTCGTCGACGTCGGCGGCGGGACCAGCGAGATGGCGGTGATCTCGCTGGGAGGGATCGTCGTCTCGCGCTCGGTGCGCGTCGGCGGCTACGAGATGGACGAGGCCATCTCCTCGTACATGCGGGCAGTGCACCAACTCGCGATCGGGTCGCGCACGGCCGAGAACATCAAGATCTCGATCGGCTCGGTCGTCCCGCTCCATCCCGAGGAGACCATCGAGGTTCGCGGCCGGCACCTCGTCACCGGGCTTCCGACCGGCGTCGAACTGCGCAGCGAGGAGGTCCGTGCCGCGATCATGGCGCCGGCGCGCGAGATCCTCAGGGCGATCCGCGACACGCTCGAGGAGACGCCGCCCGAGCTGTCGAGCGACATCGCCAAGTACGGGATCCTGCTCGCCGGCGGAGGCACGCTCGTCCGGGGCTTCCGGGAAATGGTCGCCAAGGAGACCGGTATGCCGGTGTACTCGGCGGAGTCGCCGCTCACCTGCGTGGCCTTCGGGTCAGGCCAGGCGCTCGACCATTTCGACGAGCTGAGCCGCGCGAGCCGGTACCGCGCTCCGAGCCTGACGTACGACTGGCGCACCGCGTAGCCGGGTCACGAGCGTCGCCAGCCCGGCCGACGCGAGCAGGATCAGGAACGGGTCGACCGGCTCCCGGAAGCGGGGCGTCTCGACGTTGACGAACACGACGCTGAGCGCGAGCAGCACCGGCACCGCCCAGACCCACTTCGGCGCGCTTCGCGCGAGCTTGGTGAACGCGCCGGCCAACGCCAGCGCGCACAGGATCCAGAAGCTGACGATGCCCCGCCAAGCGATGCTGTTCGAGAGCGAGATCGCCGACGCCGAGGCCTGCCAGGGGAACGAGCCCCGGAGCTCGAGCATCCGCAGAGTGTTGTGGTAGGCGACGACGAACGGCGAGAACGGATGGTCAGAGATGTAGTGGAGCGCCTGGCTCTGCAAGCGGGAGCCGATCTGCGGCTCGGTAAGCGTGGGAGCTTCGTGGATCAGGCTGTGCTCGCCGGGGATGCCGTAGAAGATCCGCCACTTGTACTGGAGTTGCGGGTTGGCGGCCGACGCCACGTTGTAGGTGCCGACGAGCGTGATCCCGGTCTCGTCGGAGACCGGGACGAAGGCGTGCATGACGACCGCGTTGCGAATCGTCCACGGCAGGATCGTGAGCGCGGTGATGGCGATCAGCAGCGCCGGCGCGGCCAGCGAGGAGAGTCTGAGGCGCGGGCGGCGCGTCCAGACCGCCGGGATCAGGGGGATCAGGATCAGGACCCCGTTCTCGTGGGTCAGGGTCGCGAGTCCCGCGAGCACTCCCGTCGCCGCCACCCAAGCCAGCCGTGTCGGTCCGCTCCGCGCGCGCCGCACGCGTAGCCCCGTGTAAACCGCCGCGAGGACCACCGCGGTCAGCAGGTTCTCGGCGACGATCGTCGCGGACAGCTCGATCAGCACCGGGTAGATCGCGGCCAGCACGAGCGCGATCAGGCCCGCGATCTCTCCGAACATCTCGAACGCGACCAGGCCGATCAGCGCCACCGTGATCGTGCCGAGGATCGCCTGGGACGTCCGGGCCGGCTGGATCGCGCCGTCGCGCCGCGTCTTGTGGCCGTCGATGATGTCGACCAAGCCGAGGAAGTACGGGAAGCCGGGAGCGAAGTACGCGCTCGGGCCTTGGGTTCCGCCGGCGCCGGAGCCGGGGGTGCGCCTCAGCGAGTAGTCGCCGGTGCGCGAGATATAGCTGGCGATGGTCAGGTACGAGCCCGCGTCGTTGATCGGGCGGTAAGACGTGCCCTGGACCTCGGCGATCCGCAGCGCGAGGGCTCCGATCAGGATCGCGACGACCAGCCCGCCTTTCACGGCACGGGGCACGGCGGGGAGGTTATGCCCTAGCCCGGGTGCGTGTGAGTCGCTTGCGTTCGCGCCGGGGCGGCGCGTGTTAGTGGCCTGCGTTCGCGCCGGGGGGCGCCCGTCAGTGGATCCCGACGATCCCGGCGCAGACCCAGTTGGACGCGCCGGCGCCGCCGTTCCAGATGCGGCTCGCGACCGCGTCTTGCTCGGACTTGCTCGCCAGGTACGCCGCCGGGCCGCTGCCGCCGAACAGCTTCCATGTTGCGGGCATGATCTGGTAGTAGCCCGAGGCGCCGGCGTAGTTCGGAGTCAGGTTCTGGCCACCCGACTCGCACAGCACGATCGCGTACGGGATCGCCCAGCCTCCGGATGGCCCGTACGTCGGCCCGACCGGCGTCGGCGCGCCCGACCCGCCCGACCCGCCCGATCCGCCCGCCGCGGCCTGCTGCTGCTGCTGCTGCGCTGCGAGGGCGGCCGCTCGCTCGGCCGCGGCCTGCTCGGCCTCGACCTTGCTGATCTCCGCCTGTAGCGCGGCGCCCTTCGCGTTCTCGTCCGCGAGCGCGCCCTGCTGGGCGCTCCGCGCCTGCGCGAGCGCGTTCTGCTTGGAGTGAAGGAGCATGTTCATCCCCGCCAGCGCCTGGACGCGCTGAGCGGTCTCGACGGTGATCTGGCGGACGCTCGCCTCGAGCGACGCCAGCCGCGCGGCGGCCGCAGCCGCGCGCGCCTTCGCCTGCTTGGTGACCTGAATGATCGCCTGCTGTTGCTGCTGCGCGTCACGCAGGTAGGTGATCTTGTCGAGCAGGTCGTTGAAGCCGTTGGACTCGAGCACGACCGAGACGAGGTTGGGCTTCGCCTGCTCGTAGTTGGACACGAGCTGGCGACCCAGCAGCATGCGCGCTCGCGCGAGGCGGGCTCTGAGGAGCGCGAGCCGTTTTCGTTCGCGGGCCAGCGCGGCCTGGACTGAGGCCAGCTTGGCGCGATCGGCCGCCAGATCGGCCCGGACCATGGCCTCGCGCGACTCGACGAGTGCGATCTGCGAGTCGAGCGAGCTGATCAGTTGCGACAGGCTGCTGATGCTCGCCGAAAGGCTCGACTCATGCGCCTGCACCGCCCCCAGTTGCGAGTGCAGCTGGCCCAGGCTCGGGTCCGCGGACGAGGTGATAGGTATCGCGGCGAGACCGAGGGCAGCGGCAACCGTGGCCGCAACTGCGACCGCCCAGGTCGGGATCGTGCGCCTTCTGGAGTTCATATGCGGTTGCCTACGGGGTTAGCTGTCGGGCTCGCGCGGCGGCTTGCGCTACACGGTCATCAGACCGCGATTCGCCCCAGGGAACTTGGGTCCCCCGCTTTCCCAACGCGTCAGGTCGGGAAATTCGGCGTGGGCACCTTATCAGGACTTGACGCGTTCGCAGCGCTCCGGCCTATGCTGCGTCGCCGTGATCGCTGATGACCGAACGCGGCGGATCCTCGAGCGTGTGCGCGCGGTGCCGGTCGGGTTCGTCCGCACCTACGGGGACATCTCGCCGGGCGCGCCGCGCGTTGCCGGTGCCGTGCTGCACGAGTCCGACGATCCGGACGTGCCGTGGCATCGGATCGTGCGCGCGGATGGCTCGCTCGCCAAGGGCGCCCGCCAGCGCGCGCTGCTCGACGCCGAGGGCGTGCCGTTCCGCGGGTCGCGGGTCGACATGCGGGTGGCGCGGGTCCCCGATCTGTGATGTGGGCGCAGCGCGAGATCGTGCTCGATCCCCGGCCGCGCGGGTTTCATCTCGTGACGCGGGAGGTTCTCGGCGCGCTGCCCGAGATCGGTGAGGTGGCGGTCGGGCTGCTGCACCTGCTGATCCAGCACACCTCGGCGTCCTTGGCCCTGAACGAGAACGCCTCGCCGGATGTTCGGCGCGACTTCGAGTCGTACTTCAACGCCGCCGTCCCCGAGGACGCGCCTTACTGGACGCACACGCTCGAGGGCGCCGACGACATGCCGGCGCACATCAAGGCCGCGCTGCTCGGTCCGTCGCTCACGCTGCCGATCTCGCGCGGCCGGCTCGCGCTCGGGACGTGGCAGGGGATCTATCTGTGCGAGCACCGCAACCGCGGCGGGTCACGGTCGCTGGTGGCGACGATCTGGGGCGAGGCGGGGTGAGAGTTCGTCGCCGGCGGTCTGGCGAGTGCTGGTCCCGCTCGGTAGAGGTGGGCATCTGAGGGTGGGTGCGGTCGTCCCGGGAACGGGTCGCGGTGCGCCAGCACGCATAACCCGACAAACGACCGCTCCAGGGATCGCCGTGCCGTGTGACGCATGCCCCACGTGAATAACACGGCAAGGCCGGCGCGATCGAGCTCGATTGTCGAGCTATGCAGGTCGCGGGGCTAGCGCCCCTTCCACACCGGCGCGCGCCGCTCCGCGAACGCGGTGGCGCCCTCGCGGGCGTCCTCGGAGCTGAACACCGTGTCGTAGATAGGCGCCTGGCGCTCGAAGAACTCCGAGTCGGGCCAGTCGGGCGACTCGACCAGGATCCGCTTGGTGGCGCCGAGCGCCAGCGGCCCGTTGGCGGCGATCGTCCCGGCGAGTTCGAGTGCGACGTCGAGCGCGTGCCCCGGGTCGGCGAGCCGGTTGACGAGGCCCAGCTCGTAGGCCCGCTCGGCCTCGATCGGATCGCCGGTCAGCGCCATCTCCATCGCGACGTTACGCGGCAGCGCGCGCGGCAGCCGGAGCAGGCCGCCGCCCGCGGCGAACAGCGATCGCTTGACCTCCGGGATGCCGAGCCGCGCCCCGCGGGCCGCGACGATCAGGTCGCACGCGAGCGCCACCTCGAGCCCTCCGGCGAGCGCGAACCCCTCGACCGCCGCGATCAGCGGCTTGTCGGCCGAGCGCTGGGTGATGCCCGCGAACCCCCGACCGGGGACGAACGGGCGCTCCCCGGTCACGAACGCCTTCAGGTCCATGCCGGCGCAGAAGCCCTTGCCGACGCCGAACAGGACGCCGACGCTGAGCTCAGCGTCGCCGTCGAGCTCCTCCAGGGCCGCGGCGATCCGTTGTGCCACGGCTGCGTTGACCGCATTGCGCTGATCCGGCCGGTTGATCGTGATCAGGAAGACCCGGTCGCGACGTTCGGTCAGGACCGGCTCGGTGTCGGCGCTCACGCCGCGAACAATCTCAGATCCGGCTCGCGCTCGCCGCGCAGGACCCCGAGATCGACCTCGACGCACGCGATTCCGCGGGCGGTTGCCAGCACGCTGGCCTGCGGCTTGATCGTCTGTGCCACGAGCACACCGCGACACGACTCGAACGCGGGGTCGAGCCGGATCCGCTCGAGATAGCGCGCGAGCTGCTCGACCGCCTCGATCCCCGCCACGCGCTTGACCTCGACCGCCACCCACGCGTCCTCCGCATCGCGGCACATGAGGTCGACCGGGCCGATGTCGGTCGGCCACTCGCGGCGCACTAGCCGGAAGCCCTCGCCGCACCACGCCGGCTGGTCGGCCAGCAGCTCCTGGAGGTGCGCCTCGACGCCGTCCTTGGTCAGCGCCGTGTCCGCGTCGGGCGTCCCCATGTCGTGGTTGACGTCGGACAGGATCTCGGCGATGTCGATCTCGAGGCGGTCGCCGTCGGCCTGGCCGCGCTTGCGGACGAGGATCTTGTCGGCGGACTCCTCGATCACGGTCGGCGGCGTCATCCAGTTCAGCGGCTTGTAGCCGCCGGCGTCGGCGTGGATCAGGACCGAGCCGTCGGCCTTGATGATGATCAACCGCAACGCCTCCGGCAGGAGCGCGTGCAGGCGTCCGACGTAGCGGACCTCACAGCGAGCGACGATCAGGCGCATGGTCAGCGGGAACCGTACGGACCCTGCCGGACCGATCTACAATGCCCCCGCACCCGAGAGCGGTAACCACACGGGAGGACTTCGATGCCAGACCCGACAGGCCGCTGGATCGCTAGAGGACAGTGGCAGTGTCCCGCGTGTGGGACTGTCAACCCCGATGACCGCGAGCGTTGCCAGGGCTGCGGCGAAAGCGTCCGTCCTTCGTTCGACGAGCCGATCAGGCCGCCCGATCCGGCCGACATCATCGGCAAGAGCAAGAGGCCCGACCCTGAGTCGGCCGACGGCTGACGCCTGACGCACCCGAGCCGTCGTGAACGCGCCGGCCGCCCGGCCGGTCAGGATGCGCCGCGTTTCGCCGCCCTATGATCAGCGGCAGCGAGACCCATGCGCAACCAGCTACGCCCCCTATTCGACCGCGTCGTCATCAAGGAGCTCGACCCCGATCGGGTCCGCCGCTCCGGGCTGATCGTGCCGCCCGGCTCCGAGGAGCCGCCGCCGCAGCACGGCATCGTGCTCGCGGTCGGCCCCGGCCTCGACTGGTGGGAGAACGTCGGGATCGCGATGCCGGTCCGGCCCGGCGACCACGTTGTGTTCCCGGCGTCCGCCGGCGTGTGGATCGAGGTCGAGGAGGAGCGGTTGCTCGTCTGCCGCGTGGGCGAGCTGCTCGGCGTGCTCGAGGCGGTCGAGAACTGCCCGGGTTGCGCTGGCCGCCCGCTGGCCGCCGGCGAGTCGTGCCCCGTCTGCGGGCGCGAGGGCTCGCTCGCCTGACTAATGGTCCGCCGCTTACTCAGTCTCGGACCCTAAAGGTCCGCGGCTTACTCAGTCTCGGACCCTAAGCCGCGTCGCGGCGCTGTGACTCGGCCGCGTTCCGCCCGGGCAGGCCGCGCGGCCGCGACGCCTCGACGCGCGCCAGCAGGTCCGCGACCTCGGGATCGTCGCCGAGCGCCAGCGCCCGGTTGCAGGCGTTGATGCACTCGTTGATCCGGTCGGTCCGCGCGAGCGCGTGCGCATAGCTGCCCCAGGCGCTGCGGGAATCGGGATCGAGCTTGGTCGCGGCCTCGGCGGCGGACACCTCGGCGCCGACGTCGCCGGCCAGGTGATACGCGAGCGCGAGCGTCAGCAGCCCCTCGACCGTCGGCCCTGTCAGCCGGGCCTGCTCGAGCGCCGAGATCGCGCCGGCACGATCCATCAGGCGAAGACGCAGGCGTCCCAGGCGCTCCCAGGAGGAGGCGTCGGCGGGCGCGCGGCGCGCGGCCCGTTCGGCGGCCTCGGCCGCGAGGTCGATCGCGCCCATATCCTCGTAGATCCGCGCCGCGAACCGCTCAGGAGTCGGGCGGTCGGTCTCGGCCCGCGCCCAGTCGCGCACCGCCCGCGCGGCCGCAGGCAGGTTCCCGGCTTGCCAGAACGCGCTGGTGAGCAGCCTGAGCACGACCGGGTTCGTGGGGTCGGCGTCGCGGGCATATATGAGGCGCTGGGCGGCCAGCGCCGCGTCGCCCTCGGCCAGGGCGTGCTGAGCGGCGGTCATGAACCGCTCCACCCGGTCGGCCGCAGCGTCGGGCTTTGAGAAGTCGACGAACTGGAGCGAGCCGGCCGGAACGGTCCGGATGCCGACGGCGAACTTCAGGCGAGCCCACTGCTGGACCTCCTCCCCGTCGCCCGAGAAGTAGATGCCGGTCACGCTGCCCACGCCCCATTCCGGATAGGACGTGCAGCGCGCGTAGCGGTGGACAACCGAGTGGTCGGGGACCCGCGAGCCGAACGGATCGTACTTCTGGCGCTCCTCGTCTCGCGTCCGCTGGCGCTGTTCGGCCTCGTACGCGCGCCGGCCTTCCTCCGCGCGGGCCTTGCGCGTCGCGGCCGCGGAAACCTTCACGGCGTTGCGGCTGACCCGCCCACCGCGCGATTGCTCGGCGAGCTGCTCGAGCTGGTCGGCCGCCTCATTGATCGCCTGCAGGTGGCGCTGATGCTCGTGCTGGCGCCCGGGCGGCGCGATGTCCGGATGCCAGCGCTTTGCCATCCGCCGGCGCGCCAGTTGGACGGCGCGCTGATCGAACGGCGGCTCGATCTCCAGGAGGAGCATCGCCTGCTCAACGTCGAGGATTCGAGGCATGACCTGTTTAAGTTAGCGGCGCGGCTGAGCCGAGGGCGCGGCGCCGCATAGGCGAGCACCCCCACCGGTCGGCGAACCGTTCGGGGCCCGACCTTCGCGCCACCACCATCTGCATCAAATTAGCTTCAATTAGGCTCAGCAGCACTAAATGCCCGTAGCCTCGGGCGTCATGAGCAACCGCCGGAGCGGTGGCGGGGTGGTCCTCGTCGGGGTGATCGGGGCGGTCGTCGTCGCGGGTCTCGGCGCCGCCCTGCTCGCGCTGATTTCGAGCCCGTTCACCGCCGGCGGCAACGGGTGCGACACGGGCACCGCGGGGGACGGCCTGAGTCCGGCCGCCGGGATCGTGCTCGGCCCGCCCGGGGCCGGTCAGCTCGTTGGCGCCACCGAGTACGGCGGCCCGGGCGATCCGACCAGCGGCGTGATCGGTTCCTCGGGCGCGAACCTGCTCGTGCTGCCCGACAGCTACGCGGAACTCGGTGGCGACACGTTCCAGACCGCCACTGCGATGGGCGGGCTGCCGTACCTGACGCCGCTCCGCGTCACCTGGGGCGGCCATTCGGCGATCGCCTACAAGCGCGACATCGGGTTCGGCGGCGGCCCGATCGACGGCCTGCCGCGGGTGCTGGACCTGTGGTGGGAACTGGCAGGCCGGCTCGGCATCCCCTACGAGGACGGGCTGTGGTCGGGCCCCGTCCAGATCGAACGCCCGCCGGCGAGCGGCGCCGGCAACGTCCTCGGCCAATCCTCAGAGAGCGCGCCCGCCTCGGAAGGCGGCCCGGCGCTGATCGCGGCACCGGCCGCCGAGCAGGACCCGGCGATGTGCGCTCCCGCGGCCCTCGAAGGCGTGTCCGCGGCGCTCGAGGGCGCGCCGATCGCTCCCGGTGACCGGGCGCAGTTGCTGCCGAGCGGCCTCGCCGCCGCGCCCGCCGACGCGCCGGTCGCGGTCAGAGAGATCATCGCCGCCGGCAACCAGATCGTCGGGAAGCCGTACACCTACGGCGGCGGCCACGGCCTCCCGCTGTCCGAGATCGCGCCCACGTACGACTGCTCGAGCAGCGTCGAGCACCTGCTGTACGGCGCCGGCCTGCTCCCGGTCGACTACGACGCGCCGTCGGGCACGCTCGAGTCGTTCGGCGAGCCCGGCCCTGGCCGATGGGTCACGCTGTACGCGAACGCCGACCACGTGTTCATGTACGTCGCCGGCCTGCGCTGGGACACGCACAACGCCGCCGGCCCCGACGACGGGAGCACCGGGATCGGCTGGCACCCGCTGATCCGGAGCGACGACGGGTTCGTGGCGCGACACCCGGCGGGGCTGTGACCGGCCGGCGCGCCGCACTAGCGCTCACCTGCGCGCTGATGGCGGCCGGATGCGGGGCGACCCGCGACCGCCGGCCGGTCACGACGTCTTCGACCGCCGCCCCGCGAACCACGTCGCCAGCGATCGCCGAGGCGCAGGCGACGCACGAGCGTCCGTCCCCGCCACCGCCGCGCCAGACCGCGACGCACACCGCCCCCACGGCAAGCCAGGCGATCCGCGCGTTCGTCACCGCGTACATCAACTGGGATGCGCGGACGGTGTCGGCGGACATGCGCTCGCTGGCGGCGCGCAGCATCGGCCAGGCGCGCGCGGCGATGACGCTCGCGGCCGCCGAGACCGCCGGCGACTACGAGCTCCAGCAGGGCGGGATCGCCAACAGCGGCACGGTCGAGGCGGTGGCGCCACTGGCGGGCCACGAGAACGAGTACGTCGTGGTCACGCAGGAGTCGACGAGCGCTAGCAACACCACCGCCTACCAGGGACTCAAAGCCGCCTGGCACGTCGCGCTCGCCACCGTGCAGCCAATGCCCGGTGGCGGCTGGGCGCTGAGCGACTGGCAGCCGGAGAACTAACCGACCGGCTGACCGTTCGCGGTCAGCGTGACGTCGACGTTGCCGCGCGTGGCGTTCGAGTACGGACACACCTCGTGCGCGCCGGCGACGATCCGCTTGGCCACCTCGGGATCGGAGATCTGGGGGAGTGTGACGTTGAGCTCCACCGCCACGTTGAACCCGCGCTCCTCGGTCGTCACCAGGCTGACCTTGCTGTCGATCGAGGCGTCGCCGGTCTCGACCTTCTCGCGCCGGCCGACGACGCCGAGCGCGCCCTCGAAGCACGCCGCGTACCCGACTGCGAACAGCTGCTCCGGGTTGGTGCCGCCACCGTCTCCACCCATCTCGCTCGGCAACCGGAGCGTCACGTCGAGTGCTCCGTCGGTGGTCTTGCCGTGACCCTGATCTCGGCCGCCGGTCACGTTCGCTTCAGCCGTGTACAGCACCTTCGCCATGCTCGTTCTCCTCGGACCGTAGGTTGAGGGCGCAAGCATACGCCGCGCAAACTCAGTGCGCCGCGATGTTCAGAACGACCGCGGTGACGAAGCACAGGACCGCGGCGGCACGCAGCGCCAGGCCGGCGCGAGCGGCCGGCCGTCCAGTGACCATCCCGACGATCGCGAGCGTCATGCACACGACCGCCACCAGGGCGAAAAGAGCCGCGAGGACGCGCAGCACGGACAGGCTCCTATCCTACGTGCGACCACATGTCGACTCAGTACATCTTCACCACCTACAAGCTCTCACGCCGCTACCCGCCAGACCGCGAGGTGCTGAGCGACATCTCGCTGTCGTTCCTTCCGGGCGCGAAGATCGGCGTGATCGGATACAACGGCGCCGGCAAGTCGAGCCTGCTGCGGATCATGGCCGGAATCGACACCGAGTTCGGCGGCCACGCCCAGCTCGCCGCGGGCGCCACCGTCGGCATGCTCGAGCAGGAGCCCGCGCTCGACGAGAGCAAGGACGTGCGCGGCAACGTCGAGGACGGGGTCGCGGAGACCAAGGCGCTGCTCGACCGCTTCAACGAGCTGTCGATGAACTACTCCGACGAGACCGCCGACGAGTTCTCCCGCGTCCAGGAGCAGATCGACGCGGTCGACGGCTGGAACCTCGACACCACGCTCGAGATCGCGATGGACGCGCTGCGAACCCCGCCCGGGGACGCCGACGTCGCCACCCTCTCCGGCGGAGAAAAGCGTCGCGTCGCACTCGCGCGCCTGCTCCTTAGCCAGCCCGACCTGCTGTTGCTAGACGAGCCGACCAACCACCTCGACGCGGAATCGGTCGCCTGGCTCGAGCGCCACCTCCAGGAGTACAAAGGCACCGTCGTAGCCATCACCCACGATCGCTACTTCCTCGACAACGTCGCCGGCTGGATCCTCGAGCTCGACCGTGGGCGAGGCATCCCGTACCAGGGCAACTACTCGGGGTGGCTCGAGCAGAAGCGCGCCCGGCTGCAACAAGAGGAGAAGCAGGAGAGCGTCCGTAAGCGCACGATCGACCAGGAGCTCGAGTGGGTTCGGCTCAACGCCAGCGCGCGGCGCAACAAGCCGAAGGCCCGCCTCAACGCCTACGAGGCGCTGCTCGCCGAGGATCGCAACGTCAAGCTCGACCAGGTCCAGATCCACATCCCCGCCGGCCCCCGGCTGGGCGACACCGTCGTGGAGGCAAACCAGCTCCGCAAGGCCTATGGCGACCGTGTGCTGATCGACGACCTCAGCTTCAACCTGCCCCGTGGCGGGATCGTCGGCGTGATCGGCCCGAACGGCGCCGGCAAGACCACGCTGCTGCGGCTGATCACCGGCCAGGAAGAGCCCGACGCGGGATCGCTGAGACTCGGCGACACCGTCGAGCTCGCCTACGTCGACCAGTCCCGCGACGCGCTCGACCCGGATAAGAACGTGTGGGAGGAGATCT
Organism: uncultured Solirubrobacterales bacterium; assembly: GCA_963770615.1. GTDB lineage: Bacteria > Actinomycetota > Thermoleophilia > Solirubrobacterales > Solirubrobacteraceae > Palsa-465. The sequence goes on along the minus strand of CAVYQJ010000003.1, from coordinate 182,344 downwards.
CGGGTGGCGTCGATCAGATCAAGCTCGGCGACCGCACCGTGAGCAGCCGCGCGTACGTGGCCGGCTTCAACTTCAAGGGTTCAGACCAGCAGAAGAAGGTCGCGAAGCTCTCGGGCGGGGAGCGCAACCGGCTCCACCTGGCGAAGCTGTTGCGCAGCGGCGGCAACGTGCTGCTACTCGACGAGCCGACCAACGACCTCGATGTCGACACGCTCCGCGCGCTCGAGGAAGCCGTGCTCGCATTCGCCGGCTGCGCGGTGGTCGTCTCCCACGATCGCTGGTTCCTGGACCGGATCGCCACGCACGTCCTCGCCTTCGAAGGCGACTCCCAGGCCCGCTGGTTCGAGGGCAACTTCGAGGCGTACGAGTCATTCCGCCACGAGCAACTCGGCGCCGACGCCGACCGGCCCAAGCGCATCACGTACAAGAAGCTCGTCCGCGGCTGAGACGCGTCAGCGAAGCGTGAGCACCGCCGCGCTCGCCGGCGGCAGCCCGACCGAATAGCCACCGCCGGCACGCTCGACGGTGGCGACGACCGCGGTACCGGTCGGCTCGCCGGTCGCGCCGAGGCTCTGGCCGGCGATCGTGACGCCGCTCGTGGCCGCCGCGCTCGGGGCGAGCAGGCGGGTCAGCCTGGCCGTGCCCTGCGCACCGCTCACATCGACCGTGACGTGCTGAGCCCCGGTCGTGCTGTCGTTGATCAGAGTGACCCGGATCGTCCCGTCCGCCGCTCGCGTCGCCCACGCCCGAATCGTCGGGTTGCTCGATGCCGCCTTCACCAGGCGCGAGCCGGCCGGCGCCGCCTGCGCGAACAGCAGCAGCCCGTAGTACTCGGGCTCGACGGACGCCTGCCATCCCGCCGGGGTCTTGTTGAACGTGAACAGGTTGTAGATCGCGCCCGGCCACGTGTGAACGTTGACTCCGTCGACGCCGGTCTGGGCGTAGGCGAACAGCACGTCGAGCGCCCATAGCGCCTCCGCGAACGAGTTCGGCACGACTGGCGGGTTACCGCAACCGACGGTGTTCATTTCCCCGATCCGCAGTGGCACGCCGTGGGCGTGGGCCACGGCGACGTATGGCTTCAGGCCACCGGCCTGGTCCACGGTTCCGAGCGGTGACAGCAACCGGCTGACCGTCGGGTACGAGGGCGAGCTCGGCGGGACGGCGCAGGCCTCGAACGGGTAGCGATGCACCGTGACGACTCCGACGCGAGGCTCGCTCGTGAGGAACGGGCCGAGGTCGTCGAGCCACTCGGCCGCGCCGCTCGCCGGGCCCGCGAGCGGGACCGAGTGGGGCAGCGCGGAACCGATCCCCGCGAAGTCACTCGCGAACTGTGACGGCCCGTAGTTGGCCGATCGGCCCGTCACACCCTTACCGTTGCGCGTGTACCACGAGAAGGCCGGGTTTCCGTACAGCTCCGGTTCGTTGCCGAGCTCGAACGCGTCGAGGTGGCTGCGCCCGATCACCGACACCATCGCGCGCGCCTCCGCGCCGGCGAACAACCGGCTGTCCGCCTCGAACGTGATCCCCATGATCAATTTGGCGCCGGTGAGTTCTGCCAGCCCCTTCATCACCTCGAGCCGCCGCGTGTTGAGCCGGTAGAAGACGCCGGGCGGCCGCTTGACGCCGGCGACGGGCCAGAAGGTCTGGTCGGTGCTGACGCCGCCGATCCGCAACACCGGCGTCTGACCCGGCGCGAGGTCGTCGATCAACCGCGCGAGCACCGGGTTGACCGCGTCGGGATTCTTCCCCGCGTACGCCTCGGTCGCCCAGTACTCGATCGACAGACCCAGGAAGCTGGGCGCGATCGTCACTCCCTCGATACCCGGATCAACCGTCACGACCGGCGATCGACCGGCACGGCTCGCGGATTCCGCGGCGGCGGTACCCGTGGTATGCGAACGCGATTTGCTCCCGCTCCCACCGCTCCCGCTCCCGCCGCTCCCGCTCCCGCTCCCGCTCCCGCCGCTCCCACCGGCGGCCAAGACCACGACCACGACCGCGGCGATAACCAACGCCGCCGCGCTCGCCAGCAGCAGCCCGCGCCGCCTGCCCGACATCAGTGCGAAGCTGCGACTGTGAGCAGGGCGGCGCTCGCCGCCGGCATCCGCACGTCGTAGTCGCCTGAACGCGCGGCGAGCGCGGTCACTGTGCCGGCGGGAAGCACGCCCGTCGTCGTCTCGGCGCCGAACGTCTGACCTCCGAGCGTCACCCCCGACGTGGCGTGCACGCTGGGCGCCTCGAGGCGCTCGAGCGTCGCCGCGCCGCGCGCTCCCGGCACGCGCACCGCGAGCGTGTGTGCGTGGCTCGTGTCATCGTTGATCAGGAGCACGCGAATCGCGCCATCCGCGCCGCGTGTCGCCCACGCCCGCAGATCGCCGCTCGCTCCCGAGATCTGCACGAGGCGCGAACCCGGCGGCGCCGCCTGCGCGAACATCAGCAGCCCGTAGTACTCGGGCTCGACCGCCGCCCGCCAGACATGGTGAACCTTCTTCGCGACAAACAGCCGATCGGGGTACGTGGGCGCGGTGTGGATATTCACCCCGTCGACGCCGACCCGAGCCATCTGGAACAACGCGTCGAGCGACCACAACGCCGACCCGAACACGTTGGCCACACCGTTCGCGGTCCCGCACGAGACCGAGTTCATCTCGTCGTTGCGCAGTGTCAGGTGGTGCGCATGCGCGATCGCCACGAAAGGCGCGAGGCTGTCGGCGAGTCCACCCGATGCAAACTCGGAGAGGAGATTGCCGAGCGTGGGGTACGTATCCGAGCTGGGTGGGTTGAAGCAACCCCACGTCGGATACCGGTGGAGGGTGACGAGCGAGATTCGTGGCTCGCTCGCCAGAAACTGACTCAAATCCACCCATGAAAGCGCGCCCACCGTTGGGCCCGCGAGCGGGACCGGCCCGAGTGCGCTCGCGATCCGCTGGTAGTCCTGGCTGAACATCGAGAAGTCCCACCCGGAGGGCCGCCCGACCACGCCGTTCCCGTCGGCGGCGTAGTACCAGGGGAAGCTCGAATACAGCTCGGGCTCGTTGCCCAACTCAAACGCCTGGATGCTCTTGCTACCGATCACCTTGACCATCGCCCGCTCCTCGGCCGTCGCCACCACCGGGTTATTGGCCTCGAGGTTGAGTCCGAGGATCAGACGAGCCCCAACGGCGCGAGCGAGTGCGCCCAACACCTGGAGGCGACTGGTGGTGAGCGTGTAATTCACTCCCCCGGGACGGGCGACGCCGTGCACGGGATACCAGGTCCAGTCGGTCGTCACGCCCCCGATCCTGAGGCTGCCGCCACCGTCGGGCATCAGATTGCGGACTAACTGCACGAGCACAGGGTCGACCGCATTCGGGTTCTTGCCGGCGTAGTTCGCCGCGGCCCAGTACTCGAACGACAAACCGAGGAATCCGGCCGAGATCCGGTTCCCGGTGACCCGGGGGTCCACCGTCAGCAACGTCGCGTTGCCCGGGGTCGTCCCGGACTGCGGCGCCGTCCCGTGCTGTGGCGCCGCGCCGCCGTCCCCCGCAGTCCGTCGCGCCGCCGCATTCGAGAGATGAGGTCCGAGCAGGCAGAACGCGACAACCACCAGAAGAATCGCTGTCAGGCCCCCAGAACGCGCGCGCAACCAGAACGGCACCGGGCCAAAGATACGCAAGCCCACGGCGCACCGCGCCACGGCTCGTCCAGCCGGACTACGCGCCGAGCTCTTCCAGCCGCGCCAGCAGCTCCGCCGCGTCGAGCGCCACCGCGTCGGCGCCGGCAAGCTCATCGGGCCCGTATTGACCCGTCGTAACGGCCACGACGCGGACGTCGTCGGCCCTTGCGCACGCGATGTCGCGGGGGGTGTCGCCGATCACGATCGTCTGCTCGCGCGGGACTGCGGCCCCGCCCGGCCCCGTCCCTGCGAGCCCCCTCCGCCGGGCGATCGCCGGCAGCGCCGCCCGGTCCTCGGAGTCCGACCCGAACGCCCCAGAGCCCGCAGAGAACCACCGCCCGATGCCGGCTCGCCGGAGCTTCAGCCGCGCGATCGGCTCGAAGTTGCCGGTCAGGAGCCCGAGCGTCACGCCGTCCCGGGCAGCGAGAACCGGCAGCAGGTCAGCAATCCCCGGGACAACGTGGTCGCTCAAATCAGGCGGGCAGATCTCCGCGTAGATGCGGCAGCACGCCTCGCGGACGTCGTCCGCCAGTTCGTCGATCCGCCGCGCCGACACGCCGAGGTCGAGCAGGATCAGGCGGGCGATCTCCCCGTCCGTACGGCCCGCGGGCCCGATCTCCGACCGCAGGTTGTCGGGGTCGACGCCGTGCACCTCTCGGATCGCGCCGTCGAGCGCCCGAGCATGCTCGCGAGTCGCCCCTGACAGCAGCGTGCCGTCGATGTCGAACAGCAGCAGCATGCGTTCGCGCGCTACTAGCGCTCGAACGAGACGCCGGGCTCGAGCCGCCGCGCAAACGCCGCGATCAACCGCGCCGCCGCGTCGATATCCGCCACCGACACCATCTCGATCGGGGAGTGCATGTAGCGGCACGGGATCGACACGAGCCCGGTCGGCACGCCGGCGCGGCTCAGGTGAACCGCGTCCGCGTCGGTGCCGGTCCCCCGCCCGAGCGACTCGAGCGTGAACGGGATGTCCTCCGCCTCGGCCGTCTCGTACAGCAGCTCGAACACGAGCGGGTGCAGCGACGTCCCTCGCGCGATCACCGGCCCCGACTCGAGCGGGTGCTTGGTGATCTGCCCCAGCTCGACGCCGGGCTGGTCGGTGGCGAACGTCAGATCGACCACGATCGCGAGGTCGGGGTCGTGCGCGTACGCGCTCGTGCGCGAGCCGGCGAACGTCGTCTCCTCCTGGACCACCGCGAGCGCGAGCACGTCTCCGGGCGCGCCCCCGGCCTCGGCCACGAGCCGTGCGGACTCGGCCGCGACGTAGCAGCCCACCCGGTTGTCGAGCGAGCGCGAGACGACGCGCTCGTGGCGGAAGTCGAGCGGTGCGGAGTCGATCACGCCCACGTCGCCGATGCGGACCAGCCCGCGGGCCTCGTCGCCGTCCTTCGCGCCGATGTCGATGTGCAGGTCCTTGAGCTCGGGGATCTTCTTGCGGTCTTCTTCCTTGAGCAGATGGACCGGTTTGCGCCCGATCACCCCGACCAGGTCGCCGTCGCGGGTGCGGAGCTTGACGCGCTGCCCGAGCAGCACGCCGGCGTCCCAGCCGCCCACCGATCCGAATCGCAGGTAGCCGTCGTCCTCGATATGGGAGACGTGCAGGCCGATCTCGTCGATGTGGCCGATGACGGCCAGGGTCGGGCCGCCGGCGGTCCCCGCCACCCGGGCGAACGAGGAGCCGACGCGGTCGCCGCCGACCTCCTGCGCGAAGCCCGCGCAGTACTCGCGCCAGACCCGCGCAGGGTCCGACTCGTGGCCCGAGGGACCGGGAGCCGTGATGAGGTTTTTGAGAAGTTCCGGGATCGGCATGCGAAAGAAGGCTATTGGCTGACGCGCTCGATTGCGGAGTGTGGTCCGCAGAAGCGCTTTGAGGTGTTCGATTGGCGCGCTACGGGTAGCAATTCAGCCATGTCGCCGAAGGTAGGGATCGACGACCGCGAAGCCGACCTCGAATCGCTGCGCGGGCTGTTCGCAAACCGCGGGATCGAGCTCCGGGACGATCGACCGGACGCGAGCTACCGCACGAGCGAGTTGGCCGACCGCACGCTGGACTCGATGTCGCTGTTCATGGCCGAGGTCCGCCGCCATCGCCTGCTGACCCGGACCGAGGAGGCCGCGCTGTCGCGGCGGATCGAGCGCGGCGACCTCGCCGCCAAAGAGCGGCTCGTCAACTCGAACCTGCGCCTCGTCATCTCCAACGCGCGCAGCTACGAGGGGCTGGACATGCCGCTGCTCGACCTGATCCAGGAGGGGATGCTCGGGCTGATCCGTGCCGCCGAGAAGTTCGACTGGCGCAAGGGCTACAAGTTCTCGACGTACGCCACGTTCTGGATCCGCGAGTCGATCCAGCGCGCGATCGCCAACCGCGCCCGGCCGATCCGGGTTCCGGTCCACATCGGCCAGCGCGAGCGGCGGATCGCTCGCGCGCGGGCCACGCTGGTCGCGCAGCTGAGCCGCGAGCCGACCGACGAGGAGATCGCGGCGGCCGCCGAACTCGAGGTGCGCGAGGTCCGTGCCGCCAAGGACATCGCGCGCGTCGTGACGAGCCTCGACCGCCCCGTCGGCGACGAGGAGGACACGACGCTCGGCGCGATCCTCGCGAGCGACGCCAACGCGCCGGACGTGGAGGTCGAGCTCGCCGCTCGCGACGACGTCCTGCGCCGCGCGCTCGAGCGCCTACCCGAGGCCGAGCGCCACGTGGTCATACTGCGCTACGGGATCGACGGCGACGAGCCGACGCCCCTGCGCGAGGCGGGGAGGCGGCTCGGCATCTCCTCCGACGCCGTCCGCAAGCTCGAGCGCAAGGCGCTCGCCGAGCTCGCCTCCAGCGGCGAGCTCGAGGCGCTCCGGCCCGCCGCATAGTTCGCGACGGCGATCCGCCGCCGCAGGGGTCTACCCGAGTAGCTGACGCAAGACGAATTGCAGGATGCCGCCGTGCTGGTAGTAACGCTGCTCCTTGGGCGTATCGATCCGGACGACGACTCCGAACTCCTTGTCATCCGCGCGCACGGTCAGCTCCCGCGGGACCGGATCGGCGCCGGCGATCCCCTCGATCGTGAACGTCTCGCGCCCGGTCAACCCCAAAGACGACACGGACTCGCCGGACGCGAACTGCAAGGGAAGCACGCCCATCCCGACCAAATTAGACCGGTGGATCCGCTCGAAGCTCTCGGCGATCACCGCGTGCACGCCGAGCAGCCGGGTGCCCTTGGCCGCCCAGTCGCGCGATGACCCCGAGCCGTACTCCTTGCCGGCGAGCACGATCAACGGGATGCCGGCGTCCATGTACTTCATCGCCGCGTCGTAGATCGACATCTCCTCGCCGTCGCCGTCCCGGGCGCCGCCGAGATAGCGCGTGACCCCGCCCTCGGTCCCCGGAGCGAGCTGATTGCGCAGGCGGATGTTCGCGAACGTGCCGCGCATCATCACCTCGTGGTTGCCGCGGCGCGCGCCGTACGAGTTGAAGTCCCGGGACTCCACATGATGCTCGTTCAAATACGAGGCGGCCGGGCCGTCGCGCTTGATCGACCCCGCCGGGGAGATGTGGTCGGTGGTCACGCTGTCGCCGAGCATCGCCAGCACGCGCGCCCGCTCGATGTCCTCCGGCGGCACCGGCTCGCGCGGCATCTCCTCGAAGAACGGTGGGCGGCGGACGTACGTCGATCGCGGGTCCCACTCGAACAGCTCGCCGGTCGGCACCTCGAGCGTGTTCCAGCGCTCGTCGCCGTCGAACACCTCGCTGTAGCTCTTGCGGAACATGTCCGACTGGACGGCCTCCTCGACGACAGAGGCCACCTCGGCCGCGCTCGGCCAGATGTCCGCCAGGAACACCGGCTCGCCGTGGCTGTCCTCGCCGAGCGGCTCCTCGTACAGGTCGATATCCATCGTCCCGGCGATCGCGTACGCGACGCACAGCGGCGGCGAGGCCAGGTAGTTCATCTTGACGTCGGGGTTGATCCGGCCCTCGAAATTCCGGTTGCCCGACAGCACCGACACGACCGCGAGGTCGCTGTCCTGCACCGCCGCCGAGATCTCCGCCGGCAGCGGCCCGCTGTTGCCGATGCACGTCGTGCACCCGTATCCGACCAGCTGGTAGCCGAGCTCGTCGAGGTACTCATTCAGGCCGGCTCGCTCCAGGTACTCGGTCACGACCTTCGACCCCGGCGCGAGCGAAGTCTTGACCCACGGCTTGACCGTGAGACCCCGCTGCACGGCATTGCGGGCCAGCAACCCCGCTCCGAGCATGACCGAGGGGTTGGAGGTATTAGTGCACGACGTAATCGCGGCGATCACGACGTGGCCGTGGTCGAGCTCCGTCTCGGTCCCGTCCTCGAGCGTGACCGGGACGCGAGTCCCGCGCCGCTCGACCACCTGAGCGCCAACGCTACCCGGCTCGTGACCGACGCCGTTGGGCACGTGCGTCGACACCGAATCGCTCGCCGGGAAGCTCTCGGCGATCGCCTCGTCCTCCGGGTCCTCCTCGGGCAGGTAGCCCTCGAGAGCGCTGCGGAACGCCGGCTTTGACTCGGTCAGCGACACGCGGTCCTGAGGCCGCTTCGGCCCCGCGATGCTCGGCACGACGGACCCCAGATCCAGTTCGAGCCGGTCGGTGAACGTCGGCTCCTCGGAGTCCTCGTCGTGCCACAACCCCTGCTCGCGCGCATACGCGTCCACCAACTCGATCAGCTCAGGCGGCCGCCCCGAGAATTCCAGGTACCGCAGCGTCTCGGCGTCGATCGGGAAGATCGCGCAGGTCGACCCGAACTCGGGCGACATGTTGCCGATCGTCGCCCGGTCCGCCAGCGGCAGGCGAGCCAGCCCTTCGCCGTAGAACTCGACGAACTTTCCGACGACGCCCTTGGCGCGCAGCATCTCGGTGACCGTCAGCACCAGATCGGTCGCGGTCGCGCCCTCCGGCAACGCACCCGTCAGCCTGAACCCGAGCACCTGAGGGATCAGCATCGACATCGGCTGCCCGAGCATCGCCGCCTCGGCCTCGATCCCGCCGACGCCCCAGCCGAGCACGCCGAGCCCGTTGATCATCGTCGTGTGCGAGTCGGTCCCGACCAGCGTGTCGGGGTACGCCTGCGCCGGGCCGTCACCGGAGTCGTTCACGAACACGACGCGCGCCAGGTACTCGAGGTTGACCTGGTGCACGATCCCGGTGTCCGGCGGCACCACCTGGAAGTTCTCGAACGCGCCCTGCCCCCAGCGAAGGAACGCGTAGCGCTCGCGGTTGCGCTCGAACTCGAGCTCGGCGTTGCGCGCGAACGCGTTGCTCGACCCGAACACGTCGACCTGCACGGAGTGGTCGATCACGAGCTCCGCCGGCACGAGCGGATTGATCTTGGCGGGGTCGCCGCCCATCGCGCGCATCGCGTCGCGCATCGCGGCCAGGTCCACGACGGCCGGCACGCCGGTGAAGTCCTGCATGATCACGCGCGCCGGCGTGAACGAGATCTCGGCGCTCGGCTCGGCGGCGGCGTCCCACTTGGCGAGCGCCTCGATGTCCTGCGCGCGGATCGACTCGCCGTCCTCGTTGCGCAGCAGGTTCTCGAGCAGGACCTTCAGCGAGAACGGCAATCGCGCGATGTCGTACTTCTCCTGAAGCGCGTCGAGGCGAAATATCTCGTAGTCGCGACCGCCCACGGTGAGCGTCGCTCTGGCGTCGAAGCTGTTGGGTGTCAAGGCTCGTTCTCCTGGTCTATGGGTGCTTCCTACTGTATGAGAGCACTCCTACGCGCGTCTTAGAGACGTCTTCATCCGGACTTCGTCCGGCGCCCGATTCTCCTCGGTGTCAAGTCCATCCAGATCGAGGAGACCGATCATGACCATCCTGAGCTGGGCCATCGTCGTGGCGACCGCGGGCGTGTTCGCCGCGATGGCGGCCGCGGGCATCTACACCGAGGCGCACCGCGCGCCGGACCAGTCCTAGCGCGATGAGTCGGCCAGTCCACACCGACCTCGACATCGTCATTCCCGTCCACAACGAGCAGTCCGCGCTCGAAGGGTCGGTGCGGATGCTGTACGGCTACCTGTCGCGCGGGTTCCCGTTCTCGTGGCAGATCACGATCGTCGACAACGCGAGCACGGACGCGACGCTTCGGGTGGCCCGGCGGCTCATGTACGAGCTCCCCGAGGTCGGCGCCATGCACCTGCCGGCGAAGGGCCGCGGGCTGGCGTTGCGAACGGCGTGGACGGCAAGCGGAGCCGACGTCGTCGCCTACATGGACGTCGATCTGTCCACGGACCTGGGCGCGGTGCTCCCCCTCGTGGCGCCGCTGCTCGCCGGCCACAGCGACGTCGCGATCGGGACCCGGCTTCATCGCGCCGCGCGCGTGACGCGCTGTCTCAAACGAGAGCTGATCTCACGCGCGTACAACCGCCTGCTGCGGATCGCGCTCCACGCCCGGTTCACCGATGCCCAGTGCGGATTCAAGGCGATCCGCGCCGACGTCGCGCACAAGCTGATGCCGCTGATCGAGGACGACGCCTGGTTCTTCGACACCGAACTGCTCATGCTCGCGCAGCGTCGCGGGCTGCGGATCCACGAGGTGCCGGTCGACTGGATCGAGGACGGCGACTCGCGCGTCGACATCGTCCCGACGGCGCTCGCGGATCTGCGGGGGATTATGCGACTGCTGCGGGGTCCGCACTCGGCGCCGGATAACCGAACTTTGGCCTCGCCCCGCCGACCGATGCTCGCGCCGTGAGCTCGGTCACCTATCCGACTGCGCGGCCCCGCGCTCGCTCCGAGCGCCGGCCCCGCGTCGCTTCGCTGTTTGCCTATCCCGAACTGCTCGCGCTGCTCGCGCTGACCGCGGTCCTCAACCTGTGGGACCTCAGCATCAACGGCTGGGCCAACACCTACTACGCGGCGGCGGTCCGCTCGATGAGCACGAGCTGGCACGACTTCCTGTTCGCATCGCTCGACAAGACCGGGCTGATGACCGTCGACAAGCCGCCGCTCGCGTTCTGGGTCCAGGCGCTGTCGGTGCGCGTGTTCGGCTTCAATTCGCTCAGCATCCTCGTGCCCGAGGCGCTGATGGGGGTGGCCGCCGTCGGGCTGGTGTACGACATGACGAGGCGCATGTTCGGCCGGTTCGCCGGCGCGGTCGCGGGGCTCGCGTTCGCGCTGACCCCGATCACGGTCGCGATCGCGCGCCACAACAACCCCGACGAGCTGCTGGTCCTATGCTGCGTCGCCGCGCTGTGGTGCGCGGTGCGCGCGCTCCAGACCGGGCGGACCAAATGGCTCGTGCTGTGCGGCGTGTGCGTCGGCCTCGGGTTCGAGACGAAGATGCTGGTGGCCCTGTTCGTCGTGCCCGGGATCGCGCTCGCCTGGATGTGGATGCGGTGGGGGTCGACGTGGACCGAGCGCTTGAAGGCGTTCCGCCAGTTGGTCGCCGGCGGGGTGGCGATGACCGTGGTCGGCTTGGCCTGGCCGCTGCTCGTGACGCTGACCCCGGCCGCCGACCGGCCCTGGATCTCCGGCACCGCCGACAACAGCATCTGGTCGCTGATCTTCGGCTACAACGGCATCGGGCGGGTCGCCGGCCAGACGGGCGGCCCCGGCGGAGGCGCGGGCGGACCGGGCGGCGGCGGAGGCGGCTTCGGCGGCAACCTGTTCGGCGGCGCCACCGGTCCGTTCCGGCTGCTCTCCTCAGCGCTCGGCGATCAGGCCGGGTGGCTGCTCGGGTTCGCGGTGCTCGCCGGGCTCGCTCTGCTCGTCCTGACGCGGCTGCGCCGGCGCGAGGAGCGCACCGGCTGGCTGATCGTGGTCGGCGGCGCGTTCCTGACCACGGCGGTCGTGTTCAGCTTCGCGTCGGGCATCTTCCACCCGTACTACGTCTCGTTCCTCGCGCCGTGGGCCGCGATGCTGGTCGGCGCCGGCGCCGGCCTGATGCTGCCGCGGTCGCTCGGCGGCGCCGCCGACGGCCGGGCCGTCCGCGTGATCGCGCCGTTGGCGATCGCCGCCGGTGCGATCACCGAGCTCGTCGTGCTCGGCGAGCTCGACGGCGCGATGCCGTGGGCGAAGCCCGTCCTGATCGGCATCGCCGGTGCGTGCGCGATCCTGCTCGCCATCGAGGGCTCCGGCCGGTACCGCGCGGTCGTGGTCGCGGTTGCGCTCGCCGCGCTGCTCGCCGCCCCGTCGGCGTGGGCGGTGCAGACGCTCGGCCACGCGACCAGCAGCACGTTCCCGGCGGGCGGGCCGGAGAGCGCGTCGATCGGCGGTCCCGGCGGTGGTGGCGGCGGGTGGCGGCGGCCGCGGCGCCGGCGGGTTCCGGGGGCCGGGCGGGCGGTTCGGTGGCACGACGGGCACCACGGGCGGCGGCACGGGCGCCGGCGGTGCGGTCGGCCAGCTGTTCCAGAACTCGGGTCAGGGCGGTTCCGCCATCGGTGGCGCCGGCGGATTCCCGGGCGCCGGCGGCTTCGGTGGCGGTGGCGGCGCTGTTGCCGGCGGTGGCGGCGGCTTCGGCGGCGACACCGCCTCGCTGACCGCCGCGATCCGCTACGCCGAGGCGCATGGCGGAGGCGCGATCGGGGTATCCAGCCAGAGCAGCGCCGCGGACGCGATCCTGTCTTCGAACGCGGACGTTGCGGGCCTTGGGGGATTCTCGGGCCGTGAGAGCTCGGTTACGGCGAGCTGGATCGCGATGGAGGTAAGGGAAGGGCGCCTACGGTGGGTGATCGTCGACAACTCGCAGGGAGCGACCCTCCCGGGCGACACCCGCACGGGCAGCGAAACGGCGATGGACGTGGTCGCAAAGACATGCCGCGCCGTCACGTTAAGTAGCAGCGGATCAAACGGACAAATGTACGACTGCCTGGGGCGCGCTTCGGCGATCCTCAAGGCCGCCAAGGAGTAGGCACTTGAACAACATCTTCGTCGGGGCTACGAAGGCGGCGCTTGCCGCAGCGGCGATCGTCGCCGCCACGCTGTGCGCCGCGCCGGCCGCCCTGGCGAAGACCACGACGAGCTCGAACTGGGCCGGTTATGCCGTCCACCACCCCGGCGTGTCCTTCCGCCAGGTGTCGGGGACCTGGACGCAGCCGAACGCCACGTGCGTCCCGGGCCAGTCGACCTATTCGGCGGTGTGGGTCGGCATCGGCGGCTACAAGCCGACCTCGAACGCGCTCGAGCAGATCGGCACCGAGGTCGACTGCAACCAGGCGGGCAACACCGTTTTGAGCGCCTGGTACGAGCTCGTCCCGGCCCCGTCGAGGACGATCTCGTTCGTCGTCCATCCCGGCGACGTGCTCCACGCCTCCGTCACCGTCGTTGGTCATCAGGCGACCCTCGAGCTCGACAACCTGACGCTGCACCGCACCTTCCGCAAGCAGCTGTACGCGCCGAGCATCGACGTGAGCTCGGCCGAGTGGATCGTCGAGGCGCCGTCGGAGTGCGTCAGCCAGTTCGCGTGCCAGGCGCTGCCGCTCGCGGACTTCGGGTCGGTCGGGTTCGACTCCGCGACCGCCACGTCGACGACCGGCACCACCGGCTCGATCACCGACTCCCGCTGGTGGCGGACGAAGATCATGCTGATGCCCGGGGCTCAGCGCTTCATCGTCGCCCGCAAGACGAGCGACACCGCCGGCACCGCGACGCCGTCGACGCTCCAGGACCGGGGCAGCCAGTTCGGCGTGACCTACGGGACCGCGGCCGTCCCGAACGAGCAGTTCGCCGGCACGCTCCAGCGCCGGCTGCGCGCGGCGTACGTCGAGCACTGACGCCGGCGCCACCGGCCCCCGCGCCACCGCTCCTATCTGGCTCTTACGCGGTCCCTACGCCGCTCTACCGCGGCGGCCCGATCCTGAGAGCCATGACCACGTCTCTGACACCTCACCTGTTCTGGATCACCAGCCGCGCGGCCGGCTTCGCTGCCCTCGTGCTCGCCAGCCTCGCGGTCTCGCTGGGACTGCTGATGAGCACCAAGCTACTCAAGGGCCGGACCGCCGATCTGCGCGCTGCGCATGACACGCTGGCGCTCTCGACGATCGTCGCGATCATCGTCCACGGCGTCTCGCTGCTCGGCGACTCCTACCTCCACCCGTCAATCCTCGACATCTCGTTGCCGTTCGTCTCGAGCTACAAGACGATCTGGACCTCGCTCGGGATCGTCGGCGGCTGGGGGCTGATCATCCTCGGGCTGTCCTATTACGCCCGGCGGTGGGTCGGGGCGGTCCGGTGGCGCAAGCTCCACCGCTTCACGGCGCTGGCGTGGCTGCTCGGCCTGGTGCACGCGCTCGGCGAGGGCACCGACGCCGGCCAGGTCTGGTTCCTGGCGATGGTGGCGCTCGTGGCCATCCCCGCGCTGGCGCTGCTGGTCACGCGGCTGGCCCGGAGCGGCGGCGGGGCCACGGCCGCACCGCCGGCGCCCCAGCCTCAGATGTCGAACGCCCGCCCGTCGGGCCCGACGTTGACCACCGGCGTCGTTCCGATCGTCGCCTCGCGGCCCCAGCACTGATGGATGTGGCCGCACAGGACAAGCCGGGGCCGCTTGCGCTCGATCGCGGCGAGTACCGCCTCGCTGCCTAGGTGGCGGCCGCCGGCGTCGTCCACGTATCCCTTGGGCGGTGAGTGGACGACGAGGATCGCGCCCTCGGGGCAGCTCTCGAGCTTTGCCGCCGCCTCGTCCTCGCTGAGGTCGAAGCTCCACGGGAACGGAGTCGGCGGCACGCCTCCGCCGAGCCCGAAGAACTGAGCGCCGGCGACTACGTCCGCCTCCTGCGCCATTTGTACGAGGCGGTCGGCGCGCCCGCGGTCTCGATGAAGGTCGCTGAACGCTAGGAGACGCACGGCCAGCTACATTGGGGATCGCACGGCATGCCGGTAGCATGCCGTGCGCGCGACCTCCGCGTCCGCTCCACGCCTAGATGAAACGGCCGGCGTGGTGGGAGATGGGGCTGGAGGGCCCGCTCAGACGGACACCATCAGAGGAGGTATCTGCCAAGTGGCAATCCAAGCAAGGCGAGCCCTGGTCGGGCTCGTGACAACAGCTGCCGTGCTGGCGCTTCCGGCGGCGGCATGGGCGGCACCGGGGCTGACGGTCACCCCGACCACCACCACCGCCGGCACGAGCCCGGCGACCGTGAATTTCGACTCGACGTTCACGAGCGCGCCCAACGACGTCACATTCGCGCTGCCGGCGGGTCTGCTCGCGAACGCGAACCTACAGAGCGGCGCCTGTCTGGCGTCATCGACCCCGAGCGCGGCGTGCCAAGTTGGCAGCGGCACCGCGACCGCGGCTGGCCTCGCCGTGCCGGTGAGCGAGTATCTCGTTAAGGGCCCGGCCGCTGCCGACGCCGCCGGCGTAGCGCTGGTGCAGGGCAGCAGCCCGTCAGGAGCGCTCTTGAGTACCGCGGACGTGACTGTGCGGAGCACGGACGGCGGGCTCAACATCGCGTTCTCGAACCTGGCCCCACTCGCGATCAGCGAGATCAACGTGTCGTTGACCACGCTGCGCATGCCGTCGTCCTGCCCGACCCCGTCGGCAAACGTCACGCTGACGGCGGACGGAGCCAGCACCACGGCGCCCCTCAACGTCACCGGGTGCAGCACTCAGACCTACCAGCCGGCGCTGAGCGCGTCGATTACCAAGGACTCGAACGACGCGGGCGGCCAGCTCGTCCTCGGAATCACGCAGGGCGCCACCGAAGCCGCCAGCAAGAGCATCACGCTCGGTCTGGGTAGCGCGGTCACGCCGAACGTCGGCGCCGACCTCGCGTGCCTCGCGGGCACGGCCTGCACGATCGGCACGGCGACGGCGACGTCGCCACTCCTGCCGAGCGCCGCTCTGGCGTCCGGCACCGTGACGCTGGGAGGATCGGCCACCACGCCGACGATCGCGGTGTCGTTCCCGGCGCCGTTCGCGATGACGCTCGACGGGGCCGTGAACCTGGCCACCAACTCGGTCACGTTCAGCAACGTCCCCGACCTGCCGCTGACCAACCTGACGTTGACGGTCACCGGTCCCGGCGGGCAGAAGGCGTTCAACATCACCAGTTGCGCGCCTGCGAGCGTGACCGGTTCGTTCACCGGCCAGGGCAACCAGTCCTCCAACTCGTCGGCGGCGATCAAGTTCAGCAACTGCCCGAACGCCCCGAAGGGTTCGGGTTCGAGCAGCGGTCTGGCCACCGGGCATCCGAGCCTCAAGGTCAAGGTCAGCCACAGCAGTGGCGGGGCGAACATCGCCTCGCTTGCGGTCGGGCTCCCGACCGGGCTGTCGTTCGCACGGTCGGCGATCAGCACCAAGAAGACGTGCACTACGTCGAAGGGCAAGAAGAAGTGCACGACGACGACGCTGATCAAGGGCCTCGGCGTCTCCGGCGGAAGCGTCAAGTCGGTCGCGCTCAAGGGCGGGAAGCTCGTGATCACGCTGAAGAAGGCCGTGGGCAGCGTCACGGTCAGCCTCAGCGGACCCGTGCTGTCCGAGTCGAAGGCGCTTCAGACGAGCGTCAAGAAGCACAAGACCAAGAACGTCAAGGTGACGCTCAAGGTCACCGACGCGAAGCACACGACTACGTCGGTGCCGGTCACGATCAAGGCGCGCTGAAGTAATTAGCGACGATCCGCCCTTCCCCGCCACCAGCGGGGGAGGGCGGGCCTCGCATCGCCACCCCGCCCCCGGGTGAATCCAGGTTCAGCGACCTGTGGTGTGGCTGACGACTCAGTCGAGCTCGCGCTGGCGTCGAGTGTCGGGGTGACCCCGTTCGCCGGGCGTCATGTTCCGGCCGCGGGAAACCAACCATCTAGTCCGGCCGCTCTACCGGAGCGACGTCCGGAGTCGCTGGACTCGGCGTAGCGGCCGGAGCGTCCGCCCCGGGTCCGAGTGCGCGCGATTCGCCGGGCTCGAGGGCGCCGTTGGCCGGGGGCGCCGGCGGGGCCAGCGGGGTCTGCACCGAAGCGCTCTCCTGCCCCGATTGGATCGCGTCGAGCACGGGCTTGACCAGGTCAATCGGGAACACGACCGTCGTGTTCTGGGTGGCGCCGATCTCGCGCAGCGTCTGCAGGTAGCGAAGCTGGAGCGTGGTCGGGTTGCGGCCGATGATGTCGGCGGCGTCGGCCAGCCGGGTGGCGGCCTGCGCCTCGCCCTCGGCGTTGATGATCTTCGCCCGCCGCTCGCGCTCGGCCTCGGCCTGGCGGGCGATCGCGTGCTGCATGCGCTCAGGGATCTCGACGTCCTTGATCTCGACCGTGGTCACCTTGATCCCCCACGGCTCGGTCTGTGCGTCGATCACCTTCTGCAGGGACTCGTTCAGGGTTTCCCGCTCGGACAGCAGGTGGTCGAGATCGACGCCGCCGAGCGTCCCCCGCAGCGTCGTCTGGGCGATCTGGAGCGTCGCGTTGTGGAAGTTCTCCACCGCGTTGACCGCCTTGTTCGGATCGACCACGCGGTAGTAGGTGACCGCGGTGACGCGGACCGGGATGTTGTCGCGGGTGATGATCTCCTGCGGCGGCACCGTGAGCGTGACCGTTCGCAGGCTGATCCGCACCATCCGGTCGATCGACGGGACGAGCAGGATGAGCCCCGGGCCGCGTAGGTCCATAACGCGTCCGAGGCGGAACACCACGCCTCGTTCGTACTCTCGCAGCACCCTGACCGAGGCGCCGAGTGTCGTGAGCGCGATCACCGCGATGATCACCAGCAGGATTCCGATCGCCAGGATCACCGGATCAGCTCCCATTCCTCGGCCCGCCGAACCCTGATTGTCAGTCCGTCGAGATGGTCGATCACGACCGCGTCTCCCGCTTTCAGGTCCGCCGGATCTTCATCGTCGAGCACCGACCGGCTCGCGGTCCACAGCGCGCCGTCGACCATCACGCACCCGGTCGGACTGGCCCAGCTTCGGACGACGCCGCGGTGGCCGATCAGGCTCTCCGGACCTGCCCTGACCATCCGCCGACGGACCGCGAGGCCCTTCCCGACGGTCAGAAACATGACACCGCCGGCGGCGCCCGCGAGCACCAGCGCCGACAGGACGCCGAGCGCGAGCCCACCGCCGAGCCCCATCACCGCGAGCACCGTGCCGACGGCCAGCGCGATCACTCCGGGACCGCCCAGCATCCCCAGCGTCGGCACGTGAGCCTCGATGAGGACCATGATTGCCCCGACCATCAGCAATGACACGCCTAACGCGGTCATGTCCATATCGTACGCCCCTTTACCGGCCGTTTACGGAGCGTTCCCGGTTGGCCGGGTGCGGGGCCCCGGATCTGGACCTCTAAGACTGGCAGAACTCATCGTGCGCGCCCGGGTACCAGCGCCCGCGCCCGCGTGTCCCGCTTGACCCCGAACATCGCCGCGTCGGCGGCGCGTAACAGCCCGTCCGCGTCGTCGGCGTCGATCGGGAACACCGCGCGGCCGATGCTCGCCCCGAGGTGGAGCCGGTGGCCATCGATCACGAACGGCCTGGTCAGCGCGGCGACGAGGCGGTCGGACACCTCCTCGGCGTCCGCCGGCGCGGTGCGCGAGGAGATCAGCACCGCGAATTCGTCGCCGCCGAGGCGAGCGACGGTGTCCTCCCCGCGCGTGCACGAGTTCATCCGCTTGGCCACCGCCACCAGCAACTGATCGCCGACGTCGTGTCCGAACTCGTCGTTGACCGGCTTGAACCCGTCGAGATCGAGGTACAGCAGCGTCACCGGCTGGATCTGCTCACGCGCGCGGGCGAGCGCGCCGCGGAGCTGGCCGGTGAACTGGAGCCGATTGGCGAGCCCGGTGAGCTGGTCGTGCATCGCCTGGTGGGTCATCTCGTCGACCAGCCGGCCGTTCTGGAGCGCGGTGGTGGCCTGGGCGGCGACTCCGGACAAGCGGTCGAGCAGGTCGGGGGACGGCTTCAGGCGCTCAGGATGCTCGAACACGGACACGATCAGCAGCCCGAGGAACGAATCGGGGCCGACGAGCGGCACCAGGATTGCGGCAGCCAGCCCGAGGTCGGCGAGCATCTGAAGCAGGTGCGCGTCGTCGACCCCGGCGTCGACGAACAGCGGCTCGCCGGACAGGTCGCGCACCATGCGGTCGAGCGGGCTGCCTGGGATCGGCTCCCACACGAGTTCCTCCGCGTCGACGCTCCCGTCGCGCGTGGTCACCGCGTGACGCACGAGGACGCCACGGCCCGCGTCCCACAGACACACCCCGACGCGGTCGCAGTCGACGACCACCGGGACCGCGTCGGCCAGCCGGGCGGCGACCTCCTTGCTGGTCCCGGCCGCGGCGAGCGCGCGCGCCAGCGACAGCAGCGCGCTCGACACCTCTGACCGCCGCTTTGCCTCCATCAGCGCCGACGCGCCGTCGAGCGCGGTCGCGGCGTAGCGGGCATAGACCTCGAACAGCTCGCGCTCCTGCGCCAGGAAGCCTTGGCCCGAGCCGCGCTGGGCCAGGAGA
Organism: uncultured Solirubrobacterales bacterium; assembly: GCA_963770615.1. GTDB lineage: Bacteria > Actinomycetota > Thermoleophilia > Solirubrobacterales > Solirubrobacteraceae > Palsa-465. The sequence continues at coordinate 163,294 of CAVYQJ010000003.1, read as the reverse complement.
TAGCCGTATTCGCGCCGATTCGACCGGACCGGCACGGCCAACCACGAGTCCGGATAGGACGACGGCCGGCGGTGCAGGAGCTCGTCGACGTACTCGGCCACGCCCTCCTCTTCGAATCCCTTGTGGTGGCAGTGCAGCTCGCCGGTGGGCCCGACCTGCACGGCCAGCAGGTAGCGGATCGCGCGGACCTCCAGCGCGGCCCGGGCGGTGATCCGGGCCAGGATCTCATCGAGTTCGTCGGCGGCGATCAGGTCGGACGCGGCGGCGAACACGCTGCTGAGGCGCTCCTTCATCGCCTCGAGCTGGTGTTGAAGCGCGGCCACCTGCGGGAGCGAGGCGTCGGCCGGGTCGGCCTCGACGTCCCACCTGATGCGATAGACGCATCGAGGCGCCCCCATGGCCTGGCACTCCTCATGTTCGACGCGCGCGGGATCGAACCCGAACAGGACGGGTCCGCAGGTGAGCAGCCCGGATGTCCACGCGCAGTGGTCGGCGCTGCGCGGGTATCCGTCGGCCGCCGTCGCGGCGATGTCGGCAAAGCCGGGGCCGGCGTCGATCACCCAGAGCTTGGTGACCGTGCTGAATTCACCCGCGCTCGTCGCGATCGCGCGGTACACCTTCTCCGGAGAGCCGAGCGAGCGCAGCGCGGCGGAGACCTGCGATCCGCTGAGCCTCCGTGCCGTGTCCTCGCCGACCGCCCGCGCGAAGGTCGGGTGATGCGTGACCCGCCCGCCGGCACGCCACAGCGCCACAGCCTCGTCGTACGCGACCCAGTTCGTGATATCGAGAAGGTATTCGGGGGTGCGCTCGCTGTCGGCGAGCCGAAGTACCTCCCCCACCGCGTCGCGGCCACCGAAGGCATTTACGCGCGCGAGGAGGACCGCGCTCATCGAGCACGAGAAGTGATCTCCCCGGTCGGTTCGGGTGTTGGGCTGGGCCTGCGGGCGCATCATCGAGTCCATATCGACCCGCGCCACGCCTTCGATGCCGCGGCAGCTATGGATTGGACGAACGGATTGCTCGGCGTTGATAGCGTGCCGTCTCTCGACCCTCGACCCTTCTGGAGCGGCAGATGAGCAGCGCGAACACCACGGCCCTGGTGACCGACATCGCGGGGCTGCCCGAGCGCGCGGGCACGCACATCGGGTACACCGATTGGCAGGAGATGACGCAGGAGCGCGTCGACCAGTTCGCCGACGCGACCGACGATCATCAGTTCATCCACGTCGACGTCGAACGCGCCAAGCAGACGCCGTTCGGGGGGACGATCGCCCACGGCTTCCTGACCCTGTCGCTGGTGGCGCCGGTCAGTCAACAGCTGATGAAGGTCACGGACGCGGTGATGGGCGTGAACTACGGCCTCGACCGGGTGCGCTTCCCGGCGCCGCTGCCGGTCGGCGCGCGGTGGCGCGGCGGGATGGAGATCGTCGAGGTGACCGAGATTCCGGGCGGCGCGCAGATCAAGGCGCGCATCACGATCGAGGTCAAGGACACCGAGAAGCCCGCCTGCGTCGCGGATTCGCTCGTCCGCGTGTACGGCGGCGGCTAAGTGGTCGCTGAGGTGAGCGTCGACGTCGAGCGGTTGGTGGCGATCGACGTTCACGTTCACGCCGAGCGCAATCAGTCAGAGCCCCAGGATCCGGTCACGACCGAGATCCTGGACGCCGCGGCCCGGTACTTCGGGGGCAGCCCGCCGCAGCCGAGCGCCCGGGAGGTCGCCGACTACTACCGCGAGCGGAACATGCTGGCGGTCATCTTCACCGTCGATGACGAGGCCGGCATGGGCCGCAAGCGCCTCGGGAACGACGAGGTCCTCGCCGCCGCCCAGGCGAACCCCGACGTGCTGATCCCGTTCGGGTCGGTGGACCCGCACAAGGGCAAGCTCGCCGTCCGCCAGGCCCGCGAACTGATCGACGCGGGCGTCCGCGGGTTCAAGTTCCACCCGAACACCCAGGCGTTCTGGCCCAACGACCACACCTTCTACCCCCTGTACGAGGTGATCGCCGAGGCGGGGCTGATCGCGCTGTTCCACACCGGGACCACCGGGATCGGCGCCGGCATGCCCGGCGGCGGCGGCGTCCACCTCAAATACTCAAACCCGATGGCTGTCGACGACGTCGCCGCCGACTTCCCGGCGATGCGGATCATCCTCGCCCACCCCTCGTTCCCATGGCAGGAAGAAGCACTCGCGATCGCGGTCCACAAACCCAACGTGTACATCGACCTCTCCGGCTGGTCCCCCAAATACTTCCCGGAGATCCTCATCCAGTACACCAACACCCGCCTCAAAGACAAGATGCTGTTCGGCTCGGACTTCCCGCTGATCACCCCCGACCGGTGGCTCGCCGACTTCGAAAAACTCCCGATCAAGGACGAGGTACGCCCCCTCGTCCTCAAACAAAACGCGGCCAAACTACTCGGCCTTTGACGGGCGCGAGGCAGAACCGGTTCACAAGCCGTACACGTCATCCTGCAGGAAAATGGTGCGATTCGGAGCCACTCCTCGTGCAAGATCAGCACATGGGGATTCGCGCGTCACGGCCTCGGGTATTGCCGCGGCAGCCGGTGTGGCCATATCGCTCTTGAGAAGCGAGCCTGGGCCGCACTTGCCTCTCCTCTCCTCCCTCACCTGGCGGCAGTCCTGAAACGGGCTGTCGCCGGGTGGCAGGGTCAGCCCGACAGGATCACCTCGGCGTCGTACCTCGGAGTCTCGGTGATCGCGCGCCGGTAGACGCGCTCGGGCCGGTCGCGGGCGGGGCCGATCGGGGTGCGGGCGGCGATCTCCGCCAACACGACCTCCATCTCGAACTGCGCGAACGCTCCGCCAACGCAGCGACGGACTCCGCCGCCGAACGGGATCCACGTGTAGGTGCCGGGCGGGTTTGAGAGGAACCGTTCGGGCAGGAAGCGCTCGGGCTCGGGATAGATGTCCGGCCGGCGGTGCATGAGGTAGATCGAGGGCACGACCTTTACGCCGGCGGGAAGGTCGCAGCCGCCGAGGCGCATCGGCGCCTTCAGCGTGCGGTTGACGAGCGAGATCACCGGCCGGAGCCGGAGCGTCTCGTACACGACCGCCTTCAGGTAGCGGTCCTCGCCGGCGCGCGTCTCGGCGGCGAGCCGCTCGAGCTTGTCGGGGTGTCGCGCGAGCCGTTCGACCGCCCAGGCGAGCGCGGTTGCCGTCGTCTCGTGGCCGGCGACGAGCAGCGTCAGCAACTCGTCGCGCAACTGGTGATCGCTCATGCCGGAGCCATCCTCGTGTTCGGCGCCGAGCAGCATCGACAGGATGTCCTCGCGCTGTCCCGCGTCGCCCGCGCCCCGCCGCGCCGCGATCACGGCGTAGAGCAGTCGATCCACCCGCGCCATCTCGCGGCGGAACGGCGCGAACCGCTGCAACCGCTCAGGGCCGATCGCGATCAGGAAGGCCACCCACCTGGGGTTGGTCAGCCGGTCGAGGACGCGGCGAAGCTCGACGCGGAGCTCGGCGAGCCGCTGCCCGTCGTCAAGCCCGAACACCGCGCGGAGGATGATCTCGAGCGTCACCGCCTGCATCCGGGGGCGGACTCGGAACGGCGTCCCGCTCGGCCAGCGCTCGATCTCGGCGTGGGCGATGTCGGTCATCAGCGCGCGGTAGCTCTGCATCCGCGCGCCGTGGAACGGGGGGAGCATCAGCTTGCGCTGCGCCATGTGCTCGGCTCCGTCGAGCAGCAGCAGCGAGTGCTCGCCGAGAATCGGGAGCAGGATCCGATTCGCCTCGCCGGCGTAGAGCAGCCGGGGATCGCCCGTGAACACTGCCTTGACGTCGTCCGGGTTCGACAGCATGACCCACGTGCCCTCGTAGGCGATCTTCAGCGAGAACGTCTCGCCGTAGCGCTTGCGGCACTCGGCCATCATCCACTGGGCGCGTCTGAACCAGATCGCGGTCTGGAGCGCGCGCGGCATCCGTGGGCCGGGGGGGAGGGCGGTCTGGCTCATATCGCGCCTCAGCGTAATGGGCCGCGGGCGTACCGGTGCCGGGCAACGGGTATAAGACGCTGCTCATGACCACGAAAACACGAATAACGGTCCTCGGAGCCGGCAGCACGATGGGTCTGGCGATGGCTCGCAACCTCGCTCGCGCCGGATTCGACGTGCGCGGCTGGAACCGGACCGGCGAGAAAGCCCGTCCGCTCGAGGAGGACGGGGGCCGGCTGTTCGATTCGCCGGCGCAGGCAGCCGACGGCGCCGACGTGATCCTGACGATGCTGTCCGATGCCGACGCCGTGATCGACGTCGTCGAGGACGCGGCCGGGAGCTTGCGCGAAGGCACGATCTGGCTCCAGATGAGCACGATCGGCGAGGTCGGCACCGAACGGTGCGGCGACCTTGCCCGCGCCCACGGCCTCGTGCTGTTCGACGCTCCGGTGCTCGGTACCAAGCAACCCGCCGAGCAGGGCAAGCTCGTGATCCTCGCGTCAGGTCCGGAGGACTCCGCCGACGCGCGGGGCACGCTCGAACCGATCTTCAAAGCGATTTCGCAGAAGGCGCTCTGGCTTGGACAGGTGGGCACGGGCACGCGGCTGAAGCTCGTCGCCAACGCGTGGGTGTTGACGGTCGTCGAGGGCGGCGCGGAGACGATCGCGCTCGCCGAGGGACTCGGGCTCGACCCCGGGCTGCTGTTCGAGGCGCTCGACGGCGGCGCGCTCGACCTCCCCTACCTGAGGCTCAAGGGCAAGGCGATCGCCGAGCGTAACTTCGAACCGTCCTTCCGGCTCACGCTCGCGGCCAAGGATGCGCGTTTGATCGAGGAGGCGGCGCAGCGCCGCGAGCTCGATGTACCCCTGTTCAGCACGATTCGCCGCCGGCTGGCGGAAGGGGCAAAGGACCACGGGGACGAGGACATGAGCGCGACCTACTGGACGAGCGCGCCCAACTCCGGCGACCGATCAGCTTCCTGACGAGCTCACAATCCGTCGCGGGCCCGGTCGGCCTCGAGCAGCTGCGCCGGCGAGTCGACGATTCTGAGTAGCTCGGCGACGCCGGTCAGGTCGAGCAGCCGCTGGACCTGGTCGCCTCCCTTGGTCAGGACGAAGTCCCGGCCGGCATCGTGTGCCTGCTGATGGGCCTTGACCAGTACGTGCAGCCCGGTCGAGTCCATGAACTCGAGTCGGGATAAGTCGAGCAGGATCACCTCGACCCCGGACCGGTTCGCATGCTCGAGCTCCTGCTCGAGCGCCGGGCTCGACACGAGGTCGAGCTCGCCGCTGAGCGTCAACTTCGTCACCCGACCGGCCGTGTGCGTTTCTACGCGGAAGTCGCTCTGCAATGCTCCTGGCCCCTTCTCCCCGGACCTCTCTCAGGTCCGCGAGAACGCTACCACGGACCGGCGCGTATCTCCCGGTGCGGGGTTACGAGCGCCGGTGGTCGCGCATGGCCACCCGCAGCATCCCGTGACCGTTGACGTCGCTCACGGTGAGTTCGTCGGCGAGCGAGGCCAGAGACTCCGGTCGCGGGGGCGGCTCAGCGCCGTCGGGGCGGCGGCTCGCGCCGATCCGCAGCGGGGCCACCGCGAACTCCAGAAGCTGGTCGTGAGCCCCCAGCGCGACGCTGATCGATGCGCTCTCGGCGGCGCGCTCGGCGTGTGCGCCGAGCGCATCGCTGACCAGGTATACGTCCGCGCAGCGATCGAGCGAGAAGCCGGCGCTCGGAGCCAGGGCCCGTCCGATCCGGCCGAGGACCGGCGCCAGCAATTCGACCGGCGAGACCGTGAGCACCACGTCGCCGGACAAGCCGCTCGGAAAACGCGCGCACCACACCTCGGCCGACTCCTCGTCGCCGCGCAACCCCAGCCCTGCCGCTCCGCTCGGGCCTGCTGCGCCCCGGAAGGACAGTCGCACCTCGGTTCCACCCTCGGGCACGCGCACGAATTCGGCGCGGTCGGCCACCGCGCTCATCAGCGCGAGGCCGACCTTCAGCCCGTCGTGCTCGGGCGCCGCCTGCCGGATCCCGCGGCCGTGGTCCCGGACGCGCACCTCGAGCCCGGTCGCCGTCAGGGCGAAGTCGACCGAGAACGGCCCCGGCTCGTCGCCGTAGGCGTGCTGGATCACGTTGTTGCACGCCTCGCTGAGGGCGGTATTGACGTCGCTGAGCAACTCTGGGCCGAACCCCAGCGCCTCGCCGGCCGCGCTCGACATGCTGCGTACGAGCCTGGCGGCCTCGGGTCGGCTGGTCAGCTCGAGGCGGACCCTCGGTGAATCGGTCTCTCCGCTCATTGATTCCTCCCGCACGCCCACAACGGTCGTGCGCTACTAAAGAGCTACCCGCAGCGGCGGAGCTTAAGCGCCCGAATGCGATCGATCTTGCTACCGGTGAGTCACGCGTTTGCGGTCAGGCGGCAGCGGCGGCGGCGTCGAGGTGGGTCATCGATCGCCGCAACAGCCGCGACACATGCATCTGCGAACAGCCGATTCGCCGGCTGATCTCGCGCTGCGTGAGCTCGTGCACGAGCCGTAGGCCCAGAACCTGGCGCTCGACCGCGGTCATCGAGGCCCAGCCGGCGGCGAGCGCCTGGCGATCCTCGGCAAGCTCGAACCCACCGTCGTTGACCCCCAGGGTCTCGCCGAGCACGCTTCCCTCGCCGTCTTCGTGGGAGATCGGCGCGTCGAGCGACGCCGGGCTGTAGTTGTGGGCGGCGTCCAGCGCCTCGATCGCCTGCTCGACCGTGCATTCGAGGCCCTCGGCGAGCTCGTCGACGGTCGGGGAGCGGCCGAGCCGTGCCGACAACCGCTCGGTGTGGCGGTTCACCGCTAGTGCCCGCTCCTGCACGTCGCGCGGCACGTGCACGGCCCAGCCTTTGTCACGGAAATGGCGCTTGAGCTCGCCGACGATCGTGGGCGCGGCGTAGCTCGTGAACTTCTTGCCGAGCTCCGGCTCGAATCGCGCGAGCGCGTTCAGCAGCCCAAGGGATGCGACCTGAACCAGGTCGTCGAGCGGCTCGCGACTGTGGACGTAGCGGAGCGCCAGCTTGCGGGCAAACGGAATGAACCGTTTGACGAGCTCGTCGCGGGCGTCGGGGTCCCGGCCTTCGTGGTATTCGAGCAGCAACTCATCGTCGGTGAGACGCGCGAAATCGCGCGCGAGGGTGACAGCGGACATCGAACCTCCGTTTGGGTTATTCCAAAGCGAGGTCCGTGCGTGGGCCAGCGAGTGCGACCCGTCCGTCCGTCCCGTGCATTCAGTTGCGCGACGAGACTGCGCGATCCAACCATCTTGCAGCCTCGGGCTACAACCTCATCTTGTCCCGAGGACCCGTCCGCGAAACCTCAGCCGTGCGAACTGCGTACCTTTTCGGGCCGGCCGCCGGGGAGGTGAACCGGTTCAGGAGTCCGGCAACGCGAACGAACCGCCGCGCCGGTCGCCGGTTCCTCGCAGGTCTTCCTCGATTGCCGTCGCGGTTCGCAGGGCGAGCGGCAGGAAGTCGCGCCGGAGCACGGCCATCGACGCCCGGCTGGCGTGCACCGACAGGTTCAGCGCCGCGGTCACCGTCCCCGAGGCGTTGCGAAGCGGGACCGCAAGCGAGCGCAGGCCCTCCTCGAGCTCCTGGTCGGTCGCGGCGTAGCCCTGCCGGCGGACCGTGTCCAGGATCGTGCGCAGCGCTTCCATATCGGTCACCGTGTGCGCCGTCAGCGGCACGACCTCGATCCGGTGCAGGCGATCGGACAGCTCGTCGTCGGGCAGGCCCGCGAGCAGCACGCGACCCATCGAGGTGACGAAGGCCGGCAGGCGCGTGCCGACCGCGAGCGTGATGCTCATGATCCGCCGCGTGGGCACGCGGGCGACGTAGACGATGTCGGTGTCGTCGAGGACCGAGATCGAGCACGACTCGTTGACCTCCGCCACCAACGCCTCCATGTGCGGGAGCGCCACCTCAGGCAGGCTCAGGCTCGAGAGGTAGGCGTAACCGAGTTCGAGCACGCGCGGGCGCAGCGAGAACCGTCCCTGCGAGAAGTTCACGTAGCCGAGCTTCACCAGCGTCAGCAGGAAGCGGCGGGCAGCGGCGCGTGTGAGCCCGGTCGAGCGCGCCACGTCGCTGAGCGCGAGCTCGCGGTGCTCGGCGTCGAACGCGCGGATCACCGCGAGGCCCCGCTCGAGGGACTGCACGAAGTCTGAGCTCTGAGGTGGTTTATCGGCCACTGATTCGACGCCCTCGCCCGGCGTTCGGTATGCGAACACTAGCGAAATGAGCGGGCAGTAGGATCCCGCGCGATGGCCGAGATCGTCCAGACGCAGACCGTGACGAGACTGGGTAACGGTGGCCGCCGCCAGTCGTCGAACGCAGACCGTCCGAGATGCCGCGTTCGACGTCATGCGCCGGCACGGGATGACGACGATCTTCGGCAATCCCGGCTCGACCGAGATCGCGTTCCTGACCGATCTTCCGCCGGACATCCGGTTCGTCCTCGGGCTCCACGAGGGGTCGGTGGTGGGGATGGCGACCGGCTACGCGCTCGCCCGGGGCGAGCCCGCGTTCGTCAATCTGCATACGGCCGCCGGTCTCGGCAACGCGGTCAACGCGATCGCCAACGCACGCGACTGCCGTGCCCCGCTCGTGATCGTCGTCGGCCAGCAGGACCGCCGTCAGATCGCGTTCGAGCCGTTCCTCACCGGGCGCCAGCTCGAGCGACTGGCCGGCGAGTATCCCGTGTGGAGGCACCTGCCCGGCCGTGGCCAGGACGTACCGGGCGCGATCGCGCGCGCCTACCACGAGGCCAAGTCAGCGATGGGCCCGGCGCTTCTCGTGGTCCCGATGGGCGACTGGCTCGAGCCCGCCGACGAGCTGGCGGCCGGCGCGCCGGCACGGATTCTCCGCCCGCACGCGGTGCAGTCGGCCCAGGTGGCCGAGCTCGCCGACCTGCTCGCCGGTGCCGACTCGCCTGCTCTTGTCGTAGGCGCGGTCGGCGAGGGCAAGGAGGGCTGGGACGCCGTCGTCGCGCTCGCCGAGCGCCTCGGCTGCCCGGTCTGGCAGGAGCCGTTCAGCCGCGCCGTCAGCTTCCCCCAGGATCACCCGCTGTTCGCGGGCCATCTGGCCTGGCAGCGCCGGGTCATGCACGACACGCTCGCCGGTTACGACGTGGTGCTGACCGTCGGAACCAACGCGTTCAGGGCCTACCTGTTCGACGAGCCCGTCGCGCTGGTCGAGCCCGAGACGCGCGTCGCCGTGCTCACCGCCGACCAGGCCGAGGCCCACCGCAGTCCGTGCGAGCTGGCCGTGGTGGCGCCGGTCGCGGCCAGCTGCCGCGCGCTGGTCGAGCGGTTGCCCGAGCGCGCCGGCAACCCACCCTCGCCGGTGCCGCGGCCGGCGCGGTTGTCTGCACCCGCCCCTGGAGAACCGCTCCGGCCCGGTCATGTGCTCGACGCGCTCGCCGAGCGTCTGCCCGCCGACGCACTGCTCGTCGAGGAGTGCCCGTCGTCCCAACCCGAGCTCTACCAGCGAATCCCGGTGACGGTCCCATTCGGGTTCCTGAGTACCGCCAACGGCTGCCTCGGGTTCGGCCTGTCCGGCTCGATCGGGCTGCGCATGGGCCTGCCGGACCGCCCGGTGGTGGCCGTGCTCGGCGACGGCTCCACGACCTATGCGATCCAAGCGCTGTGGAGCGCCGCCCATTACGACGTTGGCGTGCTGCTGATCGTGCTCGCCAACGGGCGCTACGCGGTGATGGACGGGCTCGCTCGCCGCCAGGGCGGCGTCGCCGCGTGGCCGGGGTTCGAGGCGGTTGACATCGGTGGCCTGGCGCGCGCGCTCGGCTGCCCGTCGGTGCGGGTGGAGACGCACGACGATCTGACCCGGGTCCTCGATGACGTGCTGCCCGGTCTTGCCGCGCGGAGCGAGCCGCTGGTCCTCGAGTGCGTGGTGGAGGAGTAGGCGTGACCGCCACGGGCTCGTCGAGGACCACGCCGGCGGACATCACCGCCCGCGCGGTGGCCAGCTTCGAGGGATGCTCCGATCCGCGTTTGCGAGCGCTGATGCAGAGCCTCGTCAGCCATCTGCACGCGTTCGCCGTCGAGACGTCTCTGACCGAGTCGGAGTGGCGGGAGTTGATCGCGGTCCTCACCGCCACCGGCGACATCACCGACGAGCGCCGTCAGGAGTTCATCCTCTGGTCGGACTCGCTCGGGCTGTCGATGCTGGTCGACGCGCTTGCCCACGAGCTTCCGCCCGGCGCCACCGAGTCGACCGTGCTCGGGCCGTTCTACGTGCCGGGGTCGCCGGCGCGCGAATACGGCGAGAGCATGGTCATCGAGGCGGGCGCGGGCGTACCCGCCTGGGTGTACGGCCGCGTGCTCGACGTGTCCGGCGAGCCGATCGCCGGCGCGGAGGTCGACGTCTGGCAGAACGGCGCCGACATGCTCTACGCGGTCCAGCGTCCCGAGGCCGAGGAGGATCACCTCCGCGGGCGCTACCTGACCCGGGACGACGGCACCTACGCGTTCATCGCGGTCCGTCCGGTCCCATATCCGATCCCCCACGACGGCCCGGTCGGGCGGATGCTCGAGGCCACGGGCAGGCATCCGTGGCGGCCGGCGCACATCCACATCATCGTGCGCGCGCGCGGCTACAAGACCGTCACCACCCACGTGTTCGACGCCACCAGCACGTACCTCGACTCCGACGCCGTGTTCGCCGTCAAGGAGTCGCTACTGCGTACGTTCGTCGAGCGCTCGCCCGACGATCCCGAGCGCCCGGCCGGCGTCCCCGAGGGGGAGTGGGTCTCGCTCGAGAACGACATCGTGCTCGCGCCAGGCGAGGACGACGGCGCGGTCGTCGACCCCGGCCGCACGGCGTAGCCCGCGTCGGCACACCTTCCACTTCGCCACGCTCGCGCGTTAGTATCCGCGCCCGTGACCAATATTGTTGACAATTCAGCCGACATTGAGACCGGTCGCCCCGAGGACCGGCTTCGGGAGGCGATCGTCACCGGCCGCTTTCAGCCCAGCGAGCGCCTGGTGGAGATGGACCTGACGCACGTGCTCGGCGTCGGACGCTCGGCCGTCCGTACCGCCCTGGCCCGGCTCGAGCACGAAGGCTTGGTCGTCCACGAGCGCCACCGCGGCGCGCGCGTCAGGCTCGTCGATGCGAGCGAGGCCGTCGAGATCCTCGAGGCGCGGGCCGTGCTCGAGGGGTTGGCCGCCCGGCGGGCGGCGCTCCGCGCGACCCCAGCCGACGTCGCCGAGCTGCGCTCGATCCTTGAGGAGATGCGTCGGCGCCTCGACGCGGGCGACCTGCTGAGCGCCTCGGACGAGAACGCGGTGCTCCACAGCCGGCTGCTCGAGATCTCCGGCCACAGGACCGCCGAGCGGCTGATTGCGACGCTCAAGTCCCAGCTCGTCCGGTTCCAGTACCGCACGATCATGCTGCCCGGCCGCAGCGAGCACTCGTTCGACGAGCACACGGCGATCGTCGAGGCGATCGCCGCAGCCGACCCGGACGCGGCCGAGGCGGCGATGCGCACCCATCTCTCGCACGTCGCCGAGGCACTCCGAGGACGAGCCGAATGACCACATCACCCTCCGATCGCGCCCGGGAGCTGCTCCGCGGCGCGTACGACACCCACATGCACATCTCGCCCGACGTGGTCGAGCGGATCATCGACGACATCTCGCTGGCCCGGAAGTTCCAGGAGCTGGGCATGGCGGGGCTCGTGCTCAAGTCGCACTACGGGTCGACCGCCGAACGGGCGGCCGTCGTCCGCGCCGCGGTCCCGGGTGTGCAGGTGCTCGGCGCGATCGCGCTGAACCGGGCGGTCGGCGGCATCAACCCGCTCGCGGTCGAGATCGCCGCGCGCGAGGGTGCGCGCACCGTCTGGCTGCCGACCGTCGACTCCGTCAACGAGTCGCACGAGCGCGAGGCGGCGCCCGGGGCCAAGGTGCCGGTGTGGGTCAAGCTCCAGCTGGATCTGCGCGAGCAGGGCATCGAGATCCCGCCGGTGCCGGTCGTCGACGCCCACGGCTCGCCGCTACCCGAGGTACTCGAGGTCCTCGGGATGATCGCCCGGCACAGGATGTGTCTGGCCACGGGCCATCTCAGCCGGGACGAGATCTTCGCGGTCGTGGACGCGGCCGTCGACGCGGGCGTCGAGACGATCGTGGTCACCCACCCCGAGTTCCCGTCGCAGGACCTGTCGGTCGACGATCAGAACGCGCTCGCGGACAAGGGCGCGTTGCTCGAGCGCTGCTTCACCACACCGCACACCGGCAAGGTCACCTGGGAGAGCTGGACCGCGAACATTCGCGCCACCGGACCCGAGCGCTCGGTCCTGTCGACCGATCTCGGCCAGGTGTTCAACCCGCCGGTCGAGGACGGGATGCCCCTGATGGTCGACCGGCTGTTCGACGCCGGCTTAGGCGAGGAGGAGATATACGTGATGGCCGTGGTCAACACGCGCCTGGTGGCGGGAGCTGAGGCTCTGTGAGCGCGCGCCGGATGATGGTGATCGGCGCGCATTCCGCGGACTTCGTGTGGCGCGCGGGGGGCGCGGTCGCGGTCACGACGGCGGGCGGCGGCGAGGCGTCCGTGATCGCCCTGTCCTACGGCGAGCGCGGCGAGTCCGGCGAACTGTGGAAAGAGGAAGGGCAGACGATCGAGAACGTCAAGAAGATCCGCCACGGCGAGGCCGAGCGGGCTGCGGCGGCACTGGGCGCGTCGTTCGATTGCCTCGATCTCGGCGACTATCCGCTCGAGATCGACGTCGACGGCCTGCGGCTGATCTCCGACAAGATCCGCGAGTTCGGGCCCGACGTGCTGATCACCCACACGGACACCGACCCGTTCAACCCGGATCATCCGATCGCCCATTACGCGGTCGATCGCGCGCGGGGTCTGGCCGCCGGGGCGGGTGTCGCGAGCGCGTTCAAGACGATCAGCCCGCCGGCGCTGTTCCTGTTCGAGCCCCACCAGCCGGAGTTGTGCAACTTCACGCCGACCACGTTCGTCGACATCACGAGCGTGATCGAGGCGAAGCTGGCCGCGATGTCGGAGATGAAGGCGCAGAAGTACCTCCAGACCTATTACGCCGAGCGCGCCGATCACCGCGGCAACCACGCGCGCCGCTCGTCGGGTAACGCGGACATCCGGCAGGCCGAGGCGTTCCAGCGCGTCACCCCGCAGGTGGTGAGCGCGCTGTGAGCGACGCCGTCTTCACCGAACTCGCCGAGCTCGGGTCCGCCACCGTGTACGAGGCCGGCGGCCGGCGCGGCTACGTAGACGCGGACCTCGTGCAGGTCGTCCAGGGGTCGCGCGTGGCCGGGCCGGCGCGGACGGTCAGATGCGGGCAGGACGACAACCTGATGGTGCACGCTGCGATGGCGGCGGTGCAGCCGGGCGAGGTGCTGGTGCTGAGCATGCCCGAGCCCCGGCCGGTCGCGCTCGTCGGCGACCTGCTCGCGACCCAGGCCAAGGCGCAGGGCGCAGCCGCGATCCTCGTCGACGCCTCGGTGCGCGATGTCGAGGAACTGGCCGAGCTGGGCCTGCCGATCTGGGCGCGTTGGGTGCGCGTGCGCGGCGCCGTCAAGGAGGCGGTCGGGTCGATCGGCGATCCGGTGGCCGTCGGTGGCGCGGCGATCCGCAATGGCGACGTGCTCGTGCTCGACGCGGACGGCGTGGCGGTCGTCGAGGCCGAGCGAGTCGACGAGGTGCTCGAGGCCTCGCGCGAGCGCGCCGAGCGCGAGGTCGTCAAGCGCGCGAAACTGAAGGACGGCGCGCTGTCGTACGACCTCGACGGCCTCCGAAATAAGGTCGAAACGGCTACTTGACCCCTGAGCCCACCCACGATCTCGCCCACATCGCCCACGCCGAACTGCTGACGCCATTCCCGGACGAGAGCCTGCGGTTCTTCGTCGAGCTGTTCGGAATGCAGATCGAGCACCGCGAGGGCCAGTCGGTGTTCCTACGCGGGTGGGGCGAATACCAGCCGTACGGCCTGAAGCTGACCGAGTCTGAGTTGCCCGGGCTCGGCCACATGGCGCTCCGGGCCTGGAGCCCGGCGTCGCTGGAGCGGCGCGTCGCGGCGATTGAGGCGACCGGATTGGGGGATGGGTGGAGCGAGGGCGACCATGGGCACGGCCCGGCGTTTCAGTTCCGCGACCCCGACGGGCACCGGCTCGAGGTCTTCTACGAGCAGGATCGCTACGTGCCGCCCGAGCACCTGCGCCCGCGGCTCAAGAACGTGCCCCAGCGACACGTCGACCGCGGCGCCGCGGTCAAGCGGATCGACCACGTCAACGTGCTGGCGTCTGACGTCGCCGCCAACCGGCGGTTCGCGGTCGAGCAACTCGGATACCGGACGTACGAGCAGGTGATCAACGACGACGGGTCAGAACAGGGGGCGTGGATGAGCTTGTCGATCGCCGCCCACGAGCTCATCTACACCGCCGACCACGCCGGCGGCAACGGCCGACTGCACCACCTGGCCTGGTTCGTCGACACGCGCGAGGAGTTGCTCCGCGCCGCCGACCTGTTTCTCGACGCCGACGTCCCGATCGAGGCCGCGCCCTCCAAGCACGCGGTCGCGCAGGGGATGTTCCTGTACGTGTACGAGCCCGGCGGCAACCGCGTCGAGGTGACCACCGGTACCCACTTCATCTTCGACCCCGCGTACGAGCCGATCGTCTGGACCCAGGCCGAGCGCGCCCGCGGCCAGGCCTGGGGGGTCAAGACGATCGAGACCTTCCACACCTACGGGACCCCGGACCTGAGCGGCAAGCCGCCGGGGCCGCCGATCCCGCCGACGAGCCAGATCCCGATGCTCTCCCAGAGCGTTCACGCATGAGCGACGACCGCGCCGCGATTCGCGAGCTCGTCGAGAACTGGGTCGTGTGGCGCGACGCGGGCGATTGGGAGCGGTTCGCCACCGTCTGGCACGACGAAGGTTTCATGATGGCCACCTGGTTCCAGGGCCCCGCGGCCGACTTCATCCGGGTCAGCCGCGAGGGCTTCGAGCGCGGCGTGAACATCCTCCACTTCCTCGGCGGCCATACCGTCGACATCGCCGGCGACCGCGCGATCTCGCAGACGAAGATGACGATCCTGCAGCGGGCCGCGGTCCACGGCGTGGAATGCGACATCGCGTGCATCGGCCGCTTCTACGACTTCCTCGAGAAGCGCGACGGGCGGTGGGGCATCGTGCTCCGCCAGCCGATCTACGAGAAGGACCGGCTCGACCCGGTCGATCCCGCGGCCGCCCTGGCGCTCGATGCGGACGTGCTCGCCGGCTTCCCAGTCGGCTACAAGCACCTCGCCTACGCGCAGACGCAGATCGGGTACGACGTCAAGCGTGATATGCCTGGGCTGGTCGGTCCGGGCGTGGACCGGCTCTACCGCCGCGGGGCCGAGTGGCTCGCGGGCGGGGAGATCGGCGACCCGCTCACGACGGTCGATTGAACCGCAGGCGCAGCCTCCAGTGGCCCCGGTCCTCGGTGCTGCTGGCGATCGGCATGGTGGTGGTGGCGGCCAACCTCCGCCCCGCCGCCGCCGGCGTCGGTCCGCTGATCGACCGGATCCAGTCCGACACCGGCCTGTCCAACGCCGGGGCCGACGTGCTCGTGGCACTCCCGGTGTTCTGCTTCGGCGCGCTGGCGCCGCTCGCCCCGGCGCTGGCCAGACGGTTCGGGTCGAGAACCGCGATCGCGGGCGCGCTCGTCCTGCTGCTGGTCGGCCTGCTCGTGCGGCTGTTGCCGGGCCTGGCCTTCCTGTTCGTCGGCACCGCGATCGCCGGCACCGCGATCGCGGTCGCGAACGTGCTGCTGCCGGTGCTGGTGCGGAGCAACTTTCCGGACCGCGTCGGCCTCCTCACCGGGATGTACAGCACCACGCTGATCGGGTTCGCCGCGCTCGCGGCCGGCGTGTCGGTGCCGGTCGCCGACGCGTTCGGCGGTGGCTGGCGCCCGGGGCTCGCGATCTGGGCCATCCCGGCAGCCGTTGCGCTGGCCGTGTGGGCGCCCCAGTTACGCCGCCGCCGTGGCGCCGGGTCGTCGGCGCCGGATCAGGTCGCGGGTGCGCGCTCGCTCCTTCACGACAAGGTCGCGTGGTCGGTCACGTTGTTCTTCGCGATCCAGTCGGCCGGCTTCTACGCGACGCTCGCCTGGCTGCCGAGCGTGTTCCACAGCCACGGCGCCAGCAGCAGCAAGGCGGGCCTGCTGTTGAGCATCGCGCTCGTCGTCGGCCTGATCCCCGCGCTCACCGTGCCGACGATGGCGGCGCGGGCGAGCGATCAGCGCGCGTTCGTGTTCGGGTTCGTCGCGTGCATCGCCGCCGGGTGGATCGGCGTGATCGTCGCGCCGATGTCGGTGCCGTACCTGTGGGTGGTGCTGCTCGGCTTCGGTCAGAACGCGGCGTTCCCGCTCGCGCTGACCCTGATCGTCCTCCGGGGCGGCACGGTCACGAGCACCGCCGGCCTCTCGACTCTCGTACAGACCGTCGGCTACATGATCGCCGCGGTCGCGCCACTCGCGATCGGCGCCGTCCATGACGTCACCGGCTCGTGGACGCCGGCGCTGTTCGTCCTGCTCGCGCTGCTCGTCCCGCAGTTATTCGTCGGCCTCGCCGCCGCGCGCAACCGGACCGTGTCGCCGGCCGGCGCCACCGGGGCGCCGGCGCTCGATCGGGCCTGAGTCGCCGCCGATCCACCGCGTCCCGACACCCCCGATCCCCCTGTGATTGGCTATTGCGCCATCAACCTTCTTGGTATAGTTCGGTATGTGCCCCCTTGTTCTCATCGCGAACACGGCAGACGAAGCCGTGCGACGCGGAGCGAAGGGGGCAGATCGTGGCGGAGGTGATGTCTCTCTCCGACGCTGTCGAGTCGATCGTCAGCGACGGCGACTCGGTTGCGCTCGAGGGCTTCACCCACCTGATCCCGTTCGAGGCCGGCCACGAGATCATCCGACAGGGCCGCCGCGAGCTCGAGCTGATCCGGATGACGCCCGATCTTCTGTATGACCAAATGATCGGGATGGGCGTCGCGCGCCGGCTGGTCTTCTCATACGGCGGGAACCCGGGCGTCGGGGGCCTTCATCGCTTTCGCGACGCGATCGAGAACGGGTGGCCGCGGGCGGTCGAGATCGAGGAGCACAGCCACGCCGGAATGGCCAACCGGTACGCGGCCGGCGCCGCCGACATGCCCTGCGCGGTCATGCGTGGTTACGCCGGGACCGATCTGGTGGCGCACACCAGGGTGGCGCCGATCACCTGCCCGTTCACCGGCGAGCGGCTGATGGCCGTGCCGGCGCTCCGCCCCGACGTCGCGATCGTCCACGCCCAGGAGGCCGACCGCGACGGGAACGTCCAGCTATGGGGGATCCCCGGGGTCCAGAAGGAAGCGATCCTCGCCGCGCAACGGTCGCTGGTGACCGTCGAGCGGATCGTCGACGAGCTCGAGCCGCGTCCGGGCGGGATCACGATCCCCGGCTGGGTCATCACCACGGTCGCGGAGGCGCCCGGAGGTTCGCGTCCGTCGTACAGCCTCGGCATCACCGACCGCGACAACGACTTCTACAAGTTCTGGGACAAGATGAGCCGCGACCGCGACGAGTTCGCCGAGTGGATGAACGAGCACGTGCTCCATCAAGGAGCCGCCGCGAAATGACGGTGCAGGCTCCCGCGACCGCCGGCGAGATCCAGACGATCGTCGCCGCGCGCCGGCTGCGCGACACCCGGACGGTGTTCATCGGCGTAGGGCGTCCCAGCACCGCTGCGATCCTGGCGCGGATGGTTCACAACCCGGACCTCGTGCTCGTGTACGAGTCCGGCACGATCGGCGCCAAGCCGTTCCACGTCCCGCTGTCGATCGGCGACGGTGAGCTGGCGCAGACCGCCGACTCGGTCGTATCCGTTCCCGAGATGTTCAACTACTGGATCGGGCCGGGGCGGATCGACGTCGCGTTCCTCGGCGCCGCCCAGATCGACAAGCACGCGAACCTCAACTCGACGGTGATCGGCGACTACGACCACCCGAAGACGCGCCTTCCCGGCGCCGGCGGGGCCCCCGAGATCGCCGCGAGCTGCGGCGAGGTGATCGTGATCGCCCCGCACGCCAAGCGCACGTTCGTCGAGAAGCTCGACTTCTGCACGACGGTCGGTCACGGCGATGGGGCGGCCGGCCCGGTTACCCGCGAAAGCCTCGGCTTCCGCGGACGAGGCCCGACCGCGGTGATCACCGATGTCGGCGTGCTCGAGCCCGACCCCGAGACCAAGGAGCTCGTGCTCACGCAGATCCATCCGGGAGCGACCGTCGAGCAGGCGCGCGAGCAGACCGGTTGGGAGCTCAAGGTCAGCGACGATGTCGAGACGACCGAGCCGCCCACGTCCGAGGAGCTGGCAAAGCTTCGGGAGCTGCTCGACCGATGAGCACGGCATACGTGCTCGATGCGGTGCGCGCGCCGTTCGGCCGCTACGGCGGCGGGCTGGCCAAGGTCCGCCCCGACGACCTCGCCGCCCACGTCGTCAAGGCGCTGCTCGATCGCAGCCCCAATCTCGAGCCCGAACGCGTCGACGAGGTCATATTCGGCGACGCCAACCAGGCCGGCGAGGACAACCGCAACGTCGCGCGGATGGCGTGGCTGCTGAACGGCCTCCCGACCTCCGTTCCCGGCTCGACCGTCAACCGGCTGTGCGGATCGAGCCTCGACGCCACGATGCAGGCGAGCCGGATGATCGAGACCGGCGAGGCGTCGGTCGTGCTCATCGGTGGCGTCGAGTCGATGAGCCGCGCGCCGTGGATCCTGCTCAAGCCGGAGCGCGCCTTCCCGTCCCAGCAGCAGGAGCTCTACTCGAGCACGCTCGGCTGGCGGATGGTCAACCCCGAGATGCCCGAGCAGTGGACGATCTCGCTCGGAGCCAGCGCCGAGAAGCTCGCGGATATCTACAACGTCAGCCGCGAGGCCCAGGACGAGTTCGCGCTGCGCAGCCACCAGAACGCGCAGGCCGGGTGGGACAGCGGCTTCTACGGCGAGTGGGTCGTGCCCGTACCGGACACCGAGCTCGAGCGCGACGAGAACATCCGGCCCGACACTTCGCTCGAGAAGCTTGCGAAGCTCAAGCCGGCGTTCGTGAAGGACGGCACGGTGACTGCCGGAAACTCGTCACCGCTCAACGACGGCGCCGGCGCGGCCCTGCTCGCCGACGAGGAAGGCGCCAAGCTCGTTGGCAGGGAGCCGATCGCGCGGGTCGTTTCTCGCGGGGCGGCCGGGGCCGATCCGGACGTGTTCGGGATCGCCCCCGTCAAGGCCGCCAACATTGCGCTGGAGCGCGCCGGCATCACATGGGAGGACGTCTCTGTTGTCGAGTTGAACGAGGCCTTTGCCTCGCAATGCCTAGCCGACATCGGCGAATGGAAGGGGTTGGACCCCGCCAAGGTGAACCCGAACGGTGGCGCAATTGCGTTAGGTCACCCGCTGGGGGCATCAGGCGTCCGTATCCTGGGCTCCCTCGCTCATGAGTTGCGGCGCCGCGGCGGCGGCTATGGAGTCGCCGCCCTTTGCATCGGTGTCGGCCAAGGCCTGGCCGTCGTACTGGAGGCATAGAAATCAGATGACCGAGGAGCTTCAAGCCGACGAGCGCGAGGTGCGTCAGATCTACGATCCGATCGCCGAGACGCCGACGAGCTACTTGCGAGATCCCGAGGGCGCCCACCCGCCACTCGACTACCCGCCGTACAAGTCGACCTCGCTCCGACATCCCAAGCAGCCGCTCATCTACCTGCCGCAGACGATCACCGAGATCACCGGGCCTCAGCTCGGCTCTCCGCAGATCCGCGAGTCGGACAACGACCTCACCGTCCAGCACGCCGGCGAGCCGATCGGCGAGCGGATCACCGTCTCGGGGCGGGTGTTCGACACCGAGGGCAAGCCGCTGCGCGGGACCCTCGTCGAGATCTGGCAGGCGAACTCCGCCGGGCGCTACAAGCACCGCTGGGATCGCTGGCCGGCGCCACTCGACCCGAACTTCAGCGGCGCCGGACGGTGCGTCACCGACGACGAGGGCCGCTACCAGTTCACGACGATCAGGCCGGGGCCGTATCCGTGGGGCAACCACTACAACGCGTGGCGCCCAGCCCACATCCACTTCTCGCTGCTCGGCCGCGCCTTCACCCAGCGGCTCGTGACCCAGATGTACTTCCCGGGCGACCCCTTCTTCCCGTACGACCCGATCTTCAACTCGGTGCGCGATCCGAAGGGGCGCGAGCGGATGGTTTCGAGCTTCTCGATCCACGGGACCGTCCCGAACTGGGCGCAGGCGTTCGAGTGGGACGTCTACCTCCGCGGACCCGGGGCCACGCCGTTCGAGGAGTCACATTGATCTTCGAGACGACACCCTCCCAGACGGTCGGCCCGTACTTCGCGATCGGGCTGCCGTTCGACGCCGGTCCGTTTGTCGTGCCCGAGGGCACGCCCGGCGCGATCCACATCTCCGGCACGATCTACGACGGCGCCGGCGAGCCGATTCCGGACTTCTTGCTCGAGACCTGGCAGGCCGACCCCGAGGGGCGGTTCGCCGACATGCACGGCTACGGCGGCCCGTCCGAGATCGACGGCTTTCGCGGCTTCGCTCGCTACGGCGTCGAGGACGGCGACGGGAAGTTCGACATCCTGACGCTGAAGCCGGGGTCGGTCTCCGGCCTTGCCGGGGCGACGCAGGCGCCCCACATCGACGTGTCGGTGTTCGCGCGCGGGATGCTGCATCGGACCGTCACGCGGATCTACTTCGCCGACGAAGCCGAGGCCAACGCCGGCGATCCCGTGCTGGCGCGGGTGCCGGTCGAGCGGCGCGCGACGCTGCTCGCCCAGCCCTCGAGCGGAGGCTACGGGTTCGACATCCGCTTCCAGGGCCCGCACGAGACCGTCTTCTTCGCCGTCTAAGTCGCGGCGCTTGGGAAGAAACTCGGACTATTTCCGAGTTTCTTCCCGACGATGCGGGCGCCACCGAGCCGTGAGGTCCGCCTCGCTGGCCGGCGACCCCGGAAGCGACTGCTCCCCCGGCGCGCGCAGCGCCTGGAGCGCGAGCGACAGGTAGCGGTGGCGCAATTCCCGGCCGCGGTCAGGGCCGGGGAGGTCGACGAAGCTGACCATCTCGAGGACCAGGACGACGTCGGCCGGGCTCACGTCATCGCGCAGAGCCCCCGCCGCCTGGGTGCGATCGTGAAGCGCGGTCGCAAGCCCACTCGCCTCGGCGGCGAGCCGCCCGAGTGACTCGGTGGGCGCGAACGTGCCTGCGACTCGCTGGGCGAGCGCCTGGCTCTGGCCGTCGACGACGCGATGCAGGCAGTCCGCGTACGCGTCCCAGGCGTCGCGGTCGTCGGCGAGCGCGGCGCGCAGGTCTTCGATGTAGCGCGTGAGGCCGTCGCGCGCGAGCTCGCGGAGCAGGTCCTCCTTGCTCGGATAGCGGCGGTACAGGGCGCTGATTCCGACGCCGGCCTCCTTGGCCACGTCGGCGATCGGCGCCGACGCATCCGCGAGGAAGACCTTGCGGGCGGCGTCGAGGATGACGCCGTCGTTCCGGGCGGCCTCGGCCTGCCTGCCACTGAGGGGCGAGTAACGACCGAGAGCTGAGCGCGGAGCCACCACGAAGGTCAGCGTACCAGACGGAACGGACTATTCCGTTCTGGTAGAATATGAGGCGCGGGCAGACGCAACACGAACCCGAACAGGAGACACCATGGACTACCGCCTCGAAGTCGTCGGCCTCCCGGTCAGTGACGTCGACCGCTCGATCGACTTCTACGTGAACCGTGTCGGATTCCATCTGGACCACGACATCGAGCCCGGCCCCGGCATGCGCGTCGCGCAGATGACGCCGGCCGGCTCGCCCACCTCGGTCGTGATCGGACGTGGCCTGCCGCTCGGCGAACCCGGCAGCACCAAGGGCCTCCAGCTCGTCGTCGAGGACATCGACGCCGCCCGCGCCGAGCTGGCCGCGGGCGGCGTCGAGATCACCGACGTCCAGCAACTCGGACCCGAGGGAAGCCCCGGCTCGCGCTTCGCGTTCTTCGCCGACCCCGACGGGAACGGCTGGTCGCTCCAGGAGATCAAGCGCGGCTGAGCGCTGGCGCTTGGGAAGAAACTGCCGCCATGCTGAAGTTTCTTCCCAAGGACGCGCCGACGCGCCGCCGCGCCGCCGGCTACGGCACGCGCATCCCCATCAGCCTGAGATATCGCGTCACCGCCTCGGCCCGGTTGGCCGCGTGCAGCTTGCGCAGAATGCTGTTGACGTGGAACTTCACCGTCCCGCTCGAGATCACGAGCGCGTCGGCGACCGCGCGGTTGGTGGCGCCCTCGGCGAGCAGCCGCAGCACGTCCAGCTCGCGGCGCGTCAACAGCCCCTCGAACACGACGCGGTCATCGCGCCCGCGCCCCGGCGAGGAATCGGGCAGCGGCGGGGGCGGTCCAAGACGCGCGTGACCTCCTGCTGACAGCGTCACGGGCGCGTCGGTGAGCTCGCTCGAGCGCGCGCCGAGCCAGTCGAGGAACTGGCGCATCTGGTCGCGCTCGTCGCGCAGCGTGCGGCGCAAGCTCGTGCTCTCGTAGGCCTGGGCGAGGCCGGTGGCGAACTCCCACAGGACGTCGCGATCGAGCACGTCGAGCGGCTGGCCGGGTCCGCGGTCGGCGTGGATCACGCCGGCGACGTGCGACCCGACGACGAGCGGCGCGGCGGCGTACGACCGCCACCCCATCAGCCGAGCCGTGTCGCGATCGACCCGCGGATGCACGTCGGCGTCGACGACGATCGTGGCCCGGCGGCGGCGAAGCAGCTCGGTCTCGATCAGCGTGTGCTCGAGGCGCAGCGGGTTCGCCTGAAGCTGCGCCAGGGTCGTCGCCGCAGCGCGGTCATGGCCCGAAAAGAACACCGCCTCGGCGACCATCCGGCCGCCCTTGACCAGGCTGAGGATCGCGCGCTCGAACGCCGATCGCGCGCACAGGGCCGCCGGGGCGCGCAGCAGCATTTCGCGCGGCGAGGTGACCTCGCGCACCTCGGCGATCGCGGCCGTGACCCGCTCGAGCGCGTCGAATCGCGCGTCGAACCGGTGGCGCAGCCGCTCCAGCGCGGCCTCTTGTTCGTGCACGGTCCCGTCGCCGAGCTCAGACTCGGACACCTGCGCGCGCAACGCCGCGATCAGCTCCCGAAGCGCCTTCATGTCCGCAGCGTCGCCATCGGCGGACAAGCCGAGCCCGAGCAGCTCCCGCGCGTCCGTGGTCGCGCGCTCGAGCCGACGCGCCAGCTCCTCGCCCACCGGCCCCGAGAACACTTCGGAGGACGGCGCGCTCACGACACCGACGCCCCGCCGGCGCGCGCGTACCGCGCCACCGCGTCGGCCCGGCTGGTCGCGCCGAGCTTGCGCAGGATGTTCTTGACGTGGTACTTGATCGTCCCCTCGCGGACGACAAGCGTGTGGGCGATCTCGAGGTTCGTCTGGCCGCGCGCGAGCAGCCGCAGGACCTCGACCTCGCGCGGCGTCAGCGCATCGGCGAGCGACGGATCAAAGCCCGCTGCGCCGCGGAGCGCGGTCAACTCTCCCGCGTCTGGAGCGAGCTGCCCGAGGCGGGTGCTCATCCACTCGACCGCCGAGCGCAGCTCGCGGTGGTGGAGCTGCAGCATCTCTCGCAGCACGGCGCGCTCGAACACGCCCGCGAGTCCCTCCGCGTACAGCGACGCGACCTCGACGTCGAGCGGATCGAGCGCCCGGCCGCTGACGAAAGCATCGCCGTGGAGCAGCCCCACCGTCACCCCCTGCACGACGACCGCCCCGACCAGGTAACTGTCCCACCCGAAGACGTCGATCAACCGGCGCGCTCCTCGCGATCGCGCCGCGCGCGCGTTCACGATCTCGATCCGCTGTCCCCGCGCCACCTCGTCCTCGACCAGCGGATACTCGAGCCGGATCGGCTCGCCGCGCAGCTCGCCGAAAGCCGCCGCCGCGCCGTCGGGATCCGACCCGCTCCACACCGATCGCACGACCAACTCGTCGCCGCGGACCTCGCCCACGATCACCCGGTCGAACGCCGAGCTGGTCCCCAGCTCCTCGGCGGCGCGGTCGAGGATCCCCTGCGGCGAGCCGATCTCGCCGAGCCGCCGGACGGCGTCCCCGATCCGCCCGAGCGCATCCGAACGCCGCACGTAGCCGGCCTCGACGATCTCGCGCTCGAGCGCGAGCAGCTCGACCAGCAAACGCTGAGCGCTCGCCACGTCAGCCTCGTCCCGGCGCGGAGCTAAGAGAACTCAGCCGAAAGGAAGCGCAGCCGGGCGCGTGCGCTCGAGCAGCGCGTACCGGGCGGCAGCCTCGTGCCCGACGCAGCTGATTCCGAACGGGCGTCCGGCGTCCTCGATCGCCAGCCACGCCTCGCCGGCGTGCTCGCGGGGCACGAGTGCGAGCGCCCGGCGATCGGAGTGCAGCAGCCAGGACGCCGGGATATCGGCGACCGAACCGTGCGCGAACGGCGCCACCGCGCGGGGATCGCCGGACTTGCCGAACGCCCCGAGCGCGGCCAGCACCTTGTCCGCGCTGCGGCCGAGCAGGCCGATGGCCGCGAGTTCGGCGGAGGCATCGCGCACGCTCATCCCCGCGAAGCGCCGACCGTCCACGTGCAGGCGCTCGCGCAGGCGCGAGCCGGTGTCCGGATCCGAGAGCACGATCACGCGCCCCGGTGCGTCTCCGCACCACCACGCGCTCCCGGCTGTCAGCACGCCGCCGGGTGAGACGGCGGCGCCCGCCAACCGCGAGGTGAGCGCGGCCAGTTGCGCCGCCGGCGCCTCGAGCACGAGCTTGGAGAGATCGGAGCGATCGACCAGGCCGACGGCCCTGACGCACACCGCGAGTTCGGCCGCAGACGAGCCGAAATTCATCGCCACCGGCCTGCCGCCGCGGTTGCAGAGCACTGCTCCCGCCCGGCGCAGAACCACATCCAGCGGCTCTGCGGGTCCACGAGATCGGGCGGTGACCGACACAGGGCAGAACGTACCGCCGCCTCGGTCCGGCTGCCCTGCTCTTTACTCCTGAATTACCTGTCCGATCGAGAGGTAGGCTCGCGGATCTCACGACGCTCCCAAGCAACCCTAGCCTTCAGACCCTCTCTAAAGTCTAGGGTAATCCGGCGCTGCGAGAGTGGCGGAGCGCGAGGCCCGGCGGCAAGCTGTGGCGGGTCGCAAGCCGTACGCTGCCGGCACCGAAGGGAGATCCAGACCGTGAGCACGCATGTGAGCCCGAGTGATGCCTCAGTAGCGGCGGCGAGCGAGGGCCGCTACGCCCGCCTCGCCCGTCTGATCGCCACCGACCAGCCGGTGATCATGGACGGCGCCACCGGCACCGAGCTGATCCGCGTCCGCGGTGAGCGGCCCGAGCTCGAGGATCACCTGTGGGGACTGACCGCGATCCTCGAGGCCCCCGCCGACGTCAAGGCGGTCCATCGCCGCTACATCGACGTCGGGTGCGACGTGATCTCGACCAACACCTGGGGCCTGGCCACCGCGCTCCGCGACGGCCGCGCGAACCTGTGGGAGTCGACCGAGCCGGTCCATTGGATGGACGTCGCGCGGCGCGGGGTCCGGCTCGCGCGCGAGGCGGCGGACGAGGCGCAGCGCGAATACGAGGTCGCGGTCGCGTTCAGCATCAACGGCGACGTCGACACGCCCGACGGGCGGGAGACGATCCGCCTGCTCGCCCGGGCGTTCGAGCACGACGCGCCCGACCTGATCCTGGTCGAGACGCTGACGCTGATCCGCAGCTCGACATACGCGACCGTCGAGGCGTTGCTCGACACCGGCCTACCCGTCTGGCTCAGCTTCCGCCGCTGCCGCCACGGGGTATGCGGCGTGTACGGCGAGCACTGGGGCGGTCCCGAGGGCGACGCGTTCGGCCGGGCGGCGCGCCGCTTCGAGGAGATGGGCGTCGGCGCGCTCGCGCTCAACTGCCTGCCGCCCGACCACGTGACGGGCATGCTCGCCTGGTTGCGCGACTTCACCGATCTCCCGCTTGGCGTGTACCCCAACCTCGGTTATCTGTCGGCGGCCGGCTGGCGTCAGGAGGCCGGCGTTGGCGCCGAGGAGTACGCCGAGCTCGCGCTCCGGTGGCGCGAGGAGGGCGCGCAGATCGTCGGAGGCTGCTGCGGCGTCGGACCGGATCAGATCGCCGCCGCTCGCGCCGCGCTGACCGACACCAAGCCGGGCCACGCCCGGCCCGCCGTGCTCCCGGACGAGGGCGTCCGGGCGATCTCACCCAGCGAGCGCAAACGCGCCCCCGCGGAGCGGTGGGCCGACTCGCGCGGGCGGCTCATGTACCCGCTCGACTTCCCCGACATCACCGTCGAGCCGGGCGTGTTCGCCCCCACCCAGGGCAGCTTTACGGTGTGGAAGTACCTGTATCGAGAAGGAATAGGGGCCCACCAACGTTGCTTGGACATCGGCTGCGGGTCCGGGCTGTTGACCGTCCAGCTCGCCCGCAACGGCGCCGCGCACGTGCACGGCCTGGACATCTCGCCTCAGGCGGTCAAGAACACCATGACCAACGCATTTCGAAATGGGGTCGCGGACCGCGTCAGCGCGGCCGTCCAGGACCTTTATCCGTGGGTCCCCGAGGAGCGCTACGACGTGATCGTGGCCAGCCTCTATCAGACCCCCGTGGACCCGTTCGAGCCGGTCGTCTCGCACCGGCCGCTCGACTATTGGGGCCGGGGACTGGTCGACCACCTCATGCGGATGCTGCCCGAGGCACTCGCCGACGACGGCACCGCTTACGTGATGCAACTGTCTATCATCGGCGAGCGGCGAACTACGCAGCTGCTGGACCGTCTGGGCTATCAGGCACGCGTCGTGGACTTCGGCTTGTCCGAGTTCACGGAGCTCTTCAACGAGGCGCGCGATCAGATCGCGCGCGTGGAGGAGCTGTCGGACGCCTATCACCTGAAGCTCGGCGCGACGGATGTTATGGCCGCCTATCTACTCGAGATCACCCGGAAGGACAAGGAAGGTAGAAGCGCATGACCTACGCCGACAACGAGTATCTGTTCACGTCCGAGTCCGTGACCGAGGGTCACCCTGACAAGGTCGCCGACCAGATCTCAGACGGAGTGCTGGACGCCGTGCTGCGCGACGACCCGAACGGCCGGGTGGCTTGCGAGACGCTCGTGAACACGGGCCTCGTCATCGTCTCCGGCGAGATCACCACAACGACTTACGTCGATATTCCGGAGGTCGCTCGCGAGACGATCAAGCGGATCGGGTACACGAACGCCGAGTTCGGGTTCGACTACCACACGTGCGCGGTGATCAACGCGATCGACAAGCAGTCGCCCGACATCGCGCAAGGGGTGGACCACGCCTACGAGACGCGCACGAACTCCCACACGACCAACAGCGACGAGCTCGACATCGCCGGCGCGGGCGACCAGGGGATGATGTTCGGGTACGCATCCAACGAGACCGAGGAGCTGATGCCGCTGCCGATCTCGCTCGCGCACAAGCTGGCCAAGCGCCTCGCGGACGTGCGCCGCGCCGAGATCCTCCCGTACCTGCGTCCCGACGGTAAGACCCAGGTGACCGTGCGGTACATCGACGGCAGGCCGGTGGAGATCGAGAAGGTCCTGATCTCGACCCAGCACCGAGACGGCGCCGAGTCGCTCCTCAAGGAGGACCTGTGGGAGCACGTCGTCGAGCCCGAGCTGCCCGACGATCTGTATGACCGCAAGAAGCTTCGCCGCAACCTGCTCGTGAACCCGACCGGCCGGTTCGTGATCGGTGGCCCGATGGGCGACTGCGGGCTGACCGGGCGCAAGATCATCGTCGACACGTACGGCGGCATGGCGCGCCACGGCGGCGGGGCGTTCTCGGGCAAGGATCCGAGCAAGGTCGATCGCAGCGCGGCGTACGCCGTTCGGTACGTGGCCAAGAACGTGGTCGCGGCGGGCCTGGCCGACCGCGCCGAGGTCCAGGTGGCGTACGCGATCGGCGTCGCGCACCCGGTTTCGGTGATGGTCGAGACCTTCGGGACCGAGAAGATCTCCCGGTCGAAGATCCTCGAGCTGATCAACGAGCATTTCGATCTGCGGCCGGGCGCGTTCCGGCAGTACCTGCGTCTGCACCGGCCGATCTACCAGAAGACCGCGGCGTACGGTCACTTCGGCCGCGAGGACAACGACTTCACGTGGGAGCGGACCGACAGGGCCGCCGCGCTCGCCGCGGCCGCCGGGCTGACCACCCCCGCTGAGGTCGTCAGCGCGTGAGCATCACCGTAGTCGGATCGGTCGCGTACGACGCGGTCAAGACGCCGTTCGGCGAGCGCGAGCGCATGCTCGGCGGCGCCGCCACGCACTTCGCGCTGGCGGCGTCGTTCTTCGACCAGGTGCACGTCGTCGGGCGCGTGGGCGCGGACTTCGGGGACGAGGACCTCGCGGTGCTGGCCGCGCGCGGCACCGACATCGCCGACGTCGAACGGGTCCCCGACGGCAAGACGTTCTTCTGGGCGGGCGAGTACGGCTGGGACCTGAACTCGCGCGAGACCCTCGACACCCAGCTCAACGTGTTCGAGGACTTCCAGCCCCACCTGTCGGCGTCCTCGCGCGACTGCGACGTCCTGTTCCTGGCCAACATCCAGCCCGAGCTCCAGCTCAGCGTGCTCGAGCAGTGCGGGCAGGTGCAGTTCGTCGCGATGGACTCGATGAACCTGTGGATCGACATCGCGCGCGACGCGCTCGTCGAGGTGATTCGGCGCGTCGACTGCGTGATGCTCAACGACGCCGAGTTGCGCCAGCTCACGAAGCGACCGAGCATCGTCGGCGCCGCGCGCGAGGTCCTCGCGATGGGGCCGTCGGTCGTCATCGCCAAGCAGGGCGAGTACGGCTCCGCGCTGATCACCGAGGATCGGTTCTTCGCGCTTCCCGCGTACCCGCTCGAGACGGTCATCGACCCGACCGGCGCCGGCGACACGTTCGCCGGCGGGTTCGTCGGCTACCTCGCCCGCCACCGCAGCGAGCCGCTCACCGATCCGATCCTGCGCCAGGCGATGGCGTACGGCACCGCACTGGCTTCCTACAACGTCGAGGAGTTCGGCACCGAGCGGATGGATCGCCTGACCGCCGGCGAGATCGACGCCCGCGTCGAGGATCTCCGCGCGATCTCCCAGTTCGAGCTTGCCCCGGCCCCGCTCCAGGCATCGTGAGCGGTGACCGTCTCGCTGCTGCGCCTGCTGATCTCCTGCCCTGACCGGCCGGGGATCGTCGCTGGCGTCTCGCGCTTCCTGTACGAGTCGGGGGCGAACATCGTCCGCTCGGACCAGTACTCGACCGATCCCGAGGGCGGCACGTTCTTCCTACGGATGGAGTTCGCCCTGGCCCCCGACAAGCGGGACGGCCTCGGCGAGCAGTTCGGGATGAAGGTCGCCGAGCCGCTCGGGATGACCTGGCGCCTGTGGGACTCCGCGCGGCGCAAGCGGATCGCGGTGCTGGTGTCGCGCTATGACCACTGCCTGCTCGATCTCCTCTGGCGCTGGCGCCGCGGCGAGCTCGAAGGCCAGATCGCGCTCGTCGTCTCGAACCACCCTGACCTCCGCGGCGACGTCGAGCTGTTCGAGGTTCCCTACCACCACGTGCCGGTCGACCCCGACCGCAAGCCCGAAGCCGAGGCGGCGCTGCTCGAGCTGCTCGACGGCCAGTGCGACCTCGTGGTGCTCGCGCGCTACATGCAGATCCTGTCCGGCGAGTTCCTCGAGCGGCTCGCCGTCCCCGTGATCAACATCCACCACTCGTTCCTGCCGGCGTTCGCCGGCGCCAACCCGTACGCCCGCGCCAAGGCCAGAGGGGTCAAGCTGGTCGGCGCCACCGCCCACTACGTGACCGAGGAGCTCGACGCCGGACCGATCATCGAGCAGGGCGTGGAGCGGGTCAGCCATCGAGACGACGTCGCGCGGCTGACGCACCTGGGCGCCGACATCGAGCGGACAGTGCTGGTCCGCGCCGTGCAGGCGCACTGCGAGGACCGCGTGCTCCGCCACGGGAACACCACCGTCGTCTTCTGAGCGCGCTCAGTCGCGGCGCGTGCGGACACGACCCGACCGGTCGGCCACCAGCGTGGCCACCGCATGGCCCGCGTGGTGGCGGACCTTAGTCCGGTGGTGGCCGGTCCCCGGCGTGTGTACGCGGGTGACCCGAGTCCCGATCCGCACTCCCACCAGCGCCGCGCTGCGCCGGGGAAGCGTCAGCATGTAGCCGTGGGCGCCGGGGGTGATCGTCTGCGTCAGGCGCGCTCCGATCCAGGTGCCGTCGGGTCCGAGCCGTTGGCCGTCGAGCGTCTCACCGGTGGTCGAGGATGCCGACGGGGCGAGCAGCCGCTGGACCGTCGCCGGACCGGTGGCGGGCAGGTGCAGGTCGATCCGGACGCTCCGGTTGCTCTTGTCGACCAGCAGCACGTGCAGGATTCCGCCGCGGACCCGGACGGCCCAGGCGCTCAGGTTCAGCGAACGCGCGTGCGCCGTGTGCAGGCGAACGAGCCGGGCGTCGGCGCCGAGCGTGCGAGCGAACATGATCAGGCCGTACAGAAGAGGCCGGGGGGTCAGCCCGCGCCGGTCGAGCGAGAACGGCGCGTTGATCGCGTAGGCCCGCACGTGGAGGTTGACGCCGTCGACCCCCGCCCGCATGAGCGTGAACAGCGCGTCGGGCGCCCACAGCGCGGTCGCGAACGTGTTGCTGACGCCCGCCTTCCCGCCGCACGTGACCGAGTTGAGCTCGGTCAGGCGGAACTTCAGGCCGGCGTCGTGCGACACCCTGACGGCGCCGGCGACGTCCTTGGCCAGCGCGCCCACAGCCTGCCAGCTCAGCAGGCGCGCGACCGTCGGATAGCTCGAGTTCGACTTGTGCTTGGCGCACGCGGAGTACGGATACAGGTGGCCGGTGATCGCGCCGAGCTCGGGCCGCTCGTCGGCGATCAGGGTCTTGATCCACGGCAGGCTGACTCGGGGGTGCGCCACCGCCGGCCCGATCAGCGGGATGTCGGGCGCGCCTTCGCCGAGCACGCTCGCGTAGTCGGAGAAGTCGCTGACGTAGCTGTCCGGGGTGAGCTCGAGCGGTAGCGGCCGGGCCTCGAGCGGCGAGCGCGCGACCATCGCCGACCAGTAAGCGTGGGTGTACAGGTCTGGCTCGTTGCCGACCTCGAACCCGACGATGCTTCCGCGCGGGAGCGAGGTCTCGGCGGCGCGCGCCCAGGTGGCGGCTGTCCATGGTGTGTCCGTGACCAGGTTGAGGTCGACGATCAACTTGACCGGGTCGCGCTTGACGAGAGTTCGCAACTGCGTGAGAAACGCGGGCGTGACCGCAAACGCCCACGACGGCATGCTTCTCGGCTTCTTCGGCATCCAGAACGAATGGTCGGCCGAGTCGCCGCCGATTCGCAGTACGAGCGGGCCGTTCCCCGGCACGTGCAGGAGCGAGATCACGCGCTCGAGCACCGGCATGTCGCGCTCGAAGATCGGAAGCGCCCAGTACTCGGTCGACAGACCGAAGTAAGACGGGGGAACGGGCGTCGTGCTCGCGGTCGGGCTGATCGTCAGCACCGCGTCGGCGGTGGGCCCGGCGCCGCGCGCGCGCCGGCCGGGCGCGGGGACCTGGCCCGAGGCGAACTCCGCGGAATCGCGCGGACCCGAGGCGGCGCTTGGGGACGCGTCGTTGTCGGGCAGCGCCAGAGCGATCCCCGAGACGAGCAGCGCAACCACGGCGATTGTCCCCGCGAGCAGCGCAATTATCCGCCGTCCGTGGCGGGGACCGCCCTCGGTAAGCCTCACCCGTCGCACCTGGGCTCCCTCCCGTAGGAATCGATCTGCCTGGTGGCCCTAAGGTCCTATCGGCCGAGCATACGCACGGCGTTACCCCGTTCCGGCATTCCGATGGTCGGCTTAACCCCGCCTAGCAGCGAAGCTAACACGCCTTAACCGGAGCTACTCGTCTCCGATCACGACCTTCATCACGTCGGTGGGGTTCTCGATCGCGAACCGGATCGCTTCGGGCGCTTGGTCCAGCGCGAACCGGTGGCTGATCAGCGGCGCCAGCAGTGGGGTGTTGCGTTCCACGACGGCCACCGCCTCGCCGAACTCGCCGGCGCCGCAGCAGCTCACGCCGAGCACGTCGAGTTCCTTCTCGGTCAGGCTGCCGAGCCGGAGCGTGACCTCCTCGCCCGACATTCCGACCTGCACGGCGCGGCCCGCGGAGGCGACCATGTCGATCATCGCCCGGACCGCCACCGGGACGCCGGTGGCGTCGAATGCCACCGGCGGACCCGCCGGTGCCGCCCATTCGCGAGCGAACCCGACGACCTCCTCGCCGGTGGTCCACACGAGTGTCTGCGCTCCCATGTCGCGGCTCAGCGCGAGCCGGGTGTCCTGGAGGTCGACGACGAGCACGTCCGCTCCGCGCTCGCGCGCGACCAGGCAGATGCACTGCCCGATCGGCCCGGCGCCGAGCACCACGACCCGCTCGCCTTCACGCACGTTCGCCCGGTTGACGGCCCGCACCGCGATCGACACCGGCTCGGCGAGCGCCGCCACCGCGGCGTCGTCGGCCTGGATCGGGTAGACCTGTTCGGCCGGGACAGCGAGCAGATCCTGCAGGCCGCCGTCGGTGTGGATCCCGATCAGCTCGAAGTAGTCGCACGTGTTGGGACGCCCGACGCTGCACGGATAGCACTCGCCGCACGCCCGCAGCGGCCACACGGCGACGCGCTGCCCCACCGCGAGCTCGGGAGGACAATCCGGGCCGACGGCCGCGATCGTCGCCCCGATCTCGTGTCCCTGGACGCGCGGGAACTGCGACCCGCCGGCCTCCGGGGACAGCTCGCCCAGGAAGAAGTGGTAGTCGGAGCCGCAGATCCCGACCGCCTGGGGCGTGACCACGACCTCGCCCGGGCCGGGGTCGGTCGGCTCCGGGCGCTCCAGCACCGCCATCGCCCCGACGCCCTCTGTGACCGCGGCTCGCATGTCAGTTCCCCCAGACCTCGGCTGCGGTTTCGACGATCAGCTCGAGCTTGGCGATCTCCTGCTCGCGCGTGAGCACATTGCCCTCGACGGTCGAGGAGAACCCGCACTGGGGCGACAGGCACAGCTGCTCGATCGGCACGTACTGCGCGGCCTCCTCGATCCGGCGCTTGAGCACGTCCTTGGACTCGAGCTCGCCATGCTTGGTCGTTACCAGGCCGAGCACGACGTACTTGCCCTTGGGCACGAACCGCAGCGGCTCGAACCCGCCCGAACGGGAATCGTCGTACTCGAGGAAGAAGCCGTCGACGCCAAGCCCGCCGAACAGCGCCTCGGCGACGAAGTCATAGCCTCCCTCCGCCGCCCACGATGAGCGGAAGTTGCCCCGGCAGAGGTGGGTGGTGACCGTCATGCCGTCGGGCTTGCCCTCGAGCGCGCGATTGATATTGCGCACGTACTGCTCGTGCAGATGTTCGACGTCGCTCGTCCCGCGCTCGCGGATCTGCTCGCGTTGGCGCGGGTCGTTCAGGTACGCGAGCGAGGTGTCGTCGAACTGGAGGTACGTGCACCCGAGCTCGCCGAGCGCGCGGAGCTCGTCGGCGTAGGCGGCGCACAGGTCGCTCCAGAACTCCTCCATGTCGGGGTAGATCCGCTCGTCGACCGCCGCCCGACCCCCGCGGTAGTGGACCATGTTCGGGGACGGGATCGTGAGCTTCGGAGTGGCCCCGTTCACCGCGGATTTCAGGAACTCGAACGCGTCGGCGAAGATCGTGTGGCCGAGGTGGATCTTCTCGGTCACGCGCAGCGCCGCCGGCGTCCACTCGACGGTTCCCTGCTCATTGCGGAACTGGACCTTGGTGCCGCCCTCGGCCGTGCCGATCCCACCGAGCTGGTAGATGAAGTCCATGTGCCACGTGGCGCGGCGGAACTCGCCGTCGGTCGCCGACCGTAGCCCGGCGTCCTTCTGGAGGTTCACCGCGTCGCGGATCGCGTTGTCCTCGATCGCCCGCAGCTCGTCGTCGTCGATCCGCCCGGCGGCGTGATCCTCGCGCGCACTCAGCAGCTCGGCCGGGCGCAGCAGGCTCCCGACGTGGTCGGCACGGAACGGCGGGGTGGTTCGATTGTCGGTCACTCAGCTCCTCACGTTGATTTCGATCCGAACGCCGTTCGGATCCTCGATGAACACCTGGCGCGGGCCCCCGGGAACGACGTTGGTGACGGCCGGGACCCCGCGGGACTCGAGCCGCTCGACGAGCACGTCGTAGTCGCCGGCGCTGAACGCGACGTGGTCGACCGGGCCCACGCCCGGGTCGCGCTCGGGGACGCTCAGACCGAGCCCCGCCGCGTGCGCCGCGTACGGCCCGCGCTCGGCGATGTGCACGCACGCGGTCGTGCCGGCGTACAGCCAATACCCGGGAAAGGCGAGGGGAGGGCGCTCGCCGACGGTTAAACCAACCACCGCGCAGTAGAAGTCGCGGGTGGCGTCGATGTCGTCGCTGAGCACGAGAACGTGCTCGATCGACGTCACGCTTGAGCTGCGCTCGCCATCCGGGCTCACCTAACGCAGCCCGCGTGACTCATCCGGCGGCTCATGTGGGGCGCAGCTGGGGGCCCGTCAACGGCTGAGGGGTGCCCGAGCCGTTGCGGGTCCGCAACAGGTAGGCGGACTGGAGCATGGCCGGGTTGTCCCGCAGCTCCTTGGCCATGCCCGAGTACTGGATCTCGCCGCCTTCCATGATGTAAGCGCGGTTGGCCAGCCCGAGCGCGAGCGTCGCGAACTGTTCGATCAAGAGCACGCCGGCGCCCGACTCGGCGACCGATCGGATCGTCGGGATCAACCGGTTGATGATCACGGGCGCGAGGCCGAGCGACAGCTCGTCGATGATCACGAACCGTGGATGCGAGACGAGCGCCTGGGCGAGCACGACCATCTGCTGCTCACCGCCCGACAGCGAACGGGCCGGATAGTTGAGCCGCTTCTCGAGCTCGGGGAACAGCTCGAGCGCGCGGCTGTGCCCGGCCTCGGCGTCCGAACCGGTCAGCGCGTACGTAGCGACGCGCAGGTTCTCGGCCACCGTCAGCTCGGGGAGCAGCCGGCGGCCCTCGGGAACGATCGCGATCCCGGCCGCGCGGATCCGCTCGGGTCGCTTGCCGGCGTAGTCGTGGTCGTCGAGCAGCACCTTGCCGGCGACCGGCTTCAGCACCCCGCCGATCGCGAGCACCATGCTCGACTTGCCGGCGCCGTTGGGACCGAGCAGCGCGGTGATCTCGCCGGACGGAATCTCGAGTGAGACCCCGCGGACGACGTTTCGCCCGCCGCGCGCGACGACGAAATCCTCCACGCGCAGGACATCGCCCGCCGTTGTCACACGACCTCCTCGGTTCCAAGGTACGCGCGGATCACGCGCTCGTCGCGCAGCACCTCGGCGGTCGGCCCCGCGGCGATCATCTTGCCGAAGTCCAGTACCGCGGTCTCCTCGCAGCACGCTGACACGAGGCTCATGTCGTGGTCGACGAGGATCGTCATCGCGCCGGTCTGCTCCGGGATCAGGCGGATCACCTCGCCCATGTGCGCGGTCTCCTCGTCGGGAAGGCCGGCGGCGGGCTCGTCGAGCAGGACCAGCCTCGGCCGTCCGACCACCGCCCGGGCGAGCTCGACCAGACGGCGCTGCGCGGCGCCGAGCGTGCCCACGCGCGAGGCGGGATCGATGTCCATCCCGACGAACGCGATCGCCTCGAGCACGTCCTGGCGGCGGGTGGACCCGCTCATTTTGGAGTTCTCGTGGATCATCGCGACGTTGTCGAACACCGACAGCTCCTCGATCGCCTGCTCGGTCTGGAACGTGCGACGCACGCCCCAGCGGGCACGGCGGAAGTGAGTGATCGCCAGCAGGTCGTCGCCGAACGCGGACACGCCGCCGGCCACCGGCTTGACGAACCCGCTCAGGACGTTGAAGAACGTGGTCTTGCCGGCGCCGTTCGGCCCGATCAGGCCGCACGTCCCCTTTTCGAACTTCACGTTCATCTGGTCCAGCGGCGTCACTCCGCCGAAGCGGACCGTGAGATCGGAGACCTCGATCACGGATCCCCACCCGTCGAGGGGGCGGGACGGTTAACCCGGCGATACAGGAACCGGCCGAGCCTGGCCATGTCCTTGGGGAACTGATCGACGATCCCGCGCGGCGCCGTCGTCAGCACCTGGAGCACGCCGACCCCGAACAGGATCGTCAGCCAGTCCGGCGAGATACCCCAGTTGGTGAACAGAGCCGGGAAGAACTGGAGCAGGATCCCGGCGAGGACCGCGCCCCACAGGCTGTACGCGCCGCCCATCAGGACCACCGCGAACAGCGTGATCGAGTCCTGGGTCTGGAAGTCGATCGAGTAGAGATAGTGGAGCCCGCCCGCGAGCAATCCGCCGGCCACTCCGGTGACGAACGACGCCAGCGCGAACGCCCACAGCTTGTACAGAGTGGTATTGATTCCGCCCGCGAGCGCGGCCGCCTCGCTCTGGCGGATCGCCGCCCAGGCGCGCCCAGGACGAGTGCGGATGTGCGCCCACACGAGCAGGAACATCAGCACCGCGACCATCACTGAGTAGCGGAAGTACGAGGTCTCGCCGGTCGCGATGCTCGGGCGGCGGATCGGCGGAATGTGGACGCTTGAGCCGTTGTAGCCGAGGAAGCCGTGGCCTCCGTTGGGGAAGTTCGTGGTGGCGAGCACGACCGTGAGCGCGCCGGCCAGCATCAGCGTGATCAGCGCGAGGTACAGGCCGCTCAGCCGCAGCGCGGGCAGTCCGACCAGCGTCCCCAGCACCATCGTGATCAGGCCCGAGCACAGCAGCACGAGCGGGAACGGCATCGAGCCCGCGAACAGGATCCGCGCCGCCACCCACGCTCCGATCGCGAGCACCGCCGCCTGGCCGAGCGACACCATGCCGACCCGTCCGACGAGCAACCCGAGACCGAGCGCGACGATCGCGTAGATGGCCACCTGCGTGCTCGCGTCTATGTAGTACGTGCTGAACAGCGACGGCACGACCAGCATCACGAACAGGAGCAGGATCAGCGCCGCGGCGGGCTGCACCATCGCGCGCGGCTCGATCCTGCGCATCGACCGCGGGGATCCGGCCGACACCGGCCCTGCGCCGCTCGTCTCGGCCGGCGCCGGGGTCTCGTCGGTCTTCAAGCCGGTGGGTTCGATCGCTTACACCCCCTGCCGTCCGACGGTGATCACGCGCCGTCGGTTCTGGAGGAGCAACGCGATCGCGGCAAACACGAACGGCGTCATATCCCGGTAGTTGGTGATCGACTGGATCGGAGTAATGAGTGCGTCGACCGTGCCCACGACGATCGCGGCGACGAACGTGATCGGGATCGATCTGAGTCTCGCGATCAGCGTCGCGGCGAGCGACGACAGCACCAGGAACGTGAGCGTGGTCGCATCGAGCGCCACGAGGTCGGCGAGCAGGATTCCGGCCAGGCCGGAAAGGAGGCCGCAGCCGAACCACGCGGCCGCCTCGACTCGTCGCACGGGCACGCCTAAGGTAGCGGTGATCTCACGGTCGTTGGCCATCGCCCGCATCGCCGTGCCGAGCTTCGTGAAACGTAGGAACGCGGCCGTCGCGACCGTGATCACGAGTCCCAGGACAAGGGCGATCACGTTGGTCCACTCGACCAGGATCCCGGCGACCGTGAACGTGTCGTTGTCGGTCGGGAACGAGATCGAGCGCGAAGCGCCCCCGCTCGAGGTCCACAGCAGGTCCATCACTCCGAGCAGGATCAGCGTCAGCCCGAGCGTCGCCGTCGCCTTGACCAGCGGGTCGCGCTTGGCCAGGGCCGGGCCGAACACCATCCCGTAGAACAGGGTCAGCACGCCCCCGAACAGGACGCATATGAGGTACGCGAGCCACTCGTTCCAGCCCGCGTGGTTGATGAGTTGCCACGCGATCAGGGCGCCCATCGCGCCCACCGCCCCGAAGGCCAGGTTCAGCACCCCGGTGGCCCGGTACAGGACCACCATCCCGACTCCCGACAGCGCGTACACGGCACCGAGCGAGACCCCGGTGACGAGGAACGGCTGGAAGTCCTGCCAGCTCGGCAGGCCGAGAATGCCGGAAATGAGCATGTGCGCTATCTGGACGCCCTGATCGTTTGTGGATCCTACTTACTTAGTAGATGACCTCTCGCTCACCCCGCCGGCTGTCCCGGTGCGGTTGCCGCCGTACCGGCAGCGCTGCGGTATTGAGCGATCTGCGGGTCGACCGAGGAGATGTTCGTGCAGCCCTGCTTGAGCACCATCTTCCCGTTGCTCGGAGTGACCGTGTAGTCCTGATTGTTGGGGATATGGAGGGGATAGCTGCCGAACGTCCACAGCTGGCACAGCATCCCGGTGTCGTAGTTCTTCACGGCCTTGAACGCGGCGTTCACGCTCTGGGCGGTGTAGGGACCGTTGATCGACTCGAGCGCGTGTGTCGCGATCTCACCCATCGTGAAACCCATCTCGCTGAAGCTGCCGATGCCGCCGGACACGTCCGTGCCGTACTGCTTGAGCATTGCCTTGTACAGGTTCATCGTCGGCGTGGTCGTGGCGTCGGGGTCGGCGAGCTCGGCGTTCACGAAGAACTTGCCGTTCCACTTCGATCCCAGCGACTGGGCCAGGAAGTCGGTGTTGCACGGCGTCGAGCAGGCCCATGCCTTGACCCGATTCTCGAGCCCCAGCTTCTGGGCGGCCTGCAGGATCACGAGCGCCTCGGGCGGGGTGAAGTTCAACACCACCGCGCCGTTCGGACCGGCGTCGTCGACCTCCTTGAGCGCCACCGAGCTCGCGTCCGTGATCGGCACGTTCTCGGTCAGCTGCGTGATCGGTACGTGCGCCGATCCGGCAAGCGCCGCCGGACCCGCGGCGATGTAGCCCGTGCCCGGCACGTTCGACTGGTCGAACACGATCTTGCTCGGGTGCAGCGTGAGGACGTACTGGACCGCTCCGTCGGAGCTGTAACGCGGTCCCATGTTGACGTCCGCGATGTTCGGCGTCGAGTAGCACTCGGGCGCGATCCCCGCGGCGATCACGTAGTAGTGGTTCTTCTCCCAGTAGGAGTGGTTGATCGTGCACTCGAGGATGCTCGAGTTGCCCGACTCGCCGACCACCTTGTCGGTCTGGACCAGCTGCGTCGCGTCCGCGGCGATCTGTGCGGGCTGCGTCGGCTCGGTCAGCTTGTACAGCTTGATTGGGTGACCGTTCACGCCGCCGTTCGCGTTCACGCAGGCGAAGTACGCGCCCTCCATGTTCTCGATGTCCGTGAAGTCCGTCCCGGGCTGCTTGGTGTTGATCGCACCGAGCGGGATCGGAGTGCCCGTGGCGGCGACGCCGGGCTTGGTACCGCACGACGAGGTGCTCGTCGATGCGCTCGTAGCGGCGCTGGTGGTGGTGCTGCTGGCCGAGGTTGACGAAGCAGCGGGCGCCGCCGCGCTGCTTGTGCTGCTGCTCTTGCTGCTGCCGCAGCCTGCCATGAGCAGCACGCCGAGAACCGCGGCACACGACAGGCCAAGTCGCACGCGCGAAACGTGTTGGTACATCCTCACCGATCTCCTCCTCCTCGAGGATTTGTGTTGTGACCCGCCCCAGGGGTTTGGCGAGCGCGGCGATACTAATGCGTGGCCCAGTTGCATGCAATAGCCCCTAACACGACCTCAAGAATGAGAGTTCTGAGAGGTGGCGCTGTACGTTTTGCATGCAATTGCAGTGCGGGTCTAGACTGCCGCCACGCCGCGTCCGCGGCGTCGAGGAGGAAGGTGAGAAGTGGCCGGTCGAGGCAGCAGGACCCAGATGACGCGAGCGCTGCTGCGTCTGCGCGAGCTGATCCTCCGCGGTGAGTTTGCGCCCGGGGAGCGCATGTCGGAGCTGCGGTTGGTCGAGACGCTCGGGGTTTCGCGGACGCCGCTGCGCCTCGCGCTGGCGGCGCTCGAGCACGAGGGACTGCTGCGCAGCCGGGGCTCGCGCGGATACGAGGTGCGGGAGTTCACGCAGTCCGACATCAGCGACGCGATCGAGCTCCGCGGTGTGCTCGAAGGCACCGCGGCCCGGTTCGCCGCCGAGCGCGGAGCCGCGTTCGAGGCCATCGCGGAGCTGCGCGGGATCTGCGACACGATCGGGCAGATGGTCCAACGGGCCGACTACGAGTCGTTCGAGCGGTTCGTGGATCTGAATGAGCGCTTCCACGCCGGGATCCTGCGGATGGCCGGCAGCCCGATGCTCGAGCGTGCCCTCGACGGGATCATCGCGCTGCCGTTCGCCAGCCCGAGCGCGTTCGTGATGGCGCAGGCCGTGCTGCCCGAATCGCGCGACATCCTGCTGTTGGCCCACCGCCACCACCTCGGTCTGCTCGATGCGATCGAGCGCAGCCAGGGCACCCGCGCCGAAAGCCTCGGCCGCGAGCACGCGCTGCTCGCGCGGACCAACCTCGAGGTCGCGCTCGATCATCCCGACGTGCTCGAGCAGATGCCCGGCGCCTCGCTGCTCGCCCGACCCGAGCTCGAACAAGCCCGTGACGGCCGGCTCGGGCGGGCAAGAGGCGCCCAGCTCGAGCAGGTCTGACACCGGCGGCGCGTGACGGACGTCATGCGACCAGGGCATCCATACCCCTGGTCGCCCTGATCGCATGAGCGTCACGTAGTGCTAGTGCGTCCGTGCTCCTACTGCGTCGCGGGGTTCGTCGACGGCGCCGTTCCGGCGACGCCTCGGTACTGCGCGATCTGCGGATCCGCCGAGGAGACGTTGAAGCATCCCTGCGCGGTCACCATCTTGCCGTTATCCGGCGTCGTGGTGAAGTCCGCGTTGTTCGGGATGTGCAACGGGTAGTCGCCGTACACCCACGGCTGACACAGCAGATCCGTCTTCTGATCCTTGATCGCCTTGAATGCCGCGTTGACGTTCGCGATCGTGTAGGGGGCCGTGACCGTGTCGAGCGCGCCGACGCTGAACTTCCCGAGCAGGTAGCCCATCTCGCTGAACGAGCCGAGGCCGCCCGCGACGGCCTGGCCGTACTGCGAGAGGATCGCCTTGTACAGCTGCATGTCCGGGCCGTTGTGGTCGTCCGGATCGGTCAGCTCGGCGTTCACGAACAGCTTGTGGTTCCACTTCGGTCCCAGCGACTTGGCCAGGAAGTCGGTGTTGCACGGCGTCGAGCAGCCCCAGCCCTTGACCCGGTCCTCGAGTCCGAGCTTCTGCGCGGCCTGGAGGATCACCAGCGCCTCGGGCGGGGTGAAGTTGAGCACGACCCACCCGTTCGGGCCGGCCTTGTCGACGAGGCTCAGGGCCAGCGAGCTCGCGTCGGTGATCGGCACGTTCGCGGTCGACTCGTTGATCGGGACGTGTGACGCCGCCGCTAGCGCCGCCGGGCCGGCGGCGATGTAACCGGTGCCCGGGACGTTCGACTGGATGAACACGATCTTCGACGGATGCTGGCTCAGCCCGTACTGGACGGCGCCGTCGGAGCTGTAGCGCGGACCCATGTTGACCGCCGCGCTGTTCGGCGTAGACCAGCACTCCGGCGCGATGCCCGCGCCCATCTCGTAGATCCCGAGCTGCTTCCAGTAGCTCTGGTCGATCGTGCATTCGAGCAGGTCGAACACGCCGACGATCCCGACCACGTGATCGGTCTGGATCAGCTGCTTGGCCGCGGCCGCAACCTGCGCCGGCTGCGTCTGGTCGTAGATCACGTACAGCTTGAGCGGATGCCCGTTCACGCCGCCGTTCGCGTTCACGCAGGTGTAGTACGCGTTGATCATGTTCGGCCCGTCGCTGAAGTCGGTGCCGGGCTGCTTGGTGTCGATCGTGCCGATATTGATCGGCGTTCCCGTGGCCTTGACTCCTGGCTTCGGCCCGCACGACGACGTGCTGGTCGAGGCTGTGCTCGCGCTCGTGGTAGCGCTGGTGCTAGAGCTCGTCGCGCTCGACGCGCCGCTCGCGGCGCTGCTCGACGTGGTCGAACTGCTGCTGCTGCCGCATCCCGCGAGCACCAGCATCGCGCCGACCAACACGGCGAGAGCCCCGGTCCAGCGCAGGCGCAGCGCCTGGTGGTACGTCCTCACCTCTACTCCTCCTCGAAATGATTTGGTTGATCCGCCCCTCTTGGCGAGGCGCGGATCTTATTCGGGACTCGTGCTGTATGCAACGCACGCCTAACGTGACCACAAGAATCGATTGCAGGCCCTCCGCGGGCCCGGTCTTGCATACAGCGAT
The DNA here is from genome assembly GCA_963770615.1 of uncultured Solirubrobacterales bacterium. Lineage (GTDB taxonomy): Bacteria > Actinomycetota > Thermoleophilia > Solirubrobacterales > Solirubrobacteraceae > Palsa-465. Next base: position 121,085 of record CAVYQJ010000003.1, on the reverse strand, counting down.
TTCGGGGGCCATACTCTCGCGCGCCGATGGTCAATCATGTCAACCGGACGCAGATGATGCGGGCGCTCCTCGCCCTGCGCGAGCAGCTGCTGAACGGCGAGTTCAAGCCCGGCGAGCGGATGTCCGAGTTGCCGTTGGTCGAGCGGCTCGGGGTGTCGCGGACGCCGCTCCGCCTCGCGCTGGCGTCGCTCGAGCACGAGGGACTGCTGCGCGTGCTGCCGACCGGAGGGTACGTCGTGCGCGAGTTCACGCAGGCCGACATCCGGCACGCGATCGAGCTCCGCGGCGTACTCGAGGGCACCGCCTGCCGGTTCGCCGCCGAGCAGGGAGCCACCCGCCGCGATCTGCGCGCGCTGCGCGCGATCAATGAGCAGGTCGAGCCGCTCGTGCACCGCGCCGACTACGAGTCGTTCGAGCGTTACATCGCGCTCAACGGAGAGTTCCACGACCGCCTGATCAAGATGGCGCACAGCCCGCTGCTCGAGCGCACGCTCGACACCGTCCTGTGCCTGCCGTTCGCGACTCCGAACGCGCTCGTGCTCCAGCACGCCCAGCTGCCCGAGTCGCGCGAGATCCTGGTCGTCGCCCACCGCCAGCACCTTTGGCTGGTTGACGCAATCGCCAACCGCGAGGGCTCGCGAGCCGACAACGTCGCGCGCGAGCACGCCCGCCTGTCGCTCACGAACCTCGAGATCGTGCTCAGCCGGCAGGGGCTGGTCGAGCAGTTGCCGGGTGCGTCCCTGCTGGCGCTCGACCCCGAGCTCGAGCCGGCCTGACCTACGGCGACGTGATCGCTCCGTGCTCCCACGGCTCGACGTCGTGCTCGCCCCATTCGAGCGCGATCTTGGCGGCCCGGTACACGTGGTCGGCGCCCGGTCGGTAGGCGTCCTCCAGTGACGGGCTGACCGGCACGGGCGTGTACGGCGCACCGACGCGCTGGATCGGCGCCTCCAGGTAGTCGAACGCGGCCGCCTGCAACTGGGCCGCGAGCTCGGCGCCGAACCCGCCGGCGGTCACCGCCTCGTGCGCCACCACCGCGCGGCCGGTGCGCCTGACCGACCGAGCGAGCGTGTCGAGGTCGAGCGGGACCAGCGTGCGCGGGTCGATCACCTCGGCCTCGATTCCGTCGTCGCTCGCGAGGCGGTCGGCGGCTTCGAGTGCATCGCCGACGAGCCGCGACAGCGCGACGATCGTGACGTCGCGGCCTTCGCGGATCGTCTTAGCCTGCCCGATTGGGACGGGGGGCGGGGGATCGGGGACGGTCTCGCGGCGGAAGTACAGCGACTTGTTCTCGACGAACACCACCGGGTTCGGGTCGGCGATCGCGGTTTGCAGGAGTCCGGCGGCGTCCGCGGCGTTGCTCGGCATCACCACCTTCAGACCCGGCACGTGCGTCAGCCACGCTTCGAGGCTCTGCGAGTGCTGGGCGCCGTTGCGCTGGCCGGAGCCGCCCTGGGTGCGGAGCACGAGCGGCACCGACAGCTGGCCGCCGGACATGAAGTGCGCCTTCGCCGCCTGGTTGACGAGCTGGTCGAGCGCGAGCGTGATGAAGTCGATGAACATGATCTCGACGACGGGTCGGAGGCCCGATTGCGCCGCCCCGATCGCGACCCCGCAGACCGCGCCCTCGCTGATCGGGGTGTTGCGCACGCGCTCGCGGCCGAACTCGTCCGCGAGTCCGGCCGTCGCTAGATACGGGCCGCCCTCCGCGACGTCCTCTCCGAGGACGATCACGCGCTCGTCGTCGCGCATCGCGCGCGCCAGGGTTGTCGCGATCGCCTCGACGAACGTGGTCTCGATTTGCTCGGTCATGTGGCGTACACGAGGCCGGCCGCGATCTGCGGATCCGGGAACGGGCTTTCGCGCGCGAACCGCACCGCCGCCTCGACCTCTTCGCCGGCCTCGCCCTCGATCTGTCGGGCGGTCTCCTCGTCCACCAGGGTGAAGCGCGCGATCGGGTCACGCGCGGCCCACTCGCGTTCGGCCTCGGGGTCGCGGTACTTCTCGGGGTCGCCCTCGTAGTGCCCGCGCCGGCGGAACGTCAGGCACTCGAGCAGGTACGGCCCTTTGCCGCCGCGCGCTTTGTCGAGGTAGTTTGCGAACGCGTCGTGGACCGCGGGGACGTCGCTCCCCTCGACGGTCTCGCGCTCGAACCCATACGGCGCGACCACGTCGCTGACCCGCTCGACGGTGCTGTGCTCGGCGCGCGAGGTGAACTCGGCGAACCCGTTGTTCTCGCACACGAAGATCACCGGCAGCCTCCACAGCGCCGCGAGGTTGATCGACTCGTTGAAGTGCCCCGCTTGCACCGCGCCGTCGCCGAAGAACACGACGGTCACCTGGTCGGAGCCTTTGAGATGCTGCGTGAGCGCGGTGCCCAGCGCGAGCGGCAGGTTGCCGCCGACGACGCCGGTGGCGCCCATGAACCCGTGCTCGATGTCGACCAGGTGCATGGAGCCGCCGAGGCCGTGGCAGATGCCCGCTTCGCGCCCCATCAACTCCGCCATCAGGCGGTCGATTGGCGCGCCCTTGGCGATCGCGTGTCCGTGGGCCCGGTGGCCGCTGTAGACCGCGTCGTCGGTGCGCAACTGACGGCACACCGCCGCCGCGACGCCCTCGCCGCCGATGCTCAGATGGATCAGCCCGTGAACCTGGAGCGTGCGCTTTAGCTGCGCCACCCGTTCCTCGAACAGGCGGATCCGCCACATCGTGCGCAGCAGGTCACGCGCCGACTCCGCGTCGAGTTCGTCCCCCACGCGATTCGCCTACGCGGCGACGGGCGCCACGCCCAGCACCTGGCGGACGCTGCCGGCGATCTTCTCCTCGTTCGGCAGGACGTACGCCTCCATCGGCTCGCTGTAGGGCACGGTCACGTCGAGTGCGGTCACCTGCGCGATCGGCGCCTTCAGCGATCCGAACCCGTGCTCGGCGACCTCGGCCGCGATCACCGCCGACGCGCCACCGTGGCGCGTCCCCTGGTCGGCGATCACGAGCCGGCCGGTCTTCTCGACCGAGGACAGGATCGTCGCCGTGTCGAGCGGATTCAGCGTGCGGGGATCGATGACCTCGGCGCTGATGCCTTCGCTGCTGAGCGTTTCCGCGGCGGCGAGCGCCCGACCCACCGTCCACCCGGTGGCGACGATCGTCACGTCCGTCCCTTCCCGGCGAACCGCGGCCTCGCCGAACGGGACCACGTACTCGCCCTCGGGCACGTCGCCGTGCTCGAGCACCTGCAGGTAGTTGATCAGGTAGACGACCGGGTTGTCGTCGCGGATCGCGGCGGCCATCAGCCCCTTGGCGTCGGCCGGCGTCGAGGGAAGCGCGATCTTCAGGCCGGGGAAGCCCATGAACATGCCGTAGATCGAGCCGGTGTGCTGGCCGGCCCAGCCCGGCGGTGAACCCGTAGCCGGCCTTGAACACCGCCGGCACCTTGACCTGGCCGCCGCTCATGTAGCGCAGCCGCGGCGCCTCGTTGACGACCTGGTTCATCGCCACCAGCATGAACTCGGCCATCAGCAACTCGACCACCGGGCGGTACCCCGCAAGCGCGAGGCCGACGGCCATTCCGATCTCGGCCGTCTCGGAGATCGGCGACACCCGCACACGCTCGCGTCCGAACGCCTGGACGAGTGGGTCCTCGTCGCTGGGGGCGACGTCCTGGCCGTAGAAGACGACGGTCGGGTCGCGTTCCATCTCGACGCGGATCCCCTCCTGGACCGCCGCGATGTAAGGAATCTCTCTTGCCATGGTCGTCTCCTAGGCGTACACGTAGTCGTTGCGGGCGGCGGCTTCGGGCTCGGGGAAGGGGCTGTCGAGCCCGAACTGCACGGCTGCCTCCATCTCCTCGGTGACCTCTTTGGCGATCTCGTCGGCCCGCGCCGGGTCGAGCACGCCCTGCTCGACCAGCCGCGCGCGGAACCGGGGCACGGGGTCGCCGCGCAGCGCGGCCTCGTACTCCTCGCGGTTTCCGAACGTCGTGATCGCCTCGTGCTCGGGGTAGTGGAGCGGCACGCCGGGCGGGGCGATGATGTTGCCGTGGGCTGACAGCCGGTAGACCTTCGACTCGACGAGCGTCGGCCCCTCGCCGGCGCGCGCGCGGTCCGACGCCGCCCCGACCGCCTCGTACACCGCCACCGGATCGCCACCGTCGACGGTCACGCCGGGCATGCTGTAGGCCGTCGCCTTGACCGACAGCGGTTCGCCGTTGGCGGCGTTGGCGTCCTCCTGCTCGGAGCGCGTCGACACGTTGTAGTTGTTGTTCTCCATGACGTAGACGACCGGCAGCTTCCACAGCGACGCGAGGTTGAGCGACTCGTGGAACGCGCCCTGCTTGGAGGCGCCGTCGCCGAAGAACGACAGGACGACCTGGCCTTGCTTGCGCAGTTGCGCGGCGAACGCGACGCCCGTCGCCTGCGGGATGCCCTGGCCGACGATGCCGCTCGTGCCGAGGAAGCCGCGCTCGGGGTCGACCAGGTGCATCGAGCCGCCGTAGCCGCCGCACAGCCCATCCTTGCGGCCGTAGATCTCGGCCATGATCGCCCCGGTGTCGGTGCCGAGCGCGATCGGATAGCCGTGGCAGCGATACGTCGCCATCAGCTGGTCGCCCGGCTTCATCGTGGCCAGCGACCCGACGATCGACGCCTCGGCGCCGTCGGCGAGGTGGGTGTGGCCCCGGATCACGCCGGGATGCTCCTCGAAGGTCCGCTTGACGCGCTCCTCGAACTCGCGGATCCGCAGCATCTGGGTGAACATCCAGACGAGCCTGTCGTTGTCCAGTTGATCCATCGTGCCTCCTCAGGTCACGCCGGCGCGGAACTGCGCGGCCGTCGTCTCGTAAGCGCGCTTGAACTCGTCTTCGATCGGCAGGTTGCGGAGCTCGGCCGAGAGCACCTCGACTCCCCATGGGCCGGCGTAGCCGATCTCCTGGCACGCCTCGACGTAGCCAGTGATGTCGAACTCGCCCTCCCCCGGGAGCTTGCGCCGGTTCACGACCTCGTCGATCGGGTCGGGCATGTTCTCGTACTGCCCGTCGGACAGCTCGACCCAGCCCAGATACTCGGGCGGGATCCGCTTGAGGTCCGCCGGCGAGATCCCGAGCTTGCCCATGTGCCAGGTGTCGATCGCGAGCGCGCCATTGGGCTCGGCGGCGCCCTGCACGAGTTCGAGGGCCGTGTCCAGCGTGTTCACGTTGACGTCGAACGGCATGAACTCGTAGACGACCTTGGCGTCGGTGTGGTTGGCCGCATCCTGACACAGCTCGGTGAACGCCTCGGTCAGGGTTTCGAGGTCGCAGGGGGTGCCGGGGATGTTGCCCACCTTGATGTGGTGGGCGTCGAACGCCGCGGCGGTCTCGAACAGCTGCTTGCGCAGGCGGTCCGATTCGGTCCGCGCCGGCTCGCCCTTGTCGACCCAGAACTCGGCCAGGAACTCGACCTCGAGGTATTTGAGCCCGGCGTCTTTGAACACGCTCGCCATCTCGTCGAGGGTCGTGGTCTCGAGCTGGTGCGTGACGTCCGCGTGCCACAGACCGATGCCCTTGAACCCGGCCTTCGCCGCCTCCGCGCACCGGTCGGGCCAGCTGAACAGGCTCCACTCGCGCCCGACATGGACCTCCACCGGCCCGCTCACCGTCCAGTACAGCGCCATCAGCTCAATCTCGCCCAAGGTCACTCCTCTCGTGTGGGAGCGACGGTAGCGCCGCACGCTCGACAGAGTCCAGTCGTCCAGCGCAGGCGTTCTTGTGTATGAGCGCGGTCAGGACACTTCGCGCAAGCGGCCCGTCTCGACCTCGTACACGAACCCGCGGATCGCGTCCTTGTGCGGGATGAACGGAGAGGCCTGAATCCGCGCGATCGACTGGCGCACGTCGGCGTCGACATCGGGGAACGCCTCGGCAGCCCACTCGGGCCTGATCCCCGTGTCCTCCTCGATCGAGCGCTTGAAGTCGTCGTCGGTGAAGGTCAGCATCCCGCACCCGGTGTGGTGGATCAGGATTATCTCCTCGGTGCCCAGCAGGCGCTGCGAGATCGCCAGCGAGCGAATCGCGTCGTCGGTCACGACGCCACCGGCGTTGCGGATCACGTGCGCGTCGCCCTCGGTCAAGCCCAGCGCGCCGTACACGTTCAGGCGAGCGTCCATGCACGCCACGATGGCCGTTTTGGTGGCCGGCGGCAACGGGAGGTCGCCCTTGTCGAACGAGGACACGTAGTCGGCGTTGTTCGCGAGCAGGTCGTCGGTCGAGCTCATGGTTCTCCTTGGCCGGGGGTCGGTGGCGGCGGGGCGGGGGCGGTCAAACTATCAAAAGCCGATCGAATTCTCGGGATTTTCACGGGTGCGCCCGGGGTCGCGGAGCCCCGCGCCGGCGCCGAGGGTCGCCACTCGAGCACCCGGAGACCCGCCCCCGCCCCGCCTCCAATGTGCGCCCGTGAGCCGCTGCCCCGCCGGCGCCACGCGCCCGCCGGGGACCGCACCGTCCAAGCGTCAGGCGGCGAGCGGCTCTGGAATCGAAGCCGGCGCCGGCGCGGTCAGCTCGTAGGCGGCCTCGTCGAACCGGCGGGTCTGCTGCCAGAAGCGCCACGTGAAGTCGGGCCAGATCGTGCTGTTGCGGCCGTGGCGGTCGATGTACCAGCTCGAGCAGCCGCCGGTGTTCCACACGGTCCGGCCGAGCCGGGCCTGGACGTGCTCGTTGTAGGCGTCGTAGGCGTCGCGGCGGACCTCGATCCGGGTGGCGCCGCGACGGTCCATCGCCTCGAGCGCCCCCAACAAGTAGTTGAGCTGCGCCTCGATCATGAACACGACCGAGTTGTGGCCGAGGCCGGTGTTCGGGCCGACGAGCAGGAACAGGTTCGGGAACTCGGGCATCGACGCGCCGCGATAGGCCTGCGGGCTGCCGTTCCACACGTCTGACAGCCGCATCCCACCGCGGCCGCGGATGACCTCGGAGAACGCGGTCTCGGTGACGTGGAAGCCGGTGGCGAAGATCACGGTGTCGACCTCGTGGACGCTCCCGTCGGCGGCGACCACCCCGTCAGGAGTGAACGACGTGACCCCGCTCGTGACGACCTCGACGTTGGGTTGGACAATCGCCGGATACCACTTGTTCGACGGCAGGATGCGCTTGCAGCCGATCACGTAGTCGGGCGTGAGCTTCGCGCGGAGCGCCTCGTCGGGCACCTGCTTGGCGAGATGGCCCTCCGCCATCTTCTGGACCGCGTTCATCAACTGCGGGCGGTAGGCGAGTCCCGGCACGAGCGCCTCGCGGCTGACGTAGACCATCGTCCGCACGGCGCGCTGTGCCGCCGGCACGCGGCGGTACAGCCGGCGCTCGAACTCGGTGATCGGACGGTCGCGGTGCGGCACCACCCACGGCGCGGTCCGCTGGAAGATCGTCAGGTGCTCGACCTGCGGCTGGATCTGCGGGACGGTCTGGATCGCCGACGCCCCGGTCCCGATCACCGCGACTTTGCGGCCGGTCAGATCCCGCGAGTGGTCCCACTTGGCCGTGTGAAACGCGACGCCCTGGAACTCGTCCATCCCCGGCAGCGACGGAATCGAGGGCTCGCTGAGCGGCCCCGGCGCGCCGACCAGCATCTGCGCCGAGAACGAGCCGTCTGGCGTCTGGATCTGCCACACGCCGGCGTCCTCATCCCATTCGGCGGTCTGCACCGGGCAGTTGAAGCGGATGTGTGCGCGCAAGCCGAAACGATCGGTGCAGTCGCGCAGGTACTCGCGGATCTCGGGCTGGAGGGGATACGTCCGCGTCCACTCCGCGTTCGGCGCGAACGAGTAGCTGTACAGATGCGAGGGGATGTCGCACTGGCACCCCGGGTACGTGTTCGCCCACCAGGTGCCGCCGACTTCGGCGTCGCGCTCGAGCACGACAAAGTCGTCGATCCCCGATTGCTTGAGGCGGATCGCCGTCCCGAGGCCGCTGAAGCCGGCACCCACGATCGCTACCCGAAACTGCCGCCCGTTACCTGAACTCATGTCGCCTCACACCAATCGTAGAAACAGTCGTGTTCTCCAGTGTACACTGATGTTCCCATGACGTCTGCACCGCCCGAGACCAGCATCCTGACGGTACTGCCGCGCGGGCGCCACGCCGCGCCCCGCCCGGTGGTCCGGGAGGCCCAGCGCGGGCGCATGCTCGCGGCGATGGTCCAGGCGGTCGCGGACAAGGGTTACGCGCGGGTCGCGGTCGCGGACGTGATCGAGCGCGCCGGCGTGTCGCGCAAGACCTTCTACGAGCAGTTCGCGAACAAGGACGACTGCTTCCTCGCCGCCTACGACGCCACCGTCGACGAGCTGCTGGCCACGATCGACGAGGCGCTCGAGGCGCTCGCGCCCGACTGGCTGGCCGCTCACCGCGCCGCTGTCGGGGCGTACCTGGAGACGCTCGCGGCCAGCCCGCAATTCGCCAAAGCCTTCCTGATCGAGGTCCTCGGCGCCGGTCCAGAGGCCCTCGACCGCCGCGCCGCCGTCCAGGACCGGTTCGCGGCTCAGCTCAGGGACGTCCACCGTCGAGCAAGACAGGACATCCCCGAGATTCCCGAGGTCCCGCCGCACACGTATCGCGCCGCCGTCGGCGCCGTCAACGAGCTCGTCACCGCGCACGTGCTCGAACACGGCGCTGACACGCTGCCCGAGCTCGCGGACGCGATCCTCGACGTTCAGCTTGCGCTACTTGTAGGCCGCGAGGTCGCGCAAGACCTGGCCGCCGGCGCGCACGCGACCTGATCTCACCCGACGATCTGGTTGAGCGCGGCCGATAGCTCGTCGGGCCGCGACGCCCAGACCGAGTGATCGGTGTCGATCTCGAGCACCGGGTCACAGCCGGCCGTCTCGAGCATCCGTCGCTGGAGCGCCGGCTTGATCGCCCGGTCCTGGAGGCACATCACGTACGCGCGCGGCAGCGCCGCGAACGTGTCGGCGTCCGGGCCGCCGAGGGCCACCGGATTCGTGAACGGTACGACGGGCTGCGAGCCCCGGATCGATGCCGACCAGGCTGCCGCCTCGTCGTCGGCGCAGTGGCACAGCGCTTCGCGCACCGCCTCCGGCGCCATCGTCGCCACCGGCGGGTCTCCGTCGACGACCAGGTTCGCCTGCACCTGATCGCCTGCGCCCTCGGGCAGCTGCGTCATGTCGATCAGACTCATGCCATCCCACGGCAGGAACGCCGTCACGTATACGAGCCTGGAAACGAGCGAAGGGCAGCGGGCCGCGGCCTGCGTGATCACCATCCCGCCCATGCTGTGGCCGACGAGCACCGCCGGCGGACCCTCGGCCAGGGCCTCGCACACCCGCTCCGCGTAGCGGTCGAGCGTGACCTGCTCGACCGGCGTCGGGTCGTCGCCCTGGCCCGGGAGGTCGATCGCCTGCACCGTGTGGCCCGCCGCGCGCAGGCCGGGAGCGACCCGGTCCCAGCACGCAGCCCGTCCGAACGCCCCATGCACCAGCACGATCCTCGCCATCACCGGACCTCCTTGATCATCAGTGTCAATCTTCGTGACAAGCCGCGCGATCCTACTTGGGAGGCGATCTGGCTCGGTTTAGACTCCCCACCGCTCGTGGCGGTTTACGAGCAAGGAGCTGAAGAGAGGGAGCAGATGGCTACAACCGCGCCGAAGGCTGGGGCATTCCCGAGCCCATACGAGATCGACACTCCGCCCGGGTGCGAGGGCTGGGAGGAGATGTATCCCTACTACGCGCTGTTCGACGAGCGCCGGCGCGACACCGACGAGAACCGCTTCTGGTTCTGGAACTCGATGCATTTCCCGATGCCGATGCCGGCGTTCGACGTGATCTGCATCGACTCGCCCTACCAGGCGGTCGGGGCATGGCAGAACCGCGTGTTCGCGGTGCCGCCCGCGATGGGGATCGACTACCGGTGCGTCAACGGCTACATCTACATCTCCGGAAACCCCGTCACCGATCCGGCCAAGATCGGCGAGCGCGCCGAGTTCTTCCAGAAGCGCGCCGGCTACTACTTCCAGAACTGGACCGAGCTGTACGCCAAGTGGCGGACGAAGATGGAGGCGCTGATCCGGGAGCTCGGCGAGCTCACCGTCCCCGACCTCCCCGAGTACGAGCCCGACGAGGTCGCGTTCGGCGAGGACCGCAACACCGCCTTCTACGAGGTGCTCGACGCCTACCCGCGCGCGCTTCGGCTGGGGGACATGATGTGGCAGCACCACTTCGAGTTCCTGCTGCTCGGCTACGGCGCGTACGGAACGTTCGTGGATTTCTGCAAGGGCCACCTGCCCGACATCCCCGATCAGCACATCGCGCTGATGGTCGCGGGGATCGACGTCCTCCTGTTCCGGCCCGACGCCGAGTTGCGCCGGCTCGCGCGCCTCGCGATCGAGACGGGCGTCGACGGAGCTTTCCAGCAGGGCCGCTCGCCGCAACAGATCGACGCCGAGCTCGCGACGAGCGACGCGGGCCAGAGCTGGCTCGCCGAGCTCGAGAAGGTCAAGGACCCGTGGTTCAACATGGCCACCGGCGACGGCCTCTACCACTACTACCGCAGCTGGCTCGACGACCCGAGCATCCCGTACGCGTCGCTGATCGGTCACATCAGCGCGCTCAACGCCGGCGAGGAGATCGACCGCCCGACCGAGGAGATCCAGCGCGAGCGCGACCGGCTGGCGACCGAGTACGGCGCGCTGCTCGACGAGGAATCGCGGACGAGCTTCAACGACCTGCTCAACCTGTCGCGGACCGTGTTCCCGTACGTCGAGGAGCACAAGTTCTACTGCGACTACTGGTTCCTCACCCGGTGGTGGAACAAGATCCGCGAGTTCGGCGACCTGCTCGCACGCAACGAGTTCATCGAGGACTCCGAGGACGTGTTCCAGCTCTCGCGCTACGAGGTCGCGAGCGCGCTCGACGAGTTGGTGCTGACCTGGGCCACCGGAGGCCGCCCGCTCGGCCCCATGCACTGGCCGCCGATCGTCGCCCGCCGCAAGGAGATCCTCAAGAAGCTCGGCGACTGGACGCCGCCGCCCGCGATCGGCGTCACCCCGGACGCGGTCACCGATCCGATGACGATCATGCTGTGGGGGGTCACCACCGAGCGCGTGCAGGAGTGGGCGCGTCAGGTAGACGGCGGCTCGGTGCTGAACGGCGCCGCGGCGTCGGCGGGCGTGGTCGAAGGACTCGCGCGCGTGGTCAGGTCGGTCGACCAGATCGGCGACGTCCGCGACGGCGAGATCCTCGTCTGCGGCAGCACCTCGCCGGCATGGGCGCCGATCTTCTCGAAGATCAAGGCCACGGTCACCGACGTCGGCGGCGTGATGTCCCACGCGGCGATCGTGGCGCGCGAGTACAGGCTGCCCGCGGTCGTCGGGACGGGCCGCGCCACCGCGGCGATCCGCACCGGTCAGATGATCCGGGTGGACGGCACCGAGGGCACGGTCACGTTGCTGTGACCGATTACACCCGGCCGCTCCAGCAACTCTCCCGCGGCGACGAGCCGAGCTTCGGCGGCAAAAGCGCAAATCTCGGAGAGCTGCTCGCGGCTGAGATCCCGGTGCCGCCGGGGTTCGCGATCTCGACCGCGGCGTACGAGGCGTTCGTACGAGAGGCGGGGTTGCAGGAGACGATCGCGTCCGCGTCACCGGCGAGCGGCGACGCGATGCGGGCTGCCCCAATCCCCGACGACGTGCGTGCCGAGGTCTCGGAGCAGTACGCGCGACTGGGCGACGACGTCCCCGTGGCGGTCCGCTCGAGCGCTGTCGGCGAGGACAGCGCGGAGGCGACGTTCGCGGGACAACAGGAGACGTACCTCTGGGTTCGCGGCGCAGACAGCGTGTGCGACGCGGTCCGCGACTGCTGGGCGAGCCTGTACAGCCCGACGGCGATCAGCTACCGCGCCCGGCTCGGCCAGACCGACGCGCCGCCGGCGATGGGAGTCACCGTTCAATTGATGGTCGACGCCGAGGTGTCAGGGGTGATGTTCACCTGTAACCCGGTGAGCGGCGACCCGAGCATGGTCGCGATCAACGCGAGCTGGGGGCTCGGGCTCGCGGTCGTCGGCGGCGAGGTCACACCCGACGACTATCTCGTGAGTAAGGTCACGGGCGAGGTGGTTCGCGAGCATGTGCACGCCAAGGACGTGGAGTATGTGCCGGACTCGAGCGGCGCCGGCGCGGCCCGCGTCGACGTCCCGGCGGAGCGCCGCGAGCGCGCGTGTCTCGACCAGCCGGCGCTCGCGCACCTGGTCGAGATCGGCAAGCGCGTCGAGCGACACTTCGGCTCGCGCCAGGACATCGAGTGGGCGCTCGCCCGCGACGGCGACGGCGAGCTGTTCGTCGTCCAGGCGCGACCGGTCACCGGGCTCACCAAGAAGGCGGAGAAGCCCAAGCCGGCGTCGGCGATGTCACTGATCATGAGCACTTTCGGCGCCGGCCCGCGTAACGACTGACCATGTCTCTGAGCGACGAAGACATCCGCGAGATCCTGCGGATCATCGACGAGTCAGCGCTTACCGAACTACAGATCGATACCGAGGGCTTCTCGCTCCACGTGCGCAAGGGTGGGGGGGATGCCGAGGCCTCCGGCCGCCCTCGGGTGCGAGAGGCTTCGCAGCGCGATGCGGTTCGGCACCCGCCGGGCGGCCCCGAGGGCTCGGCATCCCCGCCGGCCCCGGGTGCCGATAGCGACGGCCTCGCCACGATCACCGCCCCGATGCTGGGGACCTTCTATCGCGCCGAGGCCCCGGGTAAGCCGCCGTTCGTCGAGGTCGGCGCGCGCGTCGAGCCCGACACGATCGTCTGCATCATCGAGGTGATGAAGATGATGAACTCGGTCACCGCGGGCACGGCGGGTACGATCGCCGAGGTCGTGCCCGAGAACGCTCAACTCGTCGAGTACGGCCAGCCGCTGTTCCGGGTGGAGCCCGCATGAAGCGAATCAAGCGTGTGTTCGTCGCCAACCGCGGCGAGATCGCGCTGCGGATCGTGAACGCGTGCGAGCAACTCGGGCTCGAGACCGTGGTCGGGACCTCCGAGGCCGATCGCGACGGTCTGGCCGCGCGCCGGGCCGACCGGGCGGTTTGCATCGGACCCGCTCCCGCCGGCGAGAGCTACCTGCGCGACGACCTCGTCGTGCAGGCGGCGCTCGGCACCGAGTGCGACGCGATCCACCCCGGCTACGGCTTCCTGTCGGAGAGCCCGAAGCTCGCGGCCCGCGCCCAGGAGAACGGATTGATCTTCATCGGGCCGCCGCCCGAGGTCATGGCGCTGAGCGGAGACAAGCTCCGCGCGCGTGAGGAGGCGGCCCGAGCCGGCGTCCCGGTCCTCCCCGGCAAGGAAATCGCGCCCGGCGACGACGCGCGCAAAGCGGCCGACGAAATCGGATACCCGGTGCTGGTCAAGGCCGCCGGCGGTGGCGGCGGACGCGGGATCAAACTCGCCAAGGGCGGCGACGAACTCGACAATCTCCTCAGCCTCGCGCGCAGCGAGGCCGGCGCGGCGTTCGGCGACGAGCGCGTGTACCTCGAGCGGTTCGTCTCCAGTGCCCGCCACATCGAGGTCCAGATCGCGGCCGACGAGCACGGCGCGGTCGTCCATCTCGGCGAGCGCGACTGCTCGGTGCAGCGCCGCTACCAGAAGGTGATCGAGGAGGCGCCCGCGCCAAACCTCAACGCCGCGACGCGCAACGCGCTCACCGCGGAGGCGGTGGCGTTCGCCACGTCGATCGGGTACCGCAATCTCGGGACGGTCGAGTTCGTCCTCGATGTCGACACCGGCGAGCACTTCTTCCTCGAGATCAACTGCCGGATCCAGGTCGAGCATCCGGTGACCGAAGCGGTCACCGGCCGCGATCTCGTCGAGCTGCAACTCCACATCGCGGACGGAGACCCGCTCGGCTTCGCCCAGAAGGACGTCATCTTCGACGGCCACGCGATCGAATGCCGTCTGAACGCCGAGGACGTGGCGCGCGGGTTCATGCCGAGCCCCGGAACGCTGTCGCTGTTCTCGATCCCCGACCTGCACCAACTCCGCGTCGACACTCACCTCTGCCCGGGCGCCACGATCCCGCCCTACTACGACTCGCTGATGGCGAAGCTGATCGCGCACGCCGAAGGCCGCGAGGCCACGATCGACGTGCTGCTCGAGGCGCTCGAGGACCTCGACGTCGAGGGCGTGGAGACGAACCGCGCGCTGCTGATCAGCGTGCTCGCGCACGAGGACTTCCGCCGCGGCGCGGTCACCACCGACTGGCTCGAGCGCGCGATCGTATGACCGCCGCCGGCGAGCGCACGATCGACCTCGTCGACACCACGACCCGCGACGGCAACCAGAGCCTGTGGAGCGCCACCGGCCTGACCACGCCCGATGTGCTCGCGATCGCGCCGACGATGGACCGGGTCGGCTATCACGCGCTCGACTTCACCTCGAGCACGCACATGGCGGTGTCGGTCAGGTTCCACCGCGAGGACCCGTGGGAGCGGATCCGCCTGATGAGCGCGGCGATGCCGAACACGCCGCTCAGCATCATCACGACCGGGATGCGGTTCATCTCCTGGGTGCCGGCCGACCAGGACGTGATCGCGCTGGCGTTCCGGCTCGTCGCCCGCAACGGCCTCAGACGGATGCAGATCGCCGATCCGTCGAACGACCCCGACCGCCTGAAGCGCCTCGCCACGATGGCTCGCAAGGAAGGCATCGAGGAGGTCGTGATCGGCCTCACCTACTCGATCAGCCCGGTCCACACCCACGAGTACTACGCGCAGCGCGCCGCGATCCTCGCGGACTGCGCCGACATGGACCGTCTGTACCTGAAGGATCCGGGAGGGCTGCTCACCCCGGACGCGGTCCGGGAGCTCGCGCCCCACTTCGCGGGTGCCGCCGGAGACCGGACGATCGAGCTCCACAGCCACTGCACGATCGGGCTCGCGCCGCTCGTGTACCTCGAGGGCGTCCGGGCCGGCTTCCAGGTCGTGCACACCGCGTCGGGCGCGCTGTCGCGCGGCACCTCTCAGCCCGAGGTGTTCAGCACGGTCCGCAACCTGGAAGCGATCGGGTACGAGACCGATCTCGATCTGGACGCGCAAGCCGCAGTGTCCGAGCACTTCGATCAGATCGCGCGGGTCAAGGGCCTCCCGCCCGGCGCGCCGCGCGAGTTCGACGCGGTCTACTACACCCACCAGCTCCCCGGCGGGATGGTCACGACGACCCGGCGGATGCTCGAGGAGCTGCGCCGCCCCGAACTGTTCGACGCCGTGCTCGAAGAGGTCACCCGCGTCCGCGCCGAGATGGGGTACCCGATCCTGGTCACCCCGGTGTCGCAGTTCGTGGCCAGCCAGGCGGCGCGCAACGTGATCGACGAGCGGCGCTGGGCCAACGTCTCGGACGAAACGATCCGCTACTTCCTCGGCCACTACGGCGATCCGGCAGCGCCGGTCGACCCGGAGATCGCCGACCGGGTACTACGCCTACCCCAAGCGAGCAAGCTCCGCGGGCTGCGACCGATCACGCTCGACGGGGCGCGCGAGCGCTTCGGCCGCCGGATCTCCGAGGAGGAGCTGCTGCTGCGCCTGACGATGCCGCAGGAGCAGGTCGACGCGATGATCGCGGCGCGCGGACAAGCCCAGCCCGCACCCGCCGCCCGTCCCGGACGCAGTCCGCTCGTGACCCTGCTGCACGAACTGAAGCGCCGCCCCGCGATCACCGAGTTCGAGCTCTCGAACCGCCAGGGCGACACGGTGGTGTGGCGCCGTGCTTGACGGCCTCGAGGGCCTGGGCCTCGACGACGTGCGCGGGTTCGTGTTCGACGTCGACGGCACGCTCGCGCACCGCGGCCCCGACGGCCGCGCCCAGCCCCAGCCCGGCGCGGTCGAGGTGCTCGAGCGGATCCGCGCGTCGGGGCGGAAGCTCGTGCTGTTCACCAACGGCAGCCACGTCCGCTCGGAGACGATGGCCGCCGCGCTCAGGGAGGACGGCCTGCCGGTCGCCGACGAGGAGATGCTGACGCCGGTCGACAGCGCGATCACCTATATCCGCCGGCGCCACCTCGACCGGCCGGCGCTGCTGTTCGCATCGGACGTCGTGCGCGCGCGGATGGTTGAGGCGGGGATCCCGGAGGCCAAGAACGAGGAGGCCGAGGTCGTGTTCGTCGCGCACGTGGACGAGGCCGACCTGCCCTCGATGGAACGCGCGGCGCGTGCGGTCGAGCGGGGCGCGCCGCTCCTCACCGGCAGCTGGGCGCGCGGCTATGCCGGCGCCAACGGGATCATCTTCAGCCGTGGCGCGATGGTGACCGCGGCGATCGCCAAGGTCACGGCGAAGCGGCCGCGGATCGTCGGCAAGCCCTCGCGCGCCGCGGTCGAGGAGATCCGCACGCGGCTCGGGATTCCCACCGAGGAGATCGCCGTGATCGGCGACGACGTTGGCATGGACATCGCGCTCGGGCGGATGGGCGGCTCGAAAACCGTGCTCGTGCGGAGCGGAATCACCGGCGCGACTTCGCTCGACAAGCTCCCGCAGAGTAGGCGTCCTCACGCGGTGATCGACCGCGTCGCCGATCTCCTGCCAGTGCTCACCTAACCCTATGCTGGAAGGCTGAAGCCATGGCCACGACCGAGCAGCAGCAACCCGCCGCGATCCTCGAGCAGGCGGGGCTGACCGTGGAGCAACTCTACGACGAGCTGACCGACGGCTGCACGAGGCCGGTCAGGCTCGAGGACCTCGTATACGAGGCCGCCGAGCGGGTCCCGGGACTGGTCCCGACGCGCGCCGAGATGGACGTCGAGCGCACGCGCAAGCTCGCCGAGAAGGAGCGACTCGAGCTCGCGCAGGGGCTGCTGCTGGCCGAGATCCTTCAGGTTCCGCGCACGGGGCTGCATCTGGTCGAGTCGATGCTGCATCCAACGGCGCTCGCGTTCGAGCACCTGGATGAGCTTCGCGCCAACGGAAGCGTTGACCTCGGCCACGCACGCGTCACGCGACAGGGCAGGGCCGGCGTACTCGAGCTGTGCAACCCGCGCCACCTGAACGCCGAGGACGGAAACACGCTGGCCGAGACCGAGGCCGCGGTCGACCTCGTCCTGCTCGATCCCGAGATTCAGATCGGCGTGTTCCGCGGTGGCGTCGTCGACCACCCGCGCTACGCCGGCGAGCGGCCGTTCGGAGCCGGGATCAATCTCACCCACCTGTACCACGGGCGGATCGACTTCCTGTTCTACGTCGTGCGCGACATGGGCTACGTCAACAAGCTCTACCGCGGCCTCGCCGGACCTGACGCCATCGAGAAGCTGTGGATTGCGGCGGTCGAGAAGTTCGCGATCGGCGGCGCCTGCCAGCTCACCCACGTGATGGACCACGTGATCGCGGTTCGGGGCGTGCGCCTGTACCTGCCGGCGCGCAAGGAGGGGATCATCCCCGGCGCGTCCAACCTCCGCCTGCCCAGGTTCGTGGGCGACCGCGCCGCCCGCCAGGCGATCCTGTCCGGGCGCGAATGGACGGCCGGGGACGCGGACGCCGATCTCATTTGCGACGAGGTCGTGGACCAGGACGAGATCGAGGACGCGATCGACAACCGGATCGAGGCGCTGACGAGCTCCGGGCTCGTCAACGCGTCGGCCAACCGAGCCGCGATGCGGGTGGGGGAGGAGCCGATCGACCTGTTCCGCGAGTACATGGCCACGTACTCCCGCGAGCAGGCTTACTGTCACCTCAGCCCGGCGCTCGTCCACAACCTCGAGGAGCACTGGAATGCAGACCGTCGCGCCCTCTGAGCCGCTGATCTGGGACGCCTCCGCGGAGACGATGCCGCGCGAGCAGCTGGCCGCGCTCCAGCTCGAGCGACTGCGCGAGACCGTCGCACGCGTGCTGAAGGGACAGCCGCTCGGAGCGGAGCGGCTCGCGGCAGGGGGAATGACCGACCCCGACGCGCTCACCACCCTCGACGACCTGCCCAAGCTCCCGTTCACCCACAAGAACGACCTGCGCGAGAACTACCCGTTCGGGCTGCTCGCCGTCCCCCGCGAAGAGATCGTTCGCGTCCAAGCCTCGAGCGGCAGCCACGGCAAGCCGACCGTGGTCGGCTACACGCGCACGGACCTGGAGAACTGGACCGAGTTGATGGCACGGTCGATGACGATGGCGGGCGTCCGCCCCGGGATGCTGATCCACAACGCCAACGGCTACGGCCTGTTCACCGGCGGTCTCGGCTTCCATCAGGGCGGCGAGCGGATCGGCGCCACCGTGGTTCCCGTGTCGGGCGGCCAGACCGCCCGGCAGGCGATGCTCATACGCGACTTCGCCGCGCACGTCCTCGTCGCCACCCCCTCGTACTCGCTCGTGATCGCCCAGGCGCTGCATGACGCGGGGATTGCCCCAGAGGACAACACGCTCGAGCTCGGGCTGTTCGGCGGGGAGCCCTGGAGCGAGGGGCTGCGAACGAAGATCGACAGCGCGCTCGGGATCAACGCGATCAACTTCTACGGCCTGTCGGAGATGTGCGGCCCCGGGGTCGCCACCGAGTGCCTGACCGCCCGCGACGGACTCCACGTCCAGGAGGACCACTTCCTGGTTGAGGTCATCGATCCGGCAACAGGCACTCCCGTCCCGCCGAACACCGATGGTGAGCTCGTGTTCACCACGCTGACCAAGGAGGCGCTGCCGCTGATCCGTTACCGCACGGGCGACCTCGGCGCGATCTCGCTCGAGCCGTGCGCGTGCGGACGGACGACCGCGCGCCTGATCCGGCTGGGCGGCCGCCGCGATGACATGATGATCATCCGCGGGGTCAACCTGTATCCGTCGGCGATCGAGCAGATCCTGATGTCAGCCGACGGCGTCGGTGCGCATTGGCAGCTGATCCTCGAGCGGACCGGGCCGATGGACGAGCTCACGCTCGAGTGCGAGCCCAGCACGCTCGATGGCGACCGCGCCAGCTTGGCGCAGACGTTGGAAAAGAATCTAAAAGAAGGCACGGGCGTCAGGATCGTCGTGTCGGTGCTCGAGCCCGGCTCGGTGCCCCGCAGCGAGGGCAAGGCCGTCCGGGTCGTCGATCGCCGTCAGTGAGTCAGTGACCGTTGCGCCCGGACGCGCCGTTCCGGAGCGTGCCGTTCTGCACCGCCCCGTGGCGCACGTCGCTGGGCGTCACGCCGAACGCGCGCTTGAACACGCGCGAGAAGTGCGCCGCGTCGCAGAACCCCCACCGGAACGCGATGTCGGTGACCGAGCCGCCGTTCGGGCGCTGGAGATCCTCCAGGCACCGCGCGAGTCGCTCGCTGCGCACGAGCCCCGCCACCGACGCGTCGACGTCCTCGAACAGCGCATGCAGTGCGCGCACCGAGATCGAATACGCCCGGGCGATCGACGCCGGCCCGAGCTCGGGGTCCTGGAGGTGCGTCCGCGCGTAGCGCCGGATCTCCGCCCGCATCGCCTCGCGGGCGGCGGCGCGACTGGTCGGGACCGACGGCTCGACCGCGGCGCGCAGCAACTCGAGCGCGGCGTTCGCGGCGGCGACCCCGGCCGCGGCCTGGAGCTTGGCCTGCTCGAGCGCGAGCGCGTTCATGTAGCGCACGAGCAGCCGCGCGGGACCGTTGTCCTCGAGCGGCGGTAGCGCCCGGAGCTCGGCCAGCCGCGGGCACACGGCGAGCACGCGGTCGCGCGGGAACAGCAGCGTGCGCTTGTGGAACGCCTCGACGATCTCGACGTCGGTCGGCTGGAGCCCGTCCCACAGCACGACGTCGCCCGGCGTCAGCGACAGCCCGCGCGACCCCTCGCTGACGGTCTCGATTCCCTTGCAGACGAGCTGGAACCCGAGGATCTCCTCGTGCTTGGCGTCCGAGCTCATCATCGCGCGGCTGCGGTGGCCGAGGAACGGCGAGGCGGCGCAGTCGACGAGCATCAGGTCGCCGATCGGCCGGCGCGTGACCGTGCCATGGAAATCCGCCGGGGTGCGCTCGGTCGCGTGCACCTCGAACGCGAGATGCGTCGTGGCCAGGATCTCGGACCACGAGTCGAGCCGCTCTTTGATGCAACCTCCGGCGACCCGCCACCGCTCCGGCTCGCGAACCGCCGGGCCGGGCGTCACATCGGCTGCAAACGTCTGCGCCACGGAGCGATGTTATCGCCGGGACAAGGTACGCCTACCCGGGTGAGCGCTCGGCGGCGAGCGCCACGAACGCGTCGAGGGCCGCCGGGTCGAGCAGCGAGTCCCGGCTCGCGACGCGCTCGGAGGACTCGCCCCGGAGGATTCGCTTGACCGGCGCCTCGAGCTTCTTGCCCGTGAGGGTCCGCGGGATTGCGGGGACCGACACGATCGTGTCGGGCACGTGGCGCGGGGACAGCTCGCTGCGGAGCGCGGTCGCGATCTTCGCCCGGAGCTCGTCGTCGAGCGACGCGTCGGCCGCCGGCACGACGAACAGAAGCAGCTCGCCGGCGCCGCCGCCGGCATCCTCGAGGTGCACGACCAGCGCGTCGGTCACCTCGGGGACATCCTCGACGACCGAATAGAACTCGCCGGTGCCGAGCCTTACGCCGCCGCGGTTCAGCGTGGCGTCGGACCGTCCGGTGATGATGCAGCTCCCCCGATCGGTGAACTTGATCCAGTCGCCCTGGCGCCACACGCCCGGGTACGTGTCGAAGTACGAGGAGCGGTAGCGCTCGCCGGTCTCGTCTCCCCAGAACGCGACCGGCATCGAGGGCATCGGCGCGGTGATCACGAACTCGCCGAGTTCGCCGATCACCTCGTTGCCCGCTGGGTCGAACGCGTGCGCGTCGACGGCCAGGCACGGCCCGGTGATCTCGCCCTCGTACACAGGCTGAGCGAAGCTGCCGGACACGAAACCCGTGCACACGTCGGTGCCGCCCGAGCCGTTGTTGAGCAGAATGTCGGCGCCGAGTTGCTCGTACGCGTACAGATAGCCCTCGGACGGGAGCGGCGAGCCGGCGGTGCACAGCATGCGGATGCTGCTCAGATCGCACTCGCGGCCGGGCTCGATCCCCGCCTTGCGGCACGCCATCAGGTACGCCGGCGCGACGCCCATCACCGACGGCTGGAGCTCTTCGGCGAGGCGCCACTGCTCGAGCAGGTCGGGCCACGCGGGGTCGCCGTCGAGCATCACGATCGACGAGCGCAGTTGCAGCCCTGCGACGAGCGCGTTCCACATCATCCACGCTGTCGTCGAGAACCACAGCAGGCGGCCGCCGGGCTTGAGGTCCCAGCCGAGCCCCAGGTTCTTGCGGTGCTCGATCAACTGGCCGCCGTGGCCGTGCACGATCGGCTTGGGCAGCCCGGTCGTGCCCGACGAGAACAGAACGTAGATCGGGTGGTCGAACGCGACCTGCTCGAACTCGAGCGGCGCGCTCTCGGCCGTCAGGTCGTCCCAGCTGACAGCGTCGGGGATCTGCGCCTCTCCGAACGGCACCCAGACCACGTGCTCGATCGACGGGATCCGTCCCCGGATCGTCTCGACCTCCGCCCGCCGGTCGACGTAGCGCTCGCGGTAGCCGTAGCCGCCGATCGCGATCAGCACGCGCGGCTCGATCTGGGCGAACCGGTCGACGACGCTGCGGGCGCCGAACTCGGGCGCGCACGTGGCCCAGATCGCGCCGAGGCTCGCGGTCGCGATGAACCCGATCAGCGTCTCGGGGATGTTCGGCATGTACGCGACAACGCGATCGCCCTTTTGCACACCGAGGCGCTGAAGGCCCGCGCGGACCCGCCCGGCCTGCTCGATCAGCTCGCCGAAGGTGAGCTCGCGCGGCCCGCGCGTCTGCGAGCGCGCCACCACCGCCACCCGGTCGCGGTCCTCCTCGAGCCCGATCAGGTGCTCCGCGTAGTTGAGACGCGCTCCGGGGAACCACTCCGCGCCCGGCATCGTGCGGGACCCCAGCACGCGCTCGTACGGCGTCGACCGGATCCCGTAGAAGTCCCACAGCGCGCCCCAGAATCCCTCGAGGTCGTCGACCGACCAGCGATACAAGTCGTCGAAGGCGCCGAACTCGCGCCCGCGCTCGTCGCGCAGCCAGTTCATGAACCGGCCGACTTCGGTCGTGTCCCGCCAGTCCGCGGGAGGCGTCCACAGGATGTCCCCGATCATCGGCAGCGGGCAGGATACTGTGATAGCTGATCGAGGATGGCAAGCAGCTTGCGATTCGCGAGGTGTCCGCCCGGCCCCCGACTGCCGGGGCTCCGGGCGCCCGCCCGCGCGGGCGCCGGATCTGAACAACCGATGAATGCGCCGCCGCAGCGGCCCATTCGGCGTTCGAACGCTGCGACAATCAGCCGCATGGAGGACCATGTCCGGGGCTCGGTGCTCGTGGTCGACGATGAGCCCACGATCGCCGAGGTGGTGGCGCGCTACCTGAACCGCGCGGGATACTCGACGCGGGTCGCCGCCAACGGGCGCGAGGCGCTCGACGCCGCCGCCAGCCAGCGCCCCGACCTCGTCGTGCTCGATCTGATGCTCCCCGGCATCGACGGCCTCGAGGTCATGCGCCGGCTCCGCGACCAGGATCGCGACCGGGTGGCGGTGATCCTGCTGACCGCCAAGGGCGAGGAATCCGATCGCGTGATCGGACTGCGCCTGGGCGCCGACGATTACGTGGTCAAGCCGTTCTCGCCGGCGGAGCTGGTGGCGCGAGTCGACGCCGTGCTCAGGCGGTTCGACACCTCCAAGGAGCAGCAGGCGCCGATCGAGCTGAGCGACATGACGATCGACCCCACCGCGCGCAGGGTGTTCGTCCGCGACGAGGAGGTCCAGCTCACCCACCGGGAGTTCGACGTGCTTCTGTACCTCGCCCGGCATCCGGGGCAGGCGTTCTCGCGCAACCAGCTGATGGACGCCGTATGGCAGTACTCGTTCTACACAGACACCTCGACCGTCACCGTCCACATCCGCCGTCTGCGGTCGAAGATCGAAGCCGATCCCGCCCAGCCCGCGCACATCCAGACGGTCTGGGGGGTCGGCTACCGGTTCCAGCCGTGATCGTGCGCAGAATCGCCGGCTGGGCCCGCGAGCGCGCGGGCTCGCTGCCGCGGCAGTTCGCGCTGGTGGTGGCGATCGTGGTGGCGCCGGTGCTGGTGGCGCTCGTCGTCGTCGGATCGCTGATGGTCGTCTCCGACCGCGGCGCCGCGCTGGTGGCGGCGATCGTCGCGGCCGCCGGCCTGGTTGCGATCATCGCCGCCCGGCTCGTCGCCGGCGGCATTCTCCGCGACGTCGAGGCGATTCGCGACGGCCTGGTGGCGGTCGGGCGCGGGAAGCGCGAGGTGCGGATCGAGACCTCCGCCCATGACGAGCTCGCCCAGCTCGCGGCGGCCGCGAACGTGATGATCGTCCAGCTGCGCGACGAGGAGGCGGCGCGCGATCAGTCCGAGGCCGCCCGCCGGGATCTGATCGCGGCGGTGTCGCACGACCTGCGCACGCCGATCACCTCGCTGCGCCTGCTTGCCGAGGCGATCGGCGACGACATCTTCGAGGACCCCGATACCCGCCGCAGCTACCTGCGGCGGATGACCACGCACATCGACGCGCTGAGCGTGCTGATCGACGACCTGTTCGAGCTCTCCCGGCTCGAGGCCGGCGATATCAGCTGGACGATCGAGCAGGTGCCGCTCCAGGAGCTGGTCGGCGAGACGGTCGAGGCGATGCGCGTCCAGGCCGAGGCCAAGGGCGTGGCGGTCGTGGCCGAGGTCCCCGACACGCTGTGCCCCGCCCAGGCCAACCCCGAGAAGCTCCAGCGGGTCCTGTTCAACCTGATCCAGAACGCGATCCGGCACACGCCCGCGGACGGCAGCGTGGTCGTGCGCGCGGAGCCGGTCGCCACCGGGATCGAGTTCGAGGTCGCCGACACCGGCGACGGGATCCGCCCCGAGGAGCGCGAGTACGTGTTCACCGCGTTCTATCGCGGCGGCACCGAGGCCGCGCGCACGAGCCCGGGCGCCGGACTCGGGCTGGCGGTGTCGCGCGCGATCGTCGAGGCGCACGGCGGCCGCATCTGGCTGGCGGACGCCAACATCGGCACGCGCGTCCGGTTCAGCTTGCCGGCGGCGACGTAGCGCCCCCGACTCCCGGCGGCGACGTAGCGCCCCCGACTTCCGGCGGGAAACTTCCGGCGGGAAGGATCTCCGACAAGGCGGGGTCTATCCGCCTGAGGGGCTTTCGCCAATGACCGCCGACCGCAGCTGAGCAGTGCCGTTTGCCGCCGATCATGCGCCGCCGCGGTCAGACGCGCCGTCCACGCCGGCGCGCCGCCTCGATCCCGATCAGCTCGGCGATCACCTCGACCGGCTGTACCGCGCGGCCTGGGCGCTCTGTGGCTCGCGCGAGGACGCCGAGGACCTCGTCCAGGAGACGTATGCGCGGGTGCTCCAGAAACCGCGGATGCTGCGGTCGGGCGAGGATCTCGGATACCTCCTGCGGGTGCTGCGCAACACGCATTTCTCGGGCCTGCGCGCGGCCGCACGGCGGCCGCGGGCCGACCCGCTGCCCGACGAACTCGACCGCATCGTCGACCCCTCGGCCAGCGCGCCCGAAGCCGCGCTCGACGCCTCCGAGCTGTACCGGATGATCGCCGAGCTCCCGGATCCGTTCCGTGAGGCGCTGGTCGCGATCGACGTCGTCGGGCTGTCCTACCGAGAGGCGGCGCGCGCGCTCCGCGTTCGCGAGGCGACGATCACGACCCGCCTGTACCGAGCCCGGCAACGGCTCGCGCACTCACTCGGCAGCCGGCGTGCCGCGGGCGGCGGCAAGACCGGGTAGACCGCGATGAGCCGCCACCGCAGACATTCCCGCGCACTCGAGCGCGATCTCGCCCGCCTTGCCGACGGCACGATCGACGCCGGCCGGCGTGAGCAGGTGGAGCGCTCGGTCGCCGCCTCCGACGAGCTTCAGGCCCGGCTGCGCGAGCAGCTCATGGCGGTCGCGGCGACGCGCACGCTCGCGTCGGAGCGCGCGCCGGCGACGCTCCGGATGCGCCGGCGCTTGCTGGCGCGCGCGGTCGGTCCGCACGCGTCAGATCGGCGGCCGTCGTGGCGTTCGCGGAAGCGCTCGCCGGCGCTCGGCCTCGGGATGGCCGGCGTCCTCGTGGCAGTGGTGTCGGTCCTCGTCGCGCTCGGCGGAAGTCAAGCCGGCCTGACGGTGGCAAGCGCGGCCACGCTCGCGGTTCGCCCGGCGACGGCCACGGTGGTCGAGCCGCCCGACGACGGAACGACGCTTCCGCTCGTGCGCGCCGCCGGCCTTCCGTTCCCGTACTGGGAAGACCGCTTCGGCTGGGTCGCCACCGGCGTCCGCCGCGACAACGTCGACGGCCGGGTCCTGACGACGGTCTTCTACCGACGCCAGGGCCGCAACATCGCCTACACGATCGTTCCCGGCGCGTCGCTGCTCGCGGGCCACGATGCCCGGACGTTCCGGCACGGCGCGCTCCGGCTCGCCACGTTCACGACCGGGCACCGGCTGGTCGTCATGTGGCTGCGCCGCGGTCACACGTGCGTGCTGTCGGGCGCCGGCGTCCCGCTAGGCGCGCTCGTGAAGCTTGCCGCCTGGCGCGGCCACGGCACTCTTCCCTACTGACTGGCCTCGAGATACGGGGCGATCAGCGACAGGTCGGCCTCGCCGAGGCGGTCGTTCGCGGTCCAGGCCTGGTGCCAGAACGGATAGATCAGCGGTGGCCGGCTCACGGCCTCGAGCCGTGCTGTCTCGTCGGCCGACAGCGCCAGGTCCGCGGCGGCGAGGTTGTCGGCGAGTTGCTCGTCCGTGCGGGCGCCGACGATCACGCTCGTGACCCCGGGGCGCCCGAGCAGCCAGGCCAGCGCCACCTGCGCCGGTGAGGTGCCGCGCCCCTCGGCGACCTCGACGACGGCCTCGATCGTGTCGTACAGCTTGTCCTCGTCGTAGATCGGCGGCTCGTTCCACTCAGACGCGTGGCGCGATCCGGGAGGCGCGTCCTGCCCGCGCCGGTACTTGCCGGACAGCAGCCCGCCGGCGAGCGGGCTCCAGATCAGCAGCCCGAGGCCCTGGTCGATCGCCGACGGCACGATCTCGTACTCGGCCTCGCGCGCCTGGAGCGACAGGTGCACCTGCTGGCTGACGAACCGCGGCAACCCCGTGCGGTCGGCGATCCCGAGCGCCTTCATCACCTGCCAGCCGGCGAAGTTCGAGCATCCGACGTAGCGGACCTTGCCGCTCCGCTCCAGATGATCGAGCGCCTCGAGCGTCTCCTCGAGCCGCGTCTGCCCGTCCCACTCATGGACCTGGTAGAGGTCGATGTAGTCGGTTCGGAGGCGGCGGAGGCTCGCCTCGCACGCTCGGATCAGGTGGTGGCGTGACAGGCCGGCGTCGTTCGGACCCTCGCCCATCGGGAACCGGGCCTTGGTCGCCACCAGCACCTGGTCGCGCATCCCGTGCAACGCCTGACCGACGATCTCCTCCGCGGCGCCCGAGGAGTACACGTCGGCGGTGTCGATCAGGTTCACGCCCGCGTCCATCGCCATCTTGATCTGCCGGCGCGCGCCGTCGAGGTCGGTGGCGCCGACGCCGCTGAACTTGTCGCGCCCGCCGAACGTCATCGTGCCCATCGTCAGCTTCGAGATGCGCAGGCCGGAACGGCCCAGTTGCCGGTACTCCATGCGTGTTCTCCTCGAGGTCGTTGAGAACCGAGCTTAGGGCCCACGCCCGCGTTACGGGCGGAGCACGATCTTGCCGCGCGTGTGCCGCTGCTCGACCTCTCCGAACGCGTCCCGGACGTCGTCCAGCGCGTACACGCGCGCGATCGGCACCTCGAGCCGGCCCTCGTCGATCAGCTTCGCGAGCTCGGCGAGCACGTCGATACTCGCGGCAAACGCCGTCCCCTCCATCTTGACCCCGTACTTCTGCCCCGCCGCCCAGTCGATGATCGTGTCGACTCGCTCCGGCGCCACGCCCAGCTCGTCGACCGCGAGCGCGACGTAGCCCGATCCGAACGTATCGATGAACGCGTCGACCTTGCCCTCGGAGACCTCGCGGATCCGGTCGGCGACACCGTCGCCGTAGGCCACCGGGACCGCGCCGTGCTCGAGCAGCCACTGATGGTTGGTCTCGCCGGCGAGGCCGATCACGGCGGCGCCGGCAATCACGGCGAGCTGCACGGCGAGCGACCCGACGCCACCGGCGGCTCCGGACACGACCACCGTGTCGCCCGAGGACGCGCCGACCGCGCGCACGGTCGCGTAGGCGGTCGTGCCGGCGACGAACAGCGCGCCGGCGGCCTCCCACGAAACGCCATCGGGCTTTCGCGTCAGCTGGTCAGCGGGCACGACCACGAGCTCGGCGTGGCTCGCGCGCTGATCCGTCCACCCGAGCACCGGCTCGTCGACCTCGAACCCCTCGACGCCGGGCCCGAGCTCCTCGACGACGCCGGCGAGGTCGCTCCCCTCGCCCGACGGGAAAGTCGCCGGAAACTGCTCGTGCAGCAGCCCCTTCCGGATCGAGGCCTCGCCCGGGTTGATACCCGCCGCCTTGACCCTGACGAGCACCTCATTCGGCCCGGGGACCGGACGCTCGACCTCGACCACGTTCAGGACGTCGACGTCGCCGTATCGATCGAATCGCACCGCGCGAGGCATCCCGCGCAGTTCTATCAGGCCGGGCTAGGCGCCCAGGTACCGCGCCGGCAAGACGTGCTCGATCGCGCCACCGTCGTCCGTCTGCTCAACGCGGTACGCGCGGGCATGCGGCCGCGAGGCCACGACCTCCTCGAGCTCGGTGCCCGCGAACACGAGCGCGGCACCGTCGTCGGCGGCCCAGCCGTCCGCGAGCTCGCCCGCCGCCACGAGCCGCGTGAATGCCGGCCGGCGCTGCTCTTCGCCGTCGTAGTGCGGGCAGGCGCTGCCGGGGAGCAGGCCGAGCCCGTCGTGGAGGGGCGCGAGTTCGTCGAGCGAGAACGAATCGGTGACGGACCCCGCAAACCAGCAGTTCATGCCGGCGCTCAGGCCGCAGAGCACGACCCCCTGCTCCCAGGCGCTGCGCAGGATCCGGTCGAGGCCGTGGACGCGCCACACCGCGAGCAGGTTCGCGGTATTCCCACCCCCGACGTAGATCACGTCCTGCGCGAGTACGAATGCCTCGAGGTCGCCGACCGTCCGAAAGAACAGCTGGAGGTCGGTCGGCCGGCAGTCGAGCGCGGCGAACGCGCGGTAGAAGCGAGCGACGGACCCCTCGGCGTCGCCGCCGGCGGTCGGGAGGAAGCACACGCGCGGCCGGGGCGAGCGCGCGAGCGACAGGACGAACTGGTCGAGCAGCGGATTGTCGGGCTCCATCAACAGCCCGCCGCCGCCCATCGCCACCACTCGGGGGCCGGTCACGGCCACACGGACCGGTCAACCTCGTAATGCGCGACGGTCTCGTCGCGCTCGACCAGGTACCGGTCGTCTTCGGGGTAGAACACCGCGACCTCGGGCTGCTCGCCGGCGAACGCCTGGATCGCCTCCATCGAGTCCCACAGGGTGAACATCAGGAACTCGGTCTTCCCGTCGACGTCGCGACGGAGCATCCAGGCGCCCCGGTTGCCGGGGGTGTTCGTGTAGCCGGCCATGCCGGTCTCGTCCATGTACCTCGCGTACGCGTCACCATCCGCTTCGGCGACTGCGCCGCGCCAGATCCGCGCGATCATCGGTCCTCCTGGCTCGGGGTGGGCGCCCCGGAGCCTAGTGGAGGCTCACGAACTTTCTACGCCAGGACCGAGATGGTCCCTAAACCGACGGCACGCGCCGCGGTCCGCTGTCCGTCTGCGGTGTAGCCGGGGAGCGGCGTCTCGTCGGTCGCAGACTGATCGGTGTCGGCGTCCGGCTGGTCGTCGCGGTCGAGAGAGCGACCCACGAGCTGATCGAGCGAGTCAGGCGAGACCCCGTGTTGCTGCGCCGGCTCGGCGATCGAGGCGCCCTGGGCCGCGCCGCCGGCCGCGCCGAGCTGCGACGTGTACGCGTTTACTGCCTGGATGTTCACGAGGGGTTGGGCTTCCGATCGGGAGAGGCTTCGTCCATGTGATCGGCAGGGACACCCCGGTCTTCAGTACACCAAACCGTCAGAGAGCGGCGGCTTTGCCAGCACGACCGAGGTTTCGACCTGGCGCTCGGGGATCGACCAGTAGCACCGGAGCAGGGCGGTCTTCTGCTCGGGGGTGACCAGCTCGAATCCGTGCCGGCGGTAGAACCGGATCGCCCACTCGGCGGCGGCCCACGTCCCCACCAGCATCCGCTGCGTGCTCACGACAATCAGATGGTCGAGCAACGAGCTTCCGACCCCGCCGCGCTGACGGCCCGGAAGCACGTACGCGTGCCGGATCAGGTCGACATCCCGCACCGTCTGAATCCCCATCACCCCGAGCAGCTCGCCGTCGGCCTCGTAGCCCCAGAACACGACGCCGGCCGCGATCTCCTCGTCGAGCTCGCTCGCCGGCATGTACGGCTCGTGCCAGCGATCGGCGGGGATCACGCTCCGGTAGGCCTCGGCGGCGACGTTGACGATCCGCAGGATCGCGTCGCGGTCGTCGTCGCGGCAGCGCCGCACGCGACTCACGATCGCGCCCCCCGAACCTGCCGCTCGTGCGCCTTCACCAGCTCCTCGTCGAATGTCGGCGTTCCCCATCGGTGTCCTTTCCCGGCCGGCGGCGGGGGGGCGAGTCTATCTCCGCGCCGCGAGTAGCCTTGGCGCCAGGAGATGGCCGCGACTGCGAGAACGTCGACGCTCGGCGAGTGCGTCCCCGAGAACGCGATGACCGACCCCGGCGAGATCGCGCGCTTCTACGACCGCTGCAGCGACCTGATGCGCGAGTTGCTCGACGGGCTCGCCGCGGCGCCCGATCGGCCGCGGCCGTTTCCCGAGATCGAGGACGCGATCGGATGGCCGAGGCGCCGGATAGCGTCCGTGCTCGGCGGCGTGTGTCACCTGCGCCGGATGGAGTTCGCCGGACGCCGGCCCTACCACTTCCACGACCCCAAACAGGCCGGGTCGAGGCGGTGGGAGATCTGGATGGACGGTGCCCAGGCGCGCGCCGTTCAGGCCGAACAGCAGAAGTAGCGCCCGCTTCTACACGATTGGGTAGCGCGCACGCTTGCAACGCCGGGGCGTAGGCAAGAAACTCGCCATGTCATGCCGTTCTCCCTGCGTCGTCGCCGCGTCCGGCTTCGTTACCGGGATCTGACGCCGGACCGCTACGTCACCGACGGGCTCCGGCTGCTCCGGGTCGTCTCGCGTTTCGTCAACGACGGTTCGATGCTCGTTGTGCTCGAGGACTGCGTGACGCTGGACGCCCATGCCCTGGCCGCGGTCGAGCTGGTGGCGCTGGGTATGCGGCCGGTGCGCAGGCCGAAGTTGCCGCCGACGGAGCCGCCGTCGTCTCCGGTCCCGGGCAAACCGCTCGAGACCGACACGCACGCCGTCGCTTGACGGCGAAGGAACCGCCGATCCGCGGCGACGCGAGCGTCACGAATCTGACACTGCTTGCGGGGTCTCCCGGGCCGCGCGGCGCCGGAGGCGCGATGCGCCAACCGGCACCCGATCTTGCGCGGCGTCGACCGGCTGGCCCGCGATCTGCCCGCCGGCGCAGTCCTCGCAGCGCACCTGGCGCCGTGGGTTCTGAATCCCGACCAGCCCGAGCAGCCCACCGAGCGCGACGAGCGCGGCGGAGATCACGATCCCGAGGTGGAACGCCTCCACCGAAGCCGACTGCACGGCGTGAGCGACCTGCGCTCCGACACGCGCGGGATCGAGGTGAGCAAGCGTCTCCGTTCGCGCCTGGGCGACCGCTGCTCTCGCCGCCGCCGACAGCTTGATGGCGACCAGGTGCTGATCGAGCTTCGATTTGAACTGCGTGCTGATGATCCCCCCGATCGCCGCGATCGCGATCAGCCCGGCGACGCGCGCGACCGCGTTGTTGACGCCCGAGGCGATCCCGGCGTCGCCTTGCTCGGCATCGGACAGCACCGCGGCCGTCAGCGGCGCCACCGTGCAGGCGAGCCCGAGCGAGAACACCAGCAGCGCCGGCAGCAGATCGGTGACGTAGTTCACATGCGCGCCGAGCATCGACATCAGGGCCAGGCCGACCGCGGCCGTCAGCGGGCCGAGGCCCATGAACAGCCGCGGGCCGTAGCGGTCGGCCAATCTCCCCATTCGCTTCGACAGCAGGAACATCACGATCGTCGAGGGCAGCAGCGCGAACCCGGCATCGAGCGCGTTGTAGCCCGCGACTTCCTGAAGGAAGATGACGAGCAGGAAGAAGGTGATGCTGAGGCCGCCGTACATGGCGAACGTCTCGATGTTCCCGACCGCGAAGTTGCGGCGCTTGAACAGGCCGAGCGGAAGCATCGGCGCCGGGGTCCGCCGTTCGTGCACGATGAACAGCGCGAGCAGCAGCAGTCCCCCGATTCCCGGTCCCCACACCTGCGGGCTGCTCCAGCCGACGTCCGGCTGGCGGATCAGCGCCAGCACCGGGCCGGCGAGGCCGAAGAAAGTGAGCACGGCGCCGAGCCAGTCCACGCGGGCGTGGGCCGTGCCCGGCGCACGCGGGGGCACCGCGATCGACACGATCATCAGCGTGGCGATCACGAACGGGATGTTCACGGCGAAGATCAGCCGCCACGAGACGGCGTCGACCAGGTACCCGCCGGCCAGCGGGCCGATCACGGTCGCGATTCCGGACCACGCGGTCCACGAGCCGATCGCGCCCCCGCGCTCGGAGGGCGGGAACGCCGCCACGATCACCGCGAGCGAGCTCGGCATCAGCAAAGCCCCGAACGCGCCCTGGATCGCGCGGCACGCGATCAGAAAGCCGATGGTCGGCGAGATTGCGCACAGCAGCGATACGACTCCGAACCCGCCGACGCCGATCGAGAACACTCGCCGCTCGCCGTACAGGTCGCCGAGCGAGCCGCCGACCAGGATCAGCGAGCCGAGCGCGAGCAGGTACGCGTTCGACACCCATTGCTGACCGGCGAGCCCGCCGCCGAGGTCGGCGCGGATCGCCGGCAGCGCGACGTTCACGGCGGTCGAGTCCAGGCCGGCCACGAACGATCCCATGATCGCCGCGACCAGAGCCAGCTGCTTGCGCCGACCAGCCACGGCGCTGACGTTACCGTGCCCGGTGT
Source organism: uncultured Solirubrobacterales bacterium (assembly GCA_963770615.1). Taxonomy (GTDB): domain Bacteria; phylum Actinomycetota; class Thermoleophilia; order Solirubrobacterales; family Solirubrobacteraceae; genus Palsa-465. Next base: position 89,003 of record CAVYQJ010000003.1, on the reverse strand, counting down.
GTCGCGTTTCGTTGTTCAGCTTCATGACGCCACCGCGCTGCACTTCGATCTGCGCTTGCAGGTCGGCGACGTGCTGCGTTCGTGGGCAGTGCCGAAGGGGCCGTCGCTCGACCCGGCGACGCGGCGGTTGGCCGTACCGGTCGCGGACCATTCCCTGGAGGCAGGCGAGTTCGAGGGCGTGCACGATGCAAGCGCGCGCGGGACCGGCGCGGTGATCATCTGGGACGAGGGCACCGCCGAGTTAGGCAGCGACGACCCGTCACATCTGTCGTTCGTCCTTCACGGTCACAAGCTCCGCGGGCGCTTCGGCCTGACCCGGACCGGCGAGAATCAGTGGATCCTCGTCAAGGCGCGCGACGAGGAGGCCCGGCCCGGGTCGGACATCGTCGCCGAGCGCCCGGAGAGCGTCCGCACCGGACGCACCTGGCAAGAGGTGGCCGCCACAAATCACCCGATCGAGCCCGGCCAAAACTAGAATCGGGCCCCGCGACCAGACGGAGGAGAACGATGGCGGACAAGGCGACGACGCTTCGCGGGATCTCGGAGCTGCGCGGCTTTTTTCGGACCAACCAGACGCCGGTCTACTTCATCTCGCCGATCGCGTTCAACCTGCTCGGGATCGATCGCTGGGTGCGGCGGTTCTACTACGTCAACTACTTCGACTCGTTCGACGGCGGCCATCCGTGCGTGTTCGTCCCGCCGCGGACCCCGCACGCGCAGTTCGGCTCGATCGAGGACGTCTGCAACTACCTGCTCGGGAACCCCGGGCTGACCGAGTACATGCGCCCCCACGGGGCGCACGGCAAGGCGGTGTTCGTGTTCTTCGACGAGGAGACCGAGCGGCGAGCCGCCGACGTGGGGCTTGACGTGGCGCTCCCCTCGGCCGAGCTCCGCCACCGGCTCGACTCGAAGATCATCACGACGCAGCTGGGCGAGGAGGCGGGCGTCCCGAGCGTCCCGAACGTGCTCGGGCGGGCCACGACCTACCCGGAGCTGCTGGAGCTGGCGGCGACCGCGAACCTCGGCGACGACCTGGTTGTCCAGACCCCTTACGGCGACTCGGGCAAGACCACGTTCTTCGTCCGGGGCGAGCGGGACTGGAACGCGGACGCCGGCGAGATGGCCGACCAGGAGCTCAAGGTGATGCGGCGGATCGATCCGAGGGCGGTCGCGGTCGAGGCGTGCATCACCCGCCACGGCACCGTGATCGGTCCGCTGATGACCGACCTGACCGGCCACCCTGAGCTGACGCCGTACCGCGGCGGCTGGTGCGGCAACGACATCTTCCCGGGCGCGCTGTCGCCGGCCAACCGCGAGCGCGCGCTCGACCTCACCCGGCGGCTCGGCGACCGCCTCGCCCGGGAGGGGTATCGCGGCCAGCTCGAGGTCGACTACCTCGTCGACGCGAACACCGACGAGCTGTATCTGGGCGAGCTCAACCCGCGGCTCAGCGGGATCAGCTCGATGACGAACGTCAGCGCGAGCGCGTACGCCGACATGCCGCTGTTCCTGTTCCACCTCGCCGAGTACCTCGACGTCGACTACGAGCTCGACGTCGAGGATCTGCGTCGCCGCTGGGGCAGCGACCACCTGACCGACGTGTGGGGGCAGATCATCCTCAAGGAGCCCGACGACGGGATCGAGTTGCTCACCGACGCGCCCCGCACCGGCATCTGGCGCCTCGGCGACGACGGGCACATGACCTTCAGCCGGCCGGCGGTCGACTGGCACGGCCTCGGCGACGAGTCCGAAGGCTTCTACCTGCGGATCCTCGGCCCCGGCGACTATCGCTATCGGGGCGCCGACCTCGGGATTCTCGTCACGCGCACGCGCCTGGAGAATCCCGACGGCCGGCTGACCGACCGGTGCCGCGCGTGGATCGACGGCGATCCGGTCGCGGTTCGTCGGCGCACCGCTCGAACCCGAGGCGCCGGCGCCCATCCACGACGCGCTCGCGTTCAAGACGGGTTGAGTCCCGGGTGCAACGGGACGAGATCCTGGCCGCGGTCGCCGCCGAACAGACCGCGACCGAGCGAGTGCTGATCGACCTGGTGCAGGCGCCGACACTGCTCGGCGAGGAGCGGGCCGGTCTCGAGATCATGCGCTCGGCGTTCGCGGACCTCGGCCTGTCGCCGCGCGAGATCCCGCTGGACGCCGAGGCGCTGCGGACCCACGCGGGCGCGTCGCCGTTCAGCTGGGACGTCGACGGCAAGTTCAACGTGGTGGCGGATTGGGGTGCGGATCCGTCGCACCCGGGTGAGAACCGGCGGTCCCTGATCCTCAACGGCCACATCGACGTGGTCGACCCCGGTCCGCCGGACATGTGGGCCTCGCCGCCGTTCGTCGCCCGCCGCGACGGCGACTGGCTGTACGGACGCGGCGCCGGTGACATGAAGGCGGGCCTCGCCGCGATCGTCGGCGCGGTGCGCGGGCTGCGCCGCCTCGATTTGCAGCCGCTCGCCAAAGTCGAACTGCAATGCGTGGTCGAGGAGGAATGCACGGGCAACGGCGCGTTCCAGTGCGTGCTGTCGGGGCGGCCGGCCGACGCGGTGATCGTCACCGAGCCGACGAGCCTGACGATCCAGACCTCGCAGGTGGGCGTGCTGTGGTTCCAGGTCGTCGTGCGCGGTCGCCCCGCCCACGCCGGCGACGCCCCCGTCGGCCTGAACGCGATCGAGGCGAGCTTCCCCGTGATCTCGGCCTTACGGCAGCTCGAGGCCGAGCTGAACGTGGCGCCGCCGGCTCCCTACGACGTCTACGAGCACCCGATCAACCTCAACATCGGGATGATCCGGGGCGGCGACTGGCCCTCGACGGTCGCCGCCGAGAGCGTGCTCCACTGCCGGCTCGCGCTGTTCCCCGGTGCGCGCGTCGACGAGCTCAAGGTTCGCGTCGAGGCGGCTGTCGCGGGCGCCGCGGCGGGGCTGGCCGGGGGGTTCGACGCCCGCGTCGTCTACGACGGGTTTGCGTGCGAGGGCTACACGCTCGAGCCCGACGCGCCGCTCATCGGCCAGCTGTCCGACGCGGCCGACCACGCGATCGGCGCCCGCCCGGCGCTGATCGCGTCGACCGCGACCACCGACGCACGCTCGTTCGCGCTATACGCCGGCACACCGGCCGTCTGCTTCGGCCCGCACGCCGAATCGATCCACGGGGTCGACGAGCGCGTGTCGCTGCCCTCGGTGCTCCAGACCGCGCAGGCGCTCGCGCTGTTCATCGACGACTGGTGCGGGCTCGAGCGCGGATGACGGCCGGGGCGTGTGTAGCGTTGGGGCTGTGCCCACCCCTGAGCACCTTGAGTTCCAGCTGCTGCCGGCGCACACCGCGCCGCCCGGCTTCCGGATCGTCGACGAGCCCCAGCCCGGCGAGAACTTCCAGGATGCGTTCGCCGCGATGTGGCCGGCCTACCGGGAGTGGTGGCTGAAGGAGGGGGAGTCGGCGCGTCCGGACCTCGGCACCTGCAGGGCGATGCTCGACACGTGGATGCCGGAGCTCGCGCCCACGTTCGAGCGTCTCGTCGAGCTCGCCGACGGCGACCCGCTCGCCGCCCGCTTTCTGTCGATGTACCGGCCGCCCGGGTTCGTCGTCGGCTGCTCGCAGGCCGCGTTCACCGGCCACGGCGGGCCGGTTCTGATTCGGAACTACGACTACCCAGCGTCGCGGGTCGAGGGGATCGTGTACCGGACGTCGTGGACCGGGCGTGGGGTGATCGGGATGAGCGATTGCCTGTGGGGGCTGCTCGACGGGGTCAACGACGCCGGTCTGGCGGCGTCGCTGACGTTCGGCGGGCGGCCGGCGGTAGGGGACGGGTTCGGGATCCCGCTCGTGATGCGGTACGTGCTCGAAGTGTGCGATGACGTCGAGGCGGCCTGCGGCGTGCTCAGCCAGATACCCGTCCACGCGGTCCAGAACGTGACGCTCATAGATCGCGGCGGCGACTTTGCGACCGTCCGCGTCGGACCCGACCGCGAGCCCGAGGTGCTGACCGTGCCGGTCGCGACCAACCATCAGCACCGCGGCGACTGGCCCGAGTACGAGCGTGCGGTCGGCACGTTCGAGCGCGAGCGGCGGCTGCTCGAGCTGCTCCGGACCCCGGGTATGACCCGCGACCGGCTCGTTCACGCGTTCTTCGAGGAACCGCTGCACCGCGACGATTTGGCGAGCGGCTTCGGGACGCTTTATACGGCCGTTTACTTCCCGGCCGATGGTCGCGCGGAATACCGTTGGCCGGACGGCATGATGATGACCCGATCTTTCGATGAGGCAAAGGAGAGGCTATGACCAAGGTGCTGACCAACTTCGTCGACGGCCAGGTGGCCGGTCAGAACGGCCGCGACCTCGAGCTGGTCGACCCCGTCACCGAGGAGGTGTTCGCCAAGGCGGCCGTGTCCTCCGAGGAGGAGATCGACGCCGCCTGTAAGGCGGCGGCGCGCGCGTTCGAGAGCTGGGGGCAGACGACCCCGTCGGAGCGCCAGCTCGCGTTGCTCAAGATCGCCGACGCGATCGAGGCGCGGGCCGAGGAGCTCGTCAACGTCGAGAGCGAGAACACCGGCAAGCCCAAGGCGCTCGTGCTGTCCGAAGAGGTGCCGCCGATGGTCGATCAGATCCGGTTCTTCGCCGGCGCCGCCCGCGTGCTCGAGGGAACCTCGGCCGGCGAGTACATGACCGGCTATACGTCGTTCATCCGGCGCGAGCCGATCGGCGTGTGCGCGGCGGTGACGCCCTGGAACTACCCGGCGATGATGGCCGTGTGGAAGTGGGCGCCGGCGCTCGCCGCGGGCAACACGATGGTGCTGAAGCCGTCCGACACGACGCCCGCGAGCACGGTGTGGATGGCCGAGCTGATGGCCGAGTTCCTCCCCGCGGGCGTGTTCAACGTCGTGCTCGGCGATCGTGACACCGGCGCCGCGCTGGTGGCCCACAAGATCCCGCAGATGGTGTCGATCACCGGCAGCGTCCGCGCGGGTATGGCGGTGGCAACGTCCGCCGCGTCCGACGTCAAGCGGGTCCACCTCGAGCTCGGCGGCAAGGCCCCGGTCGTGATCTTCGACGACGCCGATCTCGCGAAGGCGGCCGAGGAGATCGCGGTCGCCGGCTACTTCAACGCCGGCCAGGACTGCACCGCGGCGACGCGCGTGCTCGTCTCCCCGCGCGTGCACGAGGAATTCGTCGACGGGCTCGTCGAGCAGGCGAAGGGCACGGCCACGGGCGCGCCCGACGAGGACGTCCTGTACGGCCCGCTCAACAACGCCAACCAGCTGGGACACGTGACCGGGATGGTCGACCGCACGCCCGACCACGCGAAGATCGTCGCCGGCGGTCACCGCGCGCGCGACAAGGGCTACTTCTTCGAGCCGACCGTCATCGACGGGCTCCAGGAGACCGACGAGCTCAGCCAGACCGAGATCTTCGGGCCGGTCATCACCGTGCAGCCGTTCAGCGACGAGGACGAGGCGGTCCGGTGGGCCAACGACGTCCAGTACGGGCTCGCCTCGAGCGTATGGACCAAGGACCACGGGCGCGCGATGCGCGTGTCCAAGCGGCTCAACTTCGGCTGCGTGTGGATCAACACCCACATCCCGCTCGTCGCCGAGATGCCGCACGGCGGCTTCAAGCACTCGGGCTACGGCAAGGACCTGTCGCACTACGGCCTCGAGGACTACACGCGCATCAAGCACGTGATGAGCCACATAGAGGCGTGAGCGCATGAGCAGCACGGGCGAGACGGCGACTTCGGCGGCGGCTCATGTCGCGGCGGGGTCGCATACCCCCGAGCAGCCGGTCGCGCCGTATCTCGACGCGGTCGTCGAGTACGCGTTCCGCGGCGCGGCGCGCTACCACGTCCCGGGCCACAAGGGTGGCCCGGGGGCCGACCCGGGCGTGGTCAAGGCGATCGGGCTCGACGCGCTCGCGTGTGACGTGCCGCAGCTGATCCACGGGATCGACGTCGGCCCGTCGCCGACGCCGTACGAACGGGCCGAGGCGATGGCCGCCGAGGCGTTCGGCGCCGCCCGCAGCTGGTTCCTCACCAACGGCGCGACCCAGGGCAACCACGCCCTGTGCATGGCGCTCGCGCCGCTCGGCACCCGCGTCGTCGTCCAGCGCAACTCGCACTCGTCGGTCGTCGACGGGCTCGTGCTGAGCGGCGGCCTCCCGAGCTTCGTGATACCCGAGTACGACGAGGAGCTCGGGATCACGCATTGCGTCACGCCTGAGACGCTGGCCGCGGCCTTGGAGGCGGCGCCGGCCGCGCGGGCGGCGTGGGTGGTGTCGCCGACGTACTACGGCATGGCCGCCGACATCGCCGGCCTGGCGGAGGTCGCCCACGCGTTCGGGATGCCCCTCGTGGTCGACCAGGCGTGGGGGCCGCACTTCGGGTTCCACGAGGCGCTGCCGCCGCCGGCGCTCGCCCAGGGCGCCGACGCGATGCTGACCAGCACGCACAAGATCGCGGGGTCGCTCACCCAGAGCGCGATGCTGCACGTCGGGTTGAGCGGACGGATCGACCCCGAGGCGGTGGCGCGGGTGCTGCGGCTGTTGCGGACCACGAGCCCATCGTCGCTGCTGCTGGCCTCGCTCGACGGAGCGCGCCGGCAGCTCGCGTTGCACGGCGAGCAGCTACTGCACGAGGCGCTCGAGGCGATCGCGGTGGCGCGGGCCAAGCTCGAGACGATCGGCGGGATCCGGCTCGTCGACTCCTCTTGGGTCGGACGGTCAGGGATCGCGGGGTATGACCCGATGCGGATCGTGATCGACGTGCGCGGCACCGGCTGCACGGGCTACGAGATGGCGGATGCGCTGCGCCGCTCCTACGACGTCCAGGTCGAGCTGCCGACGCAGGCCACGATCGTGCTGATCGTCGGGCTCGCCGACACCGCCAAGGCCTTGCGCCGGCTCGCCGGCGACATCGAGGAGACCGTCAAGCGGATCGCCAAGCCGGGCACGACCGCGGCGATCGTCGGGCCGGCGAAGATGCTGCTCGGGGAGATGGCCGTGCCGCCACGCGACGCGTTCCTCGGCGAGGCCGACGTGGTGGCGGTCGCCGACGCCGTCGGGCGGATCTCGTGCGAGTCGATCGCGAGCTACCCGCCGGGCGTGCCCCAGCTGCTCCCGGGCGAGCGGATCTCCGCCGAGATCGTCGCCCACCTGAGCGAGCTCGCCCGGACCGGCGCCCGGCTCCACGGCGCCAGCGACCCGCGCTTCCGCACGATTCACGTTTTGCGCGAGGTGGCGTGACGGCCGGCGACGTTTAAGGGCGGCATCTGAGCGGGGTGCTGTGGTCCCCCGGTGGCGGTGCCGAGGCGGCCCGGGGTTTCAACGGCGGGCGCCTGAGGGGGGTGTTGTGGTCCCCCGGTGCGTCTCGGTCGGCGGCGGGGGTTTAACGGCGGGCACCTGAGGGGGGTGTGGTCGTCCCGGGAACTGGTCGCGGCGCGCCGGGCATGCATAGCACGACAACGGAGCCGATCCGGCGAGGCCGTGCCGTACTACGCATGTGTGGCACGCGTAGCACGGCACGGCCGGCGCGAAGCGCGCCAAATGTCGCGTTATGCATGCTCCGCGAGCCGCCACGCGCCCCGAAACCCGCCCCGCGCCCCGCAACCCGCCCCGCGCCCCGCAACCCGCCCCGCAGCCCGCCCCGCGCCCCGCAGCCCGCCCCGCATCCCGCCCCGCGCCCCGCAACCCGACCCATCCCCTCTCCAGGTGCCCGCCGTTAAAAAAGCCCAATCCGCCCCACGACCCCCAAGGAATCAGCGACCCCGCCCGCGCGGCACGGACGCCGCGCGGAACCGGCCTCCCGGCTCGGCCCGCTCGGCATCCGGCCTCGCCACGACCGGGCCGGCCGGGAGTCATCCGGCTGGATGCCGAGCGAAGCGAGGCCCCTAAGCGTGTCCGCGGCGCATTGCGATCCCCGTGAGGATCTCGCGGACGATACGGTCACCGGCCAACGCAGCCGGATCCGCGGAGCCGATGCCGGTCGGGATTATCTCGACCACGTCGGCCCCGACCAGATCGAGATCGGCCGCGACCGTACGCGCCGCCCACAGCAGGTCGACCGTCGTCATCCCGCCCGGCTCCGGGGTGCCGGTGCCGCCCGCGATGTACGCGGGGTCGAGCACGTCGATGTCGACGGTCAGGAACACCGGGCCGGGCCCGACGATGTCGACCGCGTGCCCGATGACTTCGCGGATCCCGCGGTCGCGGACGTCGTGCATGAACAGGCTCGCGATCCCGCGCTCGGCCTGCCAGGCGAACTCGGCCGGTCCCGGCCAGTACCCGCGCAGCCCGATCTGCACGTAGCGGCCGGGATCGATCACGCCCTCGTCGACGATCGTCCGCATCACGGTCCCGTGGGACAGGGTCGCCCCGAACACCTCCTCGCCGGTGTCGGTGTGGGTGTCGAAGTGCACCAGCCCGAGCGGCCCGTTGCGGGCGGCGCACGCGCGCGCGTCCGGCCCGGTGATCGAGTGGTCGCCGCCGAGGATCACCGGGAGCAGCCCGGCGTCGACGATCTGGCGCACGGTCGTTTCGATCGCGGCATGGCTGCGCTCCGGCTGGGCGGGGACGACGGGCGCGTCGCCGAAGTCGACGATCCGCAGCCGCTCGAACGCGTCGACGCCGACCTCCAGGTGAGGGCCGGGCGGGCAGCTCGCGGCCCGGATCGCGCGCGGAGCGAACCGCGCGCCGGGGCGGTCGGACACCAGCTCGTCCATCGGGGCGCCGACGATCGCGATGTCGAAATCGGGCAGCTCGGCGGCGTCCTGCGTGCACGGCACGCCCCCGAACGTGAGGAGGCCGGCGTAGTCGGGCTTCTCGCCGTACTCGCGCCAGCGCTGCATCGGGTCGAGCATCGCGCGTAAACCTACACATAGGATTGGGCCCGCATGAGCTCTCTACACCCGCTGGACCCGCTGACCGCTGAGGAGATCCGCGCCGTCGCGGCGATCGTCAAGGCCGAGCGCGGCGTCACCGACCGGTGGCGGTTCGCCTCGATCGACCTCAAAGAGCCGCCCAAGCACGCGCTCGCTGGCGCCACCGACACGCCCGCCCGCCAGGCCGAGGTCGTGTGCTGGAACCGCGACGACGGCGCCGCCTACAAGGGCGTCGTATCGCTGACCGACCGGCGCGTCCTGACGTGGGAGCCGCGCCCCGGCGAGCACCCGCCGATGACGCCCGACGAGTTCCACGAGGTCGACCACGCGCTCCGCACAGACCCCCGCGTGGTCGAGGCGCTGGCCAAGCGCGGCATCACCGACATCGACCTCGTCCTGTTCGACACCTGGGCCTACGGCGCCGAGCTCGTGCCCGAGCGCTACCGGGGCCGGCGGATCGGCTGGACCGACGTCTGGCACCGCAACTCGCCGGAGGCGAACCCGTACGCGAACATGCTCAGCGGGCTCCATCCGGTCGTCGACCTGAACACGATGGAGCTGCTCGAGCTCGAGGACGTCGACCCCGGCCCGGCGCCGGCGATCATGGGCGAGTACGCGCCGTCGCTCGTCCCCGGCCTAACGCAGCGAACAGACGTAAGGGCGCTCGACATCACCCAGCCCGACGGCCCGTCATTCACGCTCGACGGCAACGCGCTCAGCTGGCAGAAGTGGTCGATGCGGCTCGGGTTCAACTTCCGCGAGGGCCTCGTGATCCACACCCTCACGTACGACGACTCCGGCAGAACCCGCAAGGTCGCCCATCGCATGTCGTTCGCCGAGATGGTCGTGCCCTACCGCGACCCGACGCCCGACCACTACCGCCGCACCGCGTTCGACATCGGCGAGTGGGGGCTCGGCCTGATGACGACCTCGCTCGAGCTCGGGTGCGACTGTCTCGGCGAGATCGCCTACCTCGACGCGGTCCTGCACGACTCCCGCGGGGAGGCGCACACGGTCAAGAACGCGATCTGCATCCATGAGGAGGACAACGGGGTCCTGTGGAAGCACGTCGACGATCGCACCGGCGCCGAGACACGGCGGATGCGCCGGCTCGTCGTCTCGTTCCACGCCACCGTGGCCAACTACGAGTACCTCGTGTACTGGCGCTTCCACCAGGACGGGAATATCGAGTGCGAGGTGCGCGCCACCGGGCTCATGGTCACCACCCCGTTCGCCGGCAGTCCACCGCCGTACGGCACGGTGATCGACGACCGCACGTACGCGCCGTTTCACCAGCATTTCATCGTCGCCCGGCTCGACCTCGACGTCGACGGCGAGGACAACACCGTGTACGCGGCCGAGGCGGCCCCGCTGCCGACCGGCCCGGACAACCCCTACGGCCTCGCGCTGACGCAAAGGCTCACGCCCTTAAAGACCGAGCGCGAGGGCATCCAGGACTACGACTGGCGCCGCCAGCGCTCCTGGAAGGTGCTGAACGACAACGTCGCCAATGGCCTCGGCACGCCGGTCGGCTACAAGCTCGAGCCGACCGCCGCCATCCCGTCGCTGCTCGACCCCGACTCCCCGGTGGTCCGCCGGGCGCGCGCGATCGAGCACACGCTCTGGGTGACGCCCTACGACGAGGACGAGCGCTGGCCATGCGGCGAGTTCCCGAACCTCAGCGCCGAGGACTCCGGCCTGCCGGTCTGGACCTCGCGCGACCGACCGATCGAGAACACCGACGTCGTGCTCTGGTACGTGTTCGGCATCAACCACGCGACGCGGCCCGAGGACTGGCCGGTGATGCCCGTCGACACGGTCTCGTTCTGGCTGAAGCCCGTCGGGTTCTTCGACCGCAACCCGGCGCTGGACGTGCCGGGACACCACCCCGCCCACCCCGATGTTTGACCACGTGACGATCCGGGTCACCGACCGGGACGCCTCAGAACGCTTCTATAACGCGGTGCTGGGAACGCTCGGGATCGACGAGAGCTACCGAACCAACTCGTTCTCCCAGTGGGGGGAGTTCATCCTGACGGCGGCCGACGCCCCGAACCCGCCGACCCGCCGCCTCCACGTCGCCTTCGTGGCGCCGACGCGTGACCAGGTCGACCAGTTCTGGCGAGTCGGCACCGAGGCGGGCTACCGCGACGATGGTCCCGCGGGGCCGCGGCCCGAATACAGCCACGATTACTACGGGGCGTTCCTGCTCGATCCCGACGGCAACAGCGTCGAGGCCGTCAACGACTCGGCGCCGAACCGCAGGGGGATCATCGATCACCTGTGGATCCGGGTCGCCGACCTCGCGGCTGCGAAGGCGTTCTACGACGCGATCGCGCCTTACGCCGGTCTGATCCTCGGCGCTGAGGTGCCCGAGCGCGTCCAGTACCGCGGCCCTGCCGGTGGCTCGTTCTCCTTGCTCCGAGGCACGCCGACCGAGCACGCCCATATCGCCTTCACCACGCATGACAACGCGGTCGTCGACGGGTTCCACGAGGCCGCGACGGCGGCCGGCTACGCCAGCAACGGCGGCCCCGGCGAGCGCCGCCGGTACCACCCCGGCTACTACGCCGCGTTCGTGCTCGACCCGGACGGCAACAACATCGAGGTCGTCAACCACAACCGGGACTAGGATTCAGATATGAGCGACGAAACCATCACCGCGCGGATCGAACGCCTGGTCGCCGAGGAGCACGAGCTTCGCACCCGCGAGCAAACCGACGCAGCAGACGACGACGCGCTCGAGGCCGATCAGCAGCGGCTGCGCGACGTCGAGATCGAGCTCGACCAATGCTGGGACCTGCTCCGTCAGCGGCGCGCGGCGCGCGACGCCGGGAGCGACCCCGACTCGGTCCGCGTCCGCGACCCCAACACGGTCGAGCGGTACTGGCAGTAGCTCCGCGGGACAGGTTTCGCCGCGCCCCTTGACGACTTTGTCAAGGTGGGGAGTGCGCGAGCACGCGCCAACCGAGACGAAACGAGGGACCATGGAGCTGGACGGCATCCACCACATCACCTGCATCACTGCCGACGCGCCGGGCAACGTCGATTTCTATGCGCGCGTGCTCGGCCTGCGGCTGGTCAAGAAGACGGTCAATTTCGACGCCCCCGACGTCTACCACCTGTATTACGGCGATGAGACCGGGGCTCCCGGTTCGATCCTGACGTTCTTCGAGTTTCCCGACGCGGCGCGGGGCCGCGCCGGCGCCGGCATGATCCACCGCCTGATCTGGCGGGTGGGCTCCGACGACGCGCTCGCGTTCTGGGTCGACCGGCTCGCCGGCGAGGGGGTCGAGGTCCAGCACGACGCGATCGGCCGCGCGATCGTGTTCGAGGACCCCGAGGGGCTCCCGCTCGAGCTCGCCGCGGTCGACTCCGGCGACGAACCGCTGCGCGCCAACGCGGCCGACATCCCACCCGAGTACGCGCTGCTCGGATTCGAGGGCGCGCGCGCGTACGGGCGGGTGGGCGAGGACGACGCCGAGGACCGGCTCCTGACCAAGGGCATGGGGTTCGAGCGCACGGCGCCCGGCGTGTACGTGATGCAGGGCAACCGGCGCGCGACCTACACCTACGACGACCCGCCGCCCGCGAGCGGCTTCCAGGGCGCCGGCACCGTGCATCACATCGCCTGGTGCGATCGTGACGACGAACACGAGCAGTGGCGCGAGCGAGTCGCCTCCTTCGGTCAGCACCCGACCCCGGTGATCGACCGCCAGTACTTCCTCAGCATCTACTACCGCGTGCCGAGCGGGGTGCTGTTCGAGCTCGCCACCCCGAGCCCCGGGTTCGCGATCGACGAGGACCCGGCCCACCTCGGCGAGGCGCTGCGGCTGCCCCCTCAGCACGAGCACATGCGAGACCACCTCGAGCACACGCTCACGCCGCTGAACAACCCGCGCGCGAAGGCCACCCGATGATGAGCGCGACCACCTGCGCGCACCTCGACCAGATCCATGAGCCTCGCCCGGAGCAGGTCGCCGGCTGCGAGGAGTGCCTGAAGATCGGCGGCAGGTGGGTGCACCTCCGGGTGTGCCGCGTCTGCGGCCAGGTCGGGTGCTGCGATTCCTCGCCCAACCGCCACGCCACCCATCACGCCCACCAAAGCGGCCACCCGATCGTCACCTCGGTGCAGCCCGGCGAGGACTGGTCCTATTGCTACGTGGACGACGTGATGTTCGTCGTCCCCGACGCGTGATGACCGAGCCGCTCGGGGCCGGCTTCGAGGAGCCGGTCAACCGCAACGGCGCGTTTCCGCGGCTCGGCGAGGAGCAGCGGGCGCGGCTACGCGCGGTCGGAACCGTGCGGGAGGTCGAGTCCGGCGAGGTCCTGTTCCGCGAGGGCGACGCCGGCTACGACTTCTTCCTGGTCGAGTCGGGCACGGTCACGATCGTCCAGGGCTACGGCCACGAGAACCGGATCATCTCGGTCCACGGGCGCCACCGGTTCCTCGGCGAGGTCAACCTGCTGACCGGCTCGCCGCCGTACCTGAGCGCGGTCGTACGCGACGCCGGCGAGGTCATCCAGGTCTCGGCCGACCGGCTCCGCAACCTCCTCGCCAACGACGAGGAGCTCAGCAACATCATCCTGCGCGCGTTCCTCGCGCGCCGGGAGATCCTGATCGACATCGGCGCCGGGGTGAAACTGGTCGGCTCGCGCTACTCGCAGTGCACGCGCCGTCTGCGCGAGTTCCTGGCTCGCAACCGCATGCCGTTCCAGTGGCTGGACCTCGAGGAGGACGAGGAGGCCGACGGGCTGTTGCGGGCGCTCGGGATCTCCGCCGGCGAGACGCCGGTCGTGATCAGCGGCGAGGGCGTCCTGCGAAACCCGAGCAACGCCGAGGTCGCGAAGCTGCTGGGGCTCGGCTCAGGTGGGGCCCCACCGCCGATGTGCGATCTCGTGATCGTCGGCGCCGGTCCCGCCGGCCTGGCGGCGGCCGTGTACGGCGCCTCGGAGGGGCTCGACACGCAGGTGATCGACAAGATCGCGTTCGGCGGCCAGGCGAGCACGTCGGCGCGGATCGAGAACTACCTCGGGTTCCCGACCGGGATCTCGGGGAGCGAGCTCGCCGAGCGCGCGACGCTCCAGGCGAGGCGGTTCGGCGCGCGCATGGTGGTGCCGGCGTTCGCGGTCGGCCTGGCGGCCGACGACGGCCACTACACGATCGAGCTGTCCGACGGGTCGGTCGTCAACGGCCGGACGGTGATCGTCGCCACCGGCGCCCAGTATCGAAAGCTCGACCTCCCCGAGCTCGAGCGCTACGAGGGCCTCGGCGTCTACTACGCCGCCACCCAGGCGGAGGGGCAGATGTGCGCCGGCGACCCGGTGCTGATCGTCGGCGGTGGCAACTCCGCCGGCCAGGCCGCGATGTTCCTGTCCCAGCACGCCGCCAGCTGCCGCCTGATGATCCGCGGTGGCGATCTCGGGAAGTCGATGTCGCGGTACCTGATCGACGAGCTCGAGAACCGTCCCCAGGTCGAGCTGATGACGTACACCGAGATCGTCGAGCTCAAGGGCGACCCCACGCTCGAGGCGGTCGTCGTCGTCGACAAGCGGACCGGCGAGCGCCGCGAGCTGGAGGCCAAGGCGCTGTTTGTGTTCATCGGCGCCGATCCCCACACCGACTGGCTGCGCGGCCACGTGGCGATGGACGAGCACTCCTTCCTGATTACCGGCCGCGATCTCCCCTCCAGTGATCTCGCAGAACACGGCGACGAACCGCCGCTGTTCCTCGAGACGAGCCGGCCCGGCATCTTTGCGGTCGGCGACGTTCACTCGGGCTCGGTCAAGCGCGTCGCCTCCGCCGTCGGCGAGGGCTCGATGGCCGTACAGCTCGTGCACCAGCGGCTCGCTACCCGGTAGTCGCGGGCCTGCTTGCAAAGCGCCCTGAGATGAATCAGGATCGTTCGGTATGAGAGCGAACAAGAACCTCGTGCTGGCGGCGATGGTGTTCGCCGTCGCGATGACGTTCATCGATCAGACGATCGTCGCGATCGCGATCCCGAAGATCCAGACGGAGCTGTCGCTGTCGCCGACCGGCACGCAGTGGGTCATCAACGGGTACCTGCTCGCGCTGTCGGCGCTGTTCGCGTTCGGAGGGAAGCTCGGCGACGTGCTCGGGCGCAAGCGGATGGTGCTGATCGGCGTCACCGGCTTCGCGATCGCGTCGGCGGCGTGCGGGCTCACGCCGAAGGGCGCGATCGCCGAGCCCTGGATCATCTTCTTCCGCGTCGTCCAGGGAGCGACCGCGGCGCTGCTGTTCCCGTCCGCGGTCGCGATCGTGGTCGCCTCGTTCCCGCTGCGCGAGCGCGGCAAGGCGATGGCGATCTTCTTCGGCATCTCGGGCGGCCTGACCGCGATCGGGCCGATCGCGGGCGGGTTCCTGACGGAGTGGACGTGGCGGGCGATCTTCTGGATCAACATCCCGGTCGCGATCATCGCGGTCGTTCTGACCCAGATCGCGTGCCCGGAGGACGAGCCTCGCCCGCAGCCGCTCGACTACCGCGGTACGGCTCTGATCACCGGGGGGATGGGCCTGACCGTGCTCGGCTTCGAGCAGTCGAGCGTCTGGGGATGGAGCAGCCCCGCGACCTGGGTCTGCATCATCGTCGGCCTGCTGTTGATGGCCGTGTTCGTGCGCTTCGAGCTGAGGATCAAGTACCCGCTGCTGCGACTCCAGATCTTCCTCGACCGCGGCTTCGCGACCGACACAGTCGTGCTCGGGCTGATGTCGATCGTGTTCGTCCCGTTCTTCTTCTTCGGGAGCGTCTACGCCCAGGTCGCGCTCGGCAAGAACTCGTCCCAGGCGGGTGAGTACATCCTGTGGTTCTTCATCGGGTTCGTGATCGCGGCCCAGGTCGGCGGCCGTATGCTCGACCGACGAGGGGCGAGACCCGCGATCGTGATCGGGGGCGCGCTCGGGGCGGTCGGGTTCTTCCTGCTTGCCGGGAAGCTCACCGACCTCTCGCTCGGCGCGCAGAGCCTCTACATCGCGATCGCCGGCGCGGGCCTCGGGCTGATGCTCGGTCCGGCGAGCACCGACGCGGTCAACCGCGCGCCGAGCACGAGCTACAGCGAGGTCACCGGGATCACCCAGACCGCGAGGAACTTCGGCGCGAGCTTGGGCTTGGCGGTCCTGGGCGCCGTCCTGATCAGCCGGAACGACACGAACGTGACCAAGGCGCTGACCCTTCACGGCGTCCCCAGTGGGGTCGCCCACCGGGTCGCCGCCTCGTTCAGCGCCAGCGGCGCACCGTCGGGCTCCGGGTCCGGGCACACGGCCGCGCTGGTGCACTCAGTCCGACTCGCGTTCGCGCACTCGACCCAGACCGTCTTCTACATCATGGCCGGTGTGATGGTCGCGACGTTCATCGTCGCGGTCCGCTGGCTGCCGCGCGGGCGCCTGGAGTCGGCCGAGGACGACGCGGAGGAGGAGCTCATGACACCCGCCGCGGCGGAGCGTGGGACGGCGTTCCGATGAGCGACGACGAGCTCGTCACCAAGCTCACCTCGCTGTCGGTCGCGCAGACAGTGGCGCGCTTCTCCGAGGTGCTCGGCGCGAAGGGCGTAAACCTGTTCGGGGTGATCGACCACAGCGGTGAGGCGCACGCGGCCGGGCTCGAGCTGCGCGACACCAAGGTCGTGATCTTCGGGGCGCCGAAGGCGGGGACGCCGGTGATGGAGGCGGTGCCGCTCGCGGCGCTCGACCTCCCGCTGAAGGTGCTGGTGTGGGACGACGAGGGCCAGACCAAGCTCACCTACACCGCGCCCGCCGCGCTGGCGGCCCGCTGGGGCCTGAGCGACGAGCTGTCCGCCAGGCTCGCCGCGATCGACCCGCTCACGGACGCGGTCATCGCGGGCTAGACGCTCGCGCCTCGGGCTCTAAGCGGCGAACGCCTGGCGGCGGGCCGGGGCAGCCGAGCGCAGCTCGAGCTCGGTGCGTAGCTGCCGTACCAGCGGCGAGTCCGCGATGTGTACCTCGAGCAGCTCGAGGCAGTGCCGGTAGTGGTTCAGCCTGCGCTGCCGCGTCCGCGACACGGTTACCGCCAGCCGAGCCGCCTCGCTCCCGTCCGGTGCCACGTTCAGCTCGCGCACCTTCGACACCTTGTCGGCGGCGAACACCAGCATCGCGTCGGTCCCGGCGGCTTCGACCTGCCGGCGCAGCGCCGCCTTCCGCGTCGCGTAGCCGGCGATGCTCTCATCCTCGCTCACCGCCGCGACGAGCCGGGCGACTCTCGAGCCGAACCGCGTGCGGAGCTCGGTCCCGTCCGTGCGCGTCTTCTCGAGCGTGTCGTGGAGCAGACCGGCCGCGATCACGTCATCGCCCGCGCCGGCGTCGTAGAGCAGCGACGCGACCTCGATCGGGTGCGCGATGAAGGGAGCACCGTCAGCCTTGCGCAGCTGACCGGCGTGCTGCTCCTCGGCGAACGCCAGTGCCGCCTTCGTCCGCGGCATCCGAGCTACCAGATCACGAAACGTTCGTCCACTCCGCACGGAGGCGCGAGTCTACGTGACCGTGCAAATTCCGAGGAAAATATTTACCGCATTTGCACGAGGGCTGGCCGAAATCGCCGGCCGCTACGTCTTCGCAGCCACCTCGGGCTCAGGCGCGGTCTCAGGCTCGATCTCGGGGGGCACAGGCAGCTTCACGCCCGCGGCGGCGTAGGCGGCCGCGGAGTCGAGCGTCTCGGCGAGCAGGAGCGCGTGCGCCAGGCTGTCGAGCTGGCCGCGGTGGCTCCGCAGCACATCGGTCACCGCAGTATGGGCCTCCTCGACCATGCGTTGCACCTCCTGGTCGATCAGCCACTGGAGGTGCGGCGAGGTCTCGCTCGCGCCGGGGAAGAACGGCCCCGAACCGTCGCGCGGGAGCAGCGTGATCGGTCCGAGCTTGTCGCTCATGCCCCACCGGCCGACCATCTGCCGGGCGATCTGGGTCAGCTGTTCGATGTCCGACTCGGCGCCGGTCGTGATCTTGCCGTACACGACCTCCTCGGCGACGCGGCCGCCGAGCGCGACCTTGATCTTGGCGTCGAGCTCCTCGCGCGAGTACGAAACCCGGTCGGCGTCCGGCGTGGACAGCGTCACGCCGAGCGCCTGGCCGCGGGGGATGATCGAGACCTTGCGCACCGGGTCGGCCCCGGGGGTGAGCATCCCGACGAGCGCGTGGCCGGACTCGTGGAACGCGGTCCGCTCCCGGTCCTCGCGGTTGAGCAGGATTCCGCGCGGCGCGCCGAGCAGGATCTTCTCGAGTGAGTCGGTGAAGTCGGCGTTCTCCACCTTGTCGTGGTTGCGCCGGGCGGCGAGCAGCGCCGCCTCATTGCACAGGTTGGCGAGGTCGGCGCCGACCATCCCGGGGGTCGAGGACGCGAGCGCGCCCAGGTCGACGTCCGCGCCGAGCGGAATCGAGCGGGTATGGACCTGGAGGATCTTCAGCCGACCGGTGCGGTCGGGTGGCTGCACGGCGACGCGGCGATCGAACCGGCCGGGGCGGAGCAGCGCGGGGTCGAGGATCTCGGGCCGGTTGGTCGCCCCGAGCACGATGACCGCCTCGTTCGACTCGAACCCGTCCATCTCGGTCAGGATCTGGTCGAGCGTCTGCTCGCGTTCGTCGTTGGCGCCCGTGATCCCCGCCGATCCCTGGCGCGAGCGGCCGATCGCGTCGAGCTCGTCGATGAAGATGATCGACGGCGCCGCCTCCTTGGCCTTGGCGAACAGGTCGCGAACGCGCGCCGCGCCCACGCCGACGATCGCCTCGATGAATTCCGAGGCGGCGATCGAGAAGAACGCGGCGTGGGCCTCGCCGGCGACCGCCCGCGCGAGCAGCGTCTTGCCGGTTCCCGGCGGCCCGAATAGGAGCACGCCGTGGGGCGTGCGGCCGCCGAGCTTCTGATAGCGCTCGGGGTTCTTCAGGAAGTCGACGATCTCCGTCAGCTCCGCCTTTGCCTCGTCGATCCCGGCGACGTCGTCGAACGTCACCTGGATCTTCTGGGGATCGACCCGGCGCGCCTGCGAGCGCCCGAAGTTCCCGAGCCCGCCCAGCCCGCCCGCACCGGACTTCGCCGCGCGCCTGATGAAGAAGTAGATGATCGCGAACAGCAACAGCGTCGGCCCGAACCCGACCAGGAGCTCGGTCAGGAGCGACGTTCCCGGATTGGGATTCTTCGCGTTGACCTCGACCTTTTCCGAGGTCAGCTGGTCCGTCAGCTGGTTCGTGTTCCAGAACGACGGAACCTGGGTGGCGAACAACGTCGTCGGCGTCGCCTTCTCATCGCTCGCCGGGTAGCGGATCTTCTCCTTGAACGTGCCCTTGATCGCCCCGCTCGTGGAGGAGATCGACGAGACCTTGCCCGCCTCGAGTTGCTGGAGGAAATACGGGCTGAATGGGACGGTGACCCGCGGCTGCCCGACCGGCTGGCTGACCAGCACCAGTATCCAGTTGACCGCCAGCAGCAGGATGAAGAAGATCCAGAAGCCGCGGAGGCGATGCGGCGGCGTCGGCTTGTGTTCGTCGGGCATCCCGCGCCCGTCAGGCGCCGGGGCAACCCGCCAGCCGCGTCGGTCACGCGGCATCGCCGGAGACGGCGGGCCTGGCTTCTGGTCGTTCGGCGAGGTCTGGGAGGCGGGTGGTTGGTCGGCCACGTCTCCATTCTCGCGCCTCAGCACCTCCGGCGTGAATTCGGGGCTACAAGCGATGGTGGGACTGAGGTGGAGCCGTCAGGTAGTGATGGACCTCTCGATGCGTCGGGGGGACAAGCAGCCCGTCGAGTTCCTCGAGCAGGTTGGCGTCGTGCTGCGTCGCGCGCCCGTGCTGGCGCTCGTGTTCTTCCCAGGTCTCGACCAGGAACGTCTCGAGGTATCGACCGGGCTTCTGCTCGTCGACGAACAGCCGCCACTGCATCCCGCCGGTGCGCTGGCGGAAGTGCTTGAGCCGGTCGGAGTAGGCGAGGAACGCTTCCTCGTTGCCGGGCGCGACGTCGTAGCTCGCGGTCACGAACACGCGGCCGACGGGACCCTCGGGGATGACCGGCAGCGGCATCGCGTCGGCCGGCGTGATGTCGATCTGCCCCGGTCTGGGCAGCGACAGCCGGAACGTGGCCGCGGCACCGACGACCAGTCCGGCGGCGAGCACCAACAGGCCCGTCTTGAGCGAGGCAGCCTGTGCGACCGCCCCGAGCGTGAGCGCGCCGGTCCCGGAGGCGCCCTGGAAAGCGACCGTGTAGAACGCCATCCCGCGCGCCTTGACCCAGCTCGGCAGCGTCGACTGGAACGACGCGTTGAGCTGACCGAGTCCGAGGATCCAGCCGGTTCCGGACAGCGCGAGCAAAGCGCCGTCGATCACCGCGACGTGCGACACGGCCAGCACCACCCCGCACGCCGCGATCGCCGCGGCGCACGCTGCCATCAGCACGCGCGGCGACAGCGTCCGGCGGATCGCCGGGGAGAACGTCGCGCCGAGCACCGCGCCGATCCCGACGGCGCCGAGCAGCAGCCCGTAGCCGCCCGAGCCCAGCCCCAGCGTGTGCCGCGCGACGAGCGGGAGCAGTGCCCACACCCCGCTGGCGAAGAACGCGAACGCCGCCGCCCGCACCATGATCGCCAGCAGCGCCGGAGAGTTGCGGACGAACCGGGCGCCCGCGACCGTCGCCGAGCGAACGTGCTCGCGCGGTAGCGTCAGGACCCGGGCCGGCACCGAAACGATCGCGACCACGCCGATCACCGCCAGGAACGACGCCGCGTTGACGAAGAACACGAGCGCGGCGCTCGTCGCCGCGAGCAGCAGTCCGCCGATCGCCGGCCCGATCGCGCGGGCCAGGTTCTGGTTGACCGACCCGAGCGCGATCGCCTGCGGTCGCTCGGACGGCGGGACGAGCTCGGGCTGGAGCGTCTGCGCGATCGGCCCGGTCAGGCCCTGCCCGACGCCGACCCCGCACAGGAGGATCAGCAACACCGCCGGCGTCACGAGTCCGGCGAGATCGAGCGCGCCGAGCGCGGCCGCTGAGGCGAGCATCACCGCCTGCCCGGCGATGATCAGCTTCTTGCGGTTGAGCAGGTCGCCGAGCACTCCGCCGGGGACCGCGAGCAGCAGCACCGGGAGGTTCGTACCCTGGATCGCCCCCACGAGGAATGCCGAGCTCGTCAGCGTGGTCATCACCCACTGCGCCGCGACGGTCTGCATCCAGCTGCCGACGTTCGAGGTCAGCTGCGCGAGCCACCATCGCCGGAAGTCGGAGTAGCGCAGCGGGCTCCAGCCCGAGCCTTTCGGGTCGGTCGTCTCGGCCGCGACGGTCGTGCCCGGGTGAGAACCAGTCCCCATCTTTCACTCAACACTATGTTCCCGCGCGTAGCATGAGCGTCGTCCCCCAACCCAGGAGAGAACGCATGGCTTCAACTTCGCAGAGCGCCGCGCACCTTCCGGCCCTCGGAACGCACCAGCGCGAGGAGGTCGGCAACCAGCTTCAGGCAATGCTCGTCGAGCTCATCGACCTCGCTCTCGTCGGCAAGCAGCTGCACTGGAACGTGACCGGGCCGCTGTTCCGGCCGCTGCACGAGCAGCTCGACGAGCTCGTCGACTCCTGGCGCGAGCTCTCCGACGTGGTCGCCGAGCGGGCTGTCGCGCTCGGCTATGTGCCCGACGGCCAGAGCGGCGCCGTCGCCGCGATCACGGAGCTGAAGCCGATCGCCCGGGAAACGCTTGACGATCACGTCGTCATCCGCGAGCTCAGCGAGCGCTTGAACGACGTTGCCGATCGCGCCCGCGAGCGGATGGACAAGCTCGGCGAGATCGACGCCGCGTCGCAGGACGTGATCATCGAGGTCGTCCGCGCGCTCGAGCAGCAGCTGTGGATGATCCGGGTCCAGTTCGGGCACGCGGCTCCGAGCTGATGTCGCCCGTCTCGCGCGGCTTCCTGGGTCGGCGACGTCCGGTCGCCGACCCGTCGCGGCTGCCGCCGGGGCAGTACGTCGAGACCGGCTTCCCCGTGCTGTCGGCCGGCCCGACGCCGCACACTCCGCTCGATGAGTGGAGCTTCCTGATCAGCGGCGAGGTCGACCAGCCGGTGTCGTGGCCGTGGAAGGAGTTCCTCGAGCTACCGACGGAGATGGTCACCGTCGACATCCACTGCGTCACCAAGTGGTCCAAGTTCGACACCAAGTGGAAGGGTGTGTCAGTCGACACGTTGCTCGAGGGGATCGACAGCGAGGCCGCCTTTGTGACCGCCTGGTCGGACGGCGGCTACACGACGAATCTGCCTCGTGACCACATCAGCGACGGCAAGGCCTGGGTGGCCTACGAGTACGACGGCGAGCCTCTGCACCCCGAGCATGGCGGGCCCGCGCGGCTGCTGGTGCCCCACCTGTATTTCTGGAAGAGCGCCAAGTGGGTGCGAGGGCTGACGCTGACGCTCCGTGACGAGCCCGGGTTCTGGGAGAACTACGGCTATCACAACCTCGGCGACCCATGGCTCGAGCAGCGCTACCAGGGAGACTGACCTGGCAGCTCGCGTCGGTGCTCGAGCTCGTCGACGAAACCGCGCGCGCGAAGACCATCGTGTTCGAGCGGCCGGATTGGCCGCTGGGATACCGCGCCGGCCAGCACGTCGACGTCCGGCTGACCGCCGAGGACGGCTACCAGGCAGAGCGGAGCTACTCGATCGCATCGGCTCCGGAGGACGATCATCTGATGCTGACCGTCGAGCGGCTTGACGACGGGGAGGTGTCGCCGTACCTCGTCGACGTGCTCAGACCGGGCGATCAGGTCGAGCTCCGGGGCCCGATCGGTGGCTACTTCGTCTGGGAGGAGTCGCTCGGCGGGCCGCTGGTGTTGATCGCCGGCGGCTCGGGCGTGGTGCCGCTCCGCTCGATGCTCCGCCACTGGTCGAGCACCGACCGCTCCGTGGCGGTCCGGTTGGCGTACTCGGTGCGGCGGCTCGGCGAGGTGATCTACCGCGACGAGCTGCTCGGGTATGACGCGCTTGACCGGGTCGATGTTCGTTTTGTGCTTACCCGAGAGTGGCCGGACGATTGGCAGGGTCGTCGCGGGCGGATCGACCGGGCGCTGCTCGAAGACGTCGCCGGGCCGCCGTCGGCGAAGCCCCGCGTGTACGTCTGCGGCCCGAACGCGTTCGTCGAGGCGGCCGCCGGCTGGCTGGTCGACAGCGGGCACGACCCGAGCCGGATCAGAACCGAGCGGTTCGGGCCGACCGGCACCTGAGGTCGCGTGTCCTTCGGCCTGTCTCCATCTCGCTCGGCGGCGGTCGCGTCGCACGGGATGGTCGCCTCGAGCCAGCCGCTGGCCACGCTCGCCGGCCTCGACGCGCTCCGCGAAGGCGGGAGCGCGGTCGACGCCGTGATCTGCGCCGCCGCGGTCCTGTGCGTGACCGAGCCCCACGCGACCGGGATCGGCGGCGATCTGTTCGCGATCGTGCGCGACGCGTTGGGCGCCGTGCACGGGATCGACGCCGCCGGGCCGGCGCCGCGGCTGGCCCCCGCCGAGCCGCCCGCCGAGTCCGGCCCGAACTCGGTCGACGTTCCGGGAGCGGTCGCCGGGTGGGACGAGCTGTCCCGGCGGTTCGGACGGCTCGGGCTCGAGCGCTGCCTGCGACCGGCGATCGAGCTGGCTCGGGACGGAGCGCCCGCCGGCGTCAACTGCGCCGAGGTGTGGCGTATGAGCCCGCGCGCGCCCGCGGAGTTCGGGGCGCCCCCCGCGTTCGGTGCGACGTACCGGCTGCCGGAGTTGGCGGAGACGCTGTTCGGCATCGCCGCGCAGGGGCCGGAGTTCCTCTACACGGGCCCGCCCGCTCGGGAGATCGCGAACGCGTCGTGGCTTACGCTCGAGGACCTTGCGGCGTATAGCCCGCGCTGGGTGGAGCCGCTGGTGGGCACCTTCCGCGGCTTCGAGGTGTACGAGCTGCCGCCACCAACCCAGGGCGTCGCGGTGCTCGAGGCGCTTGCGATCCTCGGCGACTCCGAGCCCGGATTGCGCGAGCTGATCCGGGCGGTGGCGCTGGCGCTCGAGGACGCGCTCGCGAACGTCCGCGACGGCGCCGACGTTGGCCGTCTGCTGTCCCCCGAGCACGTGGCCGCGAGGCGAGCGGCGCTCCCCGGCGCCATCGCCGAGCCGGCCGGGGGAACCGTCTGCGTGGTGGCGGTCGATCGCGACCGGATGGCGGTGTCGCTGCTCCAGAGCCTGTACGAGGCGTTCGGGTCGGGCGTGGTCGCCGGGTCGAGCGGGATCGTGTTGAACAACCGCGCCGCCGGGTTCGCGGTGCAGGGCACGGTCGTCGGGGGGACGCGCCCCTACCACACGCTGATCCCCGGGATGCTGACGCGCGGCCCCGATCTGGTCGGGCCGTTCGGCCTGA
This sequence comes from uncultured Solirubrobacterales bacterium, assembly GCA_963770615.1. GTDB lineage: Bacteria > Actinomycetota > Thermoleophilia > Solirubrobacterales > Solirubrobacteraceae > Palsa-465. Next base: position 64,774 of record CAVYQJ010000003.1, on the reverse strand, counting down.
TGGGCGGGTTCATCCAGGCCCAGTCGCACGTGCAGTTCCTGACCGCGCTGCTGCCGGACGGCGACCCGCAGGTGGCGATCGACCGCGGCCGCTTCCGGATCGACGGCACGACGCTCAGCCTCGAGCAGCCGCTGTGGGGGCGCGCGGACGAGTTCGCCCGGCTCGGATTCGACGTGCGCAAGGAGACCGGGCGCGGCGTATTCGGCGGCGGTCAGGCGATCATCGTCCGTGACGAGACGCTGTTCGGTGGCTCGGACGCACGCAAGGACGGCTGCGCGCTCGGAATCTGAGACGGTGGGTCTTGGCGACCGCAGGCCGTCTTGACGACCGTGGCCGGGCGTAAACTTCTCCACCTGCTAGGGTGCGTCGTAGATGGCGAGCCGATCGACGAAGCGCTCCCGTACCGCCGCGCCGCCGCCTCTCCACGAGCTCGAGTCCGAGGTGATGGAGCAGCTATGGGCCGGAGGCGAGGCGTCGGTGCGTTCGGTGATGGAGGCGCTCAACGCGCGCGCGCGCAAGGAACGTGCGTACACGACGTACATGACGATCATGGCGCGGCTGCACAAGAAGGGGCTGTTGAGTCGCCGCCGCGAGGGCAAGACCGACTACTACGCCCCGGCCTACGAGCGCGACGAGTACATGGCTCTGCGCGCGAAGACTGAGGTCGAGGGCCTCGTCGACCAGTACGGCGACGTCGCGCTCAGCCATTTCGCCGAGCAGATGGCGCGGCTCGACCCCGCGCGGCGCCGAGCGCTCCAGCGTCTGGCGCGCAAGGGCTGATTCGCCACCAGAGCGACGGAAGGATTTCGCGCGGCGCGGCGTCTTCACGAGCATGACCCGCAAGCGACCTTCCGCGGTCACCCGCATCTCGGACCTCATCGACGCGGTCATGGACGGCTATGTCCACTGGCGCGAGGAAAGCGCGGCCGTCGAGGCCGCCTACCACAGCTGGCGCCAGGCAGCGCCCGACGAGCGAGCGATCGCGTTCGATGTCTACTCCGCGGCGCTCGACCGCGAGGAGTACGCCGCCTCCGAGTATCGACGCCTGGTCGAACTCGCGGAGGCGGCGTAGTGCTGCCGGTAATCAGTAACCGTCACCTGATCGAATCTTCCCGGATCTACGATGCTACATCGTAGGTCAGCGGGGGTGCGTCACCGAGGTCCGAGGCGATCCTCTTCTTCGATGGTGCGCTCGGCGGTCGGGAAGGCCTCGAGCCTTCCGTCCGGGATCGGCTCGCCGCTCTCGACCGACTTGCCATAGGTCCCATCGGCGAGCCGCGCTTCGGCGCGCTCGAGCGCCTCGAGCTCGCGCTGGAGGTCATCGGTGCGGGTGGCGTTGAACTCGTCCTGGTAGAGATCTTCGGAGTCGAGGTCGCCGGGCTCGACCCTGTCGTCGCCCTCGAGCGCTCCGCCGCGGTTGAGCGCGGCCATCGCGTCCTCGATTCGGGCGCGTTCCTTGGCGAGCAGCTTGCGGGCGTGGTCGTGGTCCATGGCCCACAGGCTACTGCGCCCGGGCGGGCGCAGCTTTCCCATGGCACCGGCGCGCGGAACCAGCGAAGATACGCGGCGTGGAACGATCCGCCACCGCCCCGCCGTCCGAAGGCTTCGACTCAGTCACGCTGACGTCGGTCGACGGGACGACGACCGCGGAGCTCGTCCCCGCGGCGAACATGGTGTGCTGCTCGCTCGTGGTCGACGGCGACGAGCTGCTCGACCGCCGGCGCGGCGTGCGCGCCTACGCCGAGCAGGGCAAGACGATGGGCATCCCGCTCCTGTACCCGTGGGCGAACCGGCTGGCCCGGTTCGGTTACGAGGCCGCCGGCAGGAACGTGACGCTGTCCGAGGACGACTCGCGGATCCCGCGTGACGACAACGGGCTCCCGATCCACGGGGTCCTCCCGGGGCTGCTGCGCTGGGACGTCGAGGACCCCAGCGGGCCCGATGTGATCGCCGCGCGCCTTCGATGGCACGACGACGAGCTGCTCGAGCTGTTCCCGTTCCCGCACGAGGTGCGGTGCGAGGTGAGCGTCGGCCGGGGTGAGCTCACGCTCACGACGACCGTCACCGCGTCCACCGATGGTCCGGTCCCGGTGTCCTTCGGATACCACCCGTACACCCGCGTGCCCGGCGCCGGTCGCGACGACTGGCTGGTCACGCTCGGCGCGGCCAGCCGGCTCGTGCTCGACGACCACTCGATCCCGACCGGCGAGCACGTCCCGGTCGACCGCGAGCCCTTCCGCCTTGGCGGCGTGAGTCTCGACGACGGCTACGTGGCGACGCAGGCGCCCGCCGTGTTCGACGCCGCCGCCGGCGGAACCAAGCTCACGGTGGAGTTCCTCTCCGGCTACTCGTACGCGCAGGCGTTCGCTCCCCCCGGGCAGGAGTTCATCTGCTTCGAACCGATGACCGCCCCCACGAACGCGCTGAACGGCGGCACCGGCCTGACGGTCGTGGCGCCGGGGGAGTCGTACCGCGCGGCGTTCAGGATCGGGTTGTCGCGGGGCGCGTGATGGCGGCCGGCGTGCGGGTGGCGTGTTGCCAGATCGCACCGGATGTGGAGACTCCGGCGCGCAGCGCGGAGCTCGCGCTCGAGGCCCTCGGCGACGCCGTCGCCGGCGGCGCTCAGATCGTGGTCCTTCCCGAGCTCGTCACGAGCGGCTACGTATTCTCCTCGCGCGAGGAGGCGCAGGCGGCGTCGGCCCCCGCCGACGGCGAGTTGCTCGCGGGCTGGGCGCAGGTAGCGGCGCGCGGAGACGCGGTGGTCGTCGGCGGGTTCTGCGAGCGCGGGGCCGACGGCCGCGTGTTCAACAGCAGCGCGCTGGTGGACGGTGGCGGCGTGCGCGCCGTGTACCGGAAGCTCCACCTGTGGGCCGACGAGTCCCGGTGGTTCGACGCCGGCGATCAGCCGGCACCGGTCGTCGAGACCCGCTACGGCCAGATCGGGCTCGGGGATCTGTTACGACATCGAGTTCCCCGAGCTCACGCGCGGGCTCGCGCTCGCCGGCGCCGACCTGCTCGCGTTGCCGACGAACTGGCCGCGCGATCCGCGCCCGCCGGACGGGCGCCCGGTGCTGCACTCGCTCGCCGCGATGACGGCGTACCTGAATCGGGTGTTCGTGGCCGTGTGCGATCGGTGCGGCACGGAGCGGGGCCTCGAGTTCGAGGGCGGCAGCGTGATCGCGGGCCCCGACGGCGGGCTCCGCGCCGGCCCGGTAGGCGACCGGGGGACGGCCACGCTGTTCGCCGACTGCGACTTGACCGACGCCCGCGACAAGCGCACAAGCGAGCGCAACGATGCGTTTGCCGACCGCCGGCCGGCTCACTACGCGCCGAGCCTCGCCGCCCCGAATCGCCCCTAACGTCCAACTCAGTTTGCCGCCAGCAATGGCGAGGGGTTCCCTGCCGGGAACCCGTCGCGACTGCGCCCCTGTTTGCCCCGTCCCTGCCAGCCGAAGACTCCCGATCCCGCACCTTCCCGCGATTTCGCGCGGCACCGAAAGTCACAATCCCGGTCCCGCCGTACGCTTGGCCGGGTGCGGACGAGAACTGTCCTCGCGGCGTTCGCGGCGGTGATCGTCTGCGCCGGGTGCGGGTCCAGTGGGAGCTCGCCGCGCGCCGCCGACGGTGCCTCGCTGTTCACCGAGGATTGCGCCATGTGTCACTCCCTGACCGGGCGGCAATCGCCCCGCCTCCAGGGCGGGGATCTGCTTTCGCTGCACACGACGCAGGCCGACATGCTCGAGTTCGTACGCGAGATGCCGGTGCGGCACCCGCTGAGCGCCACACAGATCGGGGCTGTGGCCGATTATGTGCGCGCCGCCGAGGCGCGCGGGCATTGAGCTCGGCTACCCGGCGCGCCCGGGTACGAGCTCACCGACGTCGGCCACGGTGGTCGTGGGCGCGAGTCCGCCCGCGACGACGATTGCGCCGTTGATCGACAGCGACGCCGTGTCCGACAGTGGCTGGGGGAGCTTGCCGGCGCTTTTGACCGCGCCCGTTCGCGGGTCAATCGACCACACGGTTGACGTCTGCGAGCCCAGGTTGTCCCCGCGGCCGCCCACGAGGTACGCGAACCCGCCGAGCGTCGCCGCGGATGCGTGCGTCGTCGGCTGCGGGAGCCGGCCGATCTGCCGCACCTGTCCCGTGGCGGGGTCGAATCGAAAGATCGCGTCGCTCGCGCCGGTGGGCGTCGAGCCGCCCATGATCAGAACGTAGTTGCCGACCGCGGTCGCCGCCGCGTAGCGAATCCCGACCGGCAGGTGCCCGGCCACCCTCACCGGCGAGCCCGGCCGCCACGCGAGGATCGTGTTCAGCCAGGTCGTGCCGTCGTAGCCGCCGACGATGTACGCGGTCCCGCCGGCCGCGGCCACCGCGACATCTGACTGGGCTCGGGGCAGCGCGCCGACGGCGCGCACGCCGCCGGCCGCGGGATCGAAACTGATGATGTGGTCGAGCTCCGTGGACGAGCCGCCGCCGAACACGTAAACCTCGCCGCCGATCTGTGCGCCCTGGGCGTCGTGCTGGGCGAGCGGCAGACTCCCGGTGCGCACGACGCCGTTCAGATCTGCCACCTCGATCCCGGCGCTCGAGACCTCGGAGGAGTCGAGCCCTCCGAGCAGCGCGAATCGCCCTGCGCCGACGACGGCAAACGCGGGGTCCTTGATCGGCGCCGGCAGCTGGTACCGGGAGCGGTACACGAGCGTCGCCGGCCCCGGCGGCGCGGCCGACCGGCGGGCCGCGCCGGATGCGTGGGCGTGCGCGGGCGGCGGTTGGTGCGTGGTGCTCGTCGTCGCGGAGCCGCCCCCGCATGCGGACGTCGCCGGCGCAGCGAGGAGCAGGGCCAGGAGGAATGGACGGCGGATCCGGGCGATCCTAGCCAACGAAAATCGCTCGGAACCCGGGCATGGGGGCGCGTGTGGAAAGTCTCACTGCCTCCTTAGGTGGGTCCGACGTACGGGACCCACACTCGCGATCTTGCCGCCCACCGTCCCGAACGTCCTCGGCCGGCCGCCGTGTGTCGCGCTCCGCGCCGCCGCACTCGCTTGTGCGCTCGGAGCGCTGCTGCTCGCCGGCTGCGGGTCGAGCCACATCCGCGCGAGCAGCTCGTCGAGCACGCCGACCTCCACCCTTGCGCTGGGCGCTCCGCCGCGGCCAGATGGCGATAGCGGCGCCGCCTTGAACGTCTATGGCGCCGACGCCGCGGGCGACCTCAGCCCGGTCGTCCGCGCCGATCCGGCGCTCGTGTACGTGCCCAACAGCATGAGCAACACGGTTGACGTGATCAGCCAGCGAACGCTGAAGATCGTCGAGCAGTTCCCCGTCGGCGGGCTGCCCCAGCACGTCACCCCCTCCTATGACCTGCGGACGCTGTACGTCGACAACGACCTCGGCAACAGCCTGACGCCGATCAATCCACGCACCGCGCGGCCCGGACGGCCGATACCGGTGGAGGATCCTTACAACCTTTACTTCACCCCCGACGGCCGGTTCGCGATCGTCGTCGCCGAACGTCTTCAGCGTCTCGACTTCCGCGATCCCGGCACGATGCGCCTCGTGCATTCGCTGCCCGTGCCCGACTGCCGCGGGGTCGACCACATGGACTTCTCCGCGGATGGCCGCTACGCGTTCGCGAGCTGCGAGTTCGCGGGCCGGATGATCGAGATCGATCTCAGCACCCAGCAGGTCATCCGCACGCTCGTGATCAACCACGGCCTCTCGAGCCCGCAGGACGTGAAGCTCTCGCCCGACGGTCGCACGCTGTACACGGCCGACCAGGAGAACGGCGGCCTGTGGGAGATCGACCCGTACTCGTTCCGCGTGATCGGGTTCGTGCGGACCGGTGCGGGCGCCCACGGTCTGTACCCGAGCCGGAACGCGCGAGTCATGTACGTCGCCAATCGCCAGGCGGGATCGATCTCGGTGGTCAGCTTCCGGACGCGCCGCGTGATCCGCACGTGGCAGCTGCCGCTGCCCGCGAGCCCCGACATGGGCGGCGTCTCGGCGGACGGCAACACGCTCTGGCTGAGCGGACGCTACAACGCGGTCGTGTACGCGATCGACACCCGCACCGGCCGGCTGCGCGCCGCGATCCCCGTTGGTTTCGGCCCGCACGGCCTGTGCGTGTGGCCCCAACCCGGGCGCTACTCGCTCGGGCACACCGGCATCCTGCGCTGAGGCGCGTCAGCCGCCGGGAGTCGACGCCGGCCCCGGGGAAGGGTGCAGCGGCAGGATCAGCGGCGGCAGCGGCTGCTGGTCGAAGTCGAAGTCCGCGGTGAAATCGCCGAGCTGGGGGTTGTCCTCGCGCACGTCCGGGCGAGGGTCGGGGCGGCCGTCGGTCGCCGGGTCAAGCCGCTGGCCGTCGAGGAAGTCGTCCTCGATGAACTTGTTGATCGCGTCGAAGCTGAGCGTCTGGTGGTCGATGAACCCGCGCCGCGCGTACGGGCTGATCACCAGCGACGGCACCCTGAACCCGTAGCCGTTCTGGTCGACGGCCGGCGGCAGCACGTCATCGTAGAAGCCGCCCCAGTCGTCCCACACGAGGAAGATCGCGGTCGAATCCCAGTCCGGGCCCTCCATGATCGTGTTGATCAGGTTGGTGACGTACGCCTGTCCGGTGGCGATGTTGGCCGGAGGATGGTCGGACTCCTGCTGATCGGGGACGATCCACGAGACCTCGGGCATGGTTCCGTCGGCGGCGTCCTTGAGGAACCGCCTCGTGTCCTGGATGTTGCCGAGCTGGCCGTCCTGCTGGACGTCGGTGAACGACGGCAGCGGGTTCCAGATGTCCGGGGTGCCGACGCTGAACGGCGAGTTCGAGCAGTTCGCGTTGCCGCCCTCGCAATCGGGCTCGCCTCCGGGAGTGATGAAGTAGCCCCAGCTGACGCCGTACTTGTGCAGCAGGTAGGTGATGTCGGTCCACGCGTAGTTGTACGTGGTCGAAACCTGCCGCGCGATCGTGGCCCGTCGCATGGCCAGCTCGTCCTTGACGCGCCGCCGGCATTGCGCCACCGCCGGGCGATAGCGCCGACGCGCGGTCGACGCGGTCGGCTCCGTCCCGCCGGTCCCGGTGCCGCCCGTCCCGGTGCCGCCGGTCCCGGTGCCGCCGGTCCCGTTGCCCCCGGTCCCGCTTCCGCCGGTTCCCCCGGTCCCGCTTCCGCCGGACCCCCCGGTGCCGCTTCCGCCCGGTCCGCCATTGCCCCCGGTCCCCGGCGTGCCGGAGGTTCGCGCGTTCCGGCACTGCGCCAGCCGGCGCCGCGCCGTGCGCAGCAACCTCCGCACGCGCTCAACCGCCCGGTGCCCTCGCGCCCCCACCCCGATGATGTCCGAGGTCTGGTAGCCCCCGAGCTCGTCGTCGTTCACGCAGCTCGAGGGGTCGCCCGGGCGCGAGCACTTGGCCGACCACTCCGACACCTCGTACAGGTGCGCCGGCAGGCTCCACGACGCGTCCGACTGGAACATGTGGTCGTCGAGCACGAAGTTCTCCGCGTACGTCCAGTAATTGGGGATCTCGCGCGCGTCGTGGTACCCCATCACGTCCGACGGCGCGAACGAGCTGCACACGCCCGCGAACCCGCCGCAGCCGCGGCCCCCGGCGGTCTCGGACTCCCGGACGAACCCGTCCATCTTGCCGCCGTCGACGTCGTCGTAGACCGAGCCGTCGCCGTGGGGGCCGCCGCCGTTGACGAGCGACGGATCGTGGAACGGGCGGTCACACCCGCCGGTCAACGGGTCGGGCAGGCACACGGTGAAGTGGCCGTCGACGGCGGGGATCCCGTCCGCGCCTGGATATGTGCCGAAGTACGAGTCGAACGAGCGGTTCTCCTGGACGATCATCACCACGTGGCGGATCTTGTGGATCCCCACGTCCGATGAGCGCACCGAGGCAAACTCGGGCGCCGGCGCTTGCGGGGCAGCGGCCGCACGTTGACCGGCTTCACCGGCGACCCCGCAGCCGGCGAGCGACAGCGCGGCGGTGGACAGAATCGCCGCCGCCACCCTGCCGGGGCGTCGCCGATCGGGCGCCGTCCGATCGGTCAACGCGATCGCGGGCGGATTGTTGATCTGCGCTCCACGCGGCCCGCAATCTAAACCGCCGACGCGTCGCTGACTTTGTCGTCGCGTTAGCGCTGCGGGCCCCAGGGGTTACGGCAGGCGCTGCAGGCCGTCCCCGTTCAGCACGTACGCCGGGGCGAGCGTCGCGATATCGCTCTGCACCAATTCGACCATCGCGGCGCCGGCGATTTCCGGCGTGAGCAGCGCGAACGGCTGCCGTTCCAGGAATTCGTCTACCGGCAGGTCGGCCCGCGCGGCGTACGCGGCGACCGCCAACCTGCCGACGCCGGTCTCGGGCGCGAACTGGGGCAGCACCGTCGTGAACGTGATCTCGAGGCCGGCGCGGTTGGCCTCTCCCTGGGCGTAGGCGGTGATCAGCCGCTGGGTCGCCTTCGCGCCCGCGTACCCGCCGCTCAGCGGCGAACCGTTCGGATTCAGCGCGGCACCGCTGCTGACCACGACTACATGGCTGCCCGGTGCAAGCGGCGTGAGCAAAGCCTCGCGCAGCCACTCGAACGTGATCCGGACATCGGTCCGCCAGTGGACGGAGAACGTCTCCCAGGTCTGCTCGTGGAGGGGGCGCATGTACGGGGTGGCGCCGGCCACAAGCACGAGCACCGCGGGCTCGTAGCGGCCGAGCAGGCCGGCGGCCACCGTGGCGTCGGTGGCATCGGCGACCTCGGCGTGGATCGCGCCCGGGCGGGCCGCGCCGCCGAACGCCGCCTGGCCGGTGCGGGCCACGGCGACCACCGGGGCGCCGGCCTGCGCGAACGCGGTGGCGATGCCGCGGCCGAGGCCGCGGCTCGCACCCACCACGATCGTCGTCTTGTCGGTGAGTGAGGACATCATGGGTCTCCTTGCGTCGGGTGTGTGGTGGTCAGTTCGTCCCGGCGAGCGCCGGCTTCGGATCTCCGCCGACTGGCTGCCCGGGCTGCCGCTCGGGCGTCGTCGCAGCGGTCGCGCCGGGAGCCAGCTCGCGCCGCCGGACCAGCACGAAGATCGCCGGCAGCGAGATCAGCGCGATCGCCCCGAGCACCCAGAGCGCGTGCTGGAAGCCGCCGGTGAGCGCCACCGGAACGGCGTTCCCAGCGTGCGCCAGCGCCTTCGTATGGCTCGCGGCGACGCTCGAGGCGATCGCGATCCCGATCGCTCCGCCGAGTTGCTCGGACGTGTTGAGCAGCCCCGACGCCAGCCCCGCGCGGCGCTCCTCGACGCCGGCGAGCGCGGCGATCGAGATCGGTATGAACGCGAACGCCGTGCCGGCGCCGGCGACCGTCATCGGCCCGGCGAGGTTCGCCAGGAAGTGGCCGTGAACCGGCACCTGGGTGGCCCAGATGATCCCCGCGCCGATCAGCGTCATGCCGGCGAGCAACACGGGCTTCGCGCCGACGCGCGTGACCAGCAATTGGGAGACGCCGGCGAGCACGATCGACGTCAGCGAGGCGGCCAGCCACGCGACTCCGGTCTGCAGCGCGCTGTAGTGCAGGACCTGCTGCATGTACAGCGTCCCGACGAAGATGAACGCGAAGAAGCTGCCGCCGAGCAGCAACCCGGCGACGTTCGCGCCGGCCAGCGTGCGCCGCCGGAAGATCGACAGTGGCAGGATCGGCTCGCTCACGCGACTCTCGATCACGACGAACGCGACGAGCAGCGCCACCGCGGCCGAGAGCACACCGACCGTCCGTGTCGCTCCCCAGCCGTACTGCGGCGCCTGTGAGATCGCGTCCACCAGCAACACGAGTCCGCCGGTGCTGGTGATCGCGCCGGCCACGTCGAACCGCCGGCGCGTGGTCGCCGACCGGCTCTCGGGAACCACCCGCGGAGCCAACGCGATCGCGAGTGCCCCGATCGGCACGTTCAGGTAGAAGATGTACTGCCAGCCGGCGTACCGCGTGAGAAACCCCCCGGCGATAAGCCCGACGGTCGCCCCGGCGGCGCCGAGCCCGCCCCAGATCCCGAGCGCCTTGTTGCGCTCGGCGCCCTCCTTGAACATGTTCATCACGATCGAGAGGGCGGCGGGCAGCATGAACGCCGCCCCCAGTCCCTGCACCGCGCGGCTTGCGATCAGGAACGCGTCGGTGCTCGCCAGCGCGCACGCCAGCGACGCGGCGGTGAACACCGCGAGGCCCGCCATCAGTACGCGGCGGCGGCCGAGCAGATCCGCGGCTCGTCCGCCGAACAGCAGAAAGCCGCCGAACGTCAGCCCGTAGGCGGTCGCCACCCATTGCAGGCTCGTGTCGGTGAAGTGCAGGTCGCGAGCGATCGTCGGCAGCGACACGTTGACGATCGTCAAATCGATGATCGTCATGAAGTACGCCACCGCCAGCAGCGCAAACGCGCGCCAGCGATTGATGCGGGGTGATGCGGACGTCATTGGACCTCCAGTGGTCTGGCAGGGACGGGACAGCTGAGAACGGAGAAGAGACGGAGGCGGGCCGGGCCACTGCGGTGTGGCCCCGGTCGCCGTGGCCGTCGTCGCTCTTCACCCCGTCAAACGACCGCCGGCGCCGAAACTCATCGCCGCTCGCGGCGGCTCAGGCGTCTGCCGCGAAGCCGAACCGGGGGACCAGCGCCGGCTTGATGAACGAGTCGATCCCGGCGATCCGCCCATCGTCGATCTCGAGCACGGAGATCCCGTGCGGGACCCACCCGCGCTCCTCGTCTCGGTGGTAGATCGCGACGGCCGGCCGGCCGTTCGCTCGCGTCGGCGCCAGCCGGAACTGCGCCAGCGTCCCGCCGCCCCCGACCTCGCGGAAGAAACGTGCGATCTGAAGCGCCCCGATCAGCGATGGCTGCGGCGGCATCCGCATGACGGCGTCCTCGTGCAGAAGCGCCACGAGCCCATCCATGTCGTCGTGCTCGAACGCGGTCACGTACCGATCGAGCAGCTCGCGCTCGTCGGGCGCGGCCCCGGTGCCCGGCGTCGCGGGGAGGTGGTCGTCGATCGTCACGCGAGCGCGCTGGAGCGCGCTGTTGACGGACGCCACGCTCGACTCCAGCAACTCGGCGACCTCGGGCGAGGTCCATCCGAGCACGTCGCGGAAGATCAAGACCGCGCGCTGGCGACCGGGCAGCTCCTGGATCGCACGGAGCAGCGCCAGCTCCATCCCCTCCCGGATCGCGTACCGCGCCTCGGGGTCGTACGTGGGCGCCGCGGCCTCGTCCGAAGGCTGGTCGGGGAACGGATCGAGTGGCTGCGGCCGGCGGCGGCGGCGGTCGAGCTCGTCCAGGCACGCGTTGGTCGCGATCCGGTACAGCCAGGTCTGAAGCTGGGCGCGCGGTTCGAATCGACCGATCGCCCGCCACGCGCGCAACAGCGTCTCCTGCGCGAGATCCTCGGCGTCCTGAGCGGAGCCGAGCATCCGGTAGCAGTGAACGTCGAGCGCGTGCCGATACGGCTCGATCAGTTGACGGAACGCGTCCTCGTCCCCTGCCTGTGCGGCGAGGAGGAGGTGGCGCTGGTCGGGGCTGACGTGGTCGGTCACGGGGCTTCACGACGTCAAACGGTTCTCGGAGCCGAAACTAATCGGATCGCCGGCCGCCTCGCAGCAGACGCGGACGGCGACGCGATACAGCCACATCCGGACCGACGCCTCCTGCTCGACGACTGCCCGCTCGCGCCAGGCCGTCATCGCGGTGTCGGCGATCGCACCTCTGGCCGCATCCGGATCTCCGAGCATCAGGTGGCAGTAGCACTCGAGTCCACGACGATGGCGCTCGAGCAGGACGCCGAACGCGCTCTCATCGCCGGCCCGCGCCGCCGCGAGGAGGGCGGCTTCGTCGCCACCGCAGTGAGGGGCCCCGTGCGCCATCGGTTCGTCACCGACGTTAAACGGGCGCAGCCGTCCGAACTCATCGGATGGAATAAATCCGTTCGCATGCCCCTGTTGCTCGTCATCTGCAATCTATGCCCCGGCCTGGTGGCGGGGTCGATGATGCGAGAGGAAATTGAAGCGTCTGCGCGATTTCGCCGAGACGCGCATGCCCCGATGTTGAGCGCGTGTGGTGAGCTATCGCGAGTGGTCGTACAGCGCGCCGTCGATCAGCTTTCGGCTGCCGACGGGTTGCGAAAGCGCGACCCGGACGGGCGTCTCCGGATTGGGTGAGCGCATCAGGAACCCCTCGAGCGGCGTGACGAACATGGTCAGGATCAGCTCGTGATCGTCTTCATAGAGGTCTGGGTCAAGCACCCGTCCGTCAGCGCGCTTGCCACCCGCGTACGTCTGCTCGGTCACCAGTATTCGCAGGACCGTGTCATCAGGCCGCAGCTCGTAGGTCGGATCCAGTCGCCAGGAGGACGCGCGGATCCCATCGCGGTTCACGCGCAGCGGTCGCCCCGCGGTCTTACTGGCGCGCGACCACGTGCCACGGCGGGCGTCCTTCCCCACCGCGACCATCGTCAGGTCCGGCGGCATCCCGAGTCCGAACAGAGCCTGCTCCCGGGTCCGCGCGATCAGGCGCCACCCTTCCAAAGCGGCCGACGACGGGCGCGGTTCGGACTGTTGCTCGGTCTTGCGCAGCGGGTTAGATCCGGCGCGGCCTTCCAGGAACGTGGCGAGCATTTCCACGGCGGGGTCTCTTGGGTCCAGCGGCTCCGGCGGCCGGTCCAGAGCGTCTGGATGGAACAACAACCCGCCCGCATCGCTGATCAGCTCTGGAACTCGTGGTGCGTAACGCGGCTCGAGCAGCGCGGACCGCTCCCAGTGGCGCTCCGTCGGCGCCCCGCGCGCACGGGCCACCAGGCGAGCACGCAGTCCATCGCCCGATCCGCTCATCCGGCGCCAGCCTAGCGGCAATTGCCCAGCAAGCGCCGGCGCGCCGGGGAGGCTCGGCATGGACTCGTCGTTGTTTTGAGAGGATCCGGGCCATGACTGCCGCCAGCATCAGCTTCCCGCGTCAGAACGCCCGCACGGTCGGGTTCTCCCTGGGCGTCCCGCACGCCTTCGCGATCGCGCCGGACGGCAGCCGCGTCGCCTTCCTTCGGGCGCGCTCGGGCACCGACCGCAGCACCGGCCTGTGGGTACGTGACACCGCAACTGGCGCGGAGCGGCTGGTTGTCGACCCGGAGGAACTGCTCTCTGGCTCCGAGGAGCGCGTCCCGCCGGAAGAGCGGGCACGCCGGGAGCGCACCCGCCAGGCCGCGGCGGGTGTGGTGTCCTTCGCGGCCGACGAGGCCGTGCGGATCGCGGCGTTCGCGCTGTCCGGGCGGCTGTTCGTGGCCGATCTGGCTGATGCGGACGGCACCCCTGTGCGAGAGCTGGTGGTGGCTGGGCCGGTGCTCGACCCGCGTCCGGACCCGACCGGAGCCAACATCGCGTACGTGTCGGACGGGGCGCTTCGCGTGGTCGCCGCCGATGGCGCCGACGACCGGGTGCTGGCGGTGCCGGAAGCCGAGAATGTGACTTACGGCCTCGCCGAGTTCGTGGCGGCCGAGGAGATGTACCGGACCCGTGGCTTCTGGTGGTCGCCAGACGGACGGAACCTCCTGGTAGCCCGAGTGGACACGACGCCGGTGGCTCGCTGGCATGTGTCGGATCCGGCCCACCCGGACCGTCCGCCGGTGGAGGTCGCCTATCCAAGCGCGGGGACCGCGAACGCCGACGTCAGTGTGATGCTCGCCGGTCTGGACGGAAACCTGACGCCGGTTGGCTGGGACTCCTCTGACGCTCCCTACCTGACCTCAGCGCACTGGTCGCGCGGCGGGCCCGCGCTGCTGCAGGTGGCCTCGCGCGACCAGCGAACGATGCGAGTGTTGGCCGTGGCCGAGGACGGCACAGTGGAGTCGATCCGCGAGGACACTGACCCGGACTGGGTCGACGTGGTCGTCCGGACTCCCGCATGGACGCCGGGCGGCGAGCTGGTCCGGGTGGTGGCCAGAGACGGCGCGTACAGGCTGATGATCGGCGAGAACGCGGTCACGCCGGTGAGCCTGAACGTCGCCGGCGTCCTCGACGTCGGTGAAGACGTGCTGTTCACCGCCACCGGGCAGGATCCGGCCGAGCTGCACGTCTACACCAGCGGTCCGGGAGGCACCGTCCGCGTGACGGCCGACCCCGGCGTGCATCAGGCGGCCCGGCGCGGCGACGTCGTGGTCACGTCGTCCCGGTCGCTCGGTTGGTTCGGCGCTCGAGTGCAGGTCTGGCGGGGAGGCGAGCGAACCGGGGAGATCGCGTCGCTCGCAGAGACCCCGGTGCTCACCCCGGAAGTTACGTTCCTGACCGTCGGCGCGCATGAGTTGCGGTGCGCGCTGTTGCTGCCGCGCGGGCACCAGCGCGGCTCGGCCCGGCTTCCGGTGCTGTGCGACCCTTACGGCGGCCCTGCCGCCAGGCGCGTGGTCGCCGCGCGCAACGCATACCTGACGCCACAGTGGCTCGCCGACCAGGGCTTCGCCGTGCTGATCGCCGACGGCCGGGGCACGCCCGGCCGCGGGCCCGATTGGGATCGCCTGATTCACTACGACGAGGCCACGCCGAACCTCGAGGACCAGGTCGAGGCGCTACACGCGGTCGCCGCGGCGTACCCCGACCTCGACCTAACCCGGGTCGGTATCCGCGGCTGGTCCCACGGCGGTTACCTGGCTGCGCTGGCCGTACTGCGGCGCCCCGACGTATTCCACACCGCCGTGGCGGGTGCGCCAGTCACCGACCAGCGGCTGTATGACACTTTCTACACAGAGCGCTACCTGGGTCACCCGGATGACCACCCTGATGCGTACACGTATAACTCGCTGATCGATGATGCACCGAAGCTGGAGCGCCCGCTCATGCTCATTCACGGGCTCGCCGACGACAACGTGGTGGTGGCGCACACGCTGCGGCTGTCGTCGGCGCTCCTCGCCGCCGGGCGCCCCCACACCGTGCTCCCGCTGTCCGGCGTGACCCACATGGCCCGGCAGGAGGAGGTCGCAGAGAACCTCATGCTGCTCCAGGTGGAGTTCCTCAAGCGCACGCTCGGCATCAGCCCAGAGTGAGCCACGCCTCGAGCGTGCTGCCCCAAGACGTGGGCATCAAAGCCGCGCGCCCGGAACCCCCATCCATCTAATTGCTCGAGAACTCTGCGGCGAACGGGCCGCCCTCCGCGTCGCCGATGGCGAGGCAACTACCGTTGGCGAAACAGCCCACCGCGAGGAGAGTGGGATCGGCCGACTTGCCAGCGGACAGGCTGCGTGGCGTTGGGACGACCGACCAGTGCCCACCGTGCCATCGTTCAACTAGCGGCAGCGTCGCGTCTCCGGCTCGATTGGTGTAGTAGCCGACCGCGATGCACGATCCAACGGACGAGCAGGAGACACTGTTGAGCTCGTCGAGCTGGATTGGGCTCGGTGTGGGCTGGACCGACCAGTCTGAACCATTCCAGTGCTCCGCCAAGGTGACGCGCACGGACTTGAAGCCGCTCCCCCAGCCGCTGTCGCCAACTGCCATGCAGGCGTCACGTGATGCGCAGTAGACGCTACCAAGCTCGTTATCCCCGCCGGGTCCCCCGAAGGGTCGTGGGTGGGGATTCGGCTCGATCGACCATCTGCTGCCGTTCCAGCCTTCACCGAGCGTCTCGTTACCGGCGCGACCGACAGCCGTGCAGTCGACCCGGGAGGTGCACGAAACGCTGATCAACGATCCACCGGTCGTGCGCTCAATCGACCACGTAGTCCCGTTCCAGCGCTCCACGAGCGGGGTTGTCCCGTCCGGCGAGGCCGACTCCCCCACGGCGGTGCAGGCGGTCGGCGACGTGCATGACACGCCAGTCAGCCGGCTGCTCAGCTGAACTCCAGTCGGGGCTGGAACCCGCTCAACTGACCACGCAGTCCCATTCCAGCGCTCCACCAGCGGGACGTATCGAGTTGGGTGATCCCCGGAGGTGAATCCACCGACGGCGATGCACGAGGATCCGGACGGACACGAGATCCCACCGACAAGCGCGGTGACGCTACCCGTTGGATCAGCCATAACCTCGCGCGACCACCCTCGACCGTTCCACCGGACCGCTAACAAGACGTCGCTGTCCGAGGAGGGGAACGGATAGTAGGCGGCCACGGCGGTACACGCTGTGCTCGACGAACACGACAACGGCACCGTCACAGCGGACGATGGAACCGGAAGCCATTGAACTGACCAGCCCGACGTGCCGGCCGCCGAAGCGCTCCCGAACGGCAACGCCAGTAGGCATGCCAACACGACGGCGGCGACCACCACGCGACGAAACGGCGATCGGAATGCGGCCGACAGCGCACCAATCCGCGGCCGAGTCTTACGACGCACGTCCTCGGATGTGCCCTGGGCCGTCATCGGCGATTGGTCCAACTCTACGGCCGGTGGAAATACGGGTCAACGGCCTGGGTCGTCGGCCGGCGTGCTCTCAGCCGCGGGGAGATCGCGCACGAGGAGCCCTACGTATCCCACCCGATTTCGGGGCACCGACAGCGATCAGCGTGTTCGGACCGCGTGGCTGACCACACGGCAAGTTCCGGTCAAAGGCCGCGCTCATAAGGCTGGGGTCGTGCATGGCGATCAGCAGGCTCAGGCACCGAAGCGGGTAGGCCGACGCCGGCGGGGCGGTGTCCGCGGGCGGGGCGGCGGCTCGGCCGGTGGGGCGGAGGTAGGTGAGGCGCAGGACGGTGTTCGGGAGGACTGTCGTTGGGAGAAGTCGTATCCCTCCGCCATGGCCAGGCACCGAGACGCCTGCGACGAGCGCACCGGCTGCCATCGTCGCCGCCGCCAGGCACGCGATCGCCCTCCGGTGCCGCGCCGGCGCCATTCGCTCCCGCAGGGTCGGACCGCGCGGACCCGGAACGACGGTGACGTCCACGCGCGCGCCGAGGTCGCCGTCCGGCCGCCGATGATCATCCGGCCACGCGCGCGCCATAACGAGCAACTCTAAAGCCCTCCTGGTGGCCTCCGCCACCAGGAGCGATCTCGATCACGCGGCGGGACGACCGTCACTGCCGCCGAGAGCTACGCCGCGAAGCCGACCGCAGCCCTACACGGCAAGCGCCGGAGCCGGCGAAGCGCTCGTCAGCGCCGATCCTTGCGGACGTCGAAAGGCTCATCGACGCGTCGTCGGTCGGGAGGTTTCGCGGTGGTCCGCCGTCGGCGACCTCCCAGGCGCCAGCTCCGTGAGCGTCGGGGCCGGGCCCGTACACGATGTCGTCCAGTCGGCCAATTGTCGTTGCGCGGGAGTACCCGTACACGCCGGGCGCTACCTGCCCAGGCGGCGGCTCCAACCAGCTCTGGTCGACGACCAATGGCGATTGGCCGACCTTTACTGACACCGCGATTTACGCGTCCTATGGTGGCCGCAATATGTGCATGAACATAAAGGGCAACAGCTACGCGTCGGGCACGCCCGTGATCGCCTATGCGTGTAATCCGAGCAGCCCGGCCGGGAACGAGGTGTGGCTCATTCATCCGTTTCCAGGTGGATACGAGATCCAGGCCGCAAACGACACGGCGCTCTGCCTCAATATCAAAGGCGGGTTCGGGCAAGGCCACGCCATCATTCTCGATGAGTGCACCGGCGCGGCAAACGAACAGTTCGTCCCAGATCAGCCTTAGAGAGCGACGAGCAGATCGCGCGACCGGGGTTCGTCCTCAGGCGTGCTCACCTGACACCGGCGACCATTCTCGCCCTCAGCTTGACGGTCCGTCTAGATAGCTGTGTTATTGAGCGATGCCCGACGACTTCATCCGCCAATGGGGCGATCCCGCGCTTTATGAGCGAGCCGAGCCAATCGCGATCTTTGACGACCTGCTGCGCGCTCGAGCAGCGCGATTGTGTCGGACGTTGGAGCAAGCTGACGGCGCTGGATTGGCCGCGACCCAGGTGGGCTGGCTGCGGCGCCTCTTTGCCTTCCGGCTTAGCCGCGAGCAGACAGCCGATGTACTCATCAACCCTCGCGTCGTCTGGCGTTCCGAGCAGGTCGAGACGTTCGTCGAGGGCTGCCTGAGCTTTAACGCGGTGGCCGTCGCGGTTCGGCGCCCGTTCGCCGTTCGCGTAGGAGGATTCGACGTCTACGGCAACCCCGTCGAGTTGGAGTGCGAAGACTTCTCCGCCTCGCTCGTGCAGCACGAGATCGACCATCTCGACGGGATCCTGACGTTGCGCCGCGCCGATCCGGCTGAGCGCCACCGCGCCATCGCCGAGCTGCTCGCAGGCGCGACCGAAGATCTGCTCCTAGCCGCCTGACGGCCAACCCTTCGCAGGGCTCGGTCGAGGAGACGTGATCATCCACGCAACCCTGGGCCCGGATCCCCACAGCCCCCGGTTCTGACCCCGCGTGCGCAGTAGTCCCGGCGCGCGCGGTCGCGTCAGCGTCCCACTCCTGGGCCGCCCGGCCTCGGCGGCGGTCGCGCGGCCACCAACAGGAGTACATTCGCACTTGGACGCTGATCGCGGCCGACCGCGGTCGACCGCTCAGGGTTCAGGACATCAAGCGAATGGCGCGTCTGCAAGCGGCCGGTCGGCGGCTAATCGGGGCGCTGCAAAACCAACGCAGCCCCGCGGCAGAGAAAAGTGTGTACGCGGCGTGCGCCAATCTAAGCGAGGCGTCCTATAGCAACCGCACTCTCAGCGCGTTGGCACGTGGGAAGCGCGTGCCCGTCGAGGCCGCGAGCTGAGATCGGGACGGTTCTCTGCGTACCGTCGGCCGGCGGCCACGCTTGGCCGAATCGTCTGGGGTCGTCGACGGCTCCACGCCTCAGGCGCCCCTCGCCCATGCGGGGCCATGCTCACGGTCGACGCACCACCGGCGATCGACGCACCGATCCAGACGTTCTCGGCGAACGATGCGGGTCAGGCTTTGTGTGTCATGGGCTCGTTCTGCCCGGTTGCGCCGGCGCCCGATCCGGGCTCGTTGACAATGCGGACCGAGTTCCCGATTGCCGGCGGTCCGAACCGGAGCTGAAATTGCCCGCAGGCTCAACAGAGAGCAACACCAGAGTCCGGGCGTACCCCTTCGTTTTGGCGATGCGGGCGATGTCATGGCTGTAGTCGCAGCACCGTCGTTGCGTGGGGCCTCGGCGTCGCTTGGACGGGATCTGCTTGTCGGTGTCGGCGTCGTGATCGCGGTCGCGGTGACGTTCGTGCTGGCCCCGATCGGCGGTTCGATTGGTGCGATGCGGCTCGAGTCTGCCGCCCGCGTGCTGGTCGCGGGGCTTCCAGTGGCCGTTGGCCTGTATGCGTGGCGCGGGGTGCCGTTCGGCCGCCTGGGCAGCCTGCTGGTTCTCAGTGGGGTGGTCTGGTTGGTGGTCACGTTCGCGCTCGCGGACACACCGCTGGCCTACAGCATCGGCCGCGTCGCCGACTGGGTTGGCTGGGCCGCACTCGTGTACGTGATCCTGGCTTTCCCCGAAGGGCGCTTGGTGCACCGGGTGGACCGCGTACTGGCCGCGTCATTCGGGCTCGTGGTCGCGGTGTTGTGGCTGCCGACGGCGCTGCTGGTCAATCGTTACCCGACTCCGTCGGAGTGGGTGGCGTGTTCGGCGAACTGTCCTCACAACGCGTTCATGGTCCTGGGTCACGAACCAGGGGTGGTGGCAAGCGAGGTGGTGCCGCTGCGGGAATTCTTGGTTGTACTGCTGTTCCTCGCGGTGGTGGCACGGCTCGTGCAGCGCATCGTTGCGGCGAGCAGGATTCGTCGCAGGACCCTGACCCCGGTGCTTGCGGTCGCGGTGGCCGGGATCCTCGTAACTGCGTTCGGCTTGGTCGTGCGCCGGCTCGCCCCGGGTGCGTCGGCGCTGACCGTCACGCGGTGGCTGGCGGCGTTCGCGCTCCCGGCGATGGCGCTGGCCTTTCTCGTGGGGCTGGTGAGGTGGCGGCTGTACGTCGCCGCGTCGCTGGGTCGGTTCGCGGCGTCGATCGGTTCGTCGGCGGGGCCCGGCGGGGTGCGCGACGCGTTCGCGGACGCGTTCGAGGACCCAACCCTCGAGATCGTCTACCCGGTCGGTGAGGATCGTTGGGCCGCGGCCGACGGGCGCCCGGTCGACGCTCCCGTCGCGGATAGCGGCCGCAGCGTGACCGACCTCCGCGACGCCAACGGGAACGTTGTCGCCGCTCTCGTCCATGACCCGGCGCTCGAGGCTGAGGCGGCGTTCATCAACGTGATCGGGTCCTACGCGAGTCTGAGTTTGGAGAACCAACGGCTCGCGGTCGACGTCGCGAACCTGGTACAGGAGATGCGCGACACCCGGGCGCGGGCAGCGGCGAGCGCCGACGATGCCCGCGAGCAGATCGAGCGAGACCTACATGACGGAGCCCAGCAACGGCTGATCGCGCTGAGGATCAAACTTCAGCTCGCGGCCGAACGGTCCGGCGATACGGCACTTCACAACACCGTGGAGCTCAACCAGCTGGGAACCGAGGTGCAGCTGGCGATCGATGAGCTCCGGGCCCTCGCCGCAGGCGTGTTCCCGGCCGTGCTGGGCGACTTCGGGCCGGTCCCAGCGCTCAAGCAAGCCGTTAGAGCCGCACCGATCCCGACGACCGTGGGCGGGGTCAGCGTAGCCCGCCAGCGGGCCGAGGTCGAGAGGGCGATCTACTTCTGCTGCCTCGAGGCGCTACAGAACACTTACAAACACGCCGGCACCGCCACCGCCGCACACGTCAGGATCGCCACGCGAGGTCGCGAGCTCACCTTCGAGGTCACCGATAACGGCCTCGGGTTTGATGTTGGCACGGTCGCGCTCGGCGCCGGACTGCACAACATGCACGACCGCCTCGCCTCCCTCGGCGGATCACTAACGATCGACGCCGGGCGCGGGACGCGCATCACCGGCGTGATACCGCTTGCCAGATCGAGCGCCGGCACCGGGCGGGGCGACACCTCCGGGCGGCCAAGTTTCCTGCACGCAGGCGACTAGCCATAGTCTTCCCAGAGGCGCCGGAGCAAGCCTCCGCAGAGACCCTCCTTCGGAACGATCTCCGCGGCACCGCCATGACCACCATCGCTTGGAAGCGGCCCGGCGGTCACGAGTACCACGATCGCGCGAAGCCCGCGCGATGCGATCTGCCGCGCCGCCTCGACCCCCCCGATGCCCGGCATGCGAACGTCCATCAGTACCAGGTCGGGTCGAAGATCCTCGGTCCGCTCGACGCCCTCTTCGCCGCAGCTCGCCCGTCCAATCCACTCAAACCCAGCCGTGGCGTCGATCACCGCGTGGGCGACGTCGTGGAACGCGAGCTGGTCGTCGACAACCAAGACCCGGACCGTCGGGCTCACAGAACCCAGGGGCGCCACTACACCATCCTGACGGCAGCGCGGCCGGCGGTCCACGGTACGCGCATGTGTAAATAGTGTGAGCACGCACGCCTCCGGGCGACCCTCAGCGAGCGCCACGGTGTTCGGAGTCTTCGTGAGCTAGCGGGGGCGTCCGGGCGTCACGCACCATCTAAGTGACCTCCCGGCAGGGCGCTGGCTCCCACGACTAACTGGGCGAAGCCCTGATCAGGACGACACTCGACACCCACCTCGGAGGATCTCACCACACCGCGCCGTGGATTCCCGCGAGCTCCGGGGGCGGCTCCGTGGAAGCGCGAACACCCCGTTTAGCGCCACGCTGTCCAGCTCCTTTTAGGCGAGCAAGAGGCCGCCTACGCGTTGATTAACCGACGACGGGTACTGGCGCTGCGGGCGCCTTGGGTCGGAACGGTTGCATCTCTTCGCGGTCTGGGCCGATAACGCCCCAGCTGGATTCGGGTACTTCGTTCCAGACTCCGGCGACGTCGCCGAGGGGTTCGGAGACGATCAGCCGCGCGTTGTCTGAGACGTCCTGGAACAGCTGTCGCTCGGGGTAGAGCTTGCGCAGCGTGGGAACGTCGGTGGTGTAGAACAGCGACCGCGATTTGCGCTCGCTTGAGTACCGGAACGCCCAGATGCTCTCGCCGTCGGTCGTTGCGACGGTTCCCTGGAACGGGTTGGGGACTCCGTGGCGGTCGGCGACCTCTTCGACGAGCCCGATCGCTTGCCCGACGGCGGTCGGCGGGTCGTCCTCGAGGCCGAAGGTGAGGGCGAGGTAGAACAGCACCTCGGTGTCGGCCTGACCACGGATCTCCGGGTAGAGCGAGGGGTCGACGGCGAGTATGAGGTCGCGTTTGATCTGCGCGAACTCGTTGATGTAGCCGTTGTGCATGAACAGCCAGTGGCCGTGGCGGAACGGGTGGCAGTTGGTCTGCTGGACGGCGCTGCCGATCGCCGCCCGGATGTGCGTAAAGAACAGCGGTGAGCTGATGTGGCCTGAGAGCTCGCGCAGATTCTCGTCGTTCCACGCCGGTTCGGTGCTGTGGTAGACGCCAGGCGTGTCGGGCGCGCCATACCAGCCAACGCCGAACCCGTCGCCGTTGGTTGGTTCGGCACCGAGCCGTGAGTGCAGGCTCTGGTTGACCAACGAGTTAGGGCCTTCGTAGAGTGCGTCTTTTATGAGTATGGGGGATCCGGAGTATGCGAGCCAGCGGCACATGGGCCGCTCCTTTCAGTCGGACACTGTGTGTACGTTCACGGCTGGTTGACCTGCGGCGCCGACGCGCCGCTCCCGTGTGATGAATCGTGCTGCGGGCCGCGGGACCAGATTCTCAAGACGCCTCGTCCACCCGAGCATGTACGGCTGATCGATCTCCCTGTTCCAACCCACCCACAATGGGATTGCGACGCGGGCGTTGACTACCGCCGTCCACCGAATCGATAGACGAGCGCGAGAGGCTCGAGACAGCCACCCGCCAAGCATCGCTGGCGGTCATGCAGGCCGCAAGCCTGCGTGCACGCGAACTCGCTGAGGCGGACATGCCCATCCGACCCCAGCCGGCAGATCCAGTAGCACTTGACCCGCGGGAGGCGGTCGGATCGGCGCCGACACGCGGCTACGGCCGTGCGCACTAAGCCAAGAGTGGTGCGTCCACGATTGTGCTTACGGCCGCCGATGGAGGAGTATCGACCGATACTTGGAGCGCCGTTTCAGACGAGTCTCGACGTTTTCGGGTATTCCTGCAAAGACTCTGGTTAGCGAGGCGTTCCAATGGCCGTCGGACCTGTACAGCTCATTGTCGTAGGCTTCAACCACCCCGAATTTCATGGCGAGATCATCGCTGAGCTTGAGCGTCTGCATGACGAGCAAACGGTCCGTGTGATCGACGCGCTCGCCGTTCACAAGGACGCCGACGGTGAGATCGAGGTTCAGCACCTCAGCACCCTCAGCAAGGAAGAGGCGATCGAGGTCGGCAGCACGATCGGCGCTCTCATCGGCCTCGGGATCGAGGGCGAGGAGGGAGCCGAGGAAGGCGCCGTGCTTGGAGCCGAGGCCGCGGAGGATGGTGTGGAGGTCTTCTCTGACGAACAGGCGTGGGATATCCTCGAGGAGATCCCGAACGACTCCGCCGCGGCGCTGATTCTGCTCGAGCATCACTGGGCGGTCCCGTTGCGCGACGCGATCGCGCGCGCCGGTGGCTACCGGATCGGCGACGGCTTCATCAGCCCCCTTGACCTCGTCGGAATCGGCCTCATGTCGGCCGAGGAGGCGCAGGCCCTACACGCCACGGAGACCGCCGGAAGTGTCGGCTAGCCGAGCCCCAATCAAGGAGGTTTGAGATGTTTGCATGTCGCAGAGTGGCGCGCCGTACGTCTCGGCGCGTCGCTCGCCGACGCTAGAAGCCTGCGTGCTCGGCCGCGCTACCAGCGGCCGGGCACGCAAATCTAGCGCTAACCCCGCGCGACCCGTGACGCGGGACGTTGTGCAAGTTCCTTGCGGTCGAGGTCCTCTGTCGCCCACTACTAGGTCGGGTCTTAGGTCGGCGGCAAGGTGTGAGGCGATTGTGGGCGCTTCGGTGCGGGTGGCTGAGCCTCGTCGTGAAGAGAAGCAAAGGACGCGACGGCGACCACGCACGCTTCTCGAGTTCTCGGGGGCCTACGCCGGGCAGAACAACCGCGACTACCAAGCGCTCGCCACCGCAGTCAGCTCGGGCAAGATCACTACTCGAACAAGGTCCCGAGGCCGACGGCGAAACGCTGCTTGGCATACCCCGACCCCGATCCACTACGCATGAGCAGTCACAAGTGACGCGCGAGAGGAAGACCACATGAGTTCCACGATGGACACCAGCCAAGCGCCAGTCGGGAACGGTGGCGGCGCGACTCCGACCGCGATGGTCCAGGAGGAGGAGCTCCGCGGCCTTCCGCGTGACGTACTCCCCGAGCACGGCACGGGGACCAGGGTGGCTTACGACCTGATGACGAACGAGCTCCTCCTCGACGGTAGTGCCCGCTTGAACTTGGCCACGTTCGTGACGACCTGGATGCCGCCGGACGCGGCTCGCTTGATGGCGGAGACCGCGGACAAGAACATGATCGACAAGGACGAGTATCCGCAGACGGCTGAGTTCGAACGCAGGTGTGTGAACATGATCGGCCGTCTCTGGCACGCTCCGGGCGACGGTGACGTGACGGGCTGCTCAACGACCGGGTCGAGCGAGGCAGCGATGCTCGGTGGCCTAGCGCTCAAGTGGCTCTGGCGCGAGCGGATGAAGGCGGCCGGCAAGCCAACGGACCGGCCAAACCTGGTCCTCGGCGTCAACGTGCAAGTGTGTTGGGACAAGTTCTGCCGCTACTGGGACGTCGAGCCGCGATTGGTGCCGATGGATGGCGATCGCTTCCATCTGACGGCCGAAGAGGCGCTCGCTCACTGCGACGAGAACACGATCGGTGTCGTGGCCGTTCTAGGCTCGACGTTCGACGGCAGCTACGAGCCGATCGCCGAGATCTGCGCTGCCCTCGATGAGTTGGCAGCCGGCGGGGGACCGGATATTCCGGTGCACGTGGACGGCGCGTCTGGCGGGTTCGTGGCGCCGTTCTCCCAGCCCGATCTGGTCTGGGACTTCGCGCTGCCGCGCGTGCATTCGATCAACGCCTCGGGACACAAGTACGGACTCGTCTACCCCGGCGTCGGCTGGGCGATCTGGCGAGACGAAGCGGCCCTGCCCCGCGATCTCGTGTTCAACGTCAACTACCTCGGTGGATCGATGCCGACCTTCGCGCTGAACTTCTCACGTCCGGGAAGCGAGGTGCTGGCTCAGTACTTCATGTTCCTAGCGTTGGGCAAGCAGGGCTACAGCGAAGTGCAGCGCGCATCAAACCGGATCGCCAACCACATCGCCCGAGGGATCGATGCGATCGGCCCGTACCGGCTGATCACCGACGGCAGCGAACTACCGGTCGTTGCGTTCACGCTGAAGCCCGAAGTGTGCAACTACACCGTCTTCGACGTCTCCGCGCGCCTGCGCGAGTTTGGCTGGCTCGTGCCGGCGTACACGTTCCCCGTCAACCGCGAGGACCTTTCCGTCCTCCGAGTCGTGGTGCGTGCCGGGATGACAAACGACATGGCTGACCTGTTCCTTGCCAACATGCGCAAGCAGACCATGTGGCTGGAGTCACTCGAGGGAGCGATGCCGAAGCGACGCGCCGAGGAGGGCCACAGCTTCCGACACTAGCCGGATCCGTGCCGAGCGCGGGTTGATCTCCGTGGCAAGAGATCGGCGAGCATGCCGAGCGCGCGGCCGTTTAATGTGCCCGCCGTGGAGATAGTGGTGTCAAACGGCTCGGTTAGACCGGCCTACACCCTTGTCACGCGCGGCCACGGAGTTAGATTGTTCTGAAGCTGACGGCGATACCGCCGTGTGCCCCCAAAAGTTAAAAGTCCTGTGGCTTTCAACGAAGGGGCCAGCGTCGATCGATCGCGATGAGCCTTGCGTCCTGCGCGTCTCCTAAAACGCTGTCTTCGCCCCGATTGCCCGCTCGCGAGCGTCGGAGAGGTGGACACGCGAAGCGCGAGCGCACGCTGTCCGACCTTCCCCTCCTGTGACCAACGCACTTGCGACCGCAGTGAGGAAAGCCGGGGCGTACGTCGACGGTAACAGGCCAGAGACCTAAAGCGCGGGCAGGCCGAGGCGCAGCTTGCGGCTGACCCCCGCCGCTCGGCGCGCCGAGCCGTAACCCGACCGAGTCACCCATGAGCAACGAGCTACTCCATATATTCCTGCTGTCGCTGCTCGCGATGTTCAACCCATCGCTGCTTGCGGCGCTGACGGTGATGCTGCTGCTCCCGAGCCCGAAGCGACTGATGATCGGGTATCTGCTCGGCGCGTACACGACCAGCATCACGCTCGGTCTCGTGATCGTCTTCACGCTTCCCAATTCTGGCGCCACGAGCACCGCCAAGCACACGATCAGCCCGGTCGAGGACCTCGTCGTCGGGCTGTTGGTGCTGTTGATCGCGTTCGTACTCGGAACCGGACGCGACCAACCGCTCCAGCAGCGCCGGCGGGAGAAGAAGGACGCCAAGCTACAGGCCAAGAAGGAGGCCGGACGGCCCACCGACTCTCTCCCGCTCCGGCTGCTGGGCAAAGGCGATCCTCGGATCACGTTCGTCGTCGGGATGCTCCTCAGCTTCCCAGGGGTCTCGTATCTCGCTGCGCTGCACGACATGGCCAAGCTCAACCCCGGGACTGTGCCGACGGTGCTGCTGGTCGTCGGCTTCTGCTTGATGCAGCAGATCCTGCTCGAGGTACCGCTGCTTGGGTATATCTTCGCGCCGGAGTGGACTCAAGAGAAGGTGACGGGATTCAGATCGTGGATGGGACGCAAGGGTCGTAGTGCCACGGTGATAGGTGCCTCGGTAATCGGCGCCTACCTGGTTGCGAGGGGTGTGATCACCCTGCTCTGACCCGACGATTGGCGTCGCGTGGACGGCGACGAGTTTGTAACGCGACCAGCCGCGCCGACCACCGCGATCACGGCTGCCCGTCCGCCGGGCGATGCCGCACTCTCGCCGTCGCCAGCGGCCTGACCGGCCCCGGCGCTAGCCGAGATCCCGGCGGCAGGCAAGCACAAGAGCAGCAGCCGCGCCAACACCGCCCGCGCTGTTGGCGCGGTGCGGCTGCGGTGGTCACCGTCGCTCCGGCTGCTGGGTTGTTGCTTGGCGGGCGCCTTGAGGGCGGCGGCAGCGTCAGGGGATGTCGGTTGGAATCTGGGGCAAGCGGCTTGCGGGCGAGCGGGTGTAGGTGGGATCGTGTGCTGGATGGCTGGTGCGCTGGAGCTCGATGTTGGCGAGTTGTTGGAGAGGGAGCAGGGGCTGGCGATGCTCGCTCGGGTGTTGCGCGATGTCGGGCGCACCGGTGTGGGCAGGCTCGTGTTCGTCGCTGGGGAGGCGGGTGTCGGGAAGACCGCGCTGGTGAGGCGGTTCTGCGAGCAGGCGCGCGGATCGCGGGTTCTGTGGGGTGGCTGCGATCCACTCGCGACGCCGGCTCCGCTCGGATCGGTGGTGGAGGTGGCGCAGCAGCTCGCGGGCTCGGCTGCTGCGCTTGTGGTTGCGGGTGCGCGTCCGTCTGAGGTCGCGCGCGCGTTGCTCGACGACCTGAGGCGGGCACGCAATGCGGTCGTGGTGCTCGAGGATCTGCATTGGGCGGATGGGGGGACGGTCGACGTGCTCGGGTGTGTGGTGCGACGGGTCGAGCGGGTGCCCGTGCTGGTCATCTGCACCTACCGCGACGACGAGCTTGAGGCTGCCCATCCGTTGAGGGTGATGCTGGGCCGGGTCGCGACGGCGAGGAGCGTTGAGCGGCTGCGGCTCGAGCGGTTATCCGAGACGGCGGTGGGGGTGCTGGTCGACCGCGTTGGTCGCGATGCCAAGGCGGTGTACACGGCTACTCGTGGCAATCCGTTCTTCGTGACTGAGTTGCTTGCCGGTCCCGAAGGGGAGCTACCGCTGACGGTGCGTGATGCCGTGCTCGCGCGGGCGTCGTTGATCGACGCGGAGTCGCGTGCGCTGCTGGATCTGGTCAGCTTGGTTCCGGCCGAGGCGGAGTTGTGGTTGCTCGAGCAGGCCTCGGAATCAGGCCTTGACGGGTTGGGGCGATGTATCGGTGTGGGGATGCTCGAGGCGCATGGTCACGCTGTGCGGTTTCGTCACGAGCTCGCGCGGATGGTGCTCGAGCAGGAGCTGGACCCCGCCCGGAGGGTCGCTCTTGACCGTCGGGTGCTGCGGGCTTTGGAGGGCGCAGGCGGCTCACCGGAGCGCCTGGTTCATCACGCCGAGGGGGCGGGCGATAACGCTGCCCTACTGCGCTGGGCGGCTGTCGCTGGCGAGCGGTCGGCGGCGCTCGGCGCTCACCGGGAGGCAGCCCAGCACTACGCCCGCGCAGTTGCGGTGTCGCTGGCGTCTTCGGAGGGGACGCGCGCCGAGCTGCTTCGACGCTGCGCAGTCGAGCACTACCTGATCGATCAGCTTGATCGCGCGATCATGTTGCAGCGCGAGTCGATCGCTCTGTTGCGAGCGACACGCGACCGCGTGCGGGAGGGCGACGGGCTGCGATGGCTTTCGCGGTTTTTGTGGTTCGGTGGTCGCGGTGAGGAGGCCGAGGCGGTGGCCGGCGAGGCGGTCGCCGTGCTCGAGCAGATGGCTCCGGGTCCCGAGCTAGCGCGCGCGTACAGCAACCTCGCGCAGCTGCGGATGTTGTCCTACGACACTGGATCGGCGATCACGTGGAGCGAGCGGGCGCTCGAGCTCGCAGAGCGGTTCGGCGTCGCTGAGGTCGCGGTGCATGCTCTTTCGAACATCGGCACGGCGGAGGTGATCGCCGGTCGCGAGCGGGAAGGGCGGGCGAAGATCCAGGCCAGCCTGGCCCGTGCGCGAGCGGCAGGGCTTGACGACGATGTGGGTCGCGCCTACGCGAACCTCGTCACGGCCGCCGTCGAGCGCAGACAATCCGCGCTGGCCGACCGTTTCCTCGCCGAAGGGATCGCGTACTGCGCCGAGCACGACCTCGCCTCGTACGGCCTCTACCTGCGAGCGTGGCGTGCACGCCAGGCGCTGAACAGCGGACGCTGGCGCGCCGCAGGCGAGGAGGTCTCCGAGGTGCTGGCACACCCAGGGGCGTCGCCGCCGACACAGATCGTTGCGCATGTGGTCGCCGGGTTGCTGGCGGCTCGGACCGGCGATCACGCGCGAGCCCGGGGGCTGCTCGAACAGGCGAATGCGTTCGCGGCCCCGACTGGCGAGCTGCAGCGGCTGGCGCCGGTCGCCGCTGCCCGCGCCGAGGCGGCCTGGCTGCGCCGCGAGCTGGACGAGGTCGACGACGCGACCGCGGCCGCCGTGACGCTCGCGGCGAAGCTCGATCAGCCGTGGGCGCTCGGGGAACTGTCGCTGTGGCGGCAGCGTGCCGGTCTCAAATCGCCAGACGGGGATACGGCATCGCCGTTCGCGGACGAACTCGCGGGCGACTGGCGCCACGCCGCAGCACTGTGGACAGACCTCGGCTGCCCGTACGAGGCAGCGCTCGCACTGGCAGGGTCAGACAGCGAGCCAGAACTACGTCGAGCGCTCACCGAATTACAGCGGCTGGGTGCCCGCCCGGCGGCCCAGATCACCGCCAGACGCCTGCGCGAACGCGGCATCCGAGCTGTGCCGCGCGGACCACACGTGGCGACGAGGGCCAACCCCGGCGCCTTGACGTCACGCGAGCTTGAGGTTCTGGCGCTGCTGGCCGCCGGGCTACGCAACGGCGACATCGCACGGCGACTCGTTCTCTCGACCCGCACGGTCGAACATCACGTTTCCGCGATCCTCGGCAAGCTTGGCGTCCGCACCCGCGCCGAGGCGGCCGCCGCAGCGCTACGTCTCGGACTCGACAAACCCGCGTAGCCGGAGCGGAAAAGATGGGTGGAATCGCCCATGCGCGAACACCCGGGATCGAGGATCCTCGAGCTCCCGAACGAGAGGAGCCACCCATGAGCACAAACGGCAAGGTCGTGATCAATCTCGCGACCGGACTCGAGGACCCCGAGCGGGTGACGGTTGCGTTCCTCGTAGCCGGCGCCGCTGCCCAAGCCGGCAAGGAGGTCACGATGTTCGTGACCAAGGAAGCGGTTCGACTCGCCCTCCCGAACTTCGCTCAGGGCATCGCCTGCGACGGCTGCCCGACGCTGCCGGCGCTCGCCGCACAATACGCCGAGGCGGGCGGACGGATGCTCGTCTGCCCGATCTGCTTCAACGCGCGCAAGCTCAGCGAGGAAGAGCTAATCGACAACGCCCAACTCGGCGGCGCGACCCCGCTGTGGCAATGGATCGACGAAGGCGCCACAGTTTTCAGCTACTGACCCGGGCCCGCGATTGGTAGAGGAGCCGCCGTGACCTTCATCGAGACAGTTTCCGAATCTCGGGCAACCGGAGCAGTGGCAGACATGTATCAGCGAGACCGAGAGGCGTACGGCGAGTTGCCGAACTTCACCAGAGCGTTCTCGCCGCGTCCGGGGGTCTACGCCGCCTGGCGGCAGCTCAACGAAGCGATCAAGGCCAACATGGAACTGCGCCGGTACGAGCTGGCCACGCTGGCCGCCGCGCGCCGCATCGGTTCCAGCTATTGCACACTGGCACACGGAGCGATCTTGATTGACAAGTTCCTCGAGCCGGACATGCTGCGAGCCTTGGTGGACGACTACCGGACAGCCGACCTTGACCCCGCCGATCTTGCCGTCATAGAACTCGCTGAGAAGACCGCACAAGACGCCACCTCCGTCACCCAGGCCGACATCGACCGGCTACGGACCCTCGGACTGAAAGACGGCGACATCCTCGACGTCGTACTCACAGCGGCAGCGCGATGCTTCTTCAGCAAGACACTCGACGCCTTGGGCGCCCAGCCCGACGCGAAATACTCCGCGCTCGAACCCGGTCTCCGAGACACACTGACCGTCGGACGTCCGATCGCCACCAGTTGATCAGCTCTGGATCAGCGCGCTGCATGGATGAACGCACGCCCGCGCGTCCGCGGACTGTTCGCCAGCCCGACGAACCGGCGGCCTGGTCGGTCAGCCGGAGCCGGCGGGATCGTCAGCCGAGTACGACGAGGCCGTCGAGCGCGATCGGCGAACCGCTTGGGTTGGTGACCTGAATGGTGTGCGACCCGGCGGTGAGAGGACCGCTGACGTACACGATGTCGCGCTCGACCGCGGTAGTGGAATGAAGCGTCACGGTGTTGCAGCCCGCAACGCTGACGCCGGGATCGAGGCAGACCAGGATCGATCCGTAGGCGGGACCGAGCGGTGCGACGAGGGCGAGCGACTGGCCCGTGAACGTCATCGTCGCAGTGGAGCCGGAGGTGCTGGTGGTGTGAAGCTTTCCGCCGTATGCGGCGCTGTCGCTGGTCAGCGCCCAGCCGGTTGAATAGACGATCGACGCATCGCTGTCGTCGATTACGTCGAGTCGGAACGGGTCGGTTGGGGGGCTCTCGGCGGCGACGCCGAGTTGATTTTCGGCCCGCACGCGCAGTTGGTGATACGGGCCGCCCGGCGCGATCGGTACGATCGCCGCTGTCGTCCCCTGCATGTCCGTCAGTGCGGGTATGGCGGCGAACGACCCAAGGGTCGCGGGGGTCGTGCCGGCGCGCTGCTCGACCGTGTAGAGCAGATCGGCGGAGGGGCTGTAGGTGTCGCTTGCAGACCAGCT
Source organism: uncultured Solirubrobacterales bacterium (assembly GCA_963770615.1). GTDB lineage: Bacteria > Actinomycetota > Thermoleophilia > Solirubrobacterales > Solirubrobacteraceae > Palsa-465. Next base: position 33,248 of record CAVYQJ010000003.1, on the reverse strand, counting down.
CTCTTGGACGCCGAGCGTTCCATCGAGTTGTAGCTGTCCGCCGACCGGGATGGTCGGCGCGGCCGGCGCTGCGACGATCGGCGGTGTCGTGTCGATTGTGAACTGGTAGGTGGCCGGGGTCGGGTCGGTCACGCCGTGCGTTGAGGTCGACTCCACCTCGAACTTCCAGGTCCCGTCGCTGAGCTGTACGTAGGTGACCGGGCTGGGACACGTCTTGAATGCCGGTGGCGGGGATCCGACCGGCGCGAGGCGGCAGGCGAACGTCGCGCCCGCGCTGGAGCTCTTGAAGGCGAACGTCGCGCTCGCCACTCCGATCGTGCTGGCCGGAGTGGAGGTGATCACCGTCTGGGGATACAGGAGCTGGACCTTGAACTTGAACGTGGCCGGCGTGCGCTCGACGGGGCCGGCTGGTGAGATCGATCTTGCCTCGAACGTGTAGCTCCCGTTCTGCTGGGCGTTGTAGGTCGTCGGGCTGGAGCACGGCTTGAACGCCGGCGGGCTGGCGGCGGCCTCGCGCAGACGGCACTCCAGCGTGGCGCCGGGAATGGAGCTCTTGAACCGGAATGTCGCGGTGGGGATCTGCAACGTGGACGGCGGATGGGCCGTGATCGTCGTCTGCGGAACGACGGGGGCGAACTTCAGGATCGTCGACACGTCGTTCTTGGCCTCGTCGAATGCGTAGACGTCGCCGGCCGAGTCGACGGCCCCCACCACCGGGAAGCCGGTGAAGTGACCGGTGCCGAGCGTCTCCAGCAGCTTGCCGCTGCTCGACAGTCGGTCGATCCGGCGCTTGGTTCTGGAGCCGGCGAAGATATCCCCGCTCGGACCGATCGCCAGACCGCCCTGCGGGCTGATGAACTGGTTCTGGTACCCGCCGGTGGAGCTGTACTCCTGGAGCAGAACCTGCGTGCTGTGGGGAGGGCCGACCTGGACGAACAGGTGACCGTCCGGGGCGATGGCCAGGTCACAGCACAGGTCGTTGCCGGCCAACCTGAAGCCGCGCACCTTGTGTAGGCCCGAGACGTCGAACTCATACACGCGCGCGGTCGTTCGAACCACGAACGGGTTGCCGACGTCTCCGACATAGACGTGCTGACCGGTCGGATCCACCGCCACTCCGCTCCCGAGACGCGTGTCTGCGGTGTCGAATTGATAGCCCTTGAGAAAGGCGCCGGTGGACGCCGAATACTTCGCCAGGAACGGCTTTGAATCCACCAATCCGCTAAGGCTCTCGGAGTAGTTGCCGACCACGAACACGTCCTGCCCACCCGGAGTCACCGCCAGCCCATCGACCTGCATATAGAACCTCTGGCCGCGCACACGAAAGGTCGTCGTAAACGAGCGGATCACCTTTCCGGACGGCGATAGCTCCTCGACGTCGGGCGCGTCACCCGAGGGGATCGATCCCTGCTGGGTCCTGGTGGCGTTGAACGTGTACATGTTGCCGTGCCGGTCGACGGCTATGGGGTTCTGCGCGCCATTTCCGAGGAGCCGCTTGCCGGAGATCTTCAGCGACACCTTGTACAGGCTCGTGGACACGCGCCGGGGCGTGTTGCCCGCCGCGAGGTTCGGCGCGGCGACCGCGATCGCCAGGCACGCCACGGTCACCGCGACCATCCCCGGCCCCACCGGCCAATCGCGCAAATGCTTCCCGCAGCTGATGTCGACCCTCAAACTCGTGCCTGCCCTCACTGGTTGGCGATCCCGATGCCGGAGATCCGGGGGCGTCCCGAGACGGCCCTGATCACGAGGTCCCCCATCCCGTCGCGCTCCAGCCGGTGGACCGGGAGCGTCACGTTGATCAGATCGAAGTCGCCGCTCTTGTCAGAGCCGTTCAGGTTGACGGTCGCCAGCTTGTGGAGCTTGTCGTGGGGGTTGCCGACGAACCTGTCGAAGTCGAACTCGACCACGCCGCAGGTGCCGCAGCGCTCGGCGACCAGCGCGGCATGCGTCGGCGTGAAGAAGAACTCGTCGCCCATGTCCTGCACGAACTCGTAGCCCTTGTCGCCGAGGATGATGTAGTAGCCGCGGAACGCCTTCGGGTCCTTGTGGGGCGGCGGGCCGATGTCGCGCGGCGTGAACGAGATCGGGATCGTCGTGCACGCGGTCCGGGTCCTTGAGGTGTTGCCGACCTTGTCGGTGGCGTCCACCTTGACGCACACGGTGGTGCCCGGGTAGAGGTGCAGGACCAGCGCGGTTCGCTTGGTGTGCGAGTACTGCTGTACAAAGTCAACGTCTTCGCCGTGGTAGTCCATCCCGGTCGAGTCCTGCGGGAACGACTCGATCGTGACGTCGTAGGACTTGGCGGTCGAATCGCTCGACCATTGGGCCCGGAGCCGGGTCGCGAGCGTGAACGCCGGCGTGCTCAGAATCTTCACCGCGGGGTTCGTGAACGTCACGCCGAGCCCCGGATTCCGCTGGGCGACCGGCAACGGCGCGACCCGGCCCGCACTCGCGACCGGGTCCGGGAAGATCGTGACCTTCGGCCGCTTGGGCGGCGTCAGGTCGCTCGTCCACCGATACACGGCCGGCGTCGGATCGACGTTCCCGGCCCCGTCGATCGCTCGGACCTTGAACACGTGCGCGCCGGATCCCGGCACATCGACGACATCCGGCGAGCTGCACGCGGCGAACGGCGCGTTCCCGAACGCGCACTGGAAGGTCGAGCCGGCCTCGGTCGAGGTGAACGAGAACGACACGAAGTCCATCGCGACGACGTTCCCGGGATTGGCGATCGCGGTGTCCGGTGGCGTGCTGTCCACGGTCCAGACGATCGGCTGCGCCGTCGGGTCGACGTTCCCCGCCGGATCGACCGCCTGGATCAGCAGCGACCGGGTCGCGTCGGCGAGGCCCGAGTAGACGACCGGTGACGTGCACGACTGCGCCGGCGCGCCGTTCAGCGAGCACCGGAACGTCGCCGTCGGGTCCGGGGAGATGAACGTGAACGTGGCCGTCGTCGAGTTGGTCAGCGCCGGCGGGCGCCCCGTGACCTGTGTCGCCGGCGGCGTCAGGTCGACCGTCCATGTGTAGGTGCTCGGCGTCGGCTGGCTAGCACCGGTCGTCACCTCCACCGAGAATGCGTGCGCACCCTCGGACAGATTCGAGAGGTTGACTGGTGATGTGCAGGCGCTGAAGCTGGCCGAATCCAACTTGCACTCAAATCCCGCCGGACCGCTGCTCTCGTGGAACCGGAACGTCGCCGAGGTCTGGTTGGTGTCCATCGCCGGCGCAGCGTCGAAAACCACGGCAGCGGAGGCCATCGCGGGCCAAGCCACCGACGAAGCGACCGCGATGACCAGCCCGAGCATGACCACCCTGGTAACTGCGGCCGCGCTGGTCAGCGTCACTCTGGTCTCGCCTTCGTACCGACCCAGGAGGCGGGCGGCGAGTCCAGCTCGAGGGCATGCTCGAGGGCTGCGGCGAGGCCGACCCAGCCGCTGAACGTACGTTCCGCTCCGCGCTCGTCGCGTGCGATCCCCTGGATCGGGTCGCTCGTTGGGTCGACCTCGAGGGTCACGGTCCGCGTGTGGCGCTTGTCAACGGGCACGCGCCGAAGTATCTCCTCCCGGCGTCATCTCGTCGTGAGGGATCCTCCCTCATCTTTTAGGAGCTGGACTACTCGGCGGGCGACGTCGTAGGCCCTGTCGCCGAGGTCCCGGCGGCTCGAAGTGCGTCCGCGATGGCGTCGCGTGAGTGGATGCCGAGCTTCTGGTAGACACGGCCGAGGTGGTTCTCGACCGTCTTTGAGGTCACGAACAATGCCTCGGCGACTTGCTGGTTCGTCAGCCCGCTTGCCGCCATCTCGGCGATCCTCAGCTCCGAGGCGGTCAGCGATTCGGCGCCGCTGAACGCAAGTCGGCGGGGCTTTGCTCCTGCCAATCGCAGCTCTCGCTCGGCCCGCTCGGCGAGGCGTTCGGCGCCGCAATGGCGCGCGAGCTGAACGCCTTCGCGCAGCGGCTCGCGGGCTTCGGCGCGCCGGCCGTCGCGTCGGAGCGCGCTGCCGAGATCTGTCAGCGCGCGCGCCTGTTCGAGCGTACTGGGGGACTGCTCAAGGGTCGAGACCGCGTCGCTCAACAGTTTGATTCCGCGCTCATCGCCCGCGAGCAGCCCTGCGGCGCGGAGGGCGACCCCGAGTGGTCGCGGCAGCCCGGTGGCGTGGGCAAGGTCCAGTTCCTCGGCGATGAGCTGTGCCGCTTCGTCGGGCGCGGTCACTCGCAGCGCGAGCGCTAGCGTTGAGCGCCACGACGACATGATCGGATTGGTCAAGTGGGTGGCGTCGAGGATCTCGCCGCAGCGGCGGAGATCCGCTATCGCTGCGGGCACCTCGCCCCGCAGCAGCCGCAACCGGGAGCGGACGTCGAGCAGCTGCGCGCCTTGAGCCGTGGCCTCAAATGCGGGGGGAAGCTCCACCTGCTCGACGAGCGCAGCGACGTCGGCGAGCCCGGGTCGCTCGGGCATAACGTCGATCGCGTGTCTGAAGATCGACGGCAGCGCGAACGTCAACCCGTGCTCGACAGCGAGTCCGAACGCGACCCGGAGGTCGGCCTCGGCGTCGCGCAGCGCGCCGCGCTGCGAGTGCACCCAGCCGCGGAACGACGAGCCGGCTGAAACCCCGAACACCGACCCTCGCCTCGATCCATCTGTGAGGATCTCGTCCGCCAGTCGCTGCGCCCGGTCGAGCTGATCGACGGCGATCAGCGCGGTCAGTGCCTGTGGGAGCCATGCCTCGGCGTCCTCCTCTTTGAGCAGTCGACCGCCGTCGAGCCCGCGCTCGATAAGCCCCACGGTCTGATCGATGTCGTCGATGCGCCACGCGGCGAGAACGCCGAGCAGCACCGACAGCGGTCGTGACGCCGTCCCGCCCCGCCGGGCGAGCCCCTTGAGTCGAGCGTGATCGCGGTCGACGTGCTCAACCAGCCGCGGGTCGACGCCTGCCATCGCTGCGCGCATCGTCTCGAGCCGCGTCACCGCGTCGGGATCGCCGCCAGCGAGCTCGTGTAGCGCCGAGTCGACCATTGCGAGCGCGGCGTCCCACTGTCCGGCGAACAGCAGCAGGCCGAACAGCTGGTCGGCGATCAGCGCACGCGCGGCGGGGTCGTCGCTCAGCCGCAATGCCTCCTGTAGGTGCGCGAGCGCGAGCGGATCGCGCGTCAGTGCCTCGACCCGCCCGAGTTCGTAGAGGAGCGACGCACGATCCGGCGATCCTCGCGTCTCCGCAAGCGCCCGTTCGAGATACGCGCGGGCGGTTTCGGGGGCACCCCGCGCGAGCGCCGTGCGAGACGCAGCGTGGAGCTGCTCCGCGACCCACGGCTCGCCGGCAGGCTCGCACGCCAGCAGCTGTGCTGCGACCTGCTCGGGGTCGGCGTCCTCAGCGGCGAGCAGGCGGGCGGCCCGCGTGTGCGCAAGCGAGCGTGCGGCAGGGGCGAGATCGTCATACACCGCGGCGCGAACGATCGGATGCACGAACTCCAGCGGCAGTTGCGGTTTGAGGATCTCCACAGCAGCCAGCGTGTCGACAGCCGCGGATGCCGAGCGCTCGTCCAGGCCCGCGAGCGACGCGGCATGGCGCAACTGCGCTCCGGTGCCCAGCACGGCGACGGCCTGCGCCAGTCTGCCCGACGAGCCGGGCAGCCGCGCGAGCCGCAGCACGATCGCGCGCCGGACCGTGCGTGGCCCGAGTTCGCTGACCTGTCCGGCTGCCGTCGCGGTCGGCGAGATCCGGTCACGCTCGAGCGCCCCTAGCAGCTCGCGCGTCAGGAACGGATTTCCCCCCGCGGCGTCGTGGCACGCCAACACGAACCGCTGATCCGGGCTGCCGAGGCTGGCCCGCACCAGCTCGCCAACCGCGCCGACGCTCAACGCGGCCGGCGCCAGCACGCGCGTCATCGGCTCAGCGGCGATCTGATCGAGCAGCTGCACCTCGCCATCCGGCTCGCGCATCCGCGCGGCTAGCAAGATCGCGACCGACAGTCCCTCGAGCCGCCGCGCGAGGTAGAGCAAGAAACGCAGCGATGGTCGATCGCACCAGTGCGCATCGTCGACGACCAGCAGTACGGGACCGCGGCGGGCGAGGTTGGCCGTCAACCAGTAGAGGCCGTGAATCACCGGGAAGGCGTGGCCTGAAACCAAGGACGTCGCCGGCGCCGGACCGGGCGCGACTACCGGCGCCGCGAGAGCCGCGGCGCCCGCCAGCAACGTGGCGCGCTCCCGAGCCCCGACGTTTGCGAGCGACGGCTCGAATAGCTGCCTCACGACCGCGTGCGCGAGCTCTCGCTCGAGCTCGCCGGCCCGCGCCCCGAGCACCCGCACCCCGGTTTCGCGTGCCCGCCCGCTCGCCGATTCCAGCAGTGCTGTCTTACCGATCCCAGCTGGTCCCTCGACCAGCAGCGCCCCGCCGTCTCCCGCAACGCAACCCTCGAGCAGTACACCGATGAGCTCGAGCTCCCGATCACGCTCCAGCAACCAGCCCATCCCGGAAAACTACCGTGAACTCGAGCCGCTGCCCGACGGGGCGGGGGCTGCCGTGCCGGAACGTAGCCGGCAGCAGCGGCCGAGCGCGAAAAGTTGAGGGATGGTCCCTCACGACAACGCGCCGGCGATCGGCGAACCTGAGCGGACCGAGCTATGGGCCGACGACATCCTCAAGCCGCGCCGAGCGCTCGTAGCTGGACATGACTAAACGCAGATTGATCATCGCCGTGCTGACCGTCGTTGTCTGTCTCGGCTTTGGCGTGAGCGTCGCGAGTGCCGCGATCACCCGCTATGTCGCGACCGCCGCCAACGGCGGCAACGACAGCGGCGGCAGCAACGCGTGCACGAGCCCGGCGGGGCCTTGCCTCACGATCCAGAACGCTGTGGGCCACGCATCAGCCGGGGACACGATCCAGATCGGGCCTGGCATTTTCCCGGAGGCGGTCTCGACCTCGACGCCACTTTCGTTCGTCGGGGCCGGCGCGGGAACGGCGGGGTCGTTCAACCCAGCGACCAACACGGCCATCGATGCGAGCTCTACCGACTCGCCCGGGCTGACCGTGAGCAACGCGCAGGCAAGCGTCCGGGGGCTGAGGGTCCGGGGCGGGGTGTTCGACGACGGGAACGGCGGGGAGGTGGAGCCGGCAATCTGGGACCACTCTCCCTCCTCGCCAACGCTGACCGTGGCAAATTGCCTGCTGCTGCAATCGAACCCCGCCAACCCGGACGTCATCGATTATGCGCTCTTGCTCACCGGAACCAAGGCGGTAGTGCAGGACTCTCTGGTGTTTGGCTACGCAGACGGGATCAGCATCTCGGGAGCCGGGGGGACGCTCACCGTGGACGGTTCGACGGTCGTCACGCCAGCCCCGCTCGGCTTCGTCGTCTCGATCTCGATCATCGCGAGTGTGGACACCGATCGCGATCCGGTTTCGGTCGCTGACAGCACGCTCATCGGGCGAACGGGGCTGTTCGACACCGATACGAATGCGAGCATCACCCGGACGGTCATCCGCGCGTCGGCAGCCGGACTGGTGCTCCGCGACGAAGGCGATGCACCGACCCTGACCGCGCGAGACAGTGTCATCGGGCCAGCCGCCGGGACGCTCTACACCGGCGTCGCGGTGCCATCCACGTCGATGAGCGAGGCCGAGGTCCCGGTGGTTTCGTTGATCTTCGACTCGGTGCTGGCACGCTCGGATTCGACGGCGCCGAACTCCGGGCCGCCGCACGCACTGGACGTCAGCCAGGCGGCCATCGGCACGCACGTGCAGACGCGCAACACGATCCTCCGCGCGATCGACACCAGCGGCGCCGGCGCTAACGACGACATCGTGACCGCCAGCCAGGCAATCAACTGGGATCTCGGCCACACCGACTACACGCAGACCGCGGGTAGCGGCGTCCCGTCGCCGGGCTCGGGCACCAACATCGACGCGCTGCCTTTCTACAACAGCTTCGACGGCAGCGACCTCAGTCTGGCGCCGAACTCAGCTTTGTTCGACGCCGGTGACCCTGCGGTTGTGCAGGCCGGCGAGACCGACGTGACGGGCGCGCCGCGCGCAGTCGCCCACGCCTGCGGTGCGCCCGCGCTGCCCGACGTCGGCGCCTACGAGGCCCCCTCGCCGAGTTGCCCACCACCAACCATTTCGATCGCAGCGCCCGCGAACGGCGCCACCTATATTCAGGGCCAAGCCGTCGCGGCGTCCTACGTATGCGCGGTGCCGGCGCCGGCGACTATCAGCGCGTGCGCCGGTCCCATCGCGAGCGGCGCGCCGATCGACACCGTCACGATCGGATCGCACGCCTTCACGGTAACCGCGACCGCCAACGACGGCATGGGCGCGACCACGACGATCACCTACTCAGTCGCGCCGCCGGTACCGTCGCTCGGCACGATCCACACATCGCACAAGACGTGGCGCGAAGGCGGGCGGTTAGCAAGCATCGCGTCGGTCAGGCACACGCGCAAATCGCCCGTGGGCACCACGTTCACGTTCAACCTGAACACCCCGGCGACCATCGAGCTCACGTTCACCCACCGCGTCACCGGCCGCAAGGTCAAGCACCGGTGCGCCGCGCCGACCCGACGCAACGAGCACGATCGCCACTGTATGCGAACCGTCACGGCCGGCACCTTGATCCTCACGGGCCACGCCGGCACCGACAAGATCATCTTCGAGGGCCGGCTGTCGAAGAAGGACAGGCTCGCTCCAGGCGCCTACACGCTGACGATCACAGCGAGCAATTCGAGCGGACGCTCCGGCCCCCGTACCGCCAAGTTCACGATCACCCATGCGTGACCGCGCCGGCAGCCAAGCGACCCAGGCTGCCATGCTCACGATTATCCAGCTCGGCGCGGCCGGAGCGCAGGAGTTTTGTCGACAAGCTCGTGAAGCTGTTCCTGAAGCCGGGGCTGCCATCGATCGGAGTCGACCAGCAGGTGCTTGACCACGGGCTGCCTGCCCGCGGTGTGATCATCCGCATGCAACACACGCACCGCATGGTCGGTTCGGACGACCGGGCGATACGCATCTTCGAGATCGAGGTTCACCTCGAGGATCTCGACCCCTACCGTGCGACCGTCCTTCAGGCGGTGCCCCAGGAAGCGCTATTTCGGATCGAGCGCGGTCAGACCGAGGTCACCGTCTACGTCGACCGATCCGTCACGAGCCGCATTGCGATCGACTTCCGGACTCCTCCGACGGTGACACGCAGGGCCAGCGCGGACGACGTCCTCGCGAACGGCACATCATCCGAGGCCGTAATCGTGGAGACCCGTCCGCTCGGTATACAGAACCCGGTCGGGCTCGATATTTACGCGTTCATCTACAACGTATTCGTCGACGGAAAGCCGTCCTACCAAGTGAACGTCGGCAACCCGGTGCCGCCCGCCGCCCTCTCGCTGATGTACCCAGGCTCACTCATCCCCGTGAAGGTCAGTCCCGACGATCCCAGCTGGATCGTCGCAGATTGGACCGCCGCGCTCGAAGGATCGGCGTAACCACTGGCGAGGCTACGACACCCGGTCGCTTACGGCGGCATATCAACGCTCGCTCTGAGCCGCGCCTTGGCGGACCGGTTCGCCCGTACGGGTCGCTTCCGGCACCGTCGGCCCAGACCCCTCCGCAGACCGTGGTGACGAGCCCGGGAAGCCGGCCACAGTCCCGATATCACCAGGCCCGACGGGAGGTGGAGGGTTCTCGCGCCAGGGCGCGCGCGAGCCGGACAACGGAGACCTCCATTCCATCCTCCGCCGACCGCACCAGCACTTGACGCGCTGCCGGTCCCCGGGCAAAGCGGCCGCGCCGACCTGGTGAGGGGTCTAGGCGTCAGGCGACAGCGCGAGCGACGTAGCGGTTGCCGAGCGTGCTGCGGCGGACGAGTGGTTGGAGGCTCGCGCACCGGGCGTGGCTGCAGTCCGAGGACGGCTGTCCGTCCGGCCTCTCGTTTATGCCCAATTCCGATGCCCAACCTGAGACTCATTCTCACTTTGAGGTGGCGGCAACAAAAAACCCTCCGATTTGGAGGGCTTTTAGTGATGGAGCTAGGGGGACTCGAACCCCCGACCTCCTGGGTGCGATCCAGGCGCTCTCTGGGATCGAATGTCCGCGATATACAGGAGAATTCAGCCCGATGTTAGCGTCGTCCTGTGACCAGTTACGGCTGGATTACCAGGGGATTTGACGCTATCTGGTCACAGGTTTTGCGTCCTGTGACCGGATCGGTTCCTCGAGCCCGGGGGCCCGCGATCCGGCCGCGACTCATCAAGTAGGCTTCCCATGAAACCGCCCACAGCGGCGTCTCCCGCTTCGTCCGTCTCGTCCCGCGAGGAAGGTGGGGAACTGCGATGACGCCTCAGGTGCGGTCAGGCCAGGATCTGACCGCATCGCGGCCGCTCGCATCGCTCCTTCTAGACGGTCTGAGCGATCAAGACCTTGCCGTGTTTGCCCGACGTCTCCTGCCGCACCTGTTGCGGGAGAGGCAGATCGATCCCGTTCCGGGACATGCCGCCTACACCGTGGCTTCCCTCGCGGCAGAGCTCCGCGTGTCGGCCAAGGCTATTCGTTGCGCGATCGCGCGACATGAGTTGCAGGCCGTCAAGCGTGGGTCGCGCTGGATCATCTCGGCAGAGGCAGTTTGCGAGTGGGCGACTGCATCGGAGACGCACGGCGCGACGACTCGCAGGTGCCCCGCGCCCGCCCCGAACGCGGCAGGGCCATCGCTGCGGTCAGTGCTCTGCGGAGGGATCCAACCAGCAGGTCCCCACCATCACAGAGGTGCGCGATGAGCGTGGAGAAGGTAAGCCGCGCGGGTGGCGAGGTGGTGTGGCGGGTGCGGTGGCTCTCGGCGAGTACGTGATTGGCACCTGGGCTGCTTCTCACGGCGTGACGCTCGCACCGAAGACGCGGGTGCACTGCGCGAGCTTCCTACTATCACCTGCGTCCCTACCTCGGCGCAATTGCTCTGCGTGAGATCACCCCGGAGGTCATCGTCCACTGGCAGGCCGAGCGGCCGACATCCGGCGCCGGCCCGATTGCGGTCCGCCACGCAATGGATCTCCTCGGCTCGATTCTGGAGCACGCATTCGTCGGTGGGCGGCTTGCCGAGGTTCCCGTCCGTCGGGTAAAGAAGGCTAGGCGGCCGCGGCGGGAGGAAGTCCGCGCGCTTTCCCCAGCCACAATCGAAGTCATGCGTTCAGCGCTCGGTCAGCGCGACGCGACGCTCATCTCCGTCCTTGCGTACGCGGGATTTCGCCCTGGTGAGGCACTTGGGTTGCGCTGGGTAGACATCCGAGAACGGACCCTGCTCGTCCAGCGGGCTATCTCCCTCGGCGAGGAGTCCGACACGAAGACAGGCCAGCACCGCACCGTCCGCCTACTGGCGCCGCTCGCCGCGGATCTGCGGTCCTGGCGATTGGCCGCTGGCCCCCGATTGGCGACGGAGCTCGTCTTTCCCGGTAAGGAAGGCGAGCCCTGGACACAGGCGGCGTACCAGTCGTGGCGTCGGCGGACGTTCAATCGCGCGACGCGGGCAGCCGGCCTGACGCATGCCCGCGCCTTCTACTTGCGCCACAGCTTCGCTTCGCTGCTGCTCCATGAGGGACGCAGTGTCATCTACGTGGCACGCCAGCTGGGACACGACGCAAGGCTGACGTTGACCCGGTACGGCCATGTCATCGACGAGTTCGAGGAGCTCCCGACGATCGACGCCGAGGCAGCGATCGCACACGCTCGGGTCGCTCTGCGGGAAATCCGGTCTGCGTCCTTGCGACTCCTCACCTCGTGTCAGGGCCCACCTGCAAACCTCGTCGAATGGCTGCCGAGAGTGCCGTTGGCGGCGCGGCCGAGCTGCTTCACGACATTATCGACGGCTCGGTCGATCCCGATCAGAGTTCGTTTCGGAGTCATGAATGGCGGAGCGTGGAGCGCTACACCGACGCCGCCAGGCAATGGAAGTTGCATTGGTACCGCTCCGAGAAGTTCCTCACCCACTCGACATCAATCTAGCTCCTGGCACAGCCCAACCGCCATCAATGTTTTCGTGGCCCGGCATTCGCATATAGTTGGAGGCCTGTTCGCCGACACACCTCGCTACGACGAAGCGGATGGTCTCGAGTTCCCAGTCGCGGAGCTGCTGCGTCGCGCCCGTCCGCTACCCCCGCACGGGGAGATTGGTGATCGAGGATCTCACCGAGGACGCGGGCGCCGCCTTTCTCGCTGCGGTCGAGTCTTGAGTTACCAGCAAGGCGAGCCGGTTTGGTCCGTCCTTTCCCTCGCGCGGGCCACGGCCGCGGGGCGCCCGTCCTTGATCCGCACCCCCGCCCAGTGCCGTTCGCTCGTCGCTCGCGAGTGCAACGTCATCTATTGCGCTCATGCTATTTGTAGCCTCGCTTTAGCACGTGCCGCACGTATGATTGGCAGGTGTCAGCATGAGTGCTCACGCTGCAAGCCTCGAGAAACTGCCGACCCATTTCGCGGCGGTTGCGGACGCCTTTGCAAGCGGTCGCGTCACGCCGGTGTTGGGCGCAGGAGCTAGTCTATTCGCTCGGCCTACGCTCGTGGATGAGGCGTGGCTCGGGCGTTATCCACCGAGCGCCAGAGAGTTGGCCCTTTACCTGGCTCGGAGGGTTCAGTTTCCTCCCTCCGGTGAACCGCCGAGCCTGCTGGAGGTGTGCCAATACGCATCAGCGTTGAATGGCGTTCAGGCCCTCTACGACCATCTTCACGCGGTGTTCGACGTCGACTTCCGCCCATCGCCGCTTCATGTCCTCCTGGCCACGATGCCGTCGCGTTTCCGTCAGAAGTCGCGGCTCCGCCGATCACCGCTGTACGTCACCACGAATTACGATGACCTTCTCGAGGTGGCCCTCGAGGAGGCTGGGGAGCCATTCGACCTCGTTGCGTACATGGCCGAAGGCCCCGACGCCGGGAAGGTCGCGCACCGCCCTCCTGGAGGTAGTCTGGAACCGATCACAAGCCCCCTTTCAGAGTACCTCGCGGCCGATCCAGACCAACGGACCGTCGTCCTCAAGATCCACGGCTTTGTTGATCGTAGGTCCGATTCACCCTCCGACAGCTTCGTCATCACCGAGGACCACTACATCTCGTACCTGACACGCTTGGACCTGGACAAGCTCCTTCCGCTCCGCATCTTGGGGAGACTCAAGAACTGCCACCTGTTGTTCCTTGGCTACAGCCTGAGCGATTGGAATCTACGCGCCATGCTCTATGAGCTCTCCTCCGAGCAGCTGTCCGCCGATGGCCATCTGAATAGAAAATGGTGGGCGATTCTAAGGGATCCGAGCCGCACCGAGGTTGAGTCCTGGCGCCGTCGCGGCGTCGATCTCTTCGATGTCCCCCTAGAAAACTGGGTGAGCGGGTTGTCGGAAGCCGTCGGTAAGGCGCTCGAAACATGATCCCCACTGGTCGCGAAGCCTCGCGTCCCGGTCCTTACAGGGGACTCAACAGCTACACCGAGGAGGACGCTTACTACTTCTTCGGCCGCAGTCGCGAACGCCAGCTGATCACAGCGCACCTTCAGGCACATCGTCTCACCCTCCTCTATGGGCCAACCGGGGTTGGCAAAAGCTCCGTTTTGCGAGCGGGAGTCGCAGCGGACCTCCTGGAGGATGCTTGGCGCGAGAAAGATGAGCTGAGAACGCCGGAGTTCCTGCCCGTTGTCTTCAGCGCATGGGGCGACGATCCTCTCGCAGCAATTGTCGAAAGCATCCGACTGGCCGTGCTCGAGTTCCTGCCGTCGCCGTCGAAGTTGCCGGAGAGCCTGAGCATCGCCGAAACCATTGAAACAGGCGTTCGACTCTCCGGGGCACGCCTTCTTGTCATCCTCGATCAGTTCGAAGAGTACTTTCTGTACCGCGACCGGCCGCGCGAACGGAGCACATTTGCGCAGCAATTTGCGCATGCTGTTCGCCAGCCGGGCCTCGCGGCCGGGTTTCTAGTTTCAATACGCGAGGACAAGCTTGCGGAGCTAGACCGATTCCAACACGATATCCCGACACTCTTCGACCACTACCTTCGAATCGGGCGTCTTCACAGAAGCGCCGCACGCGAGGCGATCGAGCGCCCACTCACCGCCTACAACGCTCGTCACGATGACGACCAGGTCGACATGGAGCCCCGCCTCATCGACGCGATCCTGGACCAGGTCGGGGCGGCAACGGTCGAGGGCGGCGATTCCGGGAGCGGACGAGGCGATGGCGGGGAGGCTATTGAGGCACCATACTTGCAGCTCGTCTTAGAGCGTCTCTGGACCGAGGAGGTGGGCCGAGGGTCACGGCGGCTGCATCTGACGACGCTTGCTGAACTCGGTGGGGCGGAGACGATCGTCCGGACGCACCTCGACGCGGCGTTAGACGAATTGTCTCAGGCGGAACAGGACATCGCAGTCGACATCTTCGACTATCTCGTTACGCCGTCACGGACCAAGATCGCCCATGACGTCCAAACGCTTGCCAGCTACACGGAGCGTTCACCTGAGGAAGTGGAGGCACTGATCGACAAGCTCTCGCTCGGGAACACCCGGATCCTGCGAGCAGCCGAGGCTCCGGTGAGCAGCAGCGCTCCCGCCCGGTACCAGATCTTCCACGACATTCTGGTCGAGGCGATCGTTGACTGGCGCAAACGGCAGCTCGAGGAGCGGGGCCGACTCCGTGCGCAACAAGAACTAGCCGACAAAAGCCGGCGAGATCTGGCGACGCGCTGGAAAAAGGATGGGGCGGACATTGCGGGGTCAGACTCCGTAGGGTTGGAGAATGTTGCGCTGCTCCATACAAGTTTTCGCTACCCCAAAGATGATGAGCGATTCCGTGGTGGTCTCGCCTACTACAGAATCCACATCATCGTGATGGCCCCGGAACCGGTCATGCGCCGGATCCGTTCTGTCACGTACCACTTAGACCCAGCATATCCGCCGGCCAACCGAATTCATGTGAGTAGTGACAGGGGGTCACGATTCAAGATGAAGGAACTTGCGAACGGCACATCCATCGTCACTGCAACGATCGATTTGGAAGGACGGGACGAACCGCTCGAACTGAATCGCTTCATCGACCTGCGGCCTGACGGTCCGCGTCTGTGATGGGCGAAGCACTGGCTTACTCGCTAGCAGGACCAGAAGGGAACGGGCTGTGGAGTTCGGATGGAGCGGCGCAGAATGCCGACATGCCGCGCGAGTTCATCATCCTGGCTCCGGTCGGCGGCTGACAAGGGCCGACGGGTGGCACGGATATTCGAGCGGGGGAGTGGGAATTGCCGGCGCGCGTAGCATTGAGCGATCGGTGCCGATCGGTGAGCCGGGGATGGCAGTCGCCCTGCGGCCGCCACCGTGGGACGATGCCCTCTGGGTGCAGTGTGCAGTACCACGATCCTAATCATGCTTGAGAGGGAAATCACCTCGGCCCGATGAGGTGGCTCCGGGCACTGGCGCCCGAACGGTGTGCCCAGGACGCTGGATGAGAGTTCGCTTGTCGGCGGCGAGATGACACTCGGCTTCCTCTGGGTCGAACCCGGCGGGCCAGATAGTGTTGGAGTCGTAAATCGTTCCCGCGAGCGTCGCTTCGGTGAGAATGGCTCCTGGCAAGCAGGCGCCTTCGAGATGTGCCCCATCCAGATTGTGCTCGTCATCGGGCCCGAGATTCGCGCCGGCGAGATGCGCGTCTCTGAGCTTCGCTCCCTCTAGGTGAACCCCCTCCAGGCTAGCGCCCTCTAGGTGCGTGCGTCGAAACCGGGCGTTTGCGAAGTGGCCGCCGCGGAGCGAGGCGCCGCGTAGGTCGAGGTCGGATAAGCGGATCTCAGTGCCCGGCTCGTCCAGACACTCGTCGCGGCGTCCCAGCACTCTAAGCGCGGCCTGTACGTTCGGGCTCGGTCGACGCTTACCTCCGTCGAGGAGATCGCCGGCACCGTTCGGAGACGGCCACGGCGCGTTCTCTCTGATGTAAGCGACCAGCAGTTCTACGACCGCGGTGTGGTGGCGAGGTGATTCGCGCATCACACCTTCGACGAGGAAGATCCCTCCGAGCGCCAACTTCTGGTCACCGAGCAACTCGAGTGCTCGGGCGAAGCGTTCATCGATCTGCCTCTCCCGATAGAGCACCTCCTGAAGCTGTTCTGCCTGATGCTCCAACCACCACAGTACGACGGCGATGGTCGCTCCTCCCGCAGCGACCGCCGCTGAGATAATGCGGAACGCCGCAGGTGCGCCGCTCGCTAGCGCAACCCCCACGAGAGCACCGACGAACACCGTGAAAACCGCGAACGCCTTGCGGGTCCTTTCGATGACACTGAGGCGAACCATCAGTGCCTCGAAGCGGGTCGTGCCGGCGCGGGAAACCGGCGACTTCTCTTCTTCCTCACGTTCCGGGCGGTTCGAGACTGTCGAAGGCCAGCCCGGAGGAGCCGTACTTGGTCCCGGGCTTGACGCGTCGTGCCATCCAGCAGTAGATCGACCCGTCGGTCCATCGCGCGCGGCGAAAGTAGCGGTTGACCTGGAGTCCGGCGCGCGGGATGGCCTGATCGCGGATGATCAGCATGCTGCTCGCCTGGGGTTTGACGATCTCCATCGGGCTCGGCTGGAGGATCGCGCCGAGCGGTCGGATCAGGATCGGCGCTCCTGCCGGGTTCGCACCGACCATGGCCCCGCGGCGGAAGTTGAGCGTCTCTGCCGAGGCCACGTTAGTTAGTCCCTGGGCTGTGAAGGGCAGCAGCGGGATCCAGTTGGCCGGCACAGTTGTGCCGATCAGGTAGTTGACATCGGCGACGGAGGGGGCGGTCGAGGAGCTCGGTGGTGGCGAGGGGGATGGCGTGGGACCTAGTTGTGCCTCGTAGCCGCTGCGGGCATTGTCGAGCGGCCCCATCAGGGTGTCCTCGACGCCCCAGCACATCGCGGCCATGTCGTCGCGCGTGAACACGACGTTCTCGAGCGCACCTCCATCCTGGACGCGAGCCAGCACGGGCGGTAGCAGCAGAGTGTCGCGGCGCGTGTCGTCGCCCGACAAGGTGAACATCCGCCAGACCTTTCCGGGGGCACCGGGCTGGTCGAGTTGGCTGGTGGGCGGGATCAACGTTCGGACGCCGAAGGTGTCGGTGACGACGAGGGCGGCGAGTCGGTTGAGAGTCCCAAGGGGAACGGGAATCGTGAACTCGAACCAGTCGTTGGCGCACACGGCCGCGAACTCGGCGAGGAGCATCTTGGTGAGGTCGACGAGTTGGGTGTCGAAGCCGCCAAGGTCGGTGGCGCCGTCCTCGAACTCCCACCACTTGTTGGTCGGCATCCCCGGGAACCAGATGTGGTGGGGTATGACAGAGGCCGCCGTCGGCGACGTGACGAAGTCGCCGGCGGGGGAAGCCGAGTAATCGAAGTCGTACCAGTCGAGCTGGCCGCCGAGGTAGTCGTCCGTCTGCAGGACGACGCTCGGGCCACCTGGCAGCGAGACGGTCGTCTCGAACTCGAAGCGGAGATCGGCGACATTCCATGCGCCGTCGTTGTTGGGTTGGCTATATAGGCCGTTGCAGTAGGTGGTGAACATACTCACGGCCTGCGCCGCCAATAGGGGCACCGCGGTGAGCGTTTGACCACTGATCGCCTGATAGAGCTGCCAGCCGTCCGTCACCCTATTCGCGCTCAGGGCGTGCAGTGCGACTGCGGCCGGATCGTATATCTCGTCTAGAGGTGGCGTGGCAGGGATCGGAAACGTTGCCCTGAAGAGGCTGATGATGTCCTCGGCGCTCGGTGTCGCCTTTGCCGCCGTGGTCGCGGTCACCATCGCCTCGAACCGCAAACCGAGCTGAATCGATCCGCGCAGGCCGAGTGCGATCGTTTCCCGTTCGGCTCGGACCTCGAGCGGCGCGCCGGCCGGCGTGACCTGCTCCGCGGCGACGCCGTTGAAGGGCTCGTAGGCGGAGATTGGGGACTGTTCGAGGTTGTAGGCTGCATCGACCGGCGAGGCGCCGTCGAATCCAGTCAGCTCGCCGACCTGCCACTGGCGGGCCAAGAAGAAAAGCGCATCGCGGACTTGCACCTGCTGGCCACGCGAGAGAGATGGATCGCGCGCCGAGCAGAAAAACCGGCCCCACACGGTTGGGCTGGCGACGTTCAGGTTGGGTGGGTTGGCGGGACCCGTCATGATCTCGTCTTACCTCACGAGCGGTTGCGGGAATGCGGAACAGTCATGGGATGCCCACCACACCTGGTAGGTCAGTGGAGAGGGTTAGCTTGGGATCCGGGTTGTACGCGGCGTACAGCGCCGGGAGGACCTGTCCGAGGCCCTGGAGGCTGTCGGGGTCAACGGCGCGCGCCTTGGCGTAACTGATCGTTTCGAGCACGGTTTCAAAGAGGAGTTGCGCGTTCCACGCATCAGTTCCAGGGGGCGGAAGGGCAACGAGAAGCGTTTGCGGAGCCCGGGCGGTCGGTTCCTCGTAGTGAAGGGCCACCGCGGACAGCTCGGCGTCGTTCGGAATCTGCTCGACCCACTCGTCGAATGCGAGGCCACAAATGCCACGCCCAGCGGGAGCCGGGGGGCTCGGAAGGAGCTGCGCGCTCGTTGCCGGCGGGGTCCACAGCAGCAGAGCACAACAGCCCTGAAGCGAGGGATCCCATGGGAACTGGCCCACGATCGTGTCCGCCAGCCAGGGCAGCGGGCTGGAAGGGTTATACGGGAGCTGGGCGACGTCGAGCGTCGGGATGGTCGTGCCCGCCAGCATGGTGCTGAGCCCGAGTGCATAATCGAACTGCGCAACGGCTGGACGCACATGGGTCATCTGTTGGATCACCGTCGCGACCGCGGCTTGGGCTGCAGGCAGCTGCGCTCTCCACGCCTTTACCGCTTCGAAGATTTGTGTGATGTACGTGGTCATCGTGCCGGTTGAAGGCGTGAGCGGCAGCAGAGAGAAGCCTGGCCCGAACAGATCTCGTGCAGCGGTCTGGACAGCCGCAAGCGATGCGTCGGGCTGTTGGGCGGCGGCGAGATCGGCTTGCATGTCGTCCTGCCGTTTCTGGAGGCGGACGAGCACCGCCTGCGCCTGTGCCACGAGTCCCGCGGGCGCCGCCAGATCGATCGTTACCGGGGCGGCTTGCGTGTCCCCGAAGCTGGTGGCGGCCAGGAGTAGTTCGATCAGCACGGTGGCCTTCTCCACCTCAGTGAGCTCGGGGGTTCCAGGTGGAGTCAGCTTGAGCGCGTCTTGGAGTGACTGAATCAGATCCGCGTACGCCGTTTGCGCGGCCGACAGGCGACTCTGAAGCTCGGCGAGGTCGTACTGGGGCGCGGTGAACTGCGAGGACGGGGCAACCAGGTCGGTCGGGAGCAGCGGTCGGGCGACGCCGAGAAGCTCAGCCAACGCGCGGGCAAGCAGGAGCAGCTCGGGCACGATGATCGCGGCGTCCTGGAGATCGGGGTCGCTGCGCCCGTAGGTAACCGAGACGCTCCCGGCCCCTGGGGGTATTAGCGATCCCGAGATGGCGCAGCGGCCGAGCAGATACTGCTCAAGCTGTGAGCCGGCCACTTCGGTTCCGGCGAGCGGGTCGGCGTTCGTAGCGGGCGGCGGGGGCGTGAGAGCGATGAGGTCCAGGGCCGCGATGCCCACCTCGTCAAGCGTCAAGACAGTTTTCGTTGTGTTTCCTGACTCGCTGAAGCTAACCGCGAACTCGACCTGCGCCGGTGGTGGCAGGATCGCGGCGAGCCAGGCTTCGAGGTACGGCTCCGCAGATGCCCGCGGGGAAGAAGACTGAGCGGCCGACCAAGGGGACTGCGCCAAGGCGAAGTTCGCTTCAAACGCCGAGATCACGCGTTGGGTGAAATCAAGGCCGGCCCGTGGCGTGCTCGCCACCTCGGGCTGCGGTGGGTGCTGGTCGCGCGAACTCGCGTCGAGGACGGCGCCGCTGCTGGTGGGATTGCCGCGGACGACCTGGAAGACGCTCTCGGCGACGCTCAGGTCGCTCACCGCGTCGACCAGATCGTCGAGCTGCCCAAGCACCTCAAGCAGCGATTGATAATCGCTGCTTCCGAGCCGAGGTAGGCCCTCTCCTCCCCAGGGGATGCCGTTGACATTCGCTTGTTGCAGCGCGGCGCCGTCGACCACGTTCGACGCCGCGACCTGATTGGCTGGCCCGCTGCCCGTCAGCTTGTTCGCAACGATCGGAAAAATCGAACGGAAGCTCGGGATGTATGCGGCCAGGCCGTTGGCGAGGAGCGTGATCTCAAACTGGTAGCCGAGCAGCGCGCCGAGGTGCTGGCCCTGACGCATCCCCTCCAGCAACTGCAATGCGGAGCGCACCTTGGCGGATGACAGGTCGATCTCGAACGCCGGGCCTTCGTTGTTAGCAGGATTGTCGAGATGTGTGAGGTATCCGTTGCGCAGCACGGCGCCGGTGACGGCGTGGGCCAACGAGGGTGCGTAGACGAATCCACCGTTGTCAGCCCGGGGGGCCAGCGGGTCAGATGCGCCCGGTACCAGTTGGTTGACGGTCTGCAGTTGCTGCTGGCTCAGGGGTCCCTGGGCGGGAGCCGGCTTGAGGGCCTCGACATAGCCGTAGCAGCCGAGCAGTATGCCGCTCGCGAGGTTTTGGCGAACGGCTTGTAGCTCGCCCGCGCACACCGCGGTCCACCACGCGTCGAGGCGGTATGCCCACACGTCGAGCGTCTCGACCAGGAGACGTGCGAGCGCCGCCGGTGTACGGGACGCGAGAGTCTGAACACAAGAGAACATCGCCGGGAGGCCGGGGAACGGCGGGGGAGCCTGGCCGGGCGTGGTCATCCAGCGGTAGAGATAGTCCCCGAGCGACTCCTCCCAGATCGTCGACGGCCAGCCCGAGAGGGGAGTGAAGATCGGTGTAGTGAGGGCGAAAACAAACGGGCTGGTGCCGCCGACAGTCAGGTACTCGGGCTCCGAAAGCGAGGTGCCGAGGATCTCAGCGGCCACCGAGGCGTACTCGAGTAGAACCGCGCGCCAAGCCAGTAGATCCAGAATGCTCGGACTGGCGCTCGTGCCGCTCTGCAGGAGCTGAGACACCGCCGTCGTTGTGAGACTCGCGAGATTCGCAGGATCCCCGTCGGCCGCGATCGGAAGACCGGACGCAGTTGGCGTTTGCAGAAACGTTCCGATCGCGGCCGGTGCCGTCCCCTGCGGCAAACGGAGCTCGGTGAGCTGCTGAGCCGTCTGCGTAACCACCTCGTCGTAGAACTGTTGCCATTGGGGGCGCTGGTCGATGCCGACGTACTGGACGAAGTTCGACATCTGCTCGGGACCCATGCTGTACCCGGCGGAGAGGTTGCAGGTGCCGGCGTCTGTGCTGAGGACCCTGAGAATCGCCTCGTCGGGGTCGGAGTTGGCGGCCGTCGGGTCGTACAGGCTGTCGAGCCAAAGTCCGCGGGCAGACTGCACGAGCGAGGCGACGCGGGCGGGCACCTGGCCGTACGCGATGCCCGAGAGTGGAAGGGGGTTGACGATGCTCATGACCGGAAGCACGCCGTACGCGACGGTTCCGACTCGGAATGCGGGTATGGGTCCCCGTGCCCGCAATACCGTGGTGGCGAACTGCCGGAGGCCGTCGAAGGTCTCGGAGTCGAGCGTGTAGCCGAGCATGTACGGGATCGTGTAGCCGCCGGTGGCTGGCCACAGCAGGGTCGCCATGGCGATCGCGTCGGGCTGATCGGTCCCGTCTGCGAGGGGGGTGTGGGCGACGACGCCGCGAGGGATTCCCAGGGCATCGGCTAGGTAGTGGCCGTCCAGCAGCTGACCGGCGCCCGCGGCAGTGTTGATCAGCGGGCCTTGGCGCTCGGCGCTGAAGCTGTCGCCATAACCGGGAGCGGGCTTGCGGCTATAGCCGGCGGAGGAGTCGGTGGAGTTCTTGGTGGGAGTTCCCTGTGCGATGAGGGAGAAGCCATCGGTGTACCGGTGGGCGGTCAGCAGTTGTTGCAGCGTGAGCCGTCCTTGCCGCGCGTCCAGCCCGGTGGAGCCGACGACGACCACTTGGTCAAAGCCCGCCTGGATCTCCGCGGCGGTCAAGCCGCTTAGGGAGATCTTGACCCCCATGCCTGCCTGGACGGCCTGGTCGAAGTCGGTCATCCAACCGATTCCGGCCGTCGCCGCCGCCTGGGTGGTGCTCGAACCGGAGGTAGCAGGTGTCGGATCGACCCCGGCCTGGAGCGTCGTGCCGCTGCGATTTACGCGGGCCGAAAGCACGAGGGTCCCGCCCTGGTAGAGCCCGACCAACCACGTGGTTGGAAGCGCCTGTGCAATGGGGGCTTTCTCCCAGGATGTGGCGCGCAGCGGGGAGGCGGATGGGGTGGGCTGGACCGGCGTGCCGAGTGGACCCGGGCCGCCGATCGTTCCGAGATGCCGGTTAGAGGCAGCGGTGATCCATGTGTCGAACCCCGGGGGGGCGGTGACGTTGGCGACGTACGCGGCGCGCTCGGGTCCGAGTGCCCGGGCGAGCGCGATCCAGGCGGCCTGCTGAGCATCGATCCATGCCTGGTGAGCGACGGGCTCCTCCACAAACGGGGGCGGCTCTGACCAGACCGGGGCACTCCAGTATTGCTGGGCGAGGGACCATTCGGCCTCCGTCAGCGTCTCATCGTGACTGTCGATTGCGATCTGATCGGGATAGATGCGAACCCAGAGCTGCTGGCCAGCCTGTGGGTCATCGACGAACTTAGTCTCGATCCTCACCGGCAGGAGCAGCAACGGTGCGGTGTTGCGCAGCGCGAACGCGGCGACATCGCCGGGCAGCGCGGCTTCCGGATTCGGCGAGGTGCTCACTCGAGACCCGGAAGTTCCGAGCGGCGTGGAGGTTGGAGGGGCCGGGCCGGCCATCACTGATAGCTGAACAGATCGTCTGGATTCGTTGGAGAAGTGCCTGATGGAGCGGTGACCGTCACGTCGACGCTGTCGCCGGCAGTGCCGGCCGGACTCGTCACTGTCAGCTCGATGTCGGACACGACCGTGAGCGCGGTCCCGAGCGTGGTGCCGAACGAGACCGACGTGGCGCGGTTGAAGCCGGTTCCATTCACGGTGACCGGGGTACCCCCCGCGGCGAGCCCGCTCGCCGGGGCGATCGAGCTGACTGTGGGCAGCACCATGAGACTGGCGTGAATCGCGACGCGGAAAGGCTCCACGAAGGCGGCGCTGGCGATGCTCGCGCTGTCGCCCGGGAGCGGGCTCGGCAGATTCTGTGGGCCGAACCGAGGCTCGGTCGGGTGTTGCTGCAGCACGAAGAAGTAGCCGTAGCCAAAGGCACCGGTGAGGGCTTCCTCCTCGTTCAGGTTGAACGCGACATAGGTGAGATCAGGCGACAAGCTGCCGCGAAACAGCGGGTAGATTTCCGGATAGGTGCCATCAGGAGACGGGTTCAGGACGCCCTGCGTGTAGGCATCAGCGGTGGGAGGCTGGCCGTTGGCAGCCGGGCTCGCGTAGATGATCGTCGTGGGGTAGCGGCGCAGGAGCTCGCCGCGCACGACCAGCACCACCCCGACCGGTGTGCTGTTAGCCGGGTTGACGTTCTCGCCGAGAGGTTGCGTCCACTCATGGATCGGCGCGATGTCATAAGTGGTGTCGGGGTCGTTCGCTGAAGAGCCCGAGCTGGCCCCACCTGGGCTGGCGGTGCTCGGCACGCTGCTTGTTGGATCCCAGAACTGGCGGAAGTAGCTGCCCCGCTGGTCGGTCGGATATGCGTTCCACAGCAGCTGGCGGGCCATCTCGAAGTTCAGTCCGACCATGTAGCTCTCGATGAACGCCCGGTTTGGTTCCAGCAGGCCGACCGAGTCGGCTGGCACCTGGCCGATCCCGGGCAGCAAGAGCTGTTGGGAGATATCGCGCAGAGGCGCGTACATCGGCTGAGGGAAGTTCGGCGCGGCCATGATCGGCTCGATCGGATCCTGGGGCGTCCAGCCTTGGGCTGTCACGAGCGACAGGGCGCGCGCAGGGACCGTTTCCGTGGGGTCGAGCGCGCCGAGCACCCCGGAGGCGATACCCTCGAAATCCGGCTGCGTTGGGGGAGTCGAGCTAGGAACTGCGGCGAGCAGATCACCAAGCTTGATGATCCACTCCCGAAACTCGGTGGCCGCCTCCTCTTCGTTCGCGATCGGCGGCTTGAAAACGAAGCCGCTCGGGGGTGGGGCCGCGCCGATTGCCTGGAACGCCTTGCCGTGCTGACTGTTGAACGCCACAGCACCGCTCGGAGCCGGTGCCGGGCCGATGATCGCGAGCGATCCGTCGCTTAGGCCCGTGACCAGCTGGTCGATCGACCTTCCCATCTGACCTTGGCGCCGGCGCCACGGGCCGCGAGGTCGGGTGAGCCGGCGCACGCCGGCACCGAAGATCCGCCATGGCACTTTGCTCTGCGAGATCGACGAGTACGCCGTCTGGCCGGACAGCAGCACGCGGCCCTGCACGTTCGCGGTGAGGATCAGCAAACTGATCGAGCCGATAGCTTCGAACGTTTGCTGATAGGTCTGCTGCAGAGAGGCGCGGTTCAGCTGGGCTTGGCGGAGGATGCGGTTGGCGAGCTCGACTCCGCTGATCTGACGCCACGCCGATGCCATGAGCTGTGACCGCTCGGCGGTAACGACCTGCGCCCCGAGGCCAGCGGCCGCTCGCAGCCGCGGATCGAGGTTCAGGACATCCACCCAGTCGTCGTCACCCTCGGTCACGGAGCTCACGTCCGCGTGGTAGCGCCCGTAGATCGGGGGGACCACGACGGGATCAGGCTGGTTGGGATCGTCGCTGACCGGAGCGCCGGCCAGGTTCAACAGGTTCTGTAGCGCGCTTTGAAAATCCGTTTCGTCGTTCGTGTTCCAGCCATTCAAGGACATCTCCGGGCTCTGGAGGGCGCCGCCGAGCTGGAGCGGGCTGCCGTCGGTCGTGATGGGCGGCAGTGACCACGGAGATCCCTGGTTGCGCGGGTCATCGACGCTCATCGGTCTTTGCCCGACGTTCGCCAGCGGCATTGGCGCCAGGCGTAGGGCCAGCGACTTGAAGTCGCCGGCGTCACCGGTGCCGAAGGAGAACGAGTAGTACACAGGCAGCGTGACCGGCTGCTGGGCGGTGGTGCTCCAGGCCAGGTTGACCACGGTTGGTGGACTGCTTGCCCCCTGGCTGCTCGCGCCGCCAGAGCCAGAAGCATTCAGTCCGGCGCTCACGCCGGCATCGAAGGCGGGAACCAAGAAGGCGCTATAGCTCGTGTCCGGAGAGAGGCAGCGGGGACCGAGCAAGCGCGACACGAGTCGCTCGGGGGTCGACTGAAACACGCTGTCCAGGCTGCTTCCGTTCAGGGAGCCGGTCAGCTGGACATGCGCCCATTGCCACGACTGGGCTAGGTCGGGGAGCTGGGCAACCGCGTCGACGTCGACCGTTACCGTCGCGAGCCCACCGGCTTGACCGGCGGGCGTGAGCGTGTACTCGCCATCGGCGAGTACGACCAGCACAATCCACGGATGCAAGCGGGCATGCAGCGTCGTGCCGTCCTCGGTCGCAACCGCCTGGGCGGGTGTGAACATCCATGGGATGTCCGGATCATCGAATTCGATCCCAGCGAAATAGGTCGACTCGAAGTTGGGCGTGCCGTCGGCGGGCTCGGTCCGCACAACGTGCCGGGTATCGAAGCCGGTCACGTCACCGGGGCCGTACAGCTGCAGCCCGGTGGCGGCAAGGCCGCTCGGCGTGATCAGGTTTCCCGGCGCGGCCGTGAAATCCGAGGTAGATCCGTCGAGGTTGGTCGCCTGGATCACCAGACCGAGACCCGGGGAGGCGCGGGCCGACAGCGGTCCACTGGGCATGGCGTCAGGGCTGGTATCCGGGATTGCCGCCGCGCCGCCCCGCCTCGCAACCGGGAAGAACGAATAGGACGTACCCGCGCCGGTACCGGGATCGCTTCCGGAGCTCATGGTGACGTCCCCGCCGGTAACTCGCATACGGGGATCACCTCGAGCGTCCCGCCTTGGCCGGGGTTATCGTCCAGGTACTGGGCGAGACGCACCTGTACGACGCGGTAGCTGTCCGGCGTGGAAAGTGTCACGTCGGAGCTGACGCTCAGATCAGTCGTGCTGACCACTACGTAGAGCGGGTCCTGAACCTCAACGCTGCTGGTCAGACCCGGGGAGATGTACTTCTGGGCGCCGCCGCTGCGGCGCGGAGACAAGGCACTGGCGCCATTCGCGGACATCGCCAGGGCGACGTTCTCGGCAAGTGGGTACGCTCCGCTGGAGTGACTCGTCTGGAGCGAGTCGTCCTCCACGGCCGTCTGGTAGGACACTGCCGTGGTCACGTAAAATGGCGTGGTCGGGTCCTGCGCAGTCGCAGCCATCGCCTGGAGGGTGCCGCTCGCAAGCACCGCTCCCGCGGGATGCGCGGTGTAACCTGGCTCGGAGAGAGCCTGCGCGTCGCTCAGGTCAAAGAATTGGTCATCGGCGAAGTTGCCTGGGAGCAGCGCGACGTTCCCGGGGGCTCCGCCGGGCGTCGTGAACGAGCCCAGGACGGTGAACTCGTTGGCGTCCGAGGGGGTCGCATCGGCCGCGGCCGGCTGGCTCGTGCCGGACGGCTGGCTGGCGGTCGCCGCGCCGTAGGTGAACTTATCGATCGTGATGTTCAGCGGGATCACCGTCTGCTGGCACGCCAGCTGCCCGATCGGGTGAACTACCACGAGATTGCTGCTCGGAGCCACGGCGGCAAGCGTGGCCACCCGACCGCTGTCCGGAGGGAGCTGCGCCTGCCAGTTGCGGGCGTCCGTCAGCGCGGCCTGGACGGGCGGGATGACCGCCACCGTCGGCGGCGCCGCTTGCGTCAGTGGCGTGCCGAACGTCGCGTTAATGCTCACCGAGACGCTGAAAAACAAAATGGAGAAGCTGGCGCTGCCCTGCACGTTCCAGGGGTTCGGGCCACTCAGCGAGCCGGTCAGGTGAATGCTCAGGACCGGCTTGCCGCCCGCAAGGATTGACAGTGAGACAGAGAAGTCAAACGAAAATCCAAACGGGTTGAAGTCCAGCTTCACGTGAAACGTCAAGTTCCCCGTGATCCCGAATCCGCTCGCGACGGCCTCTAGGTTCACCGAGGCTCCGAACATCAACGCGCTTGGGGTGATCGCGAAATACCCCGACACGCTCAATCCTGGGTTGCCCCCGTTGCCGAGCGCGACGGTCATCGGCTTCAACGTCGGGAACGTGGGCGGAGGTTGATACTTCGGATCGAATCCTCCGACGGAGAGAATGAAGTTAGGGCTTTCGCCGTAATCCAATAGGAAGGCCATGTCGCCGGACAGCGAGAAGGCCAGCACGTACGAGTTGAACAACGAGGCCTGGATCTCAACGGTCTTCTGATCGAAGTCGATGGTCCCCAGCACGTCGAGGTTGATCAGAATTACCGGCGTGTCAGGATCGGGGACACTGACCACAACCTCGCCGACCAATGCCAAGGATGCCGGATCCGGGAACGAGACGATCAGCCCGATATCCGCTGTCAGGAGAACCTCGCCCCATGAGAGCTGGATCATCGGCGCGATCACAAAGTGGTCGGGCATCGGCGGGAAAACGGCTGTGATGTTCTGGACCAGCTGCGGGCCTTGGGACACCGGGTCGGTCAAGAAGAGCATGTTGTCGACCGTGTGCGCCCGGAACGCGGATTGCAACGCGTCCAGGGCGAGCGTGCGGTTGACACCCAATAGACCGCCGACGCCGGTCAGTGCGAAGCCGAACCCAAGCTCGATCGGCGGGAAGTCGGCGACGATGATGACGACGAACGAGACCGGATCGGTGTCCAGCAAGCCGAACGCCTTGAGCTGGAGCATTTCGATCGTAAGTTCGACCGCACCGCTGTACTGCTGAGCAGAAGTGTTGAACGAGATGAAGCCCCCGCCGCTGACGGCGGTGGCATCGACGGCCAAACCCAGGCCACCGGGCGGCTGGAATCCCAGGTCTAGGTCCAGCGGTCCAACGTTCCCCGGCGTGCCGCTCGGCGCTGGCGTCAGGCTCGCCTGAAGCCCGATCCCCTGGACGGTCGCCTCGACCGGTCCGAGGGTAAGCGAGCCGTTGATGGTCAGCGCGAGCGTGGCCGCGGATCCAGCACCGCCACCACCAAGCGCGATGCCGATCGAGTCAACCGACAGGACGCCTGCGAGATTGAGGTGGACGGGCAGCGTACCGGAGAGTCCCGGCGAGCCAGAAAGGGCAACGCCGCTGGCGCTGTTCCATCCGATCGTGGTGACCAGATTGACGGTCTGCTGTCCGCTCCCGAGCGCCGATTGGAGGAAGCCGTCCGCATCGGCGAGATTGATTATCAGGGAGCCCGAATCGATGCCGAGCTCGAAACCCAGACTAGGAGAGCCGACGCTGCCTCCCAAGCTCACCGCGGTGTGGAGTTTCGCGATCTGAAGATTGCTGGCGTCCGGGCTGCCGAAGACGACCCACGGCTGAGCCCCGGAGCTGATGTCGAGTCGAACCTGGCCTGAGAGGGAAGTTCCCGCAGCAGTTGTTGTGACCGCTACTCCGCCAGGGCCAAACGACACAATCACGGCCTGATCGGAGGTGAGCGAGCCGTTCAGAGAAACCCCAATCTGGTCGCTGAGCATGAACGGACCGGCAGACAAGGTTCCCCACGCGGCCGGATAGAGCAGCAGTCCGCCTGGCGTCTGCTGCCCCTGCGAATCGGTCGACTGAACAACAGGCGCAAGGACGAGTCCCAGGTAGGCCGACTCTTGTGCGGCTTGGCTCGATGAGATCTCCGACCAGAGTGGAATAACCAGGAGGCTGTTGCCATCGCCCGTGCCGGCCTGCGTGGGGACCGTCGAAGTGGCCGAGATTAAGGCGACTGGCGGCGAAACCATCGCAGGCAGGCCAAGCGCGAACAGTGCGTCCCCCATCGCATCGAACAGGCTCCCCAGCGCGGCAGGCTCGGCGGCGAAGAACGCTGTGGTGAGGGTACGAGTGGGCTGCGACAGAAGCGTTCCGAGCCGTTCCCAGTGGGCCACAGGGACGGGGATCGGGTTTGGACGCGACGCGGACGCCTGGGGCGTCTCGAGGGTCAAGATCCCTAGCGACCGGCAGATGGCGAACGCCCGTGGGACCGCTGCCGCGAGCTGTCGGTAGATCAGGAAGTCGAGAACCTCAACTGGAAATTGGGTCCAGAAGTCTGCGCTGTCGAGTGGCGACGGCCACGTCCCCTGCACCGAGGTGCCGAGTAGCTCCTGCAACTCGGTGATCGCGCCTCCGATCGCCTGCACCGCGGGTGGTAATGCCGTCGCGATCGCAGACAGGACCTCCTCGGGTGTGCCGGCCTGCGTCAGTGCGTTGGCGAGGGCGCTGGCGCTGCTCTCGAGGGTGGTGAGATTTCCCGCCAGAGCGCTGAGTTCGGAGATGGCGCTCGTGGTCGAACTTGGGTCAAACTGCCAACCGAGCGATCCGAGGAGGCCCGAGAGCATGACCGTGTCGGCGAGAGCATCGTTGAGCGGCGCAAGCGCGTTCGCTGCGCCCACTACGACTTGGCCGATGTACGCTTCGTCGCTCACGTTTCGCTCGGCTATTAGACGATGCTGGCTCTCCGGAAGGGGAACGAGACGGGTTGTCCTGCACCACCCGTCACATAGTTCAGTTTGGTCCGTATCGTGCCTAGCGCGGGAGCGTCGGACTCGAGGCTCTTATAATCGACGGAGGACGACTCGAGAATCCAGTCGTACCAATCCGGCAGCCAGTTGAGGGGGTTCCACCCGCTTGGCAGATTCCTAGGCTGCTTGTTCGGCAGTTGCGCAGCCGTTGGCGATGACGGGGGGGGATCTGCGTACACCAGTGCCTTCGTCGAGGGGGTCACGGCCGTCGCACTCGCGGGAGCAGCTTGCGCAAAGGCGTTGAAAAAGGCTTGGCCCCAATTATTCGTTCCCAGATTGAGAGGGAACGGTGACGGGGACGCGGCGGGAAGAAGCGCATTCCAGAGCGAGGTCATCACGCTCTGGGCGAGCGTTTGATCGAGGACGGCACATACCAGTTCGCTGTCCCCCGTGAGTGACCGCCGGTTGAGATTTGCAGATCCAGTGACGAAGAGCGTTGCGTCATAGATATGCGACTTCGCGTGGACGTAGATGCCCTGGCCACCTGAGCCGCCGGCCGTCGCTTGCCACATGGAGTACACATTCACACGGTTTCCTGCGGCTCCGTTCACGAGGTCGGTCAATGCAAGATACCGGGCAGCATGCTGCGCCCTCGCGACAGAATCATCTGGGTCGGCACCGTCGGCGTGAGGCGGTAGAACGACAATGACATAAAGGGACGGCGACGCGGTAAGACGCTGGTTGAGCAGTCGGGCCAACGGCCGACTCCAGAAGTACTGGTCGAAGATCCAGATTAGTTGGTTGGCCTGATTCACCGCCGTAACGAGACCGTCCACCACGGTGAACTCGCCGTATTGAAAGTAGGACTGCTGCGTGCCTCTCGACAAGCGAAGGGGGGTCGTGCGCCACATCTGCACGATGCTTTGCCCAGATGAGGCCGCCGGTTGACCCGGGGGAGGAGTGACCATCGGAACGGTGCTGACGACGGTCGATGGTTGCGCCGGGAGCGCATTGGGCGGTAAGCCGTCGGCGCTACTCATGAGCACGCAGCCTTGGCCCCAGTTGGCGTCCAACGTGGCGGACGAGGTCGTCAGGCTGCCGGACTGCGCGAAGGTGAGGGCTACCATGTCGGCGCCGTTGTGGCCGGCAATGTCGGTCCAGCGCTCGCGGAAATGCGAGTCGAGCGTTTGAACGATCGGACCTTCGAGGCAGAGGTGGCGGTCGTGCCACACCTGACTCGTCTGTCCATAGATAGTGACAGGGAGATCGGTGCCCGGGTTGTCGGTCGCGACCGGCGCGACAACCCGAGCGGGAGTGGTGTAGTCCACACCCGTTCCCTGATGAGGCCAGCCGCCGGAGATCGGCGGCATGGCGGTCGCCGATTGCCAGTCGCCGGACCCTACCGGAGCGTCACGGCGAGTAAAGGCGAGGTCGACGCCGCCGAGGTATGCGCGGTGAATTCCTCCCGATCGGATCAGGAAGAATTTCTGATGATGCGAAGCACCCAGCGCGGCGCGACCGTTGTCGGCTACGCGCATATCTAGGGCAACCACGCCAAATGTTGTCGCGGATGTCTGTTGAAGGCGGGCGTTTTCGGCGCCGACGACGGCGGCGACGTATCGGTGCTCGGCGACATGCGAATGAAAGGCGGGGATGTTCTGGTTGCTGGTGGGATACCAGAGGAGCATCCAGACCTGCACGCCCGCCTGCATGAGGCGCAGGACGAGGCCGATCGCAGTCTCGTCTTTGTCGACCGTGGTGGTGGCCGGGCTGGACCAAGCCGTGTAGTTCGGACCGCCACCGAGGTCCCGGAGAGGGTTGAAGCGCCAGTCGGAGATGAAGACGTAGCCGTTATCTTGCCCCGCGGTCGCGTTGCCGATCACCGTCTCGAGGTCGGCGGCGATCGCGCTCATTGTTGCCAGACCGCCGATGTATGGCTGGACGGTGCATCCTTCATCCCAGGGATCTGTATCGGAGGCGGCGCGGGTTGCCATGGCGGTTCCAGCTGACCAAGGCAACCCCTGGACCTGCTGCTGTTGTGCAGACGTAAGGCCTGCCGGCAGGGTGAGGAATTGCACGAGCCAGTCAGCGGGGGACGTGGAGATGGAGGACAAGCCGGAACTCACTGGCGAAGCCGAACCGAGCCGGTTGGCGGAGATGCCGATGCAGGGGCACGTGAGTGCTCGTGCATCGTGGGGGCGTGACTCACTGAGTCAAGTGGGAAGACCGGTGGAAGTGATTTGCGCACGACACGATCGTGACGCGTTGCGTAAGGGTGAGAGCTCGTGGGAGCAGGACGAGCTCGTGGGAGGACGGAAAAGCGATTGCTGGGCGCCAGCCGCAGGATCGGACGCGGCCGAGAGCGGCGGCTAGACAGGAAAGCGACAGCTGGCAACTCGCGTGGCCCCACGCACACATGCCTCTCAGCAGTGAAATTGCCCCGGCAGGCTAGGCGACGCTACCAGACGCGACAGCATGGGTCAAGACCGGATTGACCACGTCTCGGGCGGCTGGCGCGTGACCGCATTCGGCGCTCCGGAGCGCATCGGAGGGGATGGCGGGCAACGCGCGCGTGCTACGCGTCGGGACGCTGTGAGGAAGTCTGCCCGCACGATGCTGATCAGCTCCCGAAGACATCGCCGGCGGATAGGCGCTTGGGTCCCGATTGGTGGCGAGCGGATCGAGAAGAGGAGGTTCCGTGGAACCGATGAGGAGCTGGGCGCGGCTGGCGTGATGTGGGGATCTCTGTCGATACAAGTGGCCGGAAAACGGGACGGTCGAGCGGCCGTGCCAAGAATGTTGGGGCGAGGCAGGACTCGCGGCCGGAGTTGAACTCGCTCGGACTCTGCGTCGACCGAGTCGCGCCGGTGCGAGATCGCGTGCAGGGCGTCGACACTCAAGGGCGCGGGCTCGCAGCACGGTGTAACAACTTTGCAACAAATGAGGTCACCGGGCTAAGGTCGTGTAACACTGGCGGGTACGATGGGCGACCACGTACGAAGCGAGCAGCCGCGCACTCCGACGGGCCACGAAGAACCCAAGCGGCCGCATGACGACAACGCATACATCAAGCTCGACGGCCCCGCCCGCAGGCTGTTCAGTGACTTCGAGCTCGAGCCGCTCGCGAGCGTGCTCCGGCAGAGCCTCGCCAACGAAGTCGTCAACGGCTACATCAACGAAGCGCTCACGGCGCTGCCCGACCACTGGATCCGCAAGGCGGGCGTGTACCTATCCGAGCTCGGGTCCCCGCTGCGCTACCTGGCGATCGGGCCGACGGGCGCGTTCATCATCACGCCGACCAATGGCTGCTGGACGCGTGGCGGACTGCTCGAGCTCGAGTACGCCGCACAGGCGGTCGACCGGCTCCTTCCCCAACATGACTTCTCGCCGACACGGATTCGGCTCGTGTTCGCACCCACCCACCCGAGGCTTCGTCCGCAGGTGCTCGGTGTCCCCGGCGCCCGTCGCATCTGGCTGATCAAGGCCGATGAGCTGTACGCGCACCTGCTTACGCACGCGGGCGCGGGACCGTGTCGGGGTGACCTGAACCGGCTGCGCGGGGTACTGGTGGCAAGGCTGCCGGAAAGCACTTGCGGCATGCGGCCGTGGCCGACCATCGGCGGCATGGACAGTCCGGACGCAGACCGGCCGGCGTTCGACGACTGAGGCGACCTGGAGCAATGCCGAACAGTGGCCAGCCAGCGATCGCCGCGGGTGCGCAGCGACCGCTCCTG
>CAVYQJ010000002.1:0-33114 GCA_963770615.1 uncultured Solirubrobacterales bacterium | reverse complement strand
CGACGCTCCGCGCGGTCGTGGTCGGTCCGCTGATCCTGCTGCTGATCCCGCTCGTGCTGTTGTGGCGCGGGCGGCGCCGTGACCGCGGCTCGCCGCGGAGCGAAGGCTCCTCGGCACCTTGGCCACGTCGGGTCGTGCGCGCGGTGACGGATCACGCGTATCTCGCGCTGGCGATCGCCGGCATCGTGACGTACCTGCCGCTGCTCGTGGTGACGCGGTACATCGCCGCGTACATCGCGATCCTCGTGATCGCCGCGTTCCTGCTCGCGGTCGGGCACCTGGTGCGGCGCGATCCCGACACGCGCCTCATCGATCGGGTCGCAGTCGTCACGCTCATCGTGGCGGCGATCACGTTCTTGTACGCGGCAGCCCACCCGGCCGACCACGTCGCCCGCCAGTTGACCGGCGGCGACGCGCCCGGCACGAGCGATCTTCGGATCGCCCGGGCGCTCCGCGGAGCCGGGATCGGCGCCGGGGACGGCGTCGTGTTCGTGGGGGATACGAACGCGGTGTTGAACGCGTACTGGGCTCGCCTCGACGGAGCGCGGGTGGTCGGCAACGTCGACGATGCGAACGGCGCGTTCTGGCAGTTGCCGTCCGCGGCTCAGGCCGGCCGGCTGGCGCTGCTCCAGGCGCGCTCGGGGGCGAGGGCAGTCGTCACCGACGAGTCACAGGCAAAGCTCAGCTCGGGGTGGATTCGGATCGCCGGGACCGGCGACTCGTACCGCCTGCTCGGCGCGTCCTAATGCTCCGCAAGCACGACAAAAGCCCCCGAAACTGCCGGAAACGACTTGACTGAAGTATTCGTCGATAAAGCGCATCATTCCGCCGAAATACGGATCTCGCCATGCGCCATCTTCCCTGCGCAAACTTGAATTAAATGAATGCCCCGGGTTGAGGTGCGTGCTCACGCGGGTCCCTTGCATCCATGTGGTTGCCTCGGGAGGCGACACCCGCAGCGCTCAAGGGCCGCTGTGGTGTCGTCGGTGCACGTGTTCGCTGGCTATTGGCACTTGCCTTTCCGGTGGCGCTGCTGCTACTACCCGCGGGCGCATCGTCGGCGCCACTTGGAACGGTCACCACCGCATCCGCGTGCAACCTGGTCGCGTCGCCGACGGGATCTGACACCGCGAGCGGGACGATCGCGGCGCCGTTCCAGACCGTGCAGAAGCTGGTCGACTCGCTCACACCCGGCCAGACCGGCTGCGTCGAAACGGGCACCTACGACGAGGACGTCCGTATCGCGCAGGGCGGGGTCGCGGGCGCACCGGTGACGCTGGCCGCCTATCCCGGTGATTCGCCGACGATCGTCGGTCGGATGGAGATCGTCGAGGGCGCCAACTACGTCACGGTCACCGGGCTGAATCTGAACGGTGAGAACCCTGCCCAGGCCGAGAGCCCGATCGTCGACGCCAACAACGTGACTTTCAGCTACGACGACGTGACCAACGACGACACCGGGATCTGCTTCGGGATCGGCAGCGCGACGTGGGGGTGGGCGACGGGCACGCTGATCACGCACGACCGGATCCACGGCTGCGGGCAGCCGAACGAGAACTATCAGCACGGGCTCTACATCGGCGGCGCGACCGATACCACGATCGAGTGGAGCGTGATCTACGGCAACGCCGCCCGGGGGATCCAGCTGTACCCCGACGCCCAGCACACGACGATCGACCACAACGTCATCGACGACAACGGCGAGGGAATCCTCATCTCCGGCGCCAACGGGTTCGCCTCGAGCTACACCAACATCTACGACAACATCATCACCGGCGCGACCGCGCGCCATGACGTCGAGTCGTACTGGCCGGCGGGGAACCCGGTCGGGGTCGACAACACGGTCCACGACAACTGCCTATGGGGCGGACGCGAGGGAACGCTGGGTACCGCCGACGGCGGCTACACCTACTCGCACAACCTGACCGCCAACCCGCAATACGTCAACGCGTCCGGCCACGACTACGAGCTTCGCGCCACCAGCCCGTGCCTGGTGATGAGCGGAGACCCGCAGGCGGCCGTAGACGGCGTGCCACCGGTGCTGCCGACCGCGGCGACCGTCCTCGCGACGCGGCGGAAACTGGCCGTCATCGCGACGCGCCAGCGCCGGGTTCAGCTCCCGCAACACCTTCGGGTGTTCGCCGGCGGCGACGCCGCGGAGACCAGCGCCAGCCAGCTTCGCTGAGCGCCGGGCGCTGAGCGTCCGCGCGCCGGGTAGCCGGGCGCTGGGAAGCCGCAGCTTCGGGTCGCCGAATTTACGCAAAGTGCGAAAGTCTGGTCCGCCGGTAACGCCTAAGCAGCAGGCTGGCCTGAAATCGGAGTATTAATGCCGCCGGCATGTTTCTCGGTTGCTGGGCGCACCGCAACGAGAAGCCGCCTCGGACCGAGCCGCAACCCATTCGACTGGCTGGAGCCAATCGTGCCTCCCCAGCGCGATTTTCGAGCCAAGCGAGCGGGAGGCGGAACCTGGAGCGCGATCATGACAGCCAGCCATCGTCACGTATCGGCAGCGGCGCTGCTCGCCCTCGTGCTCGCCATGGTGCCGTTCATCGCGGGCACGACTCTGCCCTCCGGTCCGGGGGTGTCGCTCCCGCCGATCGGGACGCCCACGCCGCCCGCCGGCGTCCCGTCGCTGCTCCCGGCCGCGGGCATCGGGCTGCCGCTCGCGATGGCCACACCGTGCAGCCGGTTCGCGGCGCCGCACGGATCCGATCGGGCCAGGGGTACGTTGAACGCGCCGTTTGGCACGGTGCAACGGCTCGTGAACTCCCTCCGTCCCGGTCAGACCGGCTGCGTACGCGCGGGGACGTACACCGCCCCGGTCAGGATCGCGCGCGGCGGACGTCGGGGCGCTCGAGTCACGCTGACCGCCTATCCGGGAGAGACCGCGACAATCGTCGGGCGGTTCGAGATCGTCAAGGGCGCCGACTACGTGACCGTGAGCGGCCTGCGTCTGGACGGCGTGAATCCCACCCGGCTGCCGAGCCCGATGATCGACTCGAACCACGTGACGTTCAGCTACGACGACGTGACCAACGACCACACCGGGATCTGCTTCGGGATCGGCAGTGCCACCTGGGGCTGGGCGACCGCCACGATGATCACTCACGACCGCGTGCACGACTGCGGAGAGACCTTCCGCGGAGACAACCGTCAGCACGGCTTTTACATCGGCGCCGCGACCGACACGACGATCGAGTGGAGCCTCATCTACGACAACGCCGCGCGCGGGATCCAGCTGTACCCCGACGCCCAGCACACCACGATCGAGCACAACATCATCGACGGCAACGGCGAGGGGATCATGATCTCTGGAGAGGGCGGGATGGCGTCGAGCTACACCGACGTGTTCGACAACATCGTCAGCGACGCGACCGCTCGCCACGACGTCGAGTCGTTCTGGCCCGGGGGCAACCCGGTTGGGGTCGGCAACCTGGTGCACGACAACTGCGTATGGCGTGGGCGCGAGGGGACCATCGACACGCACGGGGGCGGCATCGTCGCGCGCCACAACGCAACGCTGAACCCGCAGTTCGTGGACGCGGCAGCTCACGACTACGCGCTCGAGGCAACCAGCCCGTGCCTGTTCGTGGTCGGCGACGTTCAGGCCGCCGTGGACGGCACCACGCCGACGGCGCCCACGATCAAGCTGAGCCCGTTCGCGCCGGCACTGCCGCCCGCCACCGGCGGCCTGCTCGGTGGGCTGCCCAGCGCGGGCGGCGTCCTGATCGACCGGAGCCAGGCCCGCTGACCGACGAGCGGTACGCGAGGCTGCTCCGGCTGCGCCCCGGGGTCAGCCCGCGCGCGCGCTGGTGGGATTCCGAAGAAACTCGACCAAGCGATCGATCTGAGCCTCGAGCGTGAGCTCGGTGGCTCGCTGAAGCCCGGCGCCGGTCAGGCGGGCGCGCAACTCCGCGTCGCCGGCGACCCGCCGGAGCGCGTCGGCGGCGGCCTCAGGATCGCCCGGAGGGATCAGCAGCGCGGCTCCGTCGACGCCGTCGCGCACGCCCCCGACGTCGGTGGCGACGATCGGCAGAGCGGTGCTGAACGCCTCAACCAGCACCTGAGGGAAGCCCTCCGTCCATGACACGTGCAGGAGCGCGTGGCTCGAGCGGTAGAGCTCGAACAACTCTTCGCCGAGCGGAACGTAGCCGAGCAGCTCGGCGCGCCCGCCGAGACCGAGCTCGGCCAGGCGGTTCGACAGCGCGCCGGCGAGATCCCCCTCTCCGCACACCCGCAGCCGCCAGCGCGGGTCGTCCCTACCCAGAAGCGCAAGGACATCGGCGAGCAGCAGCGGGTTCTTCTCCTCGTCGAGGCGGCCGACGCTCAGGATCGACAGGTCCCCGCCGTAGTCGCGGGTTGCGGCCGGCCGCTCGAGCTCTGAGGAGGGGACGAGCGACACCACCAGCTCGAGCACGCCCGGCGCGTGGGCGTAATGGGCGCTCAGCTCGGGGCCGACCGCGACGATCGGCAGCCGGCGGGCGAGCCCGCGCCAGATCCACTCGAGCACGTCGGCCGACCAGTGCATCCAGCGGCGACCCGGACGGCGCCGGCGGACATAGCGTGGCCAGTCCTGGCGAACACCGAGCACGACCGACCGTCGCCGGCACAGCGCCACCGCGACGAGCGCGATCGCATGCGGGTATGGACCCAGAACCCAGACCACGTCGGTGTCGTCGACGGCGTGCCACATCCGGCGGAACGAGCGGCCGAGCGAACCGAGCGCCGCGGCCGGATCGGCCAGCGTCGCGTAATGAGGAAGCGGCGCGAGCTCGACCTCGGGCGGCAGCGCATAGCGGGCCCGGCCGCCGTCCGGAGCCAGACGGCCGATCAGGCGCAGGCGCTCGACGTGGGGCGCGAGCGCCGCGAGAAACAGCGCGAAGGCGCGCTCGGCGTAGACGGTCCCCTCCGTCCGCCGGTAGACGTAGTCGGTGTAGACGGCGAGCTTCACGTGCGCCCCGCCAGGCCGATCGCCCGGGCGACGGGCATACCCGCGAGCACCTCACGGGCCTCCGACACGGTGACCTCACGCGTGAGCCACAGCACGACCGCGAACAGGACGATGCCGACCACCCCGCCGAGCGCGGTCATCCACAAGTCGTGCAGCGAGTCGCCGAACAGGAACAGCACACCGGTGAGCACGGCGCCG
Source organism: uncultured Solirubrobacterales bacterium (assembly GCA_963770615.1). Lineage (GTDB taxonomy): Bacteria > Actinomycetota > Thermoleophilia > Solirubrobacterales > Solirubrobacteraceae > Palsa-465. The sequence continues at coordinate 27,965 of CAVYQJ010000002.1, read as the reverse complement.
GCCAGCACGGCGCGCGCGAACGTCAAGATCGTGGGGCGCAGATCGAGGTGCAGCGCCCGCTGGCAGATGTACAGGTGGGCGGGGCAATAGAGCGCGAACGCCGCGTCGGTACCCCAGGCACCGCCGAGCACCCCGATCCGCGGCACGAGCACCAGATCCATCACGCAGTTGATCAGGACCGTGACCGCCGCCACCGGCACGCGCCGCCGCGCCTCGCCGAGGTAGTTGGCCGAGATCGATACGAGCGCTCCGAAGCCGCTCAGGAAGATGTACGGGCTGAGCGCGCGGAGGACCGACGCGGATTCGTGAAATCGCGGCCCCAGGGCGACTCTCACCAGCAGCGGTGCCCACCCCAGGATGAACGCGGTGACCGCGGCCTGGACGATCAGCAGGATCCGCAGGCCGGTCGTGAACGCCTTCACGTTGGGCTTGCCGCTCGGCCCGCGGGCGAGACGTGGCGCGACGCCGAACGCGACCGCGCTTCCCGGGTAGGCCAGCAGGACGGTCAGCTTGACCGGTGCACTGAAGATGCCGACCGAACTCGCGCCGAGGTACGCACCGATGATCAGGACGTCGATCTGCGTGAACGCCGTGTACGCACCGTCGACGATGAGGAGGATGCCGGCGTAACCGGCGATGCGCCTCGCGTCGGCACCGAAGCTCGCCCGCGTCGGAAGGATCCCGGGCCCGAGCGCCCGCACGAGCAGCACGACGGTCGCCGCGCCGCCGGCCAGGTATCCGATCGCCCGCCCGAAGGCGGCTCCGGTGGCGCCTGCGCCGGCGAGCACCAGCGCGATGCTCGCGATCAACTCGACGGCGCTCTCGGAGAACGCGACACCGAGCTGAAGATCGATCCGGCCGATCGCGGTGAACACCACCGCCATCAACAGCACGCTGTTGCCGAACAGGGCCAGCGCCATGCCCCGGATCGGCCACACGGCCGCCGGGATCCCGTACGCGGACGCGATCGGCCCGGCGAGCGCCGCGAGCAGCACGGACACGACGAACGCGACCGTGAACTTGAGCCGGAAGCCGTCGGCCATCACCCTCTGGATCCGCTTGGGCTCGTCGCGATGCTCGGCCACGAACCGCGCCACCGACGTCGAGGTGCCGAAGTCGGACGGGAGCAGCACCAGTGAGGCGATCCCGAGCGCGAGCGCGAACACGCCGTAGCCGTGCGTGCCGAGCCTACGGGTCAGGAAGATGACGAGGATCGCGGTGAACGCGGCGCCGGTCAGCTGGACGGCGAACGACAGCACGGTGTTGCGCGTGATCGAGTGGGGCGGAGGCACGCTGCCCTGCCTGGCCGCGCTCATTACGGTCTCCGCGCGACGGTGCGGCTGCCGGCGATTCTCAGTCTGCCCATCAGGTCTGAGGAGCGCGCGGAGTGAGCCACCCCTGGACCCGGCTGAGGCTCGGCCCCAGCCGCGAGGCGCGTGCGTAGCGGGTGAGGTGCGAGATCTTGAGGCGGAAGCGCAGATCGGAATCGGCGTGCCAGATGCCGACTCGGGGCCACAGGTAGGCACCGAGCGGCGTGAGGCTGTGGGCCAGGCATGCACCGGTCTGGTAGCCGACCTCCTTCGCGAGCTCGGCGACACGGACGTCGACTTCTCCGTAGGGGTAGGCAATCGAGCGGCACGGACGGCCGAGATGCTTCGAGCACTGCTCGAACGATCCGCGCAGCTCCTCGCCCAGCTCCTTGTTGGCCAGCGTCGTCAGATGCGGGTGGCTGCACGAGTGCGACCCGATCTCCCAGCCGCGGTCGGCGAGCTGCCCGAGCTCATCCCAGGTCATGCACCGAAGCTCGTGCTCGTGCGGCGTGCCGTGCCAGGCCTCGATTCCCTGCCACCTGACGGGCTGGTGCTCGGACATGAACGCGGTCGGGGCGAACACGGTCGCGGTCAGGCCGAGCCGGGTGAGGATCGGCTCGGCCACGTCGAACACCGAGGCGAAGCCGTCGTCGAAGGTGACGGCAAGCGTCTTGGGCCAGCGTGGCTCGAGGACGGCTTCGGTGAACGTCGTCCCGCGCCAGCCGGCGCGGACGAGCGTCGAGAGCTGGCGCTCGAGCGTGTCCGGGGTCACCGAGAAGGTCGCGTTCCAGGTGGGGCTGACCGCGTGGTAGCACAGCACCAGTACGTCACCCACGGCAGCTAGACCTCGGCCATGAGCTGCTCATAGAGATCGGCGAAGCGGCCCGCGACAGTGCCGATCTCGAACTGATGAAGGTCCTTGGCCGCCTCCTCGGCCAGCCGCTGGGACAACGCCCGATCGGTCAGCACCTGCTCGATCGCTTCGGCCAGCGCCCGCGGGTCGCGCGGCGGGACCAACAGGCCCGTCCGACCGCTCTGCACCAACTCGGGGACACCGCCGACCGCGGTCGCCACCAGCGGAACCCTCGCCGCGCGGCACTCGAACACGAACAACGGTGATCCTTCCCAGTCCGAGGACAGCGCTCCCACGTCGACCCGGTTGAGGATGCCGTCGACGTCGTTCCGGCGTCCGAGCAGATGCACCGACGCGCCGACGCCGAGTCGGCTGATCTGCCGCTCGAGCTCGGGACGGCAGGGACCGTCGCCGGCGATTACGAGGTGTACATCGGGGAGTCGCGACACCAGCATCGCATGGGCGTCGAGCATCACCTCGAGCGCCTTCTCCTTGCGCATCACGGCGGCGACGCCGATCACCTGGGCGTCCGGCCCGAGGCCCAGTTCAGCGCGGATGTTCCCGTCCGACGGACCGAGATGAGGAACCCAGGCAGTGGGAATCACCCGGATCTTCTCCGGTGAGACGCCTTCGAGCGCGATCATGCGCTCACGGTTGGCGGCTGACACGGCCACGAAGGAGGTCGCGAACCGGCTGATCAGGTGGCCGTCCAGCCACATGCGAAGCCGGTCGCCGCTGTAGGACCAGTTGTGCTCATGGGCGATGATCACCGGTATCCGGCAGGCCCGGCCGGCGACGCTCGACCAGACGTTGGAGCCGAACATGTGAGAGTGCACGACGTCGAACCGCTCGCGGCGAAGCATCGTCAGCAGCGGAAGCAGCCGGTGCACGTCCCATTTGGCCTGGCGGCCGAGGGACACGTAGCGAACGTCGGCCTCGATCAGCGACCTCACCGCCACCTCATCGCCGCGACGGGTGCAGAACATCCACGGCTCGATCCGATCCCGCGGCATGTGGATCGCGAGACCGGTGGCGAAGCGCTCGGCTCCGCCGAAGGCGGCCACGTGGTTGATCACGAACGCCACCCGCAGGGGCCGCCCGGATCTCAACTGGCTACGGCTCCCGTCTCAGATCTGGCGACGGCGAGCAGCGCCGGCGGCAGCGCCAGAAGCAGCCACAACAGGTGCTCGTACTCGTTGGTGATGAAGAAATCAGCGGTCAACAGCGCGATCACCGCGAACGCAAGGCCGCGCGCCATCAGTTCGAACGAGGTGTCGCCGACCCGCTCGTAGAGCCGCGCCGCTCGCAGGGCGCAGGAGATCGAGGCGATCGCAAGGGCGAGAAACATCAGCAGCCCGGGGATCCCGAGCTCGTCGCTGATCTCCAGGTACGTGTTGTGCGTGGCGTGCGGGACGTCGACGATCAGGTCCGCACGGGTGATGGCGCCGGCCTTCTGCACGTAGTGGATCGCGGCGACGTCGAAGTTACCCGAGCCGACGCCCAGCACCGGATTGGCCTCCCACATCGTCAGGCCCACCTTCCACAGGTCGGTACGTCCGGAGGAGCTGCTGCTCGCAAGATGCTGCTCGGCCGCTGAGGGCGCCAGGACGTACACGTACAGCGGGATAGCCAGCGCGACGATCACCAGCAAGCCGGCCGCGCGACCGCGCCAGCGGCCACCGAACAGCACGCCCGCGACGAGCACCGCTCCGAGCGCCACCAGGCCCCCGCGCGAGCCCGTATCGACGAGGCCGACAGCCATGATCACGGCCCCGAGAATCGCCAGCGACTTGACCGCCGAACCCCGCGGCAACGTCGCGATCAAGCCGAAATCGAGCATCAGCGCGGCGGCCAGCAGGGCCGCCTCTCCGTCGGGATCGCCGATCCCACCCGCGAGGCGCGCACCGCCCGACTGGAGCAGCCCGATCAGGGCGGACATCACCGCGCCGATCACGAACGCGCCGACGATCCAGAGGAAGTGCTGGCGCTTGCGGATCGCGCCGAACACGATCGGGAACAGCAGGACGTCGAGCAGGAAACGCTCGGTGGAAGTCGCGGCGGTCCCCGTGCTGTCCGCCCACGCGAGGCTGAGCGCCGACCACGCCACGAATACGATCACGGGAATCGCGACGCCGGGTGAGGACGCGAGCAGCGATCGAGACTCGCGGCGGGTCTTGGTCGCCTGAGAGGCGAACCAGGACACGAACAGGATCAGGCCCGCGACCTTGATGAAGCTGACCGCTCCGCTCCCGGCGTTGACCGCCTCCAGGAACGACAGCATCGTGAACAGGAACATGCCGAGCGTCACGTCGGCGAGCACCGCGATCGCGAACGTCACGCCGAGCGCGGCGGCCACGCCAAGGCGCGGCTGGATCCCGGCGGCCACGCCGATGAACAAGCTGACCAGGAACGCGCAACCGATCAGGCCGAGGTTCCGCGCCGCCAGACGCTCTGACAGGGTCATCAGGTACGTCGGGTGCCGACCGATTCCTCGGTGTCGGCGGGCCTGTCTCCGCGGCGAGACGACGACGCCCCGCGCTCTTCGATCGGGGCGTAGTAGTAGCCCGGGCGCCGCGCGCCCTCGCCCACCAGCACGAAGCCGCTGGCATAGATCCCCTGCTGGGAGAGCATGTCCTGGAGCCGGGCGAGCTTCGAGAGCTTGGTGACGCCCAGCCGCGCGACGATCAGAACCTCGTCGGCGATACCGGCCAGCGGGAGCGCGTCGCTAACGTCGGTGAGCGGCGGCGAGTCGATCACGACGTAGTCGGCGAGCTCCATGGCCTGCTCGACCAACTGCTTTGCCACCGTGGGCGACAGGCGGTCGGCGAGCGCCGTCCCCGGCTGGCCGACGGCCAGCACGTGCAAGGGCCATCCGTCGAATTTGGCGATGATCAGCGCGTCGGCCAGCTCCACATGTCCGGTGATCACATCCTCGGTCCCATACCTGATCGGCAGGTCGAGCGCTTGTCCGATCGTCGGCCGACGCAGGTCGGCCTCGATCAGGACGACCCGCGAGCCACCTTGAGCGAGCGACGCGGCGAGTCCAATGGCGGACGTGGTCTTGCCTTCGGCGGGCGAGGAGCCGGTCATCAGGTAAGCGCGCGGCCTGCCGGCGGCGCGCGCCACGAGTGTCGTGCGGAGCGTTCGGTACCCCTCGAGCGCGCCGAACGACAGCTCGGTGGGAAGCATCGGCCGGCGGCGACGCGCCCCCGCGGAGCGCTCGCGCGGGATCTCGGCGAGGATCGGGATCCGGAACAGATCGCGAAGCTCCTCCTCACGCTGCAGGCGTGGATCGAGCGCCTGGTAGGCGAAGGCCGCGCAGATGCCGAGGATCAGTCCTCCGAACAGGGCGGCGAGGAGCGACAGCTTCACTCTGGGCGTGTACGGGCTCGTGGGAGGCACGGCCGGCGACGCGAGCGTCATCGTCGGATCTGGGCGAGTCGCGAGCGTCTCGAGCTGATCGAGCTGGTCGGTCACGGTCCCGGGCTGGCCGCGCAAGGCCCGCGGGAGCCGCGCCGACTGAGACTGGAGGCTGGGGAGGATCGCGGCGATGGCCTCGTGCAGCGCCGCGGCCCGGGTGGCGATCACCGCCTGCGGGAACGCGTTGGCGATCCGCAGCGCCTGCGCGGCGGACGACGCGCTCGCCTGGACGGCCACGAGGTTGCTCTGGCCCACCGGCGTCGCGGTGACGTTCGCGAGCAGCGCGCCGGGCGTCTCATGGAGACCTAGGGTGCTGACCACGTCGGCCGCGACCTGCGGAGTAGTGATCAGGCTCGAGGCCGTGAGCACGTCGCGCGTCGGGTCTCCGGACGAGAACAGCACCGGCAGTCCGACCAGCGTCGTCGTGCCGGCGGGAACCGGTGAGATCAACATGTTGGACGCTGCTCGGTACTTGCGCGGGGCGCGCGCGACGTACACCGCGGTGCCGCCGACACACACGACGACGCACAGTGCGACGAGCCACCAGTGCTCGATCACCGTCCGGAGATAACGCTTGATGCTCGGTGCCTGAAAGCGGCTCGGAGCGAAGATGGGCCTCTCCGGCTCTGAGGTCATTTCTCGTACTATGGCACGCAAGGCGCGGGCCTAGGTGGGGTTCGCAGAAGTGTGGTGCATCGATGGAACAGACCGGCGCGCGCGACACACAGCCCATGGGAGCAGACCGGGTCGACTGCTCCGTGCTGGTGCCCGTCCTGAACGAACAACGTCACATCCGCGCCAGCATTTCCGCGATGCTGGAGCAGCGGTTCCCCGGGACGATCGAGTTCGTGCTCGTGGACGGCGGCTCGACCGACGGGACCCGCGACATCCTCGAGGAGTTGGCCCGCCGCGACCCGCGCCTGCGGGTGTTCGACAACCCGCGCGGACGTACCCCGAGCGGGCTGAACGTCGCGCTCCGCCACGCCCGGGGGCGCTGGACGGCTCGTATGGATGCACATACCGCGTATCCGCCCGACTACCTCGCGCTCGGCGTCGATCGGCTGGAGCGGGGAGGAACCCGCTGGGTGAGCGGGCCTCAGGTGCCGGCGGGCCACGGTCCGGTGTCGAGGGCAGTCGCGCTCGCGCTGCGGACGCGCCTCGGACGCGGCGGGTCGCGCAAGTGGGCGGCCGCCGACAGCCGCGCCGACGGCGAGTACGACCTCGATTCCGGGGTGTTCGCCGGCGTGTGGGAGACAGCGACGCTGCTCCAGTACGGAGGATGGGACGAAGGCTGGGCGCGCAACCAGGACGCGGAGATGGCGGGTCGCTTCCTGGGTCGCGGCGAGCGGCTCGTGTGCCTGCCGCGCATGGGCGCCCGGTATACCCCGCGCGACTCGATCCGGGGCCTGTGGCGACAGTACGGCGGGTACGGCGAGTACCGCGTGAAGACCGCGTTGCGTCATCCGCACACCATGCGCCGCTCGCATCTGATTCCGCCGGGGCTCGTCGTGACGGTAGGCGCCGCGGCTCTGGCGCCGCGTCGGATCCGTCGGGTGGCTCGCGGTGCCCTCGCCGTGTACGGGTGCGCACTCGTGGGCGCGGGCGTTGGCGCTCTTTCGCAGGCCGACGCGCCATCGGATGCCGCGCTCGTGCCGCTCGCGCTCGGCGCGATGCACCTCGGCAACGGCGTGGGCGTGATCCGCGGCGTCGTCCGCAACGGCGCCCCCGGCCCGGCGGTGGCGGCCGCGCTGGGCTTCCACCGGCTCGCAGCCAAGCTCAGTCCTCCTCCTGACACCGTTTACGCGCCTTCCCTGGTGGGTCGCTAGCGGGGGCGGCGAGTGCGCCCAACGAGGCGCGAGTAGGCGTTGTGACGGAAGCGCAGGACCTCGCTCACGGTCATCGCGATGATCCTCAGATCGAGGCCCAGCGACCAGTTCTGGATGTAGTAGTTGTCCCACTCGACGCGGTCGGCGATCGACGTCTGTCCGCGCAGGCCGTTGACCTGGGCCCAGCCCGTCATCCCCGACTTGACGCGATGACGATCGCCGTAGCCGTGGATCACGCGCTCGAACTCGCGCACGTAGCCGACGCGCTCCGGGCGCGGGCCGACGACCGACATCTCGCCGCGAAGAATGTTGATGAGCTGAGGCAGTTCGTCCATCGACAGGGTCCGTAGAACGCGGCCAACCGAGGTGGTCCGGTTGACGGAGGTTGCCGTGGGCTGGGCGGTGTGGCCGCTCTCGCCGCGGATCTGGGCCGCCCAGCCGGCGTCGGCCTCGCCCGCCTGCGAGGGATCGCCGCGCATCGTGCGGAACTTGAGCATCATGAACTCGCATCCATCCCTGCCGACGCGCCGCTGGCGGAACAGGATCGGGCCGGGTGAGCTCATCCGCACGGCGAGCGCGCAGGCCGCCAGCACGGGGCTGAGCAGGACGACTGCCGTGAACGCGAACGCCCGGTCGAACGCGTGCTTGACCATGAACTGCCAGCCGCGCGGATTCGTCGGGTGGAGCGTCATCAGCGGCAGCCCGCCGACGTGGTCGAGCGTCGCGCGGTCGTTGATCGACTCGTACAGCCGGGGAATCAGTGAGACGCCGACGCCGAGTCGCTCGCACTCCCTGACCCGGTCGACGAGGACATGGTCGGGCTCGGTCGAGAACGCGAGGATCACGTGCCGGGCGGCGGTTCGCTGTACTGCCGCGGCAAGGTCGTGGGGGCCGCCGAGGATCGGGAGCGACTCATGGCCGGCCGGGCGGAAGCTCGGCAGCGGGTCGTCGTCGAGGTATCCGATCGGGCGCAGGCCGTACGTGGGATCGCTCACGAGCCGCTTGACCAGGTGCTCCCCGACTTGCCCGGCACCCACGATCAGGGTTGGGGTCGCGAACGCGTTGGTTCGGATCGCGTGCCTGCGGACCGAGAGCAGAACGGCCCGCGCCACCGCCAGGTACACCCCGCCGAACAGCCACAGCCGAACCGCCATCCCGACGGGGTGCGCGGCGCCGGCGATCGAGGCCAGCGCGATCGTCAGCATCGCGGCGAGCGAGACCACCCCGAGCACGTGCGTGGTCGAGTCGACCAGCGAAACGCTCAGACGGTCGTCCCGGCGCTTGCCGGCGTACAGAAACGCGAGCACGATCAGCGGGAAGATCGCGGCCAGCCACCGGCTGGCGACGGCGCCGCTGATCCTGGGATCCGCAAACAGGGCGAGGCTCGACGCCACGTACAGCACGACGACGTCGACAAGGAGCCGAAGCTTGGACCAGCTTGGGGGATCGAGCAGCCGCGCGACCTCACCGCCGACCAGCTCCCCGGTCGATCGCGGGAACGGCAGCGTCCGCGACTGATCGACTTGCGATGCGGCAGGCGTAGGCGTCACTGCGTTGTCCCTATCCGGTTCCCCAAGTCGTAGAAAACGAGCATCCGCCTGTGCGCCCCGCCTGTCCCTACCAAACGGCTCGCGATGCTCTCCCTTTCTGTCTAAGCAAAGATAACACAGCAGTGGGCAAACCTCGACAACCCTTGTGATCAGGTTCGGAAATTGCGAAAGCCTGTCCATTTGGGCGCGCCGCCGGGCGTACGATTGGACGCCAGCGCTATTTCCGAGGAGGCCCGCTATGTCCCGACTAGTCCGCATGGACGACACCGGTCACACGACCGTCGCTGAATGGACCGCCGGCGATCCGCAGGCGATCGAGGCGGCGGCTCTCGCGTTCCGCGCTGAGCTCGACAACGGCTACTTCGCGGTGGTGTCGAACGGGGAGGGGCACGCCGAGCAGGTGCGCGAGCTGCCGGCCGACGCCTCGATCGTGATCCTGCGCAGGCCGATCGCCGGCGGGTAGCCACGAGCATCGAGGTACTTCCGGAGCTCGCGCGGGTCCACTGGCGTCCGCGCGCGAGCGATCAGCGGCTCAACCGAACGGGGCGGGTGTGGACCGCGACGACCGTCGCCCATGTGGTTCCGTTCGTCGGCGGCGCGGTAGCACTGACGGTGCTCGCGCCGATCCTGGCGCCGGTGTCGCTCGTGCTGCTGATCCACGCGTGGGCGATTCCGGAGCTGTACGCGGCGCGCGGGGCGAAGGTCGTGCGCCCGCGCCACCCGACTTCTACGAAGGCCGAGCGCGTGGCGATGGGGCTGCTCGGCGACCTGCTCGATCATCGTGCGCGCGACCTGCAGGCGCGGACGGGGGTGGCGGTCGAGCGGGGCCGGCTCGGGGTGTGGGTGCTCGGGCAGGCCGGCGCGCTCCTCGTCCGCCCAGGCGGCCGGCGGGTCAACTGCTATTGCGTCAGGGTGCCCGACGCCTCGCTGCCCCCGAGCGACCGGATCGCCCATCTACTGCTCGCCCTGCGCACCGACGAGGCCGGCTTCGCCACCGTCGCCAACCTGTCGTTCTCGGGGGCTCGGTGGCGGGTGCGCCGGCGGCTGGCCCCGGTGGCACGGGAGGCGCTGGACGTGGCGGGTGCCGAGGCTCGAGTGGACCGCTGATCCGGGTCCGCGCGGGCGTTCCGGGCCCCGCGGCGCATCCCCGTCGACGATGTTTGTCCCCAGGGCCAATGTGCCCGGAAGCGCCGAAGCCGATCATCTTCGCCATGACCCGCTCACTCAAAACCTCCAAGGTGTTGCTCGTCGCGGACCGGCGGGTGGAACCGTCCCAGGGCGCGGCCGGTCCGGTCCGGCGTTACCGGCTCGCCCGCCTGCGTTTGAACCCCGCGCCGGCGGCGCGGATGACGGACTTCGACCATCTCAAGCGGCTCTACGACTGAGACATTCGAGCCCGCGGTCCCGCCGCGGTACGCTTGTCTTATGGATTCCCAAATTGAGGCTTCTCGTTCGCGCACCCCGGTACTCCGGAAAGCCGCGGCGGGCCTGGTTCTGATTGTGATAGCGGCGCTGGCCGTCAAGGTCCTGATCGGGTTCGTGATCTGGGCTTTTTGGACAGTCGTCGTGATTGCAGCGGTACTGGCCGTTCTCTGGGCGGTCAAGACGCTCGTCTGGTGACATCGGGCCCATGGCTGGCATGGGCCTGATCGTGATCATGTTCTTTTTCGGCCTGGCAGGCGGGATCGTCGGCCGGATAAAGGGCAGTTCCTTCGTACTCGTGGTTCTTGATCTCGGGGATTGTCCCGTTCTTCGGGCTGCTCGCCGCGGTCTGCTATCGCTGGGACAACCGCGAGCTGCGGCGGCAGTGCCCGGGGTGCGGCCGGGTGATCAAGCTCCACGACGCCGTCTGCGTCAAATGCGGCGAGGAGCTGGAATTTCCTGACGTGGCGATCGCACCGGAAGCCGCGATCGGGCGCGCGCGGGCATAACCTGCGCGACAACATGCAGGGACGCAGCGTCAGGTCGAACCTTGGGTGGTTGCTGGTCGCATCACTCGGCCTGTTGGTGTTCCTCGGGATCACCAACAAATGGGTCAGCTGGCACGCCGCGATCTACCAGTACAAGAGCTACGACGACACCAACTACCGCCTGATGGCGCAGGCGGCGCCCGGACTGTTCCACGGGACACTGCCCGAATGGCACGCCGAGCGATTCGCGGTGGCCTGGGTCGTGGGGGTCACGGCCAAGGTGCTGGGCTTCTCGGTCGTGACCTCGTTCCGAGTCTGGGTGATCCTGCTGATCCTCGGAACGTGCATCGTGCTCGCCGAGTTGCTGGTTCGGATGGGCCTCAGCCTGCAGGCGTCGATCGTCTGCATGGCCGTGCTGATCCTCAACGCCTACGCGCTTCGCCCGTACCTGCTGGCGCCCGGAAGCGTCGACGACCTCGCGTTCGTGTTCGGGGCGACGATCGCCGTGCGCGGCCTCGTGCTGCGCTCCCCGGTCAGCCTGCTCGGCGGGCTGCTGCTCGCCACCGCCGCGCGCCAGACGGCCCTGCCGCCGGCGGCCGTCGCGGCCGTTGCGGTCGCCTTCGATCCGGCCTGGCGCCAGCGCCTCGACCGCTGGCAGATGCCGTTCGCCGCGCTCACGATCGGGCTGCCGCTGGTGGCCTACGGCGTAATCCGGGTCGTCTCGCATCCGTTCGCCGGCCCACCGCCGTCGATCGATGCGATGACGCTGCTGGGGGCGTCGCTGTCGCTCGGCGCCCTTGGCCAGCACTTCGCGCGTTGCATCAACGTGCTGCTGTCGGTCGGGGCGCTGCTGCTCGGCGCGCTGTGGCTGCTGCGGGGGACGCCGCACGGCCTGCGGGAGCGCAGGTCGCCGGTCCCGGGCCCGACCGCGGCGATCTTCGCGTGCCTGGGGTTCGGCCTGGCGATCATCGCTCAGCCGGCGGTGATGAACCCCGCCTGGGCCAGCTACAACGAGAACCGCCTGTCGGTGATGGGCCTCGTACCGCTCGTCGCCGCGCTCGGCCTGATGATCGCCAAGCTCGAGCGTGCGAGGGCGCGCCAGCTGTCGGTCGGTGCGGCAAGCGCGATGATCGGGCTGCTGCTGCTCGGTTCCTTCCACCACATCTCGACCGTAATCGGGACGGCGAACAAGGGCCAGACGCTCGTCCTCGAGGTGCTCGTCGCGCTAGGGCTGCTGGTGATCATGCCCCGGGCGTTCCCGCCGATCCGGCTGCGGAGCCGGGCGCTCGGACCGGCCGCCGCGGACACGACCCGGTCCTCGTGACCGGGACGCCGTGTTCGTGAGCGTGGGGCGTTGGTACTCGTGAGCGGGGCGGGCGCGGTCCGGATCGTCGGCCTCGACCTGGAGCCGATTCACGACTTCCGGACCGAGCACACCCGCCAGGCCGGGCTCTACCGGGCGCTCGACGCGGACCCGCAGTTCGACGTCGTGTCGGTCGCCTCTCCCCGGGTGCCGCTCCCGTTGCTCAGGCTGATCCAGCTCGCCTACGTTCGCCCCGACCGGACCCGGTGGCGCCAGCGGTCGGGGCTGTCGTCGGTGGCCTTCCGCGCCCGCACGCTCAGCGCCGAGCGGATCCTGGCGGCACGCGAGGACCGCTCAGACGTCGTCTTCCAGGTCGGCTGCACGTTCGCGCCCGGCCGCCGAGAGCGCCGGCGACCCTACACCGTGTACCTCGACTCGACGCTGATGCTGGCTCACCGCCACTGGCCGGCCGCGGCGTCGCACGGCCCGAGGGCGCTCAACCAGTGGGTGTCGATCGAACGTGGCGTATACGAGCGCGCGCATCACGTGTTCACGATGAGCGAGTGGGCCAGGAGGTCGGTGATCGAGGACTACGGGATCGGCCCCGAGCGGGTGACCGCGACAGGCGCCGGCACCAATCTGATCCCGGCGGACGACGCCGTGAGCACGCACTCGGCGCCGATCGCGCTGTTCGTGGGCCGCGAGTTCGTCCGGAAGGGGGGACCGACGCTGCTCTCGGCGTGGCCGGCGGTGGCGCGCGAGGTGCCGGACGCGCAACTGTGGATCGTCGGCACCCGGGAGGACCCGAGGCGCGAGGGCCAGATCACCTGGCACGGAGGGGTGGACGCCGAGGCGCTGCGCGCGCTGTACCGGCAGGCGTCCGTGCTGGTGTTGCCGACGATGTACGACATGTCGCCGCACGTCGTCCGCGAGGCGCTCGGATACGGGCTGCCGTGCGTGACCACGACGGTCGGCGGCATACCCGAGATCGTTCGGGACGGCGTGGACTCGCTGCTCGTGCCGCCCGGCGACAGCCGCGGCCTGGCGGCGGCGCTGGTGGCGCTTCTGAGCGACCCGCAGCGGGCGCGCGAGATGGGTGGCGCCGGCCGGGCGCGAGTGCTCCGCGAGCTGACCTGGCGGCGGGTCGCGGAGCGAATGGCGCCGCATCTGCTGTCCGCCGCCGGCCGCGGCTAACCGCCATCTCGCGGGGCCCGGAACGCCCACTTGTGAAGCCGAAACCCGTTGTTAGACTGGCCCGGCGCCCCCGCGTCGAGCGGTTGTGCATACCCAAAAACAACTTTGCCGAGAGGAGGCGAAAGTTATGCGTGCAGTCGACGCCCTGATGGAATGCTTGAAGGCCGAGGGGGTGGACGTCGTATTCGGCCTCCCCGGCGGAGCGAACCTTCCGACGTACGACGCTTTCTACGACGCTGGGATCCGTCACATCCTGGTGCGTCACGAGGCCGGTGGCGGCCACGCCGCCGAGGGCTACGCGAAGGCGACCGGCAAGGTCGGCGTGTCGCTGGCCACCAGCGGACCGGGCGCCACCAACCTGATCACGCCGATTTGCGACGCGATGATGGACTCGGTCCCGGTCGTGTTCATCACCGGCCAGGTGCGGACCGAACTGCTCGGCACCGACGGCTTCCAGGAGGCCGACACGATCGGCATCACGATGCCGGTGGTCAAGCACAGCTTCATGATCCAGCACCCGCTCGAGATCCCGCGCTCGATCCATGAGGCGTTCCACATCGCGCGGACCGGCCGGCCCGGCCCGGTCGTGGTCGACATCCCACAGGACCTGAGCCGCGCCGACATCCCCTATGAGCCGGTCAGCGACGTCCGTCTGCCCGGCTACCAGCCGACCATCGAGGGCAATCAGAAGCAGATCCGGATCGCCGCCAAGGCGCTCGCGAACGCACGGCGCCCGATCATCTACGCCGGCGGCGGCGTCGTCTCGGCCAACGCGGCGGCCGAGCTGACCGAGCTCGCGACGGCCGACCGGTTCCCGGTGACGTGCACGGTGATGGGACTGGGCGCGTTCCCCGGCACGCACGACCAGTGGCTCGGGATGCTCGGGATGCACGGGACGCGGGCGGCGAACTACGCAATGGACGAGGCGGACCTGATCTGCGCCGTCGGCGCGCGCTTCGACGACCGCATAACCGGCAAGCTGTCTGAGTTCGCCCCGCGTGCCAAGTTCATCCACATCGACATCGACCCCGCCGAGATCTCGAAGAACGTGCCGGCGCACATCCCGATCGTCGGCGACGCGAGGAACATCCTGCCGCGGCTGACCGCCGAGTACCGCGCGGTGGCGGGCGAGCCAGGGCGGCTCGAGGAGTGGTGGTCGCGGATCCGCGTGTGGCAGGAGCGGCACCCGCTCCGTTACGAGGACTCGACCGATTCTGAGATCAAGCCCCAGTTCATGATCCAGTCGATGTACGAGGCGACCGGCGGCGACGCGATCGTTACCAGCGACGTCGGCCAGCACCAGATGTGGACGGCGCAGTACTACCACTTCGCCAAGCCGCGCCGGTGGATCAACTCGGGCGGCCTGGGCACGATGGGGTTCGGGCTGCCGGCGGCGATGGGCGCGAAGGTGGGCTGCCCCGATCAGACCGTGGTCTGCATCGCCGGCGACGGCTCGGTGCAGATGAACATGCAGGAGCTCGCGACCTGCGCCCAGGAGGGGATCGCGATCAAGGTGTTCATCATGAACAACGGCTACCTGGGCATGGTCCGCCAGTGGCAGGAGCTGTTCTGGGACAAGCGCTACAGCAGCGTCGACATGGGCCAGTGGCCCGATTTCGTCAAGCTCGCCGGGGCGTACGGCGCTACCGGTCTTCGCTTCGAGGACAAGAACACGCTCGTTTCCGACATGAAGGAAGCGCTCGCTATGGACGGGCCGGTGCTCGTCGACGTGCGCGTCACGCGTGAAGAGAACACATACCCAATGATCCCCGCCGGTCAGCCGGCTCGGAACATGGTGGGCTGAGCGATGGGCGAACCAGGGACGAAGGAAGTCCTCTCGCTCGACGACCTCGAGGCGGTGTCCGGGCTCCGTACGGGGCGCAAACACGTGCTCTCGATCCTCGTCGAAAACAAGCCTGGTGTCCTGACCAGAATCGCGGGGTTGTTCGCGCGCCGCGGGTTCAATATCGACACGCTCGCGGTCGGGCCCACCGACGACGAGCGCATCTCGCGCATCACGCTGACGCTCGACGGCGCCCTGCACCCGATCGATCAGGTCACCAAGCAGCTGCACAAGCTCATCAACGTGCTGAAGATCCGGGACCTCGAGCCGCGGGAAACGCTTGCGCGCGAGCTCGCCATGTTCAAGATCTCGGCCGATGGCGTCAGCCGGACCGAGGTCATGCAGATCTGCGAGATCTTCCGCGGCAAGGTGGTCGACGTGACCAAGCGCTCGATCGTGGTCGAGCTGACTGGTACCTGCGACAAGGTCGACGCGTTCGAGGCGCTGGTCAGGCCGTTCGGGCTGATCGAGATGGCGAGAACCGGCGAGATCGCGATCGCGCGCGGACGAGCCGAGACGTAGGCGAACACCCCACAATTCGAGTAGGGATCGACCTCGTCCGGGTGGACGAGGTCCGCGAGTCGCTCGCCGCCCACGGCGAGCGCTACCTGGAGCGGATCTACACCGAAGCGGAGCGGCGCGAGTGCGGGTCTGATCCCCGCTGCCTGGCGGGCCGGTTCGCCGCCAAGGAGGCCACGTTCAAGGCGCTCGGCGGCACCGACGGTGCGCTGCCGTGGGACTCGATCGGCGTCGAGCGCGACGCGGGCGGGCGGCCATTCCTGCGCCTCAGCGGACCGGCGGCCGAGCTCGCGCGCCGCCGCGGCGCACGCCGTCTCGAACTTACGTTGACGCACCGAAATTCGGTCGCGTTAGCGGTAGTCTTAGTAGAGATGGGAGGGGCTTAGTAGAAATGGGGAGAGTCGCGATGAGGAACATCAGACCGGGGATGCCCTCGCACGCGACCGAACCTGGGCGCGTGGAAGGCGACGAGAAAACCCGGTGAGATCCAGCGACAGGGTGGGGGACCCTTGCGCGGCCGGCAGCCGCCCGGTGTGGCTGGCGCTGGCGCCAGAGCCCGTGCTCGCGTTCCTGCACGCGCCGCCGCCTGGGGCCGAACGACGGACCGCCGTGCTGATGTGCCCGCCGTTCGGGTGGCAGGAGAACTGCTCCTATCGCGGTCGCCGGCGCTGGGCGCTGGCGATGGCGGAGGCGGGTTACCCGAGCGCCACGTTCGACCTGCCTGGCTCCGGGGATAGCGGCGGGTCAGCGCGCGACGCGGGCCGGCTCGAGATATGGACCGGCGCGGTCGCCGGCGCCGCCGCGTGGCTGGCGGACGCCGCCGACGCCGAGCGGGTCGTGGCGATCGGCATCGGCCTGGGAGGCATGGTCGCGTGCCGCGCGGTCGCCTCCGGCGCCCCGATCGACGACCTGATCCTGTGGGAGGTTCCGGCGCACGGACGGACGCTGCTGCGCGAGCTGACCGCGTACGCGCAGATGGTCGCGTCGATGCGTCCCGAGGATCAGCGCCCGGCGGGCACCGACGGCGACCTCGACTGTTCCGGTTACGTGCTCTCGGGCGCGACCGCGCGCGACCTCGAGGACCTGCGGCTGCCGGCGCTCGAGCTTCCGGATGCGAGACGGCGGCGCGTGCTGTTGCTCGGCCGCGACGGCCGCGCCCCCGACCGGCGCCTGCGCGAGTACTTCGAGCAGGCGGGGGCGGGCGTCACCGCCGAGCCGACCGACGACTTCCGCGATCTGATGCTCCATCCCCAGAAGTCGCGGACGCCGTCGCACACGATCGCACGGACGATCTCGTGGCTCTCACAGCGCGCGGACAGCGACCCGAGCGATCACGTCGCGAGGCACGGAGCCGAGCCGCTCGAGCGCGGATCGGTCGACGTGACCTGGGGCGGCGCAACCGTTCGCGAGACCCCGATTCGATTCGACGGTCCGGCCGGCGAGATCTTCGCCGTCCACGCCGAGAGCACCGACCTCGCGCCGGCGCCGGCGTGCGCGGTGTGGCTGAACGGCGGCGCGCTCCGGCACACCGGTCCGAACCGCGCGTGGGTCGAGGTGGCCCGCCGCTGGGCGGCGCGCGGGGTACCCACGGTTCGAGTCGACCATCTCGGGATCGGGGACTCCGACGGCGCGGATGAAGACGTGTCCAACGCGTCCCTCTACCGGCCGGAGCGGATGGACGAGACGATCGCGGTGCTCGACCAGCTGTCCGAGCGGGGGCTCGGCGACCGGTTCATTCTCGGCGGCTTGTGCTCGGGCGCGTACTGGTCGCTGCACGCGGCGCTGGCCGATGCACGCGTCGCCGGCGTGATGCTTCTGAACCTCTCGATGTTCTTCTGGAGCGAAGCCCTCGTCGACGAGCGCATGACGGCGCGTTCGCTGTCGGCGCTGCGCGGACCCGGCTGGAAGCGCCTGGCCCGCGGGGATGTGACGCTCGCCGACATCCGGACCGTCGCCCAGAGCATGCGCCCGACTCGTCTCCGTCTGGCCGCCGAACATCGGGTCGAACGCGCGCAGCAAGCCGACGTGGAGTCGGCGCTCGACCGGCTCCGCGACCAGCACACGCAGGTGCTGATGCTCCATTCCCGCGGAGCGCTCCCGCACGACCAGTTGCTGAGCCAGACCGCGCTCGACCAGCCCGGGCGGTGGCCGAACCTGACCGTCGAGCGGATCCCGTCGCAGGACCACATGTTCCGGGCGCTGTGGGTCCAGCAGCACGTCCACGACGTCCTCGACCGGGCGCTCGAGCGAGTGCTGGCGGCCGAGGGTCGTCCCGCCCCGGACCGCTAGGCTCCCGCGCGTGATCCGGTCCGTGCCCGGGATCTCGCCGGCGTGGAGCTGGCTTGACGCCGACAGCGCGGCGCGACTCGAGCGCCGGCTCGAGGCCGCGCTTCACCGCGCTCGCGCCACCGGCATGCCGGAGCTCGCCAGCGTGACCTGCTGGGTCGACCCCGGCGTCGACCCGACCGCGGTGGCCGTCGCCTCGCGGCGTCCCGGCGAACCGTGGTTCTGCCTCGAGCAACCCGATCGCGACCGGTACGCGGTGGCGGCGATCGGATCGGTTCGGACGCTCGAGGCGCGCGGCGAGGACCGGTTCGGGGCGGTGGCGAGACGCTGGTCGGCGGTGGCTGCGGTCGCACTCGCGGACGCCCCCGACGGGCCGCCGGGATCGGGACTGCTCGCGGTCGGCGGGTTCGCGTTCGCGCCCGACGGCGGCGGGTCGCCGCGGTGGGACGGGTTCGCCCCGGCCTCGCTGGTGGTCCCGGAGATATCGCTGGCGCGGAGCGGCGACCGGGTGGCGCTGACGGTCAACGTCCAGGTAGCCCCCGATGACGTGACGTCGGACCTCGAGGTGCGCGTCGCGGCGCGCCTGTCGGAGCTCCGACTGACACCGCTGCCAATGCTCGACCCGGCGCCGGCCGGGGAGTACAAGGTGCTGAGCCCGATGCCGCCGTCGCACTACGAGGAGGCGGTGGCCAGGGCGGTCCAGCGGATCCGCGCCGGCGAGCTCGAGAAGATCGTGCTCGCGCGCGAGGTGGAGGTTCATGCGCCGCTCGATCACGACATCGGCGCCGTGCTGGGACTCCTTCGGGAGGCGTTCCCGTCGTGCTACGTGTTCGCGGTGGGCCGCGGTGACGGCGCGTTCATCGCCGCGAGCCCCGAGTTGCTCGTGCGTCGCGACGGCCAGCGCGCCAGCACGGTGGCGCTCGCCGGCTCCTCGCGACGGAGCGCGGACCCGGCCGTCGACGAGCACCTGGGCGAGCAGTTGCTTCGCAGCGACAAGGACCGCGAGGAGAACGCGATCGTCATGCGCCGGATCGCCCGCGCGCTCCGGCCCCATTCGGTGTGGGTCACCGCCGCGCCCGAGCCGGCGCTCGTCCGGGTCGCCAACATCATCCACCTCGGTACGCCGATCCGAGCGCAGCTAGCCGCGCCGCTGAGCGCGATCGAGCTCGCCGGTGTGCTCCATCCGACGCCGGCGGTCGGCGGCGAGCCGTTGGAGGTCGCGGCGCCGCTGATTCCGGCGCTCGAAGGGCTCGACCGCGGCTGGTACGCGGGCACAGTGGGGTGGACCGACGCGGCCGGCGACGGCGAGTTCTGCGTGGGGTTGCGATGTGCCTTGGTGCGCGGGCGCGTGGCGCACCTGTACGCCGGCGGCGGGATCGTCCGCGACTCGGACCCGGTGGCGGAGCTCGCCGAAACCGAGGTCAAGCTGGGGGCCTTGCTGCCGGTTCTTGCGGGGTAGCAGGGCTCGAATGTCTCGCGGCGGCACGCGCTAAGCGCATCGGTGAGCCACTGTCGACGAGGGTCCCGCGAGTGCCGGCGCGAGACACCTCGAGCCCCGCAAGCTTCCCTCGAACCCGGCCGCGGCTTGGAGCGCTGTCAGCCCGCAACCGTGCAAAGGGCCGCGAGCGCAGCTTCCGCCACCCGTCGGTGGAGCGCGAGGTTCTGTTCGCGGTCGGTTCGCACCTCGATGATCGTGGTCGAGGTGCCGGCGACCGAGGTCTCGACCGCGTCGTGTAGCTCGGCGAGCGTGTCCGGGCGGTGGTACTCGCAGCCGTAGAGCGCGGCCGCCAGGGCGAAGTCGAGGCCGTGCGGCGTCGCGACGTGCTCCTCGAACGCGTCGGTCTCGCCCGCGACCGCGAGGAAGTGGAAGATCCCGCCACCGTCGTTGTTGAGCAGCACGATCGTCAGGGGGAGACCGAGCCGGTGCGCCGCGAGCAGCCCGCCGATGTCGTGAGCGAGCGCGACGTCGCCGATCAGGAGCACGACCGGTCCCTCGTCCGCCGCGGCCGCGCGAGCGCCGAAGGCCGAAGAGACCGTGCCGTCGATCCCGTTCGCCCCCCGGTTCGAGAGCACGAGCGGTCCGTCGTCGCGCACCGGGAAGAACTCCTCGACGTCGCGGATCGGCATGGACGACGCCACGTACAGCGTCGCCTCGCGCGGTAGCCACTCCGCCAGCGAGCGGGCGACGAGCGGCTCCGACAGGCCGCCGCCGAGCGTCCGCTCGATCGCGCCGGCGACCGCCTCGTCGGCCGCGCGCCACGACGCGAGCCAGGCCCCGTCGCAGTCGCGAGCGTGGCCTGCGAGGGGTGCTCGGATCCGCATCCCGACGACGGAGTCCGGGTCGTGCCACACGCCGTCGGGATCGAACGCAATCTGGGCCGTTTTCAACCCGGCCAGCCAGGCACGCAGCGGCTTGGAGGTCGGCAGGTCGCCGGTCCGGATCACAAACTGGGGCCGGTGCTCCTCGGCGAACCGGCCGTCGCGCAGCAGCAGGTCGTAGTGGGCGATCGCGGTCGAGCCGCGCCGAGCTCCGGAGAGCGGGTCGGCCAATAACGGGATGCCCGATTCCGCAGCGACGCGCGCGACTCGATCTCCGGCGCCGGGGTCGCGGTCCTGGCCGGCGACGATCACGATCCGGCCGGACGGGGGCGCGTCACCGGCCGGGGCGCTGGGCCTGGCGGCGTCGAACACCACGTACGGACGCTCGCCGTCGCGACCGGTGTCGTCGTCGGGAAGCGATACCCCGCGACCGAGCACGAGCGGCTCGCGCAACGGGAAGTTGAGGTGGACCGGCCCGGGCGGGCCGTCGGCCGCGGTCCAGTAGGCCCGGCACGCGAGCGTCCGGATCCACCGCAGGGTCGCCGGCGTGGCCTCGTCGACGCCGACCTCGCAGAACCACTTGACCGCGTCGCCGTACAGCTTCAGCTGATCGATCGTCTGGCCGGCGCCGACGTCGCGGAGCTCCGCCGGCCGGTCGGCCGTGAGCACGATCAGCGGCACGCGCGCGTGCCGGGCCTCGATCACCGCCGGCGCGAGGTTCGCGGCGGCCGTGCCCGACGTGCAGGTGACCGCGACCGGGCGCCCCGACCGCTTGGCGGCGCCCAGCGCGAAGAACCCCGCGCCGCGCTCGTCGATGTGCGACCAGGCGCGGATCCGCGGCTCGCGCGCGAGCGACAGGACGATCGGGGTGCAGCGCGACCCCGGCGCGGTGCACGCGTGCTCCATCCCGCTGCGCGCGAGTTCGTCGCAGAAGGCGCGCAGCAGCAGATACGTGTCGGTGACGGTCATGATGCGGAGCTGATGGCGCCCGATGTCGTCCTCCTCCACGGCTTCACCCACACCGGAGCGAGCTGGGACCCCGTGGTCGCGGCGCTGGCGGAACGCTACCGTGCGCTCGCGCCCGACATCCGCGGGCACGGCGCCGCGGCCGGGCGAGGACCGGTCACGCTCGACGGCGTGCTCGACGACGTGGCCGCGGCCGCCCCGTCGCGGTTCACGCTCGTCGGGTACTCGATGGGCGGCCGGATCGCGCTCCACGCGGCACTCGCGCCCGCGCTCGCTCCACGCGTCGAGCGCCTCTTGTTGATCGGAGCCAGCCCGGGAATCGCGGACCCGGCCGAACGCGCGGAACGCCGCGCCGCCGACGACCGGCTCGCCGACGAGGTCGAGCAGATGAGCATCGAGGAGTTCGGCCGTCGCTGGGCGCTAACGCCGGTGCTCGCAGGGCAGCCGCCGGCGGTGGCGGCGGCCGTGCACGCCGACCGGCTGCGCAATCAACCGGCGGGGCTTGCCCACGCGCTCCGCGGGCTCGGCGCGGGCGCGCTCGGATCGCTGTGGGACCGTCTATCAGAGGTTCGGGCGCCGACGACGCTGATCGCCGGCGAGCGCGACGGGAAGTTCAGGGCGATCGCGAGCGATATGGCCCGGGCGCTACCGACCGCGGACGTCGCCGTTATCCCAGGCGCGGGCCACGCCGTGCATCTGGAGGCGCCGGAGCCCGTCGCGGCTCTGATCGCGCGGCAGAGTCCCGCAGCGTGAATGAGGGCTAGGCGGCCTGCAGCACCAGCGGAGCCACGGGACCGCACTCGCAGACGTCGTCTACGAGGCGCATCGCGGTGCTCTGCTCCCAGCGACCGCTCTCAACCAGTGCGCGGCACAACGCGGCGACGTCCTCAAGGGCGTCGCAGGCCTCGACATCGGTGTTCAAGTCGGTGCTGAAAACGAGGTTGTCCGCGGCGTAGCGGATCCGCTGCTGCTCCGAGTCGAACAGCTTGCTCGGGCCCATGTCGTCGAGCGTTTTCATGACCCGCCGGTATGCCTGTGAACGTTCAGGACTCATCTTGTTTCTCCCGGTCCGAAAAAACGGCTGCCCAGTTGTTCAACATGGTCGTCACCTGAGCCTTTCGCCTTTAGTACGTAGACGAAATTTCTTTGGTTCACATTGATACCCGCTGGCGGATCGTCCAAGCGTGACCTCAATCACATGAGCGCCAATTGGCCACCTGGTACCACGAAATGAGCCCGTCGCCGAGGCCCGCGCCCTCCGGGACCTCGATGCGACCGTCGCGCGCCGGGAGCGGATCCTCGCGGTCGGCGAACAGCGACAGCGTCGCGAGCCCGCACGCACGCTCGGGATGCACGACCGCTGCCGCGTGGAGCGCCGCCGCGATGCCGAGGGGCCCATCGAGCGTCGAGGCGAGGTACACCTCGTAGCCCGAGGCGCGCGCCTGGTATGCCGCCTGCACCACGCCGGTGATGCCCCCGAAGCTCGCGATCTTCAGGCACACGGCCTGGCACACGCGGTCCTCGAGCGCTCCGATCGCGGACGCGGTCTCGTCGAGCGCGAGCGGGACGCTCGTCTCGGCCGCCACCCGACGCGTCTGGGCGAGGCCACGGACCGGCTCCTCGCACAACTCGATTCCGGTCGGGGCAAGGACACCCAGCGCGGCGACGGCCTCCTCTTCGGACCACGCCCCGTTGGCGTCGAGCCTGATCGCCACGTCCGGTCCCAGCACCGCCCTGACCGCGGCGAGACGGCCGGCGTCGTCGCCGATCCCGACCTTCGCCTTGACGCAGCGAAAGCCCGCGGCCCTGGCCGTGCCGGCCTGCGCCGCGGCGCCGGCGCGGTCGGCGGCGGCGATCGTGTAGTTGACCTCGACCGGCTCGGCCGCGTGGGCGCCGAGCAGCCGCCACACGGGCTCACCGGCTCGCCGGC
Organism: uncultured Solirubrobacterales bacterium; assembly: GCA_963770615.1. Classification (GTDB taxonomy): domain Bacteria; phylum Actinomycetota; class Thermoleophilia; order Solirubrobacterales; family Solirubrobacteraceae; genus Palsa-465. The sequence continues at coordinate 4,736 of CAVYQJ010000002.1, read as the reverse complement.
CCTCGAGATCCCACAGGGCCATGTCGACCGCGGCCACCGCGGGCAGGACGGCCATCGCACGCCACTCGGCCAGCGCCTCGTGCGGGGACGCGCCGGAGGCCGCGGCGGCCAGCGCGTCACGACACGCGCCGAGCGCCTCGAGCACGTCCTCGACGTTGACTCCGTGGTAGTCCGGTAGCGGCGCCGACTCGCCGAGCCCGACCCAGCCGCCCGAGTCCTCCAGGCGCACCAGCACGAGCTCGCGATCAGCGAGGGATCCCGACGCCGAAACAAACGGCGCGCGCATGCGCGCCCTTAAACATTGAACGTGGACGTTCACCGGCTGAGCAGCAGCCCGGCAGCCAGCAGCGTGCAGAAGCCGAGCTGGAGCATCCCGGTCTGAGCCAGGGCGCCGTTGAGCGACAGCCCGTCGGTGCGGTTCCGCACCACGCGCACGACCCGCGCCGCCAGCGGCAGCGTCAGCCAGGCCAGCAGCAGCCACGGCCCGAGCGGCCCGAACGCCCACGTGACCGGCACCAGCACGTAGGCGAGGTACACGGTCGCCGCGAACAGGGACCGGGCTCGGTCACGCCCCAGGCGCACCGCGAGCGTCCGCTTGTTGGCGCGCCGGTCGGTGTCGATGTCCCGGATGTTGTTGACCATCAACAGCCCCGCCGCCAGCAGTCCGACGGGCACCGCGAGCGCGAACGCCTCCCAATCCAGGTGCTCGACCTGCACGAAGAACGACCCGGCCACCGCGACGATCCCGAAGAACAGGAACACGAACAGCTCTCCGAGACCCTCGTATCCGTACGGTTTCGGGCCGCCCGTGTAGAGCACGCCGGCGAGGATCGACGCGGCGCCGACGAGCAGCAGCTGCCAGCCCGCGACGACGACGAGATAGACGCCGGCCAGCACCGCGACGCCGAAGGTCAGATACGTCGCGATCAGGACCTGCCGCGGGGGCACGAGGCCACCGGCGGTCACGCGCACGGGGCCGAGACGATCCTCGGTGTCGGCGCCGCGCCGCGCGTCGGAGTAGTCGTTGGACAGGTTGGTGCCGATCTGGATGAACATCGCGCCGATCAGCGCCGCGACGAACCGCAGCGGGTGGAAAACGTGCAGGAACCCCGCCAGCGCGGTTCCGACGAGCACCGGCGCGATCGCCGCCGGGAGCGTGCGCACGCGCGCGGCCATCAGCCAGATGCGCACGCCGCTCGGCCCGGTGACCTCCCGTGTCGCTGTCATCACGCCCGGCGCGGGAACTTGGAGAAGTCCGGCTTGCGCTTCTCGAGGTATGCGTTACGCCCCTCCTGCGCCTCCTCGCTCATGTAGAAGAGGAGGTTCGCGTCGTGCGCGAGCTGCTGGATCCCGGAGAGACCGTCCTCGTCGGCGTTGAAGCTCGCCTTGAGCATCCGCAGCGCGAACGGGGACATCGCGAGCATCTCGCGGCACCACTGGACGGTCTCCTGCTCGAGCTGATCGAGCGGCACCACCGCGTTGATCAGCCCCATCGCGAGCGCCTCCTGAGCGTCGTACTGCCGGCACAGGAACCAGATCTCCTTGGCCTTCTTCGGGCCGACCAGACGCGAGAGCACGGTGGCGCCGAAGCCGCCGTCGAACGAGCCGACCCGGGGCCCGCTCTGGCCGAAACGAGCATTGTCGGCCGCGATCGTCAGGTCGCAGACGACGTGCAGCACGTGGCCGCCGCCGACGGCGTAGCCGGCGACCATCGCCACCACGGGCTTCGGCAGCCGGCGGATCTGGATGTGCAGGTCGGTGACCTCGAAGCGGCCGACCGCCTCGTGCCGGCCCGCCGACGTCGGATCGGCGCCGGTGACGTACCCGCCACGCGAGCCCCGGACGCGCTGGTCTCCGCCCGAGCAGAACGCGTCGGGGCCCTCGCCGGTGAGGATGATCACCCCGACTTCGAGGTCCTCGCGCGCTCGGGTGAAAGCTTCGGAAAGCTCGACCACGGTCTCGGGCCGAAACGCGTTGCGCACCTCGGGCCGGTTGATTGTGATCTTCGCGATGCCGGCGGCGTCGTCGACGCCGGTCTCGTAGCGGATGTCCTCGTACTCACCGGCGGTCTGCCACTGCGTTTGCACCCGGGCGAGACTACCGTGTCGGTCGTGATCTCCTGGGTTCACGCCGCCGCCGACCGGGCGCCCGACCGCCTCGCGATCGAGGGGCTCGAGCGGAGCCTCACTTACGCCGAGCTACGCGACGCCGCGGTGGCTGGGGCTGGGGCACTGGACGGCGTGCGCCGCGTCGCGATCGCGTTGCCGCCGGGCGAGGACTTCGTCGTGGCGGTTCACGCCTGCCTGCTGGCCGGCGCCGCGGCGGTGCCGATCGACCTGCGGCTGAGCGACGCCGAGCGGGAGCAGCGGCTCGCCGGTTCCGAGGTGGTAATCGACGCGCCTCTGACGGGCCTGGCTGGCCAGCCAGCCAGGCTAGACATGCGAGAGCGCCCGGACTCGGAGCGGGACGGAGACGTGCCGGTCGCGGTCATCCACACCTCGGGCACGACCGCCTCACCCAAGCCGGTGGTGCTCACCCAGGGCAACTTCCTGGCCAGCGCGCTCGGGTCGGCGGTGGCGCTCGGGCTCGATCCCGCGGAGCGGTGGCTGTGCCCAATGCCGCTCACGCACGTCGGCGGCCTGTCGATCCCCATCCGGAGCGCGATCTACGCCACCACGGCCGTAGTGCACGGGCGATTTGACACCGAGGCGGTGCTGAACGAGCTCGCCGACCCCGGCCGCCGGATCACGCTCATATCGCTCGTGCCGACGATGCTCGCTCGGCTGCTCGACGCCGGATTACGAGACCCGCCAACGCTGCGCTGGGCGCTGCTGGGCGGCGGCCCGATTGCGCCGGCGCTACTCGAGCGGGCGCGCGCCGCCGGCGTGCCGGTGGCGCCCACGTACGGAATGACCGAGGCGTGCTCGCAGATCGCCACGTTCGGTTGGCCGCTGGCCGGCGTCGAAGTGCGGCCCGACGGCGATGGCGAGCTGCTGGTCCGCGGACCGATCGTGTCGCCGGCCGCGGTGGCCGACGACGGGTGGCTCCACACCGGCGATCTCGGGCGGTTCGACGAGCGCAACCGGCTCGAGATCGTCGGGCGGAAGGCGGACACGATCATCACGGGCGGCGAGAATGTGGCACCCACGGAGGTCGAGGCGACGCTGCTCGAGCATCCCGCGGTGGCCGACGCCGCCGTCCATCCCCGCGCAGATCCGAAGTGGGGAGAGGCGGTGATCGCGACGGTCGTGCTCCGCGAGGGCGCGAGCGCCCCGCCCGAGGAGCTACGCGCCCACTGCGCGGCGCGACTCGCGGCGTTCAAGGTGCCCAAGGCAGTCGAGTTCGCCGACGCGCTGCCGCGCACGCAGTCGGGCAAGCTGCTCCGGCGCCAGCTTTAATCGGTGCCGTGTCCTCCGCCGCGAGCTTCGAGGAGTCCGAGTCCCCCAACCAGCTGACGATCGAGCAGCTGGCGGCTCAGTCGGGGATGACGGTGCGCAACATTCGCGCTCACCAGGCGCGTGGACTGCTCGACCCCCCCGAGGTTCGGGCCCGGGTCGGTTACTACGGGCCCGAGCATCTCGCGCAGCTGCGGCTGGTCCGCGAGCTCCAGGACGACGGCTTCAACCTCGGCGCCATCAAGCGGCTGCTCGACGACACGCAGGGCACGGCCGAGCGCCTACGGCAGTTCGGCGAGACGCTGAGCGCCGCCGCGGCGACCGAGAGCGGCGAGACGCTGACGCTTGATGAGCTCGGCAAGCGGTTTCGCGTCGGCGCAAAGGAGGCGCCCGAGGTACTCGCCGAAGCCGAGCGCCTCGGCGTACTCGTGCCGACCGGCGATGGCCGGTTCCGGGCGCCGAGTCCGTCGCTGCTGGCGATCGCCGAAGAGGTCGTCGCGCGCGGGATCTCGCTGCGCAGCGCCCTGTCGATCCTCGAGGAAATCGACCGGCACTGCGAGTCCGTGTCGAAGTCCTTCGTCGAGCTGTTCCTGCACGAGATCTGGAAGCCGTTCGCGCAGGCCGACATGCCGGCCGCGCGCTGGCCCGAGATCGAACACGCGGTGGAGCGGCTCGGGCCGGTAGCGTCCGAGGCGGTGATCGCAATCTTCCAGCGACGGCTGAGCGCGGATATCGAGGGCGCGTTCCAGGAGATCGCGCGGCGGGTGTCCGAGCGGACACCGGACGGAGAGGAGGAGTAGGTGGGCGTATCCGATCCTGACGCAGTCCGAGCCGAGATGCTCGAGCGGTGGGGCCGTGCGGCGGCCGGGTGGGACAAGCGGGCCCGCAGCGTCCGCGCCTTCGGGCTCCCGGTCTCGACCTGGATGCTCGACCACACTGGGTTGCAGCCGGGGATTCGAGTGCTCGAGCTCGCCGCCGGGCCGGGCGAGACCGGGTTCCTCGCCGCCGAGCTGATCCGCCCGGGCGGCTCGCTCGTGTGCAGCGACGCCACCGACGAGATGCTCGAGGTCGCGCGGGCCCGCGCGCAGGAGCTGGGCGTCGAGAACGTCGAGTTCAAGCGGCTCGAGCTCGAGTGGATCGACCTCGAGACCGCGAGCGTCGACGCGGTGCTCTGCAAGTGGGGCCTGATGTTCACGGTCGACCCGGAGGCCGCGCTAACCGAGGTGCGCCGGGTGCTTCGCCCGGGCGGTCGCGTTGCCCTCGCCGTGTGGGACGAGCCGCCCGCGAACCCCTGGGCCACGATCCCGACGCGGGCGCTGGTCGAGCTCGGGCACACCACAC
>CAVYQJ010000001.1:0-30548 GCA_963770615.1 uncultured Solirubrobacterales bacterium | reverse complement strand
AAAGCGCGCACCGTGTCCGCACCGGCTTTACGTCGGAGTTCGCCAACGCCGCTGCTCACGCGCCCGGATGGTGCAAGCACGAGAGCAGCAGTCGCAGCTGCGGGCAGCCGTGCGGCCGGATTTCGCACGCGGTGGGCCACAATGTTCTCTGCGGCCATCTCGCCCAGCCGCTCGTCGACCCCGTCGTCTCTGCGGACATGCCTGGTCGACGCTTTGCAGTGGTCACATCGATTGCATGGCTCCTCCTGGGACGAAAGGAGCAGCGTCCTCTCCACCGGCGGCATCGCTCCTTCGTCTGGCGGAGCAGGTGCCTGACCCGCTGGCATGGTAACCCGGCCGTGGGTCAGGCCGGGGAGCTCTCACCCCATTACGGCGTCACGACGATCTCGTTCTTGACCCTGGTGACGCCTGCGGCGGACGCCGCGGCCTCCTCGGCGATCCGTCGCTCGGCGAGTGAGTGCACATTGCCGTGCAGGTGCACGATGCGGTTTCTGACGCTCACCCCGATCGAGCGGGCGTCGAGGTCAGCCATCCTGGCGATCGCCTGGTGAACCTGCTCCTCGACATCGGCGGCCTTCGGCTTAGGCCGGGGCTCGATCGTGATCTCGTTGCTGACTCCGCAGACCCCGCGGAGATCTTCGAGCGGGCGCTCCGCCGCTTCGCGCTGGTGGCTCCACTCGACCGTGCCGCGCAGGGTCACGTACCCGTTGCGGACCTCAGCCTCGACCGTGTCGGGAACGACGCTGTTGCAAGAGAGCTGGCGCGCGATCGTCTCGGCGATGTCCGTGTCGCTGCCTTCGGGAGGCGCGGCCGGCTTGACCTCGATCTCGTTGGCGACGCACCGCACCCCGTAGACGCGCTCGCTGGCCCTAACGGCGCCCACCCTCTCCGCGTAAGAGTCGACGTTCCCGGCGAGCACGACCGCACCGTCCTTGGCTGTGACGCCGATCCGCCTGGCGTTGACCCTTGGGTCCCATTCGAGCTCGCGCATCACTGACTCTTCGATTGTCTTGTCGGTCGTTCCAGGCTTCATTCTGATCTCCTCGGATGTCCTCACTTCTCGCTTGTGTCGCGATCCATTGTGAGGAGAGTCGCGCTGACGGGGGAGCGTAGAAACTACGCAGGCACCTGCGGTCGCGCGCGGAAGGCCCGCGTCCACGCGGTCGTCACCGCAGCTCATCGAAGCGCGTAGCCATCTAGCGGGCTCAAGCCGCACGAACCAGCGGCCGCGTGCGACCGCCCTCTTGACGCCTGCCTATCAAATGATGTCATGATCGACCGCGCCAACAGAGAGCATCGCGATGCATGCACCTGATAACGACAGCGCCCCGACGGTTCTGCGCGGCTGGTGGACCTCTCCCCCGCGCTCCGGCATGCGACTCATCATCTCGCCATGGGAGTACCGACACCTGCGTGCCTGGGCCGGCGTGCGCATGGCCAGTGGTACCGTCCTGGCCGGCCTTGGCGTCGTCACGCTGTCCTTCGGTGGGAACGACTGGAAGACTTACGGGTGGACGATGGCGTTCCTGGCGGCCGCGGCGGCAAGCTTTGCGTTCGGTTACTGGGAACTGTGTATCGCTCGCTCCGCAACTGCCCGAACTTGAGCCTCGCCGCTCGCACTGGCCTGGAGGGGTGCTAGACGCGGGACTTGACCACTTCGCCGTTGGTTGATGGCGTGTCGGCCGACGGGCTGGGGAGCTCGCTGGCGGCCTCGGTCTCGCGGTTGAGGAACGCGCCGAGCTCCGCGATCGTGCTCATCAGCGGTGCTGGAAACACGACGGTCGAGTTCTTGTCGACGGCTACCTCGATCAGGGTCTGGAGATTGCGCAGCTGCAGCGCGAGCGGGTGGGCCATCATCACATCGGAGGCATGTCCGAGTTCGCCGGCTGCGAGCGCCTCGCCCTGGGCGGCGATGATCTTGGCGCGCTTTTCGCGCTCGGCTTCGGCTTGGCGTGCCATGGCGCGCTTCATGCTGTCGGGCAGCTGAATGTCGCGCAGTTCGACGACGGTTACCTTGATCCCCCATTCCTCGGTCTGGACGTCGAGGATCTCGCGAATGTTGCCGTTGATCGTGTCCGTCTCAGACAGGGTCTCATCGAGCGTGTGGCGACCGACCACGGCGCGGAGCGTGGTCTGAGCGATCTGGTCGATCGCCGCCTGGACGTTCTCGATCGCGACGACCGCAGCGACGGGATCAACGACTTTGTAGTAGGCCACCGCGGACACATCGACGCTGACGTTGTCCTTGGTGATGATCCCTTGCGACTGAATCGGGAGGGTGACGATCCGCAGCGAGACGCGGTGGACGTGATCAACCAACGGCACGACGAAGATCACTCCCGGTCCACGCGCTCCGTCGTTCACGCGTCCCAGCCGGAACTGCACGCCGCGTTCGTACTGCTTGAGAATCCTGACCGAGAGTGCCGCGGCGACCAGTGTCAACAGGGCGAGCGCGACGACTATGTAAATGAGCATGTTGCTGCCTTTCCGCCGAAGAATCGGCGCGACTTTGGAACCCAGATCGTCGTGCGGGCCCGGCGGTTGCGCATCCGCTCCAATCGCGGCTCGGGCTGCGGCAAACCCGAAGCCACCACAACGCCCGCCGCCCGCCCGAGGCACCGCGATCACATGAAGCTGGACGATGACGCGCGGAATTGGGCGGCGCGCGGTGGCCAGATCGTCTCGTTCTCACTCCACCGTCGAATGCTGACAATGGGAGGATCGCCCCTCCTCGCTGGATCACACAGGCCGAAGTTTGCGAGCCTCCGCCCGCAGGCCGGCGGCGACCGGAGACGCTTCGGGGAGACCTGATCGGGTGACTGTCCTGGCGGAGCCGCGGCGGCTGAAGGGCCTCGGGCCCGCCTCGACGGCTACAAGATCCCGGTCGGGCGCCACCGACGTCGGCTTGCGCACGTCGCCTCGGCGGAGCGCCGCGGCACAGGAGCCTCGCGGTGACCTTGGTGCCGTGACCGGGCAAGGATTCGATTGATCGTTCCGAGAGCAACCCGACGCGCTGCGCTGCCCCCGACGCGGTGCTGGCGGTCGGGTCAAATCCGTTGCCGTCATCGCGGACGGTCAGCTCCACGGTCCTCGTGGTGTCACGGGCTTCGATCCCCGGACGCCTCGCCTGAGCGTGCGTTGCGGCGTTGGTGAGCGCTGCTTGGATGATCCGGTGGATCGCGTTCTCAACAGCACGCGACCATTCGCGCAAACCAACAGGGAGCTTGGGGTTAGGAGGTGGAGTTGCGGTAGAGGTGCAGGGAGATAGTGAAGAAGACGACGAAGATCCCGGCGGCCCAGGCGAGTGACTGCCAGACGTAGCTGCCCGCGGGACCGCCTTCAAGCAGCGCGCGGACGGCGGTGACGGTGACGCTGAGGGGCTGGTTGGTGGCGAAGCCTTGAAGCCAGCTGGGCATCGTGGCGACCGGGACGATCGCGTTGCTGGCGAACATCAGGATGAAGAACGGGAGGATGCCCGCGACCTGCGCGGTCTCCGGGTCTTTGGTCGCGAGCCCGATCGCGGCGTACACCCACGAGAACGCATAGCCGAAGACCATGATCAGCAGCAGGCCGGCGAGGATCGAGCCGGCGTCGCTGTGGAATCGGAAGCCGACCAAGAGGCCGAGGACGACCATGATCGCGAGCGAGAGGAGGCTGCGGCTGAGGTCGGCGAGCGTGCGGCCGGCGAGAACCGCCGAGCGGGCCATCGGGAGGCTGCGGAAGCGGTCGATGATGCCGCTCTTGAGGTCCCCGGCCAGCCCGATCGACGTGGTCATGCCGCCGATCAGGACGGCTTCAATGAAGACCGCGGGGACGACGTAATCGACGTAGTTGCCGCCCGGAATGTGGATCGCGCCGCCGAGGACGTAGCGGAACAGGATCAGCAGCATTGCCGGCTGGATCGCGCCGACGACGAGCAGGCGCGGCGTGCGAATGATCCGCAGCAGGTTGCGCTTGGCGACGCCAGCGGTATCCCGGGCGGCGACGCGCGGTGTCATCCGCCTTGGCGGTGTGCCCACCCGGTCGTCGGTGGCGACGCTCATCGCGCACGCACCAATTCGTCGGCTGCCGGGGCCGGGCCGGGGGGGTGGTCAGGCGTAGCGGGGACCCCGGTCAGCGACAGGAACACATCGTCGAGCGAGGGGCGGCGGATGCCTAGATCGTCGAGCGCGATCCGCTCCTTCTCAAACCGTCTGGCCGCGGCGAGCAGCAGCGTGGTGCCGACCGGCGTCGGGATGCTGACCAGGCGCTGGTCGCGGTCGGCCCGAGGCTCGGTCAGACCGACGTCGGCGAGCAGCACGGTGGCGCGGTCGAGGTCGGCCGGGTCACTCACGCGCGCTTCGAGCATCGCCCCGCCGAGCCTGGCCTTGAGCTGTGCCGCGGTGCCGTCCGCGATCAGGGCGCCGGTATCGATCACGACGATCTGGTCAGCGAGGTGCTCGGCCTCGTCCATGTATTGGGTCGTGAGCAGCACGGTCGTGCCGCCAGCGACCAGCTCCTGGATGAACGCCCAGACATCGTTGCGCGTGCGCGGGTCCAGACCCGTCGTGGGCACGTCGAGGAACAGAACGGCGGGCCGGGCGATCAGGCTCGCACCGATATCCAACCGCCGACGCATCCCGCCCGAGTAGGTCTTGACCAACCGGTCGCCAGCGTCGACGAGATCGAAGCGCGCCAACACCTCCTGGGCACGGCGACGATACTCGCGCTTGTCGAGGTGGTACCACAGGCCGACGAGCTCGAGGTTCTCACGGCCGGTGAGCAGCTCATCGACCGCTGCGTGCTGGCCCGCGAGCCCGATCATCGACCGCAACTCCCCTGCGTCGGCCACGACGTCATAGCCCGCGACGCGCGCAACGCCGCTATCGGGCTTGAGCAATGTGGTCAGGATCCGCACCAGGGTCGTCTTGCCGGCGCCGTTGGGGCCCAGCAGGGCGAGCACCTCGCCCCGCTCGGCGGTGAGGCCAACACCCGCCAGCGCGACGGTGGATCCGAAGCGCTTCACGACGGCCTTCGCTTCGATCATCGAGCCGGCCATCACGCCACGAAACAGGGACACGTCGGATTAGCCGCGTCGACGCGTTCCACTGTCCGGCTGTTCTCAGTCAGCCACGGCAGCACCGCGGCGAGGCGGGCCGAAGCGATCGACCCAGCAACGGGGATCCGCGGACATTGCTCAGCCGGCGGTTTGGGACACCGCACCATTGCGTGCCTCCTGCGGTGAAGCTGACTGGCGGGCATAACCGAGCAACCTCCGTGATCGCCCGCGGAGCCGCCCCCGCTTGGGCGTCTCGGCAGACCTTCGTCGAGCTCGGAACAATCAACCAGTTCAGTGTTGAGTCAGGCGTCGCCGGCGTCATCGGGCCTTTCCCCGAGACCCAATCCGGAAGAACCGCAAGCCGCACGTAGCTTCTCCGTAAACGCGAACGAGCCAATAGCGTGTTCCTGCTCTGCTTTGAAGTGTCCGATGACTCGCCGCCCAGCCATCGGGCACGCGGCCGAGCTGCTGCATGGGCAGCCGGCTTGCTGCTCCCGGAGAGAGCCGATCACGTACTTAGGTCCGATCGCATGCCAAAAGCGCACGCGCCCGGATTAGGCCGTGCTGCACCGATGGGGTTCGCGTTACCGCGAGGCGCCGCCGCTGGACGCCGAAAGCCGCCGTCGTGCCTTCTGCACCGACGGAAGCGCCGCCTTCGCTTTCGCCAGCGGCCGCGCTCGGACGTCGACGCTGGCCGGCTTGGCCGCGATCGTGATCTCCTCGCCGGTCGCCGGGTTGCGTCCGGTGCGCTTCTTGCTGGCGGGCTTGACGCGCACCGTGAGCTGAACGAGCCCCCCGAGACGAACCTTCTGGGCGTTCCCGAGCTCCTCGAGCACGATCTCGTCGAGCGCGGTCAGCGCCCGCCTGGCGTCCGCCCTGCTCATCTCGGCGCGGTCTGCGACCGCGGCAATCATCTGGGACTGGGTCAGCGCCACGGCTGCTTCTCCTCGTGTGGTGTTGCGTGAACGTGAACAGCGGTATTCAACCTACCGCCGCAGACCGCGTGCTGTCTCCGCATCCACAATCGGGCAGCCGGGCGGGCGGACCGCTGGCAAGAACGCGACCGCGCCACAGGCAGGCATCAGGCGAGCGAAGCGACGCGGCCAACCTCGGCTTTACCGCCAACACCATTGGCTGTCGCAAGAGCCCTAGCTCGGAGGGTTGCGCGGGAGCGTCGCGCCGGCGCCACGCCGTGTTGGGAGAAGGCGATCGCGCACTCCGCCGCCGACGGCCAAGACGGCGGGACCACCTGGTCGGCGATGCGGTCGTCAGTTCTGCGCCGGCGAGGGCATGAATGCGATCGCGCGCGGCGAGCGGTCAACCTCGCGCTACGAGAGCGTGAGCGTCTCCGTTCCCCGGTCGGTGTGGACGTACTCGGACGCCTGGAGCCGAGGCAGCAGCGAGCGCCTCTTGCGGTGGTGTCGTTCCATGCGCCGCAGGATGTCGTCGAGGACTGAGATCGCTTCGATAATTCGCGGGCCTTTGTTGAGCATGACGCACTCGGCTTGCACGCCCATGGCTGCATCGGTGATCTCTGCGCGCGAGGGCCGGCCGGTTCTCGCGAGCTGATCGAGCACCTGCGTGGCCCAGATGACCGGCACGTGAGCGGCCTGGCACAGCCACAGGATCTCCTCTTGGACCTCCGCCAGGCGCTCGTAACCGCATTCCACGGCGAGATCGCCGCGGGCGATCATCACTCCAGCCGGCCGGTCCCCTCCGAGCGCGGCCAGGAGCATCCCGGGTAGGTGCTCAAACGCGCGCCGCGTCTCGATCTTGAGGATGATTCCGACCTCTGGGCGTGAGTGCTGGTCCAGGTATCCGTTGACCCGCTCGACCTCGTGCGCGCGACTGATGAACGACAGCTCGACGATGTCGGCGTGCTCGGCGGCGAACTGCAGAGCGTCGCGGCTGTGGGACCCGAGCAGGTCGATGTCGAGGACGGCGTCGGGCAGATTGATTCCCTTCCCCGCCCGTAGCTTGGAGCCCTTCGCCCCGGCTGAGGTGATGCGTAGCTCGATCGAAGCCCGATCGACCGCCTCCACGACACCCCCTAGCTTGCCGTCATCCAGCCACACATGATGTCCGCGGCGGGTGACCGCGAACGCCTCGGCGAGGGAGCATCCGAGCTGAGCGGGGGGCGGCTCAGCGTGGTGAGACGGAGCCACGTGTGCATCGCGGGTGAGCAGGAGGCGGTCCCCGATGCCGAGCCGTAGATACTCCCCTTTCTTGTCGCTGGCCGACGGCGCAGCGAGTGGCCCGGTTCGGAGCCTCGGGCCCGGCAGGTCGACCGCTACCCGTGCGTCGCGTCGCGTCTCGTCCGCCGCCAGGCGCAGGTTGTCGATCATCGCGCGCCACTCGGGCGCGGCGTCGTGGGCGCAGTTGATCCTCATGCAATCCATTCCGGCGACGAGCATCTCACGCACCAGCGCAGGATCGTGCGCCGCTTCGGTCGGCATCGTGACCATGATTCGGGTTGGCCTCCGGCGCGGAGCCGGCCCGAGCAGTGCGGCCGTCCTGCTCACGAGCACCTCGCGGCTGCGGGCGAAATCCATCGGCGGCGGTGCCGAGCTTGCCACCGGCGGATGGTGGGCGACGGCGCGAAGCGCATCCAAGACAGCGTCTACGCTCGCCTGCACGTGGCCTTCGCTCCCGCCCAGGGACGACAGCCCCAGCGCGACTAGCGGATCTTGAAGCGCACGCAGGTCGTGGCCGCGTAGCGCAAGGTATTGCAACAGATTACGTGCGCTTGCGTCCCGGTCAGCGTCACGCCCTTCGATCCACGGACGCCAGCCTTCCGCGACCTCCACCAACTCCTCGCGGATCGCTGACAGCCGCTCGATCAACGCCGCGAGCTCGTGATCGCGACGGGCGCGCCCGGGACCCCCGTCGCACGTCTCCCGGGCCAGGCGTCGAGCATCATCAGGATTGACGCCGTGTGCCGTCATGCCATCAACCCAGTCAGTACCGGTGCCGGCCGCGCGACGCGTTTGCGAAGGCCCCACCAACGATTGAGTCGTGCCCCCTGGCCACGCGCGCCGTGGTGCCTGCGTCGGCGGCCATCCGGGCGAGTGCTCCTCAGAAACGACCAGATCACACCGCACCTCGGCTGCCGCCCGAGGACCGGTCCAAAGCACACCACGAACCAGACGCCCGCGCGCCCAACCCGGGCCGCAGCATGTGATCGTTGCCGGTCTCCTCGACCATCAACTTGAGCATCACACACTCCCAACGATCGAACGCGAACCAGAATGGTCCGATGCTCCCAGCCCCCAGCCCCCAAGCGCATCCGGGTTAATCCGCGACACCCTTCCGTGGCGTAAACCAGTTGGTAACAACTCGACCGGCATCGCCGACCAGGTGAGGCCCATCACCGCGTCCGAGCGCCGGCCGGTAGATGTCCGGGAACACGAGCGTGTCGACGTCGGTCCGGCGCTGCTGCGGATGTCCCGCACTCGCGGCTCGCGATTGCTCCGTCGGCATCCGTAGTAGACACCGGAAAAAGAAGCGCGGTTATCCCGGATGTAGCGAACAACGTCCCGCGCGATCGTCGTGTCACGCATAACGACTCGTTCCTGAAGGAGGACCGATGCCCGCCACAATCGACATCCACGACGACCGACTTGTCGTCAACATCACCGGTCCCGACAAGCTGTGGGCCTTCAAGAGCCATTTGGAGATCCCGATGGAGAACGTCGCCGGGGTACGGCCCGGGGCGGAGGAGGCGCGCTGGTGGCTGCAGGACATGCACGTGGGCGGAACCCACATGCCGAAGCACATTTCGGCCGGAACCTTCTATTGGTGGGGGGACTGGAATTTCTGGGACGTTCATGATCCGGACAAGACAGTCGCGATCGAGCTTCGCGATCACCACTATCGCAAGCTGGTCCTCGAGGTCAGCGACCCCGATAGCACGATCGATCTGATCGACGGTGCTGTCACCGCTCGAGTTCATTAGCCCTTGTCACGTGCGCCGCTGTGTGACCTCGCAGCGGCGCCGCTGGGCGTGTCATGCCGCTTGCCCGCGGAGGCGCCGGCGCGCCGCGACCTGGTCCGTGACGGGCCGGCTCGCGTGGAAGTCGCGGGCGCCGTCGGCTGGGCGACGGAGCACTAGCCTGACAACCCACGACCGATAATGGGACGGAGCTGAACAAGATGAGCACGATCGCGTACGTCCACGCGCGTCAGATCCTCGACAGCCGAGGTAACCCGACCGTCGAGGTCGACGTGCGGCTGGATTCGGGAGCGTTCGGGCGCGCCGCGGTTCCGTCGGGCGCCTCGACGGGCGAGCACGAGGCGCTCGAGCTGCGTGATGGCGGCGAGCCGTACGCCGGGAAGGGCGTCCTGCGCGCCGTCGAGCATGTCAACAACGAGATCGCCGGCGCGGTTCTCGGAACAGACGCCGCAGACCAGGAGAGTCTCGACCGATGCCTGATCGAGCTCGACGGGACCGACACCAAACGCCGGCTCGGAGCGAACGCGATGCTCGGGGTGTCACTCGCGGTCGTCCGTGCCGCTGCCGAGGAGGTCGGAGAGCCGTTGTGGCGCTACCTCGGGGGCGAGGCGGCCGTGACGCTGCCGACCCCGATGATGAACGTCCTGAACGGAGGCGTGCACGCCGACAACCCGGTGGATTTCCAGGAGTTCATGATCGTCCCATCGGGCGCGGACTCGTTCGCCCAGGCGCTGCGCATGGGCGCCGAGACCTACCAGACGCTCAAGAGCACACTGCATCGCCGCGGGCTCGGCACCGCCGTTGGCGACGAGGGCGGGTTCGCGCCGGCGCTCGAAACGAATGAGGCGCCGCTCGAGCTGCTGGTCTCGGCGATCGAAGCCGCAGGCTATCGGCCCGGCGAGGACATCGCGATCGCGCTCGACCCCGCCAGCAGCGAGTTCTACACCGAAGGTGCCTACAGGCTGTCCGGAGAAGGTCGCGTCCTCGATTCGAGCGAGATGGTCGACCTACTGGGAGGCGCTGGTCGGCCGGTATCCGATCGTTTCGCTCGAAGACGGCATGGCCGAGAACGACTGGAACGGATGGCGGACGCTCACCGATCGGCTCGGCGGTCAGCTACAGCTCGTCGGCGATGACATCTTCGTCACCAACCCGGCGATCCTGCGGCGGGGCATCGACGCTGGTGTCGCCAACTCGATCCTGATCAAGCTCAACCAGATCGGAACGGTCACCGAGACGCTCGAGACGATCGCGCTCGCCCGGGACAGCGGGTACAGGTCGCGTCATCTCTCACCGATCGGGCGAGACCGAGGACACCACGATCGCGGACCTCGCTGTCGCGACCGGCGTCGGTCAGATCAAGACCGGCGCGCCGGCCCGCTCAGAGCGCGTGGCCAAGTACAACCAGCTGCTCCGGATCGAGGAGGAGCTGGGCGAGCGGGCTCGCTTCGCCGGCCGCGACGCCGTCGCGGGCTGACGTCCGGACCGCTGGGGGCCGCTGGAAGGGGCGGGCGCCCTCGGCGGTCGACAAGACCCCGCCCGAGAGCAGTCGCCGCGGAGCGGGCCCACTTCCACGCGGCGTTCCCGTCCCGATCGGACACGCCGCCCGTGACAACACGTCAGCCCGCGACCTTGGGCGAGTCGCCGACCCCGGCGACGTCGCGGCGCCAGGATCCTACATTATTCCATACATCCCATTTATGCTATCTTTCCAATTTGCGCAATTTACGTGGACGCCGTTTGAATTCTCCGTATATGGGGCGAATATCTCAGATCGCGAGTACGAGCTCGGCTCGGTTGGCGGGCGAGCAAGACACTGGTACCGCGCTGCGCGGCCCCGAAGCCCGGCAGGGGCTCGACCGAACGACCGCGTCGCTCGATCGCGAGGGACTCGAAGCCATCGCAGAGCGACTCGCGGATCCCGTCGCGAAACGAGTGGTCGAGATGATCAGGGAGGAAGGGATGCTGTCCGCGCCGACCGCGGCGACCTGGCTGAACGCGGCGGAGGTGGCGCAGCTGTTGCAGGTGACCCGCGAGTGGGTGTACCAGCACGCCGACGAACTCGGCGCGGTGAGACTCGGCGGCGGCCGACGTCCCCGGCTTCGCTTCCGCCGCGAGTCGCTCGCCGCGGGAAACGGGGCGCCGCCGGTGCGGGTCGAGAAGTCGCCCAAACACCGGAGAACGTCGTCGCGCGGGCTCATTCCGATAGATGACAGCGCGTAGCTCCGCGTAGAGTCGGGCGTTCAACGTCCGACGCGGAGGCACGCGTGAGAGCAGAGGAGTCGAAGGGCGTCGAGCGGCCGGGCCCCGACGCCATCGGAGCGATCGTGAAGCGGTACCGAAAGCGCGACCAGCAGTACACGTACGGATTGCGGATCCGCGCCTACGGCGAGCGTTACTGGGTCCCGCTCGGGACCGAACGCGAGGGCTGGAACGACGTCCGAGCGGCCGACCGCCGCGACGAGATCGCGGCCCTGATCCGGCGCGGCGTGTGGCGGCCACCGAACGCGTTCGAGCTGGATCCGCGCGAGCAGGACCCCGGTCTGCACGAGTTCGCCAGCGACTGGCTGGCGCGCTACCGCCGGACGGTCCGTCCGCGCACCGCCGAGAGCGCCGAGTATCTGCTGCGCCGCCACCTCCTGCCGTACCTGCACCCGTACCGGCTAAGCGAGATCGACTACGCGCTGCTGTCGAGCTACGTCGCCAAGAAGCTCGAGCAGAACGAGGAGGTCTCCGACGCGCGCGCCGCGGGGATCACCCTACGCGACCGGCACGGGCGCGCGCGGCGCGCGCTCGGCCCGCGGACGATCAACATGACGCTGGAACTGCTCGCGGAGATTCTGAGCGACGCGGTCAGACGTGGGCTGATTCCAGCCAACCCCGCCGCCGACGCCGACCTCCGGCTCAAAGTGACGCGGCGGAGGGGCAACTTCCTGGAGGCCGATGAACTGCTCGCGGTCATCGATGCCGCCGGCGCGCTGGACGCTCCGATCGGCGAGCACACGATCGCGCGGGCGCAGTTGGCCCGCCACCGGCGCGCCGACGGCCGCACCTGGAACGAGATCGCCAAGGAGCTGGGGGTCGCCCAGAGCACGGCCATCTGGCTTGCGGGTCGGCGCCGGGTCAACGGACAGCCCGGGGTGCGACGAGCGATCGTCGCGACACTTGGCTGCGCCGGGCTTCGCAACAGCGAGCTGTGTGAGTTGAACCTCGGAGACCTCGACTTCGCCCACGGCGTCATCCACGTGCGCGACGCCAAGACGCCAGCCGGCGTGCGTCCGGTCAACATGAGCCCGTGGCTGCGCGACGAGCTGCTCGCCTACCGCGCCACCCGGCCGGGGGCGGCGACCGACGAGCCGGCGTTCCCCACGCGGTCAGGATCCCGGCGCGAGAAGAACAACCTCAACCGACGCGTCACCGCACCGGCGGTTCGGCTCGCGAACGAGCAGCGCGCCGCCCGCCAGCAGCCACCGCTGCCCGAGTCGGTCACGCCGCACACGTTCCGGCGCACGTTCATCACGCTGATGCTGGAGGCCGGCGCGCCGGTCCCGTACGTACAGGCGCAGGTCGGTCACGACGACCCGACAACGACGCTTCAGATCTACGCGCAGGTACTTCGGCGGCGCGATCGACGTCGGCACGGCGAGGCGTTCGACGCGCTGATGACCGGTGCCGTGCCGGCGCCGCCGATCGCCGCGGACGACGCCGATGGCTTTCCGGCGGTTCCCCAGGGGGCCGGTCAGAGGCTCGTAGTTCCCGATCTGTGATCCATTAGATCGCTACCGGTCCCGCGACTCCGCCGGACGCTCTCATCGCCCGGCCAGGGGACATCGGAAGGCGAAGGATCGGTACCGGCCAACCACGCCGCTACGCAGCGCTCGAACTCGACGCTGTCCGAGTCGAGGATCTCAGACGCAGGTTCCGGATGATCCTGACTCAAGGCCAGGTCACCGGGGCGACGACCACACGCCGCGGCCATGCGCCAGCATGGACTGCAGAGGGCGTCGGTCCACACGGGACGCTTATGACAGTGCGCACACCGCGGACCAAGGCCGATCACCGGACTCATCTGCGGTCCCTCGTGTTCAGGCGCTGCACGCACGCGGACATCTGTCTCGTCGCCTTCCGGGAGGCCCTGGGTACTCGATAAGACGTTACGGTCGGCGGGTTCGGGTGACGGCCGCAGGAACCCACCTGTTTGCTCCGTAATCAGCCGCAGCCCGCGTCCGACCGACGGCGGGGGTCTTCGACGGTCTCCAGGTCGGATCGCCGCGCCGGCGTAGGGCATCCGGAGCTTCTACGGAGTCGGATGCGCGTGCGGCACGGATTCGACCGGCGCGCTCGCGGCGTAGGTTCGAGCGATGACCACGATCGCCAACACCGACGTCACGGCCCCGGCCGGCCTCGTCCCCACCAAGCCGTTTTCCCAGCTCTCGAGCGCCGACGTCCCGTACGCCGGCGGCAAGGGCGCAAACCTCGGCCAGCTGACCCGCGCCGGCCTGCCGGTGCCGCCCGGCTTCGTCGTCGGTGCTCCCGCGTACGCGGCCTATCGGCACCAGACCGGGCTCGCGGAGCGACTCGATGCGGTGCTGGCGAAGCTCGATGTCGAGGACACGGCGGCCTTGCGGGCGGCGGCGGAGGAGGCCCGGCGCGCGGTGCGCGAGAGCGAGATGCCGCCGTGGCTGGCCGACGCGATCGGCGCCGCCTACGATCGGCTCGCCGAGGACGAAGCCGACGTCCCGGTGGCGGTCCGGTCCTCGGCGACCGCGGAGGACACCGCGTCGGCGTCGTTTGCGGGAATGAACGAGACGTTCCTGAACGTTCGGGGCAAGGACGCCGTGATCGCCGCGGTCGAGCGGTGCTGGCAGTCGCTGTTCGGCGCGCGCACGATCTACTACCGCGGGCAGCGCGGCTTCAGCCAGAGCGACATGGACATCGCGGTCGTGGTCCAGCGCCAGATTGCCTCGACGCGCGCCGGCGTGATGTTCACGATCGATCCCGCCACGGGCGAGCGCGACCACCTGGTGATCGAGGGGTCGTTCGGGCTCGGCGAATCGGTGGTCTCCGGGCAGGTGTCGCCCGACCGCTACGTGGTCGAGAAGTCGACCACGTCGATCCTCGTGCGCTCGGTCCGGCCCAAGGAGCTGACGATCGAGGCGGCGGCCGCCGGCGGCACCGTCACCCGCGTCCTCGACGAGAAGGAGAGCCGCCGCCCGGTGCTGAGCGACGAGGAGGTGCTGCGGCTGGCGGAGCTCGGGATGGCGATCGAGCGCGAGTACGGCTCGCCGCAGGACACCGAATGGGCCTTTTCCCCCGAGGGGCGGATCTGGATGCTCCAGAGCCGGCCGATCACGACGATCGGCGCGCCCGCGGCGACCGCGGCGGCGGAGGCCCAATCCGAAACCGAGGCGGGGACGGTACTCGTTCGGGGGCTGGGCGCGGCACCGGGCCGCGCCGGCGGCGCGGCCCGGCTGCTCACGTCGCTGGCCGAGGCCGGAAAGCTCGCCGCCGGCGACGTGCTCGTGACCCACATGACCTCCCCGGACTGGGTGCCGCTGATGCGCAAGGCGGCGGCGATCGTCACCGACTCGGGCGGCATGACCTGCCACGCCGCGATCGTCTCGCGCGAGCTCGGGATCCCCTGCGTCGTCGGCACGGGCGAGGCCACCAAGCGCCTGCGCGACGGCGAGCTGGTCACGGTCGACGCCACCCACGGCGTCGTCACCGAGGGAGTCGCGCCGGTCGCCAGCCCTGCTCCGGGGCTCGACACGGCATCGCCGAACGGCCGCGTCGCGCTGGTGCAGCGCGTCGTCACCGGCACGCGCCTGCTCGTGAACCTGTCCGAGCCCTCCCAGGTCGATCGCGCGGCCGCGCTCGACGTGGACGGGGTCGGGTTGGTCCGAGCCGAGCTCATGCTGCTCGAGGCGCTCGACGGCACCCATCCGCGCAAGCTGCTCGCGGACGGCCGGGGCGAAGAGTTCGTCACCAAGCTGTCGGAGGCGCTGACGACGTTCGCCGCCGGCTTCACCCCCCGCCCGGTGACCTACCGGAGCACCGACTTCCGCACGAACGAGTTCCGGGGTCTGAAGGGCGGCGAGGAGTTCGAGCCCGATGAGGCCAATCCGATGATCGGCTTCCGCGGAGCGCTTCGCTACATCGAGGAGCCCGACGTGTTCGAGCTCGAGCTCGAGGCGATCGGCCGCGTGTGGGACGCCGGACACACCAACTTCCATCTGATGCTCCCGTTCGTTCGCACCAGGCGAGAGCTCGAGCGCTGCCGTGACCTGGTGGCCCGGGCCGCCCTGCTCGGCCGTCCCGGCTTCGAGCTGTGGGTGATGGCGGAGGTGCCGTCGGTCCTGTTCAACATCGAGCACTACGCCGGCCTCGGGATCGCCGGCATCTCGATCGGCTCCAACGATCTCACCCAGCTGCTGCTCGGCGCCGACCGCGACGGCGAGCGGCTGTCGGATACGTTCGACGAGCGCGACCCGGCCGTCACCGAGTACCTGAGCGAGCTGATCCCGCGGGCCCGGGCAGCCGGGCTGCAGACCTCGATCTGCGGCCAGGCGCCGTCGGTCCACCCCGAGTACGCCGAGCTGCTGGTGCGCGCCGGGATCGACGCGATCTCGGTGACCCCGGACGCCGTCGAACGCACCCGCCGGCTGATCGCCGCCGCCGAGCGGCGGCTGCTGCTCGACGCGGCCCGGCCGTAATCCCCGAGACCAACTGGAGGCGACCCGATGGCCGATTCGCTGAGAACGATCGACGAGCTCGACGTGGAGGGCCGACGGGTCCTGCTGCGCGCCGATTTCAACGTGCCGCTCCATCGTCCGCAGCCCGGCGGCCCGATCGAGGTGGCCGACGACACCCGCATCCGCGCGGCGCTCGAGACGATCGCCGAGCTCCGGGAGCGCGGCGCGCGGCTCGTGCTCGTGTCGCATCTGGGGCGGCCCAAGGGGCCGGACCCGGCGCTGTCGATGCGGCCGGTGGCCGATCGCCTGGAGGAGCTGACCGGCGCGCCGGTGACGCTCGCGCCGGCCGTCACCGGACCGGAGGTGAGAAAGCTCACCGAGCGGCTCGCCCCGGGCGAGATGCTGATGCTCGAGAACATCCGCTACGAGCCGGGGGAGACCCGCAACGACCCGGAGCTGGTGTCGGCGCTGGCCGAGCTCGCCGACCTGTACGTGAACGACGCGTTCGGCACCGCGCATCGCGCTCCACGCGAGCACGGAGGGGATCGCCCATCGGCTCCCCAGCGCCGCCGGTCGGCTGATGGAGCGCGAGGTGCGCACGCTCGAGGCGATCGTGGAGCGTCCCGACCGGCCGCTGGTGGCGATCCTCGGCGGCGCCAAGGTCAGCGACAAGCTCGGCGTCGTCGAGCGGTTCCTCGAACTCGCCGACGTGCTGTGCATCGGCGGCGCGATGTGCTTCCCATTCTTCGCGGCGCGTGGACACGGCGTGGGCGCCTCGCTATGTCCAGGAGACGACCTCGAGCCCGCGCGGCGCGCGCTCCAGGTGGCCGCCGGCTCGCCGTGCAGGCTCGAGCTGCCAATCGACCTGACCGTCGCCGTCGCGGGGCAGGAAAGCGCAGCGCGTGAGCTCGAGGGAGTCGACGTGCCCAACGGCTTCAGCGGGCTCGACATCGGCCCGAACACGGCGGCACGCTACGCCGCCGAGATCGCGGCCGCCGGCACCGTGTTCTGGAACGGTCCGATGGGCCGGTTCGAGCTCGAGCCGTTCGCGGCCGGCACGCGCGCCGTCGCCGAGGCGGTCGCGTCGACGTCGGCGACCACCGTGGTCGGCGGCGGCGAGACGGTCGAGGCGATGCGCAAGTTCGGCCTGGCGGATCGCGTGACCCATCTGTCGACCGGCGGCGGGGCGACGCTCGAGCTGCTCGAGGGCCGTGAGCTGCCCGGCATCCGCGCCCTGATGATCCCCGCCGTGAGCGCTCGATGACGGCTCCCGGCCCGGAGTTCGGCGATATCAGCTGCGCGTGCCTGATCGTGCTCGACGGGTGGGGGATCGCCCCCCCGGGACCGGGCAACGCGATCGCTGGCACCCGCAAGCCGAACTTCGATCGGCTGTGGGCCGATTATCCGCACGCGGCGCTCGAGGCCAGCGGCCCGAGCGTTGGATTGCCCGATGGTCAGATGGGAAACTCGGAGGTCGGACACCTGACCCTCGGCGCCGGCGCCGTCGTGCCACAGACGCTCACGCTGATCGACAACGCCGTCGCCGACGGAGCTCTCGCCCACAATCCGGTGCTGCGCGACGCGCTGAGCGCGACCGAGCGCGTCCACCTGGTGGGGATGGTGTCGGACGGCGGCGTCCACTCCGGCTTCGGCCACCTCCATGCGCTGGTCGAGCTCGCCGCCGAGCTTCGGATCCGGGATCTGGTGCTGCACTGCTTCACCGACGGTCGTGACACCTCGCCGACCTCGGGCGCGGGCTATCTGGCCACGCTCGAGGACTGGTGCCACCGGGCCGGCGCCGGCCGCGTCGCGACCGTCGTCGGGCGCTACTGGGCGATGGACCGCGACCGGCGCTGGGAGCGGATCCAGGACGCCTATGACCTGCTCGTGCACGGACGCGCCGAGCACCACTCGCCTGATGGGCCGTCGGCGGCGCGCGCCGCGTACGAGCGCGGCGAGACCGACGAGTTCATCCGGCCGACCACGGTCGGGGAGGAGAGGCGGATCCGGCCCTCGGACAGCGTGCTGTGCTTCAACTTCCGCCCCGACCGGATGCGGGAGATCGTGCGCGCGCTAGCCGAGCCCGGTTTCGGCGAGGGCACCGAGGATCTCCCCGGCTGGCGCGGACGCGGCGGCGGTGTCAGCCGATCCGGCGCCTGGCGACGATGACCGAGTATCAGGCGGGCTGGCCCTACCCGGTGGCGTTCACGGCCGCGCACCCCGCGACCACGCTCGGGGCGGTGATCGAAGCGGCCGGCGAGCGCCAGCTGCACGTGGCCGAGACCGAGAAGTACGCGCACGTCACGTACTTCTTCAACGGCGGTCGCGAGCGGCCGTATGACGGGGAGCGGCGGGCGCTCGTGCCCTCCCAGCGCGACGTCCCGACCTACGACCACAAGCCGCAGATGAGCGCGCGGCAGATCACCGTTGCGTTCCTGGACGCGTTCGCCGAGGACCGGCCGCGGTTCTCGATCATCAACTTCGCCAACGCCGACATGGTCGGCCACACGGGAGTGGTCCCGGCCGCGGTCAGCGGCGTGGAGACCATCGACGGTTGCCTTGAGCGTGTGGTTCAGGCGGTGCACGCAGCCGGCGGCGTGTGCGTGATCACCGCGGACCACGGAAACGCCGAGCACATGCTCGAGGCCGACGGCAGCGCCGAACACCGCGCATTCGCTCAACCGGGTCCCGCTGATCGTCACCGCCCGCGGCGTCGGGGTCGCGGCCACCGGCACGCTGGCGGACGTCGCCCCGACCGTGCTGGCGCTGCTCGGGATCGAGGCGCCGAAGGAGATGACCGGCCGCTCGCTGCTCGAACCCGCGCAGGAGCGGCCGCGCCTCACGCCGGCGTGACGCCGGCGCCTTCGGTGATGTACGTGGTGATCTCGGGGCTGAGGCCGATATCGAGCGAGACCGAGCCGCCGTCGAGGTGGATGCGCGACGCGTCGTCGCTGAGCGTCGCCGTCCAGCCGTGCAGCTCGACGTCGCGGAGCGCCTGGCGGAGAACGAGCGCGGCCCGCTCGTCCGGACCGGCGTACATCGCGGGTCGGTCGAGCTCGAGTTCGAGCTCGGCGACCACGTCGTAGGGCGAATCGACGCGGAGGCGCTGGAGGTTGCGGTCGATCTCGGCCGCCACCGGCGCCAGCAGCAGATCCTTCTGGTTCTTCGGATGAATGGTCATGACAGGCTCTCCTTCGCGGGTTGTGAGCCCATCTAACCGAGTGAGCGGCGCTCCGACATCCGGTCGTTTCCAGCGGTTCGATCAGTGCTTTTCCGCACCCGGCTTGGGGGGCGCTGCTAGTGTGCGCGCGAGGCGCGTGGCTCGGGGACGCGAGCGACACTTGTGAACTTCTTGCCCGTCAGTAGGCCGGTGTGACAACTCAATCAGCCCCGTCACGTCGCGCGGTGATTCATCGTGCCGCGCGGCTCCTGAGGGTCACACGTTGCGCGGATGCCGGGGGCGGGCGCCGCATCTGACCGCCGTGGACGACCGCGAATCACGAAGCGGGCCCGATGCGCTCGAGGCGGTTCGGCTCGCGCGCGACGTTCTGTCCGAGCTCGACCTCGAGGTGGTGCTCCGGCGCGTGCTCGAGTCGGCCCGGGAGCTGTCGGGAGCGAGGTACGCGGCGCTCGGCGTGACCGACCAGTCACGGGCCGAGCTCGAACGGTTCATCACGATCGGCATCGACGGCGACGATCGGGAACGGATCGGCGATCTGCCGAAGGGGCGAGGGGTGCTCGGCGAGCTGATCGCGCACCCGGTGCCACTGCGGCTGGCCGACGTGGGCGCCCATTCGCACTCCTACGGCTTTCCGCCCGGCCATCCGCCGATGAGGACGTTCCTGGGGGTCCCGGTGCTGATCGGCGGGGTCCCGTACGGGAACCTGTACCTGACCGAGAAGGCGGGCGGCGAGGAGTTCACCGAGCAGGACGAGCAGACGATCATGCTGCTGGCCGAGTTCGCGGGCGTGGCGATCGACCACGCGCGGCGCTACTCCCGCTTGGACGCTCAGCACACCGAGCTCAAGCGGACCGTCGACGCGCTGGACGCGACCATGCAGATCGCGCGCGCGCTCGGCGGCGAAACCGATCTGGATCTGATCCTGGGGCTCGTGGCCAAGCGCGGAAGGGCGCTCGTGGCCGCCCGCGCGCTGGTGATCGAGCACGAACAGGCGGGGGAGATGGTGATCGCGGCCGGCGCGGGCGAACTGCCCGCTGGCCTGGTCGGTCACCGTGTCGATATTGAGGACAGCCTGGCCAGTGCCGCGCTCCGGATCTCGAAGACGCTCCGCCTGGAGGACCAGCCCAACCGCACCCGGTTCGAGCGCCACGGCCTCGGTCGGCTCGGCGTTCAAGCCGACGCCGGATTGGTGGTCCCATTGATCTTCCGCGGACGGGGCTACGGGGTGCTGATCGCGGTCGACCGGCTCGAAGCCGGGCCGGTGTTCAGCAACGAGGACCAGCGGCTGCTGGAGGCGTTCGCGGCCAGCGCGGCCACGGCGGTCGCGACCGCGGTGACCGTCGACGCGGACCGCCGCCGGCAGCGCATCGCGGCGGCCGAGCAGGAACGCGCTCACTGGGCCCGCGAGCTACACGACGAGACGCTGCAGAACCTGGCCGCGCTGCGCCTAGGGCTCGCCGCCCAACTCCATGGCTCCGAACCGGAGACGGTCATCGAGACGGTCCGCGAGGCGGTCGGCGAGCTCGAGCGCGAGATCCGCACGCTCCGCGCGCTCGTCACCGACCTTCGTCCCGCCGCGCTCGATGACCTCGGCCCGCAGGCGGCGATCGAGGATCTCGCCGAGCGCGCGCGGGGACGCGGGCTCGAAGTGGATGTCGCGGTCGACCTCGCCTACGAGCAGGGCCGCCAGCCAGACCGGCATCTGAGCGAGGTCGAGACCACGATGTACCGCATCGTCCAGGAGGCCCTCAACAACGCCGCCAAGCACGGCGGCGCGCGCCGGGCCCAGGTCGAGATCGTCGAAGACGACTCCACCGTCCGCGTGACGGTGCGGGACGACGGACGCGGGTTCGACCCAATCGCCCACACCGAAGGATTCGGTCTGCTCGGGATGCGGGAGCGCGTCGAGCTGCTGCACGGAACGCTCGAGGTCACCTCGTCCCCGGGCCAGGGCACGACGATCAACGCGACCTTCCCGGCCGGCTACCGCCGAGGCGTCGAGCGCCGGGCGGTCGAGCCGCGCCCCGGAGGAGCAGCGCCCGTCACGCGACCGCGCGCCTGACCCGCGGGCTCGTGTACGCGAGCCCACGGCTCGCCCGCCGCACCGCCTCGACAAGCTCACGATCCGCGCCGTCGGCCACGACGAAGCCGATCGCCCCTGCTCGATGCGCCTCGGCGGCGAACGCCTCGTTGACGTGCATCGTGGTCACGACGATCTCGGTGCCGGGCGACACCGCGCGCAGGCGCTTGATGCGCTCGGCGCTGAACCCGTCCGGCATCCGCAGGTCGAGCACGAGCACGTGAGGGCGCTGCACCGACACCTCGTCCACGGCGGCCTCGAAGTCGGTCGCTTCGCCGACCACGTCCAGATCGTCCTCGTGGTCCAACAGCGACCTGAGGCTCCGGCGCAAACCGGGGTGGTCGTTGGCGAGCACGACGCGAGTCGGTCCGCCCGCAAGCGAGCTGTTCTCGAGGCGATGCTCGAATGGGTGGAGGCGACGAAGCATGCCTTCAAGGTAGGCCCGGGAACGGGCTCCGACGACCGGCTAAGCGTGCCGCTTGAGCACGGTGAAGTACCGAATCGGTCCAGGTAGTCGCGCGCGCGGGATCCACCGGATCTCCGCCGGGGGGAACTACCGATGCCGAAGATCGCCGCCGCGGGCACGATCAAGCGCGGTGCCATCGACGCCGCCTGCCACCCTCGCATGCCCCACGTGATCCTCACGAGAGCCGCAGTCCGCGGCAACCATGGCGGCCCCCAGGCGGGGGCTTCCGACGTAGACCCGCAAGAGCGGATCGAGTCGCTGTTCGTGCACCTGGGCACCGGGACCGCAGGCCTCAGCGGGCGCGAGGCCGAGCGGCGGCTCGTGCAATTCGGCGCCAACGAGATAACGCGCACGGAGAAATCGAGCCGCGTGGCCGAGCTCGGGCGCCAGCTCGCCCACCCGCTCGCGCTGCTGCTGTGGGTGGCGGCCGCGCTGTCGCTGGCCAGCGGCAACCGGACGCTGGCGCTCGCGATCGTGGCGGTGATCCTGCTGAACGCCGCTCTGGCCTACGCGCAGGAGCTCCAGGCCGAGCGCGCCACCGAGGCGCTCAAGGAGCTGCTTCCGCCGCAGGCGCGGGTGCGCAGGGACAACCAGGAGGAGGAGATCCCGGCGTCGATGCTGGTTCCGGGCGACGTGGTGCTGCTCGCCGAGGGCGACCGCCTGTCCGCCGACGCCCGCCTGATCGAGGGCTCGCTCGAGCTTGACATGGCGGCCCTGACCGGCGAATCCCAACCGGTGGTGCGCAGCGCGGCCGCGGTCCGACGGACGTCGGCGCTGCTCGAGTCAGAGGACGTGGTGTTCGCCGGCACCCTGTGCACGGGCGGTGAGGCCGCGGCGGTCGTGTTCGCGACCGCGATGCGCACGCAGCTGGGACGGATCGCGGCGCTGTCGCAACGGGTCAAGCCGGAGATCAGCCCGCTGCAGCGCCAGGTGAACAAGGTCGCGTGGCTGATCGCGGCGATCGCCGTCGGCGCCGGCGTGGTGTTCTTCTTTGCCGGCACGACGCTGGCCGGCCTGTCGCTGGCGGCCGCCGTGACATTCGCGATCGGCCTGCTGGTCGCGAACGTTCCCGAGGGCCTGTTGCCGACGATCACGCTGTCGCTCGCGGGCGGCGTGCGGCGGATGGCCGCGCGACGCGCGCTGGTCAAGCGCCTAACCGCGGTGGAGACGCTCGGCTCGACAGACGTGATCTGCACGGACAAGACCGGGACGCTGACCGAGGGGAGCATGAGCGTGAGGCTCCTGTCGGTGGACGGTACCGAGCTCGAGATCACCCCGCAGGTCGCGTCCGCCCCGCCACTGTTCGCTGGGCTGCTACGCACGGCGCTGCGGTGCAACAACGC
Organism: uncultured Solirubrobacterales bacterium; assembly: GCA_963770615.1. GTDB lineage: Bacteria > Actinomycetota > Thermoleophilia > Solirubrobacterales > Solirubrobacteraceae > Palsa-465. Next base: position 7,796 of record CAVYQJ010000001.1, on the reverse strand, counting down.
CCATCTGGAGGCGGACGCCGATCGGTGGCGCCGGAGCGGCGATCCGACCGAGAGCGCGCTGCTGGTCGCGGCGGCGCAGCTCGACTGCGACGTGCCGGGCGCCCAGCACGAGCGCGATTCGCGTCGCAAGCGCGTGTTCCACTTTGATCCGCACCTGAAGCGGATGACCACGCTCGATGAGGAGCCGGGCGGGGAGCTCTGGTACCACGCCAAGGGGGCGCCGCTCGAGTTGCTCGAGCGGTGCACGGCGATCCGAACCCCCGAAGGAGACCGGGCGATCACCGACGCCGACCGGGCCGAGGTGCGCGACACGTTCGAGCGCTATGCGGGCCGCGGGCTCCGGGTGCTCGGGTTCGCGCAACGTCAGGTTGCCCAGGTCGAGGACGGCGAGCGGGACCTGATCGAGTCGCACCTGTGCTTCGTCGGGCTGGCCGCGCTCGCCGATCCCCCGCGACCCGAGGTCGCCGACGCGGTCGCGCGGTGCAAGCGAGCCGGGATCCGGATCATCGTCGTCACCGGCGACCACGGGCTGACCGCCGAGGCGATCGCGCGCGAGGTCGGAATCGTCGAGGGGGACCCGACCGTCATCAACGGCATCGATCTCGACGCGATGCCCGAACCCGATCGTGACGCGCTCCTGCACAACACGCCCGAGCTGATCGTCGCCCGCAGCAACCCCGAGACCAAGCTTCACATCGTTGACGCGCTCAGGGCCCAAGGGCACACGGTCGCGATGACCGGCGACGGGGTCAACGACGCGCCCGCGCTCCGGCGCGCCGACATCGGCGTCGCGATGGGCGCAAGCGGCACCGACGTCGCCCGGGAGGCGGCGACGATGGTGCTGACCGACGACAACTTCGCCTCGATCGTCGCCGCGGTCGAGGAAGGGCGCGTCGTCTACGACAACATCCGCAAGTTCATCACTTACATCTTCGTCCACGCCGTCCCCGAAGTGGTCCCGTTCGTGCTCTACGCCCTCGCCGGCGGCGCGATCCCGCTGCCGCTCACCGCCCTGCAGGTCCTGGCGATCGACCTCGGCACCGACACCGTCCCGGCGCTGGCGCTCGGTCGGGAGCCCGCGGAGCCGGGGACGATGGACCGGGCCCCCCGGCCGCGCGAGGCGGGGATCATCAGCCGGGCAATGCTGTCGCGCGCCTGGCTCAGGCTCGGCGCGGTCGAGGCGCTGCTCGTCATGGGCGGCTACTTCCTCGTGCTGCTCACCGCCGGGTGGTCCTGGGGCGACCCCACCGGTGCCGGCACGCCGCTACACCACACCTACCTGCAGGCCACGACGATGACCTGGTCGGGGATCGTGGCCTGCCAGATGGGGGCCGCGTTCGCGGTGCGCACGAGCCGCGCGTCATTGCGCGAGGTCGGCGTGTTCTCCAATCCGCATCTGCTGCGCGGCGTGGCGTTCGCGCTGCTGTTCGCCGCCGCGATCATCTACCTGCCCCCGCTCCAGTCGATCTTCCACACCGCGGCGCTGGGGCCGCGCGAGCTGATCGTGCTCGCGTGCTTCCCGGTGATCGTATGGGGGTCGGATGAGCTGTGGCGCTGGCGCGCGCGCAGACTCAGCCCGGCGCCCGAGCGCCATCCCGAGCCCGCGCCCGTCGGCGCATCATGACGACCCCGACAGCCGCCGGCACCCGACGGGCTCGGTCCGAGACGCTGCGGCAGGCGCTGGCGCGCCCCGAGACGTATTCGCACCGGCCGGCGTCGGTGGAGGTGCGCGAGACGCACATCTCGTGGGTGTTCCTCGCCGGCCAGCTCGCCTACAAGCTGAAAAAGCCGCTCGTCCTCGACTTCCTCGACTACGGAACCCCGGCGCGCCGGCGGGAGCTGTGCGAGGCCGAGGTGCGGCTGAACCGCCGCCTGGCGCCCGACCTGTATCTCGGCGTTCGCGGCGTGGCACGTATCGAGGACCGGGTCGAGCTGACCGACGAGGACGACCCGCGCGCGGTCGACTTCGTGGTCGAGATGCGCCGGTACGACGAGGCGCAGACGCTGGCGGCCAGGCTCGAGCGAGGCGAGCTGCAACAACAGGACGTGGTGGAGCTCGGACGCCGCCTGGCCCGCTTTCACGAGGACGCGCCGCGGGTGACGCCGGACAGCGCCCCCGTGCTCGCGGCCGAGCGCCGCTTCGAGCGCAACCTCCAGGAGCTGCTCGGCGACGTCGAGCAGCGCGGCGAGATCGAGCGAGTGCTGGGTCTCGAGCGGTTCGCGCACGCGTTCGTGACCGCCCACGCCCAAACCTTCTGGACGCGCGCCCGCCGCGGGCAGGTCCGCGAGGGCCACGGGGACCTCCGCGCCGAACACGTCCTCCTCGGCGATCGCGTGCGAATCGTCGACTGCGTCGAGTTCGACCCCGGGCTGCGCGAGCTGGACGTCGCCGACGACCTCGCCTTCCTCGTGTTCGATCTGGCCGCGCTCGGCGGCGAGCGCTTCGGCGAGGTCCTCGTCGATGCCTACCGGGACGCCGGCGGCGACCCGGGCCCGGATGCGCTGATCGCCTTCTACGCCGCCTACCGCGCGCTCGTGCGCGCGAAGGTCGCGCTCCTGCGCGGGGCCCAGCTCCCAGGCACGAGCGCGGAGCACGGGCAGCAGAGCGCCCACGCCCGCGACCTGATCGCCCTCGCCGAGCGCTTTGCCTGGCGGGCGAGACGGCCGCTCACGATCGTGGTGTGCGGCGTTCCCGCCAGCGGCAAGTCGTGTCTGGCGCACGCGCTGGCCGAGCAGTCGGGGCTCCCTCACCTGAGCTCGGACGTGATCCGCAAGCGGCTCGCCGGCCTGCGCCAGACCGAGCGGGCGCCGGGCGACAGCCTACAGCGCGGACTGGAACGCGCGCACGTACGCCGAGCTCGGCCGCCGCGCGGTCGACTGCGCTCGCCGGGCAGGGTGGCGCGATCGTCGACGCCACGTTCCGCCACCGCGACGATCGCCGCGCATTCACGGCCGCGCTCGGCGCTCAGCCGCAGGTCGTGTTCATCGAATGTCAGGCTCCCGGTCCGGTCCTCGCCTGGCGGGCGGCGCATCGCGAACACGACCGCGACCGTGTCTCGGACGCGGGCCTCGCGATCGTGCTGCGCGAGCGGAGCCGGTGGGAGCCGCTCGACGAGGTGCCGGCGAGCGCACATCTGACGGTGCGAAGCGACCGGCCGGTGGAGCAGATCACCGCCGACGTGCTGGCGCTGCTCGACCGTCGCCTGGCCGAGCTCGCCCTGGCCTGACCCGCCGACGGGGCGGGCCGCGCGGCCGAGCACCGCGGCCCGCCGACGTCCGCGCGGTCAGCCCGTCGAGACGGCAGTCAGCGAGTGCGTCGGCGACGGCGGCCGTCGTGTCCGGCGCGGGCTGTGCTGAGCGCGTGAGCACAAGCAGCGGGCAGCGGGCGGTGCGAGCAAGCTGCTGCGCCACCCCGCCGTAGACCAGTCTGCCGTGCGGGCCGTAGCCGCGTGAACCCACGACCAGGAGATCGAGCGAGGCGCTGTAGAGCGTGAGCTCCTCGACCGGATCGCCGTAGGCGGCGTGGGGCGCGACGCCGCCGAGCGCCGCGATTCGTTCGCGGGCCTGGTCGACCTCGCCCTCTATCGAGTCGGCCTCGACCGGGGCGGCTGTACCCACGTAGCCGAGGTACAGGTACGCGGGAGTGGAGACCGCCTGGAACGCGGAGAGCTTGGTGTGGTGCTCGGCGGCGACGATCCTCGCCAGGGCCAGCGCAGCCTCGCTCTCGGGCGAGCCGTCGTAGCCGACGCCGACCTCGCGCATCGCCACCGTCTCCCGGGAATACCCGGCCGGCGCGATCGCGACGGCACACGGCGCGCCGTTCAGCGCCGCGCGCGTGTCGTCCCCGATCAGGATCCGGCCCAGCAACCCGCGCCGAGACGAGCCGATCACGAGGAGGTCGGCGCCGGTCAGCTCGGCGAGCTCGTGCAAGCCGCGCCCGACCGACGACGATCCATACCAGCGGAGCTCCGCCTCGACTACGGTCTCGGCGCGCCTCCTCTCGAGCAGCTCGCGGATGCGCTCGCGCTGCCACGTCTCGTAGTCGGGCCTCGTTGCCCACGACACCGCAGAGTCGCCCTGATAGACCTGGACCAGCGTTAGCTTGCCGCCGCCGACGGCGAGTGTCTTCGCGAGCGCGATCGCGTCCAGCCCGCCCTCGTCATCGTCGACGCCAACGACCACGTTCATGAACATCTCGGTTTCCTCCTCATGGAAATCTCTGGGCTCACCGTAGGTCCTGGGCGGTCGCGCACCATCGGGGCTCGGCCGCTCGAGCGTTGCGGGTTTCTACGCGCGCTCGATCACGTCGCCGCGAGGGCGCGATCGTCGTGGGCGGTGCCCTGCGCTGAGGTCGCCGGAGTGGAGCGGGTCAGCACGAGCAGGGGGCAGTGGGCGGTCTGGACGAGCGCGCGAGACGTGCTGCCGTGCACGAGGCGTCCCACGGGCCCGTAGCCTCGCGAGCCCACCACCAGCAGGTCGACCGTGTCGCCCCAGCGGGCCAGCTCCTCGGCGGGATGGCCGTAGGCGGCGTGCGGCTCGACGTCGCCGATGACCGCGACCCGATCCCGAGCGCCGCTGATCCGCGCACGGACCGAGGCGTTGTCGCCGGCGTCAGGAGCACGAAACAGGCACGCCGGATACGCCACCACCTCGAGCGCCGCCAGGCTCGCGTCGAGCTCACCCGCAAGCGTTCTGGCCAGCTCGAGCGCGCGCTGGCTGTCCGGGGATCCGTCGTAGCCGACGCCGATCTTCCCGATCGTGTTCGGGTGCTCGGCGTATCCGGCTGGCGCGACTGCCACCGCGCACGGCGCTCCGTCGAGGGCGGCGCGCGTGTCGTCGCCGACCATCACCCGTCCGAGCAGCCCGCGCTCACATGAACCGACGACAAGTAGATCCGAGCCGAGCATTTCGGCGAGCCCGTGCAGTCCACGGCCCGGGGATGCGGAGGCATTCCACCGGAGCTCAGCCCGGACGCCGGCCGCCTCGCGAGCGGCTTCGAGCAGCTCCCGGGCATGCGTGTACTGGGCCGCTTCGTAGTCGTTGTAGCCGCGAACCGCAGGATCGTGCCGCACGGGATACACATGCGCGAGCGTGAGTCGTCCGGCATCGGCCATGAGCTGCTTGGCCACTGCGATCGCGTCTCGGCCGCCAAGGCGCCCGTCCACGCCGACCAGAACGTTGTTGAACATCGCGTCTCTCCTATCGGTGGTCTAGCGACGCTGCCCGCGGACTGGACCGAGGGCACAAGCCGCCTGCTTCACCAGACGGTCAGGCAGCTGCGCGAGCCGGGTGATGACGTTCAGGGCGATGCTGTCTAGCGCGAGAATGGTCACCGCGTCGGGTGCGGCCAGCTGTCTTGCCAGTGCGATCGCATCTCGGCCGCCGCGGCGCCCGTCGACACCGACCAGAACTCTTCGAAACATCGTGGATCCTTTGCGTCAGGGACCTCGTCCCCAGGACCGTAGGCGGGCCGGTGCGAGGGGACATCCGTGCATCCCCGCGATCGCTTGCGGTTTCCTACGAACGAGCCGCGCTCAGCCGTGCCGGAGCGCCTCGGTGGCGTCCTGCGCCAGCTGCGTCGCGGACTGCTGGCGGTCGCCGGGGTGCTTGGAGAGCGCGCGATCGAGCACATCTGAAGGCCGGGCGGCAGCTCCGGGTTGAGCGCCACGAGTCTGCGAGGGCGGGTCGTGGACGTGGGCCCAGAGCTTCTCGAGGTCACCTTCGCGGTCAAGGACCACGCTTCCGGTGAGCATCTGGAACAGGATGCAGGCGAGCGAATAGATGTCCGCGCGGGCGTCGACGTCGGCGCCGTGCGCCTGCTCGGGCGCGATGTAGTCGACCGAGCCGAGGGCCACGACGGTCCGGGTCAGGTGCTCATCGCCGGCCGCCTGGTGATGCCGAAGTCCGTGAGGTAGGCGTGATCGTGAGTGGGCCGCTGGGCTATCAGCACATTGCCGGGTTTGACGTCGCGGTGGACCAGACCGAGGGTGTGCGCCTCGTCGAGCGCGCCGGCGATCTGGCCGAGGATCTACACCGCTCGCGCCGGGTCGAGCCGGCTCTCAGTGCGGAGCAGCCGGCGCAGGCCGGTGCCGTCGACGTAGCGCATGGTGAGGTACAGCAGGCCCTCGTCCTGGCCGGCGTGGAAGATCTGGACGACATGAGGGTGATCGATGGCCGCGGCCACCTGGCACTCGCGCTCGAAGCGGGCCCGGAACACCGCGTTGCCGGCGGCGTCGGGTGCGATCACCTTCAGCGCCACCGTCCGACCTAGCGTGAGGTCGGTCGCGCGGAAGACGAGCCCCATCCCGCCCTGGCCGACGAACCCGTCGATTCGTTGTCCGGCGAAGTCGGTCCCGAGGGACAGGGTGGGCTCGCCGTGGGACAAGCCGGGGTGCGTCCCGCCCGGTTCGGGGCCGATCCGCGCCAGCCGGGCCCCGAGGCTGGGGTCAGGATAGGTGCCGCCCGCGAGCACCGAACGCACCGCCTCGACCAGCTCCGCCTCGGCCGCGTCTTTCAGGACGTAGCCGCGGGCGCCAACGCTCAACGCCTCGCGGGCGAAGCCCGATTCAGCCTCCATCGTCAGCACCACGATCGCGCTTTCCGGGGAAGCCTCGAGGAACCGGGGGATCGCTGGCAGCGTCGGCGTGCCCGGCATGTTCAGATCGAGCACCACGACCCGCGGCTGATGTCGTTCGGTAAGCGCCAGGGCCGCCTCGACATCCCCGGCCTCTCCCACGACGATGAGGTCCGTCTCCCGGTCCAGGACGCGGCGAAGCCCGCTGCGGATCAGCGTGTGATCGTCGGCGAGCACGATCCCGATCGGATCCGACGCCACCTCCACGCCAGTAGCGTCGGCCACGGGGCCGACTCTACTGGCGAGAGAACCGGGGGGTGAACGTCAGAGTGCGAACACGATCCGGGCCGCCACCTTGCCGGCCTCGAGGTCGGCGATCGACTCGTTGACCCGGGACAGCGGCCGCACCTCGCGGATCACCTTGGTCTTGCCGGCGACGTGGAGCTCGAACACCTCGCGCAGTTCGGCCCGGGTGCCGACGATCGAACCGACGATCGTGATCCCGTTGCAGCACCGTCTCGAAGATCGGCAGCGTCACGTGGTTGTCAGCCGGAAGAGCGACGAACACCAGCTTGCCGCCGCGCCGCAGGGTGCCGTATGCCTGCTCGAACGCGCGGGGTGAGACCGCCAGCGCGATCGCCTGATCGGCGCCGCCGAGCGCCTTGATCACCTCCACCGGGTCCTCCTTGGCGGCGTTGACGGTGAACTCGGCGCCGAGCTCGCGCGCGAGCTCGAGCTTCTCGTCGACCAGGTCGACCGCGATCACGCGGCCGCCGGCGATCGCGGCGTACTGGATGGCGAGATGACCGAGTCCGCCGACGCCGAAGACCGCGACCAGATCGGAAGACCGGGTCCCCGCGACCTTGACCGCCTTGTAGGTGGTGACCCCGGCACACGTCAGGGGCGCGGCATCGAACGGGTCGATTCCCTCGGGCACCTGGACGACGTAGCGGGCATAGGCGGTGGCGTACTCGCCGAAGCCGCCGTCGATGGAGTAGCCCATGTTCTTCTGGGACTCGCACAGCGTTTCCCACCCCGAGACGCAGTAATCGCACGTTCCGCATGCGTAGCCGAGCCAGGGCATGGCGACGCGCTCGCCGAGCGCGACCTCGGTCACACCCGGGCCGAGCTCCTCGACGATCCCGACACCCTCGTGTCCGGGAATGAACGGTGGCGTCGGCTTGACGGGCCAGTCGCCGTTGGCCGCGTGGATGTCGGTGTG